>NZ_CM147875.1:0-1645000 GCF_055808595.1 Devosia sp. J20-27 | reverse complement strand
TTCCCCGATCAGGCCGGCGAGCCGCAGCATGCAGCGACTGCGGCGCTGACCGATCGCGGCTCCTATGTGCTCGGTCTCGCGCCCACGGAAACCACCTTCCCCGAGGAAGACGTCGAATCGACCGACGTTGCCGCCCTGCCGACCGTCTATCGTTCGGTCTGGGAGACGGCGCGCAAGCACAACATCGACGACAAGACGACCGAGCGCATCGTCGCCATGTTCGCCTATGACGTCGATCTGACCAAAAAGATCAGCGCCGGCGACTCGATCGAGATTCTGGAGACGCAGAAGGACGCCAAGGGCCGGCAGGAATTGCTCTATGTGGCGCTCAAGCTCGGCAACAGCCTGCGTGAACTCTATCGCTTCCGGACCGACGACGGCACCATCGACTATTTCGACCCCTCGGGCGAAACCGGCAAGCGGTTCCTGACCCGCCGACCGGTGCAGGGCGGGGGCCGGCTGTCCAGCCGCTTCGGTTACCGTATCCACCCGATCTTCCGCACCAAGCGGCTGCATAACGGCGTTGACCTTGCCGCCCCGCGCGGCACACCGATCTACGCGTCGGGCGATGGTATCGTCGAGCGCGTCGGCTGGGTGTCGGGCTACGGCAAGAAGGTCGAGATCCAGCACGTCAACGGTTTCGAGACCGGCTACGGGCACATGAGCCGTTTCGCCGACATCAAGGCGGGCATGCGGGTCCGCCAGGGCCAGATCATCGGCTATGTCGGATCGACCGGCAATTCGACCGGCAACCACCTGCACTTCGAGATCAAGGTCAACGGCCGTGTGGTTGACCCGCTGAGCGTCAAGCTGCCGCGCGACAAGTCCCTGCCGGCGCAGTACGATCAGGCCTTCAAGCAGACCATTTCGCAGATCCGCGATCTGATGCAGCGCGAAGCCGCACCGATCACCGTCGCTTCCGTGCAGTAACCATCTACTCCGCCGGGCAATAGACCAGCATTTCCGAGCCGCCAGGCTCGCGAAAGAAGAAACGCTGCCCGCCCGGATAGTCGTAGACAGCCCTGGTGATTGTGCCGCCCGCATCCACGATGGCCTTCTCTGCCGCAGCGATATCGTCGGTGCGGATGCCGACGAGGACGCCTGACGGACTTTCGCCGGCGTCAGCGCTGAGGCCGCCAAGCACCCCCGACAGCCCCGTATCGACCAGTTCGCTGTAGCCAGGACCGTAGGACTTGCTGTCCCATCCGAAGGCCTTGCGGAAGAAGTTCTCGCTGATCTCCGTGCCACGTGTCGGCAGTTCGAAATAGTCGACCTTGTAGCTGGTCATCTGCGCCCTCCTGTTTGTTCCTCGTTTGTTCTATCTGATCCCGAGGCGCTGTGCAAGAAAAAGGGCCGGTCCACGGACCGGCCCCTGTTGTGCTGTTGCGGCATGGATCAGGCCGCGGCGTCGATGCCAGTGCTTTCGCCAGCCGGCCGGACAACCAGTCCGGCCTCGCCGGCATCCACCACCACCGAGGTGCCGTCGACAACACTGCCCGAGAGGATCTCCTCGGCGAGCTGGTCCTGCACCGCGCGCTGGATGACGCGCTTGAGCGGCCGGGCTCCGTAGGCAGGATCGTAGCCCTCATTGGCGAGCCAGTCGCGCGCCGCGGGAGTGAGTTCGAGCGCGATGTCCCGGTCGGCCAGCAGCTGCTTGAGCCGGCCCATCTGGATATCGACGATGGCACCCATGTGCTTGCGCTCCAGGCGATGGAACAGCAGGATGTCATCGATACGATTGATGAACTCCGGCCGGAACGCTGCCTTGACGGCATCAAGCACCCGGCCGCGCACCAGTTCGACGGGCTCGCCTTCCTTGAGTTCGACCAGGTAGGACGACCCCAGGTTCGAGGTCATGATGATGACCGTATTGCGGAAATCGACCGTCCGCCCCTGCCCGTCCGTCAGCCGCCCGTCGTCAAGCACCTGCAGCAGGACGTTGAAGACGTCCGGGTGAGCCTTTTCGATCTCGTCAAAGAGAATCACCTGATACGGCCGGCGCCGCACCGCTTCGGTCAGCACGCCGCCTTCGTCATAGCCGACATAGCCGGGAGGCGCGCCGATCAGCCGGGCCACGGAGTGCTTCTCCATGAATTCCGACATATCGATACGTACCATCGCGTGCTCGTCGTCGAACAGGAACTCGGCAAGCGCCTTGGTCAGCTCGGTCTTGCCGACGCCGGTGGGCCCGAGGAACATGAACGAGCCGATGGGCCGGTTGGGATCCTGGAGGCCGGCACGCGACCGCCTGACGGCCCTCGCGAGCGACTCAACGGCCTCGGACTGGCCAATGACCCGCTTGCTCAGCTCGCCTTCCATGGCCACCAGCTTCTCGCGTTCGCCTTCGAGCATGCGATCGACCGGGATGCCGGTCCAGCGGCTGACCACCTGCGCGATATGCGTCGGCTGCACGACCTCCTCGACCATCGGATTGTCCGGCTGGCCGTCCGATCCCTCGGCAGTCGTCTGCTGACGCTCGAGCTCGGGGATGATGCCATAGGCCAGCTCACCGGCGCGGGCGAGATTGCCCTGCCGTTGTGCAAGCTCAAGCTCGGTCCGGGCTTTGTCGAGCTCTTCCTTGATCTTCTGACCACCCTGCAGGCGGGCCTTTTCCGCCTGCCACCGAGCCGAGAGTCCATCCGCCTGCTCTTCCAGATCGGCAAGATCGGCCTCAAGCCGGCCGAGCCGGGTCTTGGAGGCATCGTCCGATTCCTTCTTGAGCGCCTCGCGTTCGATCTTGAGCTGCAGGATGCGGCGATCGAGTTCGTCGAGCTCTTCGGGTTTGGAATCCACCGCCATGCGCAGCCGCGCCGCCGCCTCGTCCATCAGATCGATGGCCTTGTCGGGCAGGAAACGGTCGGTGATGTACCGATTCGATAACGTTGCCGCCGAAACCAGAGCCGAGTCCGAGATCCGCACACCGTGGTGCAGCTCGTACTTTTCCTTGAGACCGCGCAGGATCGAGATGGTGTCTTCAACCGTCGGCTCGTCGACAAAGACCGGCTGGAAGCGACGGGCGAGTGCCGCGTCCTTCTCGATATATTTCCGGTATTCGTCGAGCGTGGTCGCGCCAACGCAATGCAGCGTGCCGCGCGCCAAGGCCGGCTTGAGCAGGTTCGACGCATCCATTGCGCCATCGGACTTGCCGGCACCGACCAGCGTGTGCATCTCGTCGATGAACAGGATGATCTGTCCTTCGGCCGCGTCGATCTCGCTGAGGACGGCTTTCAGCCGTTCCTCGAACTCGCCGCGATATTTCGCGCCGGCGATCAGCGCACCCATGTCGAGCGACATCAGCGACTTTTTCTTCAGCGACTCGGGCACATCGCCATTGACGATGCGCAGTGCCAGGCCTTCCGCGATGGCGGTCTTGCCGACACCGGGTTCGCCGATCAGCACCGGATTGTTCTTGGTGCGGCGGCTGAGCACCTGGATGGCGCGACGAATCTCCTCGTCGCGGCCGATCACCGGGTCGAGCTTGCCCTGACGGGCCCGCTCGGTCAGGTCCATGGCGTATTTCTTGAGAGCATCGTAGCCCTGCTCTGCCGATGCCGAATCGGCCGTACGGCCCTTGCGCACCGCGGCAATCGCATCCTTGAGCGCCTGCGGGGTCACACCGGCCATCGACAGGATCTTGCCAGCGTCGACATCCTTTTCAATCGACAGCGCCAGCAGCAGATATTCAGCCGCGACGAACGAGTCGCCGGCCTTCTGCGCCGCGCTCTCGGCAGTCTCGAAGACGCGCGCCAGTTCCCGGCTGAGGTAGAGCTGTGAACCGTCGCCGGATACGGATGGAATTTTCTTGAGGGCCGCTTCGGTCTCGCTCAGTGCCAGCTTGGCGTTGCCGCCAGCCGTCTGGATCAGCGTCGAGGCCAGCCCTTCCTCGTCCTCAAGCAGGACCTTGAGCAGGTGCAGCGGCGTGAACTGCTGATGCCCCCGGCCCAGAGCCAAGGTCTGTGCGCTCTGGATAAACCCCCGCGAGCGTTCGGTGTATTTCTCGATATTCATTCAATTCTCCTCTCTGCACGCTGCCTCGCCCGGAAACGGCACGGAGACCAACGCCTGAAGTGTCGACCCGAACAGGACCCGATGTCCTGACGCAGATCAAAGACCGGATGCCCGCTCGGCGGCGCTACCCCGTCACACCAGAGATATAGGAGAGGATTCAGAAACGAAAAGACCGGGCGCTGGGCCCGGTCTTTTAATCTATTCGGCAGCTGTGCCACCGGCTGTCAGGAAGGCCGGCAGACCGATGTCGGGCTGTGGTGAAGCCCCGGGATCGGCGCCGCCCTCGCTGGGGCTGCCGCCTTCGGCACTGGCGCGTGTCCGGCGACGCGGACGGCGCTCGCGACGACGACCTTCGCCCTCGCCTTGCGGCTGCGCTTCGGCATCCTCGGCGGGAACCGCCTGAATGACGACCGTCTCGCCGTTGCCGGCATCCGGCGTGGCCGGCTGCTGTTGCTGCGGCTGCTGCGAGGATTGCTCGTTTGGCTGCGACTGCTGGGCTGGCTGACGCGGCTCGGGGCTCGCGAAACGATCGTTCATCGGCGGGAAATCGTCGTCGAAGTCTTCGGTTTCCGTCGTCTGCCCATCGCGCTGTCCACTCTGCTGCGGCTGCGCCGCGGCAACGATCCGGAAGTAGTGCTCGGCATGCTGGAGATAGTTCTCCGCCATCACCGAGTCGCCGGACGACTGCGCGTCACGGGCCAGTTGCAGGTATTTTTCTGCGATATGGGCGGCATTGCCGCGCACCTTCACATCAGGACCGTTGCTCTCGAAATTGCGCGACAGCGGATTGATATGCTTGCGTCCGCCATTGTTGTTACGGCCGCGCGAACGGTTCTTGTTGCTATTCTGGTTTGGTCTCATCGTTTCGTATCAAAGCCTTGGACAGAAACAGCGATGGCTTTGCCATCGGCACACCCGACCTCACGTTCCTGGGCAAATGGTGCGGCGGAACGGGTCGTTTCGAGGTTCGTCTTGCCTGATCCGGGTCTGTCTCTGTGCGAGGCGCCCGGGGGCTGCGGCAAAACGGAATCTTGTTGCTGTGCGGTTAAGCCACTTGCGGCTCATCAAGGCAGACCGGGTCCTTGTCCGGATGCACCTAGCTGCCAAACGCAGCTTCCAATGAACGGGTGGCCATCGCCTCAAGCGCAATCCTGCGCTGTTGACAGCATGGGGAAACTAACCGCTTCGGCCCCGATCTCCAAGCAGAAAATACAGAATTGCCCTGTGAAGCACCGTTTCGCTGCTAGATATGATGGCCTTCCACGACCCGATCAAGCCCTGCGAGGTCCTGAAAGACGGTGACATCGCGCAACCCGGCCTGAAAGAACAGCGACTTGACGGCAAGCCCTTGCGTGGCGCCGATTTCGCAGAGCACGGCGCCGTCTGGCTTGAGCCATTGCACCGCGTCCGCCAGGATGGCGCGATAGGCATCGAGCCCGTCCGTGCCGCCATCCAGCGCCAGCCGCGGATCGTGGTCGCGTACTTCCCGCGCCAGACCGCCGATTTCGGAGCTGGAAATATAGGGCGGGTTCGAGACAATCAGATCGAACACCTCACCGCGCTGCAGCGGACCGAACCATGAGCCTTTCCGCAAGGCGAGCCGCCTGTCGACACCGAGCCGGTCGGCATTGGCCTGCGCCGTGGCGATGGCCTCGGGCGAGAGATCAACTGCAACCGCGTGCGCCGACGGGCTCTCGGTCAAGAGCGAGATTGCCACGCAACCGGTGCCGGTACCCAGATCGAGGATACGCTTGTGATGGCGACCCTCGAGGATCTCAAGCCCCCGCACCACCAGCATTTCGGTTTCCGGCCGCGGGATCAGGGTGGCGTCGCTGAGCTGGAACGAGAGGCCGTAGAATTCCTTCTCGCCCAGGATACGGACGACCGGCTCGCCCCGCAGCCGGCGGGCGCCCATGATCTCAAGGGCCTTGAGTCCCTCGGGCGGCGCCGGCTCGCGCTCGCGCGTCACCAGCGCCAGGCGATCAAGCTTGAACGCCACTTCTGCGAGGATTCGGGCGTCGAGTTCCGGGGTATCGATGCCGGCACGACGAAAGAGGTCGCGGACCCCCCGCCAGGCCTCGCCGATGAGCGGCCGGCTCAGGGCGCGCTCCCCATTTCGGCCAGCAGGGCGGCCTGGTGTTCGGTCGTCAGAGCCGAGATCAGCTCATCCAGTGCCTCGCCGGCGATCACCTTGTCGAGCTTGTAGAGCGTCAGGTTGATCCGGTGGTCAGTGACCCGTCCCTGCGGGAAATTGTAGGTCCGGATGCGTTCGGAGCGGTCACCCGAGCCCACCTGCTCCTTGCGCGCCTCCGAACGGGCCGAGTCGCGGGCATGACGCTGTTCCTCGAACAGCCGCGCCTGCAGCACCTTCATGGCAGTCGCGCGGTTCTGGTGCTGCGATTTCTGGCTCGAGGTGACGACGATACCGGTGGGGATATGGGTGATGCGCACCGCCGAATCGGTCGTGTTGACGTGCTGCCCACCGGCACCGGACGACCGCATGGTATCGATCCGGATATCTTCGGGCTTGATGTCGATATCGATATCCTCGACCTCGGGCAGCACCGCAACGGTGGCAGCAGAGGTGTGGATCCGACCCTGCGACTCGGTGGCCGGCACACGCTGCACCCGGTGCACGCCCGATTCGAACTTCATCTTGGCGTAGACGCCCTTCCCCGAGATATTGGCGACCACTTCCTTGTAGCCCCCCATTTCGCCGGGACTTTCTTCCATCAGGCTGAACTTCCAGCCATTCAGATCGGCGTAGCGCTGGTACATGCGCAGCAGATCGCCGGCGAACAAGGCGGCCTCGTCGCCGCCGGTACCGCCCCGCACCTCCAGGATGACACTCTTCTCATCCGCTGCGTCCTTCGGCAGCAGCAGGATCTGAATCTCGGATTCCATCTGCTCGAGCCTGGGCCTCAGCTCTTCGATCTCGGCTTCGGCCATCTCGGCCATTTCCTTGTCGCCGGAATCGATCAGTTTTTCGGCCGATTCGAGATCGGAGGACAGCTTGCGGTAGGCGATGATCGGCCGGACGACCGGCTCGAGCTCGGCATATTCCTTGGACAGGCGCACGAATTCGTCGGCCGAGGGACCGGACGACAGGGCGGCCTCGACGGATTCGAAGCGCTTTTCCAGAGCGGCGAGCTTGTCCTGGGGGAGTGCGGGCATGGAGAACCTAAATGATAAGCGACTGCCGCTCGGCCCAGTCGAGCAGCAGCTCGCGGATACCGACGCCGCTCGAGCCTTCGAGCAGGGCTGAGGCAACGGATTTGCGGATGGGCTCGAGTTCGAGCCCGAGGATCATTTCCTTGATCGGACCGACGGACGGCGGCCCCATCGACAGCCGCGTCATGCCAATCGACATCAGCGCCAGCGCCTCGACGGTCTTTCCGGCCAGTTCACCGCACATGGTCAGCGGCACGCCGTAGCGCCGCGCCGAGTCGACGATATGGCGCAAAGCCCGCAGGCGCGGCAGGGCGATCGGATCATAGGCCTTGGCGACGCGCGAATTGGCGCGGTCGGCGGCGGTCATGAACATCACGAGGTCGTTCGACCCGATGGAGACGAAATCGGCCTCGGGAAGGATCTGGTCGAGCTCCCAAAGCAGCGACGGTACCTCGATCATCGCCCCCACTTCCAGCTTGGACGGCAGCGGCCGCCCCTCCCGGACCATGCGTTCGAGCTCGCGATTGACCACCTGCCGGGTCTTGCGGAACTCCCAGGCGTCGGTGACCATGGGCACCAGTATCTTCATCGGCCCGCCATTGGCGGCCTGCAGCAGGGCCCGAATCTGGATGCGCAGCAGCCCCGGCCGGTCGAGGGCCAGCCGCAGCGAGCGGAACCCCATGGCCGGGTTCTCCTCGACTTCGGCCCGCAGGTAGGGGATGACCTTGTCGCCACCGATATCGAGCAGGCGGAAGACGATGGGCCGTCCCTCGGCCAGCCGGATCGCCTCGGAATAGAGCTCCACCTGCTCATTGAGCCGCGGCAGCTTGGAGGCGATCATGAACTGCAGTTCTGTGCGGAACAGACCGACGCCCGCCGCTCCCGTGTCGTTGAGCATCGGCAGGTCGGCGACGAGGCCCGAGTTGTGCAGCAGCGTGATCTCGATGCCGTCGCGCGTGGTCGACGGCTTGTCTCGCAGCTCCAGATAGTGCGCGCGGCGCTTGGCCGAGACCCGGACCTTGTCGATATAGGTCTGCTCGACATCGTGGGTGGGGCGCAGGAAGACCGTGCCGGCAGGACCGTCGACGATGATGTCGTCGCCGGCCTCGGCCAGTGACACGATGTTTTCAGCCTGGCCGACGGCCACCATGCCCAGCGACTTGGCGATGATCGCTACATGCGCCGTCGAGCCGCCCTCTTCGAGTACGATGGCGCGCAGACGCGTCCGGTCATATTCGAGCAGTTCCGCCGGCCCCATGTTGCGCGCAATCAGGATCGCGTTTTCGGGCAGTTCCTTGGCGCCGATGGCGCGCCCGTCGCCGGTCAGCGACCGCAGCAGCCGGTTGGCCAGATCGTCGAGGTCGTGCAGCCGGTCCTTGATGTAGGGGTCGGTCGACCGCATCATCCGCGCCCGGGTATCGTTCTGCACCCGCTCGACCGCCGCTTCGGCCGTCAGACCGTTGTCGATCGCCTCGCGCAGCCGGTCGACCCAGCCGCGATCATGCGCGAACATCCGGTAGCTCTCGAGAATTTCCCGATGATCGGTCATCGGCTGCATGTCGCCGTGACTGAGCATGGCGTCGATCGAGATCCGCATCTTGTCGAGCGCCGCCGTCAGCCGGTGCTGCTCGATATCGGTATCTTCGGCGATGAAATTGGTCACCACGACGCGCGGATCGTGCAGCACCACCTGGCCGAGCGCGATGCCGTCGGTAAAGCCGGTGCCGATGAACGTCCGCGGCCGCCGCAGGTCGATATCCTGCCCCGGCTTGATCAGCGCGTCGAAATCCGACGTGGCGATCATTTCGGCGAGGATGGTCGCCGTGGTCAGCATGGCTTCGGTCTCGTCCTCGCCATAGACCCGCCGCGCGGCGTTCTGCACGACAAGGACGCCCAGCGTCTGGCCGGCACGCAGCACCGGCACGCCAAGAAAGGCGTTATAGGCGTCTTCGCCGGTTTCCGGGCGATAGGCAAAGGCGGGATGGGAGGGCGCGCTCTCGAGACTGAGCGCTTCGGCCTCGGCCGCAATCAGGCCCACAAGGCCCTCGCCCAGCCGCAGCGTGGTCATGTGCACGGCCTCGGGATTGAACCCGCGGTTGGCAAAGAGCTCGAGGGCACCATCGTCGCGCAGCACGTAGAACGAGCAGACATCGGCCCGCATGTTCTCGGCAATCAGACCGACAATCTTGTTGAGGCGATCCTGCGCAGCCAGAGGCTCCGCCATAGTTTCGCGCAATTGCCGCAAGAGCACGCGCGGACCGCCGCCGATCGCTGTCGCCATATCCTCCGCCTGGCGGACAGGCCGCCCCTGGGGGCCTGTCGTCAGCGAGCTGGGCTCTTGGCGTCAGGCGTCTTCCTTGTCCAACCCGTAATACGTATGCAGGGCCCGAACCGCAAGCTCGGCATATTCATCATCAATGAGTACCGAGGTCTTGATTTCCGAAGTTGTAATCAGCTGGATATTGATCGACTTGTCGGCAAGTGCCTTGAACATCGATGCCGCAACGCCGGCGTGATTGCGCATTCCGACGCCCACGACCGATACCTTCGCGCCGCCCTTGGCGCTGGTCAGCAGCCGGTATTCGAAACGATCGGCAGCGGCCGCGGCCTTGAGGGCGCTCACCGCCTTGTCATGCTCGGCATCCGGCACGGTGAAGGTGATATCGGTGGTCGACCCGTCCTCGGAAACATTCTGGACGATCATGTCGACGACGATGGACTCGTCCGACAGGGTGCCGAACACTGCCGCCGCGACGCCGGGGCGATCCTTGACGTCCCGCAGCGTAATCTTGGATTCGGCCCGCGCCAGCGTGACGCCCGAAACTATCTGCTGTTCCATGATCTCATCCTCATCGCAAACAAGCGTACCAGGCACGCCGGGGGTCCCGTCGGGCGCCACCTGCGGCGCCTCCGGATCATCAAAAGTGGAACGGACTGTGAGCCGGACCTTGTGGGCCATGGCCATTTCGACCGACCGGATCATCAGCACCTTGGCGCCAAGCGACGCCATCTCCAGCATCTCTTCGAACGAGATCTTGGTCAGGCGCCGGGCCTTCGGGGTAATCCGTGGATCCGTCGTGTAGACCCCGTCGACATCGGTATAGATATCGCAGCGGTCGGCCTTGACCGCGGCCGCCACAGCCACCGCCGAGGTGTCCGAACCGCCCCGCCCGAGCGTCGTCACCCGGCCGGATGGCGCCACACCCTGGAAGCCGGTAACGACCGGCACGACGCCTTCATGCATGCGCTTTTCGAGCTCGGTAGGGTCGATCGACACAATCCGCGCCGCGCCATGGGCGTCATCGGTATTGATCGGCACCTGCCAGCCCTGGAACGAACGCGACGGCACGCCCAGTTCGCTCAGCACCACGGCCATCAGCCCGGCCGTGACCTGCTCGCCCGATGCCACCACGGCGTCATATTCGCGGGCATCATGCAGTTTCGAGGCCTCGTTGACCCAGCCCACCAGCTCGTTGGTCTTGCCCGACATGGCCGAAACCACGACGATGACCTGGTTGCCGGCCTGGGCTTCGCGCTGCACATGGCGCGCCGCCTGGCGGATGCGTTCCACACTGGCGACGGACGTGCCGCCAAACTTCATCACGATGCGGGCCACAGAATGTCCTTGGGAGACCGCCGGAGAATGCCCGGCGCATTGGCGTTTGCGTTTCGCGCGGGACATGCCACAAGACGCCTGTGCTGGCAACATGGATGGCGGGTCTGACACGGCATGGAACAGGTTAAACCTGCGGGTTTACGCGCCGCCCTCCAGCGTCTCGGCCAGCTGATGCTGACCCGCGACCTCGCCATCGTGGATGAATTCGCCGAGAACGGTGTGCTGGTCGGCTCCGAACCCGGCGAAATTGCGCGCGGCCGTGCCGAACTCGAGCCCTTCTTCGCGGCCATTTTCGCCCTTCCCGCCGCCTATACCTGGGAGTGGGACGGGATTGACCTGTCGGCCCGGGACAGCATCGGCTGGCTATTCGCCGAGGGGCATGCGGTCGCCCGCTCGGAAACGGTAACAGTCCGCCGGCCCTACAGGCTCAGCGGCGTGCTGCAGCGTGACGGCGGGCACTGGCGATGGCGGCTGTTTCACGGCTCGGAACCGAAGGTCTGAGGCTTGACTCGACGCCCTGCAGCGCTCACCTGAGACGGGCAAGGAGGCCGCGATGCCAGCAACCACGATCAACCCCGAGGAAGTCGCCAAGTTCACGGCAATGGCCGAGGAGTGGTGGGACCCTAAGGGCAAGTTCAGACCCCTGCACAAGTTCAACCCGGTCCGGCTCGGCTATATCCGGGACAGGGCGATCGCTCATTTTGGTCGGGACGCCAGCAAGCGCCGGCCACTGGAAGGCCTGCGCATCCTCGATATCGGCTGCGGCGGCGGACTGCTCAGCGAACCGCTGACACGCCTGGGGGCCAGCGTCGTCGGGGCTGACGCAGCCGAGCGCAACATTGCCATCGCCAGCTTGCACGCCGACCAGTCAGGCCTGAAGATCGACTACCGGGCGACCACCGCCGAGGCGCTGGCCGAGACCGGCGAGACGTTCGATATCGTGCTCAACATGGAAGTGGTCGAGCACGTCGACAATGTCCCGCTCTACATGAAGAGCTGCGCCGAGCTCGTGGCCCCCGGCGGGCTGCTGTTCACCGCCAGCATCAACCGTACGTTGCGCGCCTATGCCTTTGCCATCGTCGGCGCCGAACAGGTGCTGCGCTGGCTACCCAAGGGCACGCACGACTATGCCAAGTTCCTGACGCCCGAAGAGATTTCGGCCCTCGTCAGCCGCAACGGCCTGTCAGTCGTTGAGAAGACCGGCGTTGTCTTCCATCCGCTGGCCGACGAATGGCGCCGCAGCCGGGATACCGGGGTCAATTACATGGTACTGGCCGAAAAGGCCGCCTGATCGGCACTGGCCGACTGCCATGACAGTCAGGGCCGCGCCATCTTGGCGCAGCCCCCGGTGTGCTGGTCAGACTGCTTCGGATCTGGCGACTATTTGCTCAGAGCCGCGAAGTCCTCATCGGACAGCTGGATGGCTGCCGCGGCGGTATTTTCCTCAAGGTGCTTGACCTTGCCGGTGCCCGGGATCGGCAGCATGACCGGCGAACGCTTCAGCAGCCAGGCCAGCGCCAGCTGGCTGGGCGTGGCATTGTAGGTCTTGCCCAGCTTCTCATAGAGCTCGCCGCCGATCTTGCCGTGAGCGATGGGACGCCACGGAATGAAGGCGATGTTGTGCTTCTCGCAATGGTCGAGGACCGCCTCGCTGGCGCGATCCCCGGTGTGGTAGCGGTTCTGCACCGAAGCCACCTTGAAGTGCTTCTGCGCCGCCTCGATCTCTTCGACGGTGACTTCTGACAGCCCGGCGTGGCGGATAAGGCCCTCCTTGAGGAAGCCCGCGATGGTGTCGAACTGCTCGTCGCGCGGGACCTTGGGATCGATGCGGTGCAACTGCCAGAGATCGATCTGCTCCTGCTTGAGGCGCAGGAGGCTGGTGAGCACACCCTGACGCAGGAATTCGGGGCGGCCGATGGGCGTCCAGGTGTCCGGCCCCTGGCGCGAGTGGCCACCCTTGGTGGCAATCTTGATCTTGCCATAGGGCGCAAGCACCTCGGCAATCAGGTCCTCGGACACAGAAGGCCCATAGGCCTCGGCCGTGTCGATGAAATCGATGTTGAGATCCTTGAGGCGGCGCAGCGTTGCTTTCGCGCCGTCGAGATCGGCCGGCGGCCCCCAGATGCCCTGCCCGGTAATGCGCATGGCGCCATAGCCGAGCCGGTTGACGGTCATGTCGCCGCCAATGGAGAAAGTGCCCGAAAGGGCCGCGTCAGGTGTGCTCATGGGGGGAAGTCTCCTCGGTAAGAGGCGCGATTATATCGCTCGCCGCCGACGAGGAACAACCCTGCCAAAGTGGGAGACGACCAACCGTCTCGTGGAGCTAATTGTGCTCTTCGGGGAAGTTCGGGAGCGGCATGAAGTCCACGCCCTCATCGATGAGGCTCGCAACCTCGTCGCGCGTCGCTTCGCCATAGATGCCGCGGGCATCCACTTCCTTGAAATGGATCTTGCGGGCCTCGCTGGCAAACTGGTCGCCGACATAGTCCGCTTCCGCCGTCACCTTGTTGCGCAGTGCCCGCATCGCCTCGCGCAGCTGCTTGTGCTGCGGATGACCGATGGAGAGCGCCACCTTGTCCGAGCTGGACCTGCTCACCGATGGCGCCATCAGGCCCTTGGAGACCGCGCGCGAGTCGCAGATCGGACAGGACACGATGCCACGCTGGCTCTGCTCGTCATACGCCTCGGCGCTACGGAACCAGGCATCGAACTTGTGCTCATTGTCGCAAACGAGGGCGTAGTTGATCACGGAACTCAAACCTTATTCAGGCGTCAGGATGCGCCCTTATCGTTAACGCTTAGCGAAAACGGCCGCGCATTGGCAAGCGCCGGAACCCGTCCCCGCGCGTCGGCGATGGCCTGCAAATCGATATCGGCAACGGCGACGCCGGGCGTTTCGCCGTCGAGTTCGGCAACGATCTTGCCCCAGGGGTCGATGATCATGGAGTGGCCATAGGTCTGCCGGCCATTTTCATGCGAGCCGGCCTGGGCGGCGGCAATCACGTAGCAGCCGGTCTCGATGGCGCGCGCCCGCAGCAGCACATGCCAATGCGCTTCGCCCGTCGGACGAGTGAAGGCAGCAGGCACGGCCAGCACCTCGGCGCCAGCTTCCGCCAGCGCCCGGTAGAGCACCGGAAAGCGCACGTCGTAGCAGATGGTCATGCCGAGCCCGAAGCCCGGGGCGCGGGTCAGCACGGCCCGGTCGCCAGCGGCATAGGTCGCGCTCTCGCGGTATTCGCTGAGGCCAGGGAGGGTCGCGTCGAACAGATGCACCTTGTCGTAGGTGGCGGCAATGCTGCCATCCGGCAGGAAAAGCACCGACCGGTTGGCAAATCGGCCATCCGGCAAAGCGACGGCGAGCGAGCCAAGGTGAAGAATGAGCCGATGGCGGCGGGCGATGCCGGCGACTGCGGCAATGGCAGGATTATCCTCCCACGGACCCGCCACAGCTTTCAGCCCGTCGCGGTTCTGCGCAAATGCCACGGTGACTTCGGGACTGAGCGCATAGGCCGCGCCCTGCGCCACGGCCTCGCCGGCCAGCCTGTCGAGTTCAGCCAGATTGGGCCCGGGCTGGGTGCCCGAGCGCATCTGCAGCACGGCAACGCGCATGAGGGGACCTAGGAGGCGAGCAGCGGATCGAGCTGGCCGCGGCGATCGAGCGCCGCCATGTCGTCATAGCCGCCGACATGCGTCTCGCCGATAAAGATCTGCGGCACGGTGCGGCGGCCATTGGCGCGCTGCACCATGCTCGCCCGCACTTCGGGATGTTCGGCGTTCACCTCGTCATAGGTGACGCCCTTTTCATCGAGCAGCGCCTTGGCCGCGTGGCAATACGGGCACCACTGAGTGGTATAGATTTCGACCTTGGACATTGCGGTCACCTGTTTTGTTGCTGAACATTCATATGGGGTGGCCGGTGATCAGGACAAGCCGTCGGCAACGGTGACCCGGGCAAAGCTGAGCACGTCGACGTGTTCGACGCCGACGTTCTGCAGCGCCCGCGTCACTGCCTTGACGGTAGCACCGGTGGTAATGACGTCATCGACGATCACCACGTTCCGCCCCTTCAGCCGGGACGGACAATCCGGAGACGCCACGAAGGCGCCGGCAACGTTGCGGGCCCGGGCGTCCGCCGTCAGCCCCACCTGCTGCCGGGTATTTCGCTGCCGCCTCACGAGGAGAGGATCGACCGGCAGGCCGGTGAGCCGGCCAAGCAGCCGCGCCAGTTCGGTCGATTGATTGTAGCGCCGCCTGAACTGCCGCCACGGATGCAGCGGCACCGGCAGCAGCACCGGCCCGGCGGCCCAGTATTCGTGCCCCGCAGCCGCCATCAGCCGGGCACAGAAGCGCGCCAGTTCCGGCCGGTCGCCGTATTTGAGGCGACTGACCAGCTTGCGGGCAACATCGTTATAGAGCACCGCCGAACGGGCTCTGTCGAAGGGTGGCGGATCGGCTATGGCTTCTGCCGACACGGCGTCCGGTCCCAGCGACACCTCGAAAGGAATGCCGAGCCGCGGGCAAAGTGGCGCCGTAATCGGCCGCAACTGCACGAAACAGGCGGCGCAAAGCGCATCGGGGATGGCAACGGGAGCATCGCAGTGCAAGCAGGTAGGTGGATAGAGCTGATCGAGCATGACGCCGCCCAGCGCCCTCAATCCGCGCACCACCCCCGTCCCGACTTTGACAAGCCCAGCATCGCTCTGCATAACCGCGACCCTGCCACAGAAACGGCGTGTCTCCCATGGCCCTTCCACCAAAGACTTTCGACCGCGATCTGATCCTCCAGCGCCTGCAGCGACGCAGCCCGGCCAGCGAGGATTTCGTCACGCGGCTGGTGCTCGACGATCTGGCCGAGCGGCTGCAGGTGGTGACCCGGACCTTCAGGCAGGCCGCCATCCTCTCGCCCGACGCATCGCAGATGCCGCTGCGCGGCAATTCACGCGACGGCAGCTTCGAGTTCGAACGGATTTCGACGGTGCTGGACGCCGGGATCGACCCCGAGCGGCTGACGCTGCCACGCACCGGCTACGATCTGATCGTGTCGATCTTCGATCTCCAGGTCATCAACGATGTCGTCGGTTTCCTGACCCGCATTCGCCATCACCTGGCGCCGGACGGCCTGTTCATTGCTGTGGCGATCGGCGGCGACAGCCTGTTCGAGTTGCGCCACGCCTTCCTCAGCGCCGAGTCCAGCACGGGCGGCGCCTCGGCCAGGGTGGCGCCCTTCATTCCGCTGTCGGACGCCGGAGGCTTGCTGCAGCGAGCCGGGCTCGCCCTGCCCGTTGCCGATGTCGAGACGCATACCGTGCGCTATGCGACCCCGTTCGCCCTGATGCAGGAAATCCGCGCACTCGGGGCCAGCAACCCGCTGGCCGACAAGCCGGGCCGCCTGATGACGCCGCGCTTGCTCGCTGCGGCCGCAGAGGCCTATGCAGCGGAGTTTTCAGACGCGGACGGACGGATCCGGGCGACGCTCGAGTTGATCTGGATGAGTGGCTGGGCTCCGGACGAAAGCCAGCAGAAGCCGTTGAGGCCCGGCAGCGCGCAGGTCAGTCTGAAGGATGTGCTAGGGCGCGACTAGGTTGCGCTGGCCGCGTCCATGGCGCCGCCGGCTTCGTCCCTGATGAAGCCGAACATCGTCAGCAGACTGCTGCCGAAAGTGGTGAGGGCCACGATGATGCCAACAGCCACCAGACCGGCGATCAGTCCGTACTCGATCGCCGTAGCCCCATTCTGATCTTCGACAAACTGGACGACTTTGCTGCGCATCTTCGCACCCACCCCTAGAGCAGATCGCAGAGTGGTGCGATCAGCGGTTCGTCTGCCGGCGGCATGGGATAGTCCCGCAGGGCCTGTGGCCTGACCCATTTGAGGGCACTGTGCTCACGCGCCTGCGGCGTTCCCTGCCACTTCCGACAGACGTAAAGTGGCATCAGAAGGTGAAAGCTTTCGTAAGAATGCGAGGCAAAACTGAGCGGCGCCAGGCAGGCCGTCTTGGTCGACACCCCCAGCTCTTCCTCGAGTTCCCGGATCAGCGCCGCTTCCGGCGACTCGCCCTGCTCCAGCTTGCCGCCCGGAAATTCCCAGAGCCCGGTCAACTGCTTGCCTTGCGGGCGCTGCGCGATCAGCACACGGCGGTCGGCATCGATCAGGGCGCAGGCAACGACCAGCAGGATCTTCATTCAGCGGGCTTCCGGTAGTGATAGGTATAGGCCTGCGTAAAGCCCAGGGACGTGTAGAGGCTGACCGCCGGATCGTTGCCGGCCAGCACCTGGATGGCCGCCGACGTGGCCCCGGCGCTACGCGACCAGTTCAGCGCGGCGGACATGACATCGCGGCCATAGCCCTTGCCGCGCTGGGCCGGGCTGACGACGACATTGAGGAAGACGGCAATGCCGCTGGCGACGGTGGCGAGTGCTGCCGCGACCGGTACGTCGTTCTCGTCCAGCGCCAGCAGGCCGCAGTTTTCGGCCGCGGAGGCATGCAGAATGGCCTTGAGCAGGGCCAGCGTATGCGGATTGTAGCCGCTCATCGCGCCCTGCGCTTCATGCCACTCGGGGTCCCGCGGGTCGCACTGCCGGACCCTGGCGCGGACCGGGTAGTCACCTTCGGGCATGGCCTGGGTGAGGACGAGACTGGGCTCGAATGTCACCCAGCCAGCCGCGTCGAGGGCCCTCTGCACGCCGGGCGCGCATAGCGGGGTGACCCGGAAGACCGGCGGGATCTCATTGTAGCGCGACAGCGCCACCATGCGCTCCAGCCGGGCATCGGCATCGGCATCGTCGGAGGGATCGAGGCAATGGATCGAATTGGCGCGCTTCGAGTAGCCGCCGGCGCCGCGCCACAGCCACAGCCGGTCGTGCGCTGTCTGCAATGCCGGCCAGGCCGTCAGCGTGGCCGACTCGATCTCGGCAACCGAGGGGTGCACGATCAGCTCCGGTAGTTGCCGTTGATGTCGATATAGCCGTGCGTCAGATCGCAGGTATAGATCGTCGCCACGCCATCGCCGAGGCCGATATCGACGCCGATTTCGAGCTCCTGCCCCTTCATGTAGGCGCTGGTGGCGGCCTCGTCGTAGGTGGGCGCCCGCTCGCCGTTCTGGGCCAGCACGAACTCGCCGAAGCGAATGGCCAGCTTGTCGCGATCGGCTGGCTCGCCGGCCTTGCCGACGGCCATGACGATACGGCCCCAGTTGGCGTCTTCGCCGGCAATGGCGGTCTTGACCAGCGGCGAATTGGCGATCGACTGGGCGATGCGCACCGCGCTCTGGTTGCTGACGGCTCCGGTGACGTTGACGGTCACGAGCTTGGTCGCGCCCTCGCCGTCCTTGATCGTCCACATTGCCAGTTCGTGCAGCACGTCACCCAGAGCCTCGGCAAAGATCGCTGCGCGGGGGTCGTTGCCATTGACGATCGGCGTGATGCCGGCCTTGCCGGTGGCAAAGACGAGGCAGGTGTCCGACGTCGAGGTGTCGCTGTCGACGGTGATGGCATTAAAGCTCTTGTCGATCTGCGGCTGCAGCAGACCCTGCAGCACGGCAGCCGAGATCGGCGCATCGGTGAAAACGAAGCTGAGCATGGTTGCCATGTCGGGCGCGATCATGCCCGAGCCCTTGGCAATGCCGGAAATGACCACCGGCACACCGTCGAACTCCACCGTGGCGGTCGCCACCTTGGGAAAGGTATCGGTGGTCATGATGGCCTTGGCGGCGTCCATCCATGGCGCGGCGCCGAGGCGGCCGGCCATGTCCACGGTGACGTCAGCGAACTTGTCGGCATCCAGCGGTTCGCCGATGACGCCGGTCGAGGCGAGGAAGATCTCATCGGCGCTGACATCGAGTGCCTTGGCGACGAAACCGGCCGATGCCGAGGTGGCGCTGCGGCCCTTCTGCCCGGTGAAGGCATTGGCATTGCCCGAATTGACCAGCAAGGCCCGCGCCTTGCCGCCGGCGAGGCGTTCACGGCACCAGTCGATGGCCGCCGACGGACACTTCGAACGCGTCAGAACGCCGGCCACGACGGTGCCAGGTTCCATGGAGACCAGCAGCACGTCGGTGCGGCCCTTGTATTTGATCCCGGCCTCGGCAGTGGCAAAGCGGACGCCAGCCACCTCCGGCAGTTCGGGATAGTCCTGGGGGGCGAGCGGGGATACGGGGTGGGCCATGATGCCGTCCTTGGATGGAAGTGCCCAAACCGTTTGCCCCATCGCGCGATGCCACGCAACACCCGCGCGCCGCCGGTTGCGAACGGATCGGGGAAATTAGGCGGCAGTAGAGGGCGGAGAACGCAACCGACTGCATCACAGCCTCAGCGGCGCAGGATATCGGCCACTGCGCTGGCCAGATCTTTCTGGGAGAAGGGCTTGGAGAGCCGGGGCAGTTCCATATCGCCGCCGCTCGGCAACTCGGCATAGCCGGTGGCCAGCAGCACCGGCAGGTCGGGCCAGGATTCGCGGATGGCAGCAGCCAGCTGGCTGCCGGTCATGCCCGGCATGGCATGATCAGAGATCACCAGATCGATGGTTTCGCCAGATCGCAGGACTTTGAGAGCCTGCTCGCCATTGGTCACTTCCGTGACCGTATGCCCGAGATCCTCAAGCATCATCGCCGTGTTCATCAACACTAGGGCATCGTCGTCAACGGCCAGTACATTGAGGGTCTTGCCGGCGTCCGGGACAGCCTCCTCAGGCCGGACCGCAGTGCTTTCGGCAGGCATATCGGCTGAGCGCAACCAGAGCTCGGCGGTCGTGCCCTGCCCCTTGATGCTGCTGAGAACCAGCTTGCCGCCCGATTGCGCGGCCAGGCCATGGACCATCGGCACGCCCAGCCCCGATCCTTTACCGACGCCCTTGGTGGTAAAGAACGGCTCGGTCGCCTTGGCCAGGGTCTCGGCGTCCATGCCTTCCCCCTGATCGGTGACCGACAGGCAGACGAAGTCGCCGGGCGTCAGGCCCAGGGAATTGCCCTCGCCGAGGGTCACCGCCCGGCCGGAAATGGTGATAAACCCGCCGTCCGGCATCGCATCTCGCGAATTGACGCAAAGATTGAGCACTGCCGTCTCGAGCTGGTTGGCATCCGTCACTGCACTGAGGTTCTGGTCTTCAAACCGGGTGTCGAGCCGCACATCCGGGCCCAAAGAAGGCATGATGAGCGCCGACAGCCCCTCGATCAGACCCGGCACGTGCACGGACTGCATCTGCAGCGGCTGCCGACGGGCATAGGCGAGCAGACGTTGGGTGAGCGTCGCGCCGCGCCGCGCGCCCTCCTCGGCGTTCTCGATCAGCCGCAGGATGCGCTGGTCCGGCGGCAGATATTTCCGCACCAGCTCGAGGCTTGAGAGGATGGCGGTGAGCAGGTTGTTGAAGTCATGCGCCACGCCACCGGTCAACTGCCCGATCGCCTCCAGCTTTCGCGCCTGCATCAACTGCTCGCGCGCCCGGTCGAGGGAGAGCTGCGCATCGCGACGTTCAGTGATGTCACGCGTGATCTTGGCAAAGCCGATCAGCTCACCCTCGTCATTGTGAATCGCATCGATGACGACGCTGGCCCAGAACCGGCTGCCGTCCTTGCGCACGCGCCAGCCGTCCCGCTCGAAGCGACCGACGTTGACGGCCGTGTCGAGGGCCTGCTGCGGTAGTCCGGCCTCGCGGTCCTCATCGGTGTAGAAGATGGAGAAATGCCGGCCGATCACTTCGCTGGGGCGATAGCCCTTGATGCGCTCGGCTCCGGAATTCCAGCTCGAGATCAGGCCCGTTGCGTCGAGCATGTAGAGCGCATAGTCGGTGACCCCGTTGACCAGCAGCCGGAACTGCTCCTCGCTCCGCCGCAACGCTTCCTGCTGCTCGCGCTGGTCGGTGAGATCGCGGGTGATCTTGGCGTAGCCGATGAGACCGCCATCAGGTGACCAGATCGGATCGATGACGACGTTGGCCCAGAACCGTGTGCCGTCCTTGCGCACCCGCCAGCCCTGGTTCTCGAATCGTCCCACCGTCGCGGCGGTATGCAGGGCCCGCTCGGGGAGGCCCGTCGCGCGGTCCTCTTCGGTATAGAAGCGGCCGAAATAGTGCCCCAGAATCTCATGGGCCTCGTAGCCCTTGAAGCGGCGGGCTCCGGGATTCCAGCTGGCAACGCGCCCGTCTGGATCGAGCATGTAGATGGCATAGTCCGCAATCGCGTCGACCAGAACACGATAACGCTCCGCATCTGTCAGCGACTCCGCGGTGCGTTCCTCGTTCATACCGGTTGCAATCTCGTCCAGTCTCATACAGCCCCACCCCGGCCGAAAACGCCGTTTGGTTCAATTGGTTCCACATGAGGGCGGGAATTTATCTGGGTCGCACGCTGTCCGCTGTCCGGCGTGCAACGCACCGGTCTCGACAAACAAGAAAAAGGGCCCGTTTCCGGACCCTTTTTGACTACTGCGCTCCCAGGGCCTGCTGGTCGCTCTGCTGCCTGACCCCCTCGGCAAGCGCCGCATCGGGGATCTCGATGGCCACGCCTTCCTTCAGCTTGGCCACGGCAGCCTCGAAGTTGGTGAACAGCAGCTGCTGCTGCAACTGCGGCACGACCTGCTCCATGGTCGGCGGCTGGCTCATGCGCTTCTCGTCCAGCTTGATGACATGCCAGCCGAAATCGGACTGCACCGGATCGGAGACAGCGCCCGGCTCCATGGCGAATGCGGCGGCCTCGAACTGCGGCACCATCATGCCCTTGCCGAAAAACCCGAGATCGCCGCCATTCTGCTTGGCCGAGGGATCGATCGACTTCTCGGCCGCCAGTTCGGCGAAATCCTTGCCGCCGTCGATTTCGGCCTTGATGGCCTTGGCTTCATCTTCGGTGGCCACGAGAATATGACGCGCGTGCACCTCTTCTCGGCCCTGGAAGGTGGAAACGAAGGTGTCATAAGCCGCCTGCAGCGCTTCCGGCGTCGCCGCACTGGCGATCTTCTCGCCGAAATAGGCCCGACGGAGCGCACGCTCCTCAAGGTAGTTGCGGCGCATCTTGAAGAGGTCGGTTTCGTCCATCTTCTGTTCACGCGCGGCCTTGGCCATCACTTTCATGTCAATCAGCACAGTGATCAGGAACGGCTTGCGCTGCTCGGCCGGCATCTGCTGCAGTTCCTGCTGCAGATCCTCGGCGGCAAAAGAAATGTCGGCCTCGGTGATCGGATCGCCGCCGACGGTGGCCACAACGGTCTGCGGCGTGATTTCCGCCGCTGGCGCAGCTGCATCCTGGGCGCGTGCCGGCGCCAGCGTCAGCAAAGTCCCGACGAGCAGGGCGGAAACGGTCGAATAGGCCAGGCGCAATGCGGGCTGACGTTGAAACTGCATAGGTCGTATCTCCATGTCTTGCGCACGGCCCCCGCTGGCGCGAGGCGGTGGTTTGGCCGATTTTGCTTCCGTTGACAAGCCAAGGGACCGCTCTTACATGTCGCAGGCTTTTCAAAGAGGATCGACGGGCCAGAACCCGCCGCATTGCTGGGTTTTGACGGCTCGTCTGCCGCCCCGGTCAAGAGATCAGAGGAAATAGTCGATGGTACTAGCTGCGCTCGCCAAGGCGATCTTCGGTTCGGCCAATGATCGCCAGGTGAAGAAGTACCAGCCCAAGGTCGACGCCATCAACGCGCTCGAGCCGGAATTTGCCAAGCTCACCGATGAACAGCTCAAGGCCAAGACCGAGGAATTCCGGGCTGCGCTGGCTGCCGGCAAGAAGCTGGAGGACCTGATGGTTCCCGCCTTTGCCACGGTGCGGGAGGCCTCCAAGCGCGTGCTTGGCATGCGCCATTTCGATGTCCAGCTGGTGGGCGGCATGGTGCTCAACGAGCGCTCGATCGCTGAAATGCGCACCGGTGAAGGCAAGACGCTGGTGGCAACCCTGCCGGTCTATCTCAATGCTCTGGAAGGCAAGGGCGTCCATGTCGTGACGGTCAACGACTACCTGGCCCGCCGCGACAGTGCCTGGATGGGGCAGCTCTACAATTTCCTCGGCCTGACCACCGGCATCATCGTGCACGGTCTCGACGACGTGGAGCGCAAGAAGAGCTACGACGCCGACGTGACCTACGGCACCAACAACGAATTCGGCTTCGACTACCTGCGCGACAACATGAAATACACGCGCGAGCAGATGGCGCAGCGTGGCCACCACTATGCCATCGTCGACGAAGTCGACTCCATCCTGGTCGACGAGGCGCGGACGCCGCTGATCATTTCCGGCCCGTCCGACGACCGCTCGGCGCTTTATGAAACGGCCGACAAGCTGATCCCGCTGCTCGAAGAGGGCGATTACGAGATCGACGAAAAGCAGCGTACAGCGACGTTTACCGACCAGGGCATCGAACGGCTCGAAGCCAACATGCAGGATTTCGGCCTGCTCAAGAGCCAGTCGCTCTATGACATCGAGAATGTCGCCCTGGTGCATCACCTCAATTCGGCGCTGCGCGCCCACAAGATGTTCGCCAAGGACAAGGACTACATCGTCCGCAACGACGAAGTGGTGATCATCGACGAGTTCACCGGCCGCATGATGCCGGGCCGCCGCTACTCGGAAGGCCTGCACCAGGCGCTGGAAGCCAAGGAAAAGGTCAAGATCCAGGCCGAGAACCAGACACTGGCCTCGATCACCTTCCAGAACTATTTCCGGCTCTACAAGAAGCTCGCCGGCATGACCGGCACGGCCGCGACCGAAGCCGAGGAATTCGGCGATATCTACGGCCTCAACGTCGTCACCATTCCCACCAACGTGCCGATCAAGCGCGTTGACGAGGATGACGCGATTTTCCGCACGGCCGCCGAAAAATTCGATGAGATCGCCGATGTGATCGCCGACTGCCGCAAGCGCGGCCAGCCGATCCTCGTCGGTACCACCTCGATCGAAAAATCCGAGATGCTGGCCGAACTGCTGCGCAAGAAGGGCGTCGAGAACATCGCCGTGCTGAACGCCCGCCACCACGAGCAGGAAGCCCAGATCATTGCCGATGCCGGCGTTTCCAACGCCGTGACCATTGCCACCAACATGGCCGGCCGCGGCACCGATATCCAGCTCGGTGGCAACCTCGAAATGCGTATCGAACGCGAAGCCCAGGGCCTCGAGGGCGCCGAGTACGACGCCAAGATCGCCGAAATCAAGCGCACCATTGCCGAAGACAAGGCCAAGGTGCTGGCCGCCGGCGGCCTGTTCATCGTCGGCACCGAACGCCACGAAAGCCGCCGCATCGACAACCAGTTGCGCGGCCGCGCCGGCCGCCAGGGCGATCCGGGCCGCTCCAAGTTCTTCCTCAGCCTGCAGGACGACCTGATGCGGATCTTCCCGGTCGAGTTGATGGACTCGATGCTGGGCAAGCTCGGCCTCGAGCAGGGTGAAAGCATCACCCACCCGTGGGTCACCAAGGCCATCGAGCGCGCCCAGGGCCGCGTCGAGGCGCGGAACTTCGATATCCGCAAGAATATCCTCAAATACGACGACGTCATGAACGATCAGCGCAAGGTGATCTTCGAACAGCGTCTCGAACTGATGGACGACGACAACGTCTCCGAGACCATCGACGGCATGCGCCACGACGTTGTCGACTCAATCATCGCCAAGTCGATGCCGGAGCGCGCCTATCCCGAGCAGTGGCAGCACGAGCAGCTCGAGGCCGCCGCCAAGACCTACCTCAATATCGATGCGCCGATCAAAGCCTGGTCGGAAGAAGAAGGCATCGATATCGAACAGGTGCGCGAGCGCCTGCTCAAGATGGCCGACGAGAAGGCCGCAGCCAAGGTCGCGCAGTACACCCCGGCCATCATGCGCCAGGTGGAAAAGCAGATCCTGCTGCAGTCAATCGACGGCCTGTGGCGCGAGCACCTGGTCACCCTCGACCATCTCTCCAAGGTGGTGGGCTGGCGCGGTCTTGCCCAGCGTGACCCGCTGAACGAGTACAAGCAGGAAGCCTATGAGCTGTTCCAGGCGCTGCTGAACAACCTGCGCGAACTGGTGACCACCCAGCTGAGCCACGTCGAGATCCAGATGCGGCAGCCCGAGCCGCCGCCGCAGCCCGATTTCTCGCGCCTCTCGGAAATCCATGTCGATCCGACCACTGGCGAAAATGATGCCGCATCCGGCGTCTCCGGCACGCTGGGCACGGCCGCGGCCGCCGCCGGCGCGCTAGCCGACGGCGTCAACGATCAGGCCGATGCCGATCCGCGGCTGCGTCCCATCGATCCCAAACTGCTGGCCGGCGTCTCCCGCAATGCGCCGTGCCCCTGCGGCTCCGGCCGCAAGTTCAAGCACTGCCACGGTTCGTTCTAAAGCGCAGCGTTTTCAATGGGTTACCAGTCTGGTTGTACATAGGCATTATATGTGCAAACGTGAAATCAGGCTGCAATCCTAGGCAAAACCTATGCAACGCGCATGGCAGAACTGACGCATATCGAAGACGGCAAAGCGGCCGTTTTCTTGCGCGAGGGCACGTATCAAGCCCGCATCCGTGTTGACGGAAAGTATGTCTATCGCAGTCTCAAGACAGGCGACTTAGCGGTCGCCATTCGCGCGGCACAAAAGCTGGTCCACAAGTTCGAGTTTAGCGCTGAGCATGGCATCCCAATCGATGCTAAGACGTTCAGTGCGGTCATCGACGACTATGTAAAGTTCCGACGCAAAGAGCACCTGCAAGGCCGCACATCCGCCGGCATGCTGCGCCAGATTGAGCGGGTAGTGCGGTTTTGGCATGCGTATGCCGGCACCAAGCTCATTACCGCGATCAACGACAAAGAGCTGCGTGACTACGTCCAGTGGCGTCGCGACTATTACACGACGCGACCTGCTGAGGCAGCCAAGCGGAACGTTCAGCTTCACCCGACTGACAAGACGCTGCAGTTCGATCTGATGATCGGCAAAGCCATCATCCGGTGGGCACATGAGCAAGGCTTTCGCGGACTATTGCCGCTGCCGACCTTTACCTTCACGCCCAAGAAGAAGCGTGTGCGACCTGCGTTTGAGGTCGGTGACTATCGCGGTGTGTTGCACGCCATCGAACGTTGGATCAAAGCCTGCGACAACCCAAAACACCTCCACACACGGCAGTTGCTGGAAGACTATGTGGTGATCTTGGCCCGTTCCGGCATGCGGGTTGGTGAAGCCAACAATCTCAAGGTTCGCGATGTCATCCGGTTCACGGACCGAGAAAACCGCATCAACTACCGCTTCGTCGTGCGTGGCAAAACAGGTGAGCGCGATGTGATACCGGTCGCATCGGTGGTGCCGCATGTTGAGCGGGTGCTGGCAAGCAAGGACGCAAACAAGCCGGATGATTGGTTCTTCACCATGTCCAACGGCAACAAGATCATATCACTGGTGGACCAATTCAACATCGTTCTCGACATAGCCGACCGCAAGACCAGCTCAAGCGGCGACAAGTTCTCGCTCTACAGCCTGCGTCACTTCTATGCGGTTCTGGCTCTGCGCGACGGTATTGGCATTTACGACGTCGCCCGCAACATGGGCACCAGCGTCGAGATGATCCAGCAGTACTATGGGAAGCAGGCTACGCCGAAGATGATGGCGACGACGTTGGGCGGCAGGCTCAAAGACACTCACAAGCTGAAAGGGGCGGAATAACCCTTCAAGAGGGGACCGGCGGTCAGGTCCCTAAGGCCGCTGCCGCAGGAGCACCAGATGCGGCACATCATTGTAAGGACCTTCGGCCACGGTTCTGAAGCCGATCTTGTGGGCGAGGTGAATTGATGCGGCGTTCTTCGTTGCGATGATGCACGACGTCTCGTCAGCATCGAGCGCCTGGTCGCCCCATGCCTGGATTGCCGTCACAGCCTCCGTTGACAGCTTCTTGCCGTGGAAGGCGCTCGCAAGGGCCCACCCAAATTCGGGCTTTCCAGCAATGTCGGGTTCGATCGTCCGGTGGAATTCCGCGTATCCCGCGATCCCGGCCAGCGTGCCCGTGATCTTGTCCTCCAAGGCCCAATAGCCATAGCCAGATAGTTCCCAGAGTCCAGCCATGCGCAGCATCCGCGCCCAGGCCTCTTCGCGCGATAGTGGCTTTCCAGTCAGAAAATTGTAGACGAGCGGGTCGCTGTACATTTGCTGGAACGCATCGAGATCGGAACCTTTCAGGCTGCGTAAGCGCAAGCGCTGTGTCTCAAGATTCGGCGCAGCACGGCTCGTCATGATGATGCCCATTTGTAATGGTATCAGCTTTCGTGCTGCTGCGCCACCCGATCATCTACGACGACATTCGCTTCCTGCGGTGGAAAGGATCAGTTCTCGACTAGTTATAGCGCACCCGGACGTCGAAAAAACTCGGCGAAGCAACTGAGCAGAGTGGGCATTTACGACGTGGCCGGAAGATGGGTCGAGATGATCCAGCAATAGTACGGCAAGCAGGCGACGCCGAAGATGATGGCGGCGACGTTGGGCGGAAAGCTTAGGAGCACTCACAAGATGCGAACCGAACCATAAAGGAGCCGGACACCAACTGTGCCCGGCTAAGTCTTGTTCAGAGGGCCGCATTGCGCGCACCCATAACGTACATTAAAGAATTTATTCGAACTGACAACCTGTTGAAGGGCCTTGGCCATTGCGTATTGGCAGCCAAACCAAGTCAGCGGCCGTGTCTTGATATATGCGCCGCCCTACCTGAAAGTTGGATACCGCTACATGAGATAGCGTCCAGAACGAGTTAGGGAGGCCAAAATGTCAAAATTGCTTACATACGGACTGGCGGCAGCGATGCTCGTTGCCACCCCAATTAGCGCGTCGGCCGCCACTAGGACGGCATCTTCATCCCAGAGCGAACTTTGTGGCCCAAATGGAGCTGAAGGTTATAAGCGACCAGGCGGATTTTGCGACAGCCTGGACGGCGTGAGGTCGCTTACGTTGCCGGTCGAAGGAACGACCAAAAACGACTGTGTCGTCAGTGTGGGCGACGCCGGGTTTCGCTATGACGAGAGCTTGGGAAGTCTAGTTGTGGCTGCTGGATATGATCCGTGCTGCAATCTCGTCCAGTTGACTAAGAACCTGCCCGTCGAGGGAATTTTGATTGCAGATGTCTGTCCCGACTAGCTAAACCTCACTTCAGAGAGGTGCAGCATGTGCTGCACCTTCTCACAAACTCAGCTCCGCTTTGCGACGATCGGTTTGGTCTTGGTGATCGCGTTGATCTGAACGTCCAGCTCACCAGCTTCAGTGGCAGCGATCAATGTCGGCAGCACCTTCTTGAGACCCTCAAGATCGTCGATGAGAATAGCGTCCTTGCCCTTCTCGAACTCGATGGCCTTTGCGCCATAGCGCACGACGAACAGCAGCTTGCCGTCAGCATTCACGCGCCACCACTGCTTGAGACGCTTGTTGACCTCAACGAGGCTTTTTTGCCGTCGGTGCCGTACTCCCAACGCCGCTTCTTGACGACATAGATACGGCCCTCAACTTCGGCCTCGACCATTGCCAGTTGCTCCCGCAAATGGGCAATCAGCTTGTTCCTACGCTTCTGCTGCGGCGTTAGGCCATTGAGACGCGGCATTGCCGCAAATGTCAGTCCACTTAGTGCGTTCATTTCCATGCTCTCCATCGTGTTGATGGCATAAGCATGCTGTCATCTGTCTGGTATTCCTACCGAAAGAGGCATATGACGCCGTCGACGCGTGTCACGCCAAAAGGGCGTCAAAGTGACTGCAACTGCGGCCTCGCAAAGATGCCCGACAGCTTCAGCTTTGGCGGGGCCGCTATACGAGTAGCGGGCGGACGCTGCACAGGCGCTACACAAGCGTCGTAGGGCAATGCAGAGGCCTGACCGCTCGTTCGCCAGCTGAATTGGACACCACAAGGCGATTATCCGGTGGGCACATGAGCAAGGCTTTCGCGGACTATTGCCGCTGCCGACCTTTACCTTCACGCCCAAGAAGAAGCGTGTGCGACCTGCGTTTGAGGTCGGTGACTATCGCGGTGTGTTGCACGCCATCGAACGTTGGATCAAAGCCTGCGACAACCCAAAACACCTCCACACACGGCAGTTGCTGGAAGACTATGTGGTGATCTTGGCCCGTTCCGGCATGCGGGTTGGTGAAGCCAACAATCTCAAGGTTCGCGATGTCATCCGGTTCACGGACCGAGAAAACCGCATCAACTACCGCTTCGTCGTGCGTGGCAAAACAGGTGAGCGCGATGTGATACCGGTCGCATCGGTGGTGCCGCATGTTGAGCGGGTGCTGGCAAGCAAGGACGCAAACAAGCCGGATGATTGGTTCTTCACCATGTCCAACGGCAACAAGATCATATCACTGGTGGACCAATTCAACGTCGTTTTGGACATGGCCGACGGAAAGACCAGCTCCAGCGGCGACAACTTCTCGCTTTACAGCCTGCGTCACTTCTATGCTGTTCTCGCACTGCGCAACGGCATCGGCATTTACGACGTGGCGCGCAACATGGGCACCAGCGTCGAGATGATACAGCAGTACTATGGCAAGCAGGCGACGCCGAAGATGATGGCGACGACGTTGGGCGGCAAGCTTAAAGACACGCACAGGCTCAGAGAGATCTAGCGCGGAGAAGTGGGTGAGCAGTTGCTCAAAGGCCGCTCATCTTGACTGGGATCAAGTCAGTCCTCTGCGAGAACCGATAGCGTTCAGGCCTGTATCGTCCTTGGAGACGGCGAATGCTGGTGAAGCGACTAGACATCTTGAGCGTTTCAAATCGGTGGGTGATTGCCGATGGCGGGCAAAACCGCGACTTCGCCACAGTCGACGAAGCAATGCGAGTAGCAACGAACGAGGCCAAGCGCGAGCAGCACACTGGGGAGGAGGTGGAGGTTTACTTGTGGAGCGACGGCAGGGAAAAACGTGTGCTTTGACCTTCACCTTCGCCACAGATTACCCGTCGTAGAAGTCCGTCGGCAACTGCGTTGATTGTCCAATGCAGCAGTCCTACAATTGAAAGGCTATCTACGTCGTGCCAGGAGGCACCAATGATGTTTCAGCATAGCGTTTACCCCACCATCCCAGCGTCCGACCTAGCTCGTGCCAAGCGATGGTGCGCCGAAAAACTCGGTCTGGAGCCGCGTAGCACCGACCTCATGGGTATGATGTATGATGCAGGCAAAGGCACCGGGTTTCTGATCTACCCAACGCCCATGGCCGGCCAGGCTCCCAATACGCTGATGACTTTCGCCACCAAGAATTTGAAGGCAGACGTCACAACCCTGCGTTCTCGTGGCGTTGTGTTTGAGGAGTACGACTTTGCCGACCTCAAGACCGTCGACGGCGTAGCCAAGATCGGAAATCGCGAGGGTGCCTGGTTCAGGGACTCGGAAGGCAACATCCTTGCCTTGGGCACGCTGGACTAGCTCCCCGAACGATACACCCGGTAAAGCATCCTAGGAGAGGGGGCACGGATCAAACCGCGCCCCTTCACTTTCGACAGCAGCCTCAGCTCCGCTTTGCAACGATTTGTTTCGTCTTGGTGGCCGCATCGAAATGCGTGTCCAATGTAATAGACTTGTGTGCACCATATTAGGGCGCAGGTAACTTTAGCCCCAATTGGTGCGGTCCAAAGTTGACATCGCGCTCCGCTGTTAACGCTCTGAATGCGTCTCATGTGTCTAGCTCCAGGCAGACGTCACTTTGGGGGGCTCCAAAAATGCGCAACTTCCAGAAATCAAAGCTTCTACCGCTCGCAATGGCAGCAGCAGCGATGTGGTTGCCTAGTTGGGCAATTGCGGACGAATGGGTCGTGGCAAAGCTGCGCGGCAACGCGGCGGTTTTGGTAGGCGAGCAATGGCAGCCGCTTAAACGCGGCGATACCATTTCGGACGACCGCGCTATTCAAACACTGGATAGCAGCCGCATTTCACTGCAGCGCGGCCAAGAAACCATCGATCTCGGACCCAAGACAGCTATTCGGATCGCAGATCGCAATGGCCAGCAATTTACTACCGTGAAGCAATATTTCGGAACGGTGGAGGTGGAGGCTGAGGTTAGGAACGTACAGCACTTCGAAGTCGTCACGAAATTCATGGCGGCCGTCGTCAAGGGAACCCATTTCACTGTGGTCGCCGACGAACACTCAGGGAGCGTTAGCGTTCAGCGTGGCCATGTTGCGGTCCGAGACGGTGATACCGGCCAGACTGTTACCCTTGCAAGACAACAGGTAGCACAAACTACGGATAGCAGCGGTCTGGAAGTGACAGGTGATGGTGAACTGCCAGTCGTTCTCAACCCAGCTGGCAAACAGATCATGACGTCAGAACGCGGTTTGGCGATGAGTGCACTGGCGCCGGGTCAGATTAGAAAGTCTGAAGGTTCGGGCAGTAATGCTGGCGGCAACGGCAACGGTAACGGTAACGGTAACGGTAACGGTAACGCTGGCAATGGCAATGGCAATGGCAATTCTGGAAACAGCAATGCCGGCGGCCATGGCAATGGCAATTCCGGAAATAGCAACGCTGGCAGTAATGGGAACGGGAACGGGAACGGGAACGGGAACGGGAACGGGAACGGGCACTAAACGCCAACTGATCGCCTACACAAGCGGGAAACTGGCCTCAAAACAGTGGCCGTGACCACAAACAATAGGGGTGCGGCCTGAACCGCACCCCTTCAACGTGGTCTGTGTTCAGGCGCGTTTTGCAACGATCGGTGCGGTCTTGGTGATCGCATTGATCTGAACGTCCAGCTCACCAGCTTCGGTGGCAGCGATCAATGTCGGCAGCACCTTCTTGAGACCCTCAAGATCATCGATGAGAATGGCGTCCTTGCCTTTCTCGAACTCGATAGCCTTGGCGCCATAGCGCACGACGAATAGCAGCTTGCCGTCTGCATTCACGCGCCACCACTGCTTAAGACGCTTGTTGACCTCAACGAGGCTTTTTTGACCGTCGGTGCCATATTCCCAGCGCCGCTTCTTGACGACATGGATACGGCCCTCAACTTCGGCCTCGACCATTGCCAATTGCTCCCGCAAATGGGCAATCAGCTTGTTTCTGCGCTTCTGCTGCGGCGTCAGGCCATTGAGACGCGGCATTGCCGCAAATGTCAGTCCACTTAGTGCGTTCATTTCCATGCTCTCCATCACCGTATTTGGTGACACGAACATGCAGTCATCTATCTGGTATTCCTACCGAAAGAGACATGTGACGCCGTCGACGCGTGTCACGCCAAGAGGGCGTCAAGGTGACTGCAACTGCGGCCTCGCAGCGATGCCCTACAGCTTCAGCTTTGGCGGGGCTGCTATGCGACTAGCGGGCGGACGGTGCACAGACGCTGTACGGGCATCGTAGGGCAATGCAGGCAACAACGCTTAGGTCGAGCGCTTATACAACGTCGCGAATAATTTAACCGACTGATATATATTTATTGACGCAGCGGTCGCGCAAACCGCTGCGTACTATGAGTCAGACCCCGCTCACCCCGAGATCGGGGTCTGACGCTCGTGATCTGATTTCCACCTTCGGAGAACGATTGCCGGGGGATGGTGCCCATGCGTTGTGGAGCAGAAATGTCGCATGCACAGACAGAAGTGATGATTGCCGAGTTGCGGCGAAACATGGAAACGATTGGGAACAACCTCGACAGAATCCGCGGCAAGACCAAATTGGATGCTCTAGATCTCCAAATCCTGCGGATCGTCGATGACGGGTTGAAAGCTCAAGAGGCCGATTTGCTGCGTGTCGCCCCGAAATCGAATACGATCCAAGCTGCAGAATTGCTTCAGCTTTCGAAAGAGCTCGTTCGGCTTCGGCAACTGCTTCAGAGCGCAAGACCGAGTTGACTAGCTGCACCACTCATCATCTGCGGCTACAAGCTCGGTTGGGCCGTTGAGAAAGCCGTTTAAAAGCCAAAGTCCCTACTAGCCCTCCGGTACGCTAGCTGCCCAACTGCTGAAGGTTGCAGGGGGGCGGCGAGATGAAAACGTGTTGGTTCATCACAATCCACGTCAAAGACGCTTGGTGGGTCGACTGCGAAGGAAAGGCTTACGGGCCGTTCAAGACTAAAGAAGACGCGACGCTTGATGGTACGAAGCTGGCGCGCACCTTTGGCGATCCCTCGCGGCGGGCCGAGGTGTGGATGCCGGACGAAGGCGGCAAGCAGCGCCAAGTCTGGGTTGGACAGTCGCCAGCCAAGGCAGCTTGATGATGCAAATGACGAGACTGAGCTGGACTTGTCACTTGCCGCGTTTGCAAGTTTGACGTTGTTCGGGTCCAAAAGTCGTTTGATCCCGCCAAGACTTCGCTGGTGTGCACGAGCGCGCACGTCGACGTATTTGTCGGCTTCCCGACACGTTCCATCAAGCTATCGACGGCGGTCACGGCCTCGGTGGACCAGACACATTGATATCTCTCCACTCTGAAATCGCAATCCATTCTGACGACGGACCATCGACAACGCTCCAGCCTTCGGCGTCATGGATCAGCGCGACCGGTTGGACGTGACGCGACGAGTTTGAGCGAGCGTCAAGTCGCACGAGTTGTCCGTTGCGAATGGCGGCGGCGAGCGCAGGTATGCGTGGATCAATCGAGTCCGGCAGTGGTGCGTAACACCGAAACTGCTCGCTGCTCAGCTTGACCTTCAACCGGACTTGGTCAGGTAAGGACTCCTTCAACTTGCTGATCGCCCTTCGCGCTGCATCAGCCATGCCGAGTTCACCAAGCCTGGGCGTGGGTGCGTCAAGCAATATGGCGAGCGCCTCTGCCTCATCGGCAGCGAGCCCGGTCAGCCGCGTGCGATAACTGAAACCCAGTTCGAAACCACCTTGATTGCCCTGATATGCAATAATGGGTAGGCCAGCTTCCGTAAGGGCGTCCATGTCCCGAAGAACTGTACGGTGAGCGACCTCAAGCTCGGCGGCCAACGCAGTGGCAGTCAGTCGACCGCGGTTCTGGAGGAGCAGCAAAATATGAAGCAGTCGCGAGGCGCGCATTTCAACCATGACAAAAGTTGTCGCATTAGTGCCATTATGAATGGGCTACTAGATGAGGCAAGCCCATGTTTGAATTTGACGTGCAGCGAACAATCAAAGCCGCTCCCAACCGGATTTGGAACCTACTGGTGGACAGCACGACACTGGCCAGCGGTCCTTTCGGGATTACTCGTCTTGAAGGCGAGATCGCTCAAGGCGCAAAGCTGGCGCTCTGGACATCGGTCTCCCCGAATCGGCCATTTTCGCTAACAGTTACCGACCTTGAGCCGAACCGCCGCATGGTATGGAAGGGCGGAATGCCCTTTGGCCTGTTCACGGGAACACGGACCTTTACGCTTGATCCCGAGGGTACTTCGACTCAATTCCGCATGCGGGAGGTCTACGCGGGGCCTTTGGCTGATCTAATCAGGAAGTTCATGCCCAACCTTGATCCATCATTCATCCAGTTCGCGGACGCTTTGGCGAGTGCGGCAGAGGTAAATTCATGACGCATATCGTGACCTACGGAAGTGGCCTCAAGGACGACCCTTGGCTCCTTAAGACGCCGTCGCTGTCGTCCGAATTCCGGGCGTGGCGCGAGGCAGATGCGTCTCCACCTGCCCTGGTGGTCGAAGTTGGAAAGACGCGCCTTTCCTACCGACTTGAGGCCATCGACCATTTGGCGGCAATGCTCAGGGAGCAGGGCGACTGGGTTCCGCTCGGAAACGCCGATGAGGGCAAGCCTGTGCAGGAGGGCACCATCGAGGCCTGGGCGCGGTCCTCTGACAATCCAGTGGGCGGCTACTACGGCCTCAGGAAAGGCTATCGCGGTCGGTTTGCGAACTACGTGACTCCGGTCCTTGAACTGCTCGGCATGGCGGAGCTCGAGCATGCTCCGCGCAACAATCGGGCGCGGTATGCGGCGCAATAGCCGTATCCGGCGCAATAATTGCGCCGGATAGCAGCGACTAGTGGTCCGCTTTCGGGATTACTAGCTTGAACTTTCAATGCCCGCATTGGGGTCGGGAGCGGCCATCGCAGCGGGCGTGATAACAACGGCATATTTTGGGGTGGTAGCTGCCCTCGGCTGGAATTCTGCTGAACGATCGCTAGTCAGGTATTAGGATCAAAAACCGCTACCTACCCTAGTTTCCACTTCGCGTCAGACAAAAGCCAGTGACCTAAGCGCCAAAGCGGACTCGGCTGTCCATGTCGATTAAAAGTTGCTCGGCGCTGGCATGCCCAAGGGCCTACGTGGTGGTGCGGACAGTTGCCGAACCCGAGCCTGCGCTGCTGACAGTCTAGCCGCCGCTTGATCATAACCAGCTGCCGCTTGCCGCCTGCGCAACGCGCGCACGACGACGGTGATCTCCTCGATCTCTGCTCGCAGATCGAATAGCTGCTGCCTTATGTCATAGACGACCTCATCAGTACGCATGGTCGCTGTCCTCGCCGTCACATGCAGCCAACAGCCCATCCAGACACTGGTTGGCCAATAGATCATATCGGCCTGCAACAACCCTCACCTGTGGGTAGGCGCTGTCCTGCAGCAAGCGTGCGCGTTTGCGCAATCGCACCGCGCATGTCGCCAATGCCTTCGGGCTCGGGCCGCGTTCCTTGGTGCGCTTGCCGCGAAAGTAGCTGCCTTCCATACCTAGCCATTCCTCGCTGAAAACGGTTCGGCTGCTGACCGCACCCAATCGTTTCAATTCCTCATAAATCGTCTCAATCATCTGTTTTTCCACCTGTTTTCCGCCGTGTCTGCGGTCACGGACATAAATACCTATGCGCACTTCCTAAGTGTCGCTGCGCACGTATTTATCGAGACGAGGAGATATTCGATGAGAAAGAAGACGACAAAGTCCCAGAAGAACTGGTCACAAAGATCAGACCTGCCAGCATGGCTACAGGGACCATCAAATAACCGATGGGGTGGGCATCAGCGACAGAACTTAGTGCCGTACAGGCAGAACACTTTTGGGCCCGCTAGCCAGTGCCATGTGTTCAGCAAAGAGGAACGCGACCGCTACGCGTGCGAGCACAACATCCAGTGAGCGATCTTCAAAGAGAATGGATGAGCTGGGTCTCATCACACGAACTCGACATGGACATCAGCATTTGCTGGCACGTGCCAAACCAGATGCGACGAGCAGAGTTAGGCGACCTAGTCGATGCGGACAAAGTCGGTTGGACCGCACATTGGCTCCAGAAAAAGCTGAAACACTATCTCAACAAGCTGGATCGGCGTGTGCTCAAGTCAGCGCACCGAGACAAGCACATCAAGATATGGCGTCTGGTGACGATTGAGTACGCGGAAGGCGTCGGCTGGCATGCACACGGCCTATTGGCCACGCCGCCCGGCCATGAACAGTCCAAGATCGTCAATTGGGCCACATGGATGTGGATGAATGAACTTGGCGACGAGTACGAGAATGCCTTCGTGCCTTATCTCGTGCAGGCGTCCGAAACGCGGGACAACTATCTCGGCTACATCTTGAAGACGCTTGGCCGATCAGACAACAACCTGGTCGGCACGATCGACCTTGTGAACACAGCCTTTCCTGTCACTCGTTAGCAGTGCAGTCGCTGAGACGCATGAGTTCGTCCAGAGGCATGAGGAATGGTCGGCTAGAGCGCACATGGCCAGCGCTGTAGCTTTGCCATGAGTGAAGCAAGGTAAGCAGAAAGCCAACAGTAAAGCCGCTAGCACTCAAGGTCGAAGACAAGGCTCACGAGTGAGACGGCGACGCTTGCGAAGCCAGACGAGCGAAGTTGAGCAGCACGCGCGAAGCGTGGGCTAGGACACAGTGGATGTTAAAATTCGGATGTAACACGTGTTACACTGAATTTTTTGAAATCGGCATTGAACTGGATTGGCAGCCCGATATGGCCATGACAGGTTCCCACGAGTGGGGGAACGAATGAAGACGCCAGCGCCTGTTATTTCCAAAGACCTCGTCAACGAATTAAAGAAGTTGGCTGTCACCGCCAGCGCTGACGATGCAAGCTTCGAAGCTGCGCATAAGAAGTTCGTATCGGCAGGCGACAAGCTTAGCTCGTCCGCCGCTACATTTGCTGTCGCCCTCTACGAGTTCGCACTTCGATATGCTGGTCATCCCGCATTGATCGACACAAAGCTGCAGGACATGGGGATTACGTCCAAAAGCCCGTCCGTCTACCAACGCATTTCTCGATTGGCGTTCGATGATGTTTCCAACAAGGACAACGACGCCATCCGTCAGAAGATATGGCGCTACGGCACTTTGATTGAGCAAGCGCATCAGCAAGGTAAGTCATCGGACGAGTTCAAAAAGCTGGTCCAAAAAAGCATTGCATCGGCAATGCAGAAGCTGGGTGCTGCGCCGAGGGATACAACGACAGCCATCGATCTTGGGCGGAAAGAGGCGAGCAAATTGTTCGCAAACCAGACTGTGCCACTTACGGCTTTCACCCTCCCGCCATCTATCGAGTTGGCCGAAGGTGAGGATGTTGAACTGATTGCCAAATTTCAAAGTGGTCAGTTGGTGGTCTACGGGCTTGTGCCGCCCTCAATGAGCAACCCTGCAGCGGTGCTGACGAAGATTGGTACGCCCCTTGTGCCTCAAAAAAAGCAGCTCCTGGCGCTGCTGCCAGATCTACAACGAGCCCTGAAGCTGGTTACCTCCGACAAGGACGACAAGTCACTGGCGACCTACGAGGTGCGTGAGGATCGGCTTCACTTCACAGTCGTCACCGAAGTCGCCGTCGCAGTGCTGTCTGCTTCGTCGGATCATGACTTCCTCAGCGGCAAAACGGTCACGTTACCAGTGGCCACTTGGGCCCGTGTGTTCGCTTCGTTGATGCCGATCGCCAAAATCATCCGCGATGTGAAATTTGACGGAAAAACGCTGGTCGCTTCCGTCAAGCCCGAGGTCGCGACAAGTCTGGGTCGCTGGTTCGAAGAAAGCGGCAAGGTGATCACGATTGGCAAGGCAATCGACGACGCCCTTCATATTCCCCTCAAGGGTGAACCTGTCGGCACCCATGCCGTACAAAGCTCTGCGTGGCAGGACGGTTCCGCATTCGACAAAGCGGGACTTACGCCACTGCTGGACTTTAAACCAGACGCGGCCATTGCGACATTCAAGCTTGGAAGCGCGAAGCTGTCGCTGAAATCCTCGAAGAACAAGGTCACCGGACAGGTCAACCTCAAGCGCAAGCAATTCAGTTTGCTCAAGAAAGCCTGCACTAAGCTGCTGCGAATTGCACCGGAGATTACGCTCGACCAGATCGATACGCATTTGCGGGTTGGCGCCATAAACGCCAGCGGCGTCCTGTACATGTTCATGATCGAAGTCGCGTAGCCGTGCACTACTCTGATGCGCGTATTGAACCCTATTTGCCGTCTATACAGCCGTCGTGGACCAAGACATTTGGGCAGTCGATCTACACCTACCGTGACAATGTCCCGCATGGCAGTTTCAAACGGCTGGACGAGTTCAACTGGTACAATGGGCAGAAGGCGCGCTTTCACCATCCCTATGCGCTCTATTCAGCTGGCCATGCAGAACTCGACCTCGACAAAGCGCCAGCACTCGATCACGTGCTGTTCGACAGGAACCGGGATAGTACGTTCCTGCTGGCCGACAGCGGTGGTTTCCAGATTGCGAAAGGCCAATGGCGACTGAGCGATTTGCCATCCATCTTGCCGCGCGTTCTCAAATGGCAAGAGGCCATAGCTGATCTAGCCGTTGTCCTTGATGTCCCCACTTGGACCAAGATTGATGGTCGGCAGATTGGCTTTGAGCATGCACAGGAGCTCTCCAACAATAATCTGCGGGACTATGCCGGTCATTCAACTGGCAAGATAAAGTTCCTCAACACGCTGCATGGCAACGACTTCGACGAAGCGTGTCGCTGGTTTGAAGCTACTCGGTGGTTCAACGACGAGGGCTTTGCTGTTGGATGGTGCTTTTGCAGCGCTATGTCGCATGACTTGCACCTGGCGCTAAAAGTCCTGCTGTACATGCTGGACCAAGGTCACCAGCCCGAATACCTGCACATTCTCGGCCAAGGCAGTCCGCAAGTCGCAATCATCTGCGATGTCATGCGTCGAACGGTTTCCCGTGCTTATGGTTCGAAACACGGGCCACGAGCGCCACTGGTCGTCACAAGTGACTCTTCAAGCGAGTTCAAGTCGGTTGGACAATACGGAACGATCTACGAGCGTGTCGTAGATGGGAAGGGCGCAGACATCGCGTCAGCGCCATTCCAGATCAGATCGTCACGTTTTGATAGCGATGACCGAAACGCGTTCCCCTCAAACCGCACTTATCCCGATGTAGAGGGTCCAATTCTAGGCAAATATGACAAAGGCGTGCTGTTCGGCGACATTCTAGCGCCAGCTGGAAACGGTTCAAAATACAACCTCGATGAGGTCTCGCTCGCCATTCTCACCGCGCACAATGTCTGGGTGAAACTGGATGCTGTCACTCGCCTGAGGAAACTTGAAAGTTCATTGCGGCGCATAGCCTACGCAAAGCGCGCTCAGGAAACTTATGAACTCGCTGACATTCTCAGTCGGCTTATGCATAGTGGCACAGCAAAGGGTCAGATCAGCGTTTTGGGCGATGACTTGGTGAAGACAACAGTCGGGCTATGGAGTCTATTTAGGTACAGCGACGACGAGCGAGAAATTGGCAACGACACGTTTGAGCAGCGCGTCGCAAAACTGGACGAGTTCGAGACGGAAGCGCGGTCGCTGTACGGGAAGAACACGGCCATCTTGCCTTAGGCATGTCCTACTTTAGCTGCTTCTTTCTCCTTGTCTTTCGCTTCTTTCTTTAGTTTGGCAATTCGTTTCTCCTCAGCGATGGAGGCTTCGACCGTCACCAACTCATCCGCTGTGAAGTAGCTTCTCGCCACTCCCACTGAATGGGTGAAAAGCAATTGCTCCGCCGCTAGCACGTCTTCCAGCTTGCCGACCTCTACGATACGCCCCATGAGATACTCATAGTCCTGGTAGCCACCAAGGTCGGCGTGCTCGCGAGGACCTGCCTTATGCTTCTTGAGCAGCTTAGCCTTGGCATGCCTTACGTAGTTGGCTCTTCCAACCGGCATGTAAAAAAGGTTGGCGGCGCTTAGCGGCTCCATCAGCACGTTAAGGGCCACGGCGTTATTTGTATCGTAGATCGGGTATTTCTTGTGGTCGACAAAGGAGATGATCTTTGTCCATGAGGACATCCAGCGATGAAATCGCCTCGCCTTGAACTCGTTTATTCGAGCCGGGTCGAAATCGCCGAACTCGGCTATCCAGCCAGGTATCTTCTCCGTCCCTTGGGTCACGCTGCCCCAGTTCGAGACAATCCAGGTGGCGAGAGCTGACTTAACTTCAGGAGAATGCGCACCGGTTAAGAGCTTCGCTATCTCGCTTCTGAGACGTCGAGTCTGAGCTGCGAGTGTCTCTTCAGCCTCGATAGCATCTACTATGGCTGGATCAATCAGGTCGCGGAGACCTCCGTGAGCATTGCGCTTCCGCCTTTTGTCGAGCGGCTTCGGATCGAGTTCTAGCACTTTGACAGCTAGGTCGTTCAATACAGCCCGATCAATTGCTACGTACTTGTCTTCTTTTCTCATACGGCACCCTCATGCTTGTAGGGGCACGTTATGAAATTCTCAGCAATGGGGCCAGCAGTTAACCGTCGAACTAGACGACGCCAGACGGACCAGCATCAAAGAAGCTCCACCGCCGCCCGAAGCACGTTCTCATTCAACTCGATGTAGCGCTGTGTGGTCGCAATCGACCGATGACCAGCCAGTTCGGCTAGCACCCGGACGTTGACGCCCTTATGCGCCAACGTCGTGATGAATGTCCGCCTGCCGCTGTGTGACGTTGCCTTGTCTAACCCGGCCTCGTCGTAGATGCGCAAGAACACTTGGCACAGGCTATTGGCCGAAAAGCGCTTGTTGACCCTGCTACGGAACAAGGGGTCGTTCGGCTTTGGCTGGTGCAGCTTTGCCAAATAGATCGAAAGCTCGGTTTGCGCTTGTGCGTTCAGCAGCACCGTCCTAGCTGCGTCGCCTTTGGTCTGGTCGGCCCGAAGCTGGATTTGGCTGCGTATGCGGCCGTCAGCATCAATAACGTCACCAATGCTGAGTGCTGCTATTTCGCCCACTCGCATCCCCGACAGCCAGCTCAGTTGCAGCATGCAGCGGTTGCGGGCTGCAAACGAGTTGCGGGCAATATGCGCCAGCACCCGCTTCGTGTCCTTATCGGTCAGTACCTGCGCCTGCTTCATCCTGTTTGCCTCGGATAATGATCCCAACGCAAACAGCATGTTTTCTTATGTTGGCTAGAGCAACCGAAGAAAACAGCGCAGTTTATGGTTCGATTTCATACGGATAGCGCGCAACATCATGTTCTCTGAATTTTGTGATGTTAGCGCTGGCCACTAGAGCCAATGCACGGTGCATGTCGTTTGCTGGTCACCCAGCTAGCGCAGCTGTGCCGCCAGACGCAACGCGGCTGCGCCTCCAAGGCGGCGGTCGCAATAGTCTTCAAACTGCTGCCGAATGCGAAGCGCATCGGCAACGCTTGGCTCTACGCCGTCCCTGAGCAGTCGGCGCTTCAACAGAACTCTCAGTAGCGCGCTCTGCTCGGCGGACATCACCTCAAGCTCGTCGTGCGAAAATGCCAGCAGCGCAACCGCCGTTACGCGCTCGGACAGTTGCTGTTCGGCAAGTGCAATTCGAAACTCCTCAGAGCCCCCGCCCCTTTCCACACCTACACTCCTGCCATGAGCGGCACTGTCAGCTATCCTCCGCCGCAACGTGCGTTCTGCGTTCAAAAATCATCCGATACCAACCGACAAGCAAGCCGTGTTCAACAGGAATTTAACATTTCGTTAATGTTTGAGGTCGACACCAACCAGCTACGCAATGCCGAGTGATGCAATGAGCGACCAAGGCCCGCGCTCTAACAGTACTCATCTAGGGCGAGCTCGTAACAAAGCAGGTCCTTGGCACGCGCATCGTATTGGGGATCACCACTGTCAGCTACTTCCCGAAGCAGGCCTTCGGAGACCTCCGTGTCTTCGGTCACGCCGGTACCGGTAAGGTACATCTTGCCGAGATAGTAGCGCATACCCACGTTCACAAAAACATCGCTCTCCGCATGAGACTTCGCAATCTCATATGCCATCGTGAAATCGGCGGCGTGAGAACGGACGGTTTCGGTAGAGGCCGAGCTGCTCCAGAGTTGGTCACTAAGCTTGTCCGCAACGATTACGAAGGCAATTCTTGCATCAATGTCCCAGGCTTCTGGGTTGTCGGGATAGCCAATTTCAACTTCAGGTCTGAGAGCATCAAGTGCTCCGGAATAGTCGCCCTGACTGGACAGTTCGACTGCATCCTCAATTGGGCCTGCGAGAGTTTGAGAGGAAAAACCAAAAACAAGAGTCGCCGCGATACCAGCGGCCATGAGTTGAGCACGACCAGACATAAACGCCTCTCCCTCTGCGAAGTGTCACGGTGCAAGCAGTGTTCGCTCATTATTCGTCGGACAACAAGCTACACCTCTCAGCAACCTCAGAAGGCAGGTAGGACATTGGTCCCAAATTCTTCGCTGGCACCAAGTGGCCAACGGCATAAATGATGCCCAGATCGCTGCAATGCGATCCAAGTCGCCCTTTGCGTCACTCCTGCCTTCTGGCGCGAGCAGCACTAGCAGCGGCACGGTCAGCTATCCCTCTGGCGCACGATCCGACGAAAGCAATGAGCCTAACGCGAATCAGCGCTAATCGAGTTTTTCAAGCTGAATAACCTTGATATCAACATAAATTAGGATTTTGTTAACCATAGGTGACGCCGCGCGTCACCTGGCGCGTCTCCCACGTGATTGCGGCCGATGGAACACGCCCCTTGTGTCCCGAGTCAAAGTAGTAGGAGAGTAGAATGCGAACCATTTTTTCGCTTGCTGCGTCTGCAGGGTTAGTTTCTTTGGTCTCGATAGCCCCAACTCAGGTCTATGCCGGCTACAGTTGCGAAGCCTGCACTATGATCATTCAGACCATTGTTAACTCCGGGGGTGGGCACACTGTGCCCAATCCAACTCGTCGCGGCGCGTTCATTGGCCACTTCGACGCCAATGGAGTACCGCAGTCGATAGTCACCCCCGTAGATACTAGCATCGTCGAGTCTGAGGTCCCTTGCCCTCCCAAATATTATGGCGATGACGATTGATACGCCTTGGCGGACGCTGTCGGGTAGCAGCGCCCGCCACATAGAACCAAGTATGCTTGCCCCCGTCGGTGCCTTGTCCCATCAACCCGCCTAGAAAAGATAGGCAAAACATAGGCACGAATTTTGCAAAGACCACAACATTTTGAATATACTGATTATTTAACTTGTCGATGGCAGTTCAAGCACTGCCACGGTTCGTTCTAAGGCCGGCGCCAGGCTGGCCAGACCGGAACCCGGCCTCTCCATGCTGTATCGCAACGCAACAAAGCGAGCGGGTTACTTCCCGCTCGCTTCAAAGATATCCGACATGTCAGGTCCGAAGTGGCCTGCGGAACTGCTATTCGGTAACGGTGACCGTCGGTACGTCGACCGAGCCGCCGCCGAAGCTGAACCCGCCGTTGAAGATCGTGATCCCGCCGATCAGCAGCAGCACAATGACGACGGCAAGAATGCCGATGACGACTCCGGAGCCGGCGCCGCCGCCGCGGTCAGTGACGATTGTCTCGCGCTCGATAGGCATATGAACTCTCCGTGATTGATGGGGTGGGAATGGGCCAGCCGGAGATTCGTTCCACCCGTCGATCCGAAGCTGCTGGTTGGTAAAGCCCACAAACGGTCCAGCCCTGACCGCATGGCATCCGGGCGGGCGACAGTTCGTCCGCCAGTGAACTGCTGAGGGCGGTGCGGCATCATGGTGGGCGCTTTCGCATTGCTGCTGCGCCGGCTGTTGCCTGATTGGCGACTAGCGACAATCGACGCGCAGTTCGGCGAAGCCGGCAGCGTCGGTGGAGAGCAGGCTGGCGGTGCAGTTGCCCCCAGGCAGGGGGGACGGCGTGCCGGTAACCAGCGTGACGCCGCTGTCGAGTGCCGCCATTTCAGCGGTAATGGCCGCCGCCGTGACCACGATCCGGCTCTGGCAGATCGGGAAGCTGTCGCCCAGGCTGACCATGAACCGCGTGCCCTGCGGGATACAGTCGGTGGTGGGCAGATCGGGATCGATCACGGCAGCCGATGGGGTGCCGGTGAGCGGCGGCGCCGGCGTACCGATTGCTCCGGATTGCGTTGCGCTCTCCAGCCTGACCATCCGGTCCTGCAGCGCCAGCAGCGCTTCGGCCGTGCCGTCGCCGGGCAGTTCGCCCAGTGCATCGAGCCGGGTCGAGAGATTTTCATTGCGTTGCACGACAAGGTTCATCTCCATGCGCACCCTGTCGAGTTCGGCGCGGACGGCGGCATTCTGCGCCGTGACGTTGCTCTGCACCACTACGGCCCCGGCCAGCGCCACGAGGCCGACCAGCGCGGCCAGAAACGGGATGACGCGGTTCATCAGGACCATGCGGCGATTGCTGTGCAAGCCGGACCTCCTGCATCTGCACCGAAACGATACTCGCCCTTGCAGGCAGCCACCTGCGGCGGCTGGGCCTGTGCCTCGAACAGATCGTAGCCCTGCTTGAGGTTGCGCCAGTAGCCGAGCCACGGATTGCCGGCCTCGGCAGCCAGCGCCGCGTCCGTCAGCCGAAACGGGAAGGCATGCACGTCGACACCCTCCTGCCCCGCCTCCAGAGCGGCCTCGACCAGGGCATAGACCTCGTCGACCTTCTGGTCGGTGATGGCGTAGCAGCCGATGGACGAGCACCCGCCATGCACCATGAGCGCCGAACCGGTCCGCCCGAGCTGCCGATCATAGGCATTGGGGAAACCGAGGTTGAAACTCAGGTGGTGCCGGGAGTTGGGGTTGAGCTGCAATTTGCTGACCCGGTAGAACCCCTCTGGCGCCTGCCGGTCGCCCTCGCGCAGTTTGGGCCCGAGACCGCCCGAAAACTTGCAGATGTCGTAGCCGCGAAACAGGGCATAACGGCCATCGTCGCGCTGCAGCCAGACCTCGAGACGCTTCTCCTGCTTGAAGATGCGCACATGCACCGGATCGCCGAACCAAAAGCCTGCGACACGCAGATCAGCGCGCAGCCTCTCGCGATCAAATCTGGGTTCGTTCGAGGCGATGACGCGATCCCTGAGCCAGTGCAGGATGGAGGGGTAGCCCTCCGACAGCGGCCAGGCGATACCGACCAGCCAGAGAGCGCCCAGAATGGGCAATCCAACAGCGAAAGCGCCGAACTGAGGCATTCGCATGGCGGAGACCCGATCTGGCGCTAGCCGCGCTGCGGGCGTGGCGCGGGAACAGGTGCCTTGATCGTGGGATCGACCGACTTCTTGACGTCGGCATCCTTGCCACCGCCAAACAGACCTCCGACAAAATTGCCGATCGCGTCGCCGCGTGCCTTGGCTTCCGCATAGGCCGCAGCTTCCTTCTCGGCGGCGGCCTTTTCATCGGCGGCCTTCTTTTCCAGCGACGCAAGTTCGGCTTCCATGGCGGCCTGATCGGCGGCCTGCTTGGCCAGCAGTTCCGCCGTCATGCGCGTCGGGCCGACACCGGCAGGACAGGCTGCCGAGGCGTCGAGAACACCGGTGCCGCCGGGCACGTCGAAGACATACTGCCGATTGCAGACGTCCCAGTTGGTCGGGCGCTTGGTCAGCTCGAACCGGTCGTAGCCTTCCTTGATATTCTGCCAGAACGACATGTGCTGGCTCTTGGCCTGCTTGGCCAGATTCTGCGGCGTCATCCGAAAGGGGAAGATCTGCAGCTGGAAGCTCGGATTGCCGCCCTTGAACGCCTCGCGCGCCAGGGCATAGATCTCCGCGATCGACTCATCAGTCATCGAATAGCAGCCGCGCGACGAGCAATCCCCGTGCACCATCAGATCCGACCCGGTGCGGCCGTAGGCGCGGTCGAACTTGTTGGGAAAGCCGGTGTTGAAGGCCAGATAGTAGTTCGAGTTCGGATTCATCAGCCCGGGTGTGATGGTGTAGAACCCTTCGGGCGACTGGCGGTCGCCCTCCTTGATCTTGGGCCCCAGTTCGCCCGACCAGGCGCAGATTTCATAGGTCTTGAAGAGCTTGTAGCCGCCCGGGGTTTCCTTCCAGACTTCCAGCTCCGACGACTGCTTGAAGATGCGGATCACCATGCCCTTTTCAGGCCCGGAGCCCATCGAGCGCAGCTTGGAAAGGGTCGCTTCCTTGAGCGGCTGGATGGCGCGCGTGCTGCCCGGCTTGATGCCCGAACAGGCGGCAAGCAGGCTGAAAAGCCCGAGAACCAGCATCAGGCCGGCGATCCGGCGGAACAAGGTCATCAAGAGAGGTCTGCCCGTAAAGTCATCACGCGGAATTTGGAGTTCCTTTACCCTCCGGATAATCCCTTTGGGTTAGCAGGCGGTAAGGCCTGACGGTTACCGAATCCTTATCACGGGCCGGCCGGCCCGTCGCATCAACTCAAATTGGTGCCGATGGCGAGGAATTTCTCCCGCCTGTGCTCCCGCAGTTCCAGGCGGGTGCGCCCTTCGAAGTCCTTGAGGAACTTGGCAATCGCGTCGCGCGTGCCGTTGAGCACGTGCTCGGCGTGACGATGCGCGCCGCCCGCCGGTTCCGGAATGATGCCGTCGATCACGCCAAAACCGAGCAGGTCGGTGGCGGTGATCTTCATGTTGTTGGCGGCGTCCTGCGCCTTGGCGGCGTCGCGCCAGAGGATCGAGGCGCCCGCTTCGGGGGAGATCGCCGAATAGATGGCGTTCTCGAGCATCAGCACCCGGTTGGCCGTGGCAATGGCGATGGCGCCGCCCGACCCGCCCTCGCCGATGATGATCGCCAGATTCGGCACGCCCAGTTCGAGCGAGCGCTCCGTGGATCGCGCGATTGCCTCGGCCTGACCGCGTTCCTCGGCGCCGATGCCGGGATAGGCGCCCGCCGTATCGACAAACGACAGCATGGGGATGTTGAAGCGATCGGCCATGTCCATCAGCCGCACGGCCTTGCGATAGCCTTCAGGCCGCGCCATGCCGAAATTGTGCCGCAGCCGGGTCTCGGTCGACGAGCCCTTTTCCTGCCCGAGGATGGCGACCGACTGGCCGTTGAAGCGCCCGACACCGGCCTGCAGCGCCGCGTCTTCGGCGAACTTGCGGTCGCCGGCCAGCGGCATCCAGTCGGTGATCAGCCCGGCGATATAGTCGGAGAAATGCGGCCGCTGCGGATGCCGCGCTACCTGGGTTTTCTGCCAGGGCGTCAGCTTGCGATAGATATCGACCAGCGCCTCATCGGCCCGCGAGGTCAGCCGCGAGACTTCCTCATCGATCGAAACCGCCTGATCCGTCGCTGCAAGCGCCTTCAGTTCGGCGATTTTGCCTTCGAGGTCGGAGACTGGTTTTTCGAAATCGAGATAGGACTGCATGCCACCCTGCCACAATTGAGGCGCCCCGTGTGACGCCTCAGAATGGCCGGAAAGTGGCGATGCGGGCCCGCCGAGTCAAGAACGGCGTTTTTCTGCAGGGGTTTGATAGCCTTAACCAATGCGACATCGTTCCGTGGCAGCCTGATGGTGATGGCGGGGCTGCCCCCCGCACCGAACGAGTTCATCCTCATGTGCACCGTCGTGGTGGAACTGGCCTGCCCGCATTGCGACCACCCGTTTCTGGAAGCCGTGTCCCTGACGAAGCCGCAAGCCTCCGTCTACTGCCCTGTTTGCGCACATGTTTTTCCCAGTGACCCGGAAATTGCCGCGATGAGCAGCATGCTCGAGCGGGCGCATGCGGCGCGGCGCGAGCGGCATCTCCGCCGCAAGTCGGCCGAACAGGCGCATCAGCATGCAGCCCCGGTCGCGCCTGCTGCCTCGCTCACCGATATCCTGCGCAAGCTCGACGCCCTGATGCTCGAACTTGAGTCGCGGGAGCGGGGACAACGCCGCCGCGCCTGAAATTTGCCGCCTGATTGCCATGTGGATGAACGCCACATGAACGCCCGCTAGTGCTGGAACAGGAACCAGTTGAGCGAGAACCACGCCTCGCGCATCAGCATGGGCAGCTGCGTGCCCAGCGTTTGGTAGCGGCTGGTCGGGGTCGGCGACGGCGCCGCATCCAGCTTGAAGGCCCGGGCCATCCACATCGCCCGCTGCATGTGCAGCGGATCGGAGACGATCAGCACCTTGCCCGCGCCGGCTTCGTCCAGCAGCGCCTTGGCGAAGGTGATGTTTTCCATGATGGTGCGCGACTTCGTCTCGAGCAGGATGGCATCGGCCGGCACCCCGTGCGCCACCGCCCAGTCGCGCCCGACCTCCGCCTCCGACAGCGGATCGCCCGCGGACCGGCCGCCGGTGAGCAGCAGGCGGCTGACCCGGCTGCGCTGATAGAGATCGACGGCATGACGCAACCGTTCCTCGTAGACCGGGCTCGGCAGCACCCCGTCGGTGGCCGCTCCGAGCACCAGAGCGACATCGGCCGGGCCGTCCTCGCTGATGTCGGCATGCGTCCAGATCACCCAGCCGAGGTGTCCGGCGGCATAGAGCGTCAGGCCGACGAAGGCGACGAGCAGGTAGATGAGCTTGCGCATCAGCCCTTGTCGCTGAGCGGGTGGTGCGTCTCGACCAGCGTCCGCAGCTTCTCGTCGAGGACGTGGGTATAGATCTGGGTGGTCGAGATATCGGCGTGCCCCAGCAAGGTCTGCACGACGCGCAGATCGGCGCCGCCGGCCAGCAGGTGGCTGGCAAAGGCGTGGCGCAGCACATGCGGGGCAATGCGGGCGGTGCCGATGCCAGCCCGGCCCGCCAGACCCTTGAGGTCGCGGGCAAAGACCTGCCGGCTCAGGTGGCCGTCCTCGCCCTTGGCCGGAAACAGCCAGATGCCGGGCGGCAGGGTGGCCACATAGGCGCGCACCGCGTCGCGCGCCCGGTCATTGACCGGCACGACCCGCTCCTTGTTGCCCTTGCCGATGATGGTGAGAAAGGTCGCGTCCCGCATCACCGCCGAGCGCTTCAGCCCGACCAGTTCGGAGACGCGCATGCCTGTGGCATAGAGCAGTTCGAGCAGCACATAGAGCCGCAGCGCCGAGGCCTGTCTGGCCGCCGTCATTTCCGCATTGGCCTCGGCTTCGGCGAGCGACAGCAGCCGGTCGACTTCGGAAATCGAGAGCACCTTAGGCAGCGGCCGGCGCGCCCGCGGGCTGGCCACGATGCGCGTCGGATCATCGGCGCGCAGATTGTCGGCGCAGAGGAACTTGTGGAATTGCCGGATCGCCGACAGCTTGCGGGCACTCGACGAGGCCGCCAGCCCCTGCGCGTCGAGAAACGCCAGATAGCTCACCACCTGCTCGCGCGAGGCCGTTTGCGGCCCGGCGCCCTTGCCGGCCAGATAGCCGGCATAGTCGCCCAGGTCGCGCCGGTACGCCTCGATGGTGTTCCTGGCCGCACCGCGCTCGGCGCTCATCATCTCGAGAAAGGCGTCGACGAGATGCGCGCCGCTCATTCGACGCCGGGCGGCGCGATCGTGACCACGTCGCCATCTGCTGCGGCAGCGTCGGACGGGGCCGGAAGCGGTTCGCCGGTCCCCGGCGCCGGTGCCGGTTCGCTGTCGCCAGCTGCGGGTTGCTCGACCGGTGCCGGTCGCGACGTGTCGATTTCGCGCCGCACGATGGGCGCCCGGTCAGGCGAGGCCACCAGATCGCGGGACGGAATGCGCACCGTCACATCCTTCTCGCCCGGATCGACCATGGCGACGATGCCGAACATGGCGCCATAGGCGAGCCCGACCAGTACCAGCAGGACGACGACGAGGCGGATCAGGGTAGGCATGGCAAACCAGGGTTTGATTTGGAAGGCACGTTGTCCCTTGTTTCGCGCAGGCGATCAAGGGCACGAGACAGTCTAGCCGGCATTGGTTGAGAAACCGTCAGACCCCGCAGCCGCCCTGCACATCGATGGTTTCGCTGCCTTCGGGCCCCTCGACAGCCAGAAATCCGGCATAGTCGAAATCCTCCTCGCCGCTGGCCACCAGATGGATGGTCAGCGTCACTTCGGACGGGTTCGGGCCAAAGGTGCGGAAGCGGCGCGTTTCACCGTCCTTGCCCGCGACCGTTTCAACCGGCTCGAGCTGGCGCAGCTGGCTGTTGATCGAGACAAAGCTGGTGCCCGGCTCCTCGCCATCCTTGAGCTGCGAGAAAAAGACGAAGGTCCAGGTCGCCGGGTCATCGTAGGTGAAGGTCGCGCCGGCCCGCTGCAGGGCGCAATAGGCATCGATCTGGTACCAGTTGATATCGGTGATCACGCCTTCGGCCGCGCTGGCGGGAAAGGCAAGGAGCAGTCCGGCAACGGCGGCGAGAAGCTGTTTCATGACCATGATCGTGCCGGGCGGGCGGGCGCCGGTCAACTGCGCAAACATCGCTCTTGCTTGACTTTGGCGGTGGCTGACGGTTCAACGCGCTGCCGGGAGATCAAGAGTGACGCATTCGCCCTCAATTCGCGAGCAGAAGCGCGACGAGCTGCTCAGCCTGCTGGGTGACCGGCCCCTCGTGCTGGTGGGGATGATGGGCGCCGGCAAGACCACCGTCGGCCGCCGCCTCGCCAATCGCCTCGGCCGCCATTTTGTCGACAGCGACGAGGAAATCGAGACCGCCGCCGGCATGAGCATCGAGGACATGTTCGCCAACCATGGCGAGGCCGATTTCCGCGCCGGCGAGGCCCGGGTCATCGCCCGGCTGCTCAAGGACACCAATATCGTGCTGGGCACCGGCGGCGGCGCCTTCATCAACGCCGACACCCGGGCGCTGATCAAGCAGCAGGCGCTGTCGGTCTGGATCAAGGCCGAGTTCGAACTGCTCTTCGCCCGCGTCTCGCGCCGTTCCAACCGGCCGCTGCTCAAGACCGCCAATCCGCGCGAAACGCTCAAGGGCCTGATCGATGCCCGCTATCCGATCTATGCCGAGGCCGATGTCACGGTGGTCTCGACCGATGTGCCACAGGACCAGGTGGCCAGTGACGTCATCGACGCGCTGCTGACCTATCTGGGCTCCACCCGGACCTTTGAAAGCCCCGCCCATGACTGACCCCTACCTGGCCACCGTGCATGTGGCGCTGGGCGAGCGCGCCTATGACATCCTGATCGGCGCGCATGTGCTCGACAGTGCCTGCGAACTGCTCAAGGCCCGCTTTCCGGGCCGCCGCTTCGGCGTCATCACCGACGATGCCGTGGGCAAGGCGCAACTGCCGCGGCTCGCCGCCTCCCTCAACGCAGCCGGCCTCGAGTTTTCGACCATCACCCTGCCGCATGGCGAGGCCACCAAGCGCTGGGAGAGGCTCGGCGAGGCGGTCGAGGGCCTGCTGGCCGCGCGGCTCGAACGCGGCGACCTGGTGATCGCATTGGGCGGCGGCGTCATCGGCGACCTCGCCGGCTTTGCTGCCTCGATCACCCGCCGCGGCATGGATTTCGTGCAGATCCCGACCTCGCTGCTGGCGCAGGTCGACAGTTCCGTCGGCGGCAAGACCGGCATCAACTCGCCGCACGGCAAGAACCTGATCGGCGCCTTTCACCAGCCCCGGCTGGTGCTGGCCGATCTCACGGCCCTCAACACCCTGCCGCTGCGCGAATTCGCCGCTGGCTATGCCGAAGTGGTCAAATACGGGCTGATCGACGACGAGCCGTTCTATTTCTGGCTCGAGGAGCACCGCGCCGACATCTTTGCCGGCGACATGGCGCTGCGCGCCGAAATGATCGCCCGCTGCTGCGCCGCCAAGGCGCGCGTGGTGATCGAGGACGAGAAGGAAACCGGCGTCCGCGCCCTGCTCAACCTCGGCCATACCTTCGGCCACGCGCTGGAAAAGGCCACCGGCTTTTCCGACCGGCTGCTGCATGGCGAAGGCGTCGCCATCGGCATGGTGCTGGCGCACGGCTTTTCCGCCCGGCTCGGCCTCGCCCCCAGCCAGGACACCGGCCGCATCGCCGCCCATCTGCAGGCCGCCGGACTGCCGACCCGCATGGCCGACATCCCCGGCACGCTGCCACCCACCGAAGTGCTGATGGACGCCATCGCCCAGGACAAGAAAGTGGTGCGCGGCGCCCTGACCTTCATCCTGACCCGCGGCATCGGCCAGGCGTTCATCGAAAAGAACGTGCAGCCCGATGTGGTGCGGGAGTTTCTGGACGAGATGCGATAGGGGCTGAGTTGGCGCTGGGTTAGGCTCGACCGGCCAACACCAAGTGCTTGCAGCGGGATATTGCATGTGCGCTCACGCCATACGCCAACATTTGCTAGGCGTCAGATCCAACCAGCGGGTATCTGCATGGTCCCAACCGGGCAATCCGAAGGACGCGAGGAGTTCCACTTCTCCACGATCCTAATGCGGTTCCTCTTCCACCATCCGTGCACCACACTATCGTATCGCTCTAGCCCGCGTACATTGGGTAGCCGTCGCCCCGTCTGGATGTCGTAGCTGGCATCTTCGCCGTCGTAATTGATATGGAAATGGGGCGGGGGGTGTTCGTCCGCCCGCACTTCGGCACGGACCTTTCCGTCAACTAACCCAACGTAGTGTTTCACGATATAACCGTCTGGCCCCATTCGGATGAAGAAAGCGGTTAGTTCGTCGACAAGGTCCCGATCGAGATCTATTCGATATTGGGTCATTGGTCTCCATGTAGATAAGACTGTACGATCGATCACCTACCAGCAACTCATGCTCGCTCGCAATACACTTGACCTCGCACTGTTCTCCACAAGGTCACGAAATCACCCGATCAATTGCCTGCTGGAAACGGCTGTCAGATCAGTCCTGCCTTGGGCTTAGCGCCGCCTTCACGCAGCCGACCTGCGCCACGGTCCAAAAGCCCCCCGCAAGGGGGGAGGTGACACGACGGCTGGTGGGTGAAGGCGCGGGGCGCAGCTGAAAATCGTCGAAAACCATGACTTCGCTGCGGAAATGACGTTAGCTGGCGTAAAGTCCGATCCGGAGCCCGCCATGCGCCGCCTGCTTGCCTGCATCCTGATAAGTCTGATTGCCCTGGCCCAGGCCGGCGCGGCCGAGCCGCAAGCGCAGCGGGAACGGGCGCTGGCGGCCAATGCGGCCTATCAGGCGGAGGATTATGCGACGGCGTTCCAGGTGCTCGATGCGCTCGCCAGGGAAGACTATGCGCCGGCCTTTCCGATGCTCGGGCACCTCTATTCGAACGGGCTCGGTGTCGCCCAATCCAAGATGCTGGCGCGGCACTGGTACAGCAAGGGCGCCGAGCACGATGACCTCGTCTCGCTGTTCAACATGGGCCTCTACAACGATGCCGGGATCGGCGGCCCCAAGGATGCGCCGGCCGCGCTGGGCTACTACCGGCGCGCCGCGGAACTCGGCGACCTGCAGGCGGCGTTCAATGCCGGGCAGATGCTGATCACCGGCGCCGGCGTGCCGGTGGACTTCGACGCCGGGGTGCCGCTGATCCGCCAGGCGGCCGAGGCGGGCAATGCCCGGGCCCAGCTGACGATGGGCTATATGCACGAGGTCGGCATGGGCGTGCCGGTCAGCATTGCGGCGACGGAGCGCTACTATCGGGCCGCCAAGGCGGGCAGCGAAATGTCGGTCGAGGCGAGTTCGCGGCTCTGGGATTTCGAGGACCGGATCAACGAGCGGGCGCTGGCACTGCAGGAGATTGGCGAGATCGGCCAGGCCATGTCGCTGTTCGACCAGCTCTGCGTCGCCGGCGACTACGAGGCCTGCTACAATTCGGGGCTGAACTGGCTGCAGGGCCGGCACGGGCTGAAGCGCGACTATCGCCGGGCGCAGGAGGATTTCCGCTCGGGCTGCCTGCTGGCTTACCCCAATTCCTGCCGCGGACACGCCATTGCCACGATATCGATGGCGGCCCAGCCGGCGCAGCGCGACATCGACATGGCCCGCGACTATTACGAACGGCACTGCGGCTATGACGAGCAGGATATGTGCTTCAACCTGGCCTACATGAAGTATTATGCGCGCTTCGGCATGGAGGACTATGCCGGTGCCAAGGCGCTGCTGATGACCAGCTGCCTGGAAAAGGGCTATCAGGAGGCCTGCCAGCCCTTCTACAACATTCAGAATGCCGAAACCGCCAACCGGCAGGCCGCCGCCGGCACGTTCGATTCATCCGCCTCCGGCGCCGTATCGGACTTTCTTGATTTCATGATCGATCTGGCCGGCGGCATGTCCCACTATGGCGGCGGCAGCTATGGCGGTTCCTACAGCGGCAGTTCCTCGGGGTCGGGCTCGGGCGACAGCTTCGCCTCGACCAACAGCGCCCAGGACGCCCGCAATTTCGACCAGTTCATCACCAGCGTGAACGCCATCGGCACGGGCTATAACAGCGCGTGCCGCTCGGGCAATCCCTACTGCTAGACCGCGCCCTGCCTAGGGCCGGATGGTGATCACCACGCGGCGGTTGGCGTTGAGCTCGTCGCCGAACTGGGTGGTTTCGCCGACGCCAGTGGCGGTGGCCTTGGCGAACCTGATGCCCTGCTGGCGCAGGTAGCGCAGCACGTTCTGCGCCCGCTCCACCGAGAACAGCGCATTGGTGGCGTAATCGCCCTGGGTGCTGGAATAGCCGGTGATCATCGCCGTGCATTCCTGCGTGCCGATGGCGCCGGCGATCTGGTCGAGCCGCTTCATCAGCCGCGGTGTCAGATCGTTGGAGTTCTCGTTAAAGCCGATGACATTGTAGATGTCGTCGATCTGGCAACTGGCGTCCGGCGTCAGCAGCGCCACGTCCATGGTCTTGCCCTCCATGGTCTTGCCCTCCGCCGCCTGCCGGGTGCGGGCTTCCTGCATGGATGGGACGCTCAGTTCCTGCAGGCCGCTGACCGGCAGGCGCTCGGCCACGAACTTGGCCGGCGCAATCGCCCCGACCGCTTTCGGCCAGCCGCCGCGCGGTGCCTTCGAGATGCCGTGCTGGTTGCCGTCGAGCAGCACCAGGAACTCGCCCAGCGTCTCGTTGGGCGCAATGCCGTTGGCATCGGTGGTGGTCAGGCCCGACAGCGTCACCGCCCGGCCGTTCACCGCGACCGAGGCGAGAAAGAGATTGCGGTCGCGGTTCGAACCCTCGCCGCCATAGGCCTCGTTGGTCAGCCGCACGCTGACTTCCGCACCCGGGGTGAAGATATCGTCGGGAATGTCGAACTGGAACGACTGCACATGCGCGGCCTTGTCGCGTGTATCGGCGAAGCGGCCGTCATTGTCGGTGTCGATCGCCGACTCCACGGCGGCCCTGCCGATCACATGGCCACCGAACGCCACCTCGAACTTGGGCGGGCCGTCATAGGCCTCGCCCCCCATCACCAGCATCAGCACATTGTCCCCGGCCATCGCCCCGCCGGAGACCATGCACGCCAGCGCCACGGCGCCGATGGCCGCCTTCCGCAAAATGGACATGTCGCCCTCCTGTCTGTCTGCAAGACAAGGGCTAGAAACTCCAAACGGCAACAATTCGCCCGCCGCGTGGCAGGGTGCCACGGCTTTGCCCGACTTCGGTCACGACAGTTTGAGCGTCACCTGAAGCCGGGGCAATTCGGCAAACCGCGGGAAGGCGTTATCGGCAGGCCATAGCAATGCCCCATTCGGGGCGTTTTCCAGAAGCCAGTGGCGATTCTCGTAGGGGATCCCTACATCAGAGGCTGGCCGGGACGACCGGTCCATCTGCTCCATACACCTCGATCGCCAGTGCATGCACGCCACCCTTCAACTCGGCGTCCAGCGCTTCCATGACCGCCCGGTGTTGTTGCAGGCGCGACTTTCCGTCAAACTGCGGGGTCGCGATTCTGACGCGAAAATGGCTCTCGCCGCCCGGCCGCGAACCGGAGTGCCCTTTATGTCGGTCACTCTCGTCAAGCACTTCAAGATGGGTTGGGGCAAATTTTTGGGAAAGTTTTTCAACAATCGTATCGCGAACGGACATATGGATACCGGTTCCGGAGTGATGGGTTGGCTGAAACGTAACTAGGACTGATGAAGCTGGAATCCAAGTTATTCGACAAGATCAGGATCAAGGGCCGGCGCGAGGAAAAACCTCGCGTGGCAACGCCCGGCTGTGCCTGGGAGGGTTGCGCCCTGCCCGGTGAATACCGCGCGCCGAAAGCCAACCACAAGGAAGGCGAGTACCACAACTTCTGCCTCGAGCACGTCAAGCACTACAATCACGCCTTCAACTTCTTCTCCGGCATGAGCCCGGAAGAGATGGAAGAGCGCGTCAGCCGCTGGAAGGAAACCGACGGCCGCCCGAGCTGGGGCTTTGGCGCCAAGGCCGGTTCGGCCGGTCCGCGCATGCCGCGGCGCGACGCCCGCGATCCCACCAAGCGCATCAACGATCCGCTCCATATCTTTGCCCGCTACGCCCGTGCCCAGCAGCGCGGTCCGCAGCCCGAGCGCGTCGTGCCGCTGCACGAGAACGACCGGGTGGCACTGGAGACCCTGGGCATCCAGGGCCGCGCCAAGTCGGACGAGATCAAGCAGGCCTACAAGAAGCTGGTGAAGCTGCACCACCCCGACGCCAATGGCGGCAACAAGTCGTCCGAGGAGCGTCTGCGCGCCATCATCGCCGCCTACGCCCACCTCAAGACCAAGGGCTTCGTCGCCCGCTAGGGGCGGCGAGCGCGGCGCCGCCGCGAATTCGTCACATTTGAGCTCCCGCGTGGAAACTTTCGCGCCCCTGCGCCGTTATTGCAGGGGATTGGGGAAGGATGTGTCCGTGCAGCTCAAGACGATTACCGCAGCTTTGTCGCCGCTGTCGCTGCTCAACGGCCTTGCCGCGACAGCGCCGGTAGCGACCACCACCGACGTGTCCTACGGGCCGACCGAGCGCCACAAGCTCGATATCTATGGTCCCAGAAGTGGCAGCGACCTCCCGGTGGCCGTATTCTTTTACGGCGGCGGCTGGGAAGAAGGCGACCGCGACATGTATCGCTTCGTCGGCGCGGCATTGGCCGAGGCCGGCATCGTTACCGTCATTCCCGACTATCGCGTCTATCCGCAGGTGCGCTTCCCCGGCTTTCTCGAGGACGGCGCCCGGGCCGTGCGCTGGACCCGCGACAACGCCACCGCATTCGGCGCCGATGCCGGACGCCTGGTGCTGATCGGTCACTCCGCCGGCGCCCATATCGCTGCCATGCTGGCGCTCGACCCGCAATGGCTGCAGGCCAGCGGCATCGGCCGCAGCGCCGTACGCGGCCTGGTCGGCCTTGCCGGCCCCTATGATTTCGTCCCCGATACCGATACGCGCCGCATCATTTTCGGCCTCGACAGCAACCGTTCGCGCACCCAGCCGATCAGCTTTGCCCGCGCCGACGCGCCACCCTCCTTGCTGGTGTCGGGCAGCAATGACAAGGTGGTCGATCCCGGCAATTCCAGCCGCCTCGCCGCCCGGCTGAATGCCGAAGGCGCCAGCGTGCGCGCGGAGTTCTATCCCCATGTCAGCCACGAGAGCCTGATCGGCAGCTTTTCCCCGGCGCTGCGCTTCCTCGCGCCCGCCTTCCGTCACACTGAACGCTTTGTCAAAGAGGCAACCGCCGGCCGACAATTCGGCCACGGCGAGGCCGCATGAGCGTTCTCCTCTTGATCATTCTTCTGGCTGTCGGGCTTGCCGCCATCATGGCCGTCGCCTGGCGCACGGTGCTGGTCACCGGCAATTCCGGTTTCACCGACGCCTTCTGGTCCTATGCGGTCGGCATTGCCGGCGTTGTCGCGGCGCTGACCCCGATCGAGGGCACCGCCCCCGGCATCCGCAACTGGCTGGTGGCGGGGCTCGTCGCCGTGTGGTCGCTGCGGCTCGGCACCCATATTCTGGCCCGCACGCTCAAGGGCGGCGACGATCCGCGCTATGCCCAGCTGAGGAGCGACTGGGGCGACCGCTACAGATCGCAGCTGCTGCTGTTCCTGCAGATCCAGGCGGCCTGCGGCCTGGTGCTCGCCCTTGCCGTGATGGCGGCGGCGAACAATCCCCAGCCCTTCGGCCTGCCTGATGTGCTCGGTGTGCTGGTGGCCCTCATCGCCATTGGCGGCGAGGCGCTCAGCGACGCGCAGCTCAATGCCTTCAAGCGCGACCCGGCCAACAAGGGCAAGGTCTGCGACGTGGGTCTCTGGGGCCTGTCGCGGCATCCGAACTACTTTTTCGAGTGGTTCTACTGGCTCGCCTATCCGCTGATCGGGCTGGGCTATGGCTATGGCTGGATCGCGCTGGCGGCACCGATCCTGATGTACTGGCTGCTGGTGCACGCCTCGGGCATTCCGCCGCTCGAAGCCCATATGATGCGCTCCCGGCCCGACGCCTTTGCCCGCTACAAGCGCCGCGTCCGGGCCTTCTGGCCGATCCCCAAGACGCCCTCGCCAGCGGCCGGAGACGCAGCACCATGAGCCTTCTCGCCTCCGTCATCGGCGCCGCCGAACGGATCAGCCTGCCCGATCCGATCACCCGCGCCGGCATCGATTTTCTGGTCGGCGCCACCCGCCGCCGGCTGGTGACGGAAAACCCCGATCTCGCGACCTTTACCAGCGCCATGGGTCAGCACCCGGTGGCCCGCAATACCGACGCGGCCAACCAGCAGCACTACGAGCTGCCGCCGGCGTTCTTCGGCCACGTCCTCGGCCCGCGGCGCAAATATTCGAGCTGCCTCTATCCGACGGGCAGGGAAACGCTGGCGGAAGCCGAACTGGCCGCGCTCGAAGAGACCATGGCCAATGCCGACCTGCATGACGGACAGCGCATCCTGGAACTGGGATGCGGCTGGGGGTCGCTGACCCTGACGATGGCGGAACGCTTCCCCAGGGCGCGGATCACCGCCGTCTCCAATTCGCGCCCGCAGCGCCGGCATATCGTTGCCGAAGCGATGCGCCGCGGCCTCGGCAATGTCGAGGTGATCACCGCAGACATGAACAGCTTCTGCCCCGAGGGTCAGTTCGACCGCGTGGTGTCGGTCGAAATGTTCGAGCACATGAGCAATTGGACCACGCTGCTCCGCCGGGTCCGCAACTGGCTCGCGCCGGACGGATTGATCTTCATCCACATCTTTACCCACCGCTTGGCCCCCTACCGGTTCGACGAAACCGACGATGCCGATTGGATCGCGCGGTACTTTTTCACCGGTGGCATCATGCCCAGCCACGATTTGATCAAGCAGTTTCCGGAGCTGTTTTCGGTCCAGCGCGAATGGCAATGGAATGGCCGCCACTATGAACGTACGGCGTTGCACTGGCTCGACAATTTCGATGCGCACGGGGACCTGATCGACCCCATCCTGCAGCAGGTCTATGGCGATCAGGCGCCTCTCTGGCGCCGACGCTGGCGCCTGTTCTTCCTTGCGACGGCCGGACTTTTCGGTCATGCGAACGGGACCGAATGGGGCGTCAGCCACTTTCGCCTCCGCCCGACCGCCGCTTCCTGAGCAGTTTTTTTGCGCGAGGAGAAACTTCTATCCCCTCAGCAAACGTTGCTGTGATCAAGTTCAGCACGAAAAGAAGCAGGTTTGCATGCGCGTTGCAGTTATCGGGTCGGGAATTTCGGGACTGTCGGCCGCCTGGCTGCTCTCCCGCAGCGCCGATGTCACACTCATCGACAATGCCTCCCGTGTCGGTGGCCACACCAACACCATCGACGCCGTGACCCCTGACGGGCCGGTGCCCGTCGATACCGGCTTCATCGTCTACAACGAACAGAACTATCCCAACCTGACCGCCCTGCTCGACCATCTGGGCGTCGACACGGCGCCCTCGGACATGGGCTTTGCCGTCTCCACCGATAGTGGCCGGATGGAATATTGCGGCCGCGACGTCGACGGCCTCTTCGGCCAGCGCCGCAACATCTTTCGGCCGCGCCACTGGCAGATGGTTGGCGACATCCTGCGCTTTTTCAAGCATGCCGAGCGCCATGCCGCCGAGCTGGCCACCGATGTCGGCATCGGTGCCTTTCTCAAGCGGCACGGCTATTCAGAGGCCTTCATCGAGGACCACCTGCTGCCGATCTGCGCCGCCATCTGGTCGACACCGGCACGCTCAATGCTGGAATTCCCGGCCCGCACCTTCATCAACTTCTTCGCCAATCATGGCCTGCTGATCGCCGATTCCAGCAAGCGGCCGATTTGGCGCACCATCAAGGGCGGCTCGCGCACCTATGTCGAGCGCATGCTGGGGCAGAGCAATGTCCGCGTGCTGACCAACGCCCACATCGCCGCGGTGACCCGCGATGCCACCGGTGCCGACGTGCTGTTCGCCACCGGCGATCAGGGCCGTTTCGACCAAGTGGTCTTTGCCTGCCACGCCGACCAGGCGCTGAGCCTGCTGGCCGACGCCAGCGCCGACGAACGCGCCATCCTGCAGCACTTCCGCTTTACCAAGAACCGCGCGGTGCTCCATACCGACGAGAGCCTGATGCCGCAGCGCAAGAAGCTGTGGTCGAGCTGGAACTACCTGCGCACCGGCAGCGGCACCGAAGCGCATCTGAGCCTGACTTACTGGATGAACCTGCTGCAGCCACTGCCGACGCAGACCAATCTCTTTGTCACGCTCAACCCGATGCACGATTTCGCGCCGGGCACCGTGCAGCGCGTCATCGACTACGAGCATCCGCTGTTCGATGGCGAGGCGGTCGGGGCACAGCGCGACATGTGGCGCATCCAGGGCGTGCAGCGCACCTGGTTTGCCGGCGCCTGGCTGGGCTATGGCTTCCACGAGGACGGCCTGCAGGCCGGCCTCGAGGTCGCCGAGCGCATCGGCACCGTCAGCCGCCCCTGGGCCGCCAAGGGCCAGCGCGACCGCATTGCGCACAACTGGGACGAACCCGTGATGGCAGCTGAATGACCGAACGCCACGAGGATGGGGCGCTCTATCACGGCACGGTTGCGCACAAGCGCGCCCGGCCCAGGCGCCACAGCCTCAAATACAGCGTCTTCACCATGCTGGTGGACCTCGACCGGATCGACGAGCTGTCGGACCGGCTGAAGCTGTTTTCGGCCAACCGGTTCAACCTGTTTTCCATCGCCTTTCGCGATTTCGGTGCGCATGACGGGACATCCCCCGCCGACTTCGTCCGCCGCAAGGCACAGGCAGCGGGACTGGGCGACCGTGTCGCCCGCATCCGCATGCTCTGCTATCCGCGGCTGTTCGGCTACGCCTTCAACCCGCTGACGGTCTATTATGCCGAGGATGCCGATGGCCGCACCATCATGCTGGTCTATGAGGTCCGCAACACCTTTGGCGAGCACCACTTCTACCAGAACGTGGTGGAGGCGCCCGACGCGCCCGCCATCGAGCACACCAACAAGAAGGCCTTCTACGTGTCGCCGTTCAACACGCTGGCCGGCCACTATCGCTTCACCGTGCGGCCGCCCGCCGACGAGGTTTTCACCGGCATTTCCCTCTCCGACGAGGATGGCGGCCTGCTGACTGCCTGGTTCGAGGGCCGGCGCGAAGCGCTGACCGACACCGCCCTGCTCAAGGCCGCGATCGTCTACCCGCTGATGACCTTCAAGGTGGTTGCCGGCATCCACTGGGAAGCCCTCAAGCTCTGGCTCAAGGGCGTGCCGGTGACCCTGGGCATGCGCCCCAGACTGCCGAAGACCCGCACCGCCGGACGCTAGGCGCGGGCGCCGTCACGGTTTATGCCGGGACCTCAGCACGAGGTGCATCATGATTCCCTGGGTTCAGCTCGATACGGCCAAAGTTCCGGGCGGCGACATCTTCAAGCTGATGCAGCGCGGCGACGAGTTCTGGATCATGGTGGGCACCAACCCGCTGATGACCAGCCGCATGAGCGGCTCCGAAGAGGTGCTTGCCGACGTCACCTGCACGCCGCTGTCGGGCAGGCCGGGCGCCCGCATTCTCATCGGTGGCCTCGGCATGGGCTTTACCCTGCGCCGCGCCCAGTCCCTGCTCGGCCCGGACGCCAGGATCGTCGTCGCCGAACTGGTGCCCGGCATCGTCGCCTGGGCCAGAGGCCCGCTGACGCCGGTGTTCAAGGGCTGCCTCGACGACCCGCGGGTGGAGATCATCGAGGCCGACGTCGGCAAGGTGATTGCCGCCGGCAAGGCGGGCTATGACGCCATCCTGCTCGATGTCGACAACGGCCCCGAGGGCCTCAGCCGGCCCGGCAATGACCGGCTCTACAATGCCCCCGGCCTTGCCGCCGCCAGGGCGGCGCTCAGGCCCGGCGGCGTGCTGGCGGTATGGTCGGCCCATGCCGACGACGCGTTCACCAGGCGGCTCGGCCGCGCCGGCTTCCAGGTCGAAGAGGTCAAGGCCCGCGCCAACGGCAAGCGCGGCGGCTCGCGGCATCTGATCTGGCTGGCGCGGAAGGGATAGCCGTCCGCCAAGCCCCTCTCTGCTGCGACCAGGGCCACCGGCCCAGGTCAGGGAGGGGGCGAACGCTGCCGCGAAATCCGCCCTACCACCGCCGCACTCTAGCTGCTATGAAGCCCGCAATCCTTCGAGGCAGCCGCCTTGACCTATTCTCCCTGAAGAGCCTCAGAAAAATGCCCGATTACACCAATCTGCCGAACAAGGAATTTTCAGTCCGCGAGACGTTCAAGATCGACAGCGACATGAAGGTCATGGGCTATGCGGAGCCTGACGCGCATGTGCCGCCCGTCGATCCGGACTATCTGTTCGACCGCAACACCACGCTCGCCATCCTCGCCGGCTTCGCCTTCAACCGCCGCGTCATGGTGCAGGGCTACCACGGCACCGGCAAGTCCACCCATATCGAGCAGGTCGCGGCGCGCCTCAACTGGCCGCTGGTCCGCGTCAACCTCGACAGCCACGTGTCGCGTATCGATCTGGTCGGCAAGGACGCCATCGTCCTCAAGGACGGCAAGCAGATCACCGAATTCCGCGACGGCATCCTGCCGTGGGCCGTGCAGAACAACATCGCGCTGGTGTTTGACGAATACGACGCCGGTCGTCCCGACGTGATGTTCGTGATCCAGCGCGTGCTCGAGCAATCGGGCCGCCTGACCCTGCTCGACCAGAACCGCGTGATCGTCCCGCACCCGGCGTTCCGGCTGTTCTCGACCACCAACACCATTGGTCTCGGCGACACCTCGGGCCTCTATCACGGCACCCAGCAGATCAACCAGGGCCAGATGGACCGCTGGAGCCTCGTGGTCACGCTGAACTACCTGCCACATGACAAGGAAGTCGGCATCGTGCTGGCCAAGGCCAAGCAGTACCAGAACGAGGCCGGCAAGAAGATCGTCGGCAACATGGTGCGGCTCGCCGATCTCACCCGTTCGGCCTTCATCAACGGCGACCTGTCGACCGTGATGAGCCCGCGTACGGTGATCACCTGGGCCGAGAACGCCCAGATCTTCGGCGATGTCGGCTTCTCGTTCCGGCTGACCTTCCTCAACAAGTGCGACGAGCTCGAACGCCCCGTTGTGGCCGAGTTCTACCAGCGCGTGTTTGGCGAGGACCTGCCGGAATCGGCCGCCAATCTGGCCGTCACCGCCTAGCATCATGGCACAACCTCCCCGCGGAAAAGGCAACCGCCCGGATCCGACCGCGCCGTTCAAGGCCGCGGTCGGCGCCACTGTGCGCGCCGTCGGCGGCAAGCGCGAACTCGAGGTCAGCTTCTCGGCCGACCGGCCGATCCTGACCAGCGACAAGGCGCGGCTCGCCAACCTGCCGCGGCTGCCGACCCGGCGTGACATTGCCATTGCCCGCGGCCAGGGCGATGCCATGGCCATGCGGCTCGCCAGCCACGACCCCGACGTGCACCGCAAGCGCGCGCCGGCCGAGCCCGATGCCCGCGCCGCCTATGATGCGCTCGAGCAGGCCCGCGTCGAGGCACTGGGGGCCGTGCGCATGCCCGGCATGGGCGGTAATATCCACGAGATGCTCGAAGACCGGCTGTTCCGCCAGAATTTCGCGCAGGTCGACGACAAGGCCGATGCACCGATCGCCGAGGCTCTTGGCCTCATCCTGCGCGAGCGCGTCGCCGGCATTCCCGTGCCGCCCTCGGGCCATGCATTGGTCGACCTCTGGCGCAAGGAAATCGAGCAGAAGGCCGGCAATTCGCTGACCACATTGCTCGACCAGTTCGAGGACCAGGACCTGTTCTCGCGCGCCACCCGGCAGCTGCTGCGTGACCTCAGCCTCGTGCCCGACAGCGACCTCGACGACGCCGAGGGCGAGGACGGCGAGCAGGGGGACGACCAGGAACCCGAGCGCGGCAAGGACGACGAGAAGAATCCTGAACAGGGCGAAGGCGACAGTGAAGACGCCGAGGCCGACGAAGACCAGACCCCGGGCCAGTCCGAAGAGACCGGCGAGGTCGAGGGTGCCGAGGCCGATTTCGACCAGAGCGAGGAAGAGGAATCGAGCGAGGCCGGCGAGGACGCGCCGAATCCGCCGCCCGGCGCCAATGCTTCCGAGTTCGCTAACCAGTTCAACTACAAGATCTTCACCCAGAAGTACGACGAGATCGTCAAGGCCTCCGACCTCTGCCCGGTCGAGGAGCTGGAGCAGTTGCGCGGTGCGCTCGACAAGCAGCTGGAAAGCCTCGCCGGCGCCGTGGCGCGGCTGGCCAACAAGCTGCAGCGTCGCCTGATGGCACAGCAGAACCGCAGCTGGCAGTTCGACCTCGAGGAAGGCCTGCTCGACACGGCACGGCTCACCCGCGTGGTGACCGACCCGATGCAGGCGCTCAGCTTCAAGGTCGAACGCGACACCGACTTCCGCGACACCGTGGTGACGCTGCTGATCGACAATTCCGGCTCGATGCGCGGCCGCCCGATCACCATTGCGGCGATCTGCGGCGACATCCTCGCGCGCACGCTGGAGCGCTGCGGCGTCAAGGTCGAGATCCTCGGCTTTACCACGCGCGCCTGGAAGGGCGGCAAGAGCCGCGAGGCCTGGCTGGAGGCCGGCCGGCCGGCCAATCCGGGTCGAGTCAACGATGTGCGCCACATCATCTACAAGGCCGCCGACGAACCCTGGCGGCATGCCCGGCGCAATCTCGGCCTGATGATGCGTGAAGGCCTGCTCAAGGAAAATATCGACGGCGAGGCCCTCGAATGGGCGCGCAAGCGGCTGATGTCGCGGCCCGAAAACCGCCGCATCCTGATGGTGATTTCCGATGGCGCGCCGGTGGATGATTCCACCCAGAGCGTCAACGCCGGCAACTATCTCGAGGCCCATTTGCGTCAGGTGATCGAAGACATCGAAACCCGTTCGCCGATCCAGTTGGTGGCCGTCGGCATCGGCCATGATGTGACGCGCTACTATCGCCGCGCCGTGACCCTGCTCGACGCCGAGGAACTGGCCGGCGCGCTGACCGACGAACTCGCCTCGCTGTTTGACGAGGAGCCGCCGGCCGAAAAGCAGCGGAGAGGCCGCTTCGGATGAGCTATCCGGCACCCCTTGCGCGCAGTCTTGCCGCAGGTTTGCTGGTAGCTTGGATTGGTGCCGGCGGAACGGCCCTGCTGACGTCCGCAGCGCAGGCGCAGGGCGCCGGCGAGCCGGTGCCCGAAACCGTCGTGGCGGTGCCGATCACCAGCTTCATGGGCGCCGGTATCGGCGAGACGGTGCAGGGCGTCATCTGGCGGGGCGGCATCGAGATGCAGAGCCCGTCCGACACGTTTGGCGGACTGTCGGGCCTCGGCTTTACCGGCCCCGATGGCCGGCTGGTCATGGTCTCGGACCGTGGCAATTTCGTTTCCGGCCAGCTGATCTATGACGAGCAGCACCGCCCACTCAGCCTCGTCGGCGTGCGCGTCAACCCGATCCAGAACTCCAAGGGCAACGAACTGCCGCGGGCCTTTGCCCGCGATGCCGAAGCGCTGGCCGTCATTGTCCGCGACGGTCAGCCGGCCGCGCTGCGCGTGGGCTTCGAGAACCTCACGCGCGTCGCCGACTTCCAGCTTGTCGATGCCATGCCCGCCGGCCCCGCCCGCGAGGTGACGATCCCCGACTGGCTCACCGAGACGCGCACCAATGCCAGCCTGGAATCGCTCTGCATCGCGCCGCCCGCCTCGCCGATTGCCGGCTCGACCCTGCTGCTGACCGAAGGCGTGATCGATGACGATGGCCAGCACTCGGCCTGGCTGCTGGGACAGAACGACAAGGGGCCGCTGAGCTATATTTCGTCGGACGGCACCAACCCCACCGACTGCGCCTTCCTGCCCAATGGCGACCTGCTGGTGCTCGAGCGCGGCGTCGTGCTGCTCAGCTTCACCATGCATCTCAAGCGCATTCCCGCCGCCGAGGTGCGCCCCGGCGCCCATATGCGGGGCGAAGTGCTGCTGCATGCGTCGGGCGGCGATATCGACAACATGGAGGGGCTCGCGGTGCATACCGGCCCCGACGGGCTGACACGCATCACGCTGATCTCGGACAACAACTTCAACGACTGGGAGCGGAACCTGTTGCTGGAGTTTTCGCTGCCGGAAACGCCGTGAACGCCCGTGAAACCCTCGCCGCCTATGGCGAGCGGATCAACGCCCATGACTTCGACCTGCTGCTCGATCTGCTGGCGCCCGACGTGAGCTTCTGGTTTTCCGACGGCACCCATCGCGGCCTCGCCGCGGCCCGACGGGCATTCGAGCGCACCTGGGCCGCGTTCGGCAGCGACGAGCATTACTGGCTCGACGAGATCGACTGGATTGCCGAAGGCGATACGGCAGCTGCCTGCACCTACCGCTTCAACTGGCGCGCCGGCACGCAGTCCGGATCAGGCCGCGGCACCACGGTGCTCGCCCGAACCGGCGCCGGCTGGCGCATCGTCCACGAGCACCTGAGCGCCAGGCCCTAGGGTCTGGCTGCGGCCGCACCGATCTCGGGCAGCGGCATGATGCGGCCCATCAGGAGGCGATAGGGCGCCAGCAGCAGCAGCGCCGCGAGGAACTTCACCAGGAAGTCGCCGGTGGCCAGCGAAGTCCAGAGCGGCACTTCGGGGCCGAGGCCCAGCCAGGGCGCGCCGAACCCCAGTGATCCGTCTTCCATGCCGAACAGCAGGTCGACAAAGCCCAGCACCGGCGCAAAGGCGATCGTGAAAAAGATCAGCGTATCGAGCAGTGACCCCAGCAGCGAGCCGGTGAGCGGCGGCAACAGCCAGTTGCGGCTGGCGCGCAGGCGGCTGAACACGGCGATGTCGAGCAACTGGCCGACGAGGAAAGCCGTCGCCGAAGCGATCGCGATGCGCGGCGTGGCGAGGTAGACCGACAGCACCAGTGCCACCACGAAGCCGAAGACCACGACGATGCGGGCCCGGCCCGCGCCGTCGTGCCGGTTGACGAGATCGGTGACGAGGAAGGCAAACGGATAGGTGAAGGCGCCCCACGTCAGCAGGTCACCCAGATGCAGCGGGCCCAGATCGAACTGCACCGGATACTGCACGAGAATATTGGAGGCCGTGACGACAACGACCATGGCGAGAACCGCGAGGACGAACCTCGGGTGGGTAAAGCGAGCGAGCATGACGCACCTTTGTTGAAGCTGCCCTCCGGCATCAGACCGGCGCAGCGGTGGCCTTCTTAGTGCAAAGGCCGGAAAAAGCAAACCGCGCGGGACCCGGGGCCACCGCGCGGTTCGAAACTGTATGAGAAATGTGGCTTAGGCGGCGAGGGCCGCGCGCACTTCCTTCTTGAGCAGCAGCGCCCGGGGGCTCAGCTCGTCGTCCTTGGACTTGACGAGGAACGCATCGAGGCCACCGCGGTGCTCGACCGTGCGCAGCGCGTTGGCGCAGATGCGCAGCTTGACGCCGCGACCCAGCACGTCCGACAGCAGCGTGACGTTGAGCAGGTTCGGAAGGAACCGGCGACGGGTGCGGTTGAGCGCGTGGCTCACGGTATTACCGGTCATAACGCCTTTACCGGTCAGTTCACAGCGGCGTGCCATCTGGTCTTTATCCTGTGTCAAAGGCCCTCGGCGCGAGAAATCCCGCGCAACGGGCTGGAGTCTGTTCTTGATTGTGCGCGTTCCATAGAGAAACGGGCCGGTCTCGTCAAGATATCGACGCGTAACGGCGTATCAGCGGCACTAGAACTTGTAGCGCAGGCCCGCCGTCACCGCATTGGAGGCATCCATGTCGGCAATCAGGCCATAGGCGCCGGACCGGTGATGGAACCGGGTGAAGACTTCCCACTGCGGCTGATCGACCAGCGACACGGCGATTTCCGGCCCCAGATAGACCAGCAGCGGCTGATAGCGCCCCCACTCGGTCATGCGGGTGGATTCGTAGCCCTGCGTGCCGGTGGCATAGCTCAGGCCGATCGAAAAGATCGGCGTGACGCGGAAATTGCCATAGGCGAACCCGTCATAGCGGGCAAAGATCGCCGCCCAGAACTCGGCCGACGAGGCATCCCTGCCGAACCGGCCGCCCACGCCCACCTCGCCGCCGATCCGCAGATCCTTCCAGTCGAGCCAGGTGCGCTGATAGCCGGCGCCCAGCACATAGGTGTCGTCCCAATCGGCCTGCCACGGGTAGAAGCTTTCGACGAACCAGCCGGTGTGGAAGCGTCCGCCAAAGAAGAACACCGCCTCGTCATACTGCGACAGCACCGTCTTTTCAGGGTAGCGGTACTCGTTGCCCGCCGTCGCGGCCGTGGGCGCGAGAATGGCGGTGAGGCCGAGAACAAATGTCAGGAAACAGGCACGCAGCATCAATCAAGGCCCTCGAATGGCATAAACTCTGACGCTGGTGCTTACTTCCACATCGATGCACGGCGAGTCCAGATGCAATTCATGCAAGCTTGGCCTGCGTGTCCCTGCCGCCACAGCATCGCAAATCGGTGAATACCTTGCCTCGCTCCGGCGGAGCAGGCATTTTCGGGCCCGTCGATTCGTTCGCACCCGAACCTGTGCCAGAGGTTGATTTGTCCTTGAGATTGCCGTCGCTTGCGGGAGCCCTGATCCTGGCGCTTGGCGCCCTGACATGGCCTGCGGTCGCCGCCCCGGTCGCGGCCGTCGCCGACTACAGCGTGTCGCTGGGCAAGAACAATATCGCCGCGGTGACCATCGCGCTCGAGGACGACGACCGGCACTACAAGCTCAATGTCGACGCCCGGATCACCGGTCTTGCCACGCTGGTGGCCAGCGGCAGCGGCAAGATCGAGTCCGAGGGGCCATCGTCGCCGAGCGCGCTGACCTCGCAGCGCTTCGACCTGCTGACCTCCAGTGGCGGCGAGGATTTTACCGTCGCCATCACCTATGCCGGCAGGAACGTCGAGAGTTTTGTCGTCAATCCGCCACTGCTCAACAATATCGACCGGGTGGCCATCGAGCGGAAGCACCTGCGCGGCGTCAACGACATGATCGCCGCCTTCGTGCTCAAGGGCGGCAAGCTCGACAAGAACCTCTGCAATCGCAAGATGCAGGTTTTCACCGGCCTCGAGCGCTTCAACATCGCGCTGCGCTTCACCAAGGAAGACCAGGCGACCAGCAAGAAGACCGGCTACCAGGGCCCGGTGATTCTCTGCAACATCCGCTACACCCCGATCTCGGGGCACTTCACCACGTCGGAAGTGACAAACTACCTCAAGGAAAGCGACCGCATCCTGATCTGGTATGCGCCGCTGGCCGGCACCGACACCTTCATCCCCTATCGTGTGCTGCTGACCACCAGCATGGGCGACCTCTCCATGGTGCTGACCCGCCTGCGGCACTAACGGCGGCCGGGGCGGACGGCGGGCAGCAACACCAAAGGCCGGGCAATCGCCCGACCTTCGCAACAGTTCATGCCTTACGACTAGGCGTCGTGCGCGGCGGCCACCGCTTCGCGAACGTCGTCTGCCTTGTCGGCGATCGCCTGCGCCGTCGCGAGCGACATGTCCACGCCCGTGATCCGTGCCAGAGCAATAATGGTGTCGACGCTGACCGGAATGGCCTTGTCGGACGCCACGCCGATGAAGATAGCGGAGAGTTCGATAATGTTGGTCTGGGTCAGATCGACAGGCAGGCTGGTCGTCTGCAACGTCCAGAGCTCCTTGAGCAGAGCCAGATTTTCGAGAGGCGAGTCGATGATGGCGAAATCCGGGTCATCCCAGTGCGCCGTGATATAGACATCGAACTGCAGGACACTCATCTCGTAGATGCTGGTCAGTGCCGGATCGAAATTGTTCACGGCCTCGTCGAGGGCGTGGTCCAGAACCCGATCAGGACTGCGGATGACGCTGAGACGGCCCAGTTCAACCTCCGGGATACCTTCCTGGGCCCAGATCGGCTTGCCGCCGCTATCACCCGCAGGTTGGCCCGCCTTGGGGCCCTTGCCGTCCGACTCCTCTTCCGCGGCGCTGCCGACGCCGCCGCCCATGGCGCCCTTGCCGCCTTCGCCTGCCTGGTCCGAATTGCCACCAGCGCCCGCATTTGGACCGGTCTGGGTTTGGGTCTGCGTGCCCTTGCCTTCCGCTGCGGAAGCGACGGTTCCGGGCAAGGCGCCCGAACCAACCAGCAATGCGGCGGCCGCGACTCCGCTCAAAAGCCAGCGCTGCGATATCTTTCTGAACATGCCGGATCTCCAAGTTTGCATGATGGACGGGATGGAATCCGCCCGCTGACCGAGTATCGGAACAGAATTCGCGCACGGCTTTGACGGCCATCAATGTCAGGCAGCGGGATTGCGAATAGTCACGGACTGCCGTGCAGAAGCACGGGCGCGGTCCTCTGCCGATCAGTGCATGGCGGGAGCGGCTCGCCGATGTCGATCCCGGAATACCCAAGGAGGCCACCTATGCTCGCAAACCCGCTCAAGACAGTGACCCTTGCCACAATGCTGCTCGTCGGCACGACCGCCTCAGGGCTTGCTCAGGACACGGTGGTGTCTGGCTACGAAGGCTGGTTCGTCCGCGGCGAACTGGGCGCCAATGTGCTGGCTACCGACCGCGGCTACTGGCATGGTCCGGGCGGCGCGGGCGACCCGCGCATTACCTTTTCGCTCAATCGCCCAGTATCGGTCACCGGCGGCATCGGCCTCGGCTATGACTGGGGCAACGGCGTCCGCGTCGACGGCTCGGCCGGCTTCGTCAGTTCCACGCAGGTCGATGGCACCTATCTCACGGCCGTGGGCGGCAACCCTTCGCCCGCCGGCGACCATGCGACCGACATCCATGGCGCCGTGTCCGCGTTCGCGCTGATGGCCAATCTCTATGTCGAGCCGCTGACACTCTCGGGCTCGGAGTCGGCTATCCAGCCTTTCCTCACCGGCGGCGTCGGCATCGCCCGCGTCTCGATGGGCGAATGGACCCGCAACAATGCCGCGTCTGCGCAGACGACGCGCAGTTGGAGCGGCAGCGATCAGATCAATCTGGCGTGGTCTGCCGGGGGCGGCGTGTCCTTTGCCCTGGCCGATCTGATAGGCGGCAACGGCACTCTGGACTTCACCTATCGCTATACCGACCTGGGACAGGCGAGCGGTGGCGGTGTGCCGGTGGCGCCTCCGCCCAACAATTCGCCAACGGAGCCCTATAACTTCCGCATGGCATCGCACGCCCTGACCGTCGGCCTGCGCCTTCCGATCGGCAACTGAACCCGCCGGGCGCAAGACCGCTCTGCCGGCCGCCACGATGAACCTCGGATAAACGCATCGCTCAGGCGGAGTTCAATCCCCAGGCCACATCTTCTCTGCACCAACGGAGAAGCACACCATGACCTCGACCCTCAAAGCCGGCCTCATCGCGCTGCTCACCCTGACTGCCGTCACCGGCAGCGCCAGTGCCCTCGACCTCAAGGCCGGTGGCCAGGTCAAGCTCAAGGCGACCAGCGCCCAGCTCGGCATCATCTCGCCGGCCAACAATATCTGCCCCGGCCCGGCCAAGCTGACCGCCTGGGTCCGCACCAACAAGCCCGGCACCCTGCCGATCCTGATCGTGCGCAAGGGCGGCCAGGTGTCCGGCCCCTATAACGTCACCACCGTCAAGGGCGCCAATGGCGTGATCATGGGCAGCTATTCCAAGCCGATGAACATCGTCACCCCGATCGATGCGGAATACCGCGTCGTCATTCCCGGCAGCACCGTGGCCAGCAACTGGGTCCCGCTCACCGCCGACTGCTGAGCATTTTCTCCGCGGCCCCGCCGCGCCGGCAACAGACCGGCGATGGCGCGTGCCTCCGACACTCGAACCGGGTGCGGACGCCAGGCCGCGGAAGTCTCAACCAGACGCCGCCACATTTATGGTTAGCGAAACATGAAGATCTCGGGCGTCCCATGCCGGGACGGTCAAAGGCTTTTTCCTCAATTTTGCGCCTCAAGGCCGCCGCCGGCCGGGGATGCAAAGGTGAGCAGCAGAAATCTTCGACAGCGGGTGCTGTTAACCGGCTGCTAACACTTGCCTGCGCTGGCAGGAAAACCCTGATTTCTTAAGGCTTTGGTGACGGAGATGAACGTCGGACCCCCGATCGTGCGGTCGGATCGGTCCGATATCGGGTCGCTTGTGGGTCGGCAGCCTGGCGACCACCACCAAGTGTGGGTGAACAAAGCACTTTTATCCACAGGCCCACGATTCGCCCCATGTTCGTTCACGGTTTGATGCAGGAGTTAACGCGCGCGTCTCAGGCTGCCGGTTTCCGTGCCGAAGCGGCACAGGTTGTCGAAGCGGTCGATCCCGGCGGGCCTGAGACCATGATGCGGCGAACTGCGCTCCGAAAGCGCCGGCCCCGCATTCATGGTTAACAGCGTCCTAACGCCCGGGCCGTCCCGCGATGGCACGGTCAATGCCGATTTTCTCAATATGCGCCTCGGCGATCCCCGTGCGCCGGGCGCTCCCCCATGAACATGCAAAAAAATATTTGCACCAGAGCCGTTTACCTTCGCTTCACAACTACCGGCATCGGGCCGCCAGAGGGCCGAAATTAGCACTCTGGTAAGGAAGCTGAACCGTTTCGGGGGAGAAACCGGGGATCACGCACACCTTTGATCGCCTCTAGCGCTAGAATCAGCGGGTGGCACACCATATGCTGGGGTGAACAAAGGCGGATTTTCGAGTCGCGGCCGATTCTGTCTCGTTTTGTTCGCGTTTCGTGCCAACCCTTAACTCCGGCGCCCAAAACGGGAGAAATCTGGTCTCCCTTTGAAACACTCGCATCGCGCGCCGTTCCTCCTTACATAGCGATAGATGACCGCAGGTAATTCCGGCTCGCTCAAGGCGATCCTCGGCCCCACCAACACCGGCAAGACGTTCTTCGCCATCGAGCGCATGCTGGCGCACCGCTCGGGCATGATCGGCCTGCCATTGCGGCTGCTGGCGCGCGAGGTCTACCACAAGGTCGTCGACCGCATCGGCGCCCAGCACGTGGCGCTGGTGACCGGAGAGGAGCGCATCGTTCCGCCCAAGGCGCGCTACTGGGTCTGTACCGTCGAGGCCATGCCGCTCGACATGCCGGTCGAGTGCCTTGCCATCGACGAAATCCAGGTGGCCACCGATTTCGACCGCGGCCACGTCTTCACCAACCGCATCCTGCACGCCCGCGGCATCCACGAAACGCTGCTGCTGGGCGCCGCCACCATGGCACCCGTCATCCGTGCCCTGCTGCCGGACGCCGACATCATCTACCGGCCGCGCTTTTCCGAACTGCTCTACTCGGGCTCCAAGAAGATCTCGCGCCAGCCCAAGCGCTCGGCCATCGTCGCCTTCTCGGCCAGCCAGGTCTACGCCATTGCCGAACTGATCCGCCGCGAGCGCGGCGGCGCGGCAGTGGTAATGGGCGCCCTCAGCCCCCGCACCCGCAATGCCCAGGTCGACATGTACCAGAACGGCGATGTCGACTTTCTCGTCGCCACCGACGCCATCGGCATGGGGCTCAATCTCGATGTCCACCATGTCGCCTTCGCCGACGACCGCAAGTTCGATGGCCACCAGACCCGGCCGCTGACCCCGGCGGAGTTTGGCCAGATCGCCGGCCGCGCCGGCCGCCACATGATCAACGGCAGTTTCGGCGTCACCGGCAATGCCGGCGATTTCGACGAGGAACTGATCGTCCGGCTCGAAACCCACGATTTCGAACCGGTCCGGGTGCTGCAGTGGCGCAACAGCGAGCTTGATTTCGCCTCGCTCGACAGGCTGCTGGGCAGCCTCGACCGCTCGCCGGACCGCAAGCAGCTGACCCGGGTGCCGATGGCCACCGACCAGCATGCGCTGGAGTTCCTGGCCCGCAACGAGGCCGCCGCGCTGGCAACCAATCGCGCCGCCGTGGAGTTGCTCTGGGCCTGCTGCAGTATTCCCGACTATCGCGACATCTCGCCGGCGCAGCACGGCGAAATCATCACCCGCGTCTATGTCGATCTGATCAGGCGCGGCAAAGTCGACGAGGACTGGATTGCCGAGCAGGTACGCTTCTGCGACAATGTTTCAGGTGATATCGATACGCTATCCAACCGGATACGCCAGATCCGCACCTGGACGTTCGTCGCCAACCGCAGAAATTGGCTTGAAGACCCCGCGCATTGGCGCGAAAAGACGCGGGACATTGAAGACCGCCTGAGCGACGCTTTGCACGAACGCCTCACACAGCGTTTCGTGGACCGCCGGACCAGCGTTCTCATGCGCCACTTGAGAGACAAGCATATGGTATCGCCTGAAGTAAACGACCGCGGCGAAGTGAGCCTCGAAGGTCATCTTATTGGCTCGATCGAGGGCTTCCGCTTCACCTTGGCGCGGTCCGATGACGGCGACTCGAAGAACCTGCGCGCCGCCGCCAGCCAGGTGGTCGCCCCCGAGATCGCCAAGCGGGCCGAGCGCCTCGCCGGCGCGCCCAATGAGGAATTCGTGCTCGCCACCGACGGCACCGTGCGCTGGCGGGGCGAAGTCGTCGCCAACCTGGCCGAGGGCGAGACGCTGCTGGCGCCGCGCCTTCTGGTGCTGGCCGACGACAGCCTGAGCGGCCCCGAGCTCGAACGCGTGCAGGACCGGCTCAACCTCTGGCTGCGCCACTCCATCAACACGCAGCTTGAATCGATCATGCAGCTGGCTGAGCCCGCCGATCTTGAAGGCACCGCCCGCGGCATCGCCTTCCAGCTCTCCGAGCATCTCGGCCTGCTGCCGCGCTCGGCCGTGGCCGACGACGTCAAGGGACTGGACCAGGACGTGCGCGCCAAGATGCGCAAGCTCGGCGTCAAGTTCGGGGCCTACCACATCTACGTGCCCATGAGCCTGAAACCCGCGCCGCGCGAGCTGGCGCTGATCCTCTGGGCCCTCAAGAACGGCGGCGTCCGCCAGCCGGGCGTCTCCGACCTGCCGCAGATCGTGCTGTCGGGCCGCACCAGCTTCCTGATCGACCCCGAGGTCAATCCCAAGCTTTATGAAGTCGCGGGCTTCAAGGTGGCCGGCAAGCGCGCCGTACGCGTCGATATTCTGGAGCGCCTCGCCGATATCATCCGGCCGCTGATTGCCATGGATCCCAAGCGCCACGAAGGCGAGCCGCCGGCCGGCGTTGCCGAGGGCAACGGTTTCCGCGTGACCGTCGAGATGACATCGCTGCTGGGCACGGCCGGCGACGACTTTGCCTCGATCCTGACCTCGCTCGGCTACCGCGTGCGCCGCACGCCCAAGGTTGTCGAGACGCCGCCCCCCGCGCCAGTAGCCGATGACACCGCCGCTCCGCAGGCCGCTGCTGCCGAAGCAACGGCCACCGAGGCACCGGATGCCGCCGATCTGGCCGATGCGGCCGTCAACGATGCGGCCCAGGAGGCCATCGAGGGCGTCCCTGCCCCGGCAGCCGCCGAGGCCGGAACGGACAATGCCGCGATCGATGCCGCTGCCAGCGATCTAGGCGCGTCAGCTCCCGGCGCCGAAGCGGCGGCCGCTGCGGAAGCAACTGCAGCACCTCAGGCTGATGCATCTCAGGCCGATGGACCCGACGTGGCTGCCGAGGCCGCGCCGGCCGAGAAGGCCGAGCCCGAATTCGACGAGGTCTGGTTCCCCGGCGGTCGCCGCGACAATGCCCGCCACGACAACAAGGGGCCGCGTCGCAACCGCTCCGCCAATGCACCCGCCGCCGATGGCACGTCAGGCGCCGAGGGCCAGGACCGTCCCAAGCGCTTCACCCGTCCCGATGCCGATGGCAAGTCGGGCGGACGGCCGCGTTTCGAGGGCCGGCGTGACGGCAAGGGTGGCAAGCCGGGCGGTGGCGGCGGCAAGCGCTTCGACAAGCCCAAGGACGACTGGAAAGAACACCGTCCGCGCGAACAGCGCGAGACCAAGATCGATCCCAACTCGCCCTGGGCGGCTCTCGCAGCGCTCAAGAACCCGAAGTCCTGATCGAGGGGCGGTGCTTGGACAAGCAGCGGCTCGACAAATGGCTGTTCTTTTCGCGCGCCGTCAAATCGCGCACCCTGGCGCAGAAGCTGATCGAGGCCGGTGATGTCCGGGTCAATTCCGAGCGCACCGACCGCTCCGACCACAAGGTGGGCGCCGGCGACGTCCTCACCATGACCATCCACAGCCAGCTGCGCGTCTGGCGCGTGCTTGATACCGGCAGCCGCCGCGGCCCCGCCGCCGAAGCCCAGGGGCTCTACGAAGACATTTCGCCGCCGCCGCTGCCCAGGGCCGAGGCGCCGCCGCTCTTTGGCTTTCGCGAGGCGGGGGCCGGGCGGCCGACCAAGAAAGAGCGCCGCGACACCGACCGCCTCACCGGCGACGGCGAATAGCTCGGCGCAGCGCAGTCTGCACCCTCAACCATGGTTGAGGTCAACCCCGCATCATGGACCATGCCGCCATGCATCCGGGCGGCTTGCGGCGACGGGAAAAACGGTTTAGCACCTGACCCGCAGGCTCGCCGGCCTGCCATCCCCTAGTTCCGCTGAGGACCCGAACGGCCAGATGACCTATATCGTCACGGACAATTGCATTAAGTGCAAATACATGGATTGCGTCGAGGTTTGCCCCGTCGACTGCTTCTATGAGGGCGAGAACATGCTCGTCATCCATCCGGACGAGTGTATCGACTGTGGCGTCTGCGAACCGGAATGCCCGGCCGAGGCCATCAAGCCCGACACCGAGGGCGGCCTCGACACCTGGCTCGAGATCAACACCAAATATGCCGCCGTCTGGCCCAACATCACCGAGAAGCGCGATGCGCCTCCCGATGCCAAGGATTTCGACGGCGAGACCGGCAAGTTCGAGAAATATTTCTCGCCGGCCCCCGGTGAGGGCGACTGACCCGCACCCGGGTGAAATGACACTGTGAAGCTTGCAAACCGGGCGAATCTCGTCCGGTCTGGGCGTTGATTCGTCGTTTTTGATTTTGCCGAAAAATTGTGCTATGGTGCGTCCACCAATGCAGGACACCCATCACCCAGCACGTGCCAACTGGCACCCTTTTTCTTGACAGTTTGAGGTCTTTTACGCATCCGGCAGGTCGGGCGGACCGCTCGGATGCGATGGTTTGTACTGCGCTGAAGCAAGTAAGAAATGGACGGTCTGCGCCAGACCCTGTCCATCGGCGGCGTTGATAGGAGTTAGAGAATGTCAATCAAGAAGACCACGCAGCGTCTAGGCTTCAAGACCGGCGAATTCGTCGTCTACCCGGCCCACGGCGTGGGGCAGATTGTCTCCATCGAGGAGCAGGAAGTCGCCGGCATGAGCCTTGAGCTCTTTGTGATTTCCTTCGAGCAGGACAAGCTGACGTTGCGCGTCCCCGTCGCCAAGATCAAGTCCGTCGGCATGCGCAAGCTGGCCGAAGAGGACATGGTCGCCAAGGCCCTCGAGACCGTCACTGGCCGCGCCCGCGTCAAGCGCACCATGTGGAGCCGCCGTGCCCAAGAATATGAAGCCAAGATCAATTCGGGCGACCTGATCTCGATCTCGGAAGTCGTGCGCGATCTCTATCGTTCCGACGACCAGCCGGAGCAGTCCTATTCCGAGCGCCAGCTGTTCGAGCAGGCCATGGACCGGATGAGCCGCGAAATCGGTGCGGTCAACCGCCTGACGCTGACCGAAGCCATCCAGCTGATCGAAAAGAACCTGCAGAAGAGCCCGCGCCGCGGTCCCAAGACCGATTCCGCCGACGACGCCGAGGAAGCTGCCGCCTGAGGCGCTTTCATCTGCAGAAATACCCGAGGCCGGTCCGTTGGACCGGCCTTTTCTTTTACCGTCACATCCTACTGCACGACGACGATCTTGTACTTCTGGCCCGTCTGCAGCGGATCGCCCGGGTAGAGGTTGTTGAGGATGTAGAAGAGGTCGTTGCCGCGGGTCAGGCCGTTCATCCGGCGGGCCAGCGAATCTGCCGTATCCATGTTGCCGGCCACCACGCTCTGCACCACGAGGCGGCGCACTAGCTTGATGTCCTTGTCGGTGGTGTTGCGGAAGCTCTTGAGGGTCTCGGCCGCTGCCTGCTCGAACGCGGGCGAGGTGAACTTGGCCGCGAAGATGAAGCGGAACACCTGGCCGCCGAGCCGGGCCACGGCAACGCGGAAGTTCCACTGGTCGGTGACGGCGACGCCTGACGCCATCTCGATACCGTTATAGCTCTCGCGCTTGACCGTGCCGGGCTGCAGTCCGGCGATCCAGCCCGATTTCAGATAGTCGGTCAGGGCCATGCTCTCGGGCACCACGGCGCTGTCGAAGCGCACCGCCTCGCCATCGCCGGCGACACCCACCACCGCGCCCTTGGAGGACTGCAGGGTGTAGTTCCTGGGCACCGTGAAGGTGAAGTTGAGCGACGGCTGGATGTAGCGCTGCCCGACAATGGCGCCCTGGTTGGGGCTGTCGCCAAAGGCGAGGCCCTGGATGCCCGCCATGTAGCCCTCGCGATCGGTCTCGCCGATGCCCGGGGCACCGAACGACGAGCGGGCATTCTCGATGGCCTTCTGGATACGATCGGGCGTCGACGGGTGCGACGAGAGGAAATCGTCCTGCTGCCCGTCCTCACCGGCCGAGAACTTGGCAAAGCGGCTCATGGCGCCGAGGAAGCGCGCCGCAGCGTGCGGGTCGTACCCGGCCTTGCCCGAGATCTGGATGCCTTCCTTGTCGGCCGCCAGTTCCTGCTGCTGGCTGAAGGCGGCCAGTTGCAGCTTGGCGCGGTTGGACGACTGGTCGGTCTCGACATTGGCGCCGAACACGCCGCTCACCACCTTGTCGACGATCTCGTTGGTGCGCACGCGGTTGGTGCGGGCCCGCGCATGCTTGAGCACGACGTGAGCGATCTCGTGCGCCAGCACGGCCGCCAGTTCGCTGGTGTCGGACGCCAGCGCCAGGATGCCGCGCGTCACGTAGATATAGCCGCCGGGCAGCGCGAAGGCGTTGACCTCGGAGGTATCGAGAATGGTGACGGTGAACCGGGTGCTCGGCTGGTCGGCAGCCACCAGGAGCCGTCCGACGATGCGCGCCAGCATCACCTCGGCCTGCCGGTCCTGATAGACGCCGCCATAGGAGGCGACGATGCGCGGATGTTCGCGCGCCCCGATCACGTCTTCTTCGGGATCACTGCTGGTCGAGACGACCGGGGCCTTCTGCCCCTCGGTCTGGCTGACGGCAATATTGGGCCCGAAGCTGGTGCACGCCACCAGCGCCACAAGCGACACGGCCAGCGGCGGCAGGGCCAGGGCTCTCATCAATGTGCGGCGAACGGACGTCATCGCGCGGCCAGAACCTCGATCTGCTCGGGATGGGTCACTTCGATGCGTGGACCATCCCGGTCGTCCACCCACCCGCGTATTCGCACCAGCGCTCCCTCAAGCGCCAGAGGGTCCAGTCCGCTGTCGACGAACAGGCGCAACGCCCGTCCCTCGATCACGGCAGTGAAATCTTCTTTCCAGTAGCGGCCGAAGTTGAGAAAGACGCGCCCGCCGGAGTTTTCCGCCAGCAGCACCCGTCCCTCGACAAGTTCGTATTGGCCTGCACGCGCAACAATCGCGTCGGGCCGGTCCGCACGGCGCACGGTGTAGTAGGGATCGCTCCAGATGCCAAGCCGCATCGTGCGCGCCGTGGTCTCGGCGGCCATCAAATCTGCAATGCATCGCCGGTTGTCGGGGAACGAGTAGACCCGCGCCAGGCCATCGGCCACCATCTGCCGCTGCACCCACAGCTGCGGTTCGTCGATGACGAACAGCTGGCCGAGGACGCGGTCGTAGCGGTCGCGGGTCTCGCCGCCATGACGCACCTCGACATCCTTGCCCATGACGAGGGCCTCGAGCCGCGCCTTTGCCGTTTCGGCCTGCGGCCAGGCCGGGAAGTCCTCGCGGCCCTGCGGCAGCTTGGGCGCCTGGATGCCGACGAGGCGCACCTTGAGGTCGTTGTCGAGCAGCACGGTGTCGCCGTCGGTGACGCTCACCACCTTGCCCTTCGGACCCGCGACGAGGCCGTCGCAGCCAGACGATACACTGGTCATGGCCAAGCTTACCGCCATGACGGCCAGTCCAGCTGCATGTGTGATCCGCAAAATCCGCCCCAAATCGACGCGGCGCATAAAAGCATGCAATTGCGGCAAAAATCATCCGCCTGCAGCGGGCTGCCGGCCACTGTTGCAGCGCGGCAACGCCCCCGCTTCGGGAGGCCGGCAGGGGGAGCCGCGCCGGGTCGAACTGCAACCCCGCGGCGGGTCAGCCGGTTATCGACTGTATGAATGGAATGATCCGAACCGGACGACACCGGAGATTGTCGCGATGATCGACGCCATCGACGACCTGCTCGACCCGCTCTATGCGCGGCTGGGAGCGCGCGACCAGTTGCGGGCCGACGAACGGCGCGAACTGCGCGCCATCGCCGGACCGATCCGCACCTTCATGGCCGGGACCGACATGGTGACGGAGGGCGCCCGCGTCACCCGCAGTACGCTCATGGTCAGCGGCTACTCGATCCGCTATCGCATGCTGGCCGGGGGCGAGCGGCAGATTACCGCCATTCACATCCCTGGCGACTTCGTCGACCTGCACAGCTTTCTGCTCAAGACCATGGACCACAGCGTCGGCGCCCTGAGCGCCTGCTCGGTGGTGGTCTATGACCACAAGGATCTCGAGGCGGTGACGCGGCGCCACCCGCACCTGACCCGCATGCTCTGGCTGTCGACGCTGCTGGACGGCGCCGTGCATCGGGAATGGATCGTCGGCATGGGGCGGCTGTCGGCCTTTGCCCGGCTGGCGCATCTGATCTGCGAGCTCTACGTCCGGCTCAATGTTACTGGGCAGACCAGCAGCGCGCATTTCGACCTGCCGATCACCCAGATGGAACTGGCCGACACTCTGGGCATTTCGGCTGTACACGTGAACCGCGTGCTGCAGGAGATGCGGGACAAGGCACTGGTCAGCTGGAAAGGCTCCCATATCGAGATCCTCGACTGGCAGAAACTGGTGGATGCTGCCGAATTCGACCCCACCTACCTGCAATTGAACCAGGAGCCACGATGACCCGTTATTTCTTCGACATATCCGACCGCGACGGCACCGTCCGGGACGATATCGGCATCGAGCTCGACAGTATCGGAGAAGCAGTGGCGGAGGCGCGGCGGGCGCTGGGCGAAATGCTCATGGATGCGCTGCACGCCACCGAGCGCAACCACTTTGAAATCCGCATCCGCGATGGCGTCGAAGGGCCCTACCTGCTCTGGGTCAGCAGCGACGGCATTTCTTCCGCTGACGCGGCAGCGGCAGAAGCAGAAAAATCAGCTGCAAAGCAGTAGCGGCGTCTGGCAGGCCCGGGTGACTTCGCTGGTCAGGCTGCCAAAGATCAGCGACTTGATCCGCGAGCGGCCGAAGGCTCCCATCACCACGAGATCGACATTGTCCTCGACGACGCGGACCGGGATGACCCGCTCCGGATCGCCATCGGCAACCTCGACACGAGCCTCGAAGCCGGCGGCCCGCAGGCGCTCGCCGGCACTGTCGAGCAGTGACTGCAACTTGGCGTCGGCCGGGCCGACATGCAGCACCGTGCAGGGCATGGGCCTGACAAGGCCACCTGACACCAGAGTGTCCACCGAGGCAGCCGAGGACGCGTCACTGTCGAAGGCCACGAGGCAGCGACCGATGTCGCGGAACGAGCGCGGCACTACCAGCACGGGTTTGCTGCTGGCCCGCACCACACGCTCGACATTGGACCCCAGCGGCAACCGCGCCAGATCGGCGTTCTCCCCGCGCTTGCCGATGATGACGAGATCGGCATCGGCATTCTCTTCGGCAATGGTCTGCTGCAGGTCGCCCTCAAGGATGCGGGCGCGGGCCAGGGTCACCCCCCGCTCCGCCAGTGTGGCGCGGGCCTGGGTGAACTGCACCTCGGCCCGCACCCGCGCATCCTCGATTTCCTCGCGATTGCCATGGGCAAGTTCCTGCGCGAGGAACGGTGCGCCCCCGGCAACCACCGGACCCGCCACTGCCAGGCTGCGCGCCTGCAGTTCGGCGGGCGAGATGACATGCAGCAGGTCGATGTCCGCACCGGTCTGTGCGGCGACCCAGGCGGCATGCTCGATCACGCTCTGCGCGTAGATCGACCCATCGATGGCTGCCAGTATGCGCATGTCAGGCGTTCTCCAGGCTCGCCGCTGCCGGCTCCGCCGGTGCTGGCGTATAGCGCGCCAGTGCCTTGATGACCCGGCGGGCCGTGACGCGTCCGATCTGGGCACCGTCGGCATCGACGACACCCACCCATTCATGGTCTGCAAACAGCGGCAGCACATCCTCGCAGCGCGCCGAGGCAGGCACTGCAACTTCGCACGGTTCGGTGTTCGCTTCCATGATCGTCTTGACGTGAATGGCACGCGCCTTGTTCACGTCGCGGACGAACTCCTCGATGTGCTCGTTGGCCGGGTTGAGAACGATCTCCTCCGGCTTGCCGACCTGCTGCACCGCACCATCCTTGAGCACCGCGACGCGATCGCCGATCTTGAGCGCCTCGTCGAAGTCATGGGTGATGAACAGGATGGTCTTGTTGAGCTCCTTCTGCAGCGAGATCAGCTGATCCTGCATGCCCGAACGGATCAGCGGATCCAGGGCCGAGAACGCCTCGTCCATCAGGATAATGTCGGTATCGAGGGCCAGCGCCCGGGCGAGACCGACGCGCTGCTGCTGACCGCCCGAGAGCTGACGCGGCTGCGAGTTCTCGTACCCGGCCAGACCCACGATCTCGATCCACTTGGCCGCCTCGTCAAGACGCTGGCGCTTGGGTACGCCCCGCACCTCCAGACCATAGGCGACATTGTCGATGACCGAACGGTGCGGCAGCAGGCCGAATTTCTGGAACACCATGGCGACACGGGTGCGCCGGAAGGTCCGCAGCTCTTCGAGGCTCATCTTGAGCACGTCGGTCCCGTGCACGAAGATCTCGCCGGCGGTCGGCTCCATCAGCCGGTTGACGTGCCGGATGAGGGTGGACTTGCCCGAACCGGACAGGCCCATCACCACAAAGATCTGCCCGCTCGCAATGTCGAGCGAGACATTGTCGAGGCCGACCACGTGGCCGGTCTCGGCCTGCACCTGCGACTTCGACTTGCCCGACTGCAGTTCGGCCAGCGCCCCCTGCGGATCCTTGCCGAAGATCTTGGTGACGTTGCGGATCTTGATGGCCAGCTCTTTTTCCGAAACCTCGCTCATGTGCGTGCCTCCGCCAGACCGATGCGTCCCTGCAGCTGCTTGCCGAAGGACTGGGTGATGCGATCAAAGATGATCGCCAGGACAACGATGCCGAGACCGGCAAACAGGCCGCGGCTGACTTCCAGACGGCCGATACCCTGCAGCACCTGGTAACCGAGGCCACCCGCACCGATCATCGAGGCGATGACCACCATGGCCAGCGCCATCATGGTCGTCTGGTTGATGCCGGCGAGAATGGTTGGCAGCGCCAGCGGAATCTGCACGCCCAGCAGTCGCTGTGTCGGATTGGTGCCGAACGACCGGCTGGCTTCCATCACCGCCGGATCGACCGAGCGCAGACCGAGGTCGGTGAGGCGCACCAGCGGCGGCGCCGCATAGATGATGGTGGCGATCAGCGCCGGGATCTTGCCCGGGCCGAAGATCATCACCGTCGGAATGAGATAGACGAAGCTGGGCAGCGTCTGCATCAGGTCGAGGATCGGCGTCAGGACCTGCCGCACCTTGAGCGACCGCGACATCCATACGCCGACCGGGATCGAGAGGATGATGGCGGTGATGGTCGCCGACAGCATGAGCGCCGTGGTGACCATGGCGTCATTCCACAGCTCCATGATGCCGGTCAGCAGCAGGGAGACCAGCACCACGGCGGGGAGCTGCCATTTGCGAGTGGCTAGCCAGGCGATGCCGGTGAGCAGCGAGATGATCAACCACCATGGCGTGGCCAGCAGCAACTGTTCGATGCTGCGCAGCAGGATCAGCAGCGGATAGGCTGCGCCCTCGAAAAAGTCGCCCCAGTTGCGGACGACCCAGTTCAGACCTTCATCCACCGCCTTGCGCAGTGGCTTGGTATCGACAATTTCAGGAAACATGTGTTGCCTCGTTTGAAAGCAGAATGCGGCCGGGCAAGGCCCGGCCGCACGAAAGCTCTGCTGCTATTGACTAGAGACTGGCGCGAACCTTGTCCGCGACGTCGGCCGGAACCCACTTGGTCCAGACTTCCTCACGGGTCTTCAGGAAGTTCTCGGCGGTCTCGATGCCACCGGCCTGATTCTCGAGGCCATAGACGAGGAGCGAGCTGATCTCGTCATTGGGCATGCCCACCTTGCCGAAGTACTCGGCAACGGCCGGAGCTTCCTCGGCGACCCAGGAGGCAGCGCCGACGATCACGCGCGACGACGGCCAGTCGGTCTTGCCCGACTCGGTGCAGTCCGAATCCGTGTTGCAGGTGTAGATGTCCATGTCGACCGGCGGCATTTCCAGCTTGGTCGCATCGACCGAACCGAGGATGGCCGTCGGGCCCCAGTAGTAGAACATGATCGGCTCATCGCGCAGGAAGGCGCGCTGGATCGATGCGGCAAGTGCAGCCGAACCGGTCGAGAACAGGTTCCAACCCTTGTCTTCCATCTCATAGGCTTCGAACATGCTCGAAACGGCAAGCTCGGCAGCCCAGCCCGGAGGACCACCGTAGATACGGCCCTTGGACGGATCTTCGGGATCGGCAAACAGCGTCGGCTGCGCGATCGCATCGTCGATGGTGACGATGTTGTTGGCCTTGGCCACGGCGGTCGGGATGAACACACCCTCGATGGTACCGTCGGTGATGGCCTGGCCGAGGTCCTTGACGGTACCTTCGGCTTCACCCTCGCCCCATGCGTCCTCGATCGAGCTCATCCAGAGCTCGGGCGCAACGGCCGGCTGGCCGCGGCCGATCATCGACGCGGCGGTCGGCACGGTGTTGCCCGGCACGACCTCGACGTTGCAGCCGTAGCCATCGGCCAGAATCTTCGCATGGATGTGCGCCAGCGCGGAGGCTGAGGCCCAATCCATCTCGGCAATATCGATCTTCTTGTCGGTACCGCACGCCGTCTCGGCGCCCGTTGCCTGAACTGGCAAGCTCGCCGCGGCACCAAGAGCAACCGCAGTCAGCACGCCTTTCCAGAAATTCTTCATGCAATATTCTCCTTGGATGATGTCTGAGGCGCGGCGTATACCGCCTCGCAGCAGCAGTCGTCAACCGTAGCAAGTTAGAAACCAAGAGTGACCGTTGAATACATATTTGCAATAAGTAGATAATCCAGCACGAACTATACGAGGTATTTCTACTTCACATCGTCAACTTTACGCCTACTACCCTGCAAGACACGTCAAATCGTTCACTGATAACTACATGTCGACTGGAAGTAGACGCCGCAGGCACGGTGGCAGCCCGCTCGCCCGCCCGGACATCGAGTCACCCGCCGTGGCATCCGGGCGGCGACGACCGTTTTGCCCCGCAGCGCGCGGCGCCCGCCGGACTTGGTGGTTTGCAGGATCAGCAGGTTTTGCTATGTGGCAGATGTGACCCCGTAGCTCAGCCGGATAGAGCGCAGGATTCCTAATCCTGAGGCCATGAGTTCGAATCTCATCGGGGTCGCCACTATTGTGGATAATCAGTGGGTTAGAACGTTTTTTCTGAGAAGGTTAGAACGTGCACGTCCTAGACGCAGCGATGCGCCGCTGCAATTGGCGCACTTTCTGCATTGGTCAACGTGGCCAACGCACTGAAAGCTTCGGCGGCAATTCCAACTTTTGTGTCCACCCAAAACTGTAACGTATGTGCGTGCAGCACCCGCACTCCGCCGGGGGGCTAGAGATGCGCACTAGACATCGTCGGCATCGGCCTTGCCCTGCACTAGCTTCAGTGCATCGCGATATAGGAATGGCACCCAGAAGGTTGGTTCGGCTTTCGATCCCCGCTCCTCAAAGAAACCGATCGCCACTAGTTCCCGTGCTTTTGCAATGGCTTCCTCTCGGTTCAAACGCCAAAGGCCTGACAAGCTATCTGGCGTCTGCTCGGCCTTCTGCCCTTCAAGTTTTTCGACAAGGTCGCGCTCTTTGGGATACTCAGCGTAAATGTAACTTGTAAGCCTCGCACTCGAGACTGTAGGGAGCGCAAGCTTGAACACTGTACGGTCGAATAGCTGCTCGCCCTGCGGTGCCCCGCCGCGCTCAAGACGCCTAATCTCCTCTCCCAGAATGCAGTTCAAGAGGTGTATCAACTCTCTGGGCGCAGTCTTACCAGAACCATCGGCACACCGAGCCACCATCCAGTTGAAAGTTGTTGCTTTCTGAGGCCCCTGTTCGACCTGCTTGGGAAATATCCTCCCAAAAAGCTCGTCTTGAAGCTTGATGTCGGCCATCACCGCATCACGGTTGATGCCATAGTCACCAACGAAGACATCGTTACTGAGCACCCGACGCATGACTAGATTTCGGAGCATCTCCGACGTCCACTGCATGACGATATATCGAGTGATGTGGCTTAGCTCGCGCATGCCAGGACCGACGATGCGGTTCCAGATGTCCTCTCGGAGGAAGATCTTCAGGGCAATATTCTCGAGCGCTCCAAGATCGCTATAAACACGTACTAAGGCTCGGATCGCGTTGGCTTCTAGAAGATGGTTTTCCGCAAAGGCGACATCAAGCCGATCGAGGAGTATCCAAGTCGTATATCCGCTCAGTTTCAGTGCACGGTTCACATGGGTGAACATGCCGTCCAAAGAAGCATAGCCCTTCGTGCGCAGTTCCCCAGACGGTTCCTTGAGCGAAATTCGTCCAATGATACCAGTAGGTGCTCCTGAGTTCGGGTCAAGCTCCACCCCTGCCTCAATCCCACCTGCCAAAAGCCGCCGAGCGAAGTTTTGGGCCATTCGCAAAAGCCCCGGAAGATTTAGCTTTGCTTCGAGAAGTCCCTGCTCCTCCAAGGCGGCATATACCTTACCCACCTCGCCATCATCTACGCCAAAATCTCTCAGCTCGTGGCAAACGATAGTTAACAAATAGATTTTCCAAAGAACTACAAACTCGGCCTCGCTAGCTGGAGGGTCCGATATTAAGTCACGGAATACGGTCGTACCGCGTGGGTTTTCTCCACTTACCAGAAGTATTTTGCGGTCAAAAAACTTGTTAATATTCTTCTTCAAGAGAAGATAAATTGCGCTCTTGCCAGCGCCTTTTTCTCCACGAATTATGTCAATCTCGCCTCGTTCAATACGAACCCACTGATCGGTCTGAACAAAATAGTTCTCGAGGAACTGAACCTCATCCTCGGCGACCTGGGAACCAAACGTCATCTCTTTAAGTAAGGATAGGCGGTTCATATTTTCCCTCAAAAAAATATCGACATACAATACTCACAATACCTGCAGTGTTAAGCGCAAATTTTCTACAGAGATGCGCTGCCTATATAGCCAATGTCGCGTCGCGCGTGTCGCTGAGCCGACCGCCGTTTGCCCTACCAAAAGGTTAGAACATTTCCCAAATTGCATAAGGGTTACAACGGGCACATACGGGAGATTTGACGGCCTCAAAACATTCTAACCCCTTGATTTTAAACAAACTGTGTAGTCTCATCGGGGTCACCACCAACTTCCCCTCGCAACGACATCAGTCCCAGTACGGCTCGCCCGCGTAGCGGTGGCCCTTGAGCCAGTCGTGGTCGGGCAGGAAGCCGAGGCCGGGCGCCGTGCCGATGGTCATGCGGCCGTCCTTGATTTGCAGCGGGTTTTCGGCCGCCCATTCCAGCCCGATGGCGCGATGCGCGCACTCGATGCGCGGACAGTTGAAGATGGCGGCGCCCAGTTGCTGGCTGGCCAGATTGAGCAGCAGGCCGCTGACATTGTGCAGCGTCATCGGCGTGCGATAGAGCGCGGCCAGATCGGCGATCGCCTTGGTGCCGGTGATGCCGCCCGAACAGAAGATATCGGGCTGCAGGCAATCGACGGCCTGGTGCTGCAGGAAAGGCAGCGCTTGCTCGGCTAGTTCGATGTTCTCGCCGGTCATGATCGGCAGGCTGGTGTGGCGACGCAGCGCCATCCAGTTTTCGGCATAGCCCGGCTGCAGCGGATCCTCGTAGTAGAGCGGCTTGATCTCCTCGACCGCCTTGGCCACGGCAATGGCGCTGGGGGTATCGAGCTCGTTGTGGCAATGCACGATAATGTCGATCTCTTCGCCGAAATGCTCGCGCGCCAGCTCATAGGAGCGGCGGACCTTGCGGATGTCGCCGGGCGACAGGCTCGGCACATATTGCTGCATGTGCAGACCGAGGCACGAGTGGATATCCACCTTGTAGGCGGTGAAGCCCTGCGGCTCGGCCCTGAGCTGGGCGACGCGGTCGGGCCAGGCACCGGCATCGGTGAAATCGCCCTGCGGACAATGCGAATAGAGCGCGATGTCATCGCGGAAGCGGCCGCCCAGCAGCTGGTGGACCGGCTGGCCCAGCAGCTTGCCGGCGAGGTCCCAGAGCGCCATGTCGATGCCCGAGAGCACCTGCATCTCGCGCCGCCGCTGCGGGAAGATGCTGAACATGTTGTGGTGGTGCACCTTGATGGCCAGCGGGTCCTTGCCGATCAGTCCCAGATGCGGCAGGCGGCCGCCGCCCTTGGCGTGCGTGTCGATGGTCGCCCGCACGTGGGTGCCGTCGATGTCGCCGCACTCGCCATAGCCGGAAACACCCGCATCGGTGTCGACACGCACGAGGCAGAAGCCGCTGTCGAGCCGCATGGCCCGGATGTCGGTGATCTTGGTCAGGCCACGCAGTGGCGCGGCAGCACTGTCGAGTTCAGTCAAAGTCGTGTCCCCCTCATTGGCGCGCATCCTTGCCCACCACCGGCCACTTGTCACCTGCAGACGGCGACGGGTCGTCAGCTTTTCGGCAGTTGCAGGTCGTGACCCAGTCGCGCCTGTTTGGTCATCAGGTAGTCGAGGTTGAACCGGTTGGGCGGCACGACCAGCGGCCGCTGCTGGCGGACGGCGATGCCGTGGCGCGCGAGGGCGGCGACCTTGGCCGGATTGTTGGTCAGCAGGTCGATCGTCCCGATGCCGAACCAGGTGAGGATGTCGGCCGCGGCGGCATAATCCCGGCTGTCCGCCGGCAGGCCGAGGCCGATATTGGCGGCCACCGTATCCTCGCCCGCGTCCTGCCGGGCATAGGCACGGACCTTGTTGGCGAGCCCGATGCCGCGCCCCTCATGATCGCGCAGGTAGACCACGATGCCACCCGCCTCGCCGACCAGCCGCATGGCCTCGCGGAGCTGTGCGCCGCAATCGCAGCGCAGCGAGCCCAGCGCATCGCCGGTCAGGCACTCGGAATGCACACGGACCAGCGGCACGTCAGGCCAGGGCGCCGACACGATGGCGAGGTGCTCGACCCCGTCGGCCGTGACGAAGGCATGCATGCGCATGGGATCGGCGGAGAACTCTGTCGGCAGCGCCGCATCGCCAGCATGCTCGATCTGGGGAGGGGCCGGATGGGTCATGCTGACTCCCTCACGGGCTCACCGACAATGTCGTGCCGGAGTGGAGAGGTCATGATCCGCGCTGTGTCACCGGCGCGGGACCGCAGCAGCACCTTGTCCGGCGCGCCGTCGCGGGCGGCCTGCTGGATCAGCACGTGCTCGTCCCACTGGCCGGTCTGCAGTACCGCCCGGGTGAGCGCCGGTCCGGCCTCGACCAGAACGTCCAGGCAGCCGCTGCTGCCCAGATGTGTCAGCGCCTCGTGCAGATCGGCATGGATGGAAACGCCGAAGCCGCGCGCCCGTGCAGCCTCGATGTAGGTCTGCGGCACGCGTCGGCGGCGGTCCATGATCACCAGTTGCCGTCGTTTTTCGGGGAAGTCCTGCACCAGACGCACGGTGAAGGCCGGATCGTCGGCGAGGATGGTCCCCGACCCGGTCAGTACCGCGTCCGCCTCCTTGCGCAATTGGTGCGCCAGGGTCAGCGACGCCGGGTCGGTGAAGGTGGTGTGGCCGGCGGGCGGGACCATGCTGCCGGCGCGAGTCAGCGCCTGCTTGACCGTCACCCAGGGCACTCCGGTCCGGACCCACTTGCTGAACGGCGCAATCAGCCGCGTGCAGATCGCCGCGAAATGCGGCGCCTCAGGTACGGGGAGGTCAGCGATCAGCTGCACCGACAGGCCTGCCGCCACCAGCACCTCCATGCCGCCACCACGCACCTGCGGGTTGGGATCACGGGTGCCTACCCAGACGCGTCGCGCCGGACTGGCCAGGAGCGCAGCGCTGCAGGGTGGCGTGCGCCCGCTATGGGTACAGGGTTCGAGTGTCACCAGAACCGTGTCGATCCGCTCGTAGCTGCCGTTCCGCCGGCAAAGCTCCAGTGCCAGCACTTCTGCATGCGCTTCGCCGGCGCGCTGATGCGCGGCGGCGGCCAGCACGCGTCCGTCACTGTCGAGAAGCACGCAGCCGACGGGGGGATTGGGTGCCGTGGCGCCGCAGCGATCCAGGGCGAGTTCAATCGCCTTTTCAAACCCCTTGGCAATAGCGACAGGATCGGGGCCGGCGTGTTGCGACATGCGGATATTCACCTTGCTGGAATGGTCTCTGGCGCCTCAACGCGCCAGGCGCCGCAGCGTTCGAAATCAATCCGGGCCCAATCAATCTGGGCCATGGAATGGCAACGTCTCTGCCGCTCGGCAGTTAGCCTGAGGAACCCAGATCAAGCCGGAGACCGACATGCCCACCCAGCTCAAAGCCGTCATCATCAATTGCAGCCTGAAGCGCGAGGCCGGAAAGTCGCATACCGGCACCCTGCTGCAATCGGTGCAGGGCATCCTCGAAAAGAACCACACTGACGTCGACATGATCCATGCCGCGGCGCACGATATCGCCTTCGGTGTCTATCCGGACATGACCGAGCACGGCGCCACCAAGGACGACTGGCCCGAACTCTGGAAGAAGGTCGATGCCGCCGACATCCTCGTGATCGGCACGCCGATCTGGCTGGGCCGCGAGAGCTCGATCTGCCGCGTGGTGATCGAGCGGCTCTATGCCATGTCGGGCATGCTCAACGACGAGGGCCAGAGCATTTTCTACGGCAAGGTCGGCGGCGCGGCCATTACCGGCAATGAGGACGGCATCAAGGCCTGCGCCATGTCGATCCTCTATTCGATGGGACACATCGGCTACACCATTCCGCCGCAGGCCGATTGCGGCTGGATCGGCGAGGCCGGTCCCGGTCCCTCCTATGGCGACGATGTCGATGGCAAGCCGGCGGGATTCGACAATGACTTCACCAAGCGCAACACCACCATCATGACCTGGAACCTCATCCATCTCGCCCGCATGCTCAAGCAGTCGGGCGGCTACCCCAACGAGGGCAACGACCGCAATGCCTGGAAGGCCGGGCAGCATTTCGGCTACGAGAACCCGGAATACCGCGCCTGAGCCTATTCTGATGTTGCCGGCGGGCGCACCTTGACCTTGCCCCAATTGCAGGGCTAGTGCGCCCACCTGTCACGCGCCAAGGATGTCCGATGAAAGCCACCGCCCTCGCCCCGATCCTTGCTGCCGGCCTGGCCGCTCTGGCGCTTGCCGCCTGTTCGCCCGGCGGCGGCGGTGCCCTGTCGGCAGGTCTGACCCAGCGCATGGACCAGCCCGGCGCCAGCCTGAACCAGGCCGAGGCGCTCGGCATCGTCAATCACTTCCGCGCCGCCAGCGGCGTCGGCCAGCTGGCGGCAGACAGCTCGCTCGACGCCACCGCGCAGGGTCTTGCAGCCGCCTATGCCCGGTCCGGCACCTCGCCCAAGCGCCCCGACGGCACGGTCGGCCTCCGCTCCAGCGCCGGCTATCCCAATTTCGCCGAGACCTTTTCAGGCTGGCGCAATGCCCCCGAGGACGCCTCGGTGCTGACCGACCGGGCCGCGACACGCGCCGGCATCGGCGTGGCCTATGACCCGAGCTCGACCTACGGCATCTACTGGGTGCTGCTGCTTGACGACTGAGCCGGAAACACTCGACGCCCGCGGGCTGAAATGCCCGCTACCGGTGCTCAAGATGGAAAAACGACTGGCGCAACTCGGCGCTGGCGCCGCGCTTGTCGTGCTGGCCACCGACCCGATGGCGAAGATCGATATCCCGCTCTATTGCCGGCAGCATGGCTATGACTGCGCCGTCTCCAGCGAGGGCGACGTGCTGCGCTTTGCCATCACCAGACCGGCGGCAGCGAACCAGCCTGGCTAGTTGACGGACGCCGTCGCCATCGGCGCGGTATAGGGACGCGGGCGCGGCAGCGGCACATCGACGAGGATGCCGAGGTCGGTTGCCTCATAGGTGACACCGTCGATCTCGTCGGTGAGATAGCTCGGCTGGCCCTTCAGCCCCAGCGGATATTCCGCCTGACGCGCTGCGACATATTCCTTGGACTGCTTGCCGCAGATCAGCGGCCGCATGTCGACCGGCTCCGCCGCGATGTTGCGCACGTCCAGAATGCTCTGGCCCCTGCCCTTCACGGCGCCGGAAAGACCGCGCAGGAAGAGCTCGGCCGCCATCTCGTTGCGCTCGCGCGCCGATGAGCCGCCCAGCACCACGCCGAGCAACTGCCGGCCGGACCGGTTGACCGTTGCCACTATATTGAGACCGGAGGCGCAGACATAGCCGGTCTTCATGCCGGTGGTGCCCTGAAAGTGCTCGAGCAGCCCGTTATTGGTCTCGAGGCTGGCCTTGCCCAGTTGCACCGCTTCGGTGCCGAACATCGGCAGGTATTGCGGATAGTCGCGCCAGATGTAGAGCGTCAGCACGGCCAGATCGCGCGCCGACGTCACCTGACCCGGATGATGCAGACCATGCGGGTTTTCATAATGGGTGGCGGTCAGGCCCATGGCCGTGGCCATGGCGTTCATCTCGGCGACGAACTTGTCCGATGACCCCGACACCGTCTCGCTGATGGCGACGGCGATGTCGTTGGCCGACTTCACCACCAGAATGTAGAGCGCATCCTTTAGAGTGATCGATGCCCCCACCGCCAGCCCGGATTTGGACGGCGCCTGGTTCCAGGCGTTCTTGGAGATCTTGACCTTGGTATCGAGGCTGACGCGGCCCTGCGCGATGGCGGCAAAGGTGACATAGGCCGTCATCAGCTTGGTCAGCGAGGCCGGATGCCAGGGCTGCCCGCCATCGTCATTGTAGAGCACTTCGCCGCTCTGCATGTCGACCAGCAGCATGGGATTGGCCATGCCCGGGCCGGACAGCAGCAGCGACAGGACGAGCAGCGGAATGGCAAACAAACGCCTGAACAGATGCGCAGCCAAGGCGACTCCCGTTTGTCGATTTTGATGTGGGCCGCTTGTAACAGCGGCAGGGTGCAAGCTCAACAAGACCAGTCCCGACTGACAGGTTTTTGAATAGGCGCGGCGCCCGTCTTCTAGGTCAAATCGGGCAGATTGTTGGCCTTTCGCCAACGATGGAACAGCGTCCGCCGTGGTTCCGGCAGCGCGGCGGCCAACAGCTCGAGGCTCTGCATCCGGTCGATGCGGAAACTGCGAAAGTCCTGCCGCAGCGTACAGAAGGCCATCAGCGCCTGGTGGTTTTCGAAATAGCCCAGCGCCACCGGATAGACGACGCGCGACGTCACCTGCCCCTGCTTGTCACGATAGCCGATGCTGATCTGCCGCTCCTCGCGCAGGGCCCGGCGCAGGTCGGCCAGCGGACTGCCGCTGGGCAGCGTCTGGGGCGGAATGGCAAACAGCCCCACCGATTCCATCTCGTCGCGGCGCTCGCCCGGCAGCACCGCGGCGATCTTGGCGCTGGCATCGTGCGCCGTGCGCGCCATCTGGCTGTCCGGCCCCTGCATCAGCAGGCGCAGGCCGAGCACCAGCGCCTCGACCTCCTCGTCGGAAAACATCAATGGCGGCATGAAGGTGTCGGCGCGCAGCTGGAAGCCGAGCCCCGCCTCGCCATCAATGGCCACGCCCATCGACTTGAGGCTGTCGATGTCGCGATAGAGCGAGCGCAGCGACACCCCGGTTTCCTCGGCCAGCACCGCGCCGGTGACCGGCCGACGCCGGCGCCGCAGCGCCTGCATTAGCACCAGAAGACGTTCCGATCGCCTGGCCATTGCCTGCCCTGCCCTGCTGACACAATTGGGTGGAGCCCGCGATTAGGCTCTGCCCATCAGACACAAGGAGATGGACGATGACAACTCTGGTGACAATCCTCACCGACGGCTTTGCCGATTGGGAAACTGCCCTGCTCAATGCCGCTGCCCGCAGCTTCTACCAGCTCGACACCAGCTACGCTTCGCCGGGCGGGAAGCCGGTGGTTTCGGCGGGCGGCCTGCGGGTGACCCCGGATCTGGCCATCGAGGCGATCGACGTCGGCGCCCTTGACGCCCTGATCATTTGTGGCGGCACGGCGTGGCAGGCGCCCGGTGCGCCCGACCTGGCCGCACTGGCCAAGGCCGTAGCGCGAGAGGGCAAGATTGTTGCCGGCATCTGCGACGGGACAGTTGCGCTGGCCCGCACCGAACTGCTGGACCAGATCGTCCACACCTCGAATGGCGTCGGCTATCTCGATGCCACGGGGTACAAAGGCAGGGACCGCTATCGCGACGTCCCGACAGCGGTGACGGACGGCACCATCATCACTGCCCCCGGCACCGCGCCGGTCAGCTTCATGAGCGCGATCATGACCGCGCTCGGCAAGGGTGACGACAATCTCGCCTACTATGTCGGGCTGCACGCTGCCCAGTTTCGCCAGGCAGCGTGACGATGGTGGCGGGTGACCCCGCCGCGCCGATCAGCCGCGCGGTGCGATGGGCGACTTCTTCCAGCGCCCCCAGGCCACGAACACGGCCAGCGCCAGCAGCACGATGTTGATCGGCAGGGTCGACGCCGTTTCGCCGAGCGAGGCGTGCGTGCCGATGGCAAGCACCTGGATCACCGCAAAGCCGGCTGCCGCCAGAGGCGTCAGCCATGGCAGGATGCGGGTGGCCGCCGGCAGGATGACGCCGAGAGCACCGAGGAACTCGACTGCGCCGATGAAACGGACCAGCCATTCCGGGCTGACCGTGACCCAGGTCATCATGGCGCCCAGATCGGCGACGGGCGTCATCAGCTTCATCACGCCCGCCATGCCGAAGCCGATGGCAAGCAGCACCTGTGCCGCCCAAAGAGAGATGCTCCACCAGTTCCTGCCGGCGGATGTGTGTGTCGTTGCGTCAGTCACGAAAGCCTCCAAAGCTTCGGTTACCAATAAGAACCTAGGCTATATGCGTGACTGAGTACCGGTCGCAAGCAGGCACATTCTTTACACTGGCTCCAGATGTGACCGGTTGGCCTGAGCCGCGCCCCCGCAACCGGAAATCTCTCGGGACGCCCCTAGTCACTTTGAGTAACCGTGTCTATATTTGTGACCATGAGCACGCCATTCAAAGAACCAGCAATCGCCAAGCGCGATCCGGAGCTGTCCGCCACCTGCACTGCCATGGGCGACATCCTCAACCGCATCGGTGACAAATGGAGCGTCATGATTGTGGGACAACTGACCCACAAGACCATGCGTTTCAATGAACTGCGCCATGCGATTGGCGGCATCAGCCAGCGCATGCTGACCCTGACGCTGCGCAACCTCGAGCGTGACGGCCTCGTCACGCGCACCGTGTTTCCCGAAATTCCGCCGCGCGTCGAGTATCAGCTGACCGATCTCGGCCGCACCCTGACCGCACCCTTGGAGGCGCTGTGGCTCTGGGCGGGCGAGAACCAGTCCAAGGTGCAGCAGGCCCGCCACGCCTATGACGTCGATCATGGCGTCGAGGAGGAACGGCCGCCGGAACGCCGCTACGCCGGTGCCGTCCGCTAAAGTGCCATGGCAGACGCGCCGCACGCTCCGGGCCGATCTCGCGGCCATCGGAGTCGCTCCGGGCGATTCCCTGATGGTGCATGCCGGCCTCCGCGCCATCGGACCGGTACTGGGTGGCGCCGACACGGTGATTGCCGCATTGCGCGACGCTGTGGGACCAACCGGGACCCTGCTGGCCTATGCCGACTGGCAGGGCGATGACGCGGCTCTCGCCGATCCCGCCCTGCGCAACGACATCCCGCCGTTCGATGTAAGAACCTCTCGTGCCAATCGTGCCTACGGCGCCTTTGCCGAGATGCTGCGCACCACCCCGGGCGCGCTGCGCAGCGCCAATCCCGGCGCCTCCTGCGTTGCGCTGGGCCAGCGCGCCGAGTTCTTTGTGGCCGACCATGCCATGAATTTCGGCTATGGCCCGGACTCGCCATTCGGCGAACTGGTGGCGGCCGAAGGCAAGGTTCTGATGCTCGGCGCGCCGCTCGACGCCATGACGCTGCTGCACCACGCCCGCCTGCCCGACAAGCCGATCCGCCGCTATGAGGCGCCGGTCCTCGTTGACGGCGAAGTGGTGTGGCAGAGCTTCGAGGAATTCGACACCGGCGACCCGATCGTCAAATCCCTGCCCGACGACTATTTCGCGCTGGTGGTCGAAGCCTTCCTGGAAACCGGCAGGGGAAAACGCGGCACGGTCGGCCGGGCGTCCTCCGTACTGGTGCCCGCCGCCGACATCGTCCGCTTCGCCATCGCCTGGCTGGAATCGCGCTTCGGCTGACCATCGACGATCACGGTGAATGATCGTGCTGATCACCCGAAATCATCGCCGGGACATGAGAATTCGCGCTAGTAGAGCGGCATGACCTCTTCCGCTTCACCAGCCGGCAGCAGCTTTCTTCTCGGCATGCGCGTCTTCCTGCCGGTCGCCATCTCGATCGCGGCCTACGGCCTCGTCTGGGGCGTCCTCGCCGGACAGGCAGGACTGTCGCCGCTCGAGGTCCTGCTGATGAGCGGCCTGGTCTTTGCCGGGGCCAGCCAGTTCGTCGCCCTCGAGACCTGGACACCCGGCCATCTGCCGGTTCTCGCCATCATCATCACCACCGCCATCGTCAATCTGCGCATGCTGCTGATGACCGCCACGCTGCGGCCGCTGACCACCGGGCTGCCTACCTGGAAGGCACTGCTCTCGGTCTATCTGGTCGCCGACGAGAACTGGGCCATGACCATGGGCGAAGTCGCCAGAGGCCGTGGCACTGTCGGCTTTCTGGTTGGCTCCGGCGTCTGCTCCTGGCTTGCCTGGACCGGTTCGACGCTGCTCGGCCGCCTTGCCGGCGCCGCCATCGACGATCCCACCCGCTACGGCCTCGACTTTGCCTTTACCGCCACCTTCATTGCCCTGCTGCTCGGCATGTGGAAGGGCAAGGGCGATCTGTTGTCCTGGCTGGTGGCGGCGCTCGTCGCCATCGTCGCCGCAAGGACCATTCCGGGGAACTGGTACATCATCATCGGCGGCCTTGCCGGCAGCCTCTGCGGCGCCGCCATCGACAGCCGGAAGGCAGCGCCCGATGTCGCCTGAAGCACTGCTCACCATCCTCGGCATGGCCGCCGTCACCTTCGCCATCCGCGCCGGCGGCCTGCTGCTGGCCGACCGCCTGCCCCGCACCGGCTTTGTCGCCGCATGGATGCGCCATCTCCCCGCCGCCGTGCTCGCCTCGCTGGTGGCGCCGGCCGTCGCCGGCGGCGGCCTTGCCGAAGCCATCGCGGCGGCCGTGACGCTGCTGGCCTACGTGGTCAGCAGAAATCTCTTTGCTGCGATGATTGGTGGGGTGGCCAGCGTCTTTCTGCTACGTATGCTGCTGGGCGGATAACGCGAGCGGAACAGGCCGCTCTGCTTGCGGTCCGGCAAGACACTCAGGGAGCTGCGCATGCGGACCGTTACGGGACTCTTCGATACCTACCAGCACGCTGCCGACGCTGTGCGCGCACTCAAGGACGCCGGCATCCGGTCGGCCGATATCAGCTTTATTGCCAACTCTCCCGAAGAGATCGAGGAAGTCGACGTCATCGGCGATGATGCCACCACCGGTGCCGAAGTCGGCGCGCTGATCGGTGGCGCCGGCGGGCTGCTGGCCGGACTTGGCCTGCTGACCATTCCCGGCCTCGGCCCGGTCGTCGCCGGCGGCTGGCTGCTGGCCACCGCCATGGGTGCCGTCACCGGCGCCGGCATCGGTGCCACAGCCGGCGGTCTGGTGGGATCGCTGACCAGTGCCGGGGTGCCCGAACACGATGCGCATGTCTATGCCGAAGGCGTGCGCCGCGGCGGCGCGCTGGTGACAGTGCGGATCGACGATGCCCATGCCCACACCGCCGCCGACATCCTGCAGAATTGCGGCGGCATCGATATCGAGGACCGCCGCCAGACCTACCAGTCAGAAGGCTGGTCGCATTTCGAACACGACGCGATTACCGACGGCAAGGAAAAGGACGAGGCGCCACCCGTCGTGCCGCCGCTGATCTAGCGCTGCAGGAGATGGTGGTGCGGGTGGCCGGGGTCGAACCGGCACTCCTTTCGGAACCGGATTTTGAGTCCGGCGCGTCTACCAATTCCACCACACCCGCAGCAGAAGGACGAGCCGGAGTTAAGCGAAAGCCCGGTTCTCGTCAATGGACTGGCTTCCCCTCGCGCCGCATTCCCGACAAACTGCGGCCGCCCGTAGGGACGGCATCTGGAGGACGATCATGGGAACGATCAGGCTGGGCATTGCCGGCTGGGTATTCGCCGACTGGCGCGGCGAGTTCTATCCTGCCGGGCTCAAGCAGAAGGAGGAACTGGCCTATGCCAGCCGCCACCTCGGCAGTATCGAAATCAATTCGACCTTCTATTCTCACCAGAAGGCGCAGAGCTTTCGCAACTGGGCGGGCGAGACGCCCGACGACTTCGTCTTCACCGTCAAGGGCCACCAGTTCGTCACCCACATCAAGCGCCTGAAGGATGTGGAGACGCCGCTCGCCAATTTCTTTGCCTCGGGCGTGCTGGCGCTGGGCAGCCGGCTCGGTCCGTTCTGCTGGCAATTGCCGCCCAACCTCAAATATGACCGCGAGCGACTCGAGACCTTTCTGGGCCTCCTGCCGCAGGACCCCGACGCCCTGCTGGCCCTGGCGAAACAGCATGACGGCCTCAAGAACGAGCCCTGTCTCGACATCGCCGGTATCGAGACAGTCCGCCACGCCATCGAAGTTCGGCACGAGAGCTTTGCCACGCCGGAGGTGGCCGACCTCTTCCGGGCTCACAATGTGGCGCTCATTACCGCCGACACGGCGGCCTGGCCAACCACCGACGTCACCGCCGATTTCGCCTATTGCCGTTTCCAGGGGGCTCCCGGGGCCGAGCACTACGACCCCGCCCAGCTCGACCAGCGCGCCGGCTGGCTCGATGTCTGGAGCAAGGGCGATGTGCCCGATGCACCAACCCTGGCGCCGCCCGCCAAAGGGAGCGCAAGAGATGTCTTTGCCTTCTTCGTTTCCACCGACAAGGTGCACGCGCCGCGCAACGCCCGCTACGTCATGCACAAGCTCGGCATTGCGCGCGGCGATGACGCCTAGTTTACCCCGCCTCGATTGACACCTTGGAATTGGCAGCGAATAAACCGCGCACCATCGGGCCGAGGACCATCACGTGAGCGATATCACTTCCGCATCATCAGGCGCACTGGACAAGAAGGCGACCTGGCTGGCCTTCGGCCTCGGCCTTGTTGCCATCATCGGGGCCTGGGGCAGCGAACTGATCGGCGGCCTCGTCCCTTGCGAACTCTGCCTCGAGCAGCGCCTCGCCTATTACTGGGGACTGCCGGTGCTGGCCGCAATCCTCGTTCTCTGGAACCGCTTGCCACTGACCGTCTGGTACGTCGCCATGGCTGTCGCCGTCGCCATCTTCGCCTGGGGCACCTATATGGGCGGCTTCCACGCCGGCGTCGAATGGGGCTTCTGGCCCGGCCCCACGGCCTGCACCGGCCTTGGATCAACCGACCTCAGCTTCGGCGATCTCAGTGGCGAGATTGAAGCGGTGATCCCCTGCGACGTCGTGCAGTTCCGCTTCCTCGGCGTCTCGCTGGCCGGCTATAATGCACTTGTCTCGCTGGCAATTGTCGCGCTGCTGCTGGTTGCCATCTACGATCAGGTGCGCCGCTACCGGAAGGCCTAGGTTTCGGGAAACAGGATACGCTCGTGGTCGCGGGCGGCGTGGAGGACCTGGAGAACCACTACATCTCCCTCGCGCAGCACGTAGTAGACGCCGTAGTTGCCAACCAGCCGACGGCGCACACCGGTCTCTTCATGCCGTGGCACCAGCGGGTACATCATTGCCCGCTCGCCAAGCTCGGCGCATGCCGCCTGGAGACGATCGACAGTCCTGGCCGCCACGCGAGGCGATTCCTCCGCAAGGTAGTCCAGAATGCCCAGCAGATCGTCACGAGCGTTTCTGGTCAGGCGGACCCGTGTCACTTGTCGGCGTCAGCCAAGGCCTGATACCTGGCCCGAAGCTCCGCAAACACCTCTTCTGCAGGAGACATGCGACCGGCCTCGATGTCGGCCAGCCCACGCACTAGGCCCTCGTCGACGCGCTTGAGATAGGCCTCGCGCTCCTGCACCAGCCGCACGCCTTCGCGCAGGACTTCGCTTTTCGAGTTGTAGCGGCCGTTGGCGACGAGATCCGTCACCACCGCTTCAAGCTTTTCACCAAGATCGGCACTGATGGCCATGGCGTCCTCCAGAACTGGACAACCCAATAATAGTTATTGGCCGGCTGGAAGTCGAGCCCTACGGCTCCAGCTCGATGTCCCAGTAGAGATAGTCGAGCCAGCTCTGGTGCAGGTGGTTGGGCGGAAAGGCCCGGCCGTTATTGTGCAGGTCGTGCACCGTCGGCTGGTAGGGCCGCTGCATCGGCCACATCTTGATTTCGCCGGGCAGCCGGTTCGACTTCCGCAGATTGCAGGGGGCACAGGCCGCAACGACGTTTTCCCACGTCGTCCGGCCGCCCTTTGAGCGGGGAATGACGTGATCGAATGTCAGGTCGTCGCGCGATCCGCAATATTGGCAGCAGAAGCGGTCGCGCAGGAAGACGTTGAAGCGTGTGAAGGCCGGATGACGCGCCGGTTTCACATAGTCCTTGAGCGACACCACGCTGGGCAGGAACATCTCAAAGCTCGGGCTTTTGATGATCCGCTCGTAGTTGGAGACGACATGCACGCGATCCAGGCAGATTGCCTTGACGGCGTCCTGCCACGACCACAAGGACAAAGGATAATAGCTGAGCGGCCTGAAATCGGCGTTCAGAACGAGAGCTGGGCATGACTCAGGCGACACATGAACTGTCACAAGAGCCTCCCGGAACCGGAATCTGCATCAGTCATATTGCTCATAGTCTATGCCGACTATGACAGCGCTGTGAAGCGGCTATTGCAAAGCCGTGTCAGGCCGTACGGGTGCGGATGAAAGCGAGCGCAAAGTCCAGCATATCGGGCGAAATCCCGTGCCCCGTGGACGGCGAGCGGTGATAGCTCACGTCGTAGTTGAGGCCGGTCAGCGTCTCTACCGCCTCTTGGCTGAGCCTGGGATCGACGACGGTATCGAGATCGCCATGCAGAATCGCCACCGGCGGCCGGGCCGCGGATCCTTCGACGAGACCCGGAGGCGGAATCAGCGCGCCGGAGAAAGAAACGATCCCGGCAAGATCTTCGTCCAGCGACAGGCCGGCATGCAGCGCCACCATCGCCCCCTGCGAGAAACCGGCAAGGATGGTGTCTTCCGGCTTGAGCCCGGTCTGCCCCCAGAGGTCGATGAGGAAGTTGATCACCACCTCGCGGACCTTCTCTGCCCCTTCGACCCGGCCGATGGTGCGGTCGGTCTGCAGCGGAAACCACTCGAACCCCTGCGGGTTGATGGCACAGGGATGCGGCGCATTCGGAGCCACGAACATCATGTCACCGAGCTCGGTCGCCCAGTGCTGGCCGAGCGAGATGAGATCGGACCCATCCGAACCATAGCCGTGCAGCAGCACCATCAGCTTCCGGGGCTTGGGGGTCCTGGAGAGGAGCATCGGGCCTGAGAGGGTTTCAGTCACTGCAGCACGCCTTCCCTTTTCTTCATCATCGCATAATAGCGCCAGAACAGCAGGGCCGCGGTATGACGATGCGGCGACCAGGCACGGGCCATGTCGATCAACTCCTTGATCGAGGGCTGCGCGTCAAGTCCGAGCCCGTGCTGCACGGCCTTCTGCAGCGCCAAGTCGCCTGCGGGAAAGATGTCGGGGTGGCCGGCGCAGAACATCAGGTAGACTTCGGCCGTCCACGGTCCGATGCCCTTGAGGGCCACCAGTTCCGCCACCGCCGCCTCCGACGGCAGCCGGTCCAGCCGGTCGAAATCCAGCCGCCCGTCCATCACCGCCTCCGCGATCACCCCGACTGTCCGGAACTTGCCGAGCGAGAACCCGGTCGAACGTACCGCCACTTCGCTCAACTGCAGATAGCGCGCCGGATCGAGCGCCCCCTCGAGTTGCTCGAACCGCCCCCAGATGGCCCGCGCACTGGCCACGGACAGCTGCTGACCGCAGATCACCTTGGCGAGACCGGCAAAGCCGCCGGGCTGCTTGCGGATGTCGAATGTCCCTGCCCGCTGATACACATCGGCAAGCCGGTCATCGACCTCGAGCAGGCGCGCGAGGTGGCGCGCCAGCGTCTCGGCGCTGTCGAGCCGCTCGACGACTGTGCTAGATGAACTCATGAACTCTCGACCGGTCTTTCGCTTTGCGCCCAGCCCCAACGGCTATCTGCATCTGGGACATGCCTACTCCGCCCTGTTTACCGCGTTCTGGGCGGAACGCATGGGCGGGCGGTTCCTGCTGCGCATCGAAGACATAGACATGACGCGTGGCAAGCCGGAATTCACCGCGGCGATCTTCGAGGACCTGCGCTGGCTCGGTCTCGCCTGGGAAGAGCCCGTCATGCACCAGTCGACGCGCTTTGAAACTTACCTGGGTTATGCCGAAGAGCTTTGGCGGCAGGACCTGCTCTATCCCTGCTTCTGTTCCCGCACCGAGATTGCTGCCGCTGCAACGGCCACCGATCCTGACGGCGCGCCGCTCTATGCCGGCACCTGCCGGCATCTTGCCAATGCCGATGTAGAGGAAAGGCTCGCCCGCGGCGATCCGGTGCAATACCGGCTGGACTGCGCCGCCGCCACCGCGCGGACCGGCCCGCTGACCTACACGATCGCCGGCCCCACGCCGCTTGACCGGCCGCAGATCCGCTATGCGCGGCCCGAACGCTGGGGCGACGTGGTCATCCGCCGCAAGGACACCCCGACCAGCTACCACCTCAGCGTCGTCGTCGACGACGCCGCGCAGGGCGTCACCCATGTGACCCGCGGCCGCGACATGGAGGCGGCCACCGACATCCATGTGCTGCTGCAGTTTCTGCTCGGCCTGCCCTCCCCGGTCTATACCTTCCACAGGCTGCTGCTCGACGACGAGGGCAAGAAGCTCGCCAAGTCGAAAGGCTCGAAGAGCCTCCGGGACTTGCGCTCCGAAGGCTGGACTGCTGACGATGTCCGCCGCGCCGTCGGCTTCTAGGCAGCCGCCTTGCGATCGGGGAAGAACTGCCGCGTCGCAGTTGCGATGGCGGCGTCGAACGGCGTGTGAAACTCCGGCCCGAGCAGCGCCTCGAGGCGGGGATCGCGCAGTTCGATCGGCAGCTCCCAGAGATAACCCATCTTGGCAACTTCGCGCATGATCGGCTGGAATAGACCGAGAGCCGATATCAGCAGGCGCGGAAAATAGCTGACCTTGAGCCGGACCGGCGCCGCCTTTTGCACGGCCGCCGCCAGCACCTCGGGCGTGACGAAATTTCCGCCGAAGTGAAAGGTCTCGAACGCGCCGAGTTCCTCACGGTGCCAGGCCAGCTTCTCGAAGGCGCGCCCCAGATCGGGCAGATAGGCCCAGGCATGGCCGACGCCCGGCGTCCCCATCAGGGCCAGCTTGCCCTTTCCCGCCTCCATCAGCATGGCCTGGTCGAACCAGTCGCCGACATTGTCGGGGCCATAGAAATCGCCGGCCCGCAGGATGATCACCTGCATGTCGCCGCGCCGTGCGGCTGCAGCGAACTGCGCCTCGACGCGCTTCCTGATCTTGCCGCGCGGCGTCTGCGGGTGCTGCGGCAGGTCGGGCGTCAGCACGTGGTCGCTGGCCGCGTAGTTGTAGATATTGCCCGGAAACAGCAGCGTCCGTCCCGACGCTCCCATCGCCTCGGTGACGCGTGTCGCCTGCGCTTCCATGCGCCCCTTGTCCCACTGGTGATAGGGCAGGTTGAGCGCATTGACGACGACCTCGCTGTCGCCGATGGCGGCCTTCATGTCGGCGACGCTGTCCGCATCGCCTTGGTAGAACTGCACGCCGGCAATCGGCTGCTTGTTCGACCGGCCCATGCCGATGACCTCCCAGCCGGCCGCCGCGAAGGCCTGCGCTGCGTGATGGCCGATATGGCCGTTGATTCCGAGAATGGTAACTTTGTCCATGGCTGCTCTCCGCTTGTGATGAGACGAAACTAGGCCATGCCAAACCGTATATCGATTGCGGAAAATCGTTCGAGTGATATACGAAAATGAATATCAAGGATGAACTGCATGACAGAGCCCGACTGGAGTCACTGGCGCAGCTTCGCCGCGGTGGTCGAGCACGGCTCGCTGTCGGGCGCCGCGCGGCATTTGGGCATGACGCAGCCGACCATGGGCCGCCATATCGAGGAACTGGAGCGCACCCTGGGGGTGACGCTCTTCGAGCGGACACTGCAGGGGTTGAAGCCAACCGAGACCGGCCTGCGACTGTTCGAGCCGGTCGAGGGCGCGCAGCGCGCCCTCTCGGAGGCGGCCCTCATGGCGGCCGGGTCGCAGGAGGATCTGACCGGATCGGTGCGGATCACCTCCAGCAATGTCACCTGCCACTACGTGCTGCCCGGGATGCTGGCCGACCTGCGGCAGAGCTTTCCGGGCATCGCCATTGAGCTGGTCTCCTCGGATTCGGCAGAGAATCTGCTGCTGCGCGAAGCCGATATCGCGCTGCGCATGTTCAGGCCGCGACAACTTGACCTGATTGCCCGGAAACTCGGCGACATTCCTCTCGTTGCTACTGCCCATGAGAGCTACATCGCCCGCCGTGGGCGCCCCACCAAGCCCGAGCATCTGCGCGATCACGACCTCATCGGCTTTGACCGCTCCGATCTCTTCATCTCCAGCGCCCGCCAGATGGGCTACGAGATGAGCCGCGAAGACTTTGTGTTGCGGACCGACAGCCAGACCGCCATCTGGGAACTGGCCAAGGCCGGCCTCGGCGTCACCTTCGCCCAGGGCGGGCTGGTCCGCGACACGCCCGGCATGGTGCATCTGTTGCAGGGATTCGCTCCGCCGCCGCTGGAAGTCTGGCTCACCACCCACCGGGAACTGTTCACCAGCCGCCGCATTCGTGCCATCTATGACCGATTGGGCGAGGACTTTACCCGCTACCTCGCAAGGATATCCGCATGAACATCACTGCCATCGTCTCGATCATCGCCGTGGCGGTCGTCGCCGTCATTCTCTTCATGGGCCTCTGGAACATGTTCAAGGGCGGCGATGGCAACCGTAGCCAGATGCTGATGCGCGCACGCGTCATCGCCCAGGCCGTGGCCCTTCTCGTTATTCTCGGCGCACTTTTCTTTTTTGGGCGGGGATAGCGTGGTAGGGGGACGCTGACGTTTCATCGCCCGGGGACACAATTGGTCAAGCTCAACAAGATTTATACCAAGACCGGTGACAACGGCACGACCGGACTGGTGCGCGGCCCGCGGCGCATGAAGTTCGATCTGCGCGTCGAGTGCTTCGGCACCATCGACGAGGCCAACAGTTTCATCGGCATGGCGCGGCTCTCGACCGGTTCGATGCCCAAGCTCGACCGCATGCTGTCGCGCATCCAGAACGACCTCTTCGACCTCGGGTCGGATCTGGCGACCCCGGGCGCTGACCCGGAAGGCGTCACCTCGCTGCGCATCACGCCCGTGCAGGTCGATTGGGTCGAGGCACAGATCGATCAGTACAATGAAGCGCTGCCGCCGCTGACCAGCTTCGTGCTGCCCGGCGGCACGCCCCTGTCGGCGGCGCTGCACGTGGTTCGCACCGTCGTCCGCCGGGCCGAACGGCTGGTGGTGGAACTGGTCAACAAGGAATCCGACATCAATTCCAATGCCATGACCTACCTCAACCGCCTGTCGGACCTGATGTTCGTGATGGCGCGCGTGGCCAACGCCAACGGCAGCTCCGACGTCCTCTGGACCCCCGGCAAGCACACCGAGCAGCGCAGCATTTCATCCCCGTCGCCGCAGGACTAGATGTTCATCCCGCTCCACGATCAGAACCCCATCCGTCACATCACTTTCCCCTATGTGACCTATGGGCTGATCGCGGTGAACGTCATCGTCTTCCTGTTCCAGCTCACGCATCAGCCCGAGCAGGCCTTCAACGAGTTCGCGGTGACCTTTGCGGCCGTGCCGCCCAGCGCCTGGCTCGGCCCGGTGCTTGACCGCATCCCCGGCCTGCCCGACGAGATCACCCTGGCAACCTATGCCTTCCTGCATGCCGACTGGCTGCACCTCCTGAGCAACATGCTGTTTCTCTGGGTGTTCGGCGACAATATCGAGGACGCGCTCGGCCACGCCAAGTTTCTCCTCTTCTATCTCGCATGTGCCGCGCTGGCCGCCCTCACCTTCTTTGCCTTCGCCGATACCGGCTGGCTGATCGGCGCTTCAGGCGCGGTTGCCGGCGTCATGGGCGCCTACATCGTCCTCTACCCGCATGCCAGGGTCTACGTGCTGTTCCGCATCGTCATCCCCATTCCGCTGCCGGTGCCGGCGCTCTGGATGCTGGGCGTCTGGGTGGCAACGCAGGTGTTCTACCTGGTGATCGGCGATGCCAGCCCCGTCGCCTGGTGGGCGCATCTGGGTGGCGTCGTTGCCGGCGCGATTCTCTGCATTCCGCTCCGCCGCCGCGACGTGCCGCTGTTCGGCGGCCGATAGCTGCAATTTAACCAAATCCGCGAAACCTTCGTTTAGACGCGGCGCGTATCTTGCGGATCATGGAAACAGATCTTTCGACACAGCTGACCGCATTGCAGGGCGCGAGAACCCACGTCTCCCCGCAGATCGCCATGGTCAAGGCCAACCAGCAGGCCGACGCGGCCATGGCCCAGGCCGTCGACGACATCGCCCAGTCCGCCCCGCCGCCGGCGCCTCCCGGCCAGGGCACACGGGTCGACAAGACCGCCTGATCACCCGATCGCAGGAGACGTGCCGTGATTGCCGATCTCTCGATCCACCGCATGGCCTTCCGGGAAGCCGAAACGCTCGGCATGGCCCAGGCACTGGTGGCCCGGAAGCGGCAGGAACTCGAGCTGCGCGTGGCCCGCGAGACCGTGACCAAGGGTCCCGAGGCAGCCAACGCCACCATCGATCAGGCCCTCAAGGACATGGAGGAGCGCAGCTCCGAGCTGCAGCGCAGGCTCCACCCCGACGACACGTCCGGTGCCGTGGTCAACAAGACCGTCTGAAAATCGTCACCACTCTGAACGCCGACTGAACGGTTGCGGCCCGCTGCGCCGCGACCGCGAAATAATCGACTTGCGGCACGCCCGATGATCGGTCATTTGCGCCCACTGCGAGGGGCGCAGACGAGGAGTGTTCATCATGTCCAGCCGAACTGGATACGACAGGATGCGCGCCGGCGAGCCCTATGCGAACCCCGACTGGGACCTGATCGCCCGCCAGGCGGCCGCACGCGACAAACTCAACCGCTACAACGCTGCTCCCATGGCGGACATGGAAGCGCGCGGCGCCATGCTCAAGCAGATGCTGGGCAGCGCCGGCCGGGCCTTCGTGCTCTCTCCCGTCACCTGGGAATATGGCGAGCACATCCATCTCGGCGACGCGGTCTTTGTCAATTTCGAGTGCATCTTCCTTGATGGCGCCGATATCCGCATTGGCGACGGCACGGTTGTGGCGCCGCGCGTGCAGTTTCTGACTGCCGGCCACCCGGTCGATCCCATGGAACGGACCATCTTCGACCCGTTGACCGGAGAACGCACCGGCGGCATCGGCCTCAACAAGCCCATCACCGTCGGTCGCGACTGCTGGATCGGCGCCGGCGCCATCATCGTGGGCGGCGTGAGCATCGGCGACGGCACGACGATCGGCGCAGGCAGCGTGGTGACGAGGGATATTCCGCCCGGCGTCGTCGCCGCCGGCAATCCGTGCCGCGTCATCCGCACGCTGGGAGTGACTGCTAGCGCCTGAGGAGCGCCTCGACCTCGGCGCGTGTCGGAGCGCCGAGCCGGCCGCCGAACCGCGTGCATTTGATCGCCGCGGCGGCCGAGGCAAAGGCGATCACCTGCTCCATCGCAAAACCCTCGACGAGCCCGAAGGCAAAGGCGCCGTGGAACACGTCGCCGGCGGCGAGCGTATCCACCGGCTGGATCTGCGGCGCCGGGGTGTGGCGCACGGTGCCGCCTTCACCCCACCAGCAGCCCTGCTCGCCGGCCGTGACCGCCACAAAGCCCGGATGGCCGGACGACAGCCGCTCGGCCGAGAGCAGCGGCGTCGTCCCGCCGGTCACCAGCGCAGCGCCACCCTCGGAGGCGACCACGTGACTGGCGAGACCGACCAGGCGCTCGATCACCTCGCGCGGCCCCACATCGGCATCGAGAATGCCGGGAACGCCCGCCGCCCGCGCCGCCTTCAGCGCCAGCGCGGCCGCCCCGGGCCAGCGCACATCCGTCATGACCGCGGCAAACCCGGTGAGATCCGGCGCCGCCTCGGGCGCTGCCATCAGATCGGCATCGTATTTCGGCACGATGGTGCGCTCGCCCGCCAGATCCATGAAAATGGTCGAAAAGCCCGAGCGCGCGCCGGCAACCCGCCGCACCCGGCTGACATCGACGCCCTCGCCGGCAATCTGCTCGACCAGCCGATCGCCGATGGCATCGTCGCCGGCCGAGGCCCAGAGCGCGACCTGTCCGCCCAGCCGCGCGATGGTTGCCGCCTGCGCCGCGGCCATGCCTTCGGCCACTTCCACCGCGTCGAGCGGAATGAACTTGCCCGGCCCGCGCGGCAGCGCCTCGAGCCGGAAGATGGTGTCCATCGTCAGTGCACCGACGCAGAGGATTTTGAAGGTCATGAGTACGCCGGATCGACTCCCCTCCCCCTTGAGGGGAGGGGGTGGGGGTCCATCAGTGACCAAACGAACCACCTCCACCCTCGATCCCTCCCCTCAAGGGGGAGGGAAGGTCGACTGGGAAGTCGGCGCAAACGTCTGGACATCTCAGAGCGCAAGAAATGTCTCGATCAGCTTGTGACCGTCGGGGGTGTCCCACTCGGCGGGACCCTGCAGCACTGCCAGCTCACAACCGTTCTCGTCGACCAGCACGGACGCCGGCAGGCCGGCCGAGACCGCCGAGGTCTTGAGGCGCTCGATGATCGAAAAACCTGTCGGATCGGCGTAGAGCGGCAGGTGTTCCCAGTTGCCGGAAGCGAGGAAGCTGGCTGCCTTGCCCTCCTGGGTGTCGCCGGTATTGACCGGCAGTACCATAAACTGGTCCGAGTTATATTGCGCGGCCAACGCATTGAGCGCCGGCATTTCCTCGCGGCACGGGATGCACCAGCTGGCCCAGAAATTGACCAGCAGCTTCCTGCCGGCAAAGTCGGCGACGGTCAGGTCCTGGCCGGCGTCATCCTTGAGCGCCATGTCGGCGTAGGACCGCCCCTGTCCGGTGCCGTTGACGGCGGCCAACTCGCCCAGCGCCGCCGCATCGAGCTTCTGCGCCGCCTCGAGGTTGGGCGGGCAAGAGGCCGCCTGGCTCGAATTATTGCCAAGCCAAAGGGTAATCGCTAAGGCTATCGCCGCACAGATAAGGGCAATGATCACCACGCGCCGCGGCTGCAATCTTGGGGGCTGCGGGGTCGGCTGGTCGGTCATTGCAGGTTCCACGGAGTTCTGATGAGCAATCGCATGTGGGGTGGACGGTTTTCCTCCGGCCCCGACGCCATCATGGAAGAGATCAACGCTTCCATCGGTTTTGACCATCGGCTCTACCGGCAGGACATTGCCGGGTCAATTGCGCACGCCCGCATGCTGGCGGCCAGCGGCATTTTGACCGAGGGCGACCGCGACGCGATCGTCAAGGGTCTGGGCGATGTTCTCGCCGAGATCGAGTCACAGAAATTCACGTTCTCGCGTTCGCTCGAAGACATTCACATGAATGTCGAGAGCCGATTGAAAGAACTGATCGGCGATGCCGCCGGCCGCCTGCATACGGCGCGCAGCCGCAACGACCAGGTAGCGACCGACTTCCGCCTCTACGTGCGCGACGCCATCGATACCATCGCCGCCCAGATCAAGGCGCTGCAGATCGCCCTCGTCGACCGCGCCGAGCGCGAGGCCGAGACCATCATGCCCGGCTTCACCCACCTGCAGAACGCCCAGCCGGTGACCTTCGGCCACCATCTGCTGGCCTATGTCGAGATGCTGGGCCGCGATGCCGGCCGCTTTGCCGATGCGCGCAAGCGGCTCAACGAGAACCCGCTCGGCTCTGCCGCTCTCGCCGGCACTCCCTACCCCATCGATCGCGACGCCACGAGCGCAGCGCTCGGCTTTGATCGCCCCACCGCCAACTCGCTCGACGCCGTCTCCGACCGCGACTTCGTGCTCGAGACGCTGGCCGCAGCCAGCCTCTGCGCCGTGCATCTCAGCCGTTTTTCCGAAGAGCTGGTGATCTGGTCCTCGGCGCAGTTCAACTTCGTCAGGCTCTCCGACAAGTTCAGCACCGGCTCCTCGATCATGCCGCAGAAGCGCAATCCCGACGCCGCCGAACTGGTGCGCGCCAAGATCGGCCGCATCCTCGGCGCGCTGACCTCGCTGCTGGTGGTCATGAAGGGCCTGCCGCTCGCCTATTCCAAGGACATGCAGGAAGACAAGGAAGTCGCCTTCGACGCCCTCAATTCGCTCAGCCTGTCGCTCGCCGCCATGACCGGCATGGTCGGCGATCTGGTTGCCAATCGCGACCGCATGCATGCTTCGGCTGCCGCCGGGTTCTCGACCGCCACCGATCTCGCGGACTGGCTGGTGCGCGAGGCCAACATTCCCTTCCGCGACGCCCATCACATCACCGGCCAGGTGGTGGCGCTGGCCGAGCAGAAGGGCTGCGGCCTCGACGGGCTGACCATCGAGGACTTCAAGACCATCGACGAGCGCATCGACAGCCGCATCCACAAGGTGCTCAGCGTCGAGGCTTCGGTCGCCAGCCGCAAATCCTACGGCGGCACGGCTCCGGAAAACGTGCTGGCCCAGGCCGCCCGCTGGAAGGAACTGCTGACCGGCGAAAAGACCGAGCCCCGCAAGGTCAGAAAGCCCGGCGGCCATGGCGAGGGCGCGACGGAGTAGGCGCCGCCACGCTCCTGCCTTCCGCCCCGATCTGCCGCCTCTGCGCGCAGACCCGCCATGCACGCGGCTGTGTCAGAAACGGCTTGAACCGGCGCGCTCGTGGACGCAGGTTTATCGTATGACAAAGATGCGAGCCGGACCAGTGTCGAGGACCATGCGCCTCAGCCAACGCCATGTCGATTTGCTGCAGCGGGAGATTCCTGATCCCGGCCCGCAGCTGATCGACGGCTTTCGTCCCGCCACCGACGAGGACTTCGCCGGCATCGTCGACCAGATGCAGCGCACCCGCCCGGAAGGACCGTTCTGGCTGTTTGCCTATGGCTCGCTGATCTGGCGTCCGGAAACCGCCTTTGTCGACAAGCGGGTCGCCACGGCCCGCGGCTGGCACCGCCGCTTCTGCCTGGGCTGGGACCATCGCTATCGCGGCAGCCCGGAGACCCCCGGGCTGATGATGGCGCTCGATCGCGGCGGCCAGTGCAAGGGCGTCATCTACCAGCTGCCCGAGGCAGAGCTTGAGGCCGAACTGCACAAGCTCATCCGGCGCGAGATGAGCATGGTGCCCTCGGCTTTTCCGTGGCGCTGGATCGATGTGGTCACCGACGACGGGCCGTTGCGCGTCCTGACATTTGCCATGGACCGGCAATCCCCGCGCTATATCGGCGGACTTTCGGACGACGAGCTGGCGGGCATCCTCGCCACCGCCTGCGGCTTCCGCGGCTCGATGGTCGAATATCTGTTTTCCACAGTCTCCATTCTCGACAGCATGGGCATTCGCGACCGCAATCTCTGGAAGTTGCAGGCCCTGGTCGCCGAAAAGGTCGAGGCCGCTCACGCCAAGCCGGATGCCGTGGCATGAGCAAGCGCCAGATGCGGCTGACGCCGCGCCACGTCGCCTATCTGCAGCCCACCGAAATCAGCGAGGTGCTGCCGCCGCCACCCGAGGGCATGGTCGCGGCCACCGAAGACGATCATCGCCGCTCCATCGCAGAATTCTTCGGCGACAGCGCCGACCACGACGAGACCTGGATCTTTGCCTATGGCTCGCTGATCTGGAAACCGGCCTGCGACTTCGTCGAAATGCGCATCGGCCTGCTGCATGGCTGGCACCGCGCCTTCTGCCTCGGCTGGAACAACCGCCACCGCGGCAGCCCGGAGCGGCCCGGCCTGATGCTGGCGCTCGACCGTGGCGGCGCCTGCAAGGGCGCGCTCTACCGGCTGCCGCCCGACCGGCGCGACGAAAGCCTGATCAAGCTCTTCGAGCGCGAGATGGGCTGGCGGCCGAGCCCGTTTCCGCCCCGCATGGTGACGGTGCGGACCGGTGAACGGACCATCCGCGCCCTCACCTTCTGCATCGATCGCAATTCGGGACGCTATGTCTCGGGGCTGTCGGACGAGCGGATCGCCGACGTGCTGGCGACGGCGGTGGGCACCCGCGGCTCGATGGCCGAATATCTCTTTGCTACGGTGGCGCACCTGGAGGAGATGGGCATCCACGACCCGCATCTCTGGCGCCTGCAGCACCTCGTCGCCGACCGCATCGAGGCGGCCTACGAAGCGGCGGAATGATCAGGCTTCGAGCGCCAGCAGTTCGTCGATCGTCTGTCGTCGGCGGATGACGCGCAGCGCGCCCTCGTCGAGCAGCATTTCGGGCGCCAGCGGCCGCGAATTGTAGTTCGACGACATGCTGGCCCCGTAGGCGCCGGCATCGCGGATCAGCGCCAGGTCGCCGACCTTGGGCATCGGCAGGTCGCGGAACTCGATATAGCCGCCGTCGGCCTGGGTGAAGACGTCGCCGGATTCGCAGAGCGGTCCGGCGACCGCCACCGGCGCCACCGCTCCCGAGACCGGCTCGCCCTCACGCGTGACGAAGCCGATATCGTGATGGCTGCCGTACATTGCCGGGCGCGCCAGATCACTAAATCCCGCATCGACGACGACGAAGTGGTTGTTGGCGACCTTCTTGACGGCGCGCACTTCGGCGACCAGCAGGCCGGCATTGGCGACGAGGAAGCGGCCGGGCTCCAGTTCGAGCCGCAGTGGGCCGCCGGCAATCGCCTCGGCCTGCTTGCGCGCCTTGTCCCAGGCCGAATGGTATTCCTCGATGTCGATCTCCGGGTCGCCATCCCGATAAGGCACCGAAAGGCCGCCACCGGCCGAGATGGCGTGCAGCGGCCGGTTGGCCCGCCGCACCGCGTCGACCATGCTGTCGCACACCCGGTGCAGGTGCTGATAGTCGACGCCCGAGCCGATATGCATGTGCAGGCCGACCAGATCGAGCTCGAATTCGTCGACAATGCGCAAGCTATCCTCGAGATCGTCATGCCAGATGCCGTGCTTGCTCGATGGGCCACCGGTATTGGTCTTGCGGCTGTGGCCGTGGCCGAAGCCCGGATTGATGCGCAGCCAGACCGGATGCCCCGCCTTCGCCGCGCCGACCTGTCGCAGCATGTCGGGCGAGCCGCAATTGACCGGGATGCCGAGTTCCAGCACCCGGGCCAGCGTCGCCTGATCGATGATGTCGGCGGTAAAGACGATCTCGTGGTCCGGCGTCCCCGGCCGGTAGCCGGCCCGCAGCGCCCGCTCGATCTCGCCCAGCGAGACCGCGTCGACCATCACCCCCATGCCGCGCAGCAGCCCCAGGATATGGGTGTTGCTGTTGGCTTTCTGCGCATAGCGGACGCAATCGAACGACTTGAGCTGCGCCACGCGCGCGCGGATCATCGCCGCGTCATAGAGCCAGACCGGCGTTCCGACTTCGCCCGCCGCCTGCAGTGCGGCTTGGATCAGATGCAGAGGCAGGACGCTGGGTCGGGTCACGGCGGGTTTCCGGCTGGCAGGTTACCGCCGCTCTGTAAACCACAACAGCCCGCCCGCAAAGCCACCGCCGCGGTTGATCGTTACTGCTGCATCGCCTGCCGGGCGAGGGAGATGACCTCGACCGGGCGGCCTTCGAGCGCATCTTCGACCTTTGCCATCAGCGCCTGCAGCGTGAAGGGCTTGGGGATGACGTCATAGATCAGGGCGTCGAGCCCGTGCGCCCGTTCGCGCTGATCGGCAAAGCCGGTCATCAGCACGATGGTCAGGTCCGGCCAGGTCGACGCCACATTGAGCGCCAGCGCGATGCCGTCCATCACCGGCATCTTGATGTCGGAGAGCAGCAGATCGAAGGCCCCGGCCTCGTCCTGCAGGATTTCCGCCGCCAGTCCGCCGTCTTCGGCCTCGGTCACCTCGTGGCCGGCATGGGCGAGTGCGCGGGCAACGAACTGCCGCACATTGTCGTCATCTTCGGCAATCAGGATTTTGGCCATCAGTGCGCGGACTCCTTTGAGTGTGCCGGCGAGGGTTCTGCGAGGGCGTCGGAGGGCAGCGCCACACTGGCAGACTGCGATGCCGGCGTCACGCCTTGCGACTGCCCCTGCCCGTTGGCAAAGCTCAGCCGCACCCTGGCGGCGCCCTGCGGCGGGGATGTGATCTGGGTATGGAAGTCGATCGCCTCGCCCGGCCCGAGCGAGGGCTCGGTCGGTGCGACGCTCCATTCATAGAGGCGTGCGCCTTCGGCATCGAGCAGCGTCACCACCACGGGGGGCATCTTGACCTTCTTGCCGGCCACCGAATAGACGCGCGCGTTCACTTCCATGACTTCGGCGCCGGCATGCAGCGCCCGCAGCGTGGTGACATCGCGGAACTCGAGGCCGACCACATTGACCTTCAGACCCAGCGCCGCATAGGCGCCGGCCAGGTCGGGGAAGATCAGCACGATATTGGAGCGGAAGGTGAAGCCGGAGACCAGCAGCAGCGCCAGTGTGGCAAGGCCGACGACGCGCAGGGTGCGGCGCACCCGCGCCATCGGCAATTGCCGCGTCAGCTGCAGCTGCCGCTTGCTGAACGCCTTCTGCAGCTTCCGAACCGCCGCCGATGGCGGTTTTTTCACCTCGGGCTCGGGCTCGCGCGGCTTGGGCGCGATGGCTGCCGTGACGTCCTCGGCGAGCACATCGGCCAGCGCACCATTATCGAGCGCCGCTGCCGCTTCGGCCGCCGCTTTCTGCTCGGCGTCGAACTGGGCGTCGAGTTCAGCCTCGGCATCGGCGTCGAACATCCGGTCGTCGTCGGTGCTCCGGGCTGTGGACGGTACCTCGACCTTGGGCGGCGGCGGCTTGGCCACCGGCTCGATGATCTTTTCCGCGAACGCCTGCCAGGTCTTGCTGCAATGCGCGCACTGCACCTGCCGGCCCTTGGGGCCCACAGTGTCACCCGGCACCTGATACCGTGTGGTACAGTGCGGGCAGACAATGACAACGGTCTTGCTTTGCGGTGACGCCATGGCCGCATCGTAGCGCTCCACGGTTAAGAACCCTCAAATTCCCCCGTGGTCCGAATTCTGCTGCATTCGCCTGAAAAGCCCGCGCCACCGGGTCGCGGCACAAGCGGGCCGGCTGAGGTATGATGCCCAAACTGATTCGGAGACAATGACGAGCGTGATCGAGTTCACCAATGTCGGCCTGCGGTATGGCCACGGCCCCGAAATCCTGAAGGACCTGACGTTCCGCATCCAGCCGGGCTCGTTTCATTTCCTGACCGGTCCGTCGGGGTCGGGCAAGACCTCGCTGCTCAAGCTGCTGCTGCTGTCGCTCAAGCCAAGTCGCGGCGAGGTCAAGCTTTTCGGCCGCGACGTCAGCGCGCTCGACCAGGATTCGCTGCTGCAGATGCGCCGTCATATCGGCATCGTCTTCCAGGAATTCCGCCTGCTCGACCACCTCACCACGTTTGAGAACGTTGCCCTGCCGCTGCGCGTCCTCGGCCAGCCCGAGAGCGCCTATCGCGGCAATGTCAGCGAACTGCTCGAATGGGTCGGGCTGGGCGAGCGCATGGATGCGCATCCGCCGCTGCTGTCGGGCGGCGAGAAGCAGCGGGCCGCCATCGCTCGCGCCGTCATCGGCCGCCCCGACATCCTGCTCGCCGACGAACCGACCGGCAATGTCGATCCCGAGCTGTCGCTGCGGCTGGTTCGGCTGTTTGCCGAGCTCAACAAGATGGGCACCACCATCATCCTGGCCACCCACGAACTGCCGCTGCTCGACAGCTTCCCCTTCCCCCGTATCCAGCTCGACGACGGGCAGGTCGTGTTCCGTGACTGATGCCACCCCCGACATTGCGGCCGCGCCGACGCGCAACCGTACCGCCCCCATCGTCCCCGAACGCTCGGTAGCCGGCCGTACGCTGGTGCTGCTGATCGCCATCATGACCTTCCTCTCCGGCGTGACGCTGGGCGGAGTCGTGCTGGTGCAGAAATCGGCGATTGCCTGGTCGTCCGATGTCGGGCGCGAAGTCACCATCCAGATCCGCCCGATGGAGGGCGAGGTGATGGACTCCAACCTGCGCACCGCCGTTGCCCTCGCCGAGCAGACTCCTGGCGTCTCCAGCGCCCATGCCCTCACCATTGAGGAAAGCCAGAAACTGCTCGAACCCTGGCTCGGCAGCGGCCTCGACCTCTCGGCGATCGAGATCCCGCGGCTGGTGGTGGTGCAACTGGGCGACCCGGGCGAGGCCGATATCGACAAGCTCGAGCGCGACCTGCTCACCGTCAAGGGCGCCAGCCTCGACCGTCACGCCGCCTGGCGGCAGCAGCTCAACGCCATGGCTGGCACCATCGTCGTCTCCGGACTGCTGGTGCTGACGCTGATCGTCATCGCCACCGTGCTGGCGATCATCTTTGCCACCCGCGGCACCATGGCCTCGAACCGCGAGATCGTCGATGTGCTGCACTTCATCGGCGCCTCCAACAGCTTCATTGCCGGCGAATTCCAGGGCCGCTTCCTCTCCATCGGCTTCCGCGGCGGCATTGTCGGCGGGCTGGGAGCGATCCTCTTTTTCGTGCTGGTGTCGCTGACCGCCGGCAGTGTCATGCCGGCCGAATCCAACCAGCAGCTCGGCATCCTGTTCGGACGCTTCGCACTCGGTGTCGACGGCATTATCGGCATTGCCGCCGTGGTACCGGTGATTGCAGCGCTCACCGCCATCACCTCGCGGCTCACAGTGCGCCGCTTCCTGACCCAGACCTCGTAGCACCCGCTTGCGCCCGACCTTTGCGCCATGCACTCTCACCCCGAGGGAGTTCGCATGACCATCATCCAGGCATTGCGCAGCGCTGTGTTCTATCTGCTGTTTTTTAGCCAGACGGCCGTGCTCGCCATCATTATCGGGACCGTCGGCATCCTCAAGGGGCCGACCCGTTTCACCTGGGTTCTGGCGCAGTACTGGGGCAATTCCAACCTCTGGCTGCTGCATCATGTCGTCGGCATCAAGACCCGGGTGGAGGGCGAGGAGCACATCCCGCCCGGCGCCTGCATCCTCGCCGCCAAGCATATGAGCGACTGGGATATCTTCGCCATCCTGCCGCATACGCGCCGCCCCGCCTTCATCGCCAAGAAGGAGTTGATGGACATTCCGTTCTTCGGCTGGGCGGCACTGAGCTTTGACACCATCCGCATCGATCGCTCCAAGGGCGGCGACGCCATTCCGCTGATGATGAAGGAGGCCCGGCAGGCGGTCGACAAGAAATGCCGCATCGTCATCTTCCCCGAGGGCACGCGCAAGGCGCCACTTGCCCCGCACGACTACCGCTACGGCATCGTCCGCATGTATCTCGAACTCGGCGTACCCGTGGTGCCGGTGGCCCTGACCTCCGGCCTCTACTGGAGCCGCAAGAGCCCGATCCTCTGGCCCGGCACGGCGCGCGCCCGCTTCCTGCCACCCATTCAGCCCGGGCTCAGTGCCAATGCCTTTCACGCCCGGCTGGTCGAGGCGATCGAGACCGAGACCAACGCACTGATCCTCGAAGCCTATCGCGAGGGCCTCGGTCGACCGCTCCCCGCCGACCTTGCCGAAAAGCTGCAGCGGCTTGCGGACGGCAAACCACCAGAAGCGGCTGAAACGGTTGCACCCACTATATCTTGACGTCACGCGCGAACGCGACCATACATCTTGATGAGTCGCACAAATACGCTTGACATTTGTCTCGCATTTGTTCTATCTTTGTTCTCTTCGCAGTCGGGAGTCGGAGGATCAAATGGGCGTCTGGGTTTCGAGTAACGTGCAGGCCTTGCCACTTCGTCACGTCAACTGGCGTGGACGGTCCGGCCGCTTCTACGCCCTGCAGCCGCTGCGCCTGCACGACTTCGCGCTGCGCGAGGGCGAACTCTATCTGGTGGCCCTGGGCAACCATGTGCTCTGGGCTGGCTCGGCGCACGACATTGTCCAGGACAGCACCAGCCGCGCCCGCTTCCGCCTCGCCGTCGATTGCGCCGACCGCGCTTTCCTCGTAGGGGTGAGCCAGGATGAGGTCGAACGCCTCACCACCATTTGGGATCTCGAAGGTGCCGAGCCCGTATCCGGGGTCGTGGCTGCATAGACAGGACGCGTCAAACCGTCCCCCTGCGCAACTCACATCTGCCTTCGGCCATTCCTCCTGGCTAGCAACAGGAGACATCTATGACTCAGGGAAACATCCAGGCGCTCCGCACGCTGCGCGACACGCTGGTCGAAAAACGCCGTCAGGCCGCCAAGCAGGGCGACGCCGAAGCGGTGATCGAAGCGCAAAAGCATGTCCTCGTCATCGACGACGCCATTGCCGATGAACGCGCGCTCGGCCAGGCCGAGAAGGACGAAGAAGCCATGGGCCGGGCGATCAAGCGCGGCAACCAGGGCGATATTGGCGAAGTCAGCATCGTCTCCGACGCCATCAAGGTTGCCGACTGAGCGCTAGATGCTGGGCATCACCGCCACATCGGCGCCGTTCAGCGTCTCGACCAGTTCGTCGAGATAGCGGTCGCGAATCCCCATGGCGTTGAGGATGCGGGCCGTTTCGAGCACATATTCGGTATTGGGACCGGACTCGCCATGCGCCCCGCGCACCAGCCGGGCCTGCTCGGCGATCGCCAGCCGGCCGGCATACTGGGCGTGCCGTTCGTCGACGAGGAAGGTCAGCGCGTCCACGGCCCCGTTCTCATCGACACGCACCGGCCGCAGGGTCTCGCGATAGACCCCCTTGTCGAGTTCGCGCTCGCGCAGGTAGTCGACCACCTCGGGCCACAGCCGGTCCTCGACCTCGAACCCCATGCCCCGGCACGAACCGCCCCGCACCAGCCCGAACACCAGACCGGGCTGCGCTTCGGTGCCGCGATGGCGATGCGAGTAGATGCAGAGGCTGCGATGCGCGCCACTGAGCAGTGCCGGTGCCTGCCGAATGAACGGAAATCCCGGCCGCCAGATCAGCGAGCCGTAGCCGAACACCCAATGCGTCATCCTGCCCGCCATTCCGGCCCTGTCGCTCCGTGATTTCCTCGCCTACGCTCTTTCCGGCGCCATATAGCCGGATTAGGACAACACCATGAAACGATTCGCCGGGCTTTTCTTGATCGTCGCGCTGGTTGCCGTCCTGTGGGGAGGCGGCTGGTTCTTTGTCGCCAGCCAGGTGCAGCAGGAACTCGCCAATCTGGCGAGCAATGACGGCTCGGCCGCCAGCCCGCGCGTCACCTGCGCCAGTTCCGGCGTCGGCGGCTTTCCGTTCCGCATCGACGTCACCTGCGAGGACGTCACGATCGTTGCCGACGACCTGACGGTGACGGTGGCCGGCATCAGGGCCAGCGCCCAGGTCGACAACCCCAGCCACGTGCTGGTGTCGCTCAAGTCGCCCGTGACCTCGGCCGACGCCTTTTACGGCAGTTCCAGCCGTTTCGAGTTCGACAGCCTGCAGGGCAGCTTCCGCGCCACCACGGACGATATCCTCAAGGGTCTGTCCGGCGAGGGCTGGCGCATCGCCCGCGTTGCCGTGGTCGGCGACAATCTCGACTGGGTGGACACGGTTGCCGGCGATCTGCCACGCGCCAGGGCCAGCCACGCCGAACTGCAGATCGGCGATATCCCCGAACTGCACGATCCGGCCGCCGGCACCGCGGCGCTCGCCGTCTATGCCTTCGCTCGCGATGTGGCGGCGCCCGGTTACAGCGTCAGTGACGGCGACGCCGAAGTGCAGTTGCAGGTCACCGGGCTCCCCGACGATCTGCGCCGCTTTGCCGACGCTGACCTGCTGCCAGCCTGGCAGGCCGCCGGCGGCAAGCTGGACGTGGTGCAGATCAGCGGCACCGACGGCGAGGATATGCTCGACGCCAGCGGCAGTCTCGGGCTCAATGCCAACCGGCAGGTCGAGGGCGAAATCACCTACACCAATCGCGGCGTCCGCGAACGCCTGGCGGCCTTCGTCAACCCCATGCTGCTCTCGGTGCTCTCCGGCCTGCCGCAGCCCGACGGCAGTTTCAAGCAGGCGCTGCAGTTTGCCAATGGCGCGCTGCTGGTGGCCGGCATCCCGCTGTTTCAGCTCGAAGCGCTGTACTGAGCTCAGCGTCCGGGGACGGCTGCGGCCGGCTCAGGCGTCCTCGCCGCCGCCATGCTCGCGCACCGGCACCGGCTCCGGCGCCGTGGCCGGATGCGGGCGACCGAAATCGGCGGCTGCCGTTTCCTGCCCGGCCGTGATGATGGAGCGTCGGATCGCCCGGGTCCGGGTGAACAGCGCCTCCATGCCCGGACCGTCGCCGACGCGCACGGCACGTTGCAGCTTGGACAGATCCTCCATGAAGCGCCCGAGCATTTCGAGCACCGCATCGCGATTGGTGAGAAAGACGTCGCGCCACATCACCGGATCGCTGGCGGCGATGCGGGTGAAGTCGCGGAACCCCGAGGCCGAGAACTTGATCACTTCCGATTGCGTATCGGCTTCGAGATCGGCCACCGTGCCCACGATATTGTAGGCCACGAGGTGCGGCACGTGGCTGGTAATGGCCAGCACCAGATCGTGGTGATCGGCACTCATCGCCTCGACCGTGCTGCCGAGCGCCTCCCAGAACGCCCGCACCCGGGCCGCCGCCGCTGCATCGCAGTCCGGCCCCGGCGTCAGCACGCACCAGCGCCCGACGAAGAGTTCCGGGAAACCCGAGGCCGGGCCTGAATGCTCGGTGCCGGCCAGCGGGTGCGCCGGTACGAAATGCACGCCCGCGGGCAGCAGCGGTCCGATGACGTCGAGCACATGCTGCTTGACCGAACCGACATCGGAGAGGATCGCCCCCGGCGCCAGTGCGTCCCGGATGCTTTCCATCACCGCCCCGTAAGCGCCCACCGGGGTGCAGAGGATGACGAGATCGGCGCCCCTGACGGCCTCGGCCGCGTCGAGGCTGTAGCTGTCGCCCAGTCCCAGGGCCCGCGCCTCTTCCAGTGTCTCGGTCTTGCGCGTGGTGATGGCGATATGGCGCGCCAGCCCCTTGAGCCGCGCTGCCCGGGCAATCGACGAGCCGATCAGGCCGATGCCGACAAGGGTGAGTTTTTCGAACATCAATCCTGTGCTCCCAATGCACCAAAATCCTTGAGCACCTCGACCACGGCACGCATATGCGCCTCCAGCCCGATGCTGATCCGCAGCCCCTCGGGAATGCCATAGCTGTGCATTTCGCGCACCAGAAGGCCGTTGTCGCGCAGCGCCGTGAAGGCCGCCTTCGCCACTTCTGCATCGGCGAACACCGCCAGCACGAAATTGCCCTGGCTGGGCGGCACGCGAATGCTGTTGGACGCGAGGCTGCGGCTCAGCCAGTCGCGCCAGCGCGCATTGTGATCGCGCAACTGCGCCGTGAAAGCCGTATCCCGCGCCGCTGCCGCCGCTGCTGCCTGGCCCGAGAGCGAGACGTTGAACGGTCCGCGAATGCGATTGACCGCATCCACGATATGCGGCGGGCCATACATCCAGCCGACCCGCTCGCCGGCGATACCCATCTTCGAAAAGGTGCGCATCATCACGACATTCTCGGCGGTGTCGACCAGTTCGGTGCCCACCGTGTAGTCGTCCGCCGTCACGTATTCGGCATAGGCGCAGTCGACCACCAGCAGGATGTCAGGCCGCAGCCCGGCCTGCAGCCGCGCCACTTCGCCGGCATCGAGATAGGTGCCGGTCGGGTTGTTGGGATTGGCCAGAAAGACCATGCGGGTCTTCGGCGTCACCGCCGCCAGCAGGGCATCGACATTGGCGCAGAACTCGGTTTCCGGCGCCATGACGATCTCGGCCGAGGCGCCCCGCGTGATGATCGGATAAACGTTGAAGCCATACTGGCTCATCACCGCCTCATCGCCTTCGCCCAGATAGACCTGCGCCAGCAGGTGCAGCAGATCGTCCGAGCCGAAGCCGCAGACGATGCGCTCCGGATCGAGGCCATGCACCTCGCCCAGCGCCTGCCGCAACTCCCGCGACGTGCCTTCCGGGTAGATATGGATCCTGTCGGCCATGGCCCGCGAGGCCGCGACGGCTTTCGGGCTCGCCCCCAGCGGGCTCTCGTTGGCCGAGAGCTTGACCAGCGTCACCCCGCCCGGCACATCGGAACGGCCGGGGACGTAGGGCGCAATCTTGTCGATGCCGGGCTGCGGCTGCGGGCGAAGGGGCGTGTTGGTCATGGTCCGGAACCGGTCTGGAGCGGGGTCGAAAGCCCGGCGGACCATAGAGAAACGGCCCGCCGAACGCAAAGCCTTCCGGCTCAGCGTTCGCCCGGGATTTCCATTGCCGCCTGTGGCGACAGCGCCGGCACCCGCACGAAGCGTTCCATGCGTTTGCGCCGCGGCACGGCCGGGAACAGCGCTTTTTTCGCCGAGACCGCCATCACCCCCGAGAACATCGGCATGAACATGCGGCCAATGCCCTCGAAGAGCCGCGTCGACTTGAGCACGATGCTGCGCTGGCTGGGCGGCAGATAGAGCGCGTCGCGCCACTGCTCGGGGACGAAGCTGTGCTCCCGCAGCAGCTTTTCGAGCTGCGTGCGGCTATAGGGATGGCCGTCGCCGAAGGGGGTATTGTCGGTCTGCGCCCAGAGACCGCGCCGCCGCGGCACCACCACGACCAGCCGCGCATTGGGTGCCGCGATCCGCCACAGTTCGCGCATCAGTTCCTCGGCATCGGCGACATGCTCGAAAGCGTGTACGGCAATGATCAGGTCAACCGCCGCATCGTTGAGCGGCATATCCATCGGGTCGCAGAGCACGGTATGCGACGGGCCCTCGCGCGGCCAGGCCGACGCGCCCTGCCGCCCCGGCATGAAGGCCAGTACCCGCTCGGCGCTCTGCAGGGTGAAGCGCAGATAGGGCGTGGCAAAGCCCAGCCCCAGGACGCGCTGGCCCTTCACATTGCCGGCTATGCGTGTCACCTCCTCGCGCACCAGCGTGCGCGCGATCTTGCCCAGCGGCGACTTGTAGAATTCGATGAGGCGTCTGACGTCGGTGCTCATGCGTTGTCCATTGGATAATCCCGTCCGCTGCCTCTAAACTCTGACCTCAAGCGCCGGGCTTGTCACGCCCGCCCCATCGAAACGGAGTACCGATATTGGCCTTGCTCATCGACATTTTCCTCTGCCGCAGCGACAACTATGGATATCTCGTACACGATGTCGACACCGGCAAGACCGCCGCCATCGATGCGCCGGACGCCAAGGCGATCAAGGCAGCGCTGGAGCGGCGCGGCTGGGACCTCAACGACATCTTCATCACCCATCACCATACCGACCACGTCGAGGGCATCCCGGCCCTCAAGCGCGAGTTCGGCTGCACCGTGCACGGTCCGCGCGCCGAAGCCGAGAAGATTCTCGGCCTCGACATGCTGTTGTCGGGCTCGAGCACCGTTACGCTGGGCAACACCAATTTCCTCGTCATCGAGGCGCCCGGCCATACGCTGGGCCACATCGTTTTCTACGAGCCGGTCGGCGGCCATCTGTTCTCCGCCGATGCGCTGTTCTCGATGGGCGTCGGCCGCATGTTCGAAGGCAAGCCCGGCCCGATGTGGGAGGCGCTGGCCGAACTGCGCGAACTGCCGGACGAGACGCTGATCTATTGCGGCCATGAATACACCGTCGCCAACGCCAATTTCGCGCTCAGCATCGACCCCGGCAACAGCGCGCTCAAGATCCGCGCCGCCGAGGTCAAGCGCATGCGCGACAATGACCAGTTCACCATTCCGGTCTCGTTGGGCATGGAAAAGCGCACCAATCCCTTCCTGCGCGCCGATGACCCGGTGCTCGCCAAGGCCATGGGCCTGCCGCCCGACACCGACCCGGCAGTGGTCTTCGCGGCGCTGCGCAAGGCCAAGGACGACTTCAAATAGCGGCACGCAACCGCTCGATCGCGACGCCCGCACGGCGTCGCGATTAACCGTGATGACGGCCCGCTGGGCAAAAAGTTAACAAATCGTTGCAACCTGGCATGGGGATTGCGACCTTACCTGTAAGGGCCCGGGACACACTGTACCAAAACGAAACAAACGGCCCGCTTTGACACAGGAACGGCGCCGTCATGACCCAGTTCAGGACAATCGATCTCGAGAAGGGCAGCTACCAGAGCCACCGCACACCGCTGCGCGCCTATGCGCCGCCGGCCCAGTTGCTCTCGCAGATGCTGCAGCCGCGCCCCCGGACCGTGGCGCAACCGGCACGCCAACGCGAGGCCATCGCGGCCGATGCCTATGCAGCGACGGTGAAAGCCTCCGTGCTGCGCATGCCGGCCGGCTATCGCCGGACCGTGATCGTCTGAAGCCGACGTTGCAACCAAACGGGTCACTGTTTGGTCATCCTATTGCTGTTGGATCGATTGGGACGCTGTCGCGTTGAGCCTTGAACCAACGGAAGAGCGCAATGTCCCCCCTGACCCCCGTCCTGACCAAACGCACCTGGTGGCACCGGGGCCACGCCTACTCCAGGACCGAGCTGATCCTTGACGCGATCGTCCATGCCATTGGCCTCGTGATTGCGGCCGGCCTCGGTGGCGCCCTCCTGACCGCCGCCGGCCTCGAGACCGCGCCCACCGAACTGCCGATGATTGCCGTCTATGTCGCCTCGCTGGTCGTCGTGCTGACCGTCTCGCTGGCCTTCAACATGGCACCGGTGACGCCGGTCAAGCAGGTCCTGGCCCGGCTCGATCAGGCGGCCATCTTCCTGCTCATTGCCGGTACCTATACGCCGCTGCTGTCATTGCTCAGCGGCACGGCCGCGGGCGATATCATGCTGGCCGCCATCTGGGGCGCGGCGTTGATCGGCATTGCCCTCAAGCTGATCGTGCCGCAGCACTTCGGCCGCCTGGCGCTGGTGCTCTATCTTGGCATTGGCTGGAGCGGCATCGCCGTATTCCAGTCGCTGGCCGCCGCCCTGCCCGCCAGCACCCTCTGGCTGCTGCTTGCCGGCGGCATTGCCTACTCCTCCGGCATAGTCTTCCACGTCTGGGAACGCCTGCGCTTCCACAACGTCGTCTGGCACTGCTTCGTGGTGCTGGGTGCCACCCTGCACCTCTGGGCCGTGCTCGACGTCATGGTGCTCCACCGCCTCTAGGCGCAGCTACCCCATCGTGACGTCGCGGCCGGCGCTGGTGATCGAGACGGTGAAGCCGGCAACGACGTCGAAGATCGCCATCAGCATCAGGATGAAGAACACTGAACTGGCGCAGGCGCCAAACAGCAGGAATTCCACGAGGAAGACGACGAAGACCAGCGTCGACAGCATGTGCTCGACCACCGAGGAGCGCCCGCTATTGGTGGATTTCAGCACTTCGAAAAACAGGCACGCCAGCCCGAACGCCACCATCAGGTCGCCGGCCGTCATCGACCAGTCGACGCCGGATACCATCGGGATAGTCAGCACGTGGCTCGACCAGCCGGTCGGCTGACCGCCCATGAAGACGAACGCCACCAGATTATAGATGATCAGCGGCAGCAGCAGCAGCGGCGGGATGAACCTACCGTTGCGCTGACGGCGCTCGGGCGGAATGAACACGGTGCTGTCCGACATCTGTCTCTCCTCAGGTGGAGCCGCACCATGCCAAGAAACCCAATGAGCCGCTAGACCCGATCCGCCACCGCCGGCGGCGTCACCGGCTGCCCAGCACCCACCAGCCGACCAGTCCGGCCGCTGCCAGCCATACCAGGACGACGACGGCCGCTGCGGTCCGGCTCACCGGTTTCTCGGCAATGGTCCCGGCAGCCCGTCGGTGTTCGGCCATCAGCGCCGGCGGCACGAGGCGCAGCACCAGCCAGATACCGGCCGGCACCAGCAGCAGGTCGTCGAGCAGGCCCAGCACGGGAATGAAATCGGGGATCAGGTCGATGGGCGAGAGCGCATAGGCCACCACCACCATTGCCAGCAGCTTGGCGACCCACGGCGTGCGCGGGTCGCGGCTCACCAGCCAGAGCGCGATCACCTCGCGCTTGAGCGAGCGGGCCCAGTCCCTGAGTCCGCCCAAGACGCTAGACCTTGAGCGGTCCGACCATCTGCTCGGGTTTGACTTCGGCGTCGAACTCTTCGCCCGTCAGCAGCCCCAGCTCGATCGCCGACTCGCGCAGGGTCGTGCCCTTCTTGTGGGCGTTCTTGGCGATCTTGGCGGCATTGTCGTAGCCGATCTTGCGGTTGAGCGCGGTGACCAGCATCAGCGACTGGTCGACCAGCTGCTTGATGCGCGTCCGGTCCGGCTCGATACCCACGGCGCAGTGGTCGTTGAAGCTCTTGGCGGCGTCGGCCAGCAGCCGCACCGACTGCAGGAAATTATAGGCAATCACCGGCTTGAAGACGTTGAGCTCGAAATTGCCCTGGCTGGCGGCAAAACCGATCGCCGCGTCATTGCCCATCACCTGCACGGCCACCATCGTGGTGGCCTCCGCCTGGGTCGGGTTCACCTTGCCCGGCATGATCGACGAGCCCGGCTCGTTCTCTGGAATGGTCAGCTCGCCAAGCCCCGAGCGCGGGCCGGAGGCCAGCCAGCGCACGTCATTGGCGATCTTCATCAGCGCCGCGGCCAGCTGCTTGAGCGCACCGGAGCTGCCGACAAAGGCATCGTGCCCGGCCATAACGGCATATTTGTTAGGCGCCGTAATGAAGGGCTGGCCGGTGAGTCGGGCAATTTCCGCCGCGACCGTCTCGCCATATTTGGGGTGGGCATTGAGCCCGGTGCCGACGGCCGTGCCGCCCAGCGCCAGCTCATAGAGCTGCGGCAGGGTGACATCGATGGCCTTGAGCGCCAGATCGAGCTGCGCCACCCAGCCGCTCATTTCCTGGCCCAGCGTCAGCGGCGTGGCGTCCTGCAGGTGCGTGCGGCCGATCTTGACCACATCCATGAACTGCCCGGACTTCTCGTTCAGCGTATTGCGCAGCAGCATGACGCGATCGACGAGGTAGGACTTCACCGCCTCGACGGCCGCGATGTGCATGGCCGTGGGATAGGTGTCGTTGGACGACTGGCTCATGTTGACGTGATCGTTCGGGTGCACCGGCTTTTTGCTGCCCATGACGCCGCCGGCCATTTCGATGGCCCGGTTCGAGATCACCTCGTTGACGTTCATGTTGGACTGCGTGCCCGAGCCGGTCTGCCACACCACCAGCGGGAAATGTTCGGCCAGCTTGCCCTCGATCACCTCGTCGGCGGCCGCCACGATCAGGTCGCGGGTCGCATCGTCCATCAGGCCGAGCTTGTTGTTGGCCAGCGCCGCCGCCTTTTTCAGGATGCCGAAGGCGCGGATGATCTCGGTCGGCATCTTTTCGCCGCCGATGTCGAAATTGGCGAGGCTGCGGGCTGTCTGCGCGCCATAATACTTTTCGCTCGGCACATTGATCGTGCCCATCGAGTCGCTTTCTACGCGCAATCCCATCACCTAAACCTCCAAGTCAAAAGGAAACGGCCAGCCCCGATTGGGACTGGCCGCTCAATATTCAGTCTGTGCGCAAGTGACCTTGGCTCGACTAGTTCTTCGGCGTCAGGATCTGACGGCCACGATACATGCCGGTCTTCAGGTCGACGTGATGCGGACGGCGCAGCTCACCCGAATCCTTGTCTTCGACATATGCCTCGGCCTTCAGGCCATCGGCGGAGCGGCGGAACCCGCGCTTCATCGGCGAGGTCTTGCGTTTTGGCACTGCCATTGGTGTTACTCCAGTAAATGCGTCTCGCCCTCGCGGGCGGTCAACAGACGGGGTCTGTCGGGAATTGCGGGCCTCTATACATTTAATGGACGCGGCTGGCTAGTGCTTATTGAAGCGCCAGCGTGCCGTTTTCCCCCACGCAGCCGGCGCGTTCTCCATACTCCCGGGCGCGCCCTTCCACAATCCGCGCGACCCGCCTGAGGCCGCTGCTCGGGCGACCCGGTTTGCGCACGAGAGGATTGGGCAGCGTCACGGCCAGGAGGCTCGCCCGCTCCCAAGTCAGTGCATCGGCATCGGTGCCGAAGGCGGCCTGCGCCCCCGCCTCGATGCCGAACTGCCCGTTGGGCCCCCATTCGGCGATATTGAGATAGAGTTCCATGATCCGCCGCTTCGGCATCACCAGGTCGATATAGAGCGCCAGCGGCACTTCCAGCGCCTTGCGCAGCACCGACTGGTCGTTGGTGAGAAAGAGGTTGCGCGCCAGCCGCATGGTGAGCGTCGAAGCGCCCCGGAACGGCTTGCCGGCCAGCATCAGGTCCATTTCGTCCTTGAGCGCCCGCAGGTCGACGCCCCAGTGACGGCAGAACTGCCCGTCTTCCGAGAGGATCACCGCCGCCTTCAGCCGGTCCGAGATCGCGCCGATGGGCCGCCAGTCGCGTACCACCGGCCGTCCGGTGACGTAACGCGCCAGCATCGGCACCGAGACCGGCTCGACCACCAGATAGACCGGTGTCAGCACCGCCGGAATGGCGACCAGCACAGCGCAGACCAGCAGTGCGGCGCGCGCCAGCCGGCCGATCAGACTGCGCTTCTTGCGGCGCCGGGGCTTGGTGCTGCCGTCCTCGTCCATGCAAACTCCACCGGGTCATTCCCGCGGCGGCAGGAATCCATTAGGAAAGCGGACAACCAAGGGGCGAACCGTGACCGTTTCCTTTCAGGACGAAATGACCCAATGCGCCGCCGATGTCGAGACGGCGCTCGACGCGCTGCTCGATGCCGGCCGGCTGAGCGGCCCCGGCGTGCCACCCGACCGGCTGATCGCGGCGATGCGTCACGGCAGCCTCCGGGGTGGCAAGCGCCTGCGGCCGCTGCTGGTCCGCCAGGCGGCCAGCGTCTTTGGCGTGCCGCATGCCGGCAGCCTGATGGCGGGCGTCGCCGTCGAACTGATCCACTGCTATTCGCTGATCCACGACGACCTGCCGGCCATGGACGACGACGACCTGCGCCGCGGCCGGCCCACCGTCCACAAGGCCTATGACGACGCCACGGCGATTCTTGCCGGCGACGGCCTGCTGACCCTCGCCTTTCATCTGCTGGCGACCGAGTTGCACGGCCCCGGAGTCGGCCCGCTGATCGCTGAACTGGCCGCCGGCGCCGGCATTGGCGGCATGGTCGGCGGCCAGATGCGCGACATCGAGGGCGAAACCAGGGGCGGAACGACGGGCCTGGGATTCCAGGAGATTTCGCGGATGCAGGCGATGAAGACCGGCGCCCTCATCCGCGCCGCCGTCCGCATGGGGGCGATCCTCGGCGGCGCCGATACCAACGCCCTGGGCGCATTGACGGATTTTGCCGAGGCCGCCGGCCGCGCCTTCCAACTGGCCGACGACCTGCTCGACGTCACCGCCACGCCGGAAGCGCTCGGCAAGGCCACCGGCAAGGATGCCGGCAAGGGCAAGCAGACGCTGGTCTCCACGCTCGGCATCGACGGCGCCCGCCGCCAGCTCGGCGAGACCATTCACGACGCCCTCTCGGCCCTGCAGATCTTTGGCGATGAAGCCAATGGCCTGCGTGCCACCGCCCAATTCTTTGCCACCCGGGAGAACTGATGCCGACGCTCCGCGCCATAAATGTGGGCTCGCCGACCGTGCTGACCGGCAGCGCCAGCCCCACGGGCATCGTCAAGACGCCACGCAGCGGCCCGGTGCTGATCGATGCGGCGGGAGTGCTGGGCGACGCCGTGCTCGACCGCAAGCACCATGGCGGGGCCGATCAGGCCGTCTACGTTTATCTCCAGTCCGATTACGACTGGTGGGGCAAGGAATTGGGGGAGAAACTGGCTCCCGGCACCTTTGGCGAGAACCTGACGATCGACGGCCTTGCCGGCGACACCCTCGCCATCGGCGACCGCCTGCAGATCGGCGATGTGCTGCTGGAAGTCACCTATCACCGCACCCCTTGCAATACCCTCGCCCGCCGCATGGGCTCGCCCGCCTTCGTCAAGCGCTTCGCCAGGGCCCTGAGGCCCGGCGCCTATACGCGCGTGCTGACGCCGGGGACGGTCGAAGCGGGCATGGATGTGGGCTACATCCCGTTTGCCGGGGAGACCGTCACTGTCGCCGAGCTGATGTCGTTCGACGGGTCGCGAGACCTCCCCAGGAGCCTCATCGAGCGGGTTCTGGCCACGCCGGTGCGCGACCGGACCCGCGTCAAATATGCAGCCCTTCGCCAGAGTTAGCCACAAAACCGTTTGATTACATGTATTTGCAGGAGCCCCGATGAGCCTCGACTCTGTCCGCGCCGACCTCGCCGCCCGCGCACCCGACCTCACCGTCATCGTCACCGATGCCTCCACCGCCACCGTGCAACTGGCAGCCGATGTGCATGGCGTGGCGCCCGGGCAGATCGCCAAGACGCTGGCCATCCGCGTCGGCGACCGCGAATTTCTGCTGGTGACGCGTGGCGACGCCCGGCTCTCCAACAGCAAGGCCAAGCAGGCCTTTGGCGGCCGTCCGCGCATGCTGGGGGCGGAGGACGTGCTGCGGCTGACCAGCCACCAGGTCGGCGGCGTCTGCCCCTTCGGGCTGCCCGCGCCGCTGGAGATCTACTGCGATGCCTCGCTGAAAATCTATGATGAGGTCATTCCGGCCGGCGGCGACACGCACGCCTCAGTGCGGCTGAGCGTGGAGCGGCTGGTGGACCTCTGCGGCAGCAAATGGGCCGACGCCTGCGACGTGCCTGACGCCGACTGAAAGCCCGAGCACAAAAAATGACGCCGCCTTGCGGCGGCGTCATCAGGTCCGGATCTAGCGGACGCGGTAGGACGAGATAATGTCGTTGTTCCGGCGGCCGACATTGCTCAGGCTGCGGTCGAGCACCGCGCAGCGGCCGTTAAAGTTATAGTCTTCGCAGACCTGCACCTGGGCGTCGCCCTGGATGCGGATCGAGGAGATGCGGTCGTTGAAGCTGCCGAGGCTGCGGTCGCGATCGCCCGGACGGGCGCAGAAGCTGGCGCCGCGATAGTTCACGTCCTCGTAGAAGCAGACGCGGCCGGCCGGACGGCCGGGGCGCACGTCGAAATTGCCGCCATTGCCGATCGAGAACGAAAAGCCCGGCACGCCGAAGCTGATGTTCACATCCGGCTCGCTGCGATCCGGACGGCTCGGGCGGGCGGGCGCTCTGTCGATGTCGGAGAGATAGCGCGCCGACACCCAGCCATCGGGTCCGTTGTGCGAAATGCGGCACCAGCCGTTCGACCGACACTCGTCCACATCGACGTTCTCGCCGGCATAGAGCGTATCGACGACGCCATAGCTGGTGCTGGGGCCCGAGCGCACATTGAGCGCCACAGTGGACTGTGCTGCGGCGGCAGCGCTGACGCCCATGACGGTAAAGCCGAGGGCAGCCAGAATGATTTTGCTAGACGACATGATCGTCCTCCTTGTTCTTCTTCGTGAATGTGTCCCGCCAGGGGCAAACCCACGGAAGCCGGGAGGGTTCCGAATCTGTTCTCTTAGTTCCGACCTGCGGGCTATTCCGCGGCGGCTTTGCCGGCGCCGAAACGCTGCTCGATATAGTCGGCCACCATGACCTTGAACTGCTGCGCCACATCCGCGCCGCGCAATGTTGCGACCTTTTGGCCGTCCACGAACACCGGCGCCGCCGGGGTCTCGCCGGTGCCGGGCAGCGAAATGCCGATATTGGCGTGCTTGCTCTCGCCAGGTCCGTTGACGATGCAGCCCATCACCGCCACCGACAGCGTTTCGACGCCCGGATAGCGTTCCTTCCACTCCGGCATCGAGCTCGAGAGGTGATCCTGGATTTCCTTGGCCAGCACCTGGAAGGTCTGGCTGGTGGTGCGGCCGCAACCCGGGCAGGCCGCCACCACCGGCAGGAACTGCCGGAATCCCATGGTCTGCAGCAGTTCCTGCGCGACCTTGACCTCGGTGGTCCGGTCGCCGCCAGGTTCCGGCGTCAGCGACACGCGGATGGTGTCGCCGATCCCCTGCTGCAGCAGGATGCCCATGGCAGCCGACGAGGCTACGATGCCCTTTGACCCCATGCCGGCCTCGGTCAGCCCCAGATGCAGGGCATAGTCGCAGCGGGCGGCCAGGTCCTGATAGACCGCAATCAGATGCTGCACGTCCGACACCTTGGTCGAGAGCAGGATACGGTCGCGTCCCAGCCCGATTTCCTCGGCCCGCTGGGCCGACAGCAGCGCCGACTGGATGATCGCCTCGCGCTGCACGGCGGCGGCCGAGACCGGGTTGGCCGACGCCGAATTCTCGTCCATCAGCCGGGTCAGCAGTTCCTCGTCCAGCGAGCCCCAGTTGACGCCGATCCGCACCGGCTTGTCATATTTGATGGCCAGCTCGATCAACGTCGCGAATTGCGTGTCGCGCTTGGCCTTGAAGCCCACATTGCCCGGATTGATGCGGTATTTCGCCAGCGCTTCCGCGCAGGCCGGGTGGTCGGTGAGCAGTTTGTGGCCGATATAGTGAAAATCGCCGATCAGCGGCACATCGACGCCACGGGCCAGCAGCTTGTCGCGGATATGCGGCACCGCGGCGGCCGCTTCGTCCCGGTCGACGGTAATTCGTACCAGTTCCGAGCCGGCGCGCCAGAGCTGCGCCACCTGGCGCACGGTGGCGTCGATATCGGCAGTATCGGTGTTGGTCATCGATTGCACGACGATGGGAGCGCCGCCGCCCACCATCACGTCACCAACTTTGACACCAATAGATTGCCGACGCGCCGCCGCCATGGGATCACCTCTTTCCAGCGCCAAACACATAGTCCCCGCATGTGACGAGCGCAATGCGCCGGCCACCCGCGGCTGGCGGAGACGTCGACGCCCTCACTGCCCCAAGGATGAAAGATGAGTTTCCAGGCCTATCTCGACACCATCGAAAAGCAGACCGGCGTGACCCCGGACGGCTTCGTCAAGCTGGCCACCGCCAAGGGTTTTGGCGCGCCGGGCACCAGGGCGACCCAGGTTACCGACTGGCTCAAGGCCGACTTCCAGCTGGGGCATGGTCACGCCATGGCGATCGTCAAACTGCTCAAGGCGCGCGGCGTCATGAAATCGTGATCCCGAGCTCTTGAAGCCGGGGATTTGCGAAACCATCTCTTGGTCATGAACAAGCTGGTTTTTCGTTTCCTCACCTTCCGCAAGGAACTCGTCACGCTCTGGCGCGCCTTCATGGCTGCGGGGACGCCGCTGCATCTGAAGGCATTGATGCTGCTGGTGCCGCTCTACCTGCTGAGCCCGCTCGACCTGATCCCCGACTTCATCCCGTTTGTCGGCTGGCTCGATGACCTGGTGATCGTGCCGATGCTGGTGAGCTGGATCGTCTCCATGCTGCCCCAGGCCGCCGAAGCGCGGAGCACGCGCCACGATGCGCGCGCCGACAAGGGTCCGGTCATTGACACCAGCTATCGCCGCCGCTGATTCCCCGTGGATCGGGCGTGCATCACAAACGCACGCCCGGCGCTGATTATTCGAACCGGACCAGCAGGTCCTTGGCGTCGATCTGATCGCCGACCTTGACGGTGACCTCGGCCACCGTGCCGTCGGCTTCGGCGTGGATGGCGGTTTCCATCTTCATCGCCTCGATCGACAGCAGCACGTCGCCGGCAAATACCTTGTCGCCGACCTTCACGCCCAGCCCCGACACCACGCCCGGCATCGGCGCGCCGACCTGCTTGGCATCGCCCAGCGCCGCCTTGGCGCGAACCTGGATCTCGCCCACCTTCATGCGGTCGGGCACGGTGATGGTGCGCGGCTGGCCGTTGAGGTCGAAGAATACCCGCACCTGGCCCTTTTCATTGGTCGGCGAGCGACCCTGATAGGTCAGGACCAGCGTCTTGCCCTTCTCGATGTCGACGAACAGTTCCTCGCCTTCCTTGAGCCCGTAGAAATAGACGGGCGACGGCAGCACTTCGGTGGGGCCGTATTTTTCCTGCGTCTTGGCGAAGTCGGTGAAGACCTTGGGGTACATCAGGTACGACGCCAGGCGGAGATCGTCGATCTCCAGACCGGTAGCTTCCTCGGCCTTCTTGCGTTCGGCCTCGAGATCGACGTCCTCGAGATAGGAGCCCGGACGCTCGGTGAGCGCCGTCTTGCCCTTCAGCACCTTCTTCTGCAGCTCCTTGGGGAAGCCGCCCGGCGGCTGGCCAAGATCGCCCGCAAAGAAGCCGACCACTGAATCGGGGAACGAAACCTCGCGCTTGGGATCCTCGACATCGGCGCGGGTGAGGCCCGACGACACCATGGCCAGCGCCATGTCACCCACGACCTTGGAGCTCGGCGTCACCTTGATGATATCGCCGAACATCTGGTTCACGTCGGCATAGGTCTGCGCCACTTCGTGCCAGCGGCTTTCCAGCCCCAGGGAGCGCGCCTGCTCCTTGAGATTGGTGAACTGCCCGCCGGGCATTTCGTGCAGATAGACTTCCGAGGCGCCGCCCTTGAGGTCGCTTTCGAACGCCCGGTACTGCTGGCGCACCGCTTCCCAGTAGAACGAGATCTCGCGGATCGCCTTGCCATCCAGTTGCGGATCGCGATCGCCGTCGCGCAACGCGGCAACGATCGAGCCGAGCGTCGCCTGCGACGTCGTGCCCGAAAGCGCATCCATTGCCGCGTCGACGGCGTCCACGCCGGCATCGACTGCCGCAATGATGGTCGCCGCCGCAGCGCCCGACGTATCATGGGTATGCAGGTGGATCGGCAGCCCGACTTCCTGCTTGAGCGTTTCGATCAGCTTTTTTGCCGCCTGCGGCTTGAGCAGCCCGGCCATGTCCTTGAGGCCGAGCACGTGGGCGCCCGCTGCCTCGAGCTCCTTGGCCAGACCGACATAGTATTTGAGGTCATACTTGGCCCGGTTCGGATCGAGCATGTCGCCGGTGTAGCAGATCGCCCCTTCGGCCACCTTGTCGGCCTCGATCACCGCGTCGATCGAGACGCGCATGTTCTCCACCCAGTTGAGGCAATCGAAGACACGGAAGATATCGACCCCGCCCTTGGCCGCCTGCTGCACGAAGAACTTGACCACATTGTCGGGATAGTTGGTGTAGCCCACCCCGTTCGAGCCGCGCAGCAGCATCTGCGTCAGAATGTTCGGCGCGCCGTCGCGCACCGCCGCCAGGCGCTCCCACGGATCCTCGTTGAGGAAACGCATCGCCACATCGAACGTCGCCCCGCCCCAGCATTCGAGCGAGAAGAGGTTGGGCAGGCCGCGCGAATAGGCCCCGGCGATCTGGGTGATGTCGAACGAGCGCATGCGGGTGGCCAGCAGCGACTGGTGCGCATCGCGCATCGTCGTGTCGGTGAACAGCACCTGCTTCTGCGCCTTCATCCAGCGCGCCAGACCCTTGGGTCCGTCACGCTCCAGCACCTGCCGCGAGCCCTCCACCAGCATCAGCGCCGGATAGTCCGGCACGTGTGGCACCAGCGCATCGGCCGGCGGCCGCGGCCGGTCGCGCACTTCCGGGTGGCCGTTGACGGTGACGTCGGCAACATAGGTCAGCAGCTTGGTGGCGCGGTCCTGACGGCGCTTGAAGTCGAACAGCGCCGGCGTCGTGTCGATGAACCGCGTGGTGTAGCGGTTCTCGACGAAATCGGGATGGGTGATGATGTTTTCGAGAAAGGCGAGATTGGTCGCCACGCCGCGGATGCGGAATTCGCGCAGGGCGCGATGCATGCGGGCGATGGCCTCTTCCGGACCCGGCGCCCAGCAGGTGATCTTCTCGAGCAGCGGATCGTAATAGCGGGTGATGATCGCGCCGGCATAGGCCGTGCCGCCATCGAGCCGCACGCCAAAGCCGGTGGCCTCGCGATAGGCGGTGATGCGGCCATAGTCCGGAATGAAGTTCTGCTCGGGGTCTTCGGTGGTGACACGGCACTGGATGGCATTGCCGTTGAGCCGGATATCCTCCTGCATCGGCACGCCCGATTCCGGCGTGCCGATCACCGCGCCTTCAAGCAGCTTGATCTGCGCCTTGACGATGTCGATGCCGGTCACCGCCTCGGTCACCGTGTGCTCGACCTGGATGCGCGGGTTCACCTCGATGAAGTAGAAGGCGTCGGTATCGGCATCCATGAGGAATTCGACCGTTCCGGCACCCCGGTAGTTGGCCGCATTGCCCAGTCGCAGGGCGGCAGCCGTCAGGTCGTCGCGCACCTTGTCCGAAAGATACGGTGCCGGGGCGCGCTCGACCACCTTCTGGTTGCGCCGCTGCACCGAGCAGTCGCGTTCATAAAGGTGCACCAGATTGCCGTGATCGTCGCCGATCAGCTGCACCTCGACATGGCGCGCCCGCTCGATCAGCTTTTCGAGATACATCTCGTCCTTGCCGAACGCCGCCTTGGCCTCGCGCTTGCCTTCCGAAACCTCGGCGATCAGCGACTTTTCGTCCATGATCCGGCGCATGCCGCGGCCGCCGCCGCCCCAGCTGGCCTTGAGCATGAGCGGATAGCCGATCTCGGCCGCCAGCTTCTTGATGGTCTCGGGATCGTCGGGCAGCGCCTCGGTGGCGGGCACCACCGGCACGTCGGAGGCCAGCGCCATGTTGCGGGCCGCCACCTTGTTGCCGAGGTCGCGCATCGTCTGGGCTCGCGGCCCGATGAAGATGATCCCGGCATCTTCGCAGGCGTCGACGAATTCCGGACTTTCCGACAGCAGGCCGTAGCCGGGGTGAATGGCATCGGCGCCGGCAATCCGGGCGATGCGGATATATTCATCGATCTGCAGATAGGCCTCGACCGGCCCCTTGCCCTTGCCGATCAGATACGCCTCGTCGGCCTTGAACCGGTGCAGCGCCAGCTTGTCCTCTTCGGCGTAGCAGGCGACCGTCTTGATGTTGAGCTCGTTGGCCGCCCGGAACACCCGGATGGCAATTTCGCTGCGGTTGGCGACGAGGATTTTCTTGATCGGCATAGATTCTGTTACCCGAACAGGAGGGGAAAAATGGGCAGTTCGCCCGGCCTAGGCAGTCGCGGACCCGTCCTCGGGGTCCCGGATTCTAGCTCAGATGGCCCGCCAGATGGGACATGTCGTAGCCGGCATTGGCCGCGGCCGCGATGATCTCGCCCGCCGGCTGTGTGCCCGCCTGGCTCAATGCCCACAACGTGGTGGAACGCGTGCCGGAGCGGCAGTAGCAGAAGACCGGACCGGAGCTCCCCTCGAGAACCGATTTGGTCGCCGCAATCATGTCCGCCGACACGCCTTCGCGCCCCAGCGGAATGTAGTGGTAGGCAAGGCCCGCGGCATGCGCGGCCGCTTCGATCGCGGCACTGGATGCCTGGTCCGCTGCCTCGCCATCAGGCCGGTTGTTGATGATGGACACGAATCCGGCGGCCTTTATGGCCGCGACGTCTTCTGGGCTGATCTGCGGGGACACGCTGACGTGCTCGTTGATCCGCTTCACTTCCAAATCGCCTACTCCCCGTATGCCACAAAGGCTTTCCCGGGTTCATCTATATCAACGGGGTCGCAGCAGACGCAACTGCGACGCGTCAGGCAGCGCTCGCCAGTGTCCTGGCTTCCGAGGCAGCCACCCGCAGCGGCGCCGGCCGGCCGAGCAGATAGCCCTGGAACCCGGTGCAGTCGCACTGCTGCAGGAATTCGAACTGCTCCTGCGTTTCGATGCCCTCGGCCACCACCTCGAGGTCGAGGGCCCGGGCGATCTTGCAGATGGCCGAGACGATCAACCCGTCGACCCGGCTGGCGGGGAGATTCGCCACATAGGTGCGATCGATCTTGATGATGTCGAACTCGAAACCCCGCAGATAGGCGAGGCTGGCATAGCCCGCCCCGAAATCGTCGATGGCGATGCGCACGCCGGCCCCGTGCAGGGCCGCAAGGTTGGTCTGCTCGACCGACCCCGCCTGCATCGGCACCGTCTCGGTCACTTCCACCACCAGCCGCCGCCCATCCATGCCCGTCTCGGCGAGGATCTGCTTGAACCGGTCGGCGAAGTCGGGGCGCCGCAACTGCACCGCCGACACGTTGATGCTCATGGCAGGGGCATGCAGCGTGTCGAAGTCGAGGCAGGCCCGCCGCAGCACCCAGTCGCCGAGCTTGTCGATCAGGTCGCTCTCCTCGGCGATCGGAATGAAATCGGACGGCATGATGGTGCCGCGCACCACATGTTGCCAGCGCACCAGCGCCTCGTAGGACCGGATGGTCTTGCCGTCATTGTCCAGGATCGGCTGGAAGTGCAGATCGAGCTCGTTGAGCAGGATCGCGGCGCGCAGCTCGCGCTCGATGAAGCGGCGATGCCGCTCGTCCACCAGCATGTCGTCGTCGAAGGCCACGGTCACGTGCCGGCCGCTGCGCTTGCCCTTGTAGAGCGCGAGATCGGCCTTGGAGATCAGTTGGTCGACGTCCTGGGCGTCGGCCGGGGCCATCGCCACGCCGATCGTCGCCGACAGCCGCACCGGCCGGCCGTTGATCTGCATCGGCTCGCCCAGTTCATGCAGGACCCGGTCGCCCAGCCGCCGCAGCGCCGCCTTGTTGTCGATACCGCGGATGGCGATGCCGAATTCGTCACCACCCAGCCGCCCGACCATGGCGCCCGGCAGGATGCGGCCCACCGTGGCAATCAGATGCACCAGCGCCGTATCGCCGGTCGAATGGCCGCCGCTGTCGTTGAGAACCTTGAGGTGATCCATGTCGATCTGCATGTAGCCAATCGACACCTCCGCATCGTGCTTGACCTCCTCGCGCAGCGTGCTGAGGAAATAGGAGCGCGTAAAGGCACCCGTCAGCGCGTCGCGATGCGCGTTCGTCAGCACGCGCCGCTGGTCGGCGCTCGCCGCCGCCAGTTGCCGCCCGGTGAGGCGATGGCCATGCACAAGCAGCAGCACCGCGCCGGCGTAGCAGGCGGTCATCGCCACGACGACAGCGAGATCGTCGACACCCGGCAGGCGCCAGATCCACAGCCCGGTGATCACCAGCATGCCGGTCATCAGGCCGGCAATGCCGAACGCGACCTTCCTGTACGTCTTTTTCATGCCCGACAGCGCGTTGTTGTTTCTCATACACAGGCTCCCAAACCCTGCACAACAGTGCCATGCCCGGCGTTAAGCGGGTCTGAACAAACGACAAAAAGTGATTTACAATCAAAGATTTAACGGCTGGACGCAGCCAAAATGCGGCATGTTATGCCGCCTGCATGACAGTTCTGCAACGGCGCCGGCGGTCCCGTCCGCCAGGGTTACCGAACCGTTGCCGCCGGCGTCACGGCGATGTGCCGGGAACGCTGCCGAGCCAGGGCCGCCACACCGCTTCGCGGGTGTTGATGAAGACCTCGGCGATCTCCTCGGCGGTGCCACCGACGCTGAGCGCCTGCAGCATGGCGTTCATTTCGGCCAGCGGCATGCGGGCCCGGCCGAAATAGGCTGCCACCTGCGGCGCGTCGATGAACACCCATTCGGAGACCGCGATGATCACCGGATCGGGGGCAAAGCCGCTGGGCAGCAGCGTGGCGCAGGCGTTCCGCCCGAGGCACAGGAAGTTGTCCTTGTTGTAGGGGCCCAGATCGACCGCCTTGAAGGCAAATTGCGACAGGATGGCGTTTGGCTGCCAGTAGTAGAAGAGGATCGGCTCCTTGCGGCTCACCGCCTCGGCAATCAGCGTATCGAGCTCGAAGCGATTGGCCGGCTCGACGATCTCGAACAGCCCGTCCAGCCCGTTGGCGCGCAGCATGTTGCGGTTGACCAGCGAGCACCCCCAGTCGAGCGGGCAGGAGATGAAGCGGCCCTTGCCCGAGCCATCGGCCGCAAAATCGGCCGCATGGGCCTTGATGCCCTCGATGCCGGTCACCTCGGGCCATTTCTCGACGACATAGTCGGGCACGTACCAGCCTTCATAGGTGCCTTCGGCATAGGTCGTTCCGGCCTGCCGCACCTTCTGCGCCTTGATCGCCGCATTCCAGATTTCGGCAATCCTGGCGATCCACATCTCCGGCACCACGGCCGGCTGCCCGTTCGCCCCCATCGACGACCCCGCTGCTGCCATGTCGCTTTCCTGCACGCGCGTGTCGCAGTCGAAGCTGGCCTTCAGGATGCGGGCGTGGATCTCGGCGAGAATGGCCGAACTCGGCCACTGCATGCGGGTGATGGTGATCGGCTGCGTGCCGCAGGGCGGCGCCGGCTCGGCGGTCTCCCCCGCCGCGATCTCGCTGTCGGGGCCGCCAAGCACCTGGATCGAACTCTCCTGTGCGCTGGCCGGCATCACCAGCAGCAGCAGCGCGGCGAGTGCGAGAGCTAGTCGGGCTGTCATGAGCGAGAATCCGGGATCTGGGGCAGGAAATCAGCGCAAGTCTATAGCCGGATTTGCCGCAAGCAACACGGCAGCTGTTTGACCAATCGATCAAAACCGCATGACTCTCCCGCGCCAACTATGCAATATCGCCCGCAGCGGGGCACGGGTTGTGCCCCCAGAACCGCAGTTGCGCCGGCGCTTCTAGATGTCCCGGATAAACGGGCACGGTCGGCGTGACCATTGCAGAGGGAATATGCACGTGAACAAGAAACTTCTCGGCCTTGCAGTTGCCGCGTCGGTCCTCAGCCTGGCCGCCCCGGTCCTTGCAGAAGACGTCAAGATCGGCATCCTCGGCGACCTCACCGGTCCCATCGAATCCTTGGCACCGCCGATTGTGGCCGGTGCCCAGCTGGCCTTCGACCAGATCAATGCCCAGGGCGGCCTGCTCGGCGGCCAGATCATTTCGGTCGTCGGCGACAGCGCCTGTGACCCGACGGCTGCCGGCCCGGCCGCCGACAAGCTGGTCAACACCGACCAGGTCACCGCCATGGTTGGCGCATTCTGCACCGGTGCCACCATCGGCGCCGCCAATGCCGCCAGCATCCCGGGCAATGTTGTCCAGATCTCGCCGTCGGCTTCCGCCCCGGCGCTGACCACCCTCGAGGACAACGACCTCGTCTTCCGCACCACGCCGTCCGATGCCTTCCAGGGCGTCAAGCTGGCTGACCTGCTGACCCAGAAGGGCGTCACCGACGTTGCCCTGACCTATGTCAACAATGACTACGGCAAGGGTCTTGCCGACGTGTTCGTCAAGCAGTTCGAAGCCAATGGCGGCACCGTGGCATCCAATGTCTCGCACGAGGACGGCAAGGCCGACTACCGTGCCGAACTCGGCCAGCTCGCCGGTTCGGGCAGCCAGAACCTGGTGCTCATCGGCTATGCCTCGGGCTCGGCCCACACCATCCTGCAGCAGGCTGTCGAAGCCGGTGATTTCTCCGTATTCTTCGGCGTTGACGGCGTGATCGGCGACGATCTGCTCTCGGGTATCGATGCCAGCAAGGTTGAAGGCCTGACCGCAACGCGCGCCGGTGCTTATTCCGGTGAATCGGCCGACCTCTACAAGACCATCGCCACCGACGCTGGCCAGGATCCTGCCGCGACCTACGCGCCGCAGGCCTATGACGCCGGCTTCCTGCTGGCTCTCGCCATCGAAAAGAACGGCTCCGCCTCGCGCGAAGGCCTCTCCGCGGCCCTCCGCGAAGTGGCTTCCGCTCCCGGCGAAATCATCCGTCCGGGTGAATGGGCCAAGGCTGTCGAGCTGATCAAGGCCGGTACCGACATCGACTACGACGGCGCCGGTGGCCCGCTCGATTTCGACGCGGCCGGTGACGTCAACGGCACCATCGTCGAAGTCGTCGTCGAAGGCGGCAAGTTCGTCGAAAAGGGCGCCGTGCAGTAAGCACACGCACCTTTGTGAAGGTTACGAGGCCCGGGAGCGATCCCGGGCCTTTTCATTTGGGCAGGAGCCACAGGCAGCACTGCACCAGGTGCCCGGCGCATGGGGCTCAGGGGTTCTTCGCTGTAAGGTCTCGACCTCCCTCCCTAGCAAGTGTAGGCGGGTCGACGGACGGTGCGGAGCGTGATGGAGATACTGCACGGCACTCTCACCCCTCATGGTGAGCCCTGTCGAACCACGAGGGGCTGCGTCGGACCCGACCTCGTCCTTCGACACGCTCAGGATGAGGTCTCACGGACAACAGGGCGGTCTGTCTGCCGTCATTAGGAGGTGCCTACAGCAGGCGCTGGCAGATACAAAACTCCGGCCTGCCGGGATGACGGCGTGTGGAGTGGCGTCGCGATCCAACGGCCGGTGGTGACCTGAGCCCCAAGTTCCCTCCGGCTTTGAGGAGAGTCCTTGGTTGATGTTTTGGCCCTATGCGGCCTGCTTTTCCAGTGCCAGTTGCGTGGCGAACTCGTTGGGCGTGAGATTGCCCAGCGAGGAGTGTGGTCGCTGGGTGTTATAGTCCTCCTTCCATGCGCTGATCCGGTCCCGAGCCTCAGCCAGTGACGAGAACAGCGTCTCGTTGAGACATTCATCGCGGAAGCTGCCGTTGAAGCTCTCGATGAGGCCGTTCTGCATGGGCTTGCCGGGAGCGATGTAGTGCCAGTCGATCTGGCGGTCCTGGGTCCAGCGCAGGATCGCCATGCTGGTGAACTCGGTGCCGTTGTCGCTGACCACCGTCAGGGGCCGACCGCGGCGAGCAATGATGGTATCGAGCTCGCGCACCACACGCCTACCCGAGAGCGCGGTATCGGCGACCAGAGCCAGGCACTCGCGCGTATGATTGTCGACGACGGCCAGCACCCGGAAGCGGCGACCATCGGTGAAGGCATCGGAGACGAAGTCGAGGCTCCAGCGCTGGTTCGGCTGGTCCGGCACGATCATCGGGCGCCTCGTGCCCAAGGCCCGTTTGCGACCGCCGCGCTTGCGCACCTGCAGTCTCTCCTCGCCATAGAGCCGCCTGAGCTTCTTGATGTTCATGTCGATGCCCTGCCGCTGCAGCATCACGTGGATGCGGCGGTAGCCGAACCGCCGGCGTTGTGACGCGACTGCCTTCATCGCCTCACGCAGTTCCCGATCGTCCGGCCGCAGGCTGCGATACCTGACACTCGATCGGTCAACTTCGAGAGCTTCACACGCCCGCCGCTGGCTCACGCCATGCACCAGGCAGGCATGGGCCACCGCATCCCGCTTCGCGTCGGGCGTCACCATTTTTTTGCAGCGACATCCTTGAGGATGGCGTTGTCCAGCATTGCCTCGGCCAGAAGCTTCTTGAGCCGAGTGTTCTCGTCCTCGAGTGCCTTCAGCCGACGGGCATCGGACACTTCCAGGCCACCATACTTGGCCTTCCACTTGTAGAAGGTGGCACTGCCGATCCCATGCTTGCGGCACAGGTCGGCCGTCCCCAGCCCGGCCTCCTGTTCCTTCAAGATCGCAATGATCTGCTCTTCGTTGAACCTGCTGCGCTTCATCCGTCCGCCCCCTAATGCGGCGGACTCTACCAAAATCTGGAGGAGATCCAGGGGCTCAGGTCAGTGGGGACGTCGGGCTATTGCGGCGCTACCGCCCCCGAAACCTCGTCACCGGCCTGCCGGGGACGAGACCGAGCCCCTCCCCCTAGCCTAGCGGCTGCGTTTGACCACTTCCGGGATCAGGCCGCGGGGGGCGTAGCGCAGGGCCAGAGTGATGACAACGCCAAGGATGAAGACGCGCATCTGCGAGGCGCGGGATTCGATATCCGGGATCGCGCCCCAGCCCTGATTGACGCTCATATCCGAAATGGCGCGGAACAGCTGCTGCGCCACTGGATCGGAGATCACCCAGGTGACGTAGATCAGCACCGCGCCGAGGATGGCGCCCCAGTTGTTGCCGGCGCCGCCCACGATCACCATCACCCAGAAGATGAAGGTGTGGTTGATCGGCTGGTAGGCGCCCGGATCGTAGATCTGGCCGAACGACACCAGCACGGCGCCGCCGATGCCCATCAGCACCGAGCCGAGGATGAACACTTCGAGCTGCCGGTTCTTGACGTCCTTGCCCATCGAGGCAGCCGCGATGTGATTGTCGCGGATCGAGCGCATCATCCGGCCCCACGGCCCGTCATAGGCGCGCTGCACCAGAAAGAAGATGCCGATCAGGACGGCGATCAGCACGGCGAGGAAGCCGACGCGGGCCCAGACGAAGGAGTCGGTGATGGCCATGCCGCCGGCCTGCAGGTCCTGCGGCAGGGGCGTCGGCCAGGCGACCGGCGAGACGGTGCGCGTGCCGCGGGTCAGCCAGTCGGCATTCTTGAGCAGCGCCCGGATGATCTCGGAAATGCCGATGGTGGCGATGGCCAGATAGTCGGTCCGCAGGCCGAGCGCGATGCGTCCGATGATGAACGCCACGCCGGCCGCCAGCACGCCGCCGAACAGCCAGCCGAGCAGCGGATGCAGGCCCAGCCCGCCGATCCAGCCGCCATTGGCCTCGATATAGGCCGCTGCCGGGTCGATCTGGCTGCGATAGACGATATAGGCGACGATCCAGGCCAGCACCGTCAGCGCCGTCTTGAACCTGCCGGTGACCCCGACGCGGCCAAGCTGCCGGGCGCCGAACACCAGCGCCATGCCGGCAAGGAACGCCAGCAGCGCCTTGCCCAGCAGCAGCGGGCCATCCGAGGCCCAGAACTCGGCATTGATCGGGAACGACACGAAGGTCACGGCAAAGCCGCCGACCATCAGGAAGCCCATGATGCCGAAATTGAACAGCCCGCCATAGCCCCACTGGATATTGAGGCCGAGCGCGATCAGCGCATAGGCAAAGCTCTGCACCAGCAGCAGCGAGACGTTGGCGGCACCCATCACCATGCCGACCACAAAGATCAGCGCCGCGACGCCGAAATAGAGTGCGAGGGCGCGCCGGATCATGTCGAGGCTCCCTTGAAGATGCCGGTCGGTCGCCACAGCAGCACGATCACGAGGATCACGAAGGCCACCGTCAGCTTGTACTCGGTGGGCACGATGGCGAGATCGGCCGGAATGGCGAACGGCAGCACATCCTTGAACGGCCGCAGCAGGATGGCCCAGTTGAAGACCGACATGGTTTCGGCAAAGCCGATCAGGAAGCCGCCTGCTATGGCGCCATAGGACTGCCCGAGGCCGCCCACGATCGCCGCCGCAAAGATCGGCAGCACGATGTTGAAGGCGAGGTCCGGTTTGAGCGACACATCGAGCGCCAGCATGGTGCCGGCCGCGCAGGCCAGCGCCCCGGCGATCACCCAGGTCACCCGCACTACCAGCGCCGTGTTGATGCCCGAGACCTGCGCCAGGTCGGCATTGTCGGCCATGGCGCGCATCGCCTTGCCCAGCCGCGAGCGGGTGAGGAAGACGTGCAGCGCCAGCACGGCGACCACCGTCACGATCACCATCAGCAGCTGCGGCTGGGTGAAGGTAATGTCGCGCGTGGCGCCGATGGCCGACATGTCGATGGAAAAGATGGTCTTGGGCTCGTTCTCGAAAAAGCTGTAGCTCGCCGAGCCGAAGAACAGCCGGATCAGACCCTGGATGATCAGCGTCACGCCGATCGAGGCGATCAGCAGCGTCACCGGCTTGGCGCCGCGTGCCCGCAGCGGCGCGTAAAACGTCTTGTCGATGCCCAGCGCGATGAACACCGCGATCACCATGGCGACCGGCAGCACCAGGAAGCCGGTCGGGATCGGCGCCACGATGCCCATCTGCGCCGCCAGCAATGCCAGGAGGAAGGCAATGAAGCCGCCCATCGTCATCATGTCGCCATGCGCGAAATGTGCGAAGCGCAGGATGCCGAAGATCAGCGTCACGCCGATGGCGCCCAGCGCATAGATCGATCCCAGCACGGCGCCCGAGATCAGCACCTTGTTGACGAAGAAAATGAGTTCGTTCATCCCGGTCAGCCCCCCAGGAAACTTTTGGCGACTTCGGGATCGGCGATGAGCTCGGCGCCCGTGCCGGTGAAGCGGTTCTGCCCGTTGGCGAGCACGAAGCCGCGCGACGCGAACGCCAGTGCCTGGCGCGCGTTCTGCTCGACCATCAGGATGCCCACCCCGGCCTTGTTGATCTTGACGATCTGCTCGAAGATCTCGAGCACGTAGCGCGGGCTGAGGCCGGCCGACGGCTCGTCCAGCAGCAGCAGCCGCGGCTGGCTCATCAGCGCCCGCCCCATGGCCACCATCTGGCGCTGGCCGCCCGAGAGCTCGCCCGCCTTCTGGTGCCGCTTCTCGAGCAGCACCGGGAACATGTCGAACACCCAGTCGCGGGTCGTCGAAAAGTCATCGCGGCGCGTGAAGGCGCCCATCTCGAGATTTTCCTCGACGCTCATCGAGGTGAAGACGTTCTTTTCCTGCGGCACGAAGCTGAGGCCGCGCGGCACCAGCTTGTCGGGCAGCGCGTTGGTGATGTCGTCACCGGCAAAGCTGATCGACCCCGACGTGACCTTGAGCAGGCCGAACAGCGCCTTCAGCGTGGTCGACTTGCCCGCGCCGTTGGGTCCGACGATGACGCCGATATCGGACTGCTCGATCGAGATGTTGACGCCATTGAGGATCGGGGCGCCGCCATAGCCGCCGACGACGTCCTTGAGTTCCACCAGCGCCATCTACGCGGCCTCCACGGGGGTGCCGAAATAGGCTTCGACAATCGCCGGATTGGCGCGGATTTCCGCCATCGGTCCCTCGGCGATCTTTTCGCCCTGCGCCATCACGATTACCGGGTCGCAGAGCCGTCCGATCAGGTCCATGTCATGCTCGATGACAAAGAAGGTGTAGCCCAGTTCCTGGTTCATGCGCTCGATATTGGCCGCCAGATCCTGCAGCAGCGTGCGGTTGACGCCAGCGGCGACCTCGTCGAGCAGCACCACCTTGGCGTCAACCATCATCGTCCGGCCCAGCTCGAGCAGCTTCTTCTGGCCGCCCGAGAGGTTGCCGGCCAGTTCGTTGCGCACATGGCCGAGCTTGAGGAAATCGATGACGTCGAGCGCCTTCTGCCGCACGGCCGCGTCCTGCGCCTTGACCGCGCCGGGCATGACCCAGGTATTCCACAGGCTTTCGCCCTTCTGCCCCGACGGCACCACCATCAGGTTCTCCACCGCCGTCATGTTCGAGAACTCATGCGCGATCTGGAAGGTGCGCAGCATGCCGCGATGAAACAGCTTGTGCGGGGGCAGCCCGGTAACGTCGGCGCCGTCAAAGATGATCTTGCCGCTGTCGGGGACGATATTGCCGGCCACGAGGTTGAAAAGTGTGGATTTTCCCGCGCCGTTCGGACCGATCAGCCCGGTGATCGAGCCCCGCTCGACCCGCAGGGAACAGCTGTTGACGGCCTGGAGCCCGCCAAAGCTCTTGGAGACGTTCTGGACGTCGATGACTGCATCGAAGGACAAGTGCCCGCCCTATTACCTGACAAAAAGGCGGATTCCCGCCGGTTTTTCGGCATCTGCTCATAAGAGGGATTGCCGGTCAACCTTGACCGGATGGTCAAAGCCCAGCAAGCACCGCGTCCGCTGTGCGCTGGTTCGGCGCAAACAGAATATCGTAGAGCGTTGCCAGCCGCGTCAGCGATTTGATGTCCACATCATGCGGCATCGCCGTCAGCGGATCCTGGAAGAAGATCAGCACGTCGAGCCGCCCCTCGCAGATCATGGCGCCCAGTTGTGCGTCGCCGCCCAGCGGGCCGCTCTTGAGCAGCGATACGGCGAGGCCTGTGCCCTTGGCCACCCGGCCGCCGCTGGTTCCCGTACCCCAAAGTTCGTGCTTTTCCAGCTGCGCGCGATTGGCGAGGGCCCAGGCGACCAGTTCATCCTTCTTGTCGTCATGGGCGACGAGGCCAACACGTGCCATTCAGCTTCCTCCGGCTCCTGCTGGGTCCTTGATAGCCGTTCAGGCGTGAAGCGCAATGGCCTCGACGATCAGGATGCCGATCTCGTCCTTCGGAACGGGTGCGCCCGGACGCAGTTCGATCCAGCGCACCGCCTTGGTGTCGCCCACCAGCAGCGGTGACGACAGCAGGCGCCCGCGCTGGAACAGCACCGAGACATGCTCCTTGCGCGGATAGACGGCCAGCACGAAGCCGGCCTGCGGATGGTGGAAGTTGATCGTCCCCCAGCCCGGCCGCACCCGCGCCGTCATCTCCGGACGTTCGGCAACCAGCCACTCCATCACCAGCCGGGTCAGATCGGCGACGGGCAGAGGCACTCGGGTGAGCAGGGTATCGAGATCGGTCATGCGCGGGAGACTAGCGTGCCGCTGCGTCATCCGCCGTCAGGGTTTCGCGCCGGCCAACAAAAAGGGCACCACCAGGGCGCCCCTTTCCATTTGGATCATTGCCGGCCGATCAGAACTCCGACCAGTCGTCCTTCACCGCCGCATTGCCGTGCGTGAGGTACGACTTGGCCGCACTCTTGACCTGCGCCTGCAGGGCATGAATGCCCTTGGGCTTGCTCGCGGCCGCCACAGCCGGCGTCGCCTTGCGGCCGGCGTCGTCGAGCTTGAAGATCTCGACGACCCGGTCGAGATCGCTGGCCTGCGCCTCTGTCTGCTCGATGGCCGCATTGGTTTCTTCCACCAGCGCCGCATTGTGCTGGGTCATCTCGTCCATCTGCCGGACGGCCGCGTTGACCTCGTCGATGGAATTGGCCTGCTCGCGGCTTTCCCGGGCAATGCCCTGCAGCAGGTCGAAGTTCTTGCGGGCGCCTTCGAGCATGGCTTCGAGCTTGCTGGCCGCTTCCGCCACCAGCTTGGACCCGCCGGCCACTTCGGTGCCGGACTGTTCGATCAGCGCCTTGACCTCGCTCGAAGCACTAGCCGCCGACTGCGCCAGCCGCCGCACTTCCACGGCGACGACGGCAAAGCCCTTGCCGGCGTCGCCGGCGCGCGCCGCTTCAACCGAGGCATTGAGCGCCAGAAGATTGGTCTGGAAGGCGATATCGTCGATCAGTCCGATGATGTTGGAGATCTTGGCGCTCGAGCTGGTGATGCGTTCCATGGCGTGCGTCGCCTCGGTCATCACCTGCCCGCCGTCCTCGGCGGTCTTGGAGACGCCTGCCGCATTGGTGCTGGCCTCTTCGGCGCGTTTGGCATTCTCGAGCACGGTGGCGGCGAGCTGCTCCATCGTTGCCGAGGTCTCCTCGATGGTCGCGGCCTGCTTGGTCGTCCGCTCGCTCAGATCGTTGGCACCCGAGAGGATCTCGCCGGTTGCGGTCTTGAGGGCCCGCGATGTGTCGCGCAACTGCGTGACGATATCGGTGAGCTTGTCGGCCACCGCATTGGTATCGTCCTTGAGCTTGGCGAAGGCACCGCGGTAGTCGCCGGTCATGCGCTTGGTCAGGTTGGTATCGGCCAGCGACGAGAGCACCGTGCCGACCTCATCGAGCCCGGTATCGACGGTCTGCACCAGATTGTTGATGCTCGACGCCAGAGCGTTCAGTTCCGGATCGGGGAACTCGGTCTCCACCCGCTGGCTGAAATCGCCGTCAATGGCCGCATCGACCACCTTGCCGAAGGCACCCTGCAACTCGGCCATCATCTGCGTGCGCGCTTCCTGGTCCGAGATGATCCGGGCGGCCTCGGCCTGGGTCATCGCTGCGACCTTGATGCCGTTGGCACGGAACACTTCGACGGCACGTGCCATGGCACCGATTTCGTCACCGCGCCCGGCACCCTCGATCGTCACGTCAAAATCACCTGCCGCAACATTGGACATCGTGCCGGTGAGCCTGTTGATCGGCTTGGTAATGGTGCGCGACACGAGGAAGGCCGCGACGATCAGAAAGGCGCCGATCAGGCCGGCCATGCCGAGCTGGCTCATCGTCGACTGCAGGTTCTCGGCATTCAGGTCGTCGACATAGACGCCGGTTCCGACAATCCAGCCCCACGGCTCGAAGGTGTCGATATAGCTGAGCTTGTCGACCGGCACGTCCGATCCGGCCTTGGGCCAGACATAGGACATGTTGCCCGAGCCCTGCGTTCTGGAGATGGTCGCCATATCGGTGAAGATCGGCTTGCCGTTCGCATCCGAGGACGCCGACTGATCGGTATTGCTCAGTTCCGGCTTGATCGGATGCATCAGCATCATGGCGTCCTGGTTGAGGACGAACATGTACTCGTTGCCGCGATAGCGGATATGCGAGATCGTCTCGAGGACGTCTGCCTTGGCATCCGCCTCGCTGATCTCGCCGGCCTCGACCCGCGCCGCTGCGGCGGCGACCAGGCTGATGGCGCTTTGCGTGATCGACTTGAGCTCCAGCGCCCGCAAGTCGCTGCGGGTCGTGGTCACGCTGACAATGGATACCGCCGTCGAGACGCCGAGCGCGAGCAGCGCCAGCGCGACGAGGGCATAGATGCGATAGGAAATCTTGAGCTTCATTATGGGGTCACCGACAGGAGGGCGTTGGACGCAGGCAATGCCAAGGCAGATCCGGAGACCCGACAGAAACCTGCCGGGCCGGCCGAACCGGGCTGCAGCTCGCAATGATCGGGAAGCAAGAGGGAAATGCTGCCCAACTCAAGGTCCGAAGCGCCAGATCTGGCCGCTATTCACCACGTCACGAACTGCATTCCCGCGCGATGTATTGCAGAGACGCGTTTCCGTCCGGTTAATCGCCTCGACTGTGGCGTCACTTGCCGCCGCAAATAAAAAGGGCGCCCGCAGGCGCCCTTTTCCATTGTCAGCAGTAGTTGCGGAGATCAGAACTCCGACCAGTCCTGCTTGACCGCTGCATTGCCCTGGCTGAGATAGGATCGGGCGGCGGTCTTGACCTTGTCCTGCAGGGCGCGCGCGCCCTGCGGCTTGTCCGCAGCCACCGCGCGCGGCGCCGCCTGCGTGCTGCCCCCGTCGATGACGAACACCTCCACGATACGGTCGAGTTCGTTCGCCTGGCCCTCGGTCTGCTCGATGGCGGCGTTGATCTCCTCCACCAGCGCGGCATTGTGCTGGGTCATCTCGTCCATCTCGCGCACGGCGGTGGTGACCTCGCCGATGGCATTGGACTGTTCCTGGCTGGCCGAGGCAATCCCCTCGATCAGGCTGGCACTTTCCCTGACGCCCTCGAGCATGCTGGTCAGCTTCTCCGTGGCCTCGGCAACCAGCCTGGAGCCGCCGGTCACCTCATTGGCCGACTGCTCGATCAGCGCCTTGACCTCGCTCGAGGCACTGGCCGCCGATTGCGCGAGGCGGCGCACTTCCACGGCGACAACCGCAAAACCCTTGCCGGCATCGCCGGCCCGTGCCGCCTCGACCGAGGCATTGAGCGCCAGAAGATTGGTCTGGAAGGCGATGTCGTCGATCAGCCCGATGATATTGGAGATCTTCTGCGACGAACTGCTGATCCGTTCCATCGCCTTGTTGGACTGCTTCATCACCTCGCCGGTTTCCTCGGCCGTGTGCGAGACGCCCTGCGCCTTGGCACTGGCCGACCCCGCCCGCTTGGCGTTGTCGGTCACCGTGTTGGCGAGCTGTTCCATTGCCGCCGAGGTCTCCTCGATCGCCGCCGCCTGCTTGGTGGTGCGCTCGGCCAGATCGTTGGCACCGGCCAGGATCTCGCCGGTCGCCGACTTCAGCGACGACGACGTCTGGCGCAGTTGTCCGACCACCTCGGACAGCTTGTCGCCCACCGCATTGGTATCGTCCTTGAGCTTGGCGAAAGCGCCGCGATAGTCGCCGGTCATGCGCTTGGTCAGGTCGGTATCGGCCAGCGACGACAGCACATCGCCCACCTCGACCAGGCCGCCGTCGACGCTTTCGACCAGATCATTGATGCTGGCGGCGAGAGTGTTGAGTTCGGCGTCCTGGAAGCTGGCATCGACGCGCTGGCTGAAATCGCCGGCAATCGCTGCGTCGACCACCTTGCCGAAGGCGCCCTGCAGGTCCTGCATCATCCCGGCGCGCTCGGCCACCCGCCGCACTTCGGCCGCGCGCTCCTCCTCGGTCATTTCCGTGACCTTGAGGGCGTTCTGCTTGAACACCTCGACGGCCCGCGACATGGCACCCAGTTCGTCGGCCCGGGTCGTGCCGCTCACCTCGATGTCGAGCTGGCCCTTGGCCAGGCCATCCATGGTCTCGGTCAGTCGGGAGATCGGCCGGGTGATGGTACGCGAGAACAGGAAACCGACCCCCGCCGCAATCGCCAGCAGCACGCCGCCGACGATCAGCATCATGTCCCGCATGTCGGTGATCGGCGCCAGCGCCTCCTGCTCGGAGATGGTGGTGACCATGGCCCATTTGACCCCGTCGAACTCGACAGGCAGCGCCGTCGCCAGCATGTTCTGCCCGCGATAGTCGGTGGTGAGGCCACTGGCCGCCGTGCCCGCCAGCGCCGCATCGACGATGGCGTTGTCATAGACAGTGCTCAGCGTGTCGTCGGCACTGGAGAACTTGGAATCGCTGCGCAGCAGGTGATCGGCGCCGACAAAGAAGCTCTCGCCGCTCTGGCCGAGATTCTTGTTGTTCTGCATCATCTGGTTCATGGCGGCGATGGACAGCTGCACCGCCATGACGCCAATGACCTTGCCGCGCGGATCAAACACCGTCGTCGCCATGAACGACGACGGCAGGTCAGCGGCCGCCGCGTAGGGCGCAATATCATCGAAGGCGACATGTCCGGGTTCGGTGAACTCCAGTGCAGCGTGATAGACACGGCCGAGTCCGCTGTCGGCGAACTGGCCGCCTTCGGCGAAGCTGCTGGCGAAGTCGTCGCCCTTCATCACCGTGTAGATCAGGTTGCCCTTGGTATCGAACAGGAACAGGTCCTGGTAGCCGCGCAACTCGACCTGCTTGCGGAAGTTCGGATGCACTTTCGAGTGCAGGAAATCGTAGTTCGACTTTGTCGCCGACGCCGACACGTCGAGCAGTTGACGTTCACCGGCAGGGTTCGGGTTGCTGTCGATATAGGCCGTGCGCAGCTCGAAAACGGGGTCGAGCGGCGGCTTCTTGGTGGCAAACTGCCCCCAGCCGATGCTGAAATCGCGCACCGTCGTCTGCACGTTCTCGGCCGCTGCCGAATTCACCAGGTCACCCTGCAGGCTCTCGAGATAGGACGTGAACTGCGCGGCCCGCTCGGTGGCCACGGTTTCGAGCTGGTGATGGCTCATCCGGCTCACGGTCGACGACCCGATCAGATAGCTGGCAATCCCCACACCGGCACTGACCAGCAGAGCCGATCCGAGCACCGCGAGCGGCACCTTCTGCGCAATCTTGAACGCGGGAAGCAAACCCATGAACCAATTCCCTCAAAAGCAAACGCTGTATCACTGGTCGATGCAGAGGCGTCGAGGTGGCAGATCTGTCGTCGATGTGTGCTGAAGACAGGACCGACTTCCCCCCGGAGAAGCCCTGGCAGTGCAGCGACACTAGATGCAGATACTTAATTTCTGATTACATGCGGGGGCTTGCGCCGCGGCTATACAGTCACCGCAAATGAAAACGGCGCCGGATCAAAATGATCCAGCGCCGTTCCAAAAATCTGTTGTAGGCCGTGCGCCTAGCTCAGGGCGCCGATCACGGCTTCGATGCGCTTTTTCATCGTCGAGGCGTCGAACGGCTTGATGATGTAATTGTTCACCCCGCACGAGATCGCCTCCTTCACCTGTTCCTTGTCGGAACGGCCGGTGGCCATGATGAACGGCATCGCCTGCGTCTTGGGGTGCTTGCGGATCACCTTGAGCAGCGTCAGGCCGTCGATATCATCCATGTTCCAGTCGGAAATGATGAGATCGACATTGCTCTTTTCCAGCTTGCCCAGCGCATCGCGACCGCTCTTGGCCTCGATGATGGTCGTGAAGCCGAGCTGCGTGAGGATGTACTTGCAGATGCCCCGCATCGACTGCTGGTCATCCACGATCAGAACGTTGACGGCACTTGCCTTCGGCATTGTTACTCTTCGCCTTCTAGCTGCCCGGCCTGAAGGCCGCGCGCGAGACACAACCGTAGGCAAAAACCGTTACCATTCCCTCAATTGCGACGGCACGGTTACGCCGCACTTTTGATACGTGTCAGGGCCGCCGCGAGACGCGCCGTGATGCCCTCGACCGGAGACTGCTCGACCACGGCGCCCTCCTCGAAGGCCACCCGCGGCATGCCGTAGACCAGCGCCGAGGCCTGGCTCTGGCCGACGGTATAGGCACCTGCCTCGCGCATCTGCTTGAGGCCGCGCGCGCCGTCCCGGCCCATGCCGGTCAGAATGGCGCCCACCGCCATCGCTCCGACCTGCTTGGCCACCGACTCGAACAGCACGTCCACGCTCGGCCGGTGACCCGAGGCCAGTTCGTCCTGCGTCAGACGGCACTTGAGCTGGCCGGAACTGCGTTCCACCCGCAGGTGATGGTCACCCTTGGCGACATAGGCGTGGCCGCTTTCGAGCGGCATGCGATCCTGCGCCTCGACCACGGTGAGGTCGGTGACTTCGTCGAGCCGCGCCGCAAAGCGCGAGGTGAAGCCGGGCGGCATGTGCTGCGCGATCACGATCGGGGGACAGTCCGGCGGCATGGTCGAGAGCACGACGCGAATGGCCTCGACGCCCCCGGTCGAGGCGCCGATGGCAATCAGTGAACCGCGCGGTGCGGCGGCCGTGCGCACGGCCACCACCGGCGCCGTCACCCGCATCGAACGCGACCGGACATCAGTATGGGATGCAGCGCGCACCTTCTGGCGCAGGTTTTCGCCGAAGGCCTCGAGACCGCCGGCCAGCGTCGCATTGGGTTTGGCGACGAAATCGATGGCGCCCAGTTCGAGCGCCAGCAGCGTCTCGCTGGCCCCCTTTGTCGTCAGGGTCGACACCATCACCACCGGCAGCGGATGCAGGCGCATCAGCTTGTCGAGGAACTGCAACCCGTTCATGTTCGGCATTTCGATGTCGAGCGTCACGACATCGGGGTTGAGCTTCTTGATCTTTTCGCGCGCGTCGATGGGATCCTCGGCGGTCCCCACCACGATGATGTCGCCGTCCTTGCCCAGCGTACGCGACAGCACCTCACGAATGAGCGCGGAATCGTCAACGACCAACACCTTGATGCTCATGCTGCGTCTCTTGTCTTCTGAACCAGTTTGGATTGGTAGATGGTCTTGCCCACGAGCCGGAAGCTTTCGCCGCCCGAACCGACATTTTCCGAATGCCCGATATACATGAAGCCTTCCGGCGCCAGCATCTTGCCGAGCCGGCCGAACAGCTGGCCCTGCGTCGGCTTGTCGAAATAGATCGCCACGTTGCGGCAGAAGATGGCATCGAACGGCCCCTTGAAGGGCCAGGCCGTCATCAGGTTGAGCGGCTTGAACGAGATCAGCGATCGGATGGCCATCGGCACCTGGATGTCGCCGCCGGCGCTCTTTTCGAACGGTCGCGCGCGCTCGGCGCTGAGCCCGCTCAGTTCGGTCGCCGGGTAGACCCCGCTGGCCGCCTTGGCCAGCACGTTGGTGTCGATATCGGTCGCCAGAATCTTGAAGTCCCAGCGCCTGAGTTCCGGCAGCTTGCCCAGCAGGCACATCGCAATGGTGTAGGGCTCCTGCCCCGTCGAGCAGCCCGCCGACCAGATGCGCAGCCGCGGCTTGCCATCCGGGCCGACCCGGGGCCGACGTTCCATCAGCTGACCGACATAGCTCACCAGATGATCGAAGTGGTGATCCTCACGATAGAAGCGGGTCAGGTTGGTGGTCAGCGCGTTGACGAAGTCCTGGGCATCCCGCTCCGAACCGCCTCTCTCGAGGAAGTCGAGATAGGCGTCGAAGGAGTCGAGGCCGAGTTGCCGGACCATCTTGGAGAGTCGCGATACCACAAGGGTGCGTTTGGCATCGCTCAGCGAGATGCCGGCCTGCTCGTAAACGCGTGCCTTGACGCGAGAAAACTCGCGATCGCTGAGGGCAATTTCGCCCTGTTCCATATGCTGCCACCCCATCTGTCCGGTCCGCGGCCAAGCGGGATGCTTAGGCCGATTTCCGTCGCACCGGGAGCAAGAGGGCCCGCTCCGCTTCATGTCCCAGGGCGTCGACATCGGTGTCGAGCCGGGAGATCGCGGTGCTGCCTTCATCCAGTGCGCCGGCGATCATGTCCGTCTCATTGCTTAGATTCTCTAAATGATCGCCCAGATCGGTCAGAATTTTCTTGAGTTTGTCAGACTCGCTCATGCTCGACACTGATTGCGTGCGGCTCGAACTGACGAGTTGGCGGATTTCCTTGGCGGTATGCTGGGTGGTCTGCGCCAGCATGCGCACCTCGTCGGCGACGACGGCGAAACCGGCGCCCTTTTCGCCCGCCCGCGCCGCCTCGACCGCGGCGTTCAGCGCCAGCAGATTGGTGCGGAAGCTGACATCCTCGATTGCCGACATCAGCTTGTCGATCTGGGCCGTGGTCGCATCGACGCCCTCGACCGCAGCCTCCGTCCGCCGCGCCGCCAGGCCGGCATCGGTCGCCATCAGCTTGGCCTTGGCTTCGAGGTCGCGCACGGTCTTGGCCCGGCCCCGGCCCTGCTCGATCGATCCGCTGGCAGCGACGAGCCCCGCGCGGCTGCGGTCGGCATATTCGGCCATCACCGTCACGGTCTCGCGGTAGCGATCGATGGCATCGAGTACCGCCTGCATCTTGGCTTCCAGCCGGTCGCGCTCCGCTGCCAGTTCGTCACGCTCGTCCAGAATGGCATAGAGCGTATCGTGCAGTTCCCGGACTTGCGGTGCAAACCCCTTGTTCGAATTGAGGAAAGCAGCGTCGACGAGCTCTCCGGCGAGCATCTGCGCCATGGCGCGCGCGCCGTCGTCAAAGCTCTCCAGACCATCCTGCAGGGCCCGCAATGCCGTCGATTTCTGCACCGCCTGCGCCCCGAACCGGAACGAGGTCTGGCCACTTTCGAGCGCCGATGCGAAGGCATCGAGGTCATCGTCGGCGATGAACTGCCCGGCCGGCGTCATCTCCAGCACCATGCGCCCGCCGCTGCTGGGCCGTTGCGATACCGCGTACCGGATGTCGCCCAGCTGCACGAGCCCCTCCGCCGCAATACCGCCGCCCTCGAGGAAGCCGGGGCCGAAGACCGCTTCGGCATTCTGGCCTTCCACGGCGCGCGGATCGATGCTCAGCACGCCATGGCTGGCGCCGACGATCTCCCCTTCGGCCGTCAGCAGCATGACCGGCTGGCGCAGGCCATTGAAAGCGATCTTGAACTGGTTGGCCCGCTCCAGGCGGCTGCAGAGGTTCTTGATGATGGCCTCGACACTGACGCCTTCCCCGGCTCGGGTGACGCCAACCGCCCGGCCGAGCTCGTCGAGCTTGCGCGCGTGCATGCGCTCCACCCGGCTGCCGATATAGGCGCTGCCGGCAAACCCGGCGGCGACCGCAACGGCGCCTGCCATGAGACCGGCCAGGGTGACTCCAAGGGCAAATAATGCTCCGCCCGCCGCCAGCAGTGCCAGCAGCCAGCAGCAGTTCGCGATCAGCGCTACATGGGTGCGCGACATGGTGGGGGCAGTCCGTAGGCAAATCGACCGGTCATGCAGCCGACACTAGGCGCGCAATGGTTAACCAAACCTTTGCGCGCAGGCCCTTCGGTAACGGTTTGCTAACGACGAGGCCTGCGCCGCTAGAACAGTTCGATATCGTCCACCGGCGGCTTGACCACCGGACGCGACACGATGAGCAGTTCCTCTTTGGCGACATTGGCGCCCGTGGCGTTGTCGAGACGTTTGACGAAAGCCCGCCCGGAATGCGGCTTGAACAGCACGCGGCGTGCGAACATGCCGCCCAGATCCGAGCCATCCAGCGCATAGCCTTCGGCCGCCAGGAAGCCGCGCACGAACTCGATGTTCTTGGCGCCGACATCATCGAGCGCAGCGTTGATCTTGCCGCCCCCGAACACCTTGATCTCGAGGTTATGCTTGCGCCCTGTGCCCTTGCTGAGCACCTTGTTGATCAGCTGCTCCATGGCAAAGGCACCGTAACGCGCCGAAGCGCCATAGCGATCCTTGGCCGACCCGGACTGCTCGGCGAGGAGGAAATGGTTCATGCCGCCGACATTGGCCACCCGATCCCGCACGCAGGCCGAGATGCAGCTGCCCAGGACCGTCGAGTAGGTCAGGTTGGCATCTTCAGAAACCAGGCAGTCCCCCTGATGGACGGTCGTTACCACGCCGCGGTCGAATTCGGCGGGTAGAGAGTTGGGCACTGCCATTGAGAAGACCTTTGAGCCGGAACTGCTCCACCCTAGGAGACAATTCGTTAGTGAAGCGCTAACCACGGCAACGAACGGTTCCCACACTATGCGCCCCGGAAAGAAGCCATTCAGATTTGCCCCCTTAGTATGGGCTGATACATTCGGGGGTAAGGCATAGATGTCATTGCAGAAACTCGCACGCGAGCTCGACGAAACCGCGCGTCAGTCGGCAGCAATGGTTGAAGGCATTACGCTCGCGCTCGAAGTCCTCGCCGACCGCAATCTGCCGCCCGAAAAAGCCAAGAAGGAAGCGGTGGCGATGATCATCTCGGCGCTGCAGGGTCAGGATCGCATCGAGCAGCGTTGCCAGAACATGGCCTTGGCCGTGCGCCAGTTCGCCCTGCTGCCGGCCACTGCCCCGCTGTCCGACTATGACCAGATCTGGTCGATGCTGGTGCTCGACGAACTGCGCGTCCCGGCGCTTTCCGGTGTTGCAGCAAATGGCTCCAGCGGCGACGCCGAGCTTTTCTAGCAACCTCTGCCGGCCGCCCGCCGGTTCCCCTGACTTTCCATGACCTGACGACTGCCAATCGCCCCGCCTCACCCGGGCGCTGCTTCTTGCCTTGGGGGCGGTCATCCGGCAATGAAAAAGGGCGCCGGTCGGCGCCCTCGTTCGATCGGGACGGCGAGAACGCCTAGCTGTCGAGCTTGGCGCCCGCCACCACGGCGTAGAGATCGATCAGCCCGACCATGCGGCTGTCATGCGTGACGATGCCGTTCAGCAGTTCGGTATCGACCGAGTTGCCCTCGGGCACGTTGTGGATCTCATCCTTGGACACGGTGAGAATGTCGCTGACCGCATCCACCAGGATGCCGACCCACTTTTCACCAACCGACATCACCACCACGACATGGTTCTTGGTCGGGGCGGTCACGCCTTCGCCGAAGCGCGCGCGCAGATCGAAGATCGGCACGATGGTGCCGCGCAGGTTGATGACGCCGCGCACGAACTCGCGGGTGTTGGGCAGCGGCGTCGCGCCGTTCCAGGCGCGGATTTCGCGTACGGTGGTGATCTCCACTCCGTAGGTCTGCTCCCCGATGGAGAATGCGATCAGCTGCAGCGAATTGGCAGCCGCCGCGGCACCCGGGTTACCTGAAGTCTCATCCTTGAAACCAAGGTTTTCCATATCAACTTGCCTTTCCTGACGCCGCTTCTACGCGGCGCTCTTATGACCGATCGAAGACTTGAGCCCCTGCACATCCACGATGAGGGCAACATTGCCGTCTCCGAGAATGGTGCCGCCAGCGATCCCCTCGATCGACTGGAAGTTCTCTTCGAGGCTTTTGATCACAACCTGCTGCTGGCCGATGATGTCATCGACGACCAGTGCCACCTTCACCCCGCCCTCGGCCTCGCAGAGCACCACGAAGCGGCTCTCGTCGCTGGCGTCGGTGTGCATCTCGAAGCGCGATGCCAGATCGACGACCTGGACATATTCGCCGCGCACCTGCAGCACCTGGTTGCCGGTCGGCATGCGCGAAAAATTGGCGCGCGAGCACTGGATGGTCTCGACGATCGACGACAGCGGAATGACGTAGGGCGAGCCCGCCACCTTGACCAGCATGACATCGAGCACGGCGAGCGTCAGCGGCAGGCGGAGCGTCATGCGCGTCCCCTTGCCGGTCCAGCTCTTGACGTGCACGGAGCCGCCGATCTTCTTGATGTTGGAGAGCACCACGTCCATGCCCACCCCGCGGCCGGAGATGTCGGACACTTCCGACGCGGTCGAAAAGCCCGGCGCAAAGATGAGCTGGTCGATCTGCTCTTCGGTCAGCTGCTGATCGGCGCCGACCACGAGGCGATCACGGGCCACCGCCAGCACGCGTTCGCGGTTGATGCCCGCGCCGTCGTCCTCGACGATGATCAGGATATTGCCGCCGGCCTGCTCGGCCGAGAGCCGGATCGTGCCGGTCTCGTTCTTGCCCGCAGCGCGGCGCTTTTCTGGCGACTCGATTCCGTGGTCGGCGGAGTTGCGGATCATGTGCGTCAGCGGATCGGAAAGCTGCTCGATGATGGTCTTGTCGATTTCGGTGTTCTCACCGATCGTCTCGAGCTTGATCTTCTTGCCGGTCTTGGCAGCCAGCTCGCGCATCAGGCGCGGCATGCGGCTGAACACCGACTTCACCGGCTGGGCCCGGATGGCCATCACCGAGTCCTGCAGCCCGCGGGTCGTCTGCGCCAGCACTTCAAGGCCACGCACCAGTTCCTGATAGCGGGCGCGCAGCACTTCATCCATCTGCTGGGTCAGCATCGATTGCGTGATGACCAGCTCGCCCACCATGTTGACGACGCGGTCGACCTTGTCGAGATCGACGCGGATCGACTGCACGGCATTGCCGCGGCGATCCTCCTGGCCCGTCCGGCGGTCGTCGCCGTCATCCTGCACGGCCCGCAGCGCCGGTGCCGGAGCTGGCTTGGGCGGCGGCGGTGCAATGGATTCGGCCAGTTCGGCAAAGCTGAGTGTCGGCTCGTCCGCCTCGGCCTCGGCCATTTCGACCGGAGCGGGCGCAACCGGCGCTGCCTCGGCCATGCCGGCGGCAGGCGTCGAGGTCAGCTGGGCGATCGAGATATCGCAATTGCCTTCGACGAACTCGAACACCTCGGCGATGGCCCCTTCGGTGGCCGTCGGCGAATTGAGGCTGATTTCCCAGGAGCAATAGACGCCGAACGGCTCGAAATCGGCGAGCGGCGGCACCTCTTCGAACACCGCGCGGACCTGGATCTCGCCCAGGCTCGCCAGTTCGCGAAACAGCAGCAGCGGGTCGTTGGCACGCGCATAGAGCTCGCTGTGCGGCGTGAACTTGATTTCCCAGTGGCCCGGCTCGACGAGCAGCGGCGCAGCGGCGAAAACGTCGTCGGCCTCGGCTTCTTCCTCGGCCGACACCTCGTCCTCGTCATCATCGCCGATCTTGACCATGACCGGCGTGAAGTCGATGTCGAACTCTTCGATATGCTCGCCGTCTTCGCCTTCCGGCAGGTCGCCGCGTGTCAGCGCGTCGAACTGGGCCTTCTCGTCGGCGCCGTGGTCGGCAGCAAGGTCCTCGCCGTCACGCGCCGCGGCCACGAAGTCGGCCACGATATCGTTGGCGCGCACGCACAGCGCGGCCGTCGGCTCGGAGAGTTCGACACGGCCGTCGCGGACATGATCGAGCAGCGTTTCGTAGGCATGCGCAAACGCCACCAGCGCCGTGAAGCCGAACGCTCCGCCGCCGCCCTTGATCGAGTGGATGGCGCGGAACACCGCATTGAGCCGATCACTGGAGCGATCGCCATCCTCGATGGCGGCAAACTGTTCCTCGAGGTCGAGCAGCAGCTCGGAGCACTCGTCGAAGTAAGTGGCTTTGAAGTCGTCGAGATCGCTCATGTGAACCGGGCTACCCTTTTGGGGTTTAATTAGTGGACGACGCGGTGAATGACGCTGATGAGCTTTTCCGGATCGAACGGCTTGACGATCCAGCCGGTACCGCCGGCGGCCCGTCCCTGATCGCGCTTGTCCTGGCTCGTCTCGGTGGTCAGGATCAGGATCGGCAGGCTGTTATGCAGGCCCGAGGCCCGCACGTTCTTGATGAACTCGATGCCATCCATGACCGGCATGTTGATATCGGTGATGACGATATCGACGCTCTCGGTCTTGAGGACGTCGAGGCCCTTCTGCCCGTCCTCGGCCTGCAGCACCTCGAACCCGGCATTGCTCAGGGTGTGGTGCAGCATCGCCAGAATGGTTCGGGAATCGTCTACGGTCAGTACGCGCATCGAAAAGTTATCCTTTCATCATGCCGGAAAAGCTCGGGCCGAAGCCCAACCGGTCGATGGCCGAGAGCATGGGCTGGCTTGCACCGTCGACGTGAAACTCGAAATTGTTGCGGCGAGCCGTCTCGCCGGCACTGATCAGCATCACCAGTGCGTTGGTGGACACACGCTCGACCGCTCCTGCGTTCACATCGACCGCCCCCAATTCAACGGCATCGATGAGTTTGTCGCGAACGCTATCGAGAGCATCGAGGTCGACAATCGCCGGCAGGACGATGCTGATAGTGTGCGTTTCGGCCATGAAATGGCTGCCCCCAGGAAGGATGTATCCCAAAGGGCACTTTCCACAAGAACGGTTTAAGAAGTGCTAATTCGGCGCGGGCCGCAGGCCTCAAACCGCCGTTATCTGGGCAATCTCGCGCTTGGGAACGAGCGCCTGCCACTGCGGCGCATGATCCTTGTCGACGAGCACTGCCCGCACCCCTTCGGCGAAGTCGGGCAGCCCGCTGAGCAGGTGCGCCAGCCGCAGGTCGAGCGCCAGGATCGCCGCGATGCCGGTCGCCTTGCGCGCCGCCAGATGGCTGCGCAGGATGGCCTCCTGGCTGGTCGGCGAGCGCGACTGCAGCAGCTTTGCGAGCTCCGGCGCCGCGCCCGACTCCGCGATTGCCGCGATGATCTCGACCGGATCGTCGAGCAGCAGGGCCTCCTCGAGATGGTCGGCCAGATCGCAGAAGCTCCGCTCTCCCGCCTGGATGGTCTCTGCTTCCATGATCGCCACAATCGCCGCATCGATCTTGCTGGCGCCCGCCGCACTGACGATGGCGGCGCGCACGTCATCCAGCCGGTCCGGCGCCACGGCGCAGTCGGTCAGGCCCAGCGCCAGCGCATCGGCAGCGCCGACGGCCTGGCCGCTCAGTTCGAACAGCAGCGCCCGGTGCAGCGGCGCCTTGCCGAGGATCTCGTTGACGCCCACGTCGCAGAAAAAGCCGATCGCCGCCTCGGGCATGGCAAAACGCGCGTTCGCCGTGGTGAAGCGGTAGCGCGCGTGCCCGGCAATGCCGATGCCGCCGCCCATCACCACGCCGTCGGCGATCACGGCGATCGGCTTGGGGTAGGTGGCGATCTGCCCGTTCATCGCATATTCGAAGGCAAAGAACGTGCGTGCCCGGTCCACGTCGCCGCTGAGCACCGCCTCCCGCACCGCCCGCACGTCGCCCCCCGAGCAGAAGCCGCGGATGCCTCGCCCCTCGAACAGCACGGCCCGCACCTGGTCGTCGCTCTCCCATTGCGTCAGGGTAGCGCTGATGGCCTCGATCATGGCCAGGTTGAGCGCGTTGATGGCCTCGGGGCGATTGAGCGCAATGACCCCGAGATGGCCTTCGATACTGGTCTGGATCTGCTCTGTCATGGGGCCTCCGGTCGGCAAGCCCAACCACCTTCACCCTTTGCTGGTTCCCAAGGCAAGGGCGCGGTGCTAGATCAGCCTACAATGAAACCGCTCGTCCCCGCCAGCCCGCTGACCAATGTTCACCTGACCGGTATTGCCCGCGATCTGGCGGAGCGTGCCGCCTCCGGCAACCCGATCCGCGTCGGCGTCATCGGCTCGGGCGAGATGGGCACCGACCTGGTCACCCAGGGCGCCCTGATGCGCGGCATCGAGATCACCGCCGTCGCCACCCGCCGCCCGCAGACCGTCCGCGATGCGCTCACCATTGCCTATGGCGATGACAGCCGGGCCATCGAGGCCGACACCGCTGGCAAGGTGTCCAGCGCCATCGAGATGGGCAAGCTCGCCATCTGCTCGGCCGAGACCCTGGTCACCACGCCGCAGATCGATGTCGTCATCGATGCCACCGGCAAGCCGGGTGTCGCCGCCGACTATGACCTGATGGCCATGGAGCACGGCAAGCATCTGGTGATGATGAACGTCGAGGCCGATGTCACCATCGGCCCCTATCTCAAGCATGAGGCCGACCGCCTCGGCGTCATCTATTCTGTCGGCGCCGGCGACGAACCCTCCAGCTGCATGGAGCTGATCGAATTCGCCAGCGCCCTCGGCTATCGCATCGTGTCGGCCGGCAAGGGCAAGAACAACCCGCTCAACCATGACGCCGTGCCCGACGACTACCGCGAGGAAGCGGCGCGCCGGAACATGAACCCGCGCATGCTGGTCGAATTCGTCGATGGCTCCAAGACCATGGTCGAGATGTGCGCCATCGCCAATGCCACCGGGCTGGTGCCCGATGTGCCGGGCATGCACGGGCCCCGGGCCGACCGCGACGACATGGCCAAGGTGCTGATCCCCCGCGAGGACGGCGGCATCCTCACCCGCAAGGGTGTTGTCGATTTCACCATCGGCAAGGGCGTCGCGCCGGGCGTCTTCGTCATCGTCGAGGCCGAGCATCCGCGCATCATCGAACGCATGGACGATCTGCATGTCGGCGTCGGTCCCTATTATGCGCTCTTCCGTCCCTATCACCTGACCTCGCTCGAGGTGCCGCTGACGGCGGCGCGCATCATGCTCTATGGCCGGCCCGACATGGTGCCCCTGCCCAACCCGGTCGCCGAAGTCTGCGCCGTCGCCAAGCGCGACCTCGCCATTGGCGAGACCTTCGATGCCATCGGCGAGACCTGCTATCGCAGCTACATCATGCAGGCTGCCGAAGCCCGTGCGCTGGGCGCCGTCCCCGTCGGCCTGCTCGAAGGCGGCCGCGTGGTCGCCCCGGTCAAGAAGGGTGAACTGCTGACCAAGACCAATGCCGCGCCCGATGTCATGACGCGGCTGTATGTCCTGCGCATGCTGCAGGACCAGATGCTCGGAGTAGCCGGATGACTGTGATTATCGTTGGTGCCATGGGCAATATCGGCCGTCGGCTGATGCCGGCCTTTCCCGACACCATCGGCATCGACCGGGTACCGGGTGCCGATATCGTCGCCTCGCTGTCCGACATCGATTACGATGCCCCCGCCGTGCGCGCCGCCTTCGAGAAGGCCGATGGTCTCATCCATGTCGCCACCAGCGCCAATGTCGGCGACGACGACGCCATCCACTGGCAGGCCGTCGTCGATACCGGCCGCCTGCTCGCCGCCTGCAATCGCTACGACATCCGCCGCGTCGTCATCCCGTCCTCGGACTGGGCCGACCCCAAGACCCGCTGGGCCATGCACAACCAGAATGCCTATGGCCATTCCAAGCGGGTCTTCGAGGCCATGGCGCAGATGTACAACATCCAGCCGCACCGTCACTGCGTCGCCCTCCGCATCGGCTGGGTGGCGAAGGACCAGGCCCAGGTCGACCAGGCCGATCCGTGGCTGCAGGCCAACTACTGGGACGACCAGCGCCTCATCGGCCAGATGCGGGCCGCCCTCGGCGAGTAGCGGTTGCCGCCCTAGCGCGGATAGACCTTGAGTCCTTCGGCGACCGAGTTTGCGACATGCTCGCGGGTGATCACACCGGCGACGTCGTCAGCTCGCGGCACGCCGTGCCCCGTGACCACCACGGCCATCAGCGCATTCTTGCGCCACATCCGCTCGATGATGTCCGAGGCGACCAGGTCCGCGCCGACGATGGTGTAATCGCGGCTGGCCACATCCGCCAGCGTCACGCCGGTATGCGTGCTCTGCAGCCCGCGCCGCAGGCCGGTATTGACGCGGATAACGCCAATGATCTGGTCGCCGCGCACCACCACCACGTGTCGCAGCCTGCCTTCCTCTTCGTGCTGCCGCAGAAAATCGTCGAAACTGGCCTCTGCCGGCAGTACCAGCACGTCCCTGTCCATCACGTCGCGCGCATGTTTGACGAGGAACATGTTGGAGTGGAGGGCCTTGGGGATCGAACGGCCGCGCCGGACCAGTTTGACGGTGTAGATGTTCTCGACCTGCAGCAACCGGCGCACCCCGACGCTGGTCGCCACCGCCAGGATCATCGGCATGACGATATTGTAGTCGCGCGTCATCTCGAAGGTCATGGTGATCGCCGTCATCACCGCACCGGTACCGCCACCCACCATCGCACCCATGCCGACCATGGCGAAAGCCGGGATGCTGAGCGGCAGCGGCACGCCGATTGCCTGTAGCAGCGCGGCAAAGCCTCCCCCCAGCGTCGCGCCCATGAACAGCGATGGCGAGAAGATGCCGCCTGACGACCCCGACCCAAGGCTGGTGGACGTGGCCAGAGCCTTGACCACGAACAGCAGTGGCAACAGCCAGACCACCGTCAGGTTATTGTTCAGGATCGCCTCGATGGTCGCATAGCCGACGCCATCGACATAGTACTCGCCGAGCGTCACGAACAGCACATACATCAGGGTGCCGACGGCCAGCATGCCGACAATGTGCCGGGTATAGCGGCCAGGGATCTTCTCGAACCAGTCTTCAGCAAAATGCAGCAGCCGGATGAAGCCCGCCGCCGCCACGCCCGTCACGCCGCCAAGTGCTGCATACAGCACCAGCAGCCCCACCGCACTCGCGTCGGCGCTGACCGCATCGATCGGCGGCACGATGAAGGCCGGCGCCTGACCGAAGAACCATTGCCCGACGAAGGTTGCTGCCCCGGTCGAGATCGCCACCGGCAGGAAGGTCGCGACGCTGACTTCGGGCAGCATCAGTTCGATCGCGAACATCACGCCGCCGATCGGCGTGTTGAAGGTGGACGCAATGCCCGCACCGGCGCCCGCGGCCACCAGCGTGATGCGCTGCCCCACCGGCATGTTGATGATCTGCCCCAGGGTCGAGCCCAGCGCCGAACCGATCTGGATGATCGGTCCCTCGCGGCCCACCGATGAGCCGCTGCCGATGGCAAAGGCCGAGGCAACTGACTTCACCAGCGCGACCACCGGCCGGATCTTGCCTTCCTTGTAGTAGATCGCGTCCATCACCTCGGGTACGCCGTGCCCCTTGGCCTCCGGCGCGAAATTGCTGACCAGCCACGTGACGATGATACCGCCGATGACCGGCGCCAGAATGATCAGCGGCCCCCAGCGGCTCGGCTCGGTGAATGTGTTGGCGTCGTAGTCGAGGCTGATCGTCCCGTTGAAGAACAGGTTGTGCACCAGGTTGATTAGGTCGCGGAACAGCAGCGCCCCGAAGCCGGTGAAAATGCCCAGTCCAAGCGCCAGCAGGCTCAGCACCAGCAGGTTAAGGCCGCGATTGTCGTCGGCATCGGTCAGGGTGGAGGCTCCGGCAGTAGCCGTGGCACCGGTTGGTTTCCGGGTCACTGGCCTGCTCCGATAGCAGTCAGACGGATAGTCGTGCGCATCACGTTTCGCTCCCTGGATGAGGTGCTGGGACGGGCGGCAGGAGTCGTCGCGTCTCTTTGGTGTGCATGGAATGGCGCAAACCGGGCGGGGAACGCAACCCCGCAAGCGGTCATATCAGTCCAGTGTCTGCCGGTAGCGCAGCATGGCGACGGCGGAAATCACCAGCAGGATGATCGCCATGGCGACGAACTCCTCGCTGACATCGGCCACGTCGCCGCCCTTGAGCATCACCGCCCGCACCACGCGCAGGAAATGCGTCGCCGGCACGCCGGTGCCCAGCACCTGTGCCCAGTCAGGCATGCCGGCAAACGGGAACATGAAGCCCGACAGCAGGATCGAGGGCAGGATGGTGAAGAACGACAGCTGCATGGCCTGCATCTGGCTGCGCGACAGTGTCGAGATCAGGAAACCCAGCGCCAAGTTCACCACGATATAGAGGTTGAAGCCGACAAAGAAGGCCAGCCAGCTGCCCTCGAACGGCACTGCGAAGATGATCGCCGCCGCGAGCAGGAACACCACGGCCTGCACGTAGCCCACAAACACATAGGGCAGGATCTTGCCCAGCATCACCTCGAGCGGCCGCGCCGGCGTGGCGATCAGCATTTCCATGGTGCCGCGCTCGCTTTCCTTGACAATGGCCACCGCGGTGATCATCACCATGGTCATCGACAGGATGATGGCCAGCAGCCCCGGCACGATATTGGTCGAGGTCCTGCCCTCCGGATTGTACTCGCGCTGCACCGCGACCGAAAACGGCGCCGCCCCGCCGGCACTGGCCAGCAGCGGCCCGTGCAGGGTTTCGCGGATGGCGACGCCGACAATGCCGGTCAGCGCGCTCGCCGCGCCGCCGACAGCCGACGGATCGGAGGCATCGGCCGCCAGCAGGATTTCCGGGTTGCGGCCACGGATGACATCGCGCTCGAAATTCTGCGGAATGACCACGACGAAATTGGCGTCGCCGCGCCGCAACGCGGTTTCGCCTTCCGCCGTGCTGCCCACTGCCCCCTGGAAGTCGAAATAGCCCGATTGCGCCATGCTCGAGATCACCGCCCGGGTCAGCGGCCCGTCGTCTCCCATCTCGACCAGCGTCGGCAGGTGGCGCGGATCGGCATTGATGGCAAATCCGAACAGCATGAGCTGGATGATCGGCAGCCCGATCATCATGGCAAAGGTGACGCGGTCCCGCCGCATCTGGATGAATTCCTTGTAGAGAATGGCGCCGAAACGGCTGAGCGAGAACGCCATCACGCCGCTGCCTTGCCGGTCTCGCCGGCGTAATTGTCGCGCGAGCCTGCCATCAGGTAGATGAAGGCCTCTTCCAGCCCCGCCACCTGCAGGCTCCAGCGATGCGTGCCGTCGCCCTTGAGTCGCTCGACCGTCGCGTCGAGCGTGGCCTTGTCAGTCCCCGACACATGCAGCACCGAGCCGAAGCGCGCCACCTGTTCGACGCCGGGCTCGGCCTTCAGCCGCTGCTCCAGCGCCGCCAGGTCCGGACCTTCCACCCGCCAGGTCTCGAGCCCGACCATTGCCGGAATGTCCGCCGACGGTCCGTCGATGAGCTTCTTGCCATAGGCGATGTAGGTGATGAAATCGCACTGCACGGCTTCGTCCATGTAGTGGGTCGATACCAGCACGGTGACGCCCCTGGCCGACAGCCGCCGGATCTCGTCCCAGAAGTCCCGCCGCGCCTTGGGATCGACGCCCGCCGTCGGTTCATCGAGCAACAGCAGCCGCGGGTCGTGCAGCAGGCAGGCGGCCAGTGCCAGCCGCTGCTTCCAGCCGCCCGACAGCGATCCGGCCAGCTGCTTCTGCCGGTCGGTCAGTCCGAGATCGCGCAGCGCCGCGTCGACACGCTCCCGGCGCCGGTCGAGCCGGTACATGCGGGCCACGAAGTCGAGATTCTCGCGGATCGACAGGTCCTCGTAATAGGAGAACTTCTGCGTCATGTATCCGACCTGCTCCTTGATCCGTTCGGCCTGCTTGCGCACGTCGAACCCCAGGCAGGTGCCCTCCCCCTCATCAGGCGTCAGCAGGCCGCACAGCATGCGGATGGTCGTCGTCTTGCCCGAGCCGTTCGGCCCCAGAAAGCCGTAGATGGCACCGCGTGGCACTTCGATGTCGAAGTGGTCGACCACCCGCTTGTCACCAAAACTCTTGGTCAGGCCGCGGACCGAAATGACCGGCTCGTCGCTCATCTGCCCACCGTCACCGGCTGCCCCGGATGCAGTTCCGCACCGGCATCGATCCGCGCCTCTGCCAGAAAGCTGAGCCGGTTGCGTTCATCGCGGCTGTAGATCACCGGCGGCGTGAACTGCGGGTCGGACGCGAAAGAGGTGATGGTGGCGACAATGTCCGTCGCGCAGCCATCGCAACTCACGTCCAGCCTGTCGCCCAGCGCCAGCGACGCTCGCTGCGCCTGGGGGACGTAGAACTTCACCTTGATCGCATCGGCCGGCTGCAGCGCCAGCACCGGAGTGCCGGCCATCGCCAGCTCTCCGGCATCGAAATAGACCTTCTCGATGCGGCCGGCGGCCGGCGCCCGTACGACCCTGTCGTCGAGCGCCGCCTGCGCCCGGTCGGCATCGGCTTCCGCCGCCGCGAGGTTGGCAATGGCCGCCAGCCGCTGCGTGTCGCGCGCCGGCAGTTCCGACACCTTGAGCTGGGCCCGCAACTGCGCCACCTGCGCCTCGGCGCTCTTGAACGTGGCCCGGTCCTGATCGGCCTTGGCCTGCGGCACCAGTCCCTCGTCCAGCAGCTTGTCGCTGCGGTCTGCCTGCGTCCGCGCCAGGGTGAGATCGGCCTCCGCCTTGGCGAGGCTGGCGCGGATCACTTCCAGTTCCTCGACCCGGCTGCCGGTCTCGAGGTTTTCCGCATTGGCCCGCGCCGCCTCCACCTGCGCCTGCGCGGCCCGCAGGCTCGCCTGCTGCTGGCGGTCATCGAGCCGGAAGAGCATGGCACCCGGTTCGACCATCTCGCCTTCCTGCGCCGCGATATCGGTGATGGTTCCGGAGGTCACGGTGCCGACATAGACATAGTCTGCCTCGACATAGCCGTTCCAGACCGGCTCGGGCGCCGGACCCATGCCGGGGAGCAGGGCCAGGAGGCCGGCGAAAAAGGCGGCGATGTGGTCCATTGCCGAACTCCTCAGCTGCTCGACCAGAGCTTGGCGCCCTGCGGCGCACTCAGCCCGTCGAAAAGAATGGTGACGTGGTTGTCGATCAGCCGGTCAAAGCCGAGGCCACCCTCGGGCATGATGCCGAACACCTCGGCCATGGCGATGTGCAGGACCAGCGGCCCGATGATCGAGCGGATGGTCAGGTGCGGATCGACCGGACGGAAATAGCCCTGGTCGACGCCGCGCGCCACCTGCGCCTCGATCACCGGGATGATCCGGTCCAGCACCTCCTCGCGATACATCCGCGCCAGTTCGGGAAAGGCCCGCACCTCGCCGAGCACCAGCTTGGGTATGGCCAGTGTCTTGGGATCGCTGAACCGCCCCGCCAGCATCTTGAGCACCATGGTGATGACCAGCCGGGGATCGCCTTCGAACTCCTTGAGAAAGCCCAGCGCGTTCTCGGCAATCGGCACCACGGCCCGGCGCACCAGCCCCTCGAGCACCTTTTCCTTGGACTCGAAATAGAGATAGACGGCGCCCTTCGAGATGCCGGCCCGCTTGGCGATGTCATCGACCCGCGTCTGCGCAAACCCCTGCTCGATGAAGAGCTCCAGCGCCGCATCCAGCACTTCGTCCGGCCGCGCCTCGGCGCGCCGGCGGAATTTCGGAATACGACGGGTCTGGTCGTCGGCCATCAAGCATCTCCTCGTCAGTCGTAACTGACTGTCTAGTCAGATATACATAACTGACCGGTCAGTCAGATGCAAGTGGACATTGTTGCTGGCCGTACAGGCCTGCGATCTCCCGCCGCACCGGGCGCACGTTGGAACTTGTCCGCGCCGCAACCCGTTACTCCCCACGAAGGAGCAGGGACCATGCAGATACCGTTTTCGAGGATTTCACCAGGCCGCACCGCCGGTCTTGCCGGCCTGGCACTCGCCGCACTTGTCGGCACCGCCTATCTTGCCATGGGCGAAATGCAGCCGGCCGAAGAGCTGTCGGTTTCGACATCTGCCGAGCCGCTGCGGCCGAGCTACCTGGTGGCCGTGCGCGAACCGACGCCCGACGAACTGGCGCAGCGCCGCGCGCTGGCCGAAGCCACGCCGGCACCGCGCACCATCTCCTTGACGCCGCGATCCGCCCCCGCCGAAACGCCGACCCTGACGGCCAGCGTCGTCACCGACGTCAATGTGCGATCCGGTCCGGGCATGCAGGCTGAAGCCGTTACCGTTGCCGCCGCCGGCACCACCGTCACCGTGCTCGGCGAACAGAACGGCTGGACCAATGTGGCGCTGGAGGAGGTCGGCGAAGGCTGGATTTCCAGCCGCTACCTGTCGCAGTAGCCCGCCTGCCGCAGCAACTGCCGCACCCCGGCCGTCACCCGGTCGCATCCCGCCTGCACTTCATCGACCCGGCTCTCGCGTTCCAGCGCCGCCACCAGCGCCACGAAGATCTTGCGGTCACGATAGATTTCATGCCCCAGCGACATGGCCTGCTCGACGAGCCGGGCGCGACTGCCGCCACAGAGTTCGGCCTGCAATGCCGTCAGCCGCAGCAGCGCCAGCCGGCGCTGCCACTCGGCCAGCTTGTCTGCCACCGGCAGCCCGGGATCGGCCGCCCCATGCAGCGCCCAAACCGTCTCCCCCGGATCATTCCGCAACGCGTCCATTGTCTGCCCAAGTGTCCCAACACTTGTCCCAAGACCGAGTCAACGGCGCTATTTTCGCACATCTGGACTCCAGTGTCAGACCTAAAACTGTTCAATTCTGCAAGCGCACCTTTGTGGCGTGGACGGGCCCGGCGAGTTCCGCTAGCGTCCCGCGCGGATGAGGAGATTGAACGATGACTGAATCACGCAAAGTCCGCTGGGGCATCCTGTCGACCGCCAATATCGGGGTACAGAAGGTCATCCCCGCCATCCTCAAATCGGCACATTCCGAAGTCGTTGCCATCGCCTCGCGCGACCTAGGCCGGGCGCATTCGGCCATCTCACACCTCGGACTGCGCAGCCATGCGCGCGCCTATGGCAGTTATGAAGAACTGTTCGCCGACCCCAATGTCGACGCCATCTACAACCCGCTGCCCAACCACCTGCATGTCCCCATGACGGTGGCCGCCGCCAAGGCCGGCAAGCATGTGCTCTGCGAAAAGCCCATTGCGCTCAATGCCAAGGAAGCCGAGGGCCTGCGCGAGTGCCCGTCCGACGTCATCGTCATGGAAGCCTTCATGATCCGCTTCCACCCGCAATGGCACCGCGCCCGCGAAATCGTCCGCTCCGGCGAACTGGGCGAACTGCGCTCCATCCGCGCCGCCTTCTGCTACTTCAACGACGATGCCGGCAATGTCCGCAACCAGGCCGCGATCGGCGGCGGCGGCATCATGGATATCGGCTGCTACCCGATCACGGCGGCCCGCTATCTGTTCGAGAGCGAACCGGTCCGCGTCGTCTCGCTGGTGGATCGTGATCCAGACTTCAAGACGGACCGGCTAGCCAGCGTCATTGCCGATTTCGGCTATGGCCGGCAGCTTAGCTTCACCTGCTCCACCCAGTCGGTGCCGCACCAGACCATCGAGGTCATCGGCACCAAGGGCCGCGTCGAGATCGTCATCCCGTTCAACGCCCCGCCCGATTCGCCCACCGCATTGCTGGTCGATTCCGGCATGTCGCTCGACACCAGCCTCGCCCGGCGCGAGATCATCCGCCCGGTCGACCAGTACACCGAACAGGCCGAGGCCTTTGCCCTCGCGGTGCTCGGCGACAAGCCGCTGCCCTATGGCATCGAGGATTCCATCCTCAACATGCGGGTGATCGATGCCGTGTTCGCCAGCGAAAAGACCAGCGCCTGGGCGAGGGTCTGACGCTAGAGTTCGGGCCGCACCAGCCGCTCCACCAGCAGCCGGATGGCCGGCCCGATCTCGGCCGGGCTCTGGGCCTTGCGCGAAATGCCGAATGACGCAGCGAGGATCAGCTGCGCCAGCGGCCGCGGGCGCGCCACGCCCGCCGCCTCCAGCACGCGCGTCACCGCGCTCTCGACATCGCCATCCAGCCCGGAAGCGGCACGCCCGGCAGGGATGCGCGCCTGCTCGTCATAGAGTTCGGCGGCGTGCGGCGAGGCCGCCAGCAAGCGGTTGATCACCTTGTATTTGGCGGCAACACCGGCCGCGATGCGCTCGACCACGTCTGTCCCGCTGCCGAGCCCCGCCGCGAAAGCCGCCCGGATTTCGAGGAACAGGTCCTCGAGAATGGCGCTGTAGACCGCCTCCTTGTCGGCGAAATAGCCATAGAGAGTCGGTTTGGCGATCCGTGCTTCGCGCGCAATCGCTTCCATCGTCGCCGCCCGCAGCCCGACGCGCAGGATCAGCGTCCGCGCCGCATCGAGAATACGGGCACGCCGTTCCGGAGAAAGTTTGCGGGTCGGGGCGGAAACTGAATCGGTCATCTTGAACGAATTGAACGAATAACATACATTTCGTTCAATGCACCCCCAATAAGGCTGAAACCATGTCAGATCGCGTCCTTGTCACCGGCATTTCCGGCTTTCTCGGCGGCCACGTCGCCCTGCAACTGCTTGAGGCGGGCTTTACAGTACGCGGCAGCGTGCGCAACCTCAACAAGGCCGACAAGGTCCGCGACACCCTCGCCAAAGCCGGCGCCGACATATCGCGGCTCGAGTTCGTCGCCCTCGATCTGATGAGCGATGCCGGCTGGACCGAAGCCATGCAGGGCGTGCGCTACCTCCAGCACGTCGCCTCGCCCTTTGTCACCAAGATGCCCGACGACAGGATGGAACTGATCCGCCCCGCCGTCAACGGCACCCGCCGGGCGCTCGAAGCCGCCTTTGCCAGCCAGGTCGAACGCGTTGTCGTCACCTCGTCCATGGCCGCCGTCATGTACGGCCACGACAAGGCGCGCACGGCGCCCTTCATCGCCTCGGACTGGACCAATCTCGAGGGTCGCGGCGTCAACGCCTATATCGAGAGCAAGACCCGCGCCGAAAAGGAAGCCTGGGCCATTGCCGAGCGGCTGGGCCGCACCCGGGACCTGGCCGTCGTCAATCCCAGCGGCATCATGGGCCCGCTGCTCGATGAGGATCCCGGCACCTCCGTCGCCCTGGTGCAGCGGCTGATGAACGGCACCGTCCCGGCCGCGCCGCCGATCTGGTTCTCCCTCATCGACGTCCGCGATGTCGCCGCCGTGCAGGTCAAGGCCATGACCGCGCTCGAAGCCGGCGGCCGCCGCTTTCTCACTGCCGGCCCCACCCACAGCTTCCTGCAGATGGCCAACATGCTCCGCCCCGCCTTCCCCGCCTATGCCGGCAAGCTGCCGCGCATCGAGGCGCCGCAATGGCTGGTCCGGCTGCTCGCCCTGTTCGACAAGGATATCCGCAGCAACCTGGGTGAACTGGGCGTCGTCAAGCGCACCGAAGCCCTCGACGCCAAGGCCCTGCTCGGCCGCCCCTTCATCACCACCGAGCAATCCGTCACCGCGACTGCCCGGAGCCTGATCGACCAGCACCTCATCTGATGAAAAAGGGGCTAGGCCAAAGCCGCGCGATTGGCTAAACACGCACTCACTGGAACGGGGCTGTAGCTCAGTTGGGAGAGCGCGTCGTTCGCAATGACGAGGTCAGCGGTTCGATCCCGCTCAGCTCCACCATTCCAGTTCCAATCACATACGACATGAGTTGAGCTCGACAGGTCAGCCCCCGCGCGACCGGCTGGTGACTCTTCCGGATCGCCGCCGCGAACCGGCTCGTCTTGTCCTGCAGCGACGTTGGGAACTCTTTTGACCCTCTGGGTGCCCGCAAAGCCGCCGCTGCGCCCCTTCCGACCAATGGGTAGCTTGCGCCGACATCGTGCGTGACGATCTGGATAGATCCCGACATGCCTGGAGGAGGACGCCTTGTCTCTGTCAGATACTGCCCGCCTGAACCTGTTGGCCCCGCGCGCCGGCACGCTGCGCTGTGTGCTCGATACCGACACCTATAACGAGATCGACGACCAGTTTGCTCTGGTACAGGTGCTGCTCTCGCCCGAACGCCTGGCTCTGGAGGCGATCTATGCGGCGCCTTTCTTCAACGATCGCTCGACCGGGCCGGGGCACGGCATGGAACTGAGCTACGACGAGATCCTCGCGCTGCTCGAGCGCCTCGACGTCAATCCTGACGGACTGGTGCATCGCGGCGTGGACGACTATGTCGGCCTGGCCAGAACGGCGCGCGACGCGCCAGCGGTCGATGACCTGATCGCCCGGGCCCGCCGCGGCTCCCCCGACAGCCCGCTCTATGTCATTGCCATTGGCGCCATCAGCAATGTGGCCTCGGCCCTGCTCAGGGCGCCGGACATCATCGACCGCACGGTCGTGGTCTGGCTCGGTGGCCATGCGCTGGAATGGCCGCACCAGCGGGAGTTCAATCTTCGGCAGGATGTGGGCGGCGCGCAGGTGCTGTTCGAGTCCGGTGTGCCGCTGGTACTGGTGCCCTGCAACGGTGTGGTGTCGCATCTGCAGTCCACCGTCCCCGAGATCGAGCGCTATGTCGAACCACACGGCGAGATCGGCAGGTTTCTTGCCATGCGTTTCAAGCAATATTCCGACGATCACCTCGGCTGGGCCAAGGAGATCTGGGACATGGCCCCCGTCGGCTGGCTGCTCGACGACACCTGGGCGCCCAGCGTCCTTCTCCCCACGCCGGTCATGACCGACAACACCACCTACAGCACCGATCGCGGCCGGCATCTGATGCGTTACGTCACCCATGTAAAGCGCAACCCGATCCTGCGGGATTTCTTCCTCAAGCTGGAGGCCCGCGCCGGAGTTTGACCCGCTGCCACAGCGTCAGGCCGGAATCCTGTACTCCGACAGGACCTCAATCGTCCGGTCGTCGCGCACGGCTTCGCCCCCCGCCGCAGCCCGCGCATTCAGCACGCGGTCCCGCTGCTGCAGCAACGCGATGATCTCCGCTTCATAGGCAACGAGGACCGCCGTCAGCCAGCGATTGACCAGATAGGACGGTCTGGGCATCTGCATGTCGAATCCCGAGAGCAGCGATATGGTCTCGTCTGCGTCGGCCCAGTCATCGCCAACGACCCACTGGTTGACGGTAAACAGCCGGGACAGGCGTCCACCGCTGTCCATCCCCACCGCGACCAGATGATGGATGGGACCGTCGGGGCCCTCCGGCCGGCGGAAGCAGTGGAAATGTCCATGCTCGGCGTCGCCTTCGGTCGCCGGATGACAATGGTAATACCATTGCGCATTGCTCGCCGGATCGAACACGTCACCGGGCGGGTAGTGCTCCCAGGCCGCAATCTCCGGCACGCCGCCGAACAGTTCGCCGAGGATACTGAGCCCGCCTTTGGCAAGGATGGCTTCGCAAAAGGCAATCTCGGTCAGCGCTTGCGCACGGTCAGACTGGGCCATCTAGCTCCCGTCCACCTTGAGGTCAGGCGCTTCCCCGCCTGCCGCGTTTGCCTTCGGCACGGGTGGCGGCGGGGCGAGCGTACTGGCGCCCTCGGCAGGACGCTTTGCCGGCGGCGGTGGCGCAGCCAGAAGCGTTGCGGCGCCCGCGGCGCAGGGCGCCACGGCACCGGCAGCGCATGGCGCAGCGCCCGCCGACTTGCTACCGGCGTCAAACACGGGACGCGGCGGCACCGGCCGGGTCGCATGATCGGCAGCAATGGCGGCGGTGGCAACAGCGAGCGCAGCGCCAAAGATCAGGGTGTTGCGAGCGGTCATTTCCTGGAGAATCCATCAAGGCCGAAAACCGGACGCAGGGCGACACCCCCTATCGAACCGACAAAGGCTGCTGCAAACCACAGCCAGCCGTGCACGCTTCCCGTGGCAATGCCGGAGAACAGCGCCCCGATATTGCAGCCGAACGCCAGCCGCGCGCCATAGCCCATCAGCAGGCCACCCACGATGGCGGCCAGCAGCGACCCCAGCGGCAGGCTGGCCTTGGGCGCGAATTTTCCGGCCACGGCCGCTGCAAGTGCCGCGCCCAGCACGAGGCCGAAATCCATCACCGAAACCGTATCGGCAAGCACGCTGGAATTGAGCGCCTGGGCCTGCGCCGGCCACGTCCAGAACTCCCAGCTCCCGACATCGACCCCCACTGCCTGTGCGATCTTGGCGCCCCACAGGCCAAAGCCATAGGTGATCGACCAGGGGTGCCCGGCGACCAGCAGCGTGGCGATGTTGAGCAGCGCCAGCACCAGACCCGCGCCGACCAGCGGCCACGGCCCGCGCAGCACCCAGCTCCAGCCTGCCCGGGCCGGCGCCGGGGTCCGCTCGATCGAGCCATGCGCCCGCTTCTCCACCAGCACCGTGATCAGCGCGACGAGCGCGAGGCCAAGTATGGTCACCGCGACGGCAAAGCCGACGCCGAATTCCGCGCCGAGGCTGATCGCCGGAAGCGAGGGTTGCTGCAGCCAGAACGGCAGATGCGCCGTCCCCACCACCGCGCCGACAATGAAGAAGGCAAGCGTTACCAGCATGCGCGACGAGCCGCCGCCGACCGTGAACAGCGTCCCCGAGCCGCAGCCGCCGCCCAGTTGCATGCCGAGCCCGAAGATGGCGGCACCAACCAGCACCGAAACACCGACCGGCGCCATCGCGCCGACAAGGGCCTGACCACCGATATTGCCGGCCGCGACCAGCGGGATCATGGCAATGGCGGCAACGCCGATGGCCAGCATTTGCGCGCGCATGCCCTGGCCGCGCCGTTCCACCACCATCCGGCGCCAGCCGCCGGTGAAACCGAACGAGCCGTGATAGAGCGCAACGCCCAGTCCGCCGCCGATGAGGAACAGGGCGCCCTGCCGCAGATCGACGGCAAGCGAGATGAACACGAAGCCGACGATGAGCATCGCAGCGGCGACCAGGAGAGGCGCGCGGTTGGCTTGTACCGAAGGCAGGAAGTTTGGCGCGATGCCGGAAACGTCGCTCATAGAACTCTGGGTGGCTGAACCGTGATTCCGGCTGCCGCCCTATGGGCAGCAGCCGGAACCGCAGTCGTTGGGGTCGAAGCTATGCTTACTGGATCGGTCGGGCCGGATCGGCGGTCCATTCCGCCATCGAGCCGTCATACATCGTGGTGTTGGCATTGCCACCCACTTCATGCAGGGCGAACCACGCAATCGAGGCCCAGTGACCGGTATTGCAGAAGACGATGTTCTTCTCGTCCGGCGCCAGGGCGACGCTCTGCATCAGCGCGGCGATCGTCTCGGGCTGCGCAAAGCTTGCATACTCGGCGCTGTAGAACTTCGAGTGCGGCAGATTGCGGGAGCCCGGAATGGTCCCTTCGATGCGCACCACCGGGCTCTTGGACTGGCCCAGATACTGCTCCTCGGGACGACCGTCGATCAGCTTGGTCCCGTCGGCCAGTGCGGCCTCCACATCGGCCGTGGTGGCCCGCAGCTGCGGCTGGATTTCATAGGGGAAGGTCACGGCCACCGGAGCAACCGGTTCGGCCACCCGCTCGCCGCCTTCGGCATCGTACTGCCGCCAGCCGCCATCCAGGATCGAGACCTCGTCATGGCCCAGATACTTGAAGGTCCAGAAGACGCGGGTGGCGCCGCCGAACTCGGACGAGTCGGTGCCCCAGGGAACGATCACGACATGGTCGTCTCCGTCGATGCCGAGGCCGCCGATCAGGCCAGCGATCTGCTCGGGCGCCGGGATCTGGCCCGGAACACCCTCGGCTTCGGTGCGCCACCCGGCGGTGCTGTAGGGCGCGACCACGGCATTGGCGATATAGGGCAGGTCACCGAGATCGGTCTCTGCCACCTTGTCGCGGATATCGACGATGACGACGTTTTCGTCATTGGCGTGCGCCTTCAGCCACTCCGCCGTGACGAGCGGCGTGGCGTCCGCTGCAAGCGACGCCACTGGGAACGCCGCCAGCACGGCAGCAACAAACAAACCAGCAATGCGCATACAAACCACTCCCAGGAAAAACGTGAACGAAATGTAGAGCGCATCGTCGCCCAAATCCACGATTGGCATTCTAAAGCTGACGGGGAACCAACAAAAACTCGCCTCCCTCGCGAACGATCGGAAGCAACGGTTTCCAGCTCGCCCCTGCCGGGGTCTTGTGCTGGACATCGTGGCAGTGGAAGCTCGGGTCGGCGAACCGATGCGAAGACGTGATGGGCGCCGCAACAAGGAGGCAGGCCCATTACCAGTTCGGCCAACCCGGAAACCACACCCTCCGGCAGCACCGGCGTCGTGACCGGCCATGGCCCGGCTGCAGGGCTCCGCGGCATCAACCTGCACTATGTTCTGGTCGGCATCGCCGTCACCGGCCTCGCAACCGGCATCGGTTTCTGGCTGCTCGGCCGGCCCGAGTGGTCGAGCCTCGCTTGGAGTGCCGCCACGCTGCCGGTGCTGCTGGCGCTGATCGTCGAGATCATCGGTTCGCTGCGCCGCGGCGATGTCGGCCTCGATATCGTCGCCGCCCTCTCCATGACGGCGGCGCTCGCCTTTGGCGAGACTCTCGCCGGCAATGTCGTGGCCCTGATGTATGCGGGCGGGCAGCTGCTGGAGACCTTTGCCCAGAGCCGGGCCCGCCGCGAGATGACGGCGCTGCTCGGCCGCGTCGCCCACTCGGCCATGCGCTATCACGGCGCCGACCTTGAGGAGGTGCCGGTCGCCGGGATCGTGCCGGGCGATCGCCTGCTGATCCGCAAGGGCGAAACCCTGCCCGTCGACGGCACCGTCACCGGCTCGGCAGCGACGCTCGATCTCTCGGCTCTGACCGGCGAATCCATTCCCCAGCGCATCCTGCCCGGTGGCGAAGGCCTCAGCGGCGCCACCTGCGTCGGCTCCTCCTTTGATCTGTTGGCCACGCGCCCGGCCTCGGAAAGTACCTATGCCGCCATCGTCCGGCTGGTCGAGCGCGCCCAGGCCAGCAAGGCCCCCATGGTGCGGCTGGCCGATCGCTACGCCATCTGGTTCCTCGTCTTCACCGTCGTGCTGGCCACCGCTGCCTGGCTGCTCACCGGCGATCCGGTCCGCGCCCTCAGCGTGCTGGTGGTCGCAACGCCCTGCCCGCTCATCCTCGCCGTGCCGGTGGCCGTCATCTCCGGCATCTCGCGCACCGCCCGTATCGGCGTGCTGGTCAAGGGCGGCGGCATCCTCGAAGCGCTGGCCAAGGTCGAGACCGCCGTGCTCGACAAGACCGGCACGCTCACCCATGGTCATGCCACGGTCTCCGCCATCCGCCCGGCCGAGGGCTTTTCCGAGGACGACGTGCTGCGCCTCGCCGCCAGTCTCGATCAGGCCTCCGGCCACGTCGTCGCCACCGCCCTGATCAGCGAGGCGACAAAGCGCGGCCTTCCGCTCTCCGCGCCGCTCGACACCGAGGAAACGCCGGGCGAGGGCATCGAAGGTCTGGTGGAGGGGCACCGGATCGTGGTCGGCGGCTACGGCTTTGTCAGCCGCCTCACGCCCGCGCCGATGCCGGCGTCATTGCAGGCCGGCCTGGCGCGCGATGTCATCACCGTGGCGGTCTCCAGCGACGGCGTCGCCGCCGGGCTGATCATCATGCAAGACCGGCTGCGCGACGACGCCACGCAGCTGCTCGGCGACCTCCGCAGCGCCGGCCTCAGGCGTATTGTTCTGGCCTCGGGCGACCGCGAGGAGATCGCCCGCTCGGTTGGCGAGGAACTGCAGGTCGACGAGGTGCTGGGCGCGCTCGATCCCGCCGGCAAGGTCGATGTCATCCGCAAGGAAGCGGCCACTGCCGTGGTGATGATGGTGGGGGATGGCGTCAACGATGCCCCTGCCCTCGCTGCGGCAGACGTCGGCGTCGCCATGGGCGCGCGCGGCACCGCCGCATCGTCCGAAGCCGCCGGCGTGGTGCTCCTCATAGACAAGCTCGGCCCCCTCGCCAAAGCCATCGTCATTGCCAGGCGCACCCGCAACATTGCCCTGCAAAGCGTCATCGTCGGCCTGGGCCTGTCGGTGATCGCGATGGTCTTTGCCGCCTTCGGCTATCTCTCGCCGGTCGAGGGTGCCCTGCTGCAGGAGGCCATCGACGTCGCCGTTATCCTCAACGCCCTGCGCGCCCTTCTTTAGAGTCACAGGGGAAGACATCCGCAAACGAAACGGCCGCCCGAGGGCGGCCGATTTTCTTAGTGCTCGCCGAGGGTGTCGAGCTTGGCGACCACGGTGGTCATCTGGCTGCGGAGCGCCTTCAGCGTCGCACGCATCTGGTCGAGGGCCTCGTCGCCGACCTTGGAGACCCCGCCCACTTCCGCCACCATTGAATCGAAGCGGCTGAGCAGTTCGTCGATGCCGTTGGCAGCAGCCGTCGCCTCGCGCAGCCGTTGCGGATCGATGTGACGCGTAGCTTCCGCCGTCGCGCAGGCGGCCCGATGCTTGGCCACTTCCTTGCGCGCGGCCTCAATGATGTCCTCGATCGGCCGCAGCTGCTCGAGCATCATTTCCTGCCGGATCAACAGCGCAACATCAGGGTGTGAGTCCTGTGTCTGGTTCATCTTCGTCAGTCTCCTTGCAGTCAAAACGGCTGGCCGGGACCGGAGGTTCCGATCGAGGCCGTTGATCTCCCTATTCGGTCACCGCGACCACGACCGGCAACCGGTCGAAATCGACGCGCAGTTGCCCTGCGTCGTCGACACTCCCCTCTCCCAGTTCGATCCGCCAACCTCCCGTTGGCGATGTTCCCAGATCCACTGTCGGCCGCTCTCCGGCCTCTGTCCGTCCGGGATAGAGCCGGACGGCGACAGCGATCGCGTCGGTCCCGTGGCGGCGCCGGAATGCCAGCACCGATCCGCCCACCGACACCTGCAGCTTTTCGTAGCTGCCTTCGGCAAACAGTGCCGGTCTGGCCTTGCGCAGCGCCAGCAGGGTGGCAATCACCCGCTGCTTGATACGCCCGTCACGCCAGGCCGCCAGCAAGGCCGGCAGCGGTACTGTCTCGTTGAGCGCCTCCGCCCGCACCGAGAAATCGACGGCGCGGCGGTTGTCGGGATCGACCATGCTCTGTTCCCAGAATTCCGCGCCCTGATAAATATCGGGCACCCCGGGAACACTCAGCTTGAGTACAGCAACAATAAGACCATTCTGCGCCCCTGCCAACGCCACATCCGCCTCAAATCGCTTGAAGTCGGCGAGGAAGCCATTCTCGGGCGATATATTGAGGGCCATTGCGACGAAATTCGACACCCGCGATTCGTAGTCTTCGTCCGGCAGCGTCCAGTTGGTGCGCGACCGCGCCTCGCGCATCGACTTGATCATCGCCGCCGTCAGCCGCTGGCAGAACAGCTCCACCGCGGCCGGGTCCAGCTCGGCATCGGGAGCAAATCCCGCCGGCCAGGCGCCGAGCAGCATCTGGAAGAAATAGTAGGCGTCGTTGGCGTCGATCTCGGGCGCTCCGGCCTGCTTGAGCGCCACCCGCCACCGGTCCACCGCGCCCAGCCATGCCTCGGCCCGGCTGCTCAGCACCGCCAGCCGCGCCCGGATATCCTCGCCCCGCTTGGTGTCGTGGCTCGAGCTGGTCAGCATGCCGTGTGGCGCATCGACCTGCCGCGCACTCTGGTAGGCGTGATAGGCATCGATGGACTTGCTGAGGAGGTCGGGCCGGTGCCCGACATCACTGCTGGCAATGAAGCGGTTGTAGCGATAGAGCGCCGTGTCCTCGAGCCCCTTGGCCATCACCGGCCCCGAGAACTGCTGGATGCGACGTGCAATGGCCGCCGCCATCGCCGTGTCATGCACCATGTCGCTGCCGCTCACCACCTGCTCGAGGAAGTCGAACACCGCCGGATAGAGCGTCGACGCCGTGTTCCGCGCCAGTTCGAACGCCGCCGCAATCTCGCGCCGGTCCGCTTCGCTCAACGGACCGCCATCGAAATAGGTGCGATAGACCTGCAGAGAGGCCACGTATTGCCGCAGGCCATTGCGCAGCGAATTGGTGGTGAGGTCGCTGGTCTCGCGCTGCGACGCGGCCAGTTCGGCCAGCTGCGCACAGATCGCGTCCAGTTCCGCCGACATCTCGAAATCCATGATCTCGAACTTGGCGACACGCTCGGTTTCGTCGACGCTCAAAAGGTCGCCGGTGATGTCCTGGTAGCCGCTGGTCAGCGCCGCCTCGCCCTCCGGGTCGGTGATCAGCTGCACCGTCTCGGTGATGAATTCATAGCCCGTGGTGCCGTCCACCTGCCAGTCGGCCGGTACCGTCTCGTGCGGCGCGAGGATCTTCTCGACCACGAGGTAGATCGGCCGCGGGCAGCGTTCCCGCAGTTTCAGCGCATAACCCTTGGGGTCGAACAGTCCGTCGATATGATCGACCCGCAGCCCGTCGACCAGCCCCTCCTCCACCAGCTGGAAGGTGAGCTTGTGCACATGCTCGAACACCTCGTTGCGTTCGACGCGCATGCCGGCCAGATCGGAGACGATGAAAAAGCGCCGGTAGTTGATGTCATCGGCGGCCACCGAATAGCGCGCCGGTCGCCAGTGCTGCGCATTGATCAGCGCGTCAAAGGCATCGGCGTTCTCAGGCCGGCCGAATTGCGCCACCCGCGCCCGCAGCGCATCGCCGGCTTCCGTCCCTGCTGCGGCCTTCTCGGCCAGTTCGCGCTTCAGCGCCGTGACGGTTTCGAGCCCCTCTTCCTCGCTCGCCTCCGACAGCGCCTTGCAGCGCTCGACAATGTTCTCGAGCCCGGCAATGCCGCCGATCACCTCGGCATAGCTTGGCAGCGCCAGCGGCAGCTTGTGCGTATCATGCATCCACACCGAGAGTTCGCCGGCCGTCTCGTCGAACCGCAATTGCAGATCGCCATTGCCCAGCGCATCCGCATAGGCCGAGCCGAGAAACGGCACCAGCACCTTGTGGTGCAGCGACGTTTCGGTCGGCATCCAGTTGACGTCGAACCAGCGCGCATAGCGGCTCTGCTCGCCCCACTCGAGCAGGTCGAGCCACATCTCGTTGTCGGCCCCGCCAATGCCCACGTGATTGGGCACGATATCGAGAATGATGCCGACGCCATGTGCCCGGAAGGCCGCCGCCATGGCGCGGAAATCCTCGAGCGTCCCCAGTTCGGGATTGAGCATCGAGTGATCGACGGTGTCGTAGCCATGCGCACTGCCGGCCCGCGCCTTCAGCACCGGGGACAGATAGGCATGGCTGATCCCCAAAGCCCCCAGATAGGGCGCCGTGGCTGCCGCGTCGCCGAAATCGAAGTCCTTGGTCAGTTGCAGTCGATAGGTGGCGCGCGGCACCGGGGTGGGTCGGGCAGTCATCAATTGGCCTCGGCTAGGGTAAGTGTCATCGACCAGGGAGCGTAGCTGCCGCCTTCGACCTTGCCTTCCTGCCAGATTGATCGGCCGGCCGGACGGGCGACATTGTCGAGCGGCCGCGCGTCGAGATTGGCGATCAGTGCCAGCGTCGAGCCGTCGCCCAGTTGCCACTGCACCGCGATGCCCTGGTCCTGCAGAATGTCATAGCTGCCCGCGTGTCCGCTCATGTTGGGCAGCCGCGGCACGATCTCGGCGTGTCGCGTCTCGATCAGCGTCCTGTAGAGCGCCAGCCATTGGCCATGCCCCATGCTCTGCTGCTGGTCCCAGTCGAGCTTGGCGGCCTCGAATGTCGTGCGGGCCATCGGGTCGGGCGGCGCCGTCCCCGAACTGGCCCATGGCGAGTCGGCGAACTCTTCCATGCGCGACCGGCGGATGATGTCGGCGAGGTCCTCGCCCACATCGGTGAAATACGGGAAGGGCCGCAGCGTGCCCCACTCCTCGCCCATGAACAGTAGCGGCACATGCGGCGCCAGCAGATAGATTGCCGCAATGGCCCGCACCGCTTCGGGCGGCGCAATCGCATGCAGCCGGTCGCCATGCGGCCGGTTGCCCACCTGGTCGTGATTCTGGATGAACGACACGAACGCCAGCGGCGGCAGATGCGCGCTCGGCTCGCCGCGAGCGTCGCCGGTATAGGCGGCTTTCTCGCCCTGATAGGCGAGCCCTTCGGCCAGCGACCGCGCCAGCAGGTCGCGACGGCCGGCATAGTCCACGTAATATTCGAATGCCTCACCGGTAACGGCACTGTGCAGGCAGTGGTGCAGGTCATCGCTCCACTGCGCCGTATAGAGCCCCGGCGTCAGGTCTTCCCGGCGCGTCATCCAGCCGGCGTGATTGTCCGAGTTCTCCGCCACAAGGTGCACATGCCGGCCATCGGTGGCGGCCCGCACCTGTTCGGCCATGTCCTGCAGCAGATGCAGCGGACCGCTGTCACGGATCGCATGCACCGCATCGAAGCGCAGACCGTCGAACCGGTATTCGTTGATCCAGAACTTGGCGTTGGCGATGGCGAAATCGCGCACCATGCTTGAGCCTTCATCGTCGAAATTCACCGCTGCTCCCCAGGGCGTCTCATGCTTGTCGGTCAGCACCGGCGTGTAGATCGACAGGTAATTCCCCTTCGGGCCGAAGTGGTTGTACACAACGTCGAGAAACACCATCAGGTTGCGCGCATGCGCGGCGTCGATGAGGGCTTTCAGGTCGTTGGGCGTGCCATAGCTCTGGTCGGGTGCGAACAGCAGCACACCGTCATAGCCCCAGTTCCAGCCGCCCGGGAACTCGGCCACCGGCATCAGTTCGATCGCGGTGACCCCGAGGCCGGCGAGATAGTCGAGCTTGTCGATAGCAGCGCGAAACGTCCCCTCCGGCGTAAACGTCCCGACATGCATCTCGTAGAGCACCGTCTCTTCCCACGGTCGCCCGCGCCAGCCCAGGTCGGTCCACTCGAATGCCAACGGATCGACAACCTCGCTCGGCCCCTCGACGTCGTTCGGCTGGTAGCGCGAGGCCGGATCGGGCACTTGCATGCCGTTCTCGAGCACGTAGTTGTAGCGCGTGCCAGGTCCGGCGCCGCGCACCTCGATCTCGTGCCAGCCGCGCGGCTGCGCCTGCAGCGGCAGAGTCTTGTCCATGTCGTGCAGTCGTATCGACACGCTCTCGCACTGCGGCGCCCACAGGCGGAAACGGCATCCGTCCCGCGTCAGCTGCGTCCCGAATTTCATTTCCTGTTCGCGGCGGATCGTACGGAAGGTCATGTCGGTCACCCGATCTCCTCATTGCATGGAACAAACCGGCGGCATCCGGTCCCCGGACCGGGCGGTCGGAACGCGGTTTGCGAAAATGTCGACCAATCCCGGCGAGGGGACTGAACTTACAATGTGCTCGATGGTTGAACCTTTTGACGCAATTGACCGCCCATGTCGAATCCGTGTCACATCGGGTCTCGATCAACCATCGCGCAGCAAGCTACTCCCCCCGACACCTGCCGGGGCGCCAATGTGCAGCAGGCTGCTGGAACCGCCTCCCGGAGACACCTGATGACCGCTGCAACACGCCTGCTGATCCTGGGCACCGGAGGCATGGCACGGCTGCATGCCGAAGCCTTCAAGACCATCGACACCGTCGCCATCGTGGCGGCCGTCGACGTCAATCCCGAGCGGCTGAACGCCTATTGCGACAAGCATGGCGTCCCCAACCGCTTCAACTCTCTCGAGGCGGCGCTGGCCTGGGGCGAGTTCGACGCCGTCGCCAACATCACGCCCGACAACGCCCATCACCCCACCACCATGCAACTGCTCGCCGCCGGCAAGCACGTCTTCTGCGAAAAGCCTCTGGCGACCAACCACGCCGACGCACTCGAAATGACCGAGGCTGCGACGCGGGCCGGGCTCGTCGGCATGGTCAACCTCACCTACCGCAACGTCCCGGCCCTGCAGCGCGCCCGCGAAATGGTGCTGGCCGGCGACATCGGCGACATCCGCCACATCGAGGCCTCCTACCTGCAGAGTTGGCTCACCAGCAACCAGTGGGGCGACTGGCGCACCACGCCCGCCTGGCTCTGGCGCCTGTCACGCCAGCATGGCTCGAACGGCGTGCTGGGCGATATCGGCATCCACATCCTCGATTTCGCCTCCTACGGCAGCGCTTCGGAAGTCCGGGAGATGTCCTGCCGGCTCAAGACCTTCCACAAGGCCAAGGATGACCGCATCGGCGAGTATCTGCTAGATGCCAACGACAGCTTCGTCATGTCCGTCGAATTCGACAACGGCGCACTGGGCGTCATCCACGCCTCGCGCTTTGCCACCGGCCACGCCGATGATCTCTTCCTGCGCATCTTCGGCGATACCGGCGGGCTCGAAGTCCGCTTTGCTGTCGAAGCCCCTGGTGGCCCGCGCATCTCGCGCCTGCGCGCCTGCCTCGGCGAGGACCGCCACACCCAGACCTGGACCGAAATCCCGCTCGAGCCGGTCGAGACCAACTACCAGCGCTTCATCCGCGCCGTCCGCGAGGGGCATACGCTCGAGCCGTCATTTGCCCATGCCGCCAATCTGCAGCGCATCCTCGACAGCGCTCTTGCCGCCGAACGCTCCCGGCCCGGCGAAAGCGCCGTCGCTACCGCGTAAGCGCCTGCCGCCACCCCAGCCCCGTGTCGGTATCGCCGCGGGGCCGGTACTCGCAGCCGACAAACCCGTCATAGCCCAGCCGCTCGATCGCCGCGAACACCGCCGCGTAATCGAGCTCACCCTCGTCCGGCTCGGCGCGTGACGGCACAGCCGCGATCTGGATGTGGCCGACCAGCGGCCACATCTGCGCCAGCCGGCCGATCACCTCGCCCTGCCCGGCGCCCACATGATAGCAGTCGAACATCATCCGCACGTTCGGCCTGCCCGTCAGGGCGATGATTTCGGCCACCCGCTCCACCTGCCAGTAGAAATAGCCCGGCTTGTCGCGCCGGTTGATGGCTTCGAGCAGCACGGTGACGCCGCTCCCGGCCGCCGCGTCCGCCGCGGCCTGCAGGTTCTCCACCAGCACCGCCGCACTCTCGGCGCTATCCGCCGCCACCCCGGCCATGGCGTGGATCGCTGTCGCTCCTGCTGCTTGGGCATAGTCGAGCGATTGCCGGAACGCCGCCCGGAAATCGGCCTGCCGCCCGGGCAGGGCCGCCAGTCCGAAATCTCCCGCACGCTCGCCCGGCGCCGTATTCAGTCCCAGCAGCGTCACGCCCGCGGCGGCGCAGGCAGCCCGTGTCTCGCTGGCCGGGACATCGTATGGCCAATGCAGTTCGACCGCCGGAAACCCGGCCCGGCCCGCCGCCGCGATGCGTTCGAGCAAGGGCCTGTCAGTCCACATGAAACCCAGATTGGCCGAAAACTTGATCATTTCATCCCGTCCCGATGCGCAATTCTCCAGCCCGCGTGCGCCGGAAAAGCCCGGTTAACCGGCTGGAAGGGTTAATAGCCCTAAAACTCCAATGTTGTCTGCGCGTATTGGAGTGATTGACTGTCGTGTGGTTCGTCCTGATTGCGAACTTGGCCGTTGTGGCACTCTTCGTGTCCCTCTGGGTCCACGCCCAGCAGGTCCTTGAACGGCACCCGCGCCGCTATCGCAAGCTCGCCTTTGCCACTGCCATGGGCCTGGCGGCGCTGGCGACCATGCAACTGCCCGTCGAACTGATGACCGGCGCGCCGTTCGACCTGCGCGCCATCCCGATTGCCCTCTCCGGATTTTTCGGCGGACCCGTCATTGGCCTCGCCGCCGCGCTGCTGGCCGCCGGCGGGCAACTCGTCCTCGGCGGCCCCGGTCTCTGGCCCGGTCTCGCGGTCATCGTGCTCACCGCAGTTGTCGCCACGGGCTGCCGCCTGCTCTCGGGTCGCCGCTGTACCCCGCTGGCCCTGCTGTCCAGCTCGGTCCTGATCGGTATCGGCACGGCCTGCGGCTTCTCCCTCGTGCCCGCCGCAGCCGACCTTGGCGGTGTGCTCGCCAGCGCCGCGCTCATCGCGCCGCTGGTGACCATCGGCCTGCTGCTGGCGTCGGCCGCCCTGCGCCACGGCAAACGCCTCGCCTTCGAACACACGCTGCTCAAGGCCGCCGTGACCGAGGCGCCGGATTTCTTCTACATCAAGAACACCACGGGCCGCTTCATCGCCACCAATCTCGGCGTCGCCCGCGAGCTCGGCTTCGCCGGCCCGCGCCAGCTTGTCGGCAAGCTGGAGGCCGAAGCCTTTCCACCGGGCCGCGCCGAAGAGGTGGCCGCCTGCGACGCGGAGATCGTCCGCACCGATGCGACGGTCAACAACATCGAGGAAGCCCATCTCGGCCGCGACGGGGAGCAGCGCTGGCATTCCACCTCCAAGTCCACGCTGCACGACAGCGAGGGCAACGTGATCGGACTTGTCGGCGTCACCCGCGACATCACGGATCGCCGTCGCCTCGAGGAAAAGGCCGCCCGCGATCACAACCTCGTCTCCTTCGCGCTCACCGAAATGTCGGATGGCCTCGCCATGTTCGACGACGCCGGCTATCTCGTCCTCTGCAATCAGCGCTATGCCGAACTCTTCCCGCTGCCCGACAACCGGCCGCATGAAGGCGCTCATATCCACGACATTCTCGCGGCGGTCGTTGCCGCCGGCGAGCAGCTCGCCCTTCCCGACGATCCACAGGCGCAGCGCGCCTGGGTCGAGCGCATTGCCCTCGATCTCAGGCACGAAAGCCAGATCGAGGTCGGCTACAAGGATGCCCGCTGGCTGCAGATCCGCACCCGCCCGACTAGCGACGGCTCCTCGCTCATCGTCGTGTCCGATATCACCGCCATCAAGAATTCCGAGCTGTCGCTGCAGGGCATGACCGATCAGCTCAAGGAACTGGCGACCACCGACGGACTCACCGGCCTCTTCAACCGCCGCTCCTTCGACCAGATCTTCGGCAACGAGCTGGCCCGCACCGCCCGCGAGCGCCAGCCCGTCAGCCTGCTGATGATCGATGTCGATCGCTTCAAGGCCTACAATGACTGCTACGGTCACCAGGCCGGCGACAAATGCCTCAAGCTCGTCGCCAGCAGCCTGCGCGACGCCGCCCTGCGCCCCGGCGATTCCCTCGCCCGCTATGGCGGCGAGGAGTTCGTCGCCGTGCTGCCCAACACCGACGAGGACGGCGCCTATGTCATCGCCGAGCGGCTGCGTCGCAGCCTGCGCGACCTCGCTTTGCCGCATGAGGCCAGCGAAAAGGGCGTTATCACCGTCAGCGTCGGCATCGCCAGCTATGCCGACAACGCCGTGGATCGTTCCGAAGTCGACCTGCTGCGCCGCGCCGATCAGGCCCTCTATGACGCCAAGGCCGCCGGCCGCGACCGCGTCACCGGCTTCCGTGGCACCCTCGACGTGGTGCCGCGGCGCCTGCGCGACGGCGACCAGCGCCTGGTCCGCTCCAGCTAGAGCTTGAGCGCCTGCAGGTCGTCGCGAGCGATATAGTCCTGGATCTGCCGGACAATCTGCGCCGCATGGCCGGCTGCCAGCTGTTCGCCAAGTTCGGCGTCGCCCGCTTCAATGGCCTGGATGATCGCCTCGTGCTCGTCGACATACTGGCGCGGCAGCTTGTCATCGAAGCTCGAATAATAGAGCCGCAGGATCCGCCGCCCTTCGTCGAGCAGCCGCGTGAACAGCCCGGTGAAATGCGGATTGCCGCCCGCTTCGGCGATGGCGACGTGGAAATCGCGATTGGTGCTGATCATCTCGCGCGCATCGCGCCGCCGCACCGCATCGGCAAATCCGGCCTGATGCGCCCGGATCGTGACCAGATGCTCGGCCCGCCGGCGCAGCGCCGCGGTGCGCGTCGTCACCCGGTACATCAGCGTCAGCGCCTCGAAATAAGTCGGCAGCCCGATGAAGTCGATCGGCGTCACGATCGTCGACCGATTGGGCAGCGTCGTCACCAGCCCCTCGGCCGCCAGCCGCACCAGCGCCTCGCGGATCGGCGTGCGCGACATGGCGAACTGTTCCGACAGCGACACCTCGTCCAGCGCACTGCCCGGCGCCAGCGTCAGTTCGACGATCGATTGCTTGAGCCGGTCATAGACGCGCTGCGCCCCGCCGCCCCGTACGCGCGGGCCGACGAGTTCGTCCGTGTCCTCGATCGTCTCTGGTGGTTTTCCGGCCATGGCTTGGTGTTCCTGAGGCTACAGCAAGACCTCAACCGGCCCGCCGGTGCAAGTCGGCTTTCGTCGGACCAGACAATTCCGCCGCACTCATGGCACTTTTTCGCCACTGGCTCGTTGTCTGGGCAACCGGGGTAGCGTCACACCCCTTCAACGGAGTGCCCAATGTCTGTTCTCGTCGGAATTCTGATCACCTTTCTCGTCGTCGTCCTCATCCTCTGGCTGGTTCAGCGCCTGCCGGTCGAGGCGCGCATCAAGCAGATCATCCAGATCGTCGTCATCATCATCGGCATCATCTCGCTGCTGAAATATCTGGCGGTGTTCTGACGCAGGCGGGCGCCGCCGATTGATTTTGCGGCGTCGCCGCCTATCTATGCGGGACCACCAGAGTTGATTTGATGTCCCTGCCCGTCGTTCAGGCTACCGGAGTGAACCTCCATCTCGAGAGCGGGGGCGTTCCCCTCCACATCCTCAAGGACGTGGACCTCACCCTCGCAGCCGGCGAAGTCGCCGCCGTTGTCGGTCCCTCCGGCAGCGGCAAGACCTCGCTGCTCATGGTCCTCGGCGGCCTCGAGCGCGCCAGCAACGGCACCATCGTGCTGAACGGCACGCCGATGACCAGCATGAACGAGGATCAGCTGGCCATCGCCCGGCGCAACAACCTCGGCATCCTGTTCCAGAACTTCCACCTCGTGCCCTCGATGACGGCGCTCGAAAACGTCGCCCTGTCGCTCGAGATTGCCGATGCCGGCATGCCCTGGCAGGCCATTCGCGACCGCGCCACAGCCGCGCTCGAGGAAGTCGGTCTCGGCGATCGCCTGACCCACCTGCCCAGCGCCCTTTCGGGCGGTGAGCAGCAGCGCGTCGGCCTCGCTCGCGCCATGGTCACCGAGCCCCGGCTGCTGCTGGCCGACGAACCCACCGGCAATCTCGACCAGTCGACTGGCGCCCGCATCATCGAGCTGATGTTCGGCCTCGCCCGCACCAAGGGCACCTCGATCCTGCTCATCACCCACGACCCGGCGCTTGCCGCCAAGGCCGACCGGCAATTGCACATGAACCAGGGTCGGCTCAGCTGATGACCGTCCTCGGCGCGTGGTTGCGAGTAGCCCTGCGCGACCTGCGCGGCGATCTGCGGCGCTTCGGCATCCTGCTCGCCTGCCTGGCACTCGGCGTCGGCACCATCGCCATTGTCGGCTCCGTCGGCGCCTCGATGCAGGCCGCCCTCGCCCGCGATGCCCGTACCGTGCTGGGCGGCGATCTCGAGGCCAGCCTCTCCTACCGCGCCGCCAACGAAGCCGAACGTGCCCTCTTTTCCGAGCTCGCCACCGTCAGCGAGGTCGTCGAGGTCATGGGCCGCGCCCGCGTGCCTGGCCAGAGCGCCTTTCTGGCGCTGCGCGGCGTCGATGACAATTATCCGCTGCTCGGCAGCGTCGAGCTCGAGACCGACGGTCCACCCGCCTCCCTCGCCACGCTGCTGGCCAACCGCGACGGCCACTATGGCGCCGTCGTCGATTCCCTGCTGCTCGACCGCATGGGCATCAAGCTGGGCGACCTCGTCACCATCGGCGAGGCCGACTTCCAGCTCCGCGGCATCCTCAAATCCCTGCCCGACCAGGTGACGCAGGGCGTGCAGCTCGGCATCCCGGCGCTGCTTTCGGTTGAGGGTCTGGGCACCACCGGCATCCTGCAGCCCGGCGTACTGGCCAAGTATCGTTACAAGATGCTGCTCGATCCGCCCGGCTTCATCGCCACTGCGGTCACCATCCGCAACGCCTTCCCCGATGCCGGCTGGACCATTGCCTCGCCCCAGGATGCCACTGCCGACCTCGCCCGCTTCTTTGATGTCTTCGCGCGCTTCCTCGTCATTGTCGGCCTCTCCTCGCTGATCGTCGGCGGCGTCGGCGTCTCCAATGCGGTCAGCGCCTATGTCACCGAGCGCCAGCGCTCCATCGCCACCATGCGCAGCCTCGGCGCCACCAGCACCCGCATCCTCTTCCATTTCCTCACCCAGGTGATGATCCTCACCCTGATCGGCATCGCTCTCGGCATCGCCCTCGGCATTGTCCTCACCCTGGTTGCCCTGCCCGTCATCGGTGGCCTGCTCCGGCTCGACCTGCCCGCCGTGGTCGACGCCACCTCGCTGCTCACCGCGGGCGGCTTCGGCCTGCTGATCGGCTTCGCCTTCGGCTACCTGCCGCTGCATCGCGCCCAGGCCCTGAAGCCGGCCCTGCTGTTCCGCTCCGCCGGCTCCGCCATCGAAGGCGTCACCACCTGGCGCGATCTGGCCAGTCCGGCGCTGTGGCTGCCTCTGCTCGTCGCCCTCGGCGGCATTTACGCGCTCGCCGCCGTCACCACCGGCCGGCCGCTGCTGGTCTTCTACTACGCCCTCGGCGTCGCCTTCGCCTTCCTCTTGCTGCGCGGCGCCGCCTGGCTGCTGCAGCGCGGTCTCCGCCTCGTGCCGCCGCTGCCCAATGCCCATCTGCGCAATGCCCTCAAGGCCATCCATCGCCCCGGCGCCCCGGCGCCGGTGGTCATCATGTCGCTCGGGCTCGGCCTCGCGCTGCTGCTGATCATCTCGCTGGTCGACGGCAGCCTGCGCCGCCAGCTCGACCGCGAGTCGATCCCGGACGCCCCGACCTTCGTGTTCATGGATCTGTTCGATGACGAGGCCGCCGATCTCACGACCTTCGCCACCACCGACGCCCGCATCGAGACCTTCACCGCCACGCCGATGATCCGTGGGGCCTTCACCTCGGTCAACGGCACCCCGGTCGCCGATCTGCCGCGCGTCGACACCGACTTTTCCTGGATTTACGAAAACGAGATCCCGCTCAGCTTCACCGGCGAACTGCCCGACAAGTCCACCATCACCCAGGGCGAGTGGTGGCCCGCCGACTATGCTGGCCCGCCGCTGATCTCGGTCTTTGACAGGCTGCGCGAGCCGCTCGGCCTGAAACTGGGCGACGAGGTCACCCTCACCATCTTCGGCGAGCCGGTGACCGCCAAGATCGCCTCCTTCCGCGACTTCGTCTGGCGCTCGGGCGGCATCAATTTCTCCTTCCTGCTCTCGCCTGGCGCCGTCACCACGCCCGTCAGCTATATCGGCCTGCTCAAGACCGCCCCCGGCGACGAGCGCGCCGTGCAGCAGGCGCTGATCGACGCCTTCCCCGAGCTGATTTTCGTGCCCGTCGGCGAGGCGATCGACGCGCTCGCCAGCATTCTCGGGGCGGTCACCAATGCCGTCGCTGTCATCGGCGGGCTGGCCGTCGTCTCCGGGCTGTTCGTGCTCGCCGGGGCCATGGCCGCCGGCCGCAAGCAGCGCGAGGCCGATGCCGTGGTGATGAAGGTCCTCGGCGCCAGCCGCAGCGACGTCATCGTCGCCTATATCGTCGAATATGGCCTCTTGGGTGCCCTCGCCGCCCTGCTGGCGGTTGCCCTTGGCGTTGCCGGCTCCTGGGCCTTCGTCACCCGCATCCTCGAGATCGACTATTTTGCCGATCCGCTGACCATCGCCGTCGTTGTGCTCGGCGCCGTCCTGCTCAGCATCGCCATCGGCGTCGCCTCGACCTGGTCCGCCCTCTCGATCCGACCGGCCCGCTTCCTGCGCGAGGAATGAACTAGCCCTGCTCCCGGATCAGCGGCAGCCGCACCCGGAAGCAGGCACCCGAGCCGCTGCCCGGCACCAGTTCCAGCGTCCCCTCCATGCGTGAGATGATCTGCCGCGAGATCGCCAGCCCCAGCCCGGCGCCCGACTCCGCCCCCGACTGCTGGCCGCGCGAGAACTTCTCGAAGATCACCTTGCGCTCCTCGCGCGAGATCCCCCGGCCATTGTCCTCCACATCGACCGTGTAGAACCGCCCGCGCACCGACGAGCGGATCTGCACCACCGGCGTATCGGACGTATTGTACTTGATGGCGTTCGAAATCAGGTTGATCAGCACCTGGCAGAGCCGGTCGCTGTCGCCGCTCACCATGGCGCCGGCCTGGCGCGGTTCGGCCACGAGCTGCATGTGGCGTTGCCGCGCCAGCCCCCGGCACACCTCTACCGCACGTTCCAGCGCCGCTTCCGCATCAATGGGCTCGTTCTCCCAGCCGCGTTCGCCGCGTTCCATCGCCGACAGGTCGAGGATCTGGTCGAGCAGCTTGGTCAGCCGCAGGCTCTCGTCGTGGATCGTGGTGACGAAGCGCTGCCGCTCCTCGGGCCGCAGCTTGTCCTCCTCCAGCAGGATTTCCGAAAAGCTACGGATCGAGGTCATCGGCGTGCGCACCTCGTGGCTCACCTGGCTGAGGAACTCGTCCTTCTGCAGGTCGAGCTCGCGCAGCTGCTCGTTGGCATCCTCGAGCTTTTTCGCCGTCTCCCGCAGTTCCGACGAGGTCTGCTCCAGCTCCTGCGAATATTCGATGGCCTGCTGCGTCTCGTCGGCCATCTGCATGACCTCCTCGAGCGACACCGCCTCGCCCGACACCACCTTCGAGAGCATCACATGCGCCGAGGCCGCGCCGATCGAGCCGGCCAGCTCGCGCTCCAGCCGCCCGATGAACTCCGGCGTCGGCACCATGGTGGCCTGCGGCACACCCTCGAAGATGGCCGTCGCCCGTTCGGCGCCCAGCACCCGCTGCGCCACAAAGAACAGGTCGTTTGCTGCCGCCGAGCCGCGAATGAACTGCCGGTCGTTGCGCCCCGTCCGCTTGAACGCATCCACGAACAGGTTGGCCTGCAGCCGCTCCAGCGCCGACTGGTTGGTGAACAGCGAGACGGTGATCAGCACCACGGTGTTGAGGAAGAGACTCCAGAACACCGAGTGCACCAGCGGGTCCAGGCCGTCGAGCCCGAACAGCCCCAGCGGCCGCAGCCAGCTGATCCCGAACGGTCCTTCCGCCATCAGCGCCGCCACGGCCGGCGAGCTGGTTTCGAACGAGGGCATGAACATCGACCACGCCCAGACCACGAATCCCACCGCCACCGCCGCCGTCGCCCCCTTGAGCGTCGCGTCCTTCCAGAACAGCGCCGCGATGATCGCCGGCAGGAACTGCGCCACGCCGGCAAACGAGATCAGCCCGATGGGCGCCAGCGCATCGCTGTCGCGGGTGAAGTAGAAATAGAAAAATCCCAGCGACAGGATGATGCCGATCGACAGCCGCCGCGAATTGAGCAGCAGCCGGCTGAAACCCTTGTCATTGCCTTCGCCAAAGCTTCCCGCCGTCCGCAGCGCAATCGGCATCACGATATGGTTCGACACCATGATCGAGAGCGCGATGGCCTCGACAATGATCATCGAGGTGGCCGACGAGAACCCGCCGATGAACGCGAACAGCGCCAGTCCCTCCTGCCCGGCGGCCAGCGGCAGCGTCAGCACGAACATGTCGGGGTTCGACCCCGCCGGCAGCGACGTCAGCCCGAACAGCGCGATCGGCAGCGTGAACAGGCTCATCAGCATCAGATAGGCCGGAAACGCCCAGCTGGCGGTCCGCAGGTGGTTCTCGTCGGAATTCTCCACCACCGTGATCTGGAACTGCCGCGGCAGGCAGACGATGGCCGCGATCGACAGCACGTTCATCGCCACCCAGCGATTGCCGAAGGTCTCGGACGAATAGATGTCGATGCCCTTGGCCTCGGCATTGGCAAAGATCGCCTCGAAGCCGCCGCCCGCCCAGATGACGAAAATGCCGATGGCGAGAAACGCCGCCAGCTTGACCAGCGCCTCGAAGGCGATCGCCGCCACCACCCCGTGATGCTGCTCCTTGGCGTCGACATTGCGCGTCCCGAACAGGATCGTGAACAGCGCCATGGCCGCGGCAATGCCCAGCGCCAGGCCGACATCGTCGACGCCCTGCAGGCTGCCCACGCCGAATTCCGACGCCCCGGCAATCGCCTGGATCGACGAGGTCACGGCTTTCAGCTGCAGCGCGATATAGGGCGCAATGCCGATCACCGCGATCACCGTCACCAGCACCGCCAGCGGGCTCGACTTGCCGAAGCGCGAGCTCAGCAGGTCGGCGATCGAGGTCAGCCGCTGCATATGGCTGATCCGCACCAGCTTGCGCAGCACGAACCACCAGCCCACGAACACAAGCGTCGGGCCCAGATAGATCGCCAGATACTCGAGCCCGTTGCGCGCCGCCGATCCCACCGCGCCATAAAAGGTCCAGCTCGTGCAATAGACCGAGATGGCCAGCGTGTAGATGAACGGCGAGCGCAGGAACGAGCCGGGATGCTTCCTGGCCCTCCGGTCGCCCAGATAGGCGATGAGGAACAGCAGCCCCACATAGGCCATGGCCGTGGCAACGACGAAATCCGCCGACAGCGTCATCCGGCGTCCCCGCCGCGCTCGTCCGTCTTGTCGTCATTGGGCAGCCGGTAGGCGAACCAGCGCGCCCCCAGGATCAGCACCAGCCACACCGTGAACAGATAGATCACCTCGGCCGGCACGCCGAAGAACCGCGTCTCGACATTGAACAGCAGCACCAGCGGCGGCAGGAACAGCATCGTTCCCAGCAGCCCGAAAAACAGTGCCGCACTGCTGATCTTGCTTGGGATCATAGCCGCCCTCGCATCAGCCGCCGGTGGGAAATGGAACGGGTGGCACCGGCTTCAGTCCCTTCCCTCGCCCAGCAGGTGCCGCACGGCGCTGACCACGTCGGCATTGGCATAGGGCTTGGTGACGAAACTGTTCGCCCCCAGTTCCTCGGCCGTGCGCCGGTCCTGCACCTGGCCCTTGGCCGTCAGGATCAGTACCGGCAGGTCATGCGTTTCCGCATCCGCCCGGATGTGCTTGAGCACTTCGAAGCCCGAGCGCTTGGGCAGCATGACGTCGAGCACCACCACACGCGGCCGCGCGCGCTTGAGCGCGGCGAGCGCCGCCTCGCCGTCGGTCACGCTTTCAATCGACCAGCCTGCACGTCTCAGGATGAAGTCGAGCGACTCCAGAATGCTCGGCTCGTCCTCCGCTATGAGAATATCGAGCGCCAAAATGTTCCCCCTTGTCCCTGCTCTCCCTGCGGGGACTGCGATACACAAGCTCAATCACAGCGATTGGTCAAATGCCCTCGGCACCAGAGGCGCCCGGACGGCCCCCTGATCGCTGCCCGGTGCCAGCGCTTCCTCCTGCCGCTCCGGGCAATCGCGTCGCGTGCACAGCCGGCACGCCGGCCCCACCGGTACGTCTGCGGCGCTGTCGTCAAGGTCGAGCCCGGCGGCATAAACCGTGCGATCCGCCTGCAGCACGTCGCAGGCCAGCATCACCGAGGTATGAATCGCCCGATCCGAAAAACTCGCAGTCCGCCGCGCCGCCGTCTTGGCGATGAACAGATAGCGCGAGCCGTCCGAGAACTGCACCACCTGCCGCACCAGCGCGTCGGGCGTCCGGAACGCATTGTAGATCGCCCAGAGCGGGCAGGCATGTCCGCTATTGGGCAGCAGCAGTCCCGGCAACGGGAAATGCTTGGTCAGCCGGCCGGCCGGGTCCGAGCGCAGGAAGCCGAAGGGAATCCCCGCTTCGTCGGGCTTCCGCAACGTCACCAGCCGGTGTGCCACCTGCTCGAAACTCGCCGTATAGGACTGCCGCAACGCCTCGATATCGTAGCTGAGGTCCTCCGCCTCGCCGAGAAACTGCGCATAGGGGAATACCATCGCCCCGGCCACATAGGACGACAGCGCCCGGTAGGCGAGTCGCCGGGACGTCGCCGAGGTCAGCACCGGCGACTCGACCTCGGCCTCGATCGCCTTGCCCGCCGCCAGCTCGGCGTAGAGCCGGCTCATCTGGAACTGCCGCGTGGCCGCGATGGCACTGGTCTGGAACCACATTTCCCGCCGGCTGGCGTCGAAATGATACTGCCCGGGAAAGCCGTGCGCATCCACCTCCCGCCCCGCCGAACGACGGACCTCGATGCCGAATCGCGCCTGCAGCGCGTCGATCATCGTGCCTTCGTTGAGCACGCGGATCTCGCCGCGCAGCGTCTCGGCCACCTCTTCCAGCCGCGGGAAATAGTTGTCGTTGGAAAAGATCAGGTCGTCGAGCTCGCGGATCGGCGACACTGCCCGCCGTCCCGCGGCCTCGCGGTCGAACTGCCCGATCAGGTTGTGCGCCACCTCCGTCATCGCCTTGGCCTCGCGCGCGATCGTCGCCCGGAACCGGGCCTGTTCGGCCTCCTCCAGGTCGGGCACGTCCTCGAGAATTTCGGCACTCGAGCGCACGGCGGTGATCCCCGACAGGATGCGGTGCAGCAATTGCGAGAACAGCGGATCGGCCCGCAGCCGCTGCGCATAGTCATCCGCGCTCGCCATGGCGCCGGCATAGGCGCGGTGCAATTGCACGATCACCGCCGCCGCTGCCGGCTGCCGCGCCACCAGATCGCGCGCCTCGGCGCTGCCCAGCGCGGCACTGGCCAGCACCGGGTCGGCGAACGCCTCCTCCAGTTCGGCGATCAGCCGGTGCTCGCTCTCCCCGGTCAGCTCGCCGATATCGATCGTCAGCTCGCCGGCAATGCGCTTCAGCAGGGCCCCGCCGACATCGCGCTTGTTGGCCTCTATCAGGTTGAGATAGCTCGGTGAAATACCCGCACGCCGGGCCAGCTCGGCCTGCGAGATACGCAGCACCTTGCGCCGCGAACTGATCCGGATCCCGATCGGCCCCCGCATGTCTCCACCTCCGCGTTGTCAACGTATTTACACATGTAAAGCCGTTTCAGTGCAACTATTTACAAAATTCAACAATGTTTTCAATGATCTATTGCGCTCGTTTGCATTCTGCCCAATGCTTTCGGCTGCGGTGAGGTGTCCCGGCACGCATCAGGCCCCCCGCGCAACAGGAGGAGTGCATGACCCAATCTCATAAGGGATTCAGCCGTCGTACCGTGATGAAAACCGGCCTCGCCGGCATCATCGCCACCGGCGTCGCCCCGACCATTTTCACCCGCAGCGCCTACGCGCAGGAATTCTGCAACGCCCCGACCGGTGACACCGTCACGCTCGGCTTCAACGTTCCCCAGACCGGCGCCTATGCCGATGAAGGTGCCGACGAACTGCGCGCCTTCGAGCTCGCCGTCGAGCATCTCAACGGCGGCGGCGACGGCGGCATGATCCCGACCTTCTCGTCCAAGACCCTCAAGGGTGGCGGCATCCTGGGCAAGAAGGTGGCCTACGTCACCGGCGACACCCAGACCAAGGCTGACGCGGCCCGCGACTCCGCCCGCCGCATGATCGAACGCGACGGCGCTCTGATGATCTCGGGCGGTTCCTCGTCCGGTGTGGCCATCGCCGTGCAGGGTCTCTGCCAGGAAATGGGCGTCATCTTCATGGCCGCCCTGACCCATTCCAACGACACCACCGGCAAGGACAAGAAGAAGTATGGCTTCCGCCACTTCTTCAACGCCTACCAGTCCGGTATCGCCATCGCCCCGACTCTGGCCAAAGCCTACGGCAGCGATCGCGTCGCCTATCACCTGACGGCCGACTACACCTGGGGCTGGACCCAGGAAGAGTCGATGAAGAACGCCACCGAAGCCCTCGGCTGGAAGACCATCGCCCCGGTACGGACCCCTGTGGGTGCCGGTGACTTCTCGCAGTACATCACGCCGGTTCTCAACTCCGGTGCCGACGTGCTGGTGCTCAACCACTACGGCTTCGACATGGTCAACTCGCTGACCCAGGCCGTGCAGTTCGGCCTGCGCGACAAGCAGGTCAACGGCAAGCAGTTCGAAATCGTTGTGCCGCTGGTCTCGGACCTGATGGCCAAGGGCGCCGGCGCTGCCATGAAGGGCATCTACGGCACCTCCAACTGGGACTGGCAGCTGGGCGACGAAGGCTCCAAGGCCTTCACCAAGTCCTTCGGCGCCAAGTTCGGCCAGCCGCCGAGCCAGGCCGCGCACACGTCCTACGTGCAGACCCTGCTCTATGCCGATGCCTGCGAACGCGCCGGCACCTTCTACCCGCCCGAAGTCATCAAGTCCCTTGAGGACTTCGACTTTGACGGCCTCGGCAATGGTCCGACCACCTACCGTGGTTCCGATCACCAGTGCTTCAAGGACGTCCTCGTCGTGCAGGGCAAGGAGGCTCCGGCCAACCCGTTCGATCTGCTGCAGGTCGTCGACACCGCCTCCAAGGAATCGGTGACCTACGATCCGGCCATCTTCGGCGGCGAACTCGGCCCCGATACGCCCAATATGTGCTGATCGCGTTTGAGTACCGGCTGCCCCTTTCAGCCGGTACTTTCAAGTCGGTTCCCCTTCTCCCCTCGCGGGAGAAGGTGGATCGGCGAATGCGGGACGCATGCGGGGTAGGCCTCGCCCGGACGCTGCCGGGACTTACCCCCCATTCGTTTCTTCGGGCTCCGTCTCCCCCGCGCAGGGATGGCGCTCACCAGATCGACCGTACCTGAGGAACTTCCCATGGACGCCATTCTCGCCCAGCTACTGAACGGCCTCGACAAGGGCGGTGCCTATGCGCTGATCGCCCTCGGTCTGACGCTCGTCTTCGGCACGCTCGGCGTCGTCAACTTCGCCCACGGCGCGCTCTTCATGCTGGGCGCCTTCTGCGCCGTGGCCTTCCGCCAGCTCATCACGCTCGAGACCATCACCATCGATCCCGATCAGCTGTCGCCCTGGGGCACGCCGCTGGAAATCCGGACGCCGCTGGCCCAGACCTGGTTCGGCGATTTCGGCGCCATCCTCGTCGATTACTCCGTGCCGCTGTCGATCCTGCTCGCCATCCCGGCCATGCTGCTGATCGGCATCGCCATGGAACGCGGCATCATCAAGCATTTCTACAAGCGCACCCATGCCGAGCAGATCCTCGTGACCTTCGGCCTCGCCATCGTGCTGCAGGAGGTCGTCAAGGCCGTCTTCGGCCCCAACCCGATCAGCCAGCCCATGCCGACCGCCCTGCAGGGTGCCGCCGATGTCGGCGTCTGGATCGGCCTGTCGGCCGGTGCGGTCACCTACCCGCTCTGGCGCCTGATCTACTTCCTGTTCTCGGTCGGCCTGATCGTCGCCGTGTTCAGCTTCCTGCGCTTCACCACCTTCGGCCTCGTGGTCCGCGCCGGCATGGCCGATCGCGAGACCGTCGGCCTGGTCGGCATCAATATCGGCCGCCGCTTCACCATCATGTTCGGCATCGCCGCCGTCGTCGCCGGCCTGGCCGGTGTGATGTACACGCCGCTCGTGCCGCCCAACTATCACATGGGCATGGACTTCCTCGTGCTCAGCTTCGTCGTCGTCGTGGTCGGCGGCATGGGCTCGCTGCCCGGCGCCGTCGCGGCCGGCTTCCTCCTCGGCATACTGCAGAGCTTTGCCTCCATGAACGAGGTCAAGCAGATCCTTCCCGGCATCGACCAGATCATCATCTATCTCACCGCCGTGGTGATCCTGCTTGTCCGCCCGCGTGGCCTGCTCGGCCGCCGCGGCATGATGGAGAGCTGAGATGGATATCTTCCGCCTGTCCCGCCGGGACCTCATCACCTTCGTGCTCTTCGCCCTTGTGGTTGTCACCATGCCGATCTGGCTGACCCCGCTCGGCGCCTCCTACCCGGGGCTGCTGCAGAAGTTCGCGATCTTTGCGATCTTCGCTATCGGCTTCAACATCCTGTTCGGCCTCACCGGCTACCTGAGCTTCGGCCACGCCGCCTTCCTCGGCGTCGGCAGTTACACGGCCGTCTGGTCGTTCAAGCTGCTCACCATGGATGCCATTCCTGCCATCATCTTTGCGGTGATCGTCTCGGGCCTCTTCGCCCTCGTCATCGGCTATCTCAGCCTGCGGCGCTCGGGCATCTACTTCTCCATCCTGACGCTCGCCTTTGCGCAGATGTGCTACAATCTCGCCTACTCGGTGCTGACGCCCATCACCAATGGCGAAACCAGCCTGCAGCTCACGCTCCAGGACCCGCGCGTCATCGACCTGATGTTTGGCGAGCGCGGCGCCGGCCTGCCGCGGCCGAGCCTGTTCGGGCATGACTTCTCTGGCTTTGAAGGCTTCTACTTCTGCGCCGTGCTGCTGCTCATCGCCTTCTTCATTGCGATGAAGGTTTCCTCGTCGCCCTTCGGCATGATGCTGCGCGCCATCAAGTCCAACCAGACGCGCATGAACTACACCGGCTTTGACACCAAGCCCTACACGCTCACCGCCTTCGTCATCTCGGGCATGTATGCCGGCCTCGCCGGTGCCCTTCTCGCGGTCACGGATCCGCTTGCCGGCGCCGAGCGCATGCAGTGGACGGCCTCGGGTGAAGTGGTGCTGATGACCATCCTGGGTGGCGTCGGCACGCTGATCGGCCCCGTCATGGGCGCCTGGCTGATCAAGTACTTCGAGAACATCTTCTCGGCCTTCAACGAAAGCGTGCTGCACAGCTTCTTCAGCTTCCTGCCGGCCGAGATCGGCGATCTGGTGGTCACCGTGGCGTCCAAGTTCGTCGGCGAAGGCTGGCATCTGACGCTCGGCCTGATCTTCGTGCTCGTCGTGGTCTTCCTGCCCGGCGGCATCATGGAAGGCGCGCGCCGCATCGGCAGCCTGTTCCAGCGGCGCACGCCACCCAGTTCGCCGGCCACCAGTTCCGCCCCGCCCTCAGTCCAGCCCGCGGAATAGCCCGATGAGCCAGTCAGACAAGAATGTCGTCCTGCACGTTGCCGACGTCCACATGCACTTCGGCGGCCTGCACGCCCTCGCCGATATCGACCTGCAGGTCGAGGAGGGCAAGACCCACGCCATCATCGGCCCGAACGGCGCCGGCAAGTCGACCCTGCTCAACGTCATCATCGGTCGCCTCGCCCCCAGCCGCGGCGCCGTGGTCTTCGATGGCAAGGTCCTCACCGGCAAGAAGCCGCACGAGATCAACCAGATGGGCGTCGTGCGCGTGTTTCAGACGCCGGAAATCTTCCCCGAGCTCTCGGTCCTGCAGAACGTCATGGCGCCGGCCTTCGCCAAGCGCGACGGCGCCTTCTCGATCAACATCTTCAAGGCGCTCGACGCCGAGCACGCCCTGCGCGAGGAGGCCGAGGCCACCCTCGAGGATGTCGGGCTGCACGGCCAGCGCCTCAATCACGCCGGCGCCCTCAGCCGCGGCGACAAGCGGCGCATGGAACTGGCCATGTGCCTGATCCAGCATCCGCGCCTGCTGCTGCTCGACGAACCGACCGCCGGCATGAGCCGCCACGACACCAACACCACCATCGACCTGCTCAAGAAGATCAAGGCCCGCGGCATGACCAAGGTCATCATTGAACACGATATGCATGTTGTGTTCTCCTTGGCCGACAAGATCTCTGTTCTCGCTGGTGGCCGTATCATCGCCGAAGGTCTTCCCGATGAAGTCCGCGGCAATGCCAAGGTCCAGGAAGCCTACCTGGGCGGCACCCACCAGCTTGAAGAGGCAGCCCACTAGATGAGTGCCATCACCATGGATGCCAATGCCATTCCCGCCGATAGCTCGAAGGCCCGTTCCGCCGAGCGCACCGCCCCGGCCGAAGCGCCGTTCTTCGCCGTCAAGGACATCCACGCCTATTACGGCGAAAGCTACATCGTCCAGGGCGTGAGCTTCGACATTCGCCACGGCGAGATCCTCGCTCTGCTCGGCCGCAACGGCGCCGGCAAGACCTCGACGCTGCGCACCATCGCCCGCGTCGACTACCCATCGCTGCAGCAGGGCGAAATCTGGCTCGACGGCCAGCCGCTGCACAAGATGAAGTCCTTCGAGGCCGCCCGCGTCGGCGTCCAGCTGGTGCCCGAGGATCGGCGCATCATCCAGGGCCTGACGGTCGAGGAAAACATCACCCTCGCCAAGGTGGCACCCGGCGGCGGTTGGGATCTCGATCGCATCTATGCGCACTTCCCGCGCCTCGCCGAGCGTCGCAAGCAGGAAGGCGTCACCCTCTCGGGCGGCGAACAGCAGATGCTCGCCATCGCCCGCGCCCTCGCCCGCGACCTCAAGCTGCTGCTGCTCGACGAGCCCTATGAGGGCCTCGCGCCGGTCATCGTCCAGGAGATCGAGCGCATCCTCAACGAGATCAAGCAGCTGGGCATCACCACCATCATCGTCGAGCAGAACGCCGTCGCCGCGCTCAAGCTCGCCGACCGCGCCGTCATTCTCGACACCGGCGAAGTCGCCTTCACCGGCACCGCCCAGGAAGTGCTCGACAACGCCGAACTGCGTCAGGAATATCTGGCCATCTAGAACGACTGGCGATCGGCGGACCAACCCCGCTTGCGGGGGAGGAGCGTGAGGGGGGATGGACAGCCCGGGAGGTGTTCATCCCCCCTTCATTTCCGCTACGCTACCGGCACCGGATCGCCGAGGCCTCGATCATGTTCCGCCACCTGCTGGTCGCCATTGCCGTCCTGCTCGCCGCCACGACACCGCCCCGTGCCGCCGATGTTGCCGCCATTGCCGAAATCCGCGCGGCCTATGCCGCCTGCACCCAGACGCTGGCGCAGCAGCCCGACAACTGGCAGGGCTGGCGCCGTGTCCACGATGGCGGCTATGCCGACTTTTTCGAGTTCTGGGATCAGGGCGCCGACGGCTATGGCCCCTCCATTCTCAGGCGCACCTACCTGATCGACGCCATCGCCAGCGAGGAGCAGACCTTCTGCTACCGCCCTGACGGCAGCCTCGCCTTCGTCTTCACGCGCATGACCTCGCCCGACATGGCAGAAGGCGCCACCGGCAGCCTCACCCGCGAGGGCCGTATCTATGTCGACCCCGCCGGCACCGTCATCCGCGTTCTCGGCAAGCTGGTCGGCACCGGCTTCGAGACCACGCTCGACGATCCCGCCCACCAGCTCGCCCGCGGCTGCTGGGAGCTCGACCTCGCCCTCAGCCGCGACGCCGTCCACACCGCCTACCTGCACGAACTGGGCGACCTTGACGGCACCAAGCCCGCCTACACCCCCAACAGCTTCGACTGGTGCGCCCTGGCGCAATAGGAAGCTGTCGGGCCGCCACCGGTCCCTCCCGCCCCTCCCCCGCCCGCGGGGGAGGGGGACCGGCCGTCGGCCGGTGGAGGGGGCGTCCGTACGCACCTGCCCGGATATTCGCGCCCTTCCCTTCTCCCCTCAGGGGAGAAGGTGGCCGCAGGCCGGATGAGGGGCTGCCCCCCACACCCAAAGCCCGGTTACCCCGGCTGCCCGCCCACCGTCTTCACCGCCTCTGACCCGGCGCGAATGCCGCGCCGCAGCGCCTCGTCCTCGTCGGCCCCCGCCAGCTCCGCCGACAGGAAGCCCGCCGCAAAGGCGTCGCCCGCCCCGGTCGAATCGATCACCGCCACGAACGGCGCCGACTTCTCCAGCCGCACCCCGCGCGCATCGCCGATCGCCGCGCCCCGCGCCCCGCGCTTGATGATCACCCGGTCGAAGCTGCGGCCCAGCGCGATCATCTGGTCGGTGGCATCATCGGTACCGGTCAGCACCTCCGCCTCGTCCTCATTGGCAAACAGCGTCGAGATCCCTGCCGTCCACTCGAGGAAATTTCTTACCCCCACCTCGCGCAGGAACCCGGCCGAGGCGGCGTCGATGGCAATCGGTATCTGGCGTCCCCGCGCTTCCTCGATCAGCCATTGCACGGCCCGGCGCGGCCCTTCGGCAAACAGCGAATAGCCCGACAGCAGCACCAGCCGCGTCTCGTCCAGCAGCCAGACCGGCATGTCCGACGGCGACAGCTCCAGGTTGGCGCCCCGGTCGGTCAGAAAGCTGCGCTCGCCATCCGGATCGACGATCGTCACCAGCACGCCCGATGGCTTCTGCGCATCGGCAATCAGCTGCGGATCAACATGGAAGCCTTTGAAATAGGCCTCGAGATGCGGCTTGTCGCGCGCCCCGACACGCGCCACCAAGCTCACCGGCGTACCCATCGAGCCCAGCCATACCGCCTGGTTGGCACCCGACCCGCCGGGCCGGCTCTGGATCGCCGCACGCCGGTCGGAGCCGCGCACCAGCGGTCCCTCCGGCCGGACGATCACATCGGTCATCACATCGCCGACAACCAGCACCCGGCCGGTGTCGCTCATGCGTCTCCCTTGCCCTTCGACTTGCCCTTCTCGGCCAGCTTGCTCAGCGCCACCGCGATCTCGGAGGCCACTGCGGCGTTGTTCTCGACCAGGGCGATATTGGCGACGAGGCTCCGCCCCTCGGTCAGCTCGAAAATCCGCTTGAGCAGGAACGGCGTCAGGTCCTTGCGCGACACGCCCTCGCGCTCGGCCCCGAGGATGGCTTCCTCGATCCGCGCCTCGATGACGCTGGCATCCATCGCATGGCTCTCGGGGATCGGGTTGGCGATCAGCACGCCGCCCATCCCCAGTTCGAACTGCAGCGCGATCACCTTGGCCGCCTGCTTGGCGCTGTCGATCCGGTGGTCCACCTTCTGGCCGCTCTGCCGTGCCCAGAAGGCCGGGAAGTCGTCGGTCTGCCAGCCCAGCACCGGTACGCCATTGGTCTCCAGCGTTTCCAGCGTCTTGGGAATATCGAGGATCGATTTGGCGCCGGCGCAGACCACCGCCACCGGCGTCCGGCTCAGCTCCTCGAGATCGGCCGAGATGTCGAACGTGGTCTCGGCGCCGCGATGCACGCCGCCAATGCCGCCGGTCGCAAACACGCTGATCCCGGCCCACTCCGCCGCCATCATCGTCGTCGCCACCGTGGTGCCGGCGATCTCGCCTGCTGCCAGCAGCGCCGCCACGTCGCGCCGCGACGCCTTGGCCGCCTTGCCGCCGGTCTTGGCCAGTTCCTCGAGCTCCTCCGGCGTCACGCCGACTTTGAACGCCCCGTCCATGATCGCCACCGTCGCCGGCGTGGCGCCGTTGCGACGGATCACCGCCTCGACGTTCTGCGCCATTTCCAGGTTCTGCGGATAGGGCATGCCATGGGTGATGATGGTCGATTCCAGCGCCACCACCGGCTTGCCGGCGGCGAGGGCTTTCTTGACCTCGGAAGAAACGGAGAGATAGTCCTTGGCCGACACGTGCGATCCTCGAAAACTTGGGGTTGCACCCTATAGAGTGCTGACGGCCCGCAGCGTCAAGGGGTCGCGAATTTTGCCCGCCTTCCACCTTGTGGCCCGCCGCATTTGCTGGTTAGTTCGGTCCAGCATAGCTGCGCCAGAATGGCAGTTTCCAACCATCAGCTCCAAGGGCAACTTCACTGAGTACAGTCACTGTTGATCCGGGCAAGGCGCCGGATCGATGCGCACCCGACAAGGGGCACTCTGCGGCCAGACTGATTGCCAGCGCCCTGCCCGCGCTGATGGACCTCATGCGAGCTATGCCCGCTCCCGCGCAACACCGGCCAACCACTCCGATTGCCCGGTCGCCCCGCACCGGCAGACGTGCCGTCCAGCCACCTGCCGCCCATCCCGACCGCCGGAAACCCGGCAACGCCCCCTCTTCAAAGGAGACGATAATGCAGACCAAACTTCTGGTGGCTCTCGGAGCCCTCATGCTCGCCACCCCTGCCCTGGCGCAGGAGAACGTCGTCAACGTCTACAACTGGTCCGACTATATTGCCGATGACACGGTCGCCAAGTTCGAGGCCGAGACCGGCATCAAGGTCAATTACGACGTCTTCGACAGCAACGAACTGGTTGAAGCCAAGCTGCTCGCCGGCTCCTCGGGCTATGACGTCGTCGTCCCCTCGGGCTTCTTCCTCGAGCGCCAGGTCGCCGCCGGCCTCTTCCTGCCCTTCGACAAGTCCAAGCTGCCCAACCTGGTCAACATGGACCCCGAAGTCATGGCCAGCACCGCCGCCCATGATCCCGACAACGCCCATTCGGTCGATTACATGTGGGGCACCACGGCCATCGGCTATAATGTCGGCAAGGTCGCCGAGGCGCTCGGCCCCGACCAGCCGGTCAACACATGGGACATCGTCTTCAAGCCCGAGCTGGTCAGCAAGCTCGCCGATTGCGGCGTCACCCTGCTCGACGCCCCGGCCGAGGTGATGGCCTCGGCGCTGAACTATCTCGGCCTCGACCCGAACTCGGAATCGGCCGACGACCTCAAGCAGGCCGAAGCGCTGCTGATGTCGATCCGCCCCTATGTGCGCTACTTCAACTCCAGCCAGTACATTGACGATCTCGGCAACGGCGAGGTCTGCCTGTCGGTCGGCTATTCCGGCGACGTCTTCATCGCCCGCGATGCCGCCTCCGAGGCCGGTGCCGGCGTCGAGGTGGATTACGTCATCCCGGCCGAAGGCGCGCTCAAGTGGTTCGACCTCTTCGCCATCCCCGCCGACGCCCCGCATGTCGAGAACGCGTACAAGTTCATCGACTTCATGCTGCGTCCCGACATTGCCGCGGCCAACACCAACTACGTGTTCTATGCCTCGGGCAACAAGGCCGCCCTCGAGCTGATCGATGCCGAGGTCAAGGACGATCCGGCGATCTACCCGACCGCCGAAATCTCGGCCAAGCTGTTCCCGCTCAAGGCCCACTCGCCCGACTATGACGAGCTGCTCACCGAATCCTGGCAGCGCATCAAGGCCGGCCAGTAACCACACTTCGGACGGGGCGCTGCGGCGCCCCGTTCCCGTCCAACAGATCGAGCGTCGATGTCCAACAAACCCAAGTCCGCAGCCGACACCCGACCCTGGCGCGACCCGGCGGCAAAGCCCTTTGTCCGCATCCGCAACGTCACCAAGAAGTTCGGTGACATCGCCGCGGTCGATGATCTGTCGCTCGACATCTTCAAGGGCGAGCTCTTCTGCCTGCTCGGCGGCTCCGGCTCGGGCAAGTCGACGCTGCTGCGCATGCTCGCCGGCTTCGAGTCCCCCACCTCCGGCAGCATCGAGATCGACGGTCAGGACATGGCCGACGTGCCGCCCTACGGCCGCCCGATCAACATGATGTTCCAGTCCTATGCGCTGTTCCCGCACATGACCGTGTGGAACAACATCGCCTATGGCCTCCGCCGCGAAAACATGCCGCGCGCCCAGATCGCCGAACGCGTCGATGAACTGCTCCGGCTGGTCAAGCTCGACGCCTATGGCCAGCGCAAGCCGCACCAGCTCTCGGGCGGCCAGCGCCAGCGCGTCGCTCTCGCCCGCGCCCTCGCCAAGCGCCCCAAGCTGCTGCTGCTCGACGAACCGCTCGGCGCCCTCGACAAGAAGCTGCGCGAGGAGACGCAGTTCGAGCTGGTCAAGATCCAGGAGACCCTCGGCGTCACCTTCATCGTCGTCACCCACGACCAGGAAGAGGCGATGTCGCTCGCCACCCGCATCGGCGTGATGAACCAGGGCGAGATCGCCATGATCGGCGAACCCACCGAGATCTACGAGTTCCCCAATTCCCGCTTCGTCGCCGGCTTCATCGGCTCGGTCAACATGTTCGAGGGCGTCGTCACCGAGGACGCTACCGATCACGTCCGCATCCGCTCCACCGAACTGGGCGGCGACATCTATGTCGGCCACGGCGTCGAATGCGCCCCCGACCAGACGCTCTGGTACGCCATCCGTCCCGAAAAGATCCAGCTCAGCCGCGACAGGCCGGCGGGCGATGCCAACCTCGCCCACGGCATGGTCGAGGATATCGGCTATCTCGGCGACATGAGCGTCTACCAGATCATTCTCGACAGCGGCAAACGCATCCGCGTCACCAAGACCAATATCCGCCGCGGCGATCCCGATGCCATCAAGTGGGACGAACCGGTCTGGTGCCAGTGGGGTGACACCTCCGGCTCGGTGCTCACCAATTGACCGAGCGCGCCAAGAAGGACTGGCTGCATCACCCGCTCAAGGCGCTCGGCATTTCCGGCCGCGCCCTCGTCATCGCTGCGCCCGCCATCTGGATGGGCCTGTTCTTCCTCGTGCCGCTGGCGGTGGTCTTCGGCATCTCGCTGGCCACCAAGAAGTTCGGCCAGCCGCCCTTTTCCGATCTTCTGACCACCGAGGACGGCACGGTGCAGCTCACCCTGCACCTCTCCAACTACATCCGCGTGCTGACCGACCCGTCCGGCATCTATCTCAATGCCTTCCTCTCCTCGATCCGCATTGCCGGCATCTCCACCCTCTTTGCCATCCTCATCGGCTATCCGATGGCCTATGCCATCGCCCGCGCTTCCGACCGCTGGCGCAACCTGCTGCTGATGCTGGTCATCCTGCCGTTCTGGACCTCGTTCCTGCTGCGCGTCTATGCGCTGAGCGGCTTCATGCGCGGCGAAGGCGTCATCAACCAGTTCATCGGCCTGTTCGGCATCCCGCCGCTGGTCATGATGCAGACCGACTTCGCCGTCTATGTCGGCATCATCTATTCCTATCTGCCCTTCTTCATCCTGCCGCTCTTTACCAACCTGGTGAAACTCGACGGCGCGCTGCTCGAGGCCAGCGCCGATCTCGGCGCCCGCCCCATCCGCACCTTCCTCTCGATCACTCTCCCGCTCTCCATGCCCGGCGTCGTCGCCGGCGCCATGCTGGTCTTCATCCCCGCCATCGGCGAGTTCGTCATCCCCTCGCTGCTCGGCGGCCCGGGCACGCAGATGATCGGCCGCATCCTCTGGGACGAGTTCTTCGCCAAGACCAACTGGCCGCGCGCCGCCGCGCTGGCCTTCGTCATGCTGGTGCTGGTCGTCATCCCGATCATGCTGATGCAGCGCGCCCAGAACGCCGTCGTGGAGGGCCGCCGCTGATGGGAAAGAACCGCTGGTTCCTGCCGCTCACCGCCACGCTCGGCTTCATCTTCCTCTACGCGCCGATCATCTCGCTGGTGATCTTCTCGTTCAACGCCAACCGGCTGGTCACCGTCTGGTCAGGCTTCTCTACTCAGTCCTATGCCGATCTGCTGGCCGACCCGCAACTGCTGCCCGCCACCCTGCTCAGCCTGCAGATCGCCGCCATCGCCGCCTCGATCGCCCTCGTCTTCGGCACGCTCTGCGCCGTCGCCCTCGTCCGCTTCCGCCGCTTCCGCGGCAAGACCCTGCTGCAGGCCACCGTCTCGGCCCCGCTGGTCATGCCCGATGTCATCACCGGCATCGCCCTGCTGCTGCTCTTTGTCACCATGCAGCAACTGATCGGCTGGCCGCATGGCCGCGGCATGCTGACCATCATCATCGCCCACTCGACCTTCTGCACCGCCTACGTCACGGTCGTCGTGCAGTCGCGTCTTGCCGATCTCGATCTGTCGCTCGAGGAAGCTGCCATGGACCTTGGCGCCGGCCCGGTGCGGGTGTTCTTTGACATCACCCTGCCCATCATTGCCCCGGCGCTGATCTCGGGCTGGCTGCTCGCCTTCACACTGTCGCTCGACGACCTGGTGATCGCCAGCTTCGTCTCCGGCCCCGGCTCCTCCACCCTGCCGATGATCATCTTCTCCAAGACCCGCCTGGGCGTCGCGCCCGAGGTCAACGCCCTGGGCACGATCATCATCGCCATCGTCACCATCGGCGTCGGAGCGGCCCTGCTGCTGCAGATGCGCCGGCCACGCTCCGGCTAGGGCCTACGGCAAGACCTTCTCGACCGCCGGCTTCGGGCGCGGCTTCATGATCTCGCTGCGCAGCTGCTGCAGCCGGCAGTAGTCGGGCAGCTTGTCGATCAGCCGGCCGTAGAACGCGGCGAGATAGCTGTTGTAGGCTTTCTCGTCGGCATCCGTGTAGGACTTCTGCAGCGCCCGCAGCATCGCCTCCGCATCGGCCCGCGTCAGCACATAGCCGTCCTCGCTGGAGGCCAGTTCGATCTGCCGCTGCGCCGCAATCACCAGCCAGGCGGGAGTCTCGTGCGCTTCGGCCTGCGCCAGCATTCCCGGCTCGTGCAGCGGCATCATGAAGTCGATGTCCACCTTCGACACGGCACTGGGCTTGGCATTGCTCGCCGTCATGCCCTGCTCGCGCATCTGGTTGAGGATGGCCTTGCGATAGGCCTGGAACTGCGCCAACCGCGCCAGGGCGTTCTTGGGGTCTTCGCTGTCGACCTCTGCCATCACATAGCGCCACGGCTTGCCGATCTTGTTGCAGATCGCGCTCAGCCGCTTGATCAGCAGCAGCGCCGTTTCCTTGTCATAGGCATCGGCCAGCGCCTTGCCCTGGCGGTCCATGCTGCTGATCGCAGCACTGACCTTCCGCGGGTGCACGCTGACCAGGTACCAGAAGAAAATGATCCGGCTTTCGACGAAATACTCCGCCGAGATGTAGCCGTTGATCTGCCCGTTGACCTTGTGACACAGCAGGATCAGGCACTGCGTGCTGTTGGGCTTTTTCATGATGTCGAAGTTCGAGTGACGGATCTTCTCGGCCAGCACGCCCGGCGGATCCAGCTCGTTTTCGGGAAAGATCAGCCCCTGCAGATACTCGATGGCGCCGATATCGGGATCGGACGGCCGGGTGATCTGCTTGATCACCGACCGGTGCTGACGCCTGTAGATATAACCTGCTGCCGCGATGATCAGCGCCGTCACCACGCCGACGGCGACCTCCACCGCAAACCCGTTGAACTTGGATAGCTCCGCCCAGAACCCTGCCAGAAAATCCATTGGTCGCCCCCACGGCGTTGAAATAGCCAAACAATATTGCCTGAGCCATATAGGCCATGTCGGACGGCATCGGCAAATCTCCGCGCCAGCGGCCGCCACTGTTCACCCCGCCGGAACAACCCGTTCTGCCCCCGCCTCTTGCCCTCTGCCCCTGATCGGCTTATTTCTCCGTCGTCATCTGACGATGACAAACGTTCTCAGGGCGGGGTGCAATTCCCCACCGGCGGTAATGAGGGTCTCCCTCCAGCCCGCGAGCGCTTTCCGGAAATGGCCGCGGCCAGCCCCCCGGAGAGGTCAGCAGACTCCGGTGCGATCCCGGGGCCGACGGTATAGTCCGGATGAGAGAGAACGGGGATTAACGCTGGTGTTCCGGCGTCATGGCCTGTTGCGGTCATGGCGTCTGCCGGCGTCGATCTTCGTAACCCCTGAGGTAGCTCTGGTTACGAAAGGATCGAAAATTGAACCAGATCACCTCGACTCCCCGCAGCGGCACTGCCACCGGCGCCGCCTTCATGGTCGTCGCCAGCCTCGCCTTCGCCGCGACCAATCTCCTGCAGTCGGTGCTACCCACCCCCGTCGACTATGGCGGCTTCGGCATGAGCTCGACCGGCATGGCCTTCTGGCAATATGTCATTGCCGGCGTGCTGTTCCTGCCGCTCATCCTCCGCATCGGCATCGGCAACCTGCGCACCGGCTATCCACTGGCCCATGAACTGCGCGCCTTCGTCTCGGCGCTCGGCGTCCACGTCTTCGTCTATGGCTTCGCCACCGGCGTGCCGATCTGGCAGATGGTGACGCTGCTCGCCACCGGCCCGCTCTTCATCATCCTCGGCTCCGTGCTGTTCCTCGGCGAAAAGGCCTCGCCCGCCCGCCTCGCCGCCGGCCTCGTCGGCTTTGTCGGCGCCATCATCGTCTCCGGCGTCGGCAGCGAGGGCCTCAGCTGGTCGGCGCTGATCCCCATCACCGCCGCCTTCCTCTGGGCCACCACCGACATCCTCACCCGCGCCCTCAGCAAGCGCGGCGAAAGCCCCGAGACCCTCACCGTCTCGCTGCTGGTCCTCGTGACCCCCAATCACCTGCTGATCCTGCTCGCCGTCTGGGCCCTCGGCCTCGTGGCTCCCGGCACGCTGCCGGCCGGCCTCACCGACAACGTCTTCTCCATCCCCACGGGCACCGCGCTCTGGCTGCTCCTGCTGCTCGGGGCGCTGACAGCAGCGGCGCAATATCTCCTCGCCTATGCCTACAAGGTCGCCGACGCCACCTACCTGCAGCCCTTCGGCGATCTCAAGGTGCCGCTCTCGGCCCTCGTCGGCTGGGTCATCCTCGGCCAGGTCTCCTCGGTCTGGTTCTGGCCCGGCGCCGCCCTCATCATCCTCGCCTCGGCCTTCATCTTCTGGGCCGAGAACCGGACCGCATCCGGCACCCTGCAGGCCGCCTGAGATAGAAGCCTCGCAGTTCCACCGGCCCCTCGCTCCCCCTCCCCCCTTGAGGGGAGGGGTCAGGGGTGGGGGTGGTGCGGTGGATCACTGATAGACCCCCACCCTCCCGTCCCTCCCCTCAAGGGGGAGGGAGGCCCCGACTGAAAGTATAGCAGGCGTCTCTAGTCAAAAAGGCCAGGCGGATCATGGCACTATCCCGGATACGGCGTACCATCGTTGTGCCGCCACACCCCATCCGTATTGGCGCTCTTTAAATCGATATCGGCGCAGGTAGTGATGTCGTCGGGGTGCCGCGAGCCGACCTCGAGATAGACCGCATCCGTGCCGGAGCGGTTGATCATGTGGTGGGCGTTGCCGCTGTTCTTGGGAAAGGCCGCGCAGTCGCCGGCCCTGAGCACCGTCTCGCCGCCATCCTCGATCAGCACCACTTCGCCTTCGAGAACGAAGACCATCTCATCTTCGTGGCTGTGCCAGTGCCGCTGGCTCGACCAGTTGCCCGGCGGCAGCCACATGATGTTGAGCCCATAGTCCGCAATGCCCCCGGCATCGCCGAGCCGTTGCCGTAACCGCCCCATGCATGGCGTATCGAACGGCTTCGGATAACCCGAACCCGGCTCACTGGGTACCGCACCCATATCGATCTTCGGCATCTGCACCTCCCGCTGCTTCGCGCAATGCTAGCGGCTGCGCGGCCCAGGCAGAAGCCTCCGTCACACCTCCACCCACCGCCCCGCGTCATGGCTGCGCGCCATCGCATGCACCGCCCGCTCGATCTCCAGCCCGCGCGCAAAATCCACCACCCGCGCTGCCTCGCCGCGCACCGCTTTCAGCAGTTCGTGGCACTCGATGATCTTGAGCTCGTTGAACCCCAGCCCGTGCCCCGGCGCCGGGATGAACCGCTCGTAGGGCGCATGCTGCGGCCCCGTCAGCACGGTGAGGAAGCCCTGCTCGGTGGCCCGCCCGTCGGCCACAAACAGCTCAAACTCGTTCATCCGCTCCTGGTCATAAGTAATCGACCCTTTCGAGCCGAAGATCTGCAGCGCGATCCGCCCCTTCCGCCCCCAGGCGGCGCGATTGAGCGCCATCACCCCCGAAACTCCGCCGCGCAGCCGCAGCAGCACCACCGCCACGTCGTGGTTTTCCACGGCCCGCCGCCCGCCATCGGCCAGCGGCCGCTCGGCATAGGGTTTGGACATCTGCGCCAGCACCGCCTCGACGCCGCCGAACAGGCGCTGCAGCAGGCTGAGCGGATGCACGCCGAAATCGTCGAGCGCCCCGTAGCCCGAAGCCGCCTCGCTCTTCCACGTGAAGGCCGCCTCGGCATCAGCCATGTAATCCTCGTCCATCTCGAAGCGCACATGGTTCACTTCGCCGATGGCGCCCTCGCCCAGCAGCTTCTCGATATGCCGGATCACCGGGTTCTGGATGTAGTTGTAGCCCAGCACCGCCACCTTGCCGGACGCAGCGGCGGCCTGCGCCATGCGCTCGGCATCGGCCAGCCCCACCGCCATCGGCTTTTCGCACCACACATGCTTGCCCGCCCGCAGCGCCGCGATCGCCATCTCCGCATGAAAGGCATTCGGCGTCGTCACCGACACCACCTCCACCTCCGGATCGGCGATCAGCGCCCGCCAGTCGCCGCTGGCGCGCGCAAAGCCGAACTCCTCCGCCTTGCGCTGCGCCAGTTCGGCGTTCACCTCGGCCAGATGCACCAGCCGCGGCCGCAGCGTCTCGCCGAATACCGGGCCCACCCCGTTCCAGGCCAGCGCATGGCACTTGCCCATATAGCCCGTGCCGATCAGTCCGACGCCAATGCTGTCCATCGTCTGCACTCCCTCCAACCGACCTTCAGAAAAGCCGGCGGCGCAAATTTGTCGATAGAATTTTTATTCCATTCCGGAACGACGCCCTGGCCGCTAGAGTGACAGTGCACGCAGTGTTGCGCGCCGACGGTCAGTTCGGGAGCATCGTCCATGACGTTCAGGTTGCATTCATCTACGGGGCCGATTTGTGGCTGAGGACGCCGTCGAGGACATCGCCCCGCGCGAATTCGCGGCTCTCCGCACCCTGATCGGCGAGCGCGCTGCCACGCTGCCGCGCCGCCTGACCCAGGTTGCCACCTATGCCCTGCAGAACCCCGACGAGATCGCCTTCGGCACCGCCGCCAGCGTCGCCACCCATGCCGGCGTGCAGCCGTCGACCCTCGTGCGCTTTGCCCAGGCCCTTGGCTATCAAGGTTTTTCCGACCTGCAGGACGTCTTTCGCGCTCGCCTGCGCGACAAAGTCCCGAGCTATGACGAACGTCTCAAGCAGTTGCGCGAGCACGGCCTCGCCGCCAGCCGCGCCGGCCTGCTGCTCGATGGTTTTGCCGAAGCCGCCGAACGCTCGGTCGCCGACTTCCGCCACAAGGCCGATCCCGCCGCCCTCGAGCGCGCCATCACCCTCTTGGCCGATGCCGAAACCATCTATCTCGTTGGCCTGCGCCGCAGTTTTCCGATCACCTCCTACATGGCCTATGCCATGGGCAAGCTCGGCATCCGCCACATCCTCGTCGATGGCATCGCCGGCCTCGGCGCCGAACAGACCAGCTTCATCTCCGCCCGCGACACCATGCTGTCGGTGAGCTTCACGCCCTATTCCAACGAAACCGTCAGCCTCACCAATGCCGCCAAGGCGCGCGGCGCTCGCATCGTCTCGCTGACCGATTCCATCTTTTCGCCCATCGCCCCCAATGCCGATGTCTGGCTCGAGGTGGTCGAGGCCAATTTCGAAGGCTTCCGCTCCATGGCCGCCACCCTGGCCCTCGCCATGACCCTCACCGTCGCCATCGCCGGCCGCCGCTCCGGCACCTGATTGGCACGACCTGCAACCCGATCTCTCCTGATCCTCCCCCGCCCACGTGGGAGGGGGACCGGCGCCGCCGGTGGAGGGGGCACCGCCAGTGGACCTGTCTCACCTCCAGCGCAAACCCGCGCTTACTTCCGCCCCGGATAGGCCACCGGCGGCCCGCCATGCCCGCCGAACACCGTCTGCTCATAGTCGATCACCGCGCCCGTCATCGGCGCCGACTCCGCGCTCGCCAGATACGCCACCTGCCGCGCCACATCCTCGGGCTTGAGCAGCTTGCCGAACGGCCGGCTCTTTTCCGCCGCCTCCAGCCAGCCCTCCTGCGCATCGTGATAGGTCTTGAGCGTCACGTGCTCGCCCGGCGTATCCACCCAGCCCAAGAGGATGCCGTTGACCCGGATGCGCTGCCAGTTGACCGCGTTCGCCGTGTTCTTGGTCAATGTCAGCATGGCGCCTTTCGAGGCGCTGTAGGGTGCCAGGTTCGGCGCCCCGACATGCGCATTGACCGAAAGGATATTGACGATCGTGCCATCGCACTTTTCGCGCCGCATGATGGCGATGGCATCCTGCATCAGGAAGAATGGCGCCCGCACATTGACCGCGAACATCCGGTCGAACAAAGCCAGGTCGGTGTCGGTGATGCCGCCCCGGTCGGTCAGCCCGGCGATATTGGCGAGGATGTCGACCCGCCCGAAGGCGGCCTCCGCCGCCGGCATCACCCGCGCCACCGCCTCGGCATCGGCGAGGTCCGTCGGCACGGCGATCGCCTTGTGGCCCGCCGCCGTCAGCGATGCCTCGACCGTTTTGAGCTTGTCGGCCTGCACATCGACCAGCACCACGCCCGCCGCGCCGCGGGCGCAGAACAGCCGCGCCGTCGCCTCCCCGATGCCCTGCGCCGCACCGGTGACGACGGCAATTTTTCCGGCAAGGGATGAGGTAGCGTAGGGGTCTGTCATTTGGGAACTCGCAAGGTGGGTGCCGCCACACTAGGCAACCCCGTCACGCCCGCCAAGCCCCGCATTAGTCTGTGACGCCCTGCGCCGGCCCTGCTCACCTCCCCCCTTGCGGGGGAGGCCGGGAGGGGGGGGGTGGAGAGCCCCGTTCTAGTTCTAAGTTCTAGTTCTAGCTCTAGCTCTAGCTCTGGACCCGAACTGCCTGCCCGCTCTTGCGCGATGCCGTCGCCGCTTCCGCCAGCCGCTGCGCCATCAGCCCGTCGTGACCCGACGGGGTCGGCTTGCCGCCGCCGATCACTGCGTCGATGAAGCTGTTCACCTCGGCCGCATAGGCGGCGACATAGCGGTCGATGAAGAAGTTCTGGATCACGTCCTGGGTAAAACCCGAGCCGTCGGCGCGTTCCAGCGTCGTCATGTGCACATTGCCGCCGCGCAGCATGCCCTTTGACCCATGCACTTCCATGCGCTGGTCATAGCCATAGCTGGCGCGCCGCGAATTAGTGATCACCGCTATCTTGCCTGACGCCGTCTGCATCTGCACCGACGCCGTGTCGACATCCCCCGCCGTCCCGATCGCCGGATCGACCAGCGCGCCGCCCAGCGCATGCACGGTGACGAACTCCTCGCCCACGAGGAAGCGCGCCATGTCGAAATCATGGATCATCATGTCGCGGAACAGCCCGCCCGAGCGCTCGATATAGCTCACCGGCGGCGGTGCCGGATCGCGGCTGATGATGGTCACCAGCTCCACCTCGCCGATTTCGCCGGCCCGCAACCGCTGCTGCAGCGCCGCAAAATTCGGATCGAAGCGGCGATTGAAGCCGACCATCAGCGGCACGCCGGCCGTCTCCACCACCGGCAGGCACTGCTCGATCCGCTCGACCGACAGCGACACCGGCTTTTCGCAGAGAATGGCCTTGCCGGCCCGCGCCGCCTGCTCGATCAGATCGGCATGCGTATCGGTCGGCGTCGCGATCAGGATGGCGTCGACATCGGAGGCAAGCACCGCCTCGACCGAGGCCACTTGTGCTCCCACGCTGCCCGCCAGCGATATTGCGGCATCGGCCATCGCATCGGCGACAAAGGCCACCCGCGCCCGCCCCGACTCCGCAATGGTGCGCGCATGCACTTTGCCGATACGTCCCGCACCCAGGATTCCGAAACTGATCACGAAAATGCCTCATTACTGAATTTGGAACGTTTATTCCGAAGTTGTTCTATTTCAGAATTGACGTTTCATTCTCGCGAGGGATACAACGACGCCAGAAACCTGTCCAGAGTGACGCTTGGGGGAGACAATATGCCGGACGCCAAGCTCGATGTCATCACCATCGGCCGTGCTTCGGTGGACCTCTATGGCCAGCAGATCGGCTCGCGGCTCGAGGATATCGCCTCGTTCACCAAGGCGGTCGGCGGCTGCCCCGCCAATATCGCCATCGGCACCGCCCGCCTCGGCCTGAAATCGGCCCTCGTCACCCGCGTCGGCGGCGAACAGATGGGCCGCTTCATCACCGAACAGCTGACCCGCGAGGGCGTCGACACCGCCGGCATCGTCTCCGACCCCGACCGCCTGACCGCCCTCGTCCTCCTTGCTGTCGAAAAGGAAGGCGTCTCGCCCATGGTCTTCGTGCGCACCGATTGCGCCGACATGGCCCTCGCAGAGACCGACATCGATGAAGCCTTCATCGCCTCGGCCGGCGCCATCGTCGTTACCGGCACGCACTTTTCCACCCCCAACGCCGAGGCCGCCCAGCTCAAGGCCATCCGCATCGCCCGGGCCCATGGCCGCAAGGTGATCTTCGATATCGACTACCGCCCCAATCTCTGGGGCCTCGCCGGCCACGAGGCCGGCTTTTCCCGCTACGTGAAGTCGGACTACGTCACCGGCAGGATCAAGCCGATCCTCGGCAATTGCGACCTGATCGTCGGCACCGAGGAAGAAGTGCTGATCGCCGGTGGTGAAAGCGATCTGCTCGCCGCCCTCAAGGCCATCCGCGCCGTCTCCTCCGCCACCATCGTATTGAAACGCGGCGCCATGGGCTGCATCGTCTATGACGGCGCCATCCCCGGCGACCTTGAGCAGGGCATCGTCGGCAAGGGCTTCCCCATCGAGGTCTATAACGTCCTCGGTGCCGGCGACGCCTTCATGTCCGGCTTCCTCCGCGGCTGGCTCAAGGGCGAGCCGCTCGGCACCTGTGCGACCTGGGCCAATGCCTGCGGCGCCTTCGCCGTCTCCCGCCTGCTCTGCGCTCCGGAATACCCCACCTCGGACGAGCTGAGCTACTTCCTCGCCCATGGCAGCAAGCACCGTGCCCTGCGCCAGGACGATGATCTCAACCACATCCACTGGGCCACCACCCGCCGCGGCGCCTGGCCCCGGCTGATGGCACTGGCCATCGACCACCGCAAGCAGATCGAGGATATCGCCGGCCCCGGTCAGTTCGACCGCATCCCGCATTTCAAGGCGCTGGCCGCAGAGGCCGCGCTCAAGGTCGCCGACGGCCGCCCCGGCTTCGGCATGCTGCTCGACGACAAATACGGCCGCGATGCCCTCTTTGCTGCCGGCTCCACCGAGCACTTCTGGGTCGCCCGACCGCTCGAACTCCCCGGCAGCCGCCCGCTGCAGTTCGAGTTCTCCCAGGACGTCGGCAGCCGTCTCGTCGAATGGCCGGCCACCCACTGTCTCAAGGTGCTGTGCTTCTACCATCCCGACGACCCCGCCGACCTCAAGCGCGCGCAGATCGACACCCTGCGCACCGCCTATGATGCCGCGCGCAAGATCGGTCGCGAGATCCTGATCGAGATCATCGCCTCCAAGCACGGCGAAGTCACCGACGCCACCGCGGCCACTGCCATGTCCGAACTCTACGACGCCGGCCTCAAGCCCGACTGGTGGAAGCTCGAGCCGCAACCGAGTGCCGCCGCCTGGGACCAGGTCGACACTGTCATCGAGAGCCGCGATGCCTATTGCCGCGGCGTCGTCATGCTCGGCCTCGAAGCGCCCATCGACACGCTCCGGGCCGACTTCAACATCGCCAGGGCCGCCCGCACCGTGCGCGGCTTCGCCGTCGGCCGCACCATCTTTGCCGATGCCGCCAAGGCGTGGTTTGCTGGCACCATGTCCGACGACGCGGCGATTGCCGACATGGCCGACAAGTTTGCCACGCTCGTCGCCGCGTGGGAGGGAAGTTGATGGCTTCGGGCACTCGGCTCACCCCCCTCCCAACCTCCCCCACAAGGGGGGCGGTGCACGGCAGAGCGAGGGGCACGATCGTGCCAAAGACACGGAACAACACCCTCCCCCTTGTGGGGAGGGCTGGGGAGGGGGTAGGCCCCGCCCACAGCGAGGGGAGAACGCCATGACCAGGACGACAAGACTCACCATGGCGCAGGCGCTGGCGCGCTTCCTCACCATGCAGAAGACCGAAATCGACGGCCGCGTGGTCCCCATCTTCGGCGGCGTCTTCGCCATTTTCGGCCACGGCAATGTCGCCGGCCTCGGCGAGGCCCTCTATCAGGTCCGCGACGAGCTACCGACCTGGCGCGCCCATAACGAGCAGGGCATGGCCCATGCCGCTGTTGCCTTTGCCAAGGCCAGTTTCCGCCGCCGCATGATGGTCGCCACCTCCTCGATCGGCCCCGGCGCCACCAACATGGTCACCGCCGCCGCCCTCGCCCACGTCAACCGCATCCCGGTACTGCTGCTCCCCGGCGACGTCTTTGCCAACCGCGCCCCCGACCCCGTACTGCAGCAGGTCGAGGACTGGGGCGACGGCACCGTCTCGGCCAATGACGTCTTCCGCCCGGTGTCGCGCTATTTCGATCGCATCACCCGTCCCGAGCAGATCATGACGGCGCTCAACCGCGCCATGCAGGTGCTCACCGATCCGGCCGAATGCGGCCCCGTAACGCTCAGCCTCTGCCAGGACGTGCAGGCCGAAGCCTACGACTATCCCGAGAGCTTCTTTGCCGAACGCATCTGGGTTCCCCGTCGCCCGCAGCCCGACGCCCGCGAGCTCGATGCCGCCCTCGCCGCGCTCAAGGCCGCGAAAAAGCCGGTGATCATCGCCGGCGGCGGCGTGCTCTATTCCGAGGCCGCCCCGGCGCTGCAGGCCTTCGCCGAGCGGCACGGCATCCCTGTCATGGAGACCAATGCCGGCAAGTCCAGCCTGCCGCATGACCACGCCCTCAACATGGGCTCGGTCGGCGTCACCGGCTCGTCCGCCTCCAACCTTCTGGCCGAACAGGCCGATGTCGTCCTCGCCGTCGGCTCGCGCCTGCAGGATTTCACCACCGGCTCTTGGGCCCTGTTCAAGGCCGAGGGCGTGCGGATCATCGGCCTCAACACGCAGGCCTTCGACGCCGGCAAGCATCGCGCCATGCCGCTCGTCGCCGACGCCCGCGCTGGCCTCGAGGCGCTCGACACCCGGCTGGGCGACTGGGCCGCGCCCGCCGCCTGGCTCTCCACCGCCGCATCGGCACGCACCGAGTGGCTCGCTGCCGCCAAGGCGGTGACCGACCCCACCAATGCCCTGCCGTCCGATGCGCAGGTGATCAGCGCCGTGCACCGCGCCCGCGGCTCGCAGGCCACCCTGGTCTGCGCCTCCGGCGGCCTGCCCGGCGAACTGCACAAGCTCTGGCCGGCCGGCGCCCCCGGCAGCTACCACATGGAATACGGCTACTCGACCATGGGCTACGAGATCGCCGGCGGCCTCGGCGTCAAGCTGGCCAAGCCCGATCACGACGTCATCGTCATGCTCGGTGACGGCAGCTACATGATGATGAATTCCGAGATCGCCACCTCGGTCATGATCGGCAGAAAGCTCACCATCGTCGTGCTCGACAATCGCGGCTTCGGCTGCATCAACCGGCTGCAGATGGCCACCGGCGGCGCCAACTTCAACAACCTGCTCAAGGACACCCGCCACGAGGTCCTGCCCGAGATCGATTTCGCCATGCATGCCGCCTCCATGGGCGCCTGGAGTCGCAAGGTCGGCTCGGTCAGCGAACTCGAGACCGCCCTCGATGAGGCCCGCGGCATCGAGCGCACCACGGTCATCGTCATCGACACCGACCCGCTGATCGCCACCGACGCAGGCGGCCACTGGTGGGACGTCGCCGTCCCCGAAGTCTCGGTCCGCCCCCAGGTCAACAAGGCGCGCCAGGAGTATGAGGCGGCGCTCAAGGGGCAGAGGCTCTAGGCGTCAGCGCGCGAGGCTTCAGCCCTCCCGTGTCCGCCGGTGGCTGGGCGAGATAGTGCCACACACGCGATACACACCTCCCCCTTGATGGGGGAGGCCGGGAGGGGGTGAGCCCCAGCACGAAGCAGGAAGCGGACCAAAGATGAAAGCCAAACTCGGTATGTCGCCCATCGCCTGGTGGAACGACGATCTGCCCGAACTGAGCGACGACGTCTCGCTCGAGGAATGCCTGCGCCAGTCGCGCTCGGCCGGTTTTACCGGCATGGAGAAGGGCCGCCGCTTCCCCGACGATCCCGCGGTCATGCTGCCCATCCTCAAGGCCGCCGACGTGACGCTGTGCGGCGGCTGGTTTTCCGGCACCCTGGTCGACGACGATCTGGCCTCCAACCAGGCCCGTATCCAGCCCATGATCGAGCTCTTCAAGGCCGTCGATGCGCCCTGCATCGTCTATGGCGAAGTCGGCCGCTCCATTCAGGGTGACCGCAGCAGGCCGCTGGCCACCAAGCCAAGACTCTCCGACGACGAGATGCGTTCTTACGCCCGAAAACTCACCAGCTTTGGCGAATGGTGCGCCGCCGAGGGCATGCCGCTGGCCTATCACCATCACATGGCCGCCGTCGTCGAGACCGAGCCCGAGCTCGATGCTTTCATGCGTCATTCCGGCCCCGGCATCCCGCTGCTGCTTGATGCCGGTCACCTCGCCTTTGCCGGCGGCAATGTGCTGCGCGCCATCGACAACCATCACGCGCGTATCTCCCATGTGCACGTCAAGGACATCCGCCGGTCCGTCGTCGACAGCCTCGACCGCAGCACACAGTCCTTCCTTGATGCCGTGGCGCTCGGCGCCTTCACCGTCCCGGGCGACGGCTCGCTCGACTTCGGCGCCATCGTCCAGAAACTGGCCGACTACGGCTACGAGGGCTGGTTCGTCGTCGAGGCCGAACAGGACCCCAGGGCAAATCCGCCGCTCAAGATGGCGCAGGTGGGTTATAAGGAACTGATGCGGGTGATGACTGCGGCGGGCTACACTGTCGAGACGCAGGGCTTCCCCGTCCGCTGACCTGTTCTGGAGACTGAGATTTGACCAACGACAATGGCACCAGCAAGAAACCCGGCCTGCTGACGCTGGCCTGGTTCGAGCCGCTCTACCGCCGCGTCATCGTGCTGCTGATCATCGCCGCATGGTCGGTCTGGGAATGGCTGTTCAATCACGACCAGTTCTGGGGCGTCGTCACCATCGCCATGCTCGGCTACGCCGTCTGGACCTTCTTTATCAATTACGACAAGGCGCTCGCCGCCCTCAAGCAGCAGGACAAAGATGCCAAACCTGAAAGTTAAGCCGCAGGCGCCCATCGGCCACGTGCATCACGTCACCCCCGAAAGCGCCGGCTGGACCCATGTCGGCTTCGATCTGCATCGCCTGCCCAATGCCGGCGACGTCGCCCAGGGCATGTTGCCCGATCGCGAGGTCTGCATTGTCCTCGTCTCCGGCCGCGCCGCCATCACTGTCGATGGCCAGACCTTTCTGGCCGGCGAACGCATGAGCCCCTTCGAGGGCCAGCCCTGGTCCGTCTACGCGCCCGCCGGCGCCAGCTGGCATATCGAGGCCCTGACCCCGCTCGAGGCCGCCGTCTGTTCCGCCCCCGGCACGCCCGGCGCCCGTCCCGCCCGCCTCATCGGTCCCGATCAGGCCGAGCGCCTGACCCGCGGCAAGGGCACCAACACGCGCTATCCCACCAATATCCTGCCCGAGGACCAGCCGGCTGACAGCCTGCTGGTGGTCGAGGTCATCACCCCCGGCGGCCACACCTCCAGCTACCCGCCGCACCGCCACAACGAGGACGACCTGCCGCGCCAGAGCCTGCTCGAGGAAACCTACTACCACCGCTTCTCCAAACCGCAGGGCTATGGCTTCCAGCGCGTCTATACCGATGACCGCGCGCTCGACGAAACCATGCTGATCGAGGACGGCGACGTGGTCCTCGTCCCGAGGGGCTACCACCCGGTCGCCGCCATTGCCGGCTACGACATCTACTATCTCAACGTCATGGCCGGCCCCCGCCGCACCTGGAAATTCCACAACGCCCCCGAACATGAGTGGCTGCTCGCCTGAGCCAATCACTCGTCCCCGTATGGGTCGAGGAGGAAGCCTTGGCGTGCGGCGCACGACCGCCGCTGCACATCTCTCTCACCCCTCATGGTGAGCCCCCTCATGTTGAGCCTGTCGAACCACGAGGGGTTGCATCGGGGCCCGACCCTGCGGTGCACCCGACCTCGTCCTTCGACAGGCTCAGGATGAGGTCTCTCTGCTAAGGTTGCACATGGTCTGCCACCCCCACCGCCGTCATCCCGGCGCAGGCCGGGACCCAGTAGACGCCAGCGTTTGCGATATCCCCACCAGCCCCTCCGCCACCCTCCCCCTTGTGGGGAGGGCCGGGGTGGGGGGCGGGAGCCACGATGGGTCATTCATCCCGTCGATGTCATCTCCCGCACCGACGACACCTCCAAGCCACTGACGCAGCACGATGATCCAGCCCCGTCGCAAAACTTGTCCCCGCCCTCACCGCTCGGCGTACTCTCCCCCCATCTCCCCGCGACGGACGGGAAGCGCGACGAACGCTTGCGGAGGGGACTGCCGGGAGGGGGAAGGGAGTCGTCTCACGCCCCTGGGCCAAGTGCACGGAGTTGAAAAGGGGCGGCAAGTCGGGCTCCAGTCTCCCGAAGCGCGGGACAATGCCACAAAACCCGGTTCCCCGAGGCGGCTACCGTCTCGTTATTATCATACCCAGAGACGGCAAGCGCCTCGGGGCCCGATCCACCACACACCAACCGGAGGCGGCAACGCCGGCCGGGCGTCACGGCTTGCCGAGAAACCCGACAATCGCCTGCGCAACCGCGTCAGGCCGCCCCCAATGGATGGAATGTGCGCAACCTTCAAGGGTGATCATCTCGTGCCCCGCGATCCCGGCATGCAACCGCACCACAGCCGCCGGCGGCGCCAGCAGATCGCGTTCGGCCGCCACCGCCAGCACGGGCGCGGCAACGGCCGAAAGATCGATCCCGCCAAAGCGCTCGATGGCCGCGACCTGCCGGGCGAAGTCGGCCGGCGACTGCCGATAGGCGTAGCTCGCCGAGGCCTCGGCCGCAGCCTGGACGCGATCCGCATCCTCAAAAAACGGCGCCGAGAACAGGAACTGGTACAGCAATCGAAACCAGTCCTGCGGCGCGATTGTGGGGTAGAGCCGCGCCAGATCCTTGAACAGCACGCGTTCCTTGGCCGAGATGGTGCCCGCCGCCAGCGTCACCACGCGATTGACCTTGCTAGAATGCCGGGCGGCAAGACCGAGCGCCAGCAAGCCGCCGAGCGAATGGCCAACCACATCAGCCTTGTCGATACCCAGATGCCCGAGCAGAGCCGCCGCGTCATCGATCATCTCGCCGATCTCCAGCGGCCCCTCGACGCGGCTGCGGCCCGATCCGCGATTGTCGAGCAGCAGCAGCTGCCGGTTGGGCAGCCGCTCGAGCAGCGGCCCCCAACTCGCGCCGTCGCTCGCCGTACCGGCGATCAGCAGCAGCGGTGGGCCGGATCCGACGATCTCGTAGTGCAGGCTTGCAGCGTCACGAACGAATTCGGGCATCTTCGGCTCCGGATGAAAAAGGCGAGCAACAGCAATGGACAGGCCGCCTCGGCAGCCTATATTTGACCGATTGGACAAAGGCTTTTTCAGTCATGGCACATGATGCCCTCGGAAATGAAGTCAGCAGCGGCTCGGCGGCAACGCTTGCCGGCATAGACGACTTCGTCACCGGCTTTCTTGCCTACGAAACCAGGGCTGGCAATGTGCTGGCTGCAGCTGATGCCGATGATGGCTCGGTGCTGGCCAATGTCTATGCCGGTTTTTCCTGGATGTTCCTTGAAGCCCGGGGCGCGCGGCGCAACGCGGCGCGCTATCTCCGGCGCGCCGAGGCCGCCGGCATCCCCAATGCGCGCGAGTCGCTGCTGATCGAGCAACTGCGCCTCTGGATCGCCGGCGACGTGCCGGCGGTACAACGCATTGGCACCGAGATCGCCGGGCGCTGGCCCCGCGACCTCGCCTCGGTCAAGCTCGACCAGTATTTCTCCTTCAATCGCGGCGACGCGGCGGCCATGCTGCGCATCGCGCGGACGGTCGAGGCCGAGAACCCCGACAACCCGCATCTGCATGGCATGCTGGCCTTCGGCTACGAGCAATCGCACGAGCTGGTTCTGGCCGAAGCCTCGGCCCGCCGGGCGCTTGAGCTGAAGCACAAGGAGCCGTGGGCGCAGCATGCGCTGGCTCATGTGATGCTGAGCACCGGCCGGGTACAGGAAGGCGTCGCCTTTCTCGACGCGGCCCAGACGACCTGGGTCGGCCTCAACTCGTTCATGTACACCCACAACTGGTGGCACAAGGCGCTGTTTCACATCTCGCTGGGCGACAACGCGGCCGTCTTCGATGCCTATGACAATCACGTCTGGGGCATCGAGCCGGACTATTCGCAGGATCAGGTCGGTGCCGTGTCGCTGCTGGCGCGGATGGAAGTCGCCGGCCTCGATGTCGGCAATCGCTGGGAGGATGTGGCACGTCACCTCAAGACCCGCGCCAGCGATACCCTCCTGCCGTTCCTCACCCTGCAATATCTCTACGGTCTGGCCCGCGCCGACTACGCCGAGGCCGACCAGCTGATGCAGGCCATCGAGCACAGGGCGGCCACCGCCGATGCCTTCGACCGGCTGGTCTGGCAGGATGTTGCCCTGCCCGCCGCCCGCGGTGTGCTCGCTCATGCACGGGGCCGGTTCGCCGATGCGGTGCGCTGGCTCTCCATTGCCAATCCGCGGCTGACCGAAATCGGCGGCAGTCACGCCCAGCGCGACCTCTTCGGCCAGTTGCTGCTCGACGCCCATCTGAAATCGGGCAACTGGCAGGTCGCCGAGCAGATGCTGGAAATGCGGCGCACCTGGGATCCCGACGGGGTGCCCCTCAATCGCGCGCTGGCGGATGTCCGCATGCATCTGGCACATTCAGCCGCATGATTCCCGGCCCCCGCAATCTCATCACCGACGTCACTGGCCTCATGGTCGGCAACGCCCAGGATCACCTCGTCAAATCCGGCACGACGGTGCTGCTGGCCGAACGGCCGTTCATCGCCTCCATCGACGTCATGGGCGGAGCACCCGGTTCGCGCGAAACCGAACTGCTGGCGCCCGACAAGATGGTTCAGGAGATCGACGCGCTGGTCCTCTCGGGCGGCTCCGCCTTCGGCCTCGATGCCGCCTCCGGCGTCATGGACGGGCTGCGCCGCATGGGACGCGGCTTCCGCGTCGAGATGGCGACGATCCCCATCGTGCCGGGCGCCATCATCTTTGACCTGCTCAACGGCGGCGACAAGGCGTGGGACGAGAACCCCTACCGCCGCCTGGGACAGCAGTCCCTCGACAATGCTGCCGTTGATTTCGCGCTCGGCACCGTCGGCGCCGGCACCGGTGCCCTGACCGCCAACCTCAAGGGGGGGCTCGGTTCGGCCTCCCTCGTACTGCCCTCGGGTCACATCGTCGGGGCACTGGTCGCCGCCAATCCGACCGGCAGCGTCACCATGGGCGACAGCGCGCATTTCTGGGCCGCGCCGTTCGAGGTGGATGGCGAGTTCGGCAATCGCGGGCCGCTGCTGACGCCGCTCTCCTTCGCCCAGTCGGCGCGTACCAAGCGCGACGGCACCAGCGCACTGGCCAACACCACCATCGCCATCGTCGCCACCGACGCGGTGCTCAGCAAGGCCCAGGCCAAGCGCTTCGCCGTCGCAGCACAGGACGGCATCGCCCGAGCGGCCAGCCCGGCCCACAGCCCGGTCGACGGCGACCTCATCTTCTCGGTGGCGACCTGTGACAAGCCGATCAGCGATCCGATCCTCGACATCATCCATCTCGGCCACGCCGCCGCGATCTGTCTGTCGCGGGCGATCGCCCGGGCCGTGTTTCTGGCGACACCGGCCGACGGCGACATCGCCCCCACCTGGCAGCAGAAATGGGGCGGGGCGTGAGGCGCTATACCCTCGGCGAGGCCGAGGCGCTTGATCGTGCTGACGACCTCGCGCCGTTCCGCGCGCTGTTCGACCTGCCCGACGAGGTCATCTATCTCGATGGCAACTCGCTCGGAGCTTTGCCCAGAAGCGTCCCGGCGCGGGTCGCCGATGTCGTCTCGACGCAATGGGGCCAAGGCCTCATCCGCAGCTGGAACACCCACGACTGGATCGATCTGCCCAGTCGTGTCGGCAATCGCATCGCCCCGTTGATCGGCGCACCAGAGGGCACGGTCACGGTCGCCGATTTAACCTCGATCAATCTCTTCAAGGCGCTGTCGATGGCGCTGTTCCTGCGTCCGGACAGGCGGGTGATCGTCTCGGAGAGCGGAAATTTTCCGACCGATACCTATATCGCGCAGGGCCTCGCCGATCTGCTCGGTCAGGGACATCAGTTGCGCCTCGTCGAGGCCGGACAACTGGCGACGGCCATCGACCGCGATGTCGCCGTGGTGATGCTCACCGAAGTCGACTATCGCACCGGCACTCGCCACGACATGTCCGCCCTCACCACCTTCGCCCATGAGATGGGAGCGCTGACCGTCTGGGATCTGGCCCATAGCGCCGGCGCCCTCCCGGTCGACCTGATGACGTCCCGGGCCGACTTTGCCGTCGGATGTGGTTACAAATTCCTTAACGGCGGCCCCGGCGCACCGGCCTTTATCTACGTCGCTCCCGAACACCACTACGGCATGCGCCAGCCGCTGACCGGCTGGCTCGGACATGCCGAGCCTTTCGCCTTCGCCCCCGGCTATCGTCCCGCCGAGGGGATCGAAGCCATGCGGGTCGGCACGCCGCCCATCCTCTCCATGTCGGCCCTCGATGCCGCTCTCGACGTCTTCGAGGACCTCGATCTGGCACGTCTCAAATCGAAGGCCGACCGGCTATTCGACCTCTTCGTGACCGAGGTAGAGGCCCAGTTTCCCGAGCTTGAGCTGCTGTCGCCGCGCGATCCGGCCCGGCGTGGCTCGCAGGTCAGCTTTCGCTTCCACGACGCCTACGCCGCCGTGCAGGCGATGATGGCGCGCGGCGTCATTGGCGACTTTCGAGAACCCGACATCATGCGCTTCGGCCTGACGCCGCTTTATCTGCGCTATGCAGACATTTGGCGGGCCGCATCGATTCTGGCGCAGGTCATGCGCCGTCGCGAATGGGACCGACCGGAGTTCAGGAACAAGGCGAAGGTAGTCTAGGGGGATAAGCCAAATTTAACGGCATCAGGGCTAGTGTCCGCCTTTCCACGGTGACCGATGCGGCGCCGGCAAGGACGACGATGCACCTGAACTGGCTTCAACAGATAGCGGCGGCGACCTGGGGATTCGTGCGCAGGCCGTCCAGTCTGCCCGCGCTCATCTCCCTCGGCGTCGTGGCGGTGGCCGGCATCTTCGCCGACGTCCAGAACAACGTGCTCTACCAGCAGAGCGCCCGGGCCGACGTCCAGGCCCACCTCAGCCTCATCCGGGCCAAGCTCGAGGGCAATATCAACGGTTCGATCCAGCTGGTGCAGGGGCTGGCGGCGACGATCTCGACCGAGCCCGGGATGCAGCAGGACCGTTTCAGCCAGCTGGCCGACAACGTGTTCGACAAATCCACCCAGCTTCGCAACATCGCCGGCGCGCCCGATCTGGTGGTGCGGCTGATGTATCCTGTCGAGGGCAATGAAAAGGCCATCGGCCTCGACTACCGCAACAATGAAGCCCAGCGCGACGCGGCACTACGCGCCAAGACCACCCGGCAGGTGGTCTTTGCCGGGCCCGTGGATCTGGTGCAGGGCGGTCAGGGCTTTATCGGCCGCCTGCCGGTCTTTGTCGGCGAGAGTGCTGCCAAGGACTTCTGGGGCATTCTCTCCGCTGTCATCGACGCCGACAGCCTTTACGCGCAGAGCGGTTTGCTCGATCCGCAGTTGCCAATCACCGTTGCCATTGTCGGCAGTGATGGCCTCGGCGCTGACGGCCACCATTTCTACGGTCCGGGGGCGATCCTTTCACAGTCCCCGGTCAGCGTCGAAGTCACCCTGCCAAACGGTACCTGGCAACTCTACGGCATACCCAGGGGTGGATGGCTGCAGACGCCGCCATCAGCGCTCGGACTGCGCCTGATCATTCTCTTCCTGGGTGGCCTTGCGGTTATTCCCATCTTCATCAGCACCCGGATGGGCGAAGAGCGCAAGGCGCACATCACCGCTCTCGCGGCCAACGAAACCGAGCTCAAGCGCATATCCCGTCGCCTCGGCATGGCTTTGCGGACATCGCGCATCGGCATCTGGGAAAACGATCTCGCCACCGGCAACCTCTATTGGGACAACCGGGTGAATGCCATCTACGGCCTGCCGCAGGATGGCGGTCCCCGTCACTACAACGACTGGCGCACCGCGCTGCACCCTGACGATCTTGAACGCGCCGAGCAGGAGTTCAGGACGGCCATCGACAAGACCGGCCAGTACGCCTCCAACTACCGCATCATCACGCGCAACGGCGACATTCGACACGTCCGGGCCATCGGCATGGTCTACCGGGATCCCGGTTCGACACCCAAGATCGCCGGCGTCAACTGGGACGTGACGGCCGACATCAATCTCAACGAGAGCATGCGGGAGGCGAACCGGCTGCTTGAGGCCCGCAATGCCGCCCTGGCCGAGGCCAAGGCGAGTATCGAGCACAATGCACTGCATGACAGCCTCACCGAACTGCCGAACCGGCGCTACCTTGACGACATCCTGACCAGGCATGCTGCCCGCTGCGCCCTGAACGGCCGCAAGCTGGCGCTGCTGCATATTGACCTCGACCGCTTCAAGCAGATCAATGACACCATGGGACACGCTGCCGGCGACGCCATGCTCATCCATGCCTCCGAAGTGCTCAAGTCCAATGTCCGCCCCGAAGATTTCGTGGCCCGCATCGGCGGTGACGAGTTCGTCATCGTATGTGTCATCGACGATGACCACTCGATGCTCGGCGACCTCGCCGAGCGCATCATCGTGCGCATTCGGCAGCCGGTGATCTACGAGGGACACGAGTGTCGCTTCGGCGTCTCGGTCGGCATCGCCATGGCGACCGGCGCCCAGGTGGATCCGCGTAAGCTGCTCGTCAATGCCGACATTGCCCTCTACAAGGCCAAGAGCCACGGCCGCAATCGCTTCGAATACTTCTCCGAAGAACTGCAGGCCGAAGTCATTCACACCAAGCGTGTGGCCGATCAGATCCTGCAGGGTCTCGATCACGGCGAGTTCGAACCCTGGTTCCAGCCGCAGTTCGACGCCCGGTCGCTCAATCTGGTGGGCTGCGAGGTCCTCGCCCGCTGGCGCCATCCGACCCAGGGCATCCTCACGCCCGACGCCTTCATGGAGATCGCCGAGGAACTCAACGTTGTCGCAACGATCGATCGCCTCGTGCTCGAGCAGGCGCTTGAACATATGGCAGGTTGGGAGCGCGATGGCATCGTCGTACCGCGGATTTCGGTGAACGTCTCGTCGCGCCGGCTTCGCGACGACACTCTGCTGGCCGGGCTGCGCGACCTCGGGATCAAGCCGGGCACGGTGTCGTTCGAACTGGTCGAGTCGATCTTTCTTGATGACAATGATGACCTGGTGCGCTGGCACGTCGACCAGATCAAGGAACTGGGCATTGACATCGAGATCGACGACTTCGGCACCGGGTATGCCTCGATTGTCAGCCTGATGAAGCTGAAGCCGCGCCGCCTCAAGATCGACCGCCAGCTGGTGATGCCGATCGTCGAGAGCTCGGCCCAGCGCCACCTCGTGGAATCGGTGATCGAGATCGGCAAGTCGCTCGATATCGAGGTTGTAGGTGAAGGCGTGGAAACCATGAACCATGCCCGCATCCTGCGCGACCTCGGCTGCGATATCCTGCAGGGCTACGTCCTGGCCCGCCCGATGCCGGGCGCCAAGATGGCCGCATTTGTCCGTTCCGAGCCCTGGCGGGACGCCGCCGAGCCGCTGCGCAAGGGACGTGCCGTGATGGTGAAGCGGCCCGCCTGAGCTCCCAAGGCGGGAAACTCCCCGCCTCGTCCGGAAACTCATGATTTGGCCGCAGTTTTGCACGCGAGTAGCTTGCAGCAGAGCCTCCGCTCGCTCATTCTTGCGTCGCACGAGTCAACGTGTTTCAGGTTCATGCCTTTGGAGGGCAGATGCATCACGACACCCCCCTGATCTCCACGATCGTCGCGGGTCTGGTGCTGGCGTTTATCTTTGGTGCAATCGCCAATCGTTTCCGCATGCCACCCCTTGTCGGCTATCTGGTGGCCGGTGTCCTTGTCGGTCCGTTCACACCCGGCTTCGTCGCCGATGCGGAGATGGCGACCGAACTGTCCGAAATCGGCGTCATCCTGCTGATGTTCGGTGTCGGGCTGCACTTCTCGCTCAAGGACCTGCTGTCGGTGCGCGCCATTGCCGTGCCGGGAGCGGTGGTGCAGATGGTCGGTGCCACACTCATGGGCATCGCCCTGGCGCTGTTCCTCGGCTGGTCGCTCGGCGCCGGCATCATTTTCGGCCTTGCGCTTTCGGTGGCGTCCACCGTGGTGCTGCTCAAGGCCCTGCAGGACCGGCGTCTCATCGACAGCGAGCGCGGCAAGGTCGCGGTTGGCTGGCTGATCGTCGAGGACATGGCCATGGTCCTCGCGCTGGTGATGATCCCGGCAGTGGCAGGGCTGTCTGGCCTCAGCGAGGTGCAGCTCGACGATCCCTTCGTCAATTTCTTCCAGCGCATCACCGGACTGCAGCTTGGCCTGCCCGGCGTGCTGGTGGTCACGGTGGTCAAGCTTGCGGCCTTTGTCGGCTTCATGCTGATCGTCGGGCGTCGGGTCATCCCCATGATCCTGCATTTCACTGCTCACTCGGGTAGCCGCGAACTCTTCCGCCTGGCCGTGCTGGCGATTGCCCTGGGCGTGGCCGCCGGCGCCGCCTACCTGTTCGGTGTCAGCCTGGCGCTGGGCGCGTTCTTTGCCGGCATGATTCTGTCGGAAAGCGAACTCAGCCATCGCGCCGCGCAGGAAAGCCTGCCGCTGCGTGACGCTTTCGCCGTGCTGTTCTTTGTGTCCGTCGGCATGCTGTTCGACCCGACCATCGTAATCGACAATCCACTGCCGGTACTGGCGACGGTGCTCATCATCATCATCGGCAAATCGCTGCTCTCGTTTCTCATCGTGCTGGCGTTCCGCCATCCGGTCGGCACCGCGCTGACCATCTCTGCCAGCCTGGCGCAGATTGGCGAGTTCTCTTTCATTCTTGCGACGCTCGGCGTTGCCATCGGCGTGCTGCCCACCGAGGGGCGCGACCTGATCCTTGCCGGCGCGATCCTGTCCATTCTGCTCAATCCGGTGGTGTTCTGGGCCGCCGAGCATCTGCGGCCATTGCTCGAATCGCGCCTCGCCCCCGCCGATGCGCCGCGGGTCGAGCCGGCAATGGCGCCCGCCTCCGCAGCCGAGGCGCCCGCTGAACCGGACGCAGTCGAACCGACTGTGCACCCCACCAGCCTCGAAGGTCATACGATCCTCATCGGCTATGGCAGCGTCGGCTCGGTCGTCGCCGAGGGACTCATGGCCGCCAGGAGGCCCTTCCTCGTGATCGAGGACGCCGAAGGGCGCATCAACGCGGCCCGCGCCAAGGGCGTCGAGGTCATTGTCGGCAATGCCGCCAGCCCCGATGTGTTGGGGCTCGCCAATATCGCCGGGGCCACAACGGTGATCGTCGCCATCCTCAACACCTTCGAGGCCGGCCAGGCGGTGGAGCAATGCCGCCAGCAGAATGCCGGCCTCGTCATCATCGCGCGGGCCCAGTCGCAGGAAGAGGAAGGGCACCTGCTCCACCTCGGTGCCAATACGGTGATCCTCGGGGCACGCGAGATCGGCATGGGCATGGTCGAGATGGTAACCCGCGATTCCATCGCCGTTGCCGAAATCACCGCGGCCGATGCCGTCGCCGCGGCGCTGGGCACGGACCTCGGCACGCCCGCCCCGCGAGCCCGCCCGGTGCCCCAGACCAAGGCCCCCGAAGCCCTGCTGGCCGAGATCGAGACTGCAGTGGTACAACACCCCGACAGCGGCCCGGCCGAGCCGCCTGCCGTCGTTTCGGCCCTCGGCGAAGAACCCGACCCGATCCCGGAGCCCCCTGCCCCCGAAACCCTGCCGTACAAGGCGCGCCAGCCGGCGCGTATGGCGGCAACCCCGTTCAACCCCGAGGTGGCGCCGCCGGAAACGGCGGACAGTTGAGCCGATGACCGCCGACTGGTGCCACAGATGATTTCGCAGAAGGCCAAGTATGCGCTCAGGGCGTTGGTGGCGCTGGTGAAAGCCGGACCGGGGGCGTCGCTGATGATCTCGGATATTGCCCGCGATCAGGCGATTCCCAAGAAGTTTCTCGAGCAGATCCTGCTTGAACTCAAGCGCGCCGGTATCGTGTTGTCCCGCCGGGGCCGGCTTGGCGGCTACGCGCTGCTGCGGGCCCCGGGCGAAATCACCTTCGGCGAGGTGCTGCGGCTGATCGACGGGCCGATTGCGCCCTTGCCCTGCCTCTCCAAGATCGCCTACCGCCGCTGCGTCGACTGCGGCGACGAGACCAGTTGCGAAATCCGTCACGTGTTCGCCCGGGTGACGCTGGCCACACGCGCCGTGCTGGACGAGACCAGCCTGGCGGACTCCCTGACCATTCCCGAAATCGCCCTTTAGCGACGTTTCCGGAATCAGATTCTCCCCAGACGTCTGATTGGCACGAAACGCGCGCCACGCAAGCCGAGGACACGGCGATGCGTAGAATTCTGTTTCGATTCAACCCCCGGCGCCAGATATTACTATCTTGTTAATCCCGATTAAACTGGTAGAGTATGAGGGTTGGTCACGGCCGGGAGGCAATGATGAAAAAGTCTGCCGAAATGCTCGCTTATGGTGGCTTGGTGGTCGCTATGCTGATCGCCGGAATCGTCGTCGTTCGCGCCGACGGGCAACCGCCGGCTGTCCTGCACCACGCATCCGCCGACGTCTCGTTCATCCAGGTCAACTAGGCCGGATGACGGCCAACTGACGCGCCGTCGCGGCGCGTCCCGATCACCCGAAGACCACGGTCTTCCGGCCATTCAGCATCACCCGGCTCTCAAGGTGCAGCTTGACGGCGCGGGCCAGCACCCGGCTCTCGGTATCCCGGCCGACGGCAATCAGGTCGTCAGGCGTCATCGCATGGGTGACACGGGCCGTCTCCTGCTCGATGATCGGGCCCTCGTCGAGATCGGGCGTCACGTAATGGGCCGTGGCGCCGATGATCTTGACGCCGCGCACATGTGCTTGGTGATAGGGCTTGGCGCCCTTGAAGCTGGGCAGGAACGAGTGGTGGATGTTGATGATCTGCCCGAACAGCCGGGTCGCGAACCTGTCGCTGAGAATCTGCATGTAACGCGCCAGCACCACGAGATCGGCGCCCGTCTTGTTGAAGAGTTCAATCACCTGCTCCTCCTGCGCCAGCTTGTCCGCGCCGACCGGCAGGTAGTGATAGGGCACGCCCTCATAGTCCGCCGTGCTGCGGCTGTCCTCGTGGTTGGAAACGATGGCGACGACCTCGGCATCCAGCCAGCCTACCCTGATCTGGTAGAGCAGGTGCAGCAGCGTGTGGTCGAACTTCGAGACCATCACCAGGATCTTCTTTTTCCTGGCCTGATCAACCAGCGCCGTGCGCATGCCGAAACGCTCGATCGCCGGCTTCAGCGCCCGCTCCAGCCGCTCCCGCGTCACCCCGTCCGGTGCGGTGAAGGCCAGACGCATGAAGAAGGTCCCGGTTTCCTTGTCCCAGAACTGATTGGACTCGGCAATATTGGCGTCGAGCGCCGCCAGTTCCGTCGTCACGGCGGCCACGATCCCGGGCCGATCGGCGCACGAGAGGGTGAGGATGAAAGACGAGGTCATCAGGGTACTCCAAGGCTAGCCGCCGAGGTATCGGCGGGATGTGCGGGCGGGTCAAGCCATTGATCGACAGAGGGTTACGCACGCCTGCCCCCCGGCCGGCGTTGCCGCCTCCGGTTGGAGTGTGGTGGATCGGGCCCCGAGGCGCTTGCCGTCTCTGGGTATGATAATAACGAGACGGTAGCCGCCTCGGGGAACCGGGTTTTGTGGCATTGTCCCGCGCTTCGGGAGACTGGAGCCCGACTTGCCGCCCCTTTTCAACTCCGTGCACTTGGCCCAGGGGCGTGAGACGACTCCCTTCCCCCTCCCGGCAGTCCCCTCCGCAAGCGTTCGTCGCGCTTCCCGTCCGTCGCGGGGAGATGGGGGGAGAGTACGCCGAGCGGTGAGGGCGGGGACAAGTTTTGCGACGGGGCTGGATCATCGTGCTGCGTCAGTGGGTTGGAGGTGTCTTCCGTGCGGGAAGTGACATCGGTCGGATGAATAACCCACCGCGGCTCTCGCCCCGCACCCCGGCCCTCCCCGCGAGGGGGAGGGTGATGGAGAGGCCGGTGGGGTGCCGCAGGCGCCGGCGGATACTGGATCCCGGCCTGCGCCGGGATGACGGCGGTGGGGGTGCAGGCCATGTGCAACCTTAGCAGAGAGACCTCATCCTGAGCCTGTCGAAGGACGAGGTCGGGCGCGTTGTGGGAGAGGCCCCGGTGCAGCCCCTCGTGGTTCGTGGTTCGACAGGCTCACCATGAGGAGGCTCACCGTGAGGGGTGAGAGACAGGTGTAGCGGCGGACGGTCGCTCAGATCACCCGGCCGCCATCGACTTCCATGGCGATGCCGGTGATCATCGACGCTTCGTCCGAGCAGAGGAAGCAGGCGGCATTGCCCATGTCCTCGGGGGTCGAGAAGCGGCCGAGCGGAATGGTGGCGAGGAACTTGGCGCGGATTTCCGGCGTGTCCTCGCCCATGAAGGTCTTGAGCAGGGGCGTCTCGCCGGCAACCGGATTGATGGCATTGACCCGGATGCCCAGCGGCGCCAGTTCGACCGCCATGGATTTCGTCGCCGTCACCATCCAGCCCTTCGAGGCATTGTACCAGCTCAGGCGCGGCCGCGGGCTGACTGCCGCGGTCGAGGCGACATTGAGGATGACGCCGGTCTTCCGCGCCTTGAAATGCGGCACGAGGTGCCGGGCGGTGAGATAGACCGACTTCATGTTGACGTTGAATACCCGGTCGAAATCGGCTTCGGAGATCTCGTCGAGCGGCGCCGGATTGTGGCTGACCCCGGCATTGTTGACGAGGATGTCCACCCGGCCGAAAGCCATCAGCGCTGCGGCGGCGAGCTGATTGACGCTCGCGTCGCTGCTCACATCGACATGTCCGGCCTTCTGCCCGAGTTCCCGCGCCAAGGCTTCGGCGCCCTCGACATTGATGTCGGCGATCAGCACCTTCGCGCCTTCGGCGGCGAACTTGCGCACAATGCCGGCCCCGAACCCCGATGCGCCGCCCGTAACAATCGCCACTTTGTCTTTTAGTCTCATAGTCTCACCTTTTTCAGCAGAAGCTTGCAGTCGGGCGTCCCTCCCCCTTGAGGGGAGGGATCAAAGGTGGGGGTGGATGTGGTGACACCCGATGGACCCCCACCCCCAGCCCCTCCCCTCAAGGGGGAGGGGAGCGAGAGTTGGGGACTCGCCCCTACCCATGCCACGCAGCTACGGTCTTGAGCACCGAAAAGCCGTACAGCGCCTCAAAGCCCTTCTCGCGGCCATGGCCGGATTTGCCGACCCCGCCAAAGGGCAGCTCGACGCCGCCGCCGGCACCGTAATTGTTGATGAACACCTGGCCCGAACGAATGGCTTTGGCCAGCCGCATCTGCCGCCCGCCATCCTGCGTCCAGACTCCGGCGACGAGCCCGTAGTCCGTGCCATTGGCGATGCGGATGGCATCAGCCTCGTCGTCGAACGGGATGACCACCTGAACCGGACCAAAGATCTCGTCGCGGGCAAGGGTGTGCTCCGGCACCACGTGACTGACCAGTGTCGGCGCCAGATAGTGCCCGCCTGCCGGATGGCCCGATACGACCTGTCCGCGCGCCGCGATCCTGGCGCCGTCGAGATGCGCGATGAAGCTTGAGACGATCTGCTTCTGCCGCGCCGAAACCAGCGGCCCGACATCGAGATCGGCCAGCGCCGGTCCGACGCGCAGCGCCTCGTAGCGCTCGCTCATGCGGCGCAGCACCTCGTCATGCACGTCGCGCTGCACCAGGATGCGTGACGACGCCGAGCAGGTCTGGCCGGCATTCTGGATGCCGGCATTGACGAGGAACGGCAGCGCCCGGTCGAGATCGGCATCCGCAAATACCAGCTGCGGCGACTTGCCGCCCAGCTCCAGCGTCACCGGCACGACGTTGCGCGCCGCCGCCTCCTGGATAAGTTGGCCGACGCCCACCGAACCGGTAAAGGAAATGTGGTGCACCCCGGGATGCGTGGTGAGCGCCGCGCCCGCCTCTTCGCCCAGTCCCGGTACGACATTGAGCGCACCTTTGGGCAGTCCTGCCTCTTCGCAGATCCTGGCAAATGCGATGGCCGTCAGGCACGCCTCTTCGGCCGGTTTCAGCACGGCGGCGTTGCCCATCGCCAGCGCTCCGCCCACCGACCGGCCGATGATCTGCATCGGATAGTTCCACGGGATGATATGCCCGGTGACGCCATGCGGCTGGCGCAGCGTGTAGACGGTGTAACCCTCCTGATAGGGGATGGTCTCGCCATGGATCTTGTCGCAGGCGCCGCCGTAGAATTCCATGTAGCGCGCCAGCGCCAGCGCATCGGCCTTGGCCTGCTTGAGCGGCTTGCCGACATCGATGGCTTCCACCCTGGCCAGTTGGTCGGCGCGTTCCAGCACCTTCTGGCCGATGCGCGTCAGGATGCGCCCGCGCTCCGCCGCCGGCATGCGGCCCCATTCGCCGTCAAGCGCACTCTGCGCCGCGCGCACCGCCAGATCGACATCGTCAGCCGTTCCACGCGCGATGGCGCCGATGGTCTCGCCGGTCGACGGATTCTCCAGCGGCAGCGTCTGCTGCCCATTGGGCTTGACCCACTCGCCGCCGATGAAACAGCGCGTCGGATCAAAGAAGAGGTCGAGGTCGTCAGTCATCGCGTCAGTCTTTCATTTGCCGGGCATCCGGCATTTCAGTCATCCTTCCCTCCCCCTTGAGGGGAGGGATCGAGGGTGGGGGTGGTCAAGTGTGCCACCAAAGGACCCCCACCCCAGCCCTCCCCTCAAGGGGGAGGGAGCCGGTCAGCAGTTGTGGCAGTACCCTCCCGCGCTCGCAGCGCGCGTTCGAGGTTGGGCGTCGCCGCCAGCAGTTCCTGCGTATAGGGGTGCCGTGGATTGGCGAACACCTCTTCGGTCGGACCGTCCTCGACGATCTTGCCGGCGCGCATCACCAGCACCCTGTCGGTAATCGCCCGCACCACCGAGAGATCGTGGCTGATGAACAGATAGCTCAGGTGCAGCCGGTCCGAGAGCTCGGCGAGCAGATCGAGGATCTGCGCGCGGATCGACACATCGAGCGCCGACACCGCCTCGTCGAGGATGATCAGCGACGGCTCAATGATCAGCGCCCGGGCAATGGCGACGCGTTGCCGCTGCCCGCCGGAGAACTCGTGAATGTATTTCTCGGCATCGCTGGCGCTCAGGCCCACTTCTTCCAGCGCCCGCGCGATGCGCTTGTCGCGCTCGACGCCCTGCGGCGCCGCCGACTTGAGCAGATGGAACGGCTCGCTGACCAGCGTGTCGACGCGCTGCCGCGGATTGAACGAGCCATAGGGATCCTGGAACACCACCTGCAGCTTGCGGCGCGTCTCGAAACTGGCGCCGCGCTGTGGATCGATGGTCGAACCATCAATGGCGATGCTGCCGCCCTGCGTCGGCTCCAGCGCCATGATGGCGCGGGCCAGCGTTGACTTGCCGCAGCCGCTCTCGCCGACGAGGCCGACATTCTCGCCGCGCTCGATGCGCAGCGACACCTGATCGACGGCACGGAAGGCCTTTTTCGGCCCGAACAGCGCCTTGCGCGGCAGCGGGTAGTCGCGCACCACCTTGTCGACCGCCAGCACCGGCGTGCCGCTCTTGACCGATGGCGGGATGCGCGGCGGCTGGTGCGAGGACGCCTCGAAGAGGGCCTGCGAATAGGGATGCTTGAGATTGCGGAACAGCTCGACCGTCGGCCCGGCCTCCACCACTTCGCCCGATTTCATGATGGCGATCCGGTCGGCAATGCCGGCCACCACTGCAAGGTCGTGGGTGATCAGGATCAGCCCCAGACCATCCTCGTCGACGAGCCGCTTGAGCAATGTCAGCACTTGCGCCTGCGTCGTCACGTCGAGGGCCGTGGTCGGCTCATCGGCAATGATCAGCTTGGGCCCGGCAGCAATCGCCATGGCAATCACCACCCGCTGCCGCTGCCCGCCCGAGAGCGCATGCGGATAGCGGTCGCGCCTGAACTTGTCTTCCGGCAGACCGACCCGGTCGAGCGTCTCCGAGGCGATGCGTTCGGCCTCCTCGCGCGAGGTGCGCCGGTGCACCAGCACGGTCTCGGCCACCTGGTCGCCGATGGTCATCAGCGGGTTGAGCGCCGTCATCGGCTCCTGGAACACCATGCCGACGTCGCGTCCGCGGATGTCACAGAGCTCGCGCTCCGGCTTGCCGATCATCTCCTGGCCATCCAGCACGATCGAGCCGCCGAACACCGTGCCCGCCGGCGCCAGCTGCATGATCGAGAGCGCCGTCATCGACTTGCCCGAGCCGCTTTCGCCGATAATGCCGAGCACTTCCCCGGCCTCGACCGAGAGATCGACGTCATGCAGGATCGTCGCGCTGCCGATGCGCAGCGACAGGTCCTTGATGGTGAGGAGGCTCATGTGCGGCTCCTGCGCAGGCGCGGGTCGAGCACGTCGCGCAGCCCGTCGCCCAGGAGGTTCACGCCCAGCACCATCAGCACGATGGTGAGACCCGGGATCAGCGCCACATGCGGCGCAATCGAGATCATCGTCTGGCTGTCCGAGAGCATCTTCCCCCAGCTCGGTATCGGTGGCTGGGCGCCCAGCCCGACATAGGCCAGCGCCGCCTCGGCCAGGATGCCGAGCGCAAACTGGATGGTGATCTGCACCAAAAGCGTATTGAAGATATTGGGCAGGATGTGCTCGGCCGAGATGCGCGCCGCACCCTTCCCCGCCACCCGTGCCGCCATGATGAACTCGCGCTGCCAGAGGCTCAGCGCCCCGGCCCGCGACAGCCGCGCGAAGACGGGGATATTGAAGATGCCGATGGCAATGATGGCATTGACCGCACTCGGCCCGAACACCGCAGTGATCAGGATGGCGATCAGCAGCGCCGGAAACGCGAACACCAGATCATTGAGCCGCATGATGGTTTCGTCGAGCAGCGAACCGCGCCTGGCTGCCGCCCATAGCCCGAGCGGCGTGCCAATGGCGGCCCCCACTGACACCGCGACCAGCGCCACGGCGATCGACGTCTGTGCCCCCTTCATGATCATCGAAAGGATGTCGCGGCCGAAATGATCGGTCCCGAACCAGTGCTCCGGCGACGGCGGCTGGAACTTGTTGGGTATGTTCTGCGCCGCAAAATCGTACGGCGTCCACACCAGCGACACCAGCGCCGCCAGCACGAACACTGCGGTGATCACCGCCCCGATGACGAAGTTGCGCGAGCGGAACGCCGCACGCCACAGCGTGTCCTGCTGCAAAGGCCGGGCCTCCACACTCATCGTGTCGCCCTCCGCAGCCGCGGATCGACAATGGCGTAGGCGATGTCGACGAGGAAGGTGACGAGGATCACCGCGAAGACGAGGATCATCACCACCGACTTGACGACGATCAGGTCGCGCTGCGTGATGCCCTGGAACACCAGCCGCCCGAGCCCGGGCAGGAAGAAGACGTTTTCGATGATCACTGCGCCGGCCAGCAGGAAGGAGAACTGCAGGCCGATAATGGTCAGTACCGGGATCAGCGCATTGCGCAACGCGTGCCGCCACAGCGTTTGCCCGCGTGTCAGGCCCTTGGCGCGAGCCGAGCGCACATAGTCTTCACCCAGCGTATCGAGCAGCGACGAGCGCATGACACGCGCCAGGATCGAGGCCTGCGGCAGCGCCAGGGCGATGGCTGGCAGGGTGAGTGACTTGATCGCCGCCACCGGATCCTGCCAGCCGGCGAAACCGCCGGCCGAGAACCAGCGCAGCGTGATCGAGAACAGCAGCACCAGCAGCATGGCAAACCAGAAATTCGGCACCGCCACACCCAGCTGCGTCAGCCCCATGATCGACACGTCGGTGGGTGAATTGCGCTTGGTGGCCGCCAGGATGCCGACCGGAAAGGCAATCAGCGTCGACAGCGCCAGCGCATAGATGGCGAGCGGCAGCGAAATCCAGATGCGATCGGCGACGAGGTCCGCCACCGGCACCTTGTAGGAATAGGAAATGCCGAGATCGCCCCGCAGCAGGCCGAACAGCCAGGTGAAATAGCGCTCCACCGGCGGCCCGTTGAGCCCGAGCGTCTCGCGCAGCTTGTCGGCGATTTCCGGCGTCGCATTGAGGCCGAGCATGAACTGCGCCGGATCCCCCGGCACCACCTCGAGCACCACAAAAATGACGACACTGGCCGCCAGCAGACTGAGGGCCAGCGAGATAAAGCGGCCGAAAAGAAAGGCGGGCATCAGGTGAGAACCGAGAGGGCGGGCGGGCTATGACACGTCTGAACCTTGGCGGCAGACGCGTCCTTGGCGGCCCGCCTCCCAACCTCCCCCGCAAGGGGGAAGGTGACGCTCCGTGCCCATGGCGCGATCGTACCAGACGAACCGGCAGACACCCTCCCCCTTGCGGGGAGGGTTGGGGAGGGGGAGACCACAGATGACAAGCTATTTGGCCTTGAACCTATAGACCCCAACCCCCAGCCCCTCCCCTCAAGGGGGAGGGGAGCGAAAGGTCGGGGTCCAGTCTGCATCACTCGGTCCAGTAGACGCCGGTGAGGTCGGTGGCCTGGGCGGGAGCATTTTCCCACAGGCCTTCGAGCTTGGCACTCTGCACACCGATCTTGGGCAGTTCGAACAGGAAGCCCACGACATAGTCGTCGGCCAGTTGCTGCTGCGCTGCCTTGAGCAGTTCGGAGCGCTTCGCCTGATCGGCCGTCACCGACAGATCGGCGATGATCTGGTTGAACGCATCCGACTTGTAGCCGAAGTAATAGTCCGGCCGCGAGAAGATCGAGATGTCGTTCGGCTCGGTGTGCGAGATGATGGTCATGTCGAAGTTCTTCTGCTTGAAGACCTCGTCCAGCCACTGCGCCCATTCCAGATTGGTCGTCTCGGTCTTGATGCCGACGGCTGCCAGCTGCTGCGCGATGATCTCGCCACCGCGACGGGCATAGCCCTCGACCGGCGGCAGCTTGAGCGACAGCGTGATGTCGGTCATGCCGGCTTCCGCCAGCAGCGCCTTGGACTTTTCCGGATCGAAGTTCGACTGCGCCGTCAGGTCGACATAGTTGGCGTCGCCCGGCGGGAAGAACGAGCCGATCGGCAGGCCGAAGCCCGACATGGCGCCGTTGATGATGTCCTCGCGATTGATCGCATGGGCAATGGCCTGGCGCACCTTGACGTTATCGAGCGGCGGCTTGGCATTGTTCATAGCGAGGATGGTTTCGCCCTGGGTCGAGCCAACCACCACCTTGAAGCGCGGATCGTTCTCGAACTGCGCAATGGTCTCGGCAGCCGGGAAGTTCGGGAAGGCGTCGACGTCACCGGCCTGCATGGCGCCGAAGGCCGCCGTCGGGTCGGCGATGAAGCGGAAGGTCGCGCCTTCGAGCTTGATCGGCGTGCCCCAGTAATCGGCATTCTTGCCCAGCACGATCGAGTCGCCCTCGACGCGGTTCTCGAAGACGAACGGACCGGTGCCGATGGGGTTGGTCTTGTTGCCGTCGGCGCTTTCCGGCGCCACCATGACGGCATCGCCCCAGGCCAGATTGTAGATGAAGTCGCCATTCGGCTTGGAGAGCGTCACCGCAACAGTCGCCGGGTCGACCACCTCGACCGAGGCGATATCGGCGTAGAGCGCCTTCTGCGCATTGAGCGAGCCTTCGGCATTGATGCGCTCGAGCGAGAACTTCACGTCATCGGCGTTGAAATCGCTGCCATCGTGGAACTTGGCACCTTCGACGAGGTGGAACGTATAGGTCAGGCCGTCCTCGGAAATCTCCCAGGACTTGGCGAGCGCCGGCAGCACGCTGCCATCGGCGGCAAATCGCGTCAGCCCCTCGAACACATTGGCATAGACCACTTCGTCAACCGCGGCGGCGGCTTCCGCCGTCGGGTCCAGGCTTGGGGGCTCGAGCACGAGACCGATCTTCACATCGGTGCGCGCCTGAGCAAACGCCGCCGGCGTCATCGCCGTCGAGACGGCGAGCGCGGCAATGGCGACAACGAGGAGTGATTTGCGCATGGTAGTCCTTTCCCTGCAGTCGGGACCGATCTGCGCCGGCCCCCTGAATATGATCCTGCCCCAGCCCGGCCAAATCGACAACAAGAGTCGTGACTTGAACATGCCCAAGATTGGCCTCGCGGCAGAAAACTGTGCCGGCCGGGCTCAGGCCTCTGCCCGGCCCGCACCCACCAGCTTGTCGAGCGTCAGCGCCATGACCTTGGCAGCGTCGACCATATCTTCCACCCCGACATATTCGTCGGGCTGGTGCGCCAGATCGAGAATGCCCGGGCCATAGGCGATGCAGTTGTGCATCCGGCCGATCCGGTCGATGTGCTTCTGGTCGTAGGTGCCCGGCGAAACCACATATTCCGGCGCCAGCCCGAGCACGTCCGAGATGGCAGCGGCCACGGCCGTGACCACCGGCGAATCCTTTGCCGTCATGGTCGGTGGAATTGTCCAGAGGTCGCGCACCTCGTATTTGAACTCGGGACGCTCGGACTTCACCCGCTCGAGCAGATCGATCATCTCCTTGCGCACCGCCTCCGGCGCCTCTTCGATCAGATACCGCCGGTCGATGATCATGCGCGCCGAGTGCGCCACGACAGGAGCCGGGAACCCGTCGAAGCCGTCTTCGGGCTCGGGCTGACCACCATGCAGCGAATTGATGTTGAGCGTCGACTGCCGCGCCTGCGGCGGCACCACAGGCATGGCGGTGGTCCGCGAGGCGAGCGCCGGATAGAGATCATCCTCGATCTTGGCAATTACCGCACCCATGTGGCGGATGGCGCTGTCGCCGAGAAACGGCATCGAGCCGTGAGCAATCCGCCCCTTGGTCTCGATCTCCGCCCACCACACGCCGCGATGCCCGAGGCAGATACGGTCCTTGTTGAGCGGCTCCGGGATAATGACGTGCTGCACCCGCTCCGGGGTGAAGAAGCCTTTCTCGGCCAGGTAGGCGACGCCGCCAAAGCCGCCGGTTTCCTCGTCGGCGGTCGCCGAGATCTCGATGGCACCGGCAAAATCGGGAAATGTCTCTGCAAAGGCCTCCGCGGCAATGATCGAGGCCGCCAGTCCACCCTTCATGTCGCAGGTGCCGCGACCATAGATCTTGCCGTCCTTAAGTTCGGCGCCGAACGGATCGAAGGTCCAGCCCGAACCGACCTCGACCACGTCGTGGTGCGAATTGAAATGCACTGTCTCGCCGGGCGACGTGCCTTCCTTGCGCGCCACGACATTCCAGCGCGGGTAGCGCGTGCTGTCGCCGGGAGTGCCTTCGGCCCGCACCATTTCGGTCAGGAAGCCGCGGGCGCTCAACCGCGTCTGCACATATTCGCAGATTTCGAGGTACGCATTGCCCGGCGGATTGAGCGTCGGAATACGGATCAGGTCCTGCGTCAGGGCAATCAGGTCGTCGCGTCTGGCCTCGATCGCGGCCGCGAGGGCGGCGTGACGGTCGGCGCGGGGAGAGGGAGTGGAGGGCATGCAGGGTCTCGGATCAGGAAGACCCGACCCTGCGGTGCTCACGTTGTCCTGTCAATTCGCCTGGTAGTCGAGTTGCGCGTTAAACGCTGCTCCCAGCACAAAAATCTGCGCCGAACTGTAGAGCCAGAGCAGCAGTACCACCGCCGCGGTCACCGAGCCGAAGCTCGCCTGATAGTTCGAAAAATTTGATACATAGATCGAAAACAGTGCCCCGGCGACCAGCCAGAGCAGCGAGGCCAGCACGGCACCGGGCCAGATGTGGCTGAACCGGCGCGGATGCCGGTCGGGACCCCAGCGGTAGAGCACACCCAGCACAACTGTCGTCAGCAACAGCAGCACCGGCCAGCGCAACGCCATCAGCCAGATTTCGTTGCCGCGCGGAAATGGAAACAGCGCCGGCAGGCCGGCAATGGTGAGCAGCGAGATCGAGAGGAACACCGCACCGCCGATGGTGAGCACGATCGACATGATCACATTGCCGATGAAGCCGCGCTTGGTCGGCTCGCGGCGCACCTTCGACATGGCGTAGATCATCGCGCTGACGCCGCGCGAGCCGCTCCACAGCGCCAGCACGACCGACACCGCCAGCCCGATGCCGAGCGTTTCCCGTTCCTGCGACAGAATGATCGACAGCTGCTCCCGCACCACCTGCAGGACGATCTCGGGCACGAGGTACTTGAACGATTCAACGGTCGTCAGCAGCACGTCGATATTGGCGACCAGACCGAAAGTGAAGACGACGATGCCAATGGCAGGAAACAGCGACAGGAAACCGAAAAAGGCGGTTCCGGCACAGCGCAGCGACGTATCCGTATCCATGAAGGCTTTGACGGTTCCAACCACCAGTGCCTTGGTGCGCGACAGGAAACTGGGATGGGCGAGGGCTGGCTGGTCCATGACAGCTGAACCAGCAAACCCGCCCTGCGGTTCCGCCGCTAGCCCAGTTCCAGCGTTGTGATGCCGAAGATCGCGTCGAGCGGCAGATCGGGCATCGGCCCCAGATACATCCGCGCGGTCTCGAAAGACGGCGCAAATCCGAGGCGTTTGACCATGTCGACGGCGGCGGTGTTGGGCTCGGGGATATCGATGAACACTCGGTCCGTTCCCGCCGTGCTCAGCAAGGTGGCCAGCAGGTTCTCGGCAATGGCCGGCGAGTCGGCGAACAGCGGGCCGATCTTCCAGCCGTCGGCGCAGCGCCGGATCGTGCCATAACCGCGTAACCTGCCGTCCTCGAAATAGCCTTCGGTCTGGCGCGTTGCCGAGGGCGCCAGCCAGGCCTTCAGGAAAGCCTCACGTTCCGCAGCGACATGCCGCCGGTCAAAGGCGATGATCGCGGTTTCGTCCGCCAGCGTCACCGGCCGGACATAGGAGCGCTTGGCCACCAGGCCGCGCAGCGTACCACTCCATCGGGCATTGCGATGCGCATAGACAAAGCCGGACTTGAGGTAGTTGTCCTGCTGCGCCACCACGCCGTCGAGCCCGATGGTCCGTCCTGCCGCGCTGGCCATGCCGGCGTCCCAGATCGCCTTGCCATAGCCTTTGCCGCGAAACGCCGGCACCACGATGTAGAGCCCGAGAAAGGCGAAATCTCCGGCATATTTCACCACCGAGATGCAGCCAACGCGCACCGTTCCGAGCCAGCCCATCAGGAAGCCGCCAGGATCCTGCGCATGGAATGGACCGGCGTCATCAAATCCCGGGTTCCAGCCTTCGCTCCGCGCCCAGCCGAGCGCGACATCGAGGTCGGCGCGGCTCATTGGTCGGATCTCGAAGGTCATGCCGCCAGCATACGCGCAGATGAAGCGGCTTGCGACGACATGATCTAGGTCTTGGACTCATAACTTCTGGTCCAGAGTCGGATTGAGGCGAGCAGAACGCTGGCGAGGAAGTTGCGGGCGAGCTTGTCGAATCGTGTGGCGACGCGACGGAAGTGTTTGAGTTTGCAGAAGAAGCGCTCGACCAGATTGCGTTCGCGATAGAGGCCCCGGTCAATGCTGCGCTGGACCCTGCGGTCTTTCTGTGTGGGGATGTGGGCACGGGCTCCCCGTGCCGCAGCCAGGTCGATGAGGACGCGAGCGTCATAGCCGCGGTCGGCAACAAGGTCGCGGGTGCGTGTAAGGCTCTCGATGAGGACGGCGGCGGCCTGCTTGTCGGAGGCTTGGCCGGGAGTGAGCATGATGCGGATCGGCAGGCCGACCACGGCATTGATTTTGGTGCTCAGTCCTCCACGAGACCGACCGATGGCGTGATCCGGGCCCCCTTTTTTCCGCCCGCGGCGTGCTGGTGTGCCCGGATGATCGAACTGTCGATCAGCGCCATCGACTGCGGCGAGCGCTCGGCGAGGGCTTCGAATATCCCGAGCCACACCCCGGCCTTGGCCCACCGGTTGTACCGGTTATAGGCGGTCGTATAGGGGCCGTAGCGCTCCGGCAGGTCGCGCCAGGGCGAGCCGGTGCGCAGCACATAGAAGATGGCGTTGATCACCCGTCGGTCATCGGTGCGCGGCACTCCGCGCGGCTTGTTGGGCAGGAGGGGCAGAATGATCCGCCACTCCGCATCGCTGAGATCAAATCGAGCCATCGCCACCTCCATTCAGGAGGTTGAATCAGCCTTCGTACTCAAAGGGAATCCCCTTTATGGGTACAGAACCTAGTCCTGCGTCCCCGGCAGCGGCATGCGTTCGACTTCGCGCAGCAGCTCGACGAAGCCGTCGACCGCCGCCTCCACGGTAAGCCGGCCCTTGTCGGCGGTAGCCAGATGCGCTTCGCCGGCCGCGCCCAGCGGATGGATGTCCGAGGCGATCCAGGCATAACTCAGCATCCCCGTGGGGCGCAGATACTTGTAGGCCTGCTCGTCACGCTGGGCGACCGACGGAAAATCCTGCAGCTTGTCCCTGTTCACCAGTTCGGGGCGGAAATGCATGACCAGCGACGTCTCGCTGTCACCGCCATGAATGCCGTAGCGGTTCTCGATCTCCGAGTAGATGTCCTTTGGCCAGAAGTGGCTCCAGCCGGCCTTGACCGCCAGCATGCCGCGTTGCACGCGCAGCTCGCGGGCGATGATGTCGAGCATCGACACATTGCCGCCATGGCTGTTGACGAACACCACCTTGCGGATGCCGGTCCGGGCGATCTCGAGCCCGATCTGCGTCCAGGCTTCGATGAGGTTGGTCGCCGTGCCGCTCAGCGTGCCGTGCTGCCAGGTGTGCTCGTTGGACTTGCCGACCGCCTGCACCGGCAGGATACGGATATCGAGGTCCGCCGGTGCGCGCTGCACCAGCAGATCGAGATGGCCCTGATTGATGATCGTGTCGGTGCCGACCGGCAGATGCGGACCATGCTGCTCGATGGCGGCGACCGGGAAGACAGCGATGGTCTTCATCGGGTCGAGGCCGTGGAATTCGGTGGCGGCGAAGTCGTTCCACCAGATCTTGCGATAGGTCATTTCGGTACTCGTCAGGCGGGGCCAGCGGCGATGGCTTCGATCTCGACCACGAACTCGGGCCGGGCAAAGCCGGTGACGATCATCAAGGTCGAGGCGGGATAGGGTTCGGCAAAGAGCGCATTGCGCACTCCCATATAGTCGCTCAGATACTCGCGTCCGGCGACATAGGCGTTGAGGCGCACGATATTGCCCAGCGTCATGCCGGCCTCTGCCAGAATGGCGGCAATATTGTCGAAACAGAGCCGCGTCTGCCCGGCGCAATCGGCGGGGACCACCTTGTCGGCGCCAATGCCCAGTTGTCCCGAACAGAACACCAGCCTCTGCCCCTCCGGCACCAGCACACCATGACTATAGGGCGCGAAAGGCGGATGAATATGGGCGGGGTTGAGGGGGATGGTCATCGTCTGCAATCGGCTCCGGAACGCGAACGCTAGCCGCGCCGCAACCGCTTGCCTAGCCAAAAAGTGCAAAATTGCATGCATGGCAGGCATTTCATGCGTCTGCCTACTTTTTGACTTCACAAGCCGCCGGCCACGCGCCATGAATTGCAGATGCGAGAAAGCTCGCGCAAGTTTCGCCGGCGCCCGAATGCCGGCAGGGGAGTTCAAACAGATGCACACGACAATCCGACTGACGACTGCGGCTGCCCTTCTGATGGCTGGCCTCACCGGAACCGCCATGGCCCAGGACAAGGTGACGTTCGGCACCAACTGGCTCGCGCAGGCTGAGCATGGTGGCTACTACCAGGCCATCGCCGATGGCACCTATGCCAAATACGGCCTCGACGTCACCATCGCCCAGGGCGGCCCGCAGGCCGCCAATCGTGCGCGGCTCGTGGCCGGCGCCATCGAATTCTACATGGGCGGCACCACGTCGGCGATCAACGCCGTCAAGGAAGGCATCCCGACGGTGACGCTGGCCGCCATCTTCCAGAAGGATCCGCAGATCCTGATGTCGCATCCGGGCAAGTTCGCCGAGTTCAAGGACCTCGCCGGCGCGTCCAAATACATCCTTTCGGCCGAGGGCTTCACCTCTTATTTCACCTGGATGAAGGCGCAGTGGCCCGATTTCGTCGATGAGAAATACGAGCCCTACCAGTTCAACCCGTCGTCCTTCCTCGCCGATCCCGACTCCATCCAGCAGGGCTATCTGACCTCGGAGCCGCTCTCGATCGAGACCGAAGCCGGCTTTGCGCCGCAGGTCTGGCTGCTCGCCGATCAGGGCTTCCACCCCTACTCCACGACCATCGAAGTGATGAAGCCCTGGCTCGACGAGCACAAGGAAGTCGCCAAGCGCTTCGTCGAAGCCTCGATCGTCGGCTGGTACAACTATCTCTACGGCGACAATGCTGCAGCCAACGAACTCATCAAGGGTGACAATCCCGAGATGACCGACGCGCAGATTGCCTACGGCATCGCCAAGATGAAGGAATACGGCATCGCCGTGTCCGGCGACGCCGAGACCAAGGGCATCGGCTGCATGACCGACGAAGGCTGGTCCTCATTCTACGACGGCATGGTCGAGATCGGCCTCTTTGAAGCCGGCATCGACATCAAGCAGGCCTACACCACCGAGTTCGTCTGCCAGGGTCTTGGCATGGACCTCGTGAAGTAAGCGGAGCTAAGCTCCTCCCGGCGCGGGCAATCCGCCCGCGCCGTTCCGACCCTAACCTGGGCGAGAGATATTGACTGACCAGACCCTTGCCGAGACCGGCGCGCGACCCATGAGCGTGGCGCGCAACGTCGTCTCGATGCGTAACGTTTCCAAAGTTTTCTCCAACGGCACGCTCGCCCTCAAGGAGATGTCGCTCGACGTCCGTCGCGGCGAGTTCCTGAGCCTGCTCGGCCCGTCCGGCTGTGGCAAGTCGACGGCCCTGCGCATTATTGCGGGGCTCGGCGCGCCGTCCTCGGGCAGCATCGACTGGCCCAGCTCGCAGATCAATTCCAAGGGCCTGCCGCAGGGCGATGTCGGCTTCGTCTTCCAGGAGCCGACGCTGATGCCGTGGCAGACGGTGTTCGGCAATGTCTACCTGCCTTTACGCCTGACCGGCGTCAGCAAGTCCGCCGCGCGGCCGCGCATCATGGATGCCCTCGCCTCCGTTGGCCTGGCCGATTTTGCCAGATCCTATCCGCGCGAACTCTCCGGCGGCATGAAGATGCGCGTCTCCATCGCCCGCGCCCTAGTGACCAAGCCCAGCCTGCTGCTGATGGACGAGCCCTTCGCCGCCCTCGACGAGATCACCCGGCAGAAACTCAATGACGACGTGCTGCGGCTCTGGCACGAAACCGGCATCACCGTCATCTTCGTCACCCACTCGGTGTTCGAGAGCGCGTTTCTCTCCAACCGTATCGTCGTCATGCGCGCCCGTCCCGGCCAGGTCTATGCCGACCTGCCGATCGAGACGTCTGCCGTGCGCGACGCCAACTACCGCACCTCCGAGGAGTATCGCGCCACCACCGACAAGGTCTCGCGCGCCCTGCAAGAGGCGATCATGATGGGAGCCGCCGGCCAATGACCGACGCCGTGCAAACCTCCGGCAGCGCCGAAGCGGGGACCGATAGCGCCGTCAAGATCGCGCTCGTCCGCACCAGCAATACCGAGCGCCTCCTCCGCATCCTCGTGCCCACGCTGATGGTGGCGCTCGCCATTGGCCTCTGGCAGTTGCATATCGTCGTCAACGAGGTGCCGCGCTACATCATGCCGGCGCCCGGCGATGTCGCCGGGGCACTGGTCAGCGACTGGGGCACCCTTTACCCGTCCCTGCTGGTGACGCTGCGCATCACCTTCCTCGCCCTGGCCATCGCCCTGATTGGCGGCGTCGGCCTCGCCATCATCCTGGTGCAGAGCAAGTGGATCGAACTCGCGATCTTCCCCTTCGCGGTGATCCTGCAGGTGACGCCGATGATCGCCATCGCGCCGCTGCTCATCATCTACATGCCCGACACCCAGTCGGCGCTGCTGACCTGCGCCTTCGTCGTCGCCTTCTTCCCGATCCTCTCCAACATGGTGGCGGGCCTCAAGAGCGTCGATCACAACCTGCTCAACCTCTTCGAGCTCTATGGCGCCAATCGCTGGCAGACACTGATCTACCTCAAGCTGCCATCCTCGCTGCCCTATTTTGCGGCCGGGTTGCGCATCGGTGGCGGCCTGTCGCTGATCGCCGCCGTGGTTGCCGAGTTTGCCGCCGGCTCCGCCGGCAAGGGCGCCGGACTGGCCTTCCGCCTGCTCGAATCCGGCTATCGCCTGAACTATCCGCGGCTCTATGCGGCGCTGGTGCTGCTGATGCTCACGGGCGTCGCCATCTTCGCTGTTACCTCGCTCATCGCCTGGCTGCTGCTGCACCGCTGGCACGAGAGCGCGCTCAAGCGCGAAAACTGATATGGCACGCACCATTCCGGCCGACGCACATTACACCCTGACCAACGCCTCGGTGCCGGAGTCGGTGATGGATCAGCCATCATCCGGCGCCCTCGCCCGTGTCGACCTGACGATTGCCGATGGCGTCGTCACGCAGGCGAGCGCTGCCGGCACGACAGCCCCCCTTCCCAACGTCGTCGACATGGATGGCGGCATTGTCTTGCCCGCCTTTGTCGACCTCCACACCCATCTCGACAAGGGACACATCTGGCCGCGCAGGCCGAGCCCGGACGGCACCTGGTTGGGCGCCCTGATGGCCGTGCAGGACGACCGCGAAAGCAACTGGGCCGCCAGCGACGTCGAGCGGCGCATGGATTTCTCGCTGCGCTGCGCCTATGCGCACGGCACGGCAGCGATCCGCACCCATCTCAACTCTACCCCGCCCCAGCACGAGATCAGCTTCGACGTCTTTGAGAAGATGCGTGATCGCTGGGCCGGCCGTATCGAGATGCAGGCCGTCTCCATCGTCGGTCCCGACACCATGCTGGATCGAGACGCGATGCGCGCCGTCGCCCGTCGCGTCAAGGCGGCCGGCGGCACGCTCGGCGGCTCGACCGCGGTGCATCCCGAGAACGCGCAGATCATGCGCATCCTCATCGAGGTGGCTGGCGAGTTCGGGCTCGATATCGACCTTCATGCCGACGAGTCCCCCGATCCGGCGGCGACGGCGCTGCACTGCCTCGCCGAGGCCGTGCTTGAGACCGGCTTCGACGGCAAGGTGCTGGCCGGCCATTGCTGCGCCCTTGCCAACCAGCCCGACGACCATGCCCGCCGCGTCATCGACAAGGTCGCCGAAGCCGACGTCGCTGTCGTCTCGCTGCCCATGTGCAACATGTATCTGCAGGACCGCCACAACGAGGACGGTGTGTTGCGAACGCCGCGCTGGCGCGGCGTCACCCTGCTCAATGAACTGAAAGCCGCCGGTGCCGCAGTGGCCATTGCTTCCGACAACACCCGCGACCCGTTCTATGCCTATGGCGATCTCGATGGCTTCGAGGTGCTGCGCGAAGGCGCCCGCATCCTGCAGTTCGATCACCCGCAGGACGACGCCTTTGCCTGGGTCCGCTCGGTTGGCGCCGACCCGGCGGCTATCGCCGGCTTTAGCTACAGGGCGACCATCGAGACCGGGGCCCCTGCCGACCTCGTGCTGTTTGGGGCCCGCACTTGGAGCGAACTCATGTCGCGCCCGCAGGCGGACCGCACGGTCCTCCGCCGCGGCGCGACAATCGACACCACCCTGCCTGACTACCGAGAACTCGACGACCTGATGGGAGCCCGTTGATGACCATTGATGCCTTTCGCGCCGACCTGGGCGACATCCCCGTCCAGGATCATCCGCGCATCGTCCAGCAGCGCAGCCGCGACCACTACTGGTACTCGCCTGTGCTCAAGGCCAAGCTCGATGACGTGACCGCCGAGATCGTCGTCTCGCCGCGCTCCAACGAGGAGGTGAAAACCGTCCTGCGCGCCGCCTACGAGCACGGCGTTGCCATCACCCCGCGCGGCGCCGGCACCGGCAATTACGGCCAGGCCATGCCGCTTGCGGGTGGGGCCATGCTCGACCTGATGAACATGGACAAGGTGCTCGAGATCAAGCCCGACCGGGTGCGGGCTCAGGCTGGTGCCGTGATGGAAAAGATCGACCACGAAACCCGGGCCGCTGTGGGTGGCGAACTGCGTTTCCATCCCTCGACCTATCGCATGGCCTCGATCGGCGGTTTCATAGCCGGCGGCTCCGGCGGCGTCGGGTCGGTGCGCTGGGGCGGGCTGCGCAATCTGGGCAGCATTCTCGGCCTCAAGGTCATCACCTGCGAGGCGGAGCCGCGCGAACTCGACCTGCTCGGCGAGGATATCCTCAAGGTCGCCCATGCTTACGGCACCAACGGCATCATCGTCGAAGCCGAGATGCCGCTGACGTCGGCCTATGACTGGGTCGACATGCTGGTCGGCTTTGACGATTTCATCGCCGCCTGCGAGTTCAGCCGCAATGTCGCCCTGCAGGACGGCCTGCTGGTCAAGGAAGTGGCGCCCTGCCAGGCGCCGATCCCCGAGGCCTACTTCACCCGCCACAAGCCCTACATCAAGGGCGGCCAGTCGGTCGTGCTGCTGATGGTAGCGCCGGTGGCTGCAGCGGCCATGACGCTGTTTGTCAGCCACCATGGCGGCGACATGCTCTACCGCTCCGACACCGCCAGCGACGACGAAAAGAAGAAGCTCCCGCCCATCTACGAACTGGGCTGGAACCACACCACGCTGCGGGCCCTCAAGGTCGACCCGACGATCACCTACCTGCAAACGCGCTATCCCAGCATCGAGCACATCAGAACCGTCATGGATATCCTCGGTGACGAACTGCCCATGCATATCGAGATCACCCGGCAGGACGGCGTCGTCACATTCTCCGGTCTGCCGCTGGTCCGCTACACCACCGAGGCGCGCCTCGAGGAGATCATCCGCATTCACGAGGACAATGGCTGCGATGTCTTCAACCCGCACCGCTACACCCTCGAGGAAGGCGGCATGAAGCGCACCAATCAGGAACAGCTCGACTTCAAGCGCGAAGCCGACCCCAAGGGCATGCTCAATCCGGGCAAGATGGTGGCCTGGGAAAATCCGGACTTCGACTTTAACGCGGGACGCGCCTGGCTGTTTGACGGACTCAATCCGGTGCGGGCCGCCTGATGAAAGTCCATGTCGTTCACGCTCACCCGGTCGAGACCAGCTTCAATCGGCACCTGTTTTCGACTGTCGTCGAGGCGCTCGAAGGCAAGGGACACCAGGTCGACGCCCTCAACCTCTACGACGAGGGTTTCGATGCCGTGCTCAGCCGCGAGGAGCGCCTCAACTATCACGACGTCCCGGGCAACCTGACGGCGCTGGTCAAGCCCTTCGTCGACCGCCTGATGAATACCGACGCACTGGTCTTCGTTCATCCTGTCTGGAACTACGGCTATCCCGCCATCCTCAAGGGCTATTTCGACCGCGTCTTCCTGCCCGGCGTCTCTTTCGTCCTCGAGGGCGGCAGCGACCGCGGCAGGCTCCGCCCCAACCTCAAGCACATCCAGAAGGTCGCCTTCGTCACCACCTATGGCGGCGACCGCTTCCGTACCATGGTGATGGGCGATCCGCCGCGCCGCCTGGCGCGCCGCTGGGCCTGGGTGACGTTCGGCACGCCGACCCCACCGAAATATCTCGCCCTCTATGACATGAACAATTGCACGCCGGAGCGACTCGCCGGCTTTGCCGGCAAGGTGCGCACCACCATGGAGCAGTTCTGACCGGAACAATAACTGCCAGGTCTTTCTTGTCTCGGAAGTATGTGTGACTAGAACCATGCCAATTTCCAGGGGCACTGGAGCGAAGCGGCTCACCACGGAAGGTTTAATTCGTACCAAGAGGTAGACTGGTCTGGTCCTTTCCTGCTGAAGCGGGATAAGAACGATCAAACCTTGCGGTATGGCAGTCTGAACAAGTGAGAAAAGAACAGGATTTCTTCGAGGCCGCCGGCCTTGGAATGCAAACTTCCGGGGTGCGGCAGGCCAATCTGCGCGCCATCCTGACACTGGTCGGCACCAATCCCGGCCTTTCTGCGGCTGACCTGTCGCGACGGTCAGGGCTGGCGCCGCAGACCGTGGCGCTGCTGCTCGAGGACCTTTCCAAGGCGGGCCTGCTGCAGGCAGGAGAACTGCTGCGAGGCCGTCGCGGCCAGCCGGCAACGCCCTATACCCTCGCCCCTTCCGGGGCCTTTGGCATCGGCGTGGAAATCGGCTGGCAGCATATCGAGGCCAGGCTGGTCAATTTCACCGGCGACGTCATCGGCGACTATCGTCGCGACTATACCTTCCCCGACGCACGCACCATTTTCAACGAGTTGGGCAACGTCTCCCGGCAATTGGTCGCCAAGCTTCCGGAAAACCAGCGACCCAAGGTCGTCGGCCTGGGAATCGCCTCCCCGGGCGGCATCGATCGCAATGTGGACCTGCTTGAGGCGGGTCCCGAACTTGGTCGCCGCTGGCGGGATATCGATCTGCAGGCCGAGGCAAGTCGGGCGACCGGCCTGCAGGTTCACCTCTACAATGACGGTAATGCCGCCTGCTGGGCTGAACTGATCGCCCACGAGAAGCCTCGTCCCACCAGCTTTGCCTATCTTCTGATCGGCACTTTTATCGGGGCCGGCATCATTGCCGAAGGCGCGCTCTGGGAAGGGCCGACCGGCAACTCGGCCAATCTGGGCTCGATGCTGGTCGCCGACTCGCAGGGCAACCAGAACTTCGCCCACATGCTGGCATCCATCCACGCGCTGCAGCGACGGCTGGCCACGGCCGGTATCGTCATTCCGGCGACCACACCGCTGTTCTGGCCCTGGGACGAATGGGAGCCGCATGTTTCCGATTGGATAGCCGAGGCCGGCCCGGCACTTGCCAAGGTCATCAGCAATACCGCCGCCGTCATCGAGTTCCGCGCCGCCGTTGTCGATGGCGTCATGCCGCCCGCCGTTCTCGACCGCATGATCACCTCGATCCGTGAAAGCCTGGAGAAATTGCCGACATTGACCTTTGACAGGCCTGAAATTCGCCGGGGTCACCTCGGCGGTTCCGCGCCCTCCATTGGCGCCGCCTATCTGCCGATGTACCGTCGCTTCTATTCGCGCGACCTGTCACACATGCGGACCTGAGCCGGCTCAGGCCGGCTTGCCACCAAGGCGTGCCATCAGCAGGCGCTCGATGCCGGCAATGCTGTCATAGATCAGCACGGCCAGCACGCCGACGATCAGCCCGCCCTGCAGCACGAACGCCGTGTTGTTGGTGGTAAGACCGGCAATGATGACTTCGCCCAGCGTCCGCGCCGCCACGGTGGAGCCGATGGTCGCCGTCGACAGCGAGATCACCGTCGCCACCCGGATACCCGAGAGGATCACCGGGAGAGCCAGCGGCAGTTCCACCTGCGTCAGGCGCTGCAACCCGGTCATGCCCATGCCCCGCGCCGCCTCGCGCATATTGGCCGGCACGGTGGTCAGCCCGGTCAGCGCATTCTCGAAGATCGGCAGCAGGCCGTAGAGAAACAGCGCCACCAGCGTCGGCTCGGTACCGAAGCCCAGCACCGGCACCGCCAGCGCCAGTACCGCCACTGGTGGAAAGGTCTGCCCGATATTTGCCAGGCTGCGCGACAGCGACAGAAACTCTTCGCCGAACGGCCGCGTGACGATGATCGCCAGCCCCACGGCCACGATGGTCGAGGCCAGCGTGGCGATGAAGGTGATGAGCAGGTGATTGACCGTCAGGTCGAGCAGATTGCCCTGATTGTAGATCGCCGGGGCATCGAACCGTGTCATTGGTGCAAAGACGAAGGCGAAGCTCTCGGGCGTCACGAGAAACGCCACCAGCAGCGCCAGCACCAGCAGCCGGATGATGACCCCCACGCTCACGCCGGCCGCTCCGCCAGGGCCTTGAGACCATCGAGCGTGATCCGGCCGATGCGCTTGCCGTCCTGGACCACCGGCAAGGCGTCCCGCCCCGACCACAGGCATTCGGCATAGGCGTCGCGCAGCGTAATATGACAGTCGACCGCCTCGCCGGGGGCTTCACCCGCCTCGACATGATTGAGCACGATATCGAGCCCCAGCAGCCGGAACGGCCGGTCGCCCGTGCCGATCAACTGATCGACGAACGGCGTTGCCGGACGGGTGATGATCTCGGCCGGCGGCGCATATTGCAGCAGCTTGCCTGCATCCATCACAGCGATTTTGCTGCCCAGCGTCATGGCCTCATCCATATCGTGCGTGACCAGCACGATGGTGGTGCCGAAGCGCTTCTGGATGGCGAGCAGATCGCTCTGCGCCTTGTGACGGATGATCGGGTCGAGTGCCCCGAAGGGTTCGTCCATCAGCAGGATTTCGGCTCCGGCAGCGAGCGCCCGCGCCACCCCGACCCGCTGCTTCTGTCCGCCGGAGAGTTCGCTGGGCAAGCGATCTCGAAACTGCGCCGGATCGAGCTGGAACAGATCAAGCAGCTCATCGATCCGGGCATCGATCCGCGCCTTGTCCCATCCCAGCAGCTTGGGCACGGTGCCGATGTTCTGCCCGACAGTGCGGTGCGGAAACAGGCCGTGTCCCTGAATGACGTAGCCGATCTGCCGGCGCAACTCGTGGGGTACAAACTCGCGCGTGTCGCGGCCCTTGATCCGCACACTGCCCGATGTCGGCTCGATCAGCCGGTTGATCATCCGCATCAGCGTCGTCTTGCCCGATCCGGAGGTGCCGACGATCACGCACACATCGCCCTGCTCGACCTGCAGCGACACATGGTCCACCACGGTGACGCCGTCATAGGTCTTGGTCAGGCCATCGAGCTCGATCATGCGCTTCCGTTCCCGCGGGTAGATACCATCTCGACCAGGGCATCGAGCACCACGGCTGCCGTGAAGGCCAGCGCCACAGTCGGCACAGCGCCCAGCAGCACCAGATCCATTGCCGTTTGCCCGATGCCCTGAAACACGAACACGCCGAAGCCACCGCCGCCAATGAGAGCGGCGATGGTGGCCAGGCCGATATTCTGCACCAGCACGATGCGGATGCCGGTGAGGATCACCGGGAAGGCCAGTGGCAGCTCGGCGCCGAACAGCACCTGCCGGTCGGTCATGCCCATGCCACGGGCCGCGTCCTTGACTGCCGACGGCACGCCATCGAGTCCGATCACCGTATTGGCCACCAGCGGCAGCAGCGAGTAGCCGAACAGCGCGACCAGTGCCGGCGCCATGCCGATGCCCGAAATACCGAGCGCCGATGCCCCCGGAATGGTCGCCGCCACCCAGGCCAGTGGCGCGATCAGCAGACCGAAGAGCGCAATCGAGGGGATCGTCTGCACGATGTTGAGCAGGTTGAGCACCGTGGCACGCAGCCCGGTGCGGCGGTAGCAGACAATGCCGAGCGGTATGCCGCCAAGCGCCGCCGCCGCCAGCGAACCGAATGCCAGCCCCACATGCACCTGCGCCTCGCGCCAGAAGGCCGAACCCCGGTTGGCATATTCCCGCAGGATCGACAGTTCGTTCCATGCGCCGCTCCACAGCAAAGCTGCAACGGCGGCAATCACGAGGGCGAGGATCCCGATGCGCGGCAGCGGCCGCAGCTTCAATCGGATCAGCGCATCGGCGGCGACCAGCGCAAAGGCAAAGCTCAGCAGCCAGAAACCGCCACCCGGCGACACGCGGGCTACGGTATTGCCCTCAGGGGTGAGGAAACGCGCCGATGCGCCGAGTAGCACCACCAGCGCGGCCAGCACCGCGGCGCTCGCCAGCAGCCGCCAGAGGCTCGGCGTCCGCAGCAGCGCTACTAGCGTCGCCACCCCGATCAGGCCATAGAGAAAAGTCGCCGGCAGCAGCGGCAGGGCGAACCCGATCGTCAGCGGTTCGCCCGAAACGATGCGGTTGGGCCGCGAGATGACGAACGGCAGCAGAAAGACGCCGGCGAGCACCAGCAGTGCGATGATGGTACCGAGCTTGTCGACCCGCCACAGGCGGATGTCAGGCGTGGCAATGCGGGCTGGGGTCGTGTCCGACATGGGTGCCGGGGCGGCGTGAGGCCGCCCCGTCAGCGCTTATTTCAGAAAGCCGTTACTGGTCAGCCAGTCCTTGGCGACGTCGCTTGCCGCTTCGCCGTTGACCTGGATGCGGCCATTGAGCGTCTGCAGCGTCACCAGGTCGAGCTTCTCGAACACCGGCTTGAGCAGCTCGGCAATCTCGGGATGTTCGTTCAGCACAGCCTCCCGGATGGTCGGCGCCGGCTCATAGACCGGCTGCACGCCCTTGTCGTCCTCGAGCACGGTCAGGCCAGCTGCCGAAATGGCGCCGTCCGTGCCGTAGACCATGGCCGCATTGGCCCCGTCGGTCTGCTGTGCCGCAGCCGCGATGGTCGCCGCGGTATCGCCGCCCGACAGAACGATGAGCTGCTCCGGCGACAGCGTGAAGCCGTAAGTCTCCTGGAACGCCGGCAGTGCCGATGCGGAATTCACGAACTCGGCCGAGGCCACCAGCTTGATCTCGCCGCCACCCGCCACATAGGCGCCGAACTCGGAGAAGGTCTTGATCGAGTTAGCATCCGCAACATCGCTCCGGATTGCCACGGCCCAGGTGTTGTTGGCCGGTGCCGGTGTCAGCCAGACGATCTTTTCGGCGTCATAGTCGAGCTGTTTGGCCTTGTCATAGGCCATCGCTGCGTCCTTCCAGGCCGCGTCGTCGGCCATGTTGTAGAAGAACGCCGCATTGCCGGTATATTCGGGGTAGATGTCGATCTCGCCGGCCTTGATGGCCTCGCGCACGATCGGTGTGGCGCCGAGCGACACCTTGTCGGTGACCTCGATGCCATTGGACGACAGCACCTGCAGGATCATGTTGCCGAGCAGGGCGCCTTCGGTATCGATCTTGGAAGACACGACCACCTGGGCCGATGCTGCCGTTGCCATCAGCGCAAGGCCAGTGGCCGCGCCGACAATCCGGGTGAAAAGTCGCATGATGGTCTCCTTCTGTCGCCAGCCTCGCCGGCGCGAATTGCAAGTAACGCCAGCGAGCCGGCGATGGAGTGCACCAAAGTCCAGCATGGTCTTTTGGTGTCTGGCAGTCAAAACACTCTAGATGCCCGCAGTGACAGATTGTGTCAGTGTTTCGCCGGGACTTTGTAAATCTTTATTGATCCCCCGCCCTTTTGCCCGCCCGTCCCGACTTCCGTTCCAGCGTCAGCCAGGCAATCACGGCCGACCCCAACGCCAGCGCCGCCGTCACATAGGCGATGGCAGCAAACGCTACGTCCGTCGCCGCGACTGCTTCAGGCGGCAAACCACCGGCCACTGCCGCACCAAACGAATAGGCATCCGCACCACTGCCGAGAACGCCGTTGAACACCAACGCACCGAGCCCACCCATGGTTGCCACGGCCAGCAGTCCGGCAACACGCGCCACGGCATTGTTGATCCCCGAGGCCGTGCCGGTGTCATGGTCCGATACCGCGGTCATTACCGCGGTCGACAATGGCGACACCACCAGACTCATGCCGAGGCCAAAAAGGATCATCATCGGCAGCACCACGAACCAGACGCTATGCGTGCTCACCAGCGCCCCGAGCCCGAAAAAGCCCAGCGACACCAGCACCGAGCCGGCAGTGATCATCGGTCCCGGCCCATACCGGTCGGCCAGCGTGCCCGCGAAGGGCGACAGCACCGTGAGCAGGACCCCGAGCGGCAGGAGGATCAGCGACACCTGCGCCGGCGATACGCCCCAGCCGACGATCAGCGTCGTCGGCAGATAGAAGGTGATGGCCGCCAGCGCGAAATAAAGCGCGAAGGTCAGTCCCTGCGCGCCGGAAAACGACGCCTGGCGAAACAGCGTCAGCGGTACCATCGGCGCCTTCGCCCGACTTTCCCACCAGATGAAGACGGCACTGAGACCGACCCCGCCCGTGCCGAACAGCAGCCGCGTCGTCATCGTGGCGCGTTCGCCGGTCAGGGCCAGCGCCAGCAGCAGCAACGCGGCCGTTCCCAGCGCTGCGCCGATGACGTCGAGCCGCCGGTCGGCCTCCGGCATGTCCGGCGGCACCCTGAGGACGAGCAGCAGCAGCGCCACGATGCCGAGCGGCAGATTGACCGCGAACACCAGCCGCCAGCTCCAGTCGCCCAGCGCCGTGAGCAGCAGCCCGCCGCCGACCGGCCCGGCAATGGTGAAGAAGGCCGAGGCCGATGACCAGATGCCGATCGCCCGGCCGCGCTCCGACTTGGGATAGGCCTTGGCGATGATGGCCAGGCTCGAGGGCACCATGAATGCCGCGCCAAGTCCCTGCACGGCACGGGCCGCAATCAGCCACCCTGCATCCGGAGCCACCGCCGAAACCAGCGACGCCAGCACAAAGACCACGATACCGCCGATGAACACATTGCGGACGCCAAACCGGTCCCCGGCGGCACCACCGAGCAGCAGCACAGAGGAGAGCAGCAGCAGATAGGCATTGGACACCCATTGCGCGTCCGACAGCGTTGCCCCGAGATCGGCCCGGATGGCAGGCGTGGCGATCGAGATGACCGAACCGTCGATGAACCCCATCGACGACGCAAGGATGGCTGCCACCAGCACGAAGATGCGGCGCTCGGACGGGCAGAACGGCGTAGGCGTGCTCATGCGCGGGCTCGCGACGGGTGTATCGGCAGCGACGCTACTCCCGAAACGGGGTCGCCGCTACGCCCCGATCGGCTAGTAGTCGGACTCGTAGAAGACGCCGATGCTGGTCTCGCCATCCGTGCCAGTCGAGGCCTTCGCCTTGATGTCCTCGGTGATGTCGAGATTGACGGTGACACGCGACTGCCCGTCCGCCCCCGCCTGAACGCCGAGATAAACATTGTCCTGGATGTAGGTGCCGGCCTGCACCGCCAGGTTGCCGTCGTCGCCGGTGACGATATCGAGATCGGCGAGACCCGCCTTGCCGCGCAACGAGTCGACCAGCGAGCTGTTCGAGCCGCCCGCCAGTTCCGCCGCCGCGCCGGCCAGCTTGGCGAGCTGCAATGGTGTCAGCTCGCCCATCGAGCGATTGAACAACAGGCGCGACAGCACCTCGTCCTCGGGCAGCGCCGGATTCGACGAGAACCGGATGGAAAGATCCGAGGCGCGGCCGCTGGCCGTCACGAAGACGGTGATGCCGTCGCCCTCGGTGCGGGCAGTGAAATCGAGCAGCGGGTCGAGATCGCCGACCAGGGTCACCGAACCGCTCTCGAAGGTGATCCGCTGCCCGAGGATCGCCAGGCGACCACGCGTCAGACTGAAGCCGCCCACCGGCTGAATATCGGTCAGCGATCCGGTCAGCCGAACCGATCCACCGACTTCGGCATCGAGCCCGCGGCCACGCACAAAAATCTGGTTCGGTGCAGATACATTGACGTCCAGCCGGATATCGGATGGTCGCGCAGCCCGCGCGTTGCGGCTCGCCTCGTCGACCTTGGCCCGCGCCAGCGTCGCCGCCACGCCGGCCGGCGTATTGCGATGGTCGGCATCGACATAGGTTGTGCCCTTGCCGAAATCTTCGGGAACGGTGATGTCGGCCTTCTCGATTGTGACGTTGCCCGACAGCAGCGAGCTTCCGGCCAGTTCGCCGGTCAGCGACAGGCTGCCGGAGGCCGTCGCCACGAAGAGATTGCCGTCGGCATAACGCGCCTGGTCGAGGCGGATCGAGAGGTCGGCCGTATTGCCGCCGGTCAGCCCCACAGAACCACCGACAGACACGCTGCCACCCGTCGACAGCCGCGCGCCGAGTGTGTCGATGACCAGCCGCTCGCCCGACAGCGTCGCGCTGCCGCCGATATCGACGAGCCGCAGATTGAGTTGCGGGTCGACATAGCCGGCGCCGCCGGTCGACACGGTGCCGGTAAACTGCGGCTTGGCGAGGCTGCCGCTGACCCGCGCCCGCAGCGTCGCGGTACCGCTCAACTGCCCACCGCGATCGGCGACGAAACGGTTGGCAAGCGCAAGCGGTGCCGAGCCGTTGAGATCGATGGCGAGCCCGTCGCCCTCCAGCGGCACGCGACCGCTGCCGGACATCTGCAGCCCGCCCTGCCCGCTTGCAGTAATCTGGTCGATCGTCACCATGCGGCCGACGAGACTGCCACGCGCAGAGGCCTGCAGCGGCGTGATGCCCGCACTGGCCAGCGTGCGGTCCGACTGCAGCGTCGCATCGACGGTAAAGCGGGTGGTGTCGCCACTCTGCGAGGCATCGGCATCGAGCCGGTCCACCGTAAAGCCGCCGGCCGTCACGGTCTGCGCGCGGATCGTGCCGTCCACGGCCGGCGTGCCGAAGAGGTCCTGCAAGGTCGCCTTGATGTCGGCAGAACCAACCACGACGTCATTGGCCTTGAGGTTCTCGATCCGGCCGCTGACATCGGCCGCCTGCTGGCCGTCGGCCGCCCGCAGGGTGATCGCCGCATTGGCGCTGCCCGTCGCCTCGATCAGTGCCAGGGCAGCAGCGGTAGTGATGTTGGGCGACTCCAGCAGCAACTGCCCGCTGAGCAACCCGTCTGCATCCTGCGCGACGTCGCCGCTGAACACCGTCGGTCCTGCCTCGAACCGCAGTCCGCTGAGCCGCTTGCTCGTTTCGTCCGCCGCGACGCCGCCCGCTAGCGCGACGCGGAAGCCGTCGAGCATGGCGTTGCCACTCAGATCGCCGGCCAGCGCCCCGCCCTCGGTGAGATTGCCGGCAAAGCCGACGACCGCATTGGCGAGCGTCTTGCCGGCGAGGCGCCCCTGGGCAACACGCGCCGTCAGGTCGAACGCCACCGTGCCCTTGCCCTTGGCCGAGCCGGTGACCTGCAGCCTGCCACTCGCCTCGGGCGACAGCAGCGCCAGGTCCGCCAGATCGGCGGAGAAATTGAAGTCGGCTGCCCCCGTGGCAAGGCTGCCATCGGCGCGGATCTCGACCTTGTCATTGCCGATGCGGAAGTTCTCGGCCACCAGGCCGGTCTCATTCCGCGCCACTCGGCCGGTGAGCTTGACGCTGCCGGCCAGCACGGTATCGAGCGCCGGCTCGGAAACCTGCAGATCACTGGCCGTGCCGTCGAGTGTCAGATCGAAACCGCCGCTCAGGGCGCTGGCCGTGCCCGTCGCGGTCAAGGCCATGGCGCCATTCAGGCGGCGGCCGGCAAGACCCGAGAACGGCGCAATCGACGCCGTTTCGATACCGAGCCGGCCGTCAAAAACGAAATCCTGCACCGTGCCGGAGAGTGCCATGGTCAGCGCCTTGCCGACCAGCCGCAGTTCGGCCAGCTGGATGGGTTCGCCCGCCGTCCACAGCCCGGCCAGCCCGAAGCCGGCGCTGTCGCCCAGCGCCGACTGGATGTCGGCATCATCGCTGACAATACCGGCAATCGTGCCGTCGGCATTGAAGGTGACGCGGCGGGTCGCCGGATCGGTCAGATTGGCGGCAACGCCGCTGGCCGTCATGGTGATCTCGCGGGCCGCCAGATCGCCATTGTCAAACCCGCTCGCCGCCAGATCTGCCGACCAGGTCTCGCCGCCGGCGCTGCCATAGTCGATGGCAAGGCGCGCATTGCCGACGCTGGTCCTGGCTCCAGGCACCGGCAACAGCACGCGCGCCCCGGCCGGATCGGCAATGGTCGCCTCGAGTGCCAGTTTGCTGAGAAAACCGTCGCTGGTGGTGTCGGCGCTGCCGCTCAATGACAGCTGCCCGCCGCTCAGTCGCAGAGCCTCGATGGTAACGCCGCCTGCGGATCGCACCAGCGCCCTGGCGGTGAGCGCCGTCCGGGCGCCGAAGAATGGCCGGTAGATCTCCGCCATCAGCGAAGCGACCGGGCCGCCGAGATCGGCATCGATCTGCAGCCCGCCCGCCACCTGCTGCAGCGTCGCAACGCCTTCCAGCGCCGTCTCGCCACCGGCGTTGAGCTCCATGCCGGCTCGCAGATTGTCGACGGGTCCCTTGCCGGCGACGCTGAGGGCGATCTCGGGCTTGCCCTCGATATTGAGCAGGTTGGCCAGAATGCCATTGGGCGGCTCGGTCAGCTTGACCGCAATATCGACGGCCTTGTCGGCATTCTGGTAGCCCACATTGATGGCCAGCTGGCCGCCCGGTCCGTCGAGCCGGTCGATCTGCATCGCCGTGGTCAGCGATCCGCCTTCCAGCGTCAGGCTGCCGGCCACCGCAATCTCCGAGCCAAGTCCGAAGACGCTCTCGCCGAAGGTAACCCTGGGCACCGACAGCTTGTCGAGCTGGATGGCAACCGGGAACTCCGGCACTTCGAAAGCGGTCGCTTCCGGCTGCGGCAGATCCACCTCGCCGCTTGGGATGGCATTGCGCAGATATTCGATGCTGTCGGCCTGCAGATCGCGCACCAGCAGGCGGCCGGTGAACAGCGCCCCCTGATCCCAGTCAATCGCTGCGTTGTTGACGCGTAGCCAAACGCCCTCCTGATCCGAAATGGTGATTTCCCGGATCGAGGCCTGGCTGGACAGCGCGCCGTCGATATTGGAAATGCGGATCTGCCGGTCAGGTGTTGAGAGCTGTCCCTCGACAAACTGCACAAACCAGTCGCGCTGCTCCTCGGGCGACATCTGGTCCTGCGCAAACAGCGGCAGCGCCACGAGGAATGCGAGCCCGGCAAGGGCCAAGGCAATGACGCGCCCCATCAGAACGCCTGCCCGATGCCGACATAGAGCGCGAAGTCCGGATCACCTGCCTGCTTGTTGAGCGGCACAGCGAGATCGAGCCGCAACGGCCCGAGGCTGGTGTAGTAGCGCAGGCCGACGCCGGCGCCGATGCGCAACTGGTCGATGCCCGGGAACGTATCGGCCGCGACATAGCCACCATCCACGAAGCCGACGACGCCGATTTCGTCAGTCGCCTTGAAGCGCGCCTCCAGCGAGCCTTCCAGCAGATAGCGGCCACCAGTGATCGTGCCGCCGGAATTGACCCCGATGCCCTTGTAGGCATAGCCGCGCACCGAACTGCCGCCGCCGGCAAAGAACAACCGGTCCGGCGGGATTTCCGACAGCGAGGGGCCGAGCAGCGCCCCGACCTTGGCACGCGCCGCCAGCACCAGGCGGTCATCCATCAACCCCAGATAGCCGCGCGCCTCGATGGTGCTGCGGAAGGCCGGATTGCCATAGTAGAATTCGTAGAACGGCTCCGCCGTCGCCGCGAGGTAGAACCCCTCGGTGGCGTCCTGCGCATTGTCGCGCGCGTCCCATACGGCAGCCGTGCTGAGGCCGGCGAGCGAGAAGTCACGCGAACCGAAGCCATCCTCAAACAGCGATCGCTCGTAAAAGGCCGACCCGTCGAGCGTGATCTGATCGGTCAGGTACTGCGTCAGCCCGACGCGTCCGGTTGCCGAAGTCTCGGTATAGGCCGGCAGCACCGTGCGCTCTGCCGCAACGGCAGCGACCAGATCATTGTCCGGATTGAGAAAGCCGGGCTTGGTGAAGGTGGCGCCGAACGCATAGTCGAATTCGGCGGTGTTGACCGGCCAGTTGATGCCGGCGACCTTGGCATCGAGCCGCAACCGCTCGGCCCGGCCGAAGAGGTTGCGCCAGAGGTGGAAGCCCTCGACACCGATGCCGTCGACGCTGGAATAGGTGGCGCCGACGCCGAACCGGCGCTGCGCCTGTTCCTCGACAATGACATTGAACGGCAGCACACCATCGCTGCCGATCCCGCCGGCGGCTTCGAGCCGCATGGCCCGGAACACGTCGAGCCGCGCCAGCCGCTTTTCTGCCCGCCGCAGATCGTCGGGATCATATTCATCGCCCGGCTGCAGGCCCGTCTGCTGCGCCACGAAGTCAGCATCCATCCGCTCGTTACCCTGCACGGCGACCGGACCATAAACAGCGCGGCGCCCCGGTTCGACCTGGATGGTCACATCGACGGTCTGGCTGGCATGGTCGGCAACAACATCGCGACCGGCCACCCTAGCCTCCGCATAGCCCAGTTGCTTCCACGCCTCGATGGCCTGCTGCTCGGTGAGCAGGATCACTGACGAACGCGCCACTTCGCCGGCGCCGAAGCCCAACGTCTCGGGTAGATCGACCTGATCACCCGGGTCGTCGGTCTGCGGCGCCCGGTTGGCGATGCCGATCCGGCCAAAGGTGAACAGCGGCCCGGGTTCCACCCGCAGCGCCACTGCCACCGGATCAGGCAGCCGGGTGTCCGGCGGCAGCTTCGCAGCTTCGCGCCCATCGACCAGGATGCTGATCGTGCCGCCGTAGTAACCGGCGTTGTAGAGCGCTCCGAGTATCCGCTTGTAGTCGCCGCGCGCCCTGGCCAGCAGACCGGCCACGCCCGAGGCCGGCTGGTCCTGCTCCTTGAGGAGGCTCGAGGCGGAGCGAATGGCGGCCTCGACATCGCCGGTCGCCGACGTCGTCAGCGCGGCGCTATAGCCCTGCGGGTCGGCAATGACCGACGCGGCGTCGCTCTCGCTCTGATCTTCAAAGAACTTGATGCCAAAAAATTCGAACGCCAGCGCGCTCGTGCCAGACATGGCCAGAAACGCCATGACGGCCAGTCCAGAGCTTACCCGCCGCAGGAACAGTGTACAAATCCTCGTCGCCCGATATCGCGTCACAGCGACACCCACCCGATTGCCAAAGCGCGACGCGCCGCTCCGACGACTACGCGTTCAACTGACAGTCATCTATGCGGCAAGTTTGTGACCAGAAGCCTAAACCGCACCCGCTTTCGCCTATCGTGACTGCCCTGGCAGCGCAAGGTGCAGCCCGGCATTCCTAGGCCGCAAGGCCATCGGCGAGAAACAGGTTTGCGCGGTCGGGCTGCATCGCCAGGTGCAGCTCCTGACCGGTCTTTACGTTCAGGTCGCCGTTGAGAGCAACGATGATCTGCTGGCCGGAACCGAGGAGCACGGCCGCCAGCGTCTCGTTGCCCAGCCGCTCGACCATGGCGACCTTCCCCGTCATGTCCTGGGCACCGTCCAGCGTCAGGTGATGGGGCCGCACTCCGAGGGTCACCTCGTCGCCGGGCCTCGCCGCAACGTTGCCCTTCGGCAGCACCAGACGGCCAATGTCAGACGACCCTACCACTATGGAGGTTTCGTCGCAGGCCTCCACTTTCGCCTTGAGGAAGTTCATTTTGGGCGAACCGATAAAGCCTGCAACAAAGAGGTTGGCCGGATGGTGATAGAGCTCGAGCGGCGTGCCGACCTGCTGCACGACGCCGGCGTTCAGCACCACGATCTTGTCGGCCAGCGTCATCGCCTCGACCTGGTCGTGCGTGACATAGACCATGGTGGCGCCAAGGTCGGCGTGCAGCTTTGACAACTCCATGCGCATGTCGACGCGCAGTGCTGCGTCAAGATTGCTGAGCGGCTCGTCGAACAGGAACACCGCGGGGTTGCGCACGATTGCCCGTCCGATAGCCACCCGCTGGCGCTGGCCGCCTGACAACTGGCTTGGACGACGGTCGAGCAGCGGCTCCATCTGCAGGATGCGCGCCGCTTCGGCCACCTTGGCATCTTTTTCCGCCTTGGGCGCCTTGGCGATGGTCAGGCCGAAGGCCAGATTCTCGCGTACCGTCATGTGCGGGAAGATCGCGTAGCTCTGGAACACCATGGCGATACGACGATCCTTGGGCGGCAGGTCGTTGACCACGGTGTCGCCGATTGTCAGCGTGCCGCCGGAGATGTCCTCGAGCCCGGCAATCATGCGCAGCAGCGTGGACTTGCCGCAACCGGAGGGGCCGACAAACACCACGAACTCGCCATCGGCAATCTCGATGTCGACGCCCTTGATGACCTCAGTTGCGCCATAGCTCTTCTTGATCGCCTTGAGGGACACTTGTGCCATGGCGCTACTCCGCTGCCCGGGCGGCTGGAACCACCGCGAGCAGCCCGCTGTCATCGATGGTGACGGACTCGGGGTCCATCACATAGCCCCCGAACTTGTCCTTGCCGCCGTCCGCAAAGCCCATGATCACCAGGCCATCGTCAGTCTCGACAATGCGCGCCGCGTAGCGGCGACAGGGCTCGGCGCCGTCGAGAAACTTGCCCGGCGCGATCTGCCAGGGGCCACGCGGATCATCGGCGATGAGATAGTGGTTGCCAGTCACCGGGGACTGCGGATTGAACTGCTTGTAGGCCTCGGACCAATGCGTCGACGAGGTGCAGAACAGGCAGTACCACTTGTCGCCGGACCGGAAGACCTGCGGCACTTCCAGCTGGCCGAAGCCGCCGGAGAACACCGGCTTCTGCAGGATCCAAGTCATCAGATCGGGCGATGTGGCAAGGCCGATGGCGCCGCCCGCATTGGGCTCTTCCACGCCGGGCACCCGCGCCGTGAAGTACATCAGCCAGCCGTCACCATCCGGGTCGCGCATTACCCACGGGTCGCGCATGGCGCGATCGTGCCAGTGGCCAACCGCATGCTCGACCTCGTAGAATTGGGCCGCCGGCCCCGTCAGATCGAGGCAGGGCTGGTCGCCGACCCGCTGCCAGTTATGTCCATCTGCCGACGTCGCATGGCCGATGCGTTGGTACATGCCGGCCTCTGCCTGACGGGAACCGGTGTAGAACAGATGCCACAGGCCCGCATCGTCGCGGGTCACGGACCCAGTCCAGGTCGTCATGTCGTCCCAGGCCGGGCCCACTGCAGGCGCCAGGCAGGTACCCTGGTGCGTCCAGTTCACCAGATCGGTCGAGACGGCATGGCCCTGCGACACGTTGAAGTGGCGCAGATCGGGATCACCGAGGCTGCGATCAGCCTGCAGGAAATAGCCGTGATACTGATCGCCATCGCGATAGTACCAGCTGTCCCAGATCCATTTGTCCTTGAGTGCGATGGTCATAAGCAGTCTCCGTCAGCCCTTGACGCCGGTCGAGGCGATCGAGGCGATAAATGCGCGTTGCAGGAAGAGGTAGAAGGCCAGCACCGGCACGGTGATCATGGACAGATAGGCCATGATCTCGCCCCAGGCCCGGTTGAGCTGGAAGAAATATTGCAGCCCGACCATGACCGGCCGATAGGCTTCCTGCTGTACCACCATGAGCGGCCACAGGTATTGGTTGTACATGGCGAGGAACTTGAGGATCGCCGCCGTCGCCAGCACCGGGCCGGCAAGAGGCATGACCACGCGGCGATAGACCTGCCACCAGCTGGCACCCTCGACACGGGCGGCCTCGATCAGTTCTCCCGGCAGATCCTTGAAATACTGCACGAAGAGAAACACCGTCAGTCCGTCGGCGATGAAGGGGACGATCTGCACCTGGTAGGAGTTGAGCCAGCCAATGGTCAGCCCGTCCAGCCCGATCCACGGCAGCTTGGAGGCAATCAGCAACAGCGGAATGGCGATGGTCTCGAAGGGCACGATCAGCGTCGCCAGAATGACGGTCAGCACAAGGTCGCGGCCGCGCCAGCCGATGAAGACGAAGGCGAAGGCAGCTGCCGAGCAGACCAGCAGCGACAGCAGAACGGTGACACCGGTGACCAGCACCGAATTGAATACGAACAACCCCACCGGCGCGCGGCGGAAAGCTGCCGCATAGTTGTCGAGCGAGATGTCGCCGACCGGCAGGAAGGCCGCCAGGCTCTTGGTATCGACCAGCAACTGCTGGTCAGGCTTCAGGCTGGACATCAGCATGAAAACCAGCGGGAAGATGAACATCGCCGCGATCAGCACCAGGACGGCGTAGCGGACGACAAGGCGCAGTCGGTGATTGTCGGAACCGGTATTGGCCATCATGCCTTCTCCCGCGTCAGCCAGCGTTGCAGCAACGAAATTGACAGCACCAGCACGAAGAGGATCACCGAGATGGTGGAACCACCTGAAATGTCCTGCTTGCCGTAGCCGCGTTCGACGGCCTGGAAAACGATGGTCTGGGTGGAGTCCAGCGGCCCGCCACCGGTCATCACATCGATCTGCGCGAACAGGGCAAAGGCCTGCATGGTGATCACGATCAGCACCAGGATGGCCGTATTGCGCAGCCCGGGCCAGGTCACATAGCGGAAGGTCTGCCATGGACTGGCGCCTTCAATGGCAGCGGCCTCATAGAGCGTCGGGCTGATGGTCTGCAGGCCCGAGAGCCAGATCACCATGTGAAAGCCCACGGCCTGCCAGATCGACATGGCCATGATGGCGCCGAGCGCCGTGGACGGCTCGCCGAGCCAGTCGACCTTGGGAAATGCGCCGAAACTCAACGCTCCCAGCAGGTTGTTCAGCAGCCCGCTATTGCCGTCGTAGATGAAGCGCCACAGCAGCGAGACCACGACGATCGAAACCACGACGGGCATGAAATAGATGGCGCGGAAGATGTTGATGCCGCGCAGTCGCTGGTTGATCAGCAGCGCCAGCCCCAGCGCCAGACCACCCTGTACGGGCGCCACGACCAGCACGAAGAGGAAGGTGTTGACCAGGGCCTTCATGAAGACGACGTCGCGCACCAGCACAAAGCTGCGCGCGTCGCCGAACGGCACGCTGAACCATTCACGCATGCCGGCAAATTGCGGATAATCGGGGTTGTTGCGGACCAGGCGACGGACAGAGGGATACTCTGCCTCTCCGGCGTCGTCGCGGACGATTGCCCCAGCCTCGTCGCGCACCGGGTCGAGGGTCAGGACACCGATGCCCAGCAATTGCTCGTAGTTGGAGAGGCCGACGAACTCGGTGGGATTGGGCGAGATCAGCCGCTGGTTGGTGAAGCTGAGGGCAATGGCAAAGATGAACGGCAGGACGATGAAACCCGCCATCAGCAGGGACGCGGGACCCGCCATGAGCCATCCCGCACGATTCGATCTGGAGAATTTCGATGCCACGTTGAGCGCCCTTGCTGAGAAGTGGGACCCCGGCCGGAGCCGGGATCCCGTCAGGTGACGAGGGAGACCTAGAAGCCGTAATTGCTGTTCTTGGCGATGTCGGCGTTGATCTCGTCGACCGACGCATCCAGCGTGTCGGCGACGTCGGCCCCGTTGGCGATATCGGCCATGGCCTTTTCGAACACCTTGGCCGCAACGACATAGCCCGGAGTCACCGGACGCAGTAGCGCCTGCTTGGCGGAAAGTTCATAAAACACTGCCAGCTTGCCGCCGTCCTTGTAGTGCTCGGTCATTGCCGCAGCAGTCGGGGTTGCGGGGATCAGGCCGATACCATCGGAGAAGGCGGCAAGGTACTTGTCCTGCAGCGCGAACTCGATGAAGGCCGAGGCACCCTCGGGATGTTCGGACTTGGCCGAGACGCCGAACTGCCAGGACGCCGCACCGATCTTCGGGCCGTTGCCGAAATCTGGGGCCGGCAGGAAGACGGTGTCGTCAAAGGCTTCCAGTGCGCCAAGTGCCGCCCAGTTGCCGTTCCACGAGAACGCATACTTGCCTTCAGCGAAACCGGAGTCGCGATCGGCCGGATCCTGCGTCGCCTGGGCGTAGCCGCCAGTGAAGAGGCCCTGCCACCACTCGCCAAACGCCACGGCTGCATCGCCGTTCAGCGCACCTTCGGCGGTGGTGTAGGTGGTGCGATCGATGATGTCGCCGCCAAAGCTCTGGAGGAAAGGCGAGAACGCGTAGGGGTACCACTCGCCGGTCCAGGCCATGCCGGGATCGAAGGCTGCCTGATATTTGCCCGACTCCTTGGCGGCATCGAGCGCGGCCATGAACTCGTCATGGGTCCACGGCTGCTCCAGCGTCGGCGTGCGCAGGCCCAGTTCATCGAGAATGGACTGGCGGGTAACCAGCGCGACTGCTGCGTCCCACAGGCCGATGGAGTAGAGCTTGCCATCCCACATGCCCTTGGTGCCAGGCAGGAAGGTTGCAATCTTGGATTCATCGATCTGCAGCGGCTGCATGTAGCCCGACCAGGCCCAGTTCGGCATGACGGGGCCATCGACATCGAGAATGTCGGGCAGGTTGCCGGCCAGCGCGCCTGCAACGACGCTGTCATTATAGGCGGCCTGCGGGAAGCTCTCGAGTTCCACGACCCAGTCGGACTGGCTGGCGTTGAAGTCGGCAACGACCTGGTTGATGATCTTGGCTTCCACGTCGTTGCCGGCGCCGTGATACCACATGCTGAGCGTGGTCTGGGCCATGGCGGGCCCGCTGAGCAGCGTTGCGCCCAGAAGCAGGCCGGTGACGGCTGCGAACTTGTTCATTCTCAATCCTCCCTGATGACTTTGAGTTGGGTGACGTTGGAGCGGCGCTGCTCGGTGACAGAGCCACGCCAGTGCACCGGTCCGGCCACGATGGCCGGGTTGGCGCTGTCCCGGCCCTGGCCGGAAATCAAGCCAAGCAGACGCTGCGCCGCGCGCACGCCGATGGCGGTGTAGGGCAGTTCCACCGTGGTCAGCGGCGGATAGAGGGTCTCGGCGATGACGCGGTAGTTGTCATAGCCGGCGACCGAGATTTCGTCGGGCACCTTCATGCCGCGTGAGCGCAGGATGCCGTAGACCTTGAGCGCCAGCCGGTCGTTGCCGCAGCAGATGACCGTCGGCGGTTGCGAAAAGCTCAGCATCGAGTCGATGACGTCCCAGAGCACCTGGGTCTCGCCTTCCGGATCGTCGATCTCGCAGGGCTGCACCAGGGCTGCGTCATAGGGCAGGCCCGCCGCCTCCAGCGCGTCGCGATAGCCCTGCTTGCGCAACGGCGTGGCGACGATGTTCTCGCGCAGGGTGAGATAGGCGATGCGCTGGTGCCCCGCGTCGATCAGCCGGGCGACAAGCTCGCGCTGGCCGCGCCGGTCATCGGGGATGACGGCCGGGGTGTTGTGGGTGTCAAAGCAGTTGGCCAGCACCATGGGTGTATTGGCCGGCACCTTGGGCAACAGCACCCGCTGGTGATACTCCGCCACATAGAGCAGCCCCTCGACGCGATGCTGGATGAAGGTGTCGATCAGCGCCGGGACCCGGCTGGAGTCGCCACCAGTGTCGGCAATCATCAGCGTCTTGCCGCTGGGCGCAATGACGTTCTGGATGCCTTGCACGATCTGCAGTTCGGGCAGGCCGGACACCCGCCCGTCCTGCGGCGTGGTGGAAATCGCCCCGGTAATCAGGCCGATCAGGCCGGAACGATTGGAGCGCATCATGCGCGCGGCGCTGGAGGGAACGTAGCCGAGGGCGGTCATGGCGGATTGCACGGCGTCGCGGGTTTTCTGGCCGACGGGCGCGTCGCCGTTCAGCACGCGGCTGACGGTTTTCGGCGATACGTTGGCCGCTTTCGCGACGTCGTAAATCGTGGCCATGTCTCACTCCCGCTTGTCATCCCGGATTATGACACCGATGTCATGACACCGATGTCATAGGCTGTCTGCGGGACGTGAGTCAAGGGGCCGGGCTTCGGTGGCGTCTGCGGTGCCAAGTCGCGCCGGGGTAGAAGCGCCGCAAAAGAGAGGAGGCAAAGGCCGACAAATGGCACCTGCCGCCACACTGCAAAAGGCAGCCTCGCCGCAATATGGCCTGCTTGATGAACGGCTTATGAACGGCCCCGGGCGCACGTCCCGGCGCGGATGGACGACGCCCGACCGGATCTAGCCGGAGACGGCGCGGTCGATGCCGCCCGATGCTGCAAATCCGTCCAGCGCTTCGGGCATGTGGAGGAAGTAACCCTGCCCCCGCGGCACGCCGAGTTCCTGCAGAACGCGGAGCGAGTCCTCGTCCTCGACCTTTTCGGCAATGAGGTCGCAGCCGATGGTTTCGGCGATCCGCCGCAGCGACGAGACGATTTCGCGGTTCAGCCGGTTGACGGCAATGCCGCTGACCAGCGAGCCGTCGATCTTGATGGCATCGACGTCGAACTTCTGCAGATAGGAGAACGAGCTCAGGCCTGCGCCGAAATCATCGAGGGCAATGCGGCAGCCACTGGCCCGCGCCGCCCGCATGAAGCTTTCGGCGGCGCCCGGATTGGTGATCGCCGAGGTCTCGGTCAGCTCGAACCATATCCGGTTCGGGTCGACGCCCGCTTCAGCCATGGCCTGCTCGACAAAGTCCCAGATCTGCAGACTGCTGACCGTCTGCGCCGAGAAGTTGAAGGCCAGCGGCGTGTGCGCGAGCGTGCCGGCAAACCGGGTGAGAGCCGTCCTGAACACCCAGCGGTCGAGCGCCGAGGCCAGCCCGAAGCGCTCGGCGGCCGACACGAACTCGACTGGCGGGATAGACCGCCCGCTGGTCGAATTCAGCCGCGACAGTACTTCGATATAGCTGCACTCCGGGGCGCCCGGCGCCAGCGTCAGCACTTTCTGTCCGAAGAGCCGCAGTCGCCCGTCGCGCTTGGCAACGTCCAGATCCGAAACCAGCCGGGCTGCCGTCAGCCCCGATGAGGTCGGGCCCGACTCGGTGAACGCCGACCAGCAGTTCCGGCCGGCCGCCTTGGCCGCGTAGCAGGCGTCATCGGCCCGCGCCAGCGCATCGGTGACCGGCATGGCCGGATCGGCGATGGCCGCAATGCCAATGCTGACACTGACCCTCGACTGCAGACCGCTGGAGGCGTTGTAGTCATTGACCAGGCCGAGAATGCGGAGCGCCCTGGTACGGGCCTCCAGATCGTCGCCGGCCATGAGCAGCGCAAATTCGTCGCCGCCCAGACGCCCCAGCGCGGCGCCGTCCGCCACCCTCGTCAGGATATCGGCCAGCTTGCGCAGGATGGTGTCGCCAGCGGCGTGGCCGGCGGTGTCGTTGATGACCTTGAAATGGTCGAGGTCGATGAACAGCAGCGCCACCGGGTGATGCTCCGAGTCGGCGATGCACTCGGTCAGCTTCTGCTCGAACGCCTTGCGATTGAGCAGCCCCGTCATCGCGTCGTGATTGGCCGCCCAGTGCAGGCTGTCACGATGCAACTCCTCTTCGGTGACGTCGCGGATCGTGCCGATCTGCCGTCCCGAAGCGCCGTCGATCTGGACCAGCCGGGCAAACGTCTCGACGTGGCGCACCGAGCCGTCCTCGAGCACGATGCGGTATTTCATGCTCACCGTATCGCCGCCGATCGAGTCGTGGCTGCGCTCGATCCGCTCCTTGTCCTCGGGATGCAGGAAGCGGTGCCAGGTCTCGCGGTCGATCTCGCCGTCGCCATGCGGCAGGCCGAAGATCTGCCGGGTGCGCGCATCCCAATAGCTCTGCTGCGTCGCCAGGTCGAACTGCCAGATGCCCAGTTCGCTGGCCTCCAGGGCCAGCCGGAACCGCTCGTTCACCTCCTGCAGCTGCAGCGCCGTGCGCTTCTGCTGGGTGATATCGGTCTGCACCCCGACCATCCGGGTGGGGGTGCCGTTGGCATCCCGCTCGACAATGCCGCCACGGTCGAGCACCCAGATCCATTCGCCGCTCTTGTGCCGCAGCCTGAGTTCGGTCTCGATCTCGTCGACTTCGCCGCTCAGATGGCGATCGCCGCTGGCCACGGCCCGCTCCACATCCTCCGGATGCGCCAGCTGGATCCACAGATCGCTGGCCTGCGCCAGTTCGCCGGGCGCATAGCCCAGCATCTCGAACCAGCTGTCCGAGTAGGTGCAGGTGTCGTCGAGCAGATTCCAGTCCCAGACGCCGACGCGGGCACGACGGATGGCGTGTCGGTTCGCGTCTTTTTCGATCTTGGACATGGGTTGAATAGCTTCCGGGGCCTGTCGGTCAAAGATAAGCAGAGGTCGTTAATGGCACGTAATCGACGCCAACCGAACCTGCTTGGCCTGGATTCAGCGCCGCTTGTGCCTACTGGTGCGGAAATTTCGCCGCCGGCCGAGACACTTCCGGAAAGCCGTCATTCCCGTCAGGCAACTGGTCGGTTATGGCTTGGACATGCAGGCCTCGACTGGCCGGCTTGCTGAAGGAGGACGCTGCATGTCGCTGCCCGCCGACACAGCCTATCGGGACATTGCCGGCATTGCCCCGCAGATCGCAGCCGGCACCCTCTCGCCGGTCGAGTTGACCGAGGCAATGCTGGCGCGCATCGCGACGCTCGAGCCACGCCTGCACACCTACGCCACCGTCACCGCCGATCTCGCCCGGCAGCAGGCCCGGCGGGCAGCGGACGAGATTGCGGCCGGTCGTTACAGGGGGCCGCTGCATGGCGTGCCGATCGCCCTCAAGGATCTGGTCTGCACCAGCGGCATCCGCACCATGGGCGGCTCTGCGGTGTTCGACGATTTCGTGCCGGAGACCGATGCCACGGTAACGCGCCGGCTGGCGGAAGCCGGCGCCGTGCTGCTGGGCAAGCTCAACATGACCGAAGGCGCCATGGGCGGGTACCATCCCGGCCTGCTGATTCCCGAGAACCCCTGGCGTCCGGGGTACTGGGCCGGCGCCTCTTCCAGCGGCTCGGGCGCGGCGACAGCCGCCGGACTGGCGTTCGCGACCCTGGGCAGCGACACGGGTGGCTCGATCCGGCATCCGGCGGCAGTCTGCGGCTGCGTCGGGCTCAAGCCCACCTGGGGCCGGGTCAGCCGCCACGGCATCATGACGCTCGCTGCCTCGCTCGACCATGTCGGCCCGCTGACGCGCTCCGTGCGGGACGCTGCAATCATGCTGCAGGCCATCGCCGGACACGATCCGGCCGATCCGACCAGCCTGCCGGCCGCCGTGCCCGACCTGCTGGTCGGCGTCGGACGCGGCGTAGCGGGCCTGCGCATCGGTCATGACGAGCGCTACACCTTCGAAGACATGGAACCGTCCTTCGCCCAGGCGGTGCTCGACGGCGTCAGGACGCTGGAGCGCCTTGGCGCCACCATCGTGCCTGTCCGCATGCCGGAACGACTGCGCGACTATCTCGCGGCCTGGCCGCTGATCTGCGGCGCCGAAGCGGCGCTCGCCCATGCCGCGACCTTTCCGCAGCGGGCCGCCGACTACGGGCCGTTCTTCCGCCAGTGGCTGGACCGCGGAACGGCGTTCTCGGCCATCGACTATGCGCGGGCCAACGACCTGCGCCTCGCCTGCAACGGCGCCATGCAGGTCCTGATGCAGGACATCGACCTGCTGGCCTGCCCGGCCACCGCCCGGGCCGCCTATCCGGTCAGCCCGGACACCCTCTACGGTCCGATCCCCGCCGACCGCGACACCTGGACCAGCCGCTTCACCGTCCCCCACAACTATGCCGGCCTGCCCACCATCGTACTGCCCGCCGGACTGACCCATGACGGCCTGCCGGCATCCCTGCAGCTGGTGGGTCCCCCCTTGTCGGAGCCCCTGCTGGTGCAGGCCGGCACCGCTTTCGAGGACGCAACCGACTTCCACACCCTCCACCCGCCGGCCTAGACCGGCCCTCATGGTCAACGGCTCCACCGGTCCGCAACAGTGCCGCTCCAGCAGTTGCATATTCGTATATTCGAATATATAGGCATGTCTACCGTCGGCTGACGGTCTTCGTCAGCGCTTCCCCAGACTTGCTAACCCGGTTCGTTCATGCCCGTTTTTTCCGACCTGTTTCACCGCCGCCATGCTTTGGCGGCCGCCACCCTGATTGCTCTGGCCACCCTGTCCTCGAACGCAGCCGCCGGGAGCATTGCCGTCGCGCCCACCCAGATCACCGAGTGGAAGGCCGTGCACGGGCGGGTCGAGACCCGCGACACCATCGCAGCGCGGGCCCGCATCGGCGGCACCCTGGTGGAACTGCTGGTGACCGAAGGGGAACGGGTGACGGCCGGCCAGCGGCTGGCCACCGTGCACGACGACAAGATTGCGCTCGAGGTCGAGGCGCGCGATGCGCAGCTCAATGCGCTCAACGCCCAGCTCGCCAATGCCGAGGAAGAACTGACGCGCGGGCAGGCCCTGGTCGACCGCGGCATTGCCACCGAGCAGCGGCTCGGCCAGCTCTCGACCCAGGTCGACGTCTACCGCAACCAGATCGCATCCACCGAGGCGCAACGCCAGGTTCTGCTCGAGCAGGCGGTGGAGGGCGATGTGCTCGCCCCCAGCGCCGGGATCGTCCTCAGCGTGCCGGTGACGTCGGGCGCCGTGCTGATGCCGGGCGAACCGGTGGCGACCGTGGGCAGCGGCGGCTTCCTGCTGCGCCTCGCTTTGCCGGAACGGCATGCGGACCTGCTCGCGGCGGGCATGGCGCTGAGCATCGAGGCCGGCGCCGCGGCGTTCGAAGGCAAGCTCAGCAAGGTCTACCCGCAGATCCAGAACGGCCGGGTCACCGCCGACGTGGAAGTCGCCGGCCTGCCGGAGGACTTCGTCAACCGCCGCGTGCTGGTGCGCGTGCCGGTCGGCCAGCGTGCGGCCCTTCTGGTGCCGAGGAGTGCGATCAGCACCCGGTCCGGCCTCGACTTCATCACCATTGAGAGCGGCGGCGCCGAAGTCGAGCGCAGCGTCGTTCTCGGCGCCACGGACGGCGATCGCGTCGAGATCGTCACCGGGCTCAGCGCCGGCGATGTGGTGGTGACGCCATGAAGCTTGGTCTTGCCGGCCACCTGACGCGGGCCTTTATCGGTTCCGCGCTGACGCCGCTATTGCTGCTCGCCGCACTCTCGCTCGGGCTGGTGGCGCTCCTCACCCTGCCGCGCGAGGAAGAGCCGCAGATTTCGGTGCCGATGGTCGACATCCTCGTCATCGCCCCCGGCCTCAGGGCCGAGGACGCGGTCAAGCTCGTCACCGAACCGCTCGAGACCCTGGTCAAGGGCATCAACGGGGTCGAGCATGTTTATTCGCAGACGCGTGACGAGCAGACGATGGTCACCGCCCGCTTTCTCGTCGGCACCTCGGCCGATGCGGCGGTGCTGCGCATCCACGACAAGATCGCCGCCAATCGCAGCCTCATCCCGGTCGGCATCCCCGAACCGCTGGTTGTCGGACGCGGCATCGACGACGTCGCCATCGTCACGCTGACGCTGTCGCCGCGACCGGAGGCGGCTGCAGAGGTCTCGGCCGCCGACCTCACCCGCATCGCCCGCGAATTGCGTTCGGAAATCGCCAAGGTGGCCGATGTCGGTCTGACCTATCTGGTCGGCGAGACCGGCGATGCCATCCGCATCAATCCCGATCCCGAGCGGCTCGCCCTGTACGGTGTCACGCTGCAGCAGCTGTCCGGCAAGGTGTCGTCCGCCAACCGTGCCTTCACCACCGGCCAGGTGCGCGATGGCGGCGAGCAGATCGAGCTGGTTGCCGGCGAGACGCTGCAAAGCCCCGAAGCCATCGGCAACCTGCTGGTCACCACCCGCGACGGACGCCCGGTCTACGTGCGCGATGTCGCCGACATCGCCTATGTCACCGACACCGCCGACCTCGTGGTGGCGCATATCAGCCGCGCCGAAGACGGCACCATTGCACGCGCTCCGGCGGTGACGCTGGCCGTGGCCAAACGCGCCGGCGCCAATGCCGTCACCGTGGCCGAGGCCATCCTGCACCGCGTCGAGAGTCTCGAAGGGCATCTGATCCCGCATTCGATTGCGGTGACCGTGACCCGCGACTACGGCGAGTCCGCCAACGAGAAGGCCAACGAACTGCTGTTCCATCTCGGCCTCGCGACCCTCTCGATCATTGCGCTGGTGTGGATTGCCATCGGCCGCCGCGAGGCCCTGGTGGTGGCGATCGTCATCCCCGTCACCATCCTGCTCACGCTGTTTTCCGCCAAGCTGATGGGCTACACGCTCAATCGCGTCTCCCTGTTCGCACTGATCTTTTCGATCGGTATCCTCGTCGACGACGCCATCGTCGTCATCGAGAATATCGCCCGGCACTGGGCCATGCCGGATGGCCGCGACCGCAAGAGCGCCGCCATCGCGGCCGTTGCGGAAGTGGGCAACCCGACCATCGTGGCCACCCTCACCGTGGTGGCAGCGCTGCTGCCGATGCTCTTCGTCTCGGGCATGATGGGCCCCTATATGAGCCCCATTCCGGCCAATGCCTCGGCCGCGATGATCTTTTCCTTCTTCGTGGCCGTCATCATGACGCCCTGGCTGATGCTCAAGGTGGTGGGCAAGGGCCCGGCACATGGGCACGCCCCGCATGCCGCCCATGGTGGCGTGCTGGGCCGCATCTACCAGAAGCTGGCAACGCCGATCCTGCGCTCCAAGATCGCCTCATGGGTGTTTCTGGCCATTGTCGGCATTGCCACTCTCGGTTCGCTGGCGCTGTTCTATACCCGCGACGTGACGGTCAAGCTGCTGCCCTTCGACAACAAGTCCGAGCTCTCGGTGACCATCGACCTGCCCGAGGGCGCTTCGGTGGAAGCCACCGACGCCGTGGCGCAGGACGTTGCCCGCGTCGCGCTGGCCTTGCCCGAGGTGATCTCGGCACAGACCCATGCCGGCACCGCGGCGCCGTTCAACTTCAACGGCCTCGTGCGCCACGCCTATCTGCGGGCTGAACCGCAACTGGGCGACGTGCAGGTCAATCTCGGCCCCAAGTCCGAGCGGGCCCGCTCCTCGCACGACATCGCCATCGATCTGCGGCAGCGCCTCGCCGCCGTGACCATGCCCGAGGGCACCGCGATCAAGGTGGTGGAACCGCCGCCCGGTCCGCCGGTGATGGCGACGCTGCTCGCCGAGGTCTACGGACCCGACGCCGAAACCCGGCGGCAGACCGCCGCCAGGATCGAGGCCGCGTTCCGTTCGGTGCCGTTCATCGTCGATATCGACAACAGCTGGGGCGAGCCGGCGCGCCGCATCCGCGCCAGCATTTCGACCGACGATCTCGACTTCTTCCATGTCGAGGAATCCGATGTCTTCGACACCCTGGCCATTCTCAACGGCAGCTCGACCGTGGGCTATTCGCACCGCGGCGACGGACGCATGGCGATCCCCATCATCATCGAGCGCCCGCGCGGCGACCGGCGCGTCGACGAGGGAACGCTGACCACCCCGATCCCGGCCAATCTCCTGCCCGGCGACCGCGGCGTGGTGGAACTGGGCGACGTCGTGCGCCTGACTGAGGAACGGGCCTCGTTCCCCATCTACCGCCACAATGGCCGCTATGCGGAAATGGTGACCGCCGAACTCGCCGGCACCTTCGAAGCCCCGCTCTACGGCATGCTGGCCGTCGAGGCGGCGCTCGACCAGCAGGACTGGACCGGGCTCGAAAGACCGCTGATCAGGCTGCACGGCCAGCCCGAAGACGAGACCCGGGCAACATTGCTCTGGGACGGCGAGTGGGACGTGACCTGGATCACCTTCCGCGACATGGGCGCCGCCTTCATCGTCGCCCTGCTCGGCATCTATATCCTCGTCGTGGCGCAGTTCGGCTCGTTCAAGCTGCCGCTGGTCATCCTGACGCCGATCCCGTTGACCTTCATCGGCATCCTGGGCGGGCACTACCTGATGCAGGCGCAGTTCACCGCCACCTCGATGATCGGCTTCATCGCCCTCGCCGGCATCATCGTGCGCAACTCGATCCTCCTGGTCGATTTCGTGCGCCATGCGCCGCGCGAAGTGCCCGTCGAAGGTGAAATCGAGGAGATCGAGGCGGAGATGTCCATCGTCGTGCCGCACAGTGAAGCGCCGGCGGTGCCTCGCGCGGTGCCGATGCGGACCCGCTCGCTGACCGAGATCCTCATCGAGGCTGGCGCCATCCGCTTCAAGCCGATCCTGCTGACGGCGCTGGCGGCAATGATCGGCGCGGCGGTGATCCTCACCGATCCGATCTTCCAGGGCCTCGCCATCTCCCTGCTGTTCGGGCTGGCGTCCTCGACCCTGCTGACCGTGCTGGTGATCCCGGCGATCTACCGGGTGCTGCGCACCTGACAACCGAACAGGCGGGCGGCCACAGCGGCCGCTCGCCAAAGCCGGGGCGCGTCCCCTAGCAGCCGGTGACGCGCGTCTGGCAGCGGTAGAGCGAGCTGCTGCCGCAGATCATCAGCATGGAACGGTCCCGACCCGAGAACTGCAGGTTGGAAGCCCGTTGGGGCAGACGGATGCGGCCGAGGAACGTGCCGTCCGGCCGGTAGCAGCGCACGCCGTCGCCCATTCCGCACCACAGCCGGCCATCGCGATCCACCCGCAGACCATCAAAGAACTTCTGCTCGTCGACCGCGACAACCCTGCCGCCGCTCAGCGTCTGGTCATCGCCGACATCGAAGGCCCGGATATGGTTCGGGCCATCGTCGCGATGCGTGCTGCCGGTATCGATGACGTAGAGCACCTGCTCGTCGGGCGAGAAGGCGAGCCCGTTGGGCATGACCATATCGACCGTCATCTGCCGCACGGAGCCGTCGGCCGGGTCGATGCGATAGACGTGGCAACCATCGAGCTCGATGTCGCCTTCATAGTCGGGACCGCGACCATAGTCGGGATCGGTGAACCAGATGCTGCCATCCGACTTCACCACGATGTCGTTGGGTGCCGTGAAGCGCTTGCCCTCGAAGCGATCGGCCAGCACGGAAATGGTCCCGTCGGTTTCGGTGCGGGTGATGCGACGGGTATATTGCTCGCAGGTCACCAGCCGGCCTTCGCGGTCGGTGGTGTTGCCATTGGCGCCGTTCGCAGGTGCCCGGAAGGTGGTGACGACGCCGGTCCCGGCGTCCCAGGCCAGCATCCGCTTGTTGGGGATGTCCGACCACACCAGCCGGTTCTCCCGCTCGAACCAGGCGGGCCCTTCCGTCCACACCCCGCCCGTCCAGACCCGTTCGACCACGGCATCGCCATCGATGCAGGCGGCGAACTCGGGATCGAGTATTTCGACGGACGGGCCCGGGATCGGGCCAAGGGGACGGTCTACCAATTGGTCACCGACCCGTCCGGCCGCACCAGATGCGGCGCTTCCCAGAACTTGAAGCTCTGCTTGCGGATCAACGCCTCGTTGACCTCAACGCCCAGACCGGGCGCGTCGCTGACGCGGTAGATGGCGCCCTCGAGCCGTGGCTTGACCGGGAAGAACTCGTCGTCATCGAAACGATGCACGCCCGCTTCGGCCGGGCTGGCTCGCGTCTCCAGCCAGGAGAAGTTCGCGACCGCGGCTGAGAAATGGATGGTGGCCGCGGTGCAGATGGGACCGAGCGGATTGTGCGGCATCATGTCGACATAATGCGCCTCGCTCCATCCGGCGACCTTCATGGATTCGGTCAGGCCGCCGGCATTGCACACGTCGATGCGGTTGAACTGGTGAATGTCGCGTTCGATGTAGGGCAGGAACTGCCACTTGCTGGCGAACTCCTCGCCAATGGCGAACGGCACGTCGGTGAGCTTGCGCAGCGCCTCATAGGCCTCGGGGGTTTCGTCGCGGATCGGCTCCTCGAGGAAATCCAGCGTGCCCGACGGCATCTTCTGGCAGAAGCTGGCGGCCTCGGCGACATTGAGCCGATGGTGGTAGTCGATGCCCAGCACGACGCCCTCGCCCAGCGCTTCACGGGCCTTCACCATCCAAGGCGCCGTCGCCGCAATCGAGGCGCGCGGATCATAGACCAGCTTGCCCCGGTGATCGGCGGGCGACAGACGCATGGCGGTCCAGCCGGCGGCGACGAGCGCCTGGGCCTGCTCGATCATTTCCGGTCCCGGCGGGGCCGAGGTGGTGGCAAAGGTCGGGATGACATCGCGCTGCTTGCCGCCGAGCAGTTCGTAGACCGGGACGCCCAGCGCCTTGCCCTTGATGTCGTAGAGCGCGATGTCGATGGCCGACAACGCCGCCAGCAGCACGCGCCCGCCTTCGAAATACTGGCTGCGATAGACTTCCTGCCAGATCCGGCCGATCTGCATCGGGTCCTGGCCGATGAGGAATTCGCGATAGTGCTCGATGGCCCCCGCCACCGCCTTTTCGCGACCGGACAGCCCGCTCTCTCCCCAGCCGAATAGGCCTGCGTCGGTATCGATCTTGACGAGCAACTGGTTGCGCGTGCCGACCCAGACGGGGAACGGAGTGATGTCAGTAATTTTCATAGTCGTTTCCTTTGGCCGCTCATGTCAGTCGCAGTCGGAGCCCATGCGGGGCGCGATGAACGCGACGATGCCGACGGGCCTCGTCTGCGATTCCGGCCTGAACATCAGGGCAATCAATGACGTCCGGCGAAGGACTCGCCGTCGCCTGTCCCGCCTTTTTTCGCGGGGCAGCAGGCATTCTCCCCCAGGCGGCCGAATACCGCTCTTGGTCGGCGGACGCTCTCAGATTGTACATTCTTTGTCAACTTTGGTGTACTCTCGACATCTGGCGCGGTGAGCGCCGATGCGGTAGGGACGAAGCCATGATGGAAGAAGAACCGGCCGGGATCCCGGCGGCCCCGGGGGGCGCGCCGACCGTCTATGAAATGATCCGCGACGACATCGTTGCCGGCCGCCTTGCACCCAACGAGCGCCTCAAGACGGCATCGCTGGCCGAACGCTACGGCACCAGCAACAATCCCGTCCGGGAAGCGCTGCAGCAGCTACGGGGCGAGGGCTTTGTGGTGATCTCGCCCAATCGCGGCGCACGGGTTCGGCCGATGGATGGCAATTTCATCCGCGACATCTCCGATATCGAGGTACTGCTCGAACCCTATTTCACGCGCTGGTTTGTCGACATCGCCACACGCGCCGACATCGCGCGGCTGGAAGACATCCAGAAGGAAATCGAAGCTGTCGGCTTTGAGGACACCGCGAAATTCGGGGCGCTGGATACCCAGTTTCACTGGGTGTTCTACGAGCACCATTTCAACACCCACGCGCTCGAACTCTGGTGGAAGCACCGCGAGATCCTCGGCGCCCTGTCGCGCAATAATCGTTACGCGCCCTGGCGCGAGGCCGCGATCATCAGCGAGCATCGCCAGCTTATCGACGCGGTGAAGCGCCACGACCCGGAGGGCGCGGCGCGCGTCATCGAGGCGCATGTGCGCGGATCGGGCAAGCACATGATCGAGCAGATGCGAACCCGCAGTACCACCCATGCTCCCGTCGCGCCGACGGGAGCCTGAGCGACGGGAGTAGCGGCGATCGGCTTATTGTGGTGCGCTCCGGGCGAGCAGCCAGGCCTCGATGTCCTTGAGAACCACTTCGCGCCCCAGATCATTGAGCGGATCGTGATAGACGCCCTCGTAGAGCTTGAGCGTCTTGTCGGCAGAGCCGACGTGATCGAAGGCAAACTGGCTGCCGGAGGCCTTGGCGGCGCGATCCTCCAGGCCGTGCAGGATGAGCACCGGCAATTTAACTGCACCGAATTCCGATTTCAGCCGGGTATCGGCGCGCACGATGGCAGCGAGCGTCCGCGTGGGCTGGGTTTCATGGGCGATCAGCGGGTCGGCGGACATGGCGGCAACCACGGCCGGGTCACGCGAGAAATCGTCATTCTTGAGTGCCAGGACGTGAGCGTGGGGCGCGAGATGGCTGAGCCCCTTGATGACCGCGAGCGCGAAGTCCGGAGCCGGCAACTGGAAGGCAAAACTCTCCGAGATGAGGCCAGCAATTTCCGAGCGATGCTCAAGGGCATAGAGCCAGCCCACGACCCCACCGGCGCTGTGGCCCATGATAAAGACCGGCGTGCCGGGATGACGCGCGCGCGCCACCTGCAGCACGGTATGGACGTCGGCGACATAGTCGTCGAACGTCTCGACATAGTACCGCTCGCCATCGGAATGGCCGCGGCCGCGCAGGTCGACGGCGTAGCTCGCCACGCCGGCTTGCGACAGCTCTGCACCGAACCAGTCATAGTAGCCGCTGTGCGAATTGAAACCGGGGACGATCACGAGGACCGCACGCGCGGTCCCGTCCACGTCCCACGAGCGATAGTTGAGCCGCAGTCCACTGCTGCCCTCGATCCTCGTCTGTCCAGACAGGTTGGTCTTGTCCACTGGTGCCTCCTTGCACGCTGACTGTCGCAATGATCGGTCCGGACGCTGGCGAACTCTTGAACGTTCTTGCTGTTTCCGCGGCTGGTTCGGCGCTGCCCCTCAAGGCTGCTGTTGCGGCTGCGGCGCTGGCGCCGGCGCCGCGTCGCCCGTTTCCAGCCGCCACGCCACCAGCGCCAAGAGGGCGGCACCGCTGGACGCGGCAACGCCGATCCACGGCAGAACCGCAAACGTGTCCCAGACCTGCAGGGCGAGCGAACCGCCAGCGGCTCCCAGCGCGATCCCGATGTTGAAAGCGGTGGGGATGAGTGCCGACGCCAGCACAGGCGCCGCGCTGGCGCTGCGCAGAATCTGTGCCTGTGCCGGAGCGGCAAAGGCATAGGCGACGCAACCCCACAGCAGCGCGAGGACCAGCATGACCCCCCCGCCCCCGCCGGTAAAGCCGATGAGCAGATAGACCAGGGCCTGCAGGCAGAGAATAGTCAGCAGCGAAGGCATCAGGCGCCAGTCGGCAAGACGGCCGCCTGCCACGACACCAAGGGTCGACCCGACGCCGTAGATCAGCAGGAAAAGAGGTATCGCCTCCGGCGCCGCACCGGCAACGGTGGTCACGTAAGATGCAACATAGGCAAAAAGCGCGAGCTGACCGAGCATGCTGAGAATGATGACCAGCGCTGAGAGATAGACAGCAGGTTTCAGCAGCTGCGACAGCTGGTTTGCCAGCCCGTTGCGACCGGCCCGGCCTCGCGGAACGTCTGGGACCCAGCCGGCCACAGCCAGCAGTGCCACCGCCCCCAGCCCGAACGCAGCCCAGAAGGCGAAGCGCCATCCCAGCAGCCCACCGATTGCCGTACCGGCAGGGACGCCTAGAACATTGGCAGCGGTGACGCCGGCCAGCAGGACGGCCACGGCCCTGCCTGAGCGCTCGGGCGGCATCATTCGGGTCGCCAGTACCGCCGCAATGCCGAAGAAGGCACCGTGACAGGCGGCCACGAGAACGCGGATGGCAAGCAGCCAGGCAAAGCCCGGCGCGAGGGCGCAGGCGACCTGGCCCAGGGTAAACAGAGCCAGCAGACCCAGCAGGGCCGCGCGGGCAGAAACCCTGGAGGCCGCCAGTGCGAACACCGGCCCACCGGCAGCCACGCCCAGCGCGTAACCGGTAACGATGAAGCCGGCGGTGGGGACGGAGACGGCAAGGTCTGCCGCGACGAGGGGCAAGAGGCCCGCTACGACGAACTCTGTTGTGCCCAGGGCGAAGGTCCCAAGGAGCAACGCAAGGATTGGGAGCGGCATTTCGATGATATCTCCGGCAGGTGATCGGCACGCCGCCGTCTCCTTGCACCGGGACAGGGTGATTGATTGCACGTTCTTGCGATGCGGGCCGCTCTCGGCCGCCAGCGGCGGCACATCGGATCAAATAATACCAAACGGCAAATATCGGCCCCCGATTGCACAAAATTGTTCTATACTCAGGATCCGGTTCGACTGTATTCTTGCATGAAGCGGGTCAGCAAGACTCGCTCGATCGACACATTTTTCCTTGCGGAAGCAGTACCGGGAGGCCGGGTTGCCTGATGTGTTCTTGACCGAGGGCCCTGCTGAGGCGACCGCCCCCAGCCGGGCCGGCGAGTGGTTTCGTCAGCGTGACGCACGAAAGCTTTTCGTGCGCCCGCTCAGCGGCGCCCTGATGGGCATAACCGAAATCCGCGCCCGCGAGAATTTCGGCATGACGGACCAGGTCGTGCCCGAGGACGCTTTCAATGTGGCCTTCTGCCTCTATCCATTGCCCTTCGTGGACCTCTGGTATGACGGCAAGGCTGTCTCAGCCCACCATATCCAGCCGGGCCAGTTCATCCTGTTTGATCTCAAATCGATCGGCACGGCACGCTTCGAACACCATGTGCACCACCTGCATTTTCACCTCTCGCGCAGCTTTCTCAATGCCCTCTGCGACGATCTGGAAGCCCCGCGTATCGACCAGTTGCGGGTCATCCCCGGGGAAGTGAGCAGCGACAACGTCATCCACCGCCTCGGCAACGCCGTACGGCCGGCGCTGGACGCGCCGCACGAAGCCAACGAACTGTTCGCGAGCCAGCTGATGTTCACCTTCGGGACCTATCTCTGCGCGACCCGGAGCTCGCTGAAGACGCCCAGGCCGGTGCGCGATGGTCTCACCGCCTGGCAGTTGCGGGTCGCCAAAGCCCTGATCGATGCCAACCTGGATGGCAATGTATCACTGCAACACCTCGCATCCGCCTGCCACCTCTCGCCCATGCACCTGGCCCACGCCTTCAAGAGATCGACCGGCGTCGCACCCCACCAATGGCTGCTGCTGCGCCGCATCGAGCGTGCCAAGTCGCTGCTGGCCGGCAATGCCATGTCGCTTGCCGACATTGCCCTCGAATGCGGCTTCGCCGACCAGAGCCACTTCACCCGGGTATTTCGCCGCGCCACGGCAGTCACGCCCGGCCTGTTCCGGAAACAGATCTAGGACTGGTATGAATGGCGATCGAGCCAGCTCAGGACCGTTGGCTCGTCCGCATTATCGCCGGGCGATCCCCGGCCACAGTCCGGCCCGGGCGCCTTCCGTCAGTGCCAGAACGACGTGGTAGAAGAGCCGCGTCAGGGCCTCGGGCCAGATCACCGTGCCGGTGGCGTCGACGCGGTTGATCCAGAGCGCATGCCCGGCGAACCAGCGCTCGAACATCAGACACAAAAGGTCGCGGGCGCGCTGTCCGGCACCGGCGTCACCGGCCATATGCCGGACGGCCAGCGCCTTGATGGCCTCGGTTTGCGGCCAGAGCAGGCAGGTCGCCTCCATGACCGTACCATCCGGCCACAGCGCATCGCAGGCGGCACCCCGAAGGGGGCCGGAGGCGACACGGCCGAAGCGGTCGGCAAACTGCATGAGACGCGCTGCCGTGTCGTGCACTGCCGCGTCCCCGCCCAGTTCCGTCTCCCGCAGCAGCAGCCAGGCCCATTCATATTGATGCCCGGGCTCGCGTCGGGCCCCGGCGGCTCCGGCCAGCGGCGAGAGGTCGGGGGCGATGAACTCGACAAGGCTGCCGGTATGGTTGTCAAAGAAGTGGCGCAGCGCCATGGCGCGCAGCTGCTGCGCCCGCTCGAGCCAGTGGGGCTGCCCGGTCATTTCAGAGGCCTGCAGGCAGGCCTCGTAGAGATGCATGTGCGGGTTCTGCGCGCGTGGCGGCGCTTCCGGGGCGGCAGGATCGAAACGGCTGTCGTCTTCGAGGAGAAGACCAGTTGCCGGATCGGTCAGATGGTCGGCAAGCGCCTGCCAGCAGGCCTCGATCTCGGTCTCGACTGCGGCAGAGGGCGCGAGCCTGTTCCAGGTGACAAGGCCAAGAATGACGAAGCACTGATCGTAGCTTCTGGCCAGTTCGTCTGCAGCCCGTCCACTGGCCCCGCCGAAGCGGCTGACGGCGCGGCGGTAGAGACCCGGAGCCTTGCGAAAGCGGCGCAGCATGTCGACCTGCCGGCCGGCCGCGGCATGCGGTGCCGGATCATCGGAAAGCGGCGCCAGATGGGCGAAGGAAAAGAGCGTCCGCGCCTGCGCCAGCACGGTCTTTTCGGCTGCGAGGTCAGGACTGCCATCCAGCGCCAGCGCATCGTGGACGCCGCCGCCGTCCAGATCCTGCACCCGGCCCAGCCAGCCCGGCAGCAGGCTGTCCCAGAACCATGCCGCCCACGCCTCGGCATTTCTCGGCCGCACCGCCGGATCAGGGGTAGGGTCGGTCAAGTCTGCATGGCCCCCGTCCGTCGCACGCCTAGTAGGGCCCGATGCGCTTCGAACCATGTTCGAAAGTGGCAACCGCCGCGTCGAAACTCTTGAGCAACAGTTCGGAGCGGAGCGTCGCGTGGGCCGGATCGTCCCAGAGATTGTCATGCTCCCAAGGGTCGGTCTCGAGGTCGAACAGCTCACCAAGATTGTGCCCGTGATAGACGACGAGCTTGTGCCGGTCGGTGCGGATCATGGTGGCCCGCGTCGCATCGGGCAGATCGAGCGCGTCGTAATATTCGCAGCGCGCGAACTCGCGGTGCTGGTCCGGCGCTGCGGCATCCTCGAGCAGCGGCCGCAGCGAGCGGCCCTGCATGTGCGCCGGAATCTCGATGCCGGCGAAATCGAGAATGGTCGGCGCCTTGTCCATGAGTTCGACCAGCGCATCGCGGCGTTGTCCGGCCGCAATATGACCGGGCCAGCTCCAGATCAGCGGCACCCGCACCAGCCCCTCGTAGAAGCGGCAGCCCTTCTGGATCAAGCCGTGGTCGCCCAGCGTCTCGCCGTGATCGGAAGTGAAGATGACCACCGTGTTCTCGCGCAGCCCTCGCTCGTCCAGCGCCGCCAGCAGGCGGCCCAGATTGTCGTCGATCAGCTTGATCATGGCGTAGTAGGCCGCCTGCAGCGTCCAGGCATCGCGCTCGCCGGCGGACTCGCCGGCCGGATCGCCTTCGCCCGAGACCAGACTCTTGGGCAGGATCGGGTGGTTGATGTCGAGCCGCGCGGGATCGTGCGGACTGGACTGGAAATCGATGGTGCCGAGTTTCTGCTGGGCCACGATGTCGCTCTGGCGGAAATGCGGACCGGGCATGTCCTTGGGGTCGAACTGCGCCCGGTACTCTTTGGGCGGATTGAAGGGCGGGTGCGGGTCGTAGATGTTGATGCTCAGCAGCCACGGCTGCTCGCGGTGATCGTCCATGAAGGCGATCGAGCGCTCGGTGGCCCAGGTGGTCTGGTGCAGCTCTTTGGGCACGCCATCGACGCTCCTGGTCAGCTCGTCGAGCGACTGGCCCTGTGCCTTGACCCAGTCGGCATAGGCATGGCCTTCCGGCCAGCCGTCGCGCGGCGCATGCGAATACTCGAACACCGCATAGCCGTCATCGGTGCGCGGCTCCATGCGGTGATAGGGACTGGCGAGGTGCAGCTTGCCGATATTGCCGCAGACATAGCCATTGTCGGCCATGATCCGGGTGACCAGCGGGTGCATGCCGGGAAACCGGTCATTGCCATTGCGGTTGGCCTTGCCGGTGCTCGGATAGACCCCGGTGAGGAAGGACGAGCGCGACGGCGTGCAGATCGGGGCCTGACAATAGGTGCGCTCGAAAGCCGTACCCTCGGCAACCAGCCGGTCGATATTGGGCGTCGAGACATGCGGGTTGCCCAGCGCGCCGATAGTGTCGAAGCGCTGCTGATCGGTGCAGATCCAGAGAATGTTGGGGCGTCGGGTCATGGAAAGCCGCTTTCGGTCGGACGGCCGGACCGAGGGCACCGGCATGGATTGAACTGCTTGGGCGGACTCGCGCCCCCACGTGGCCAGGGATCTTTGCGGCACCTTGGGCACCACCGAACTCGGACCGTTGCCTGAGAAGAAACGGAATTGCGCCGCCGGGCAAGACATCCCCATGTAGTCCGTTCGGACTACATGGATCTGGACAGTGCGGATTCGATCGCGACAGCAGGCTTCAGGCAGCGACACCTGGGGTTCGCATCCGCATGATCTGGTCGGCTGCCGCTTCGGTTATCCGCTTTATCAGCTCAGGATCGTCGAGGCTGCGGGCCATGGTTGCCGCGCCGACCAGACTGGCATAGGCGGCCAGCGCCTTGCTGTTGCGCACCTCCGGCGCATCGCCCGCGAACAGGCTCTCGAGGACGGCAATCTGCAGCGGCAAGCTGCCTGCGGCCGCTGCCCGCACCTCGTGATCGCCGCGGGCGAGGTCGGCCCCCAGGGCAACAAAGGTGCAACCCACATCCCCTGCGCTGACATGGTCGTGCGTGAGGTATCCACTCACCAGCGCATCGAGGGGGGCGGCAGGATTGGCCGTGACAACGGCGCGCCAGTCCTCCGCCGATTTTTCGATCATCGACACGATCGCCAGCTGTTCGATGTCCCGCTTGCTCGAGAAGTGGCTGTAGAACGCTCCCGGGGTAAGTCCGCAGGCCTTGGCAATCGATGCCACGCTGACACCGGCGAAACCGTGCTGACGGAACAGCCGGCGGGCGGCATGGATCAGGTCGGCCCGGTTCTTCTCCGCCTGTTGTCTCGAAACCTTCACCAGCATCTCCGGGGTTGACGCTATTCATACTAGGTGAAATGATTACACATTGTCACGCCTAACATGATTATTGCCGAGCCCACCTCCCCCGGCCCAAGGGACACGATACTTGCGGGGCGAGCATTGCCATGGGTGCAGCATGCAAGACGGGTCCTACGACGATCTGCTCTCCAGCCAGCCGGCCGCGGCCTTCGGCACGTTTCACCTATTGCCCTATCAGAAGCTGCTGCTGGACGCTGGCAAGCCGGTGAGGCTGGGCAGTCGGGCGTGCCGGCGAGATCATCTCCAAGGGCGAACTGGAAGCGGTGGCCTGGCCCGACACATTTGTGGAAGAGTCCAGCCTGAGGGTCCACATCGCTGCCCTGCGCAGGATTCTCGGCGGCAGCGAGCAGTCCCGCTTCATCGTCAATGTGTCGGGCCGCGGCTATTGCTTCACTGCACCGGTCGAAAAGCTCAACTGGGCGACGCCCTTTCAGCAGCCGGCACCGTCGCAGACTGTGCGACGAAGCCTGCCCGCGCCACTGACGCGGCTCATCGGCCGTGACCAGGCGCTGACGGCGATCATCGAGCAGGCAGCCAGCCGACGCTTGCTGACCATCACTGGCGCGGGGGGCATCGGCAAGACGACGGTGGCAGTTGCCGCTGCCGACCAGCTGTCCGGCCGCCATCAGGACGGCATCGCCTTCATCGATCTGGCGCCAATCGACGAAGCCGCCCTCTTGCCCAGCGCCATCGCATCCGTGCTGGGCGTCGCACTGGGGGGACCCGATCCGGTTGTCAGTCTCGTCAGTCACATGCGCTCGCGCCGCATGCTGCTCGTGCTCGACAATTGCGAACACCTGCTCGATGCCGCAGCTCAGCTCGTCGAGGGCCTGCTGGCTGGCGCACCGCAGGTGTCTGTCATCACCACCAGCCGGGAGCCGCTTCGCGTGGCGGGGGAATGGGTGCATCGGCTGGCATCGCTGACCTTCCCCGCCGAGCATAAAGACCCCGTCAACGCTGTCACGGGCGAGTACTCGGCGATTGAACTCTTCATCGAGCGCGCCAGCGCCACGACGGACAGCCTCGAGTTCGATGCGCGCGCCGTTGCGGTCGTCAGCAGGATTTGCCGCGAACTGGATGGGCTGCCGCTGGCAATAGAGATCGCCGCTGCGCAGACCGGATCGTTCAGTATCGACGAGCTTGCGAGCCGGCTGGAGTCCAGCGCAATCCTCGATGTCCGCGGCGCCCGCACGGCGCGATCGCGCCATCAGTCTCTCAATGCTCTGCTGGACTGGAGCTACAATCTGCTTTCGGCCGACGAACAGACTGTGATCCGCCGGCTTTCTGCATTCCGCGGCAGCTTCTCGCAGGACGCGGCCGTCGCGGTAGCCTCCGATACCCTCATGACCAGGTCCGAGGCGCTGGCACTGGTCATGGACATGAGCGCCAAATCCCTGCTGGCTGCCGACGTCAGCGGCGACCAAGTCTATTACAGGTTGCCGGTGGTGACCCGCGTCTATGCGACCAACAAGCTGGCGGAAACGGCGGAGCAGCGCGACGTGCAGAAGCGACACGCCGCCTACTTTCGCGACGCCCTTGCCGAAGCGCAGCGGCTGTGGGGCCAGGTGAGCCCATCGGACTGGCTGGCGCGCTATCGAGGCATGGTCGACGATGCCCGCGCGGCGCTCGACTGGGCCTTTGCGACCGGCGGCGACCAGCGCATCGGCCTCGAGCTGATGTCCGGGTTCACCACGCTGGGATTCAGGCTCTGGCTCATCGACGAACTGAAGGAGCGGGTGTCTCTCACCTTGCGCTCCTACCCGTTCGATCTCTCGCCGGCACCCAATATCGAGGCCCGGCTGTGCATCGCCTACGCCGGGCTGACCAACATGACCAGCGGGTCCAGCCAGGTGGTGGCCGCAAACTATGCCAGGGCACTGGACATCGCCACACGCATCGGCGTGCCGGCGATGCAGGTCGAGGCTCTCGCCGGGTCCTTCGCCTGGGCCTACGGGGTGGCGGACTATCGCTCCTGCGAAACCTACGGACAGCAACTGGCGATGATCGCGCGCGGCCACAACGATCCCGCCATCGCCTTTATCGCCGATCGCTGTCTGGCGCAGGCACGGTCGGGACTGGGTGATCATGCGCGGGCCATCACGCTCGCCGAGCGGGTGTTGAGCAGCCCGGTCAAGACCGTACCGACGTCGTACATGCTGTTCCCGATCGCGGTCGATGTGAGCATGCGCATCGTTCAGGCCCGGGCGCACTGGTTGCTGGGCATGTCCGACCGCGCCGTCGATCTGGCACGGCGCGCGATCGAAGCCTCGTTCGGGGATGCGGCCTATGCGCCCTGCCAGGCATGGGCGCTGGCCGCCATTCCGATCGCCATCTGGCGTGGTGAACTCGACAGCGCCCGCCAGATGAACGACGAAATGCGGCTTCACGCCCGCAAGCTGGCGCTCGGCTGGTGGGAACGCTGGACCGAACGGTTCGACGAGATCCTCGCCATCAAGTCGACGGGAGACGCAGCGGATCCCCGGCCGGGGATCAGCACCGAAGCGGGGCCGATGGTGGATGAGTTCATGGGCGCGCTGGACGGACGATTCATCGGGCCGGAACTGGTCCTGCGCGTCGATACCGGCCATGCCGCCTGGTGCGCGCCGGAAATTTTCCGCAGCGAGGCCGCGCGGCGCGCCGCAGCCGGCGACGACCCGGCGCAAGCAGACGCCCAGCTGGAGCGCGCCATGGCCATGGCACAGCGGCAGGGCGCGCTGAGCTGGGAGCTCCGCATCGCAACGACGCAGGCGGAACAGCTGCTGCAACGGCAGGGCCGCGAGGAGGCAGCCCGGTTGCTGCGACCTCTGCTCGCCCGCTTCGTGGAAGGGCGGGAAACGGCTGACTTTCGTCGGGCGTCCGAACTGGCCGAGCGCGCCGTGGCCTAATCGATGGCGCGTCGGCCGCGGCCGACCGGACCGAACACCAGCGCCACGGCGATGACCAGGGACAGCGACCCCAGGATGATGGTCACCATCGGCCATACGCCGGCGGTTCTGAGAAGAGGCACAAGCAGCAGCAGCCCGACGGCCGAGGCAATCCGGTTGATTGCCCACAGCACGGAAGTCGTGCCGGCCCGCGTGCCGGTTGGAAACGACTCCGCCGCATAGATCGAAAGGGTCGGCGCCTGGAGCGACGCAAAAATGTAGAAGATGACGCCGGAGGCCATCAGCCAGACCGGATTGAAGCTCCAGGCGAATGCCGCCCCGCTGACCAGCATCCCGCCGGCCCAGAGCGCCACCGCCAGACGTCGGTCGAGCCGGTCGAGGAAGGGGGCGGCAAGCAGAGTGCCAATGACCGGACCGAAGGTCGAGATGCCGACATAGAGCAGCGTGTCGGCAAGCTGGAAACCCTTTTCGATCAGCACGGCGCCCATCAGCACCGGAAAGGCCACCATGGACCAGGGACCGAGGAACGAGAGCGCGGCCATCGGCACGAACGGCCGTCGTGCACTCTCCTGAGCCGGCGCCGGCGACGCCGTCGGCTGCCTCGCCACGGTGGCTGCTTCTGCGCCGCCTTTTGCCACCACGCGGGAGAGTTCCAGGCGACGCAGCTGGACTTCGGCCTCGCGGGAGCGGCCGCGCGCCGCCAGCCAACGTGGCGATTCCGGCAGCACCAGCGCAAAGAGGATCGCCGTGACCGCGGCACCGGCGGTGCCCACGATGAACGCCCAGCGCCATGCCTCGAGACCCAGCGGCTGCAGCGGCGTGAGCCACCGCACAAAAAAGATCATCAGGACCGGTCCGAGGGCGGCCAGCGCCGATGCGACCATGATCAGCAGCCCGCGCCGGCGTGGCGGCAGGATGTCGGTGAGGTAGGCAATGACCAGCGGCGGATAGGCGCCGAGCGCAAGCCCCGAAAGCAGCCGCGAGACGATCAGGGCGTCAATGCCGGAGCTCAGGGCAGCCGACAGCGAGGTCACAGCGAGCACTGCGAGGACTGCCATCAGGACCAGCTTGCGCCCCACCCGATCGGCCAGCCAGCCGGCGGCGGGCGCGCCGATGATGGCGCCCACATACATCGCGGCCAGCAGCCAGCTGAGCCGGACCGGGTCGGCAGCGGCCTCGCCTTGCGAGAACACGGCCGAGAGAACATTGCCGAGTGCCACTTCGAGCAGGTCGAAGGCAAAGCCGATCGAGGCCACACCAAGGATGCAGAGGTGCAGCCAGGTCACCCCAAGCCGGTCAAGCCGTGCATAGAGACTGGCGTCGACCTGCGGGCTGTCGGTCGTCACGTCTGCAACTGCAATCACCATCTTGCCCTCCCCTGATACGGGCATGTTGTAGCCGCACGCGGGAGGTCAACAGTGTGAATAGTTGTGAATTACGTCGCCACGGCCGGCCTGACCTCGGCAAACAGCGCCGTGCCGCCGAGCGGTCCATCAGGGGGGTCGAGCAGCCGCGAGCCGTCCTCGAGCCCGCCCAGGTCGATGCCATGCAGGTCCAGCCTGTCGAGGAAGCCCGTGAACTGCCGCTTGGCTCTCGGGTGATCACCGCACATGAAGATCACGTGCCGCAGGCCGGGCCATGGCATGGGACGGTCGTACACAGCGCTGGCGGATGATCCCAGCGACTTGATGACTTGCGCACCAGGCGCGAGGTCGGCGACCTGCCGGCTCTGGGGAAGGCCGGCCCGAGTCACGGGCCTCGTCGCATCGACCAGAATTCTCGCATCCCAGTTACGGATCTGCGCCAGAACCTGCGGCACGCCATCGAACTCGGTTGCGAGCACGACGATCTCCGGATCGGCTGCTTCCTCGATGCTTGTAACATGCACGCGTTCACCCAGGTCCGTGGCCTGCGGTACGCCGGCCAGCGCCACCTCGATGCCGATGCTCGACACGAGGCGGGCCAGTGCGAGGCCGGTACTGGTGGCTCCGATTATCCCGATCACATGTCCATTCATGTCCTGCATCCTGCAAGCGTTGGTCATCGGCGCGATGATCCGCCTCGCGACGCGCCGGTTGAAGTGAATCTTTGCAAATCGCCATCGGGGCGGCGTTCGCAAACCTTCACGGACATTCACTCGCTCTCCGCCGCTGCATCGCCGATCAAGGTGGCACCCGAGATCACCTCGGCAGGAGAAGCACAATGTTACCCACACGTACGTCCTGGCCGGTATTGCTGGCCGCCGCCGTCATCGCGACGGCAATGACCGGCGCCACGCACGCGGCCGGTAGCGAGATCAAGAATATCGTCATGGTGCACGGCGCCTGGGCCGATGGCTCGGGCTGGCGGCCGGTGTACGAGATCCTCAAGGCCGAGGGCTACAATGTCCGCATGGTGCAGAACCCGCTGACCTCGCTCACCGCCGATGTCGCGGCAACGGACCGCGTGCTCGACCGCATGGATGGTGCGACCATCCTCGTCGGCCACTCCTATGGTGGCGCAGTGATCACCGAGGCGGGCGACCACGACAAGGTTGCGGGCCTCGTCTATGTCGAGGCCTTCATGCCCGACGTCGGCGAAAGCGTGTTCGGCATGATCCCGCAGGATCCCGCCCACCCGCCTCCGTTCGACTTCACCGCCGATGGCTTTGCCTTCTTCACGGAAGCTGCGTACGTCCCCGGCTTTGCCGACTCTCTCCCGGTGCAGGACGCCGAGTTCCTGCGCGACTCGCAGGTGCCGATCTCGCTCAACGATGCCGGCGCATTCCCGCTGACCGTGGCGGCCTGGAAGAGCAAGCCGACCTGGTATCAGACCGCCGATGCCGACCACGTCATCCCGCCCGAGCTGCAGAAGATGATGTTCACGCGCGCCGGTTCGACAGTCCAGGAGGTGAGTGGCGGCCATCTGGCGTTCATTGCCCACGCCAGGGAGACCGCCCAGCTGATCATGGACGCGGCCAAGGGCGCCGCGACGGCCAACTAGGTCTTGGACTCATAACTTCTGGTCCAGAGTCGGATTGAGGCGAGCAGAACGCTGGCGAGGAAGTTGCGGGCGAGCTTGTCGAATCGTGTGGCGACGCGACGGAAGTGTTTGAGTTTGCAGAAGAAGCGCTCGACCAGATTGCGTTCGCGATAGAGGCCCCGGTCAATGCTGCGCTGGACCCTGCGGTCTTTCTGTGTGGGGATGTGGGCACGGGCTCCCCGTGCCGCAGCCAGGTCGATGAGGACGCGAGCGTCATAGCCGCGGTCGGCAACAAGGTCGCGGGTGCGTGTAAGGCTCTCGATGAGGACGGCGGCGGCCTGCTTGTCGGAGGCTTGGCCGGGAGTGAGCATGATGCGGATCGGCAGGCCGGTCCCATCGACCACGGCATTGATTTTGGTGCTCAGTCCTCCACGAGACCGACCGATGGCGTGATCCGGGCCCCCTTTTTTCCGCCCGCGGCGTGCTGGTGTGCCCGGATGATCGAACTGTCGATCAGCGCCATCGACTGCGGCGAGCGCTCGGCGAGGGCTTCGAATATCCCGAGCCACACCCCGGCCTTGGCCCACCGGTTGTACCGGTTATAGGCGGTCGTATAGGGGCCGTAGCGCTCCGGCAGGTCGCGCCAGGGCGAGCCGGTGCGCAGCACATAGAAGATGGCGTTGATCACCCGTCGGTCATCGGTGCGCGGCACTCCGCGCGGCTTGTTGGGCAGGAGGGGCAGAATGATCCGCCACTCCGCATCGCTGAGATCAAATCGAGCCATCGCCACCTCCATTCAGGAGGTTGAATCAGCCTTCGTACTCAAAGGGAATCCCCTTTATGGGTACAGAACCTAGTTCCCGCGAGCCTGCCCCCGCCTCGCGGCCCTGCGTGCCGGCGCCTCTCCCATGCAGCGTCGGCACGTCCTTTCTCTCTCATTTTCAACGAGGACCAGATGAGCACCTTCACCACCAGGGACGGCACCCGAATCTACTACAACGACTGGGGAAGCGGACAGCCGATCGTCTTCTCGCATGGCTGGCCCCTCTCGGCCGACGCGTTCGAGGATCAGATGTTCTTTTTCGCGCAGCGCGGCTATCGCGCCATCGGCCATGATCGCCGCGGCCATGGCCGCTCGAGCCAGCCCCTCCACGGCAATGACATGGACACCTATGCCGATGACCTCGCAGAGCTCGTCGCACATCTCGACCTGAGGGACGCCGTTCACATCGGCCATTCCACCGGTGGCGGTGAAGTCGCGCGCTATATCGGGCGACACGGGACCGGGCGGGTGGCCAAGGCCGTGCTGATCGGCGCGGTACCGCCGCTGATGCTGAAGACGCCGTCCAATCCGCTGGGCCTGCCCATGCAGGTCTTCGATGCGATCCGGGCCGGCGTGCAGGCCGACCGCAGCCAGTTCTTCATGGATCTTTCGCTTCCGTTCTAAGGCTACAACCGCGATGGCGCGAAAGTGAGCGAGGGCGTCCGCCGCAGCTTCTGGCTGCAGGGCATGATGGCCGGGATGCCGGCGAGCCACTATTGCATCAAGGCGTTCTCGGAAACCGACCTGACCGAGGACCTCAGGCGGTTCGACATACCCACCCTGATCCTCCATGGCGACGACGACCAGATCGTGCCGATCGCGGCGTCGGGCAACCTGTCCTCGCAGATCGTGAACGGCGCCACCTACACCGTCTACGCCGGCGGCGACCACGGCATCTGCACCACCCAGAAGGACCGGATCAACGCCGACCTGTGGAGCTTCGTGACCGGCACCTCTGCGGTGCGCACGGCCGCCTGACCAGACAGCGACACCGCACCGGCCGCCATGGCCCCGCCACGCGTTGGATCCGGCCGCCCCCCCGAGAGGACACCGAACATGCACGCCCAACCAGTAACCAGGCCGCAAGTCCAGAACGACGCGTTCCACGCCCTGACGGCCGACGCGTCGGGCAGGCAGCTCGGCCTCGGCCGTCTGCCGCCCGGTCCCGCACGGCCCTTTGTCGGCGGACTGCCCCCCTGGCAGGAAAGGCGAGTGGTCCGCTACATCGCCGAGCACGTGACCGGACGGATCCACGTCGGAACATTGGCGGCCATCGCGCGACTGTCGGTCAGCCACTTCTCGCGGGCATGCCGGGAGAGCTTCGGCGCATCACCCCATGCGCTGGTTTGCCGGTACCGGGTGCGCGAGGCAATGCGGCTCATGCTCGCGTCCAGCGCGCCACTGGTCGAGATCGCCGACGCCTGCGGCTTTGTCGACCAGTCGCACTTTTCCCGCACCTTTCATCGCCACACCGGCATCAGTCCCGGACGTTGGCGCCAGCTGCGCCGCATCGCCTTGCCTTGTGACTGCCTCAACCAGGAGACTGCGAAATGACCAACACAATCATGCTGATTCACGGCGCCTGGCTCAATGCCAGAAGCTGGGAGAACTGGATAACCCGCTACCAGGCCAGGGGCTTCACGGTAGTGGCGCCGAACTGGCCGTTCGATGATCGCGACCCGGCGGAACTGCGCGCCAATCCCCACCCGGAACTGAGGAAGGTCGGCTTCGAGAGGATCGTCGAGAGCTACGAGCGCGCCATCCGCGCCTTGCCCGAAGCCCCTATCCTGATCGGTCATTCGGCCGGCGCAGTGTTCGTGCAGAGCCTGCTCGACCGCGGGCTGGGCGCGGCAGGCGTCGCTATCGATCCGGCGCCCACCACGGGCGTGCCGCTGGGACCACATGCCATCGTCTCGGCCTTCCCGGTGCTGGGATCGCTCGGCAGCTGGGGCCGGGTCATGCACATGTCGCGGAAGTTCTTCGCGACGCGGTTCGCCCAGACCATCCCGGCCGGCCAGTCCGACCCGCTCTATGACCGGTACATCGTGCCCACTCCGGGCAAGCTCTACTGGGACGGCATCCTGACCCAGTCCGGCAAGCTCACCTGGGACAACCCCAAGCGGGCGCCGCTGCTCTTGATCGGTGGCGGCAGGGACCTCATTGCCGATGCCAGCATGACCAGGGCGATCTATGCCCGGCAGAGGCGGGCTCCCTCGCTGACCGAACTGCGCATCTTCCCGGACCGCTCTCACTGGACCTGCATGGATCCGGGCTGGGAGGAGGTCGCCGACCTGTCGCTGGACTGGGCAACCCGCGCTGTGGCGACAGGTGGCAACAGCGTCTCCCCGATCAAGCGAACCGCAGCATAGCCGGGCGGACCGAGCGCCGCCGCACAGGTTGGAGGCCGTCTTGCATATCCATCATCTCAACTGCGGAACACACTGCCCGCTTGGCGGCGCGCTCTTTGATGGCAGGAGTCGCGGGCTGCTCGCGCACATCCCGACGCGTGTGCTGCTGCTCGAGGCTTCCGACGGGCTCGTGCTGATCGACACCGGCTACGGGATGCAGGACGTCACCGGGCGGCCGTACCGGCGGCTGCCCTTCATCTGGCCGGTGCTCGTTCTCAACACGCGGCTGCGCGCGGAGGACACGGCGCTGCGACAGGTGGAGAAGCTGGGCTATTCGGCCCGCGATGTGCGGCACATCGTCGTGACCCATCTCGACTTCGACCATGCCGGTGGCATCGATGATTTTCCGGAGGCCCGCGTCCATGTCCTTGCCGCCGAGCGCGAGGCGGCCGAACGCCGCAGGCGCAGCTTCGTCGACGCGCAACGCTATCGCCCCGCCAACTGGGTCAATGTCCGGGACTGGCGCACCTATGGCGCGGGCGGCGAACCCTGGTTCGGCTTCCAGTCGGTGCGCGCCCTTGATGGCCTGCCGCCGGAAATCCTCATGGTGCCGCTGCGTGGGCACACCCTGGGACACGCCGGCATTGCCATCAGCACGGCGGATGGCTGGCTGCTTCACGCCGGCGATGCCTACCTGCATCAGAGCCAGCTCGAAGGGGGCCACATGCCGTTCGGCCTGAGATGCTACGAGCGCATCATGTCGACCGATCCCCCGGCAGCACGGCAGAACCTCAACCGCTTGCGGGCGCTGTCCCGAGTGGATGGCGTGAGCGTCATCTGCTCCCACGACTGAACAATCACGCAGTTGGCCGCACTCCTCACGCGATCATCTCTGCGGTTTCGGTTGGCCGCCGTGATCGAGCGGGAAAGACGTAATCTCGAAGTCTCCTGCCGGTGCGACCGAGGAAGAGACCCGAGAGCAACGAGCAGACGATCAGCGTCCCCAAGTGCCAGATCGGGTTGGCGTGCAGGACCGGGTTCATCGCGCCAACGGCGTTGGTGGCGTAACGGGCGACGAGGACCAGCACGATCTGGACCAGCGACAGCCACTCCCCGCGCAGCCAGAGCGAGCCGCCGGGCAGGCGGCGGACCGCGCCGGGCCGCTCGAGCGGCCATCCCGCCACCGCACCTGCGGCAAGGCCGAGGCCCGTTGCGAACGCGGCGTCGAGGCCTGCACCGATGACGCTCGTGGCAGCGAGCACGGTCACCACGAGAGGCAGGATCAGCATGCGCCAGAGTGGCACGATGCTGTCGCGGGTACGGACGATCCCGAGGGACAGCAGCACGGCATAGAGAAGCCAGACCCAGACGGGGGTGTGGACCACAACCAGCAGGGTGGTGCTGAGGATGTCGGTCATGGACGTTCACCTCTTGCTACGAGGGCCCGGCCTCGCGGGTGGACGACCTCGGGAGAACCGAAGCGATCGCGGATCGCAACCCGCGTGGGGCGCTCAGGTGTGAGGGGGACAGTCGCGTGTTTGGTCATGGTGAAGGCCTCCGGCGGCGGGATGATTGCGATGTTGAGGATAGGCGGCTGCGGGACGTGGCGGAACGCGCACGGCTCACACCTTGTTCGTGCACGGAACGCCAGCTAGCTTCCGCGCGATACGCGCCGGATGTGCCGCTCCGCGACCACGAGGTTGATGCCCCAGGCCAGCCCCATGAGCAGCGCGCGGTTGAGATCGGTCGGGGGACCGCCCGTGGCGATCTCGGCCGCCATGAGCACGAGCATCTGTGTGGCCGATCCGAGGCCGAGGGCGTAGGCGCGGATCATCCATTGCCGATGGTGGAGGATGTCGCGCCTGATGGCTGCGGCGAGTCCGAGTCCGATGGACAGCGCCATTGCCGACGCGACGACCACCCTCAGCATCACAAGAACCAGGCCGCCGGCGGTGGGGTTCGCATAGATGGCAGTGAGCCAGAGCGCCGATACGACGACCAGCAAGGCTCCCGCCAGCGACAGACGTCCTGAGGCGCGGTGCAGGACGGGCCACCGCCGGCGGATGGAAGGCGAGAACTGGAAGGCGCCCAGCAGCGCGTAGACCAGCGCCCCTGCAATGTGCAGCACCAGCGGCAGTGGCGGGGCCATCGCCGCCGGCATCACCTGCGAGATACCCGCCAACTGCAGCAGCCGAAGGACGCCGAAGCTCAGTGGCAGCGCGCTGAACATCACGAGGAAAGCCATGAGCCATCCGGCTGAGCGGCCGCGTGTGGGCGTGTCAACGCGGGGCGGCGCCATCGGGAAACCGTTGGCAAGGCTCATCGCCTGTACTCCTGGTAAAACGGCTAGGCCGCGGCGATCAACTGCGTGGCACGCGACGCGCCGGGGGCGACGGAGGTGCGAGGGAACCAAAGGGCGAACCCCAGCCAGACGAATGCCAGGCCCATCGGGATGGCGGCGTAGCGCTGGAAGTCGTGCGGCAGCAGCGCCGCGGCAGGCGTGAGCAGCGCGGCCAGCGCCAGCACGGTTGCGGGAGCCTTCGGAAGGACGCCGGCTCGGACCGTTGCGATGCCGAGCAGGATGCCACCGGCCAGGTAGAGGACGCTCAGCACTCCATAGACGATGCCCATGGCGCCGACATCCAGCGGACCTGGATGCTGGTTGACGATGCCGAGGAGGCTGTCGACGAACTGGGGCGAGGCGGCAGCGAGCGGCGGCAACACGAACAGTTCGGCAAAGACGAACCCGGTCTGCAGCCACCAGCTCAAGACGAACAGGATGAAGGCTGCGAGGCCAAGCCAGCCCGCCTTGCTCATCTGCCGGAAGTAGAGGCCGGCTGTGCCCACCATGAAGAACAGGCACATCACGAGCTTGAGGGAAATGATCACGGTCCACTGCGGCGAGGTGACAGAACCGACGAAGTCGGGCGGATGAATTGGCTGGATGCCGGCGAAGATGAGCCCCGCCAGGATAGCGAAGGGTCCGGTTGCGCGGATGAGCGTGTCGGCGGTCAGCGGGCGGTGTGTGGTGGCGGTGGTGGTCACGGTAGCTCTCCTCAGGGTTGATGGTCAGTCGATGGTCGTGGCGGGGACGTGGGTGACCGAGATCAGCGGCACGCCAAGATCGCGGATGCGCTGCAGCAGGCCGTGCAGCGCGGCCTGGTCGGCGGCAACGCCGCGCAGCAGCGTCACCCCGTCGGGTTCGTGGATCAGCTCCGGGACCCCGAGCTGCTCGGCCCACTGCTGGTCGAGCTGGCCGCGCAGGCGGATGTCGTAGGTTCCGGATTGGCTCGATCGGCCGGATCTGGTCGTCATGATGTCCTCAGCATTCGTCACGGCGAACCGCAGTCCGCTGAGGATGACTATCGTCGTGCACGTGGTGAGCCGTACTCACCCGATGTGGTGAGCAGACATGGTGAGACGACATGCTTTTTGGGGGCGCTTAGGTTGTGTGCGCCCTGACAAAGAGCGCCAGGTCTTCGGCCCGGCGGACGGCCGCCCTGCGGCTGTTCACGCCAAGCTTCTGGAAGATGTTCCTGGTGTGGGTGCGCAGGGTGTTGAGCGAGACGGCAAGCTCGTCGGCGATCTCGGGGCCGCTCAGGTCGGTGCGGAGGAGGCGCAGCACGTCGACTTCGCGGTCGCTCAGCGGTTCGATCAGATCCGGGTGGTCGCTCGCGACGGACACCGCAGCGCTCCCGCCAGGGACCGTGATGCTGCGGACGAAGGCAGATGACGCTTCCCGCCTGCTCAACTGCTTGAGCAGGCCGCCAAGCCCCTCGCCGTCGTCGATGAACGGCCGACGGATGCCCTCCGGTTCGGCCAGAGCGATCGCCCGACGCAGGGCCTCGAGTGCGGCGGGCATGTCGTGCGCAGCGCGTCGGGCCAGCGCCGTGAGGACCAGAATATCAATCAGGCTGCGGGTTCGCCCGCCCGCCGCGGCCGCGTCGGCGAGGCGGTCGAGCAGACGCAGCGCGATGCGGACCGAACCGTCGTCGCCCCGCGCGAGAGAGAGCCGCGCCAGGGTCACATGGTCGAATTCCCGGAGGTAGGACAACGGATCGTCCGGCCCGATGGCGACAGTGCGCGCCCATTGCGTGGCCTCTTCGAGCTGTCCCATCCTGATGTGGATGCTGGCGATCTGGGCCGGTACGGGACGCACGTTGGGGAAGAAGTCGCTGACGTAGCGACGCTCGGCCTCCCGCAAATGCTCGAGTGCGCCTGCCGGCCTGCCTTCCGCGATATCGAGGCGCGCCTCAGCGACACGCCAGCGGTAGGGAAACTGCGGCAGTCCCCAGACCTCGCCGAGCGCGCGGCAGCGTTCCAGCTGCTCGCGGGCGGCGGCAAGTTCGTTGCGTTCGAGCAGCAGGAAAGCGAGGCCGGCGTGCGTGTCCGCGACACCACGGGCGATGGGACGACCATTGTCCGTCGCGAGCGCCAGCGCCGCCGTGCCGATCCGCATGGCCTCACTTATTCGACCCTGTGCGTTCCGTATGTCGGCGAGGGCGATGCTGGTGCCCTGTACATCGGCAATGTGACCCTGCTCCCGCATGCCGTCGCGGCACTCGGTCCAGTACCGCGCGGCATCCTCGAGCTCGCCTTTGGTCCACGACACGATCCCCAGGAAGCCCGTGGCACCGGACCGGGCCAGGTGATCGTCCTTGGGTGCGAACTCAAGCACGCGATGTGCATGACCGGCAGCAGCCGCCATGTCACCACGCACTTGCGCGAGCGCTGTTCGGTAGAGTGCGACATGGGCAAGGAGCGGCCTGGGATCGCTGAACGTGGCGACCTCGGCCTCGGCAGCGTCGAGGCGTTCCGCGACACCCGCAAAGTCGCCGAGCGACACCAGCACACCGGCGTAGGCGATACCGAGGACTGGCCGGTTGCGGACCACCGTGTCGGGGATCAAGCGCATCCAGGATCGAAACCGCGCCTCCTGCCGCTGCCGGCGAATATCGGGGATGGCATGTTCGATGAGATCGGCCGCCCGTTCGTAGTCGCGCGCTTCCAGCGCGTGGTGGATGGCCTCGGCACGCTCCCCGCAGGCTTCGAACCATTCGCTGGCCCGGCGATGGATCGCGGGTAACGCCTGCTGCCGGGCGTCCGCCAGGTGACTGCGCAGGACGTCGGCAAACAGGTGATGGTAGCGGAACCACTGCCGGTGCGCGTCGAGCGGAACGAGAAACAGGTTCTGGCGCTCCAGCCGCTCCAGCATCTGTCGACCGCGACCCGGCTCTCCGGTGACAGCATCGCAAAGCGAGGCGTTCATCCGCCGCAGAACTGCAGTCGCCATCAGGAAGGCGCGGAGATCATCGGGCAGACGGGCCAGCACCTCCTCGACCAGATAGTCGACGATATAGCGGCCGCTGCCGGCAAAATCATCGATGAAAGTCGACGCATCCTCGCGGCCATCGAGCGAGAGCACGGCCAGTTGCAGCGCCGCGATCCAGCCCTCGGTCTTCTGCTCCAGTGTCGCGGCGTCGACGGCCGACAGGCCGAGATGCATGACATCGTTGAGGTAGGTCGTGGCCTCGTCGGCGGTGAAACGCAGATCGGGCGAGCGGATCTCGACCAGGTCACCACGCACCCGGAGCCGTGCGAGGGGCAGGCCCGGGTCAGCACGTGTACTGATGACGACATGAATGTGCGAAGGCAGGTGCTCGATGAAGAAACCAAGCTGCTGGTGCACGTCCGGCCGGTTGACCACGTGCAGGTCGTCGAAGACGAGCAGGATCGAGGTCTCCACCGCCGCCAGCTGGTTGAGCAGGATGGCGACGAAGCCCTGGTCGGGCTGCATGGCGGCGGGCAGATCGGCGAGGCTCGTACCGGCCTTGGCGCGGGCGGCCTGCAGGGCCGCAACGACGTGAGGCCAGAAGACGGACGCATCATTGTCGCTCTCATCAAGAGACAGCCAGGCAATCGCCAGGTCGGGTCGGGCCAGAGCGGCAAACCAGTCGGCGAGGAGCGTTGTCTTGCCAAACCCGGCAGGCGCCGAGATCAAGGTCAGTCTGCCCTGGAGACCGCGGTCGAGCACCTCACGCAGCCGGGGCCGCGAGACAATGCGGGACCGCAGGACTGGCAGGTTCAACTTGGTGGTAACCAGCGGGATGGCCATGTTGCCAGTTCTGTGCCCGGCCCGCGTCGGACGCAAGCCTGCAAACGAACGAAAGGGAGGACCCGGGCCCTCCCCTTCCAGTCATGAGATCGGCGATGTCCCGCTACGACGAGACGCGACATCGCTGGCCGTCGGGTTGGATGTCGGTTCGACCGACCTCACGACCGCCGGGCATCGAGGGCGGCCAGCGCCGCGGGATTGAACCCGCGGACCAGCAGCCAGATGCCAAGCAGCAGTTCCCAGAAGAACTCGGGGGCAACCGACAGGCTGTGGGCGGTCGAGCCGAACTCGAAATGGCCGAGCATCACGCCGCAGCTGCCGAGGAGGAGGGCCGGGCCGCCGATGAGACCGAGGATCGAGAGGAAGCGCGGCAGCAGCCGGGTCTTCCACATCATGTACCCGAGGATCAGGCCATTGCCGACGCCGACCACGACACCGGGCCCCATCTTGAACGTCCAGTCATGAACGGCGACCAGAGCCTGCCCAACCACGGCGAGCGCGGCCGGGTCGGCGTCAGCGGCGGTCGCCCGCAGCGTGACGAGAGCGAGAACCGAGATGATGCCGATGGCAATGAACGCGCTCTCCATGACACGTGCGGCGACGAAACCAAGGCTCAGCACCGGGAAGCGGCGGCTGAGCACCGGATAGAGCGTCAGCGCCGAGGCGATGTTGGCGGCAATAAGCAGGAGCTCGAGCATGACGCCCCACGTCACGCCGGCCTTGAAGGGCCCACCGAGGATGAAGGCCGGATCGCTCAGCGCCGGAACATAGAGTGTCAGGACCGGCGGAATGGACGTGGCGTAGGTGACCAGAAAGAAGAGGCCGGTGAGACGGCCGAGACGCTGGGCGTCCCTGTGGCGCTCGGCAGCACGGTCAGTGGTCCGCCGGTCTGGGGTTGCTTCGGGAAAGTGGAAACTGGCGACGGCCGGGGCCGACGTAGCGATCGTAGTCATCTAGTGCCCTCATGGGTTGGTGGTGAAGTGAACGCCACCTTCCTACGTCTGGCACGCGGCATGCGGAACGCGCACCGTTTGCACTTCATTCGTGCGCCCGACGCCACATATCTTTGTTCCTCTACAAGGCAGCGGAAACTGTCAGTGCGCCTTGCCGGTGGCACACGCACTCCGCAGGCATGAACGAAGCCACCGATGCGCCAGATCTCCATCCATGCGCGGGTGCCACAGCATGGAGATGGTGAACCCGGAGAGTGCGAAGGGCAGCGCAAAGGTCGTGACGCCGCGACGCAGTCCCCCGGTGTGCCGCTCGGGCACCGTGGCAATGAGCTCCGTGTCGCGGGCAAGGGCGACAGCGGCGGCAAAGCCATTGACGATGACGCCGATGCGCCGCTGGGCTCCGGCAGCCTGCGCCGCCTCATCGACCTCGGAGCTATGCAGCCCCCTACGCAGGATCTGTATGTGTTCGGCGGCCCCGTAGCGTTCGAGTGTCACTTGCGCGTCGAGCACCGCATGTCCGTCCCGGGCGACGCCCACCCAACGGTCCTCGAACAGGGGCAGTGCACGCATCTCCGGAGCCGTCGTCGGATCGATTACCCCCGTTTCGACATCTACTTCGCCCTCGCGCAGAGGCGCACTCTCCTTGTCGGGCTTGGTTACGAACTGCAGCGCCACACCGGGTGCTTCCTTGCGGACTCGCGCGATGAGGCGCGGACCGAAGGTTTCCACGAAGCCCTCGCTCGTGCGCAGGACGAAGCGACGCTCCAGCGTCGCGAGGTCGAGCTTGTCGGCCGGGCGCAAGATCGTCCGCGCTCCCTCGACGATCGAGCCGACCTGACCGCGCAGTTCCAGCGCCCGTGGCGTCGGGACGAGGCCCCGCCCGGCACGGACCAGCAGCGGATCCCCCGTGACCTCTCGCAGCCGGGCCAGTGCGCGGCTCATGGCGGAGGGACTGAGCCCGAGGCGCCTGGCCGCGCCCGCGACGCTGCCTTCGGCAAGCAGGACATCCAGCGTCACCAGCAAGTTGAAATCGGGCATCGGCAGGAACCCATATGGCGTCCGGTGCAGGAATAAGATGCGAACGCTGCGCGTTCCGCAATAGCCGGCCGCAGCGTACCTGAAGGGCATTCGATTACAGGAGTATCCAATGCCCGCTCGCTACGCCCCGATCCTCTTCGGGTTCATCCTCTCGGGACTGATGTCGTTCCTCGTCTCCGGCATCGCCACCTTCCGCAATGCCGGCCTCGTCGACGGCTTCCTCAGCATCTGGATCAGCGCCTGGTTGCCGTCATGGCTGATCGCGTTCCCGGTGGTGCTGGTCGTCGCGCCGGTGGCGCGCCGCCTGGTCAGTGTCCTCGTCAAAGCACCGGCGGCGCGCTAGTCCGATGTCCACTCGACCGTCCAAGGCACAGGCCTGGCGCCTGGCCTCGCTGTCCCTGGCGATGTTGCTGCCGTCACTCGGCATCAGCGTTGCCAACATCGCCCTCCCCAACCTGCGCGCTGCCTTCGATGTGACCAGCCAGGAAGTCCAGTGGGTCGTCATCGCCTATCTGGTTGTCGTCACCTCGTCTCTGGTCACCGCGGGCCGACTGGGCGATCTGCTCGGCCGCAAGCCGCTCCTCCTTGCCGGCATCGCGATTTTTTCCCTGGCGTCGCTGGCTGCCCTGTTTGCGCCCACGATCTGGGTGGTGGTCCTCGCCCGCGCAGTTCAGGGGGTTGGCGCAGCGATGATGATGGCGCTCACTGTCGCCGCGGTCAGCGACGCGGTTCCGGCCGAGCGCGCCGGGACCGCGATGGGATTGCTCGGCACCGTTTCGGCAATCGGCACAGCGGCAGGTCCATCGCTGGGCGGGCTGCTGGTCGGCATTTTTGGCTGGCCGTCAATCTTCGTGCTGATGGCCGGCACCGGACTGCTGGCCGCGCTGTTCATCGGCACGCAGTTGCCCGCCGTCGCGTCCGTGCGCCGCCGGCCGGCCTTCGACCTGCCCGGTGCCGCAGCCCTGATGCTGACCGTTGCGGCGTTCGCGCTGGCGACGACCGTGAGCCCCTTCACCCTGCTCAACGCCATCCTGGGAGGAGGCGCTGTTCTGGGCGTGATCGCTTTTGTTCACATCGAACGACGGGCTGCCGCGCCCCTCGTGCAGCTGGACCGCCTCCAGCAACCTGCGGTCGCCGCCGGATTGCTCTCCATCGGCCTCGTCTCCGCGATCGTCATGACGACGCTCGTGGTCGGCCCCTTCTATCTCACCGGCGTGCTTGGCCTGGATATGGCCGGCGCAGGCCTCGTGATGACGATCGGGCCGACGGTATCCGCCATTGTCGGCCTGCCCGCCGGACGCATCGTCGACCGCAGTGGCGCGACCATGGCAGGCTATTTCGGGCTGTTCGCACTGCTCGGCGGAACGATCGCCATGATGCTTCTGCCGGGCAGTTTCGGCCTTGCCGGCTACGTTCTCAGCCTCGTCCTGATCACGTCGGGCTATGCGCTGTTCCAGGCCGCCAACAATACCGCGCTCATGACCGGCGCTCCGAAGGATCAGCGCGGCGTGACCTCCGCCCTGCTCTCCCTTGGCCGCAATGTGGGCCTGATCACCGGCGCATCGGCGATGGGAACGCTGTTCTCGCTCGGCTCGGACGGCGGTGCGGCCGGCGGATCTGGACTTCAATCGGTCTTCGCCGCGGCGTCCGTGTTCGTTGTCCTGGCGCTGGGCCTGTCGGCCTGGGCAAACCGGGTGCAGGCGGCCACGACATAGCGTCCTCTCGCGAAACTCCTCCTGCCAGGCTTCCAGCGGTTGCGAGGTTCAGTCGTGGCGATGCGATACATATCGACCTTCCCGGTCGATCGGTGCATGTCACCGCCGCCGCACTTGTATGCCACTCATGCCGCACTTGTTGCAGAGGGAGAGAGAGCGTTGCCTAACGTACCTCATTGCGGCTTGCCGAATGCGCGTCGCGTGTTAGGATATTGCCCGGCGCAGGGCCAAATTTGACCTTGTCCAGTTCAATAATGAACATTTCGGCCAACGCACAAGCGTGGCCGGCGCCCCTAAATCGGGGCAGAGGGAGGAAGAAGAAATGACTATCGGCAAAGGGCTCGCATGGGCCTTCGCGCCTATTGCTTTCACGCTTCTGGCGGGAACGGCAATGGCACAAACCGTCGTCACCATGATGCATGTCGAGCAGGGGAAACCCACGACGGATGCATGGGAAAAGCTCGCCACCGACTTCGAGGCGGCACATCCCGGCGTCGACGTGCAGATCCAGTATCTCGAGAACGAGGCCTTCAAGGCCAAGCTGCCGACGCTGCTGCAGTCCGACGAGCGTCCGGACATCTTCTACAGCTGGGGCGGCGGCGTGCTCAAGGAACAGTCGACCACCGGCGCCATCATGGACCTCACCGAGGCCATGGATGCCGATGGCGGCGCCTGGCGGAACAGCTTCAGCCAGGGCATCTTCGCCGGCCTCGTCTTCAACGACCGGGTCTGGGCCGTGCCCTACAAGACCGGCTCGATGGCGATCTTCTACAACAAGGAGCAGTTCGCCCAGGCCGGCGTCGACGCCGCTGCGATCAAGACCTGGGACGATCTCCTGGGTGCCGTCTCCAAGCTCAAGGATGCCGGCCTGACGCCGCTTGCCTGCGGCGGCGGTGACAAGTGGCCGATCCACCACTGGTATGGCTACCTGGTGATGCGCAATGGCGGCCAGGCCGCCTTCGAGGCCGCCAAGGCCGGCGAAGGCGACGGCTTTGCAGCCGAGCCCTTCGTCAAGGCGGGCGAGAACCTGCGCCAGCTCGGCGAACTCGAGCCCTGCCAGCCCGGCTTCCTCGCCGCCAAGTGGCCTGACTCCCTCGGCGTCTTCGCCGACGGCAAGGCCGCGATGATCCTCGGCTTCGAGGCCACCTACCAGAACCAGAAGACCAATGCGGCGGACGATGTGGGCATCGCCTACGAGAATCTCGGCCGCATGGCGTTCCCGATGGTCGAGGGCGGAGCCGGCAATCCGGAGGATACACTGGGACGCCTCAACGGCTGGGCCGTCTCGGCCGGCGCACCGCCCGAAGCGATCGAGTTCATGAAGTTCTTCAACTCGGTCGAAAGCCAGACCTATCTGGCCTCGCAAGGCCTGATTGTCCCGGTCGCGGTGGGCGCAGATGCGGCGCTGACGGACGATCTGATGCGGGCTTCCGCCCAGGCGGTCGCGGGGGCCCCGTGGCACCAGAACTTCCTCGACCAGGATCTCGGTCCTGCCGTCGGGCGCGTCGTCAACGACGTGGCTGTCGAGATGTTCGTGGGCAACATGACGCCCGAGCAGGGCGCTCAGGCGATCCAGGACGAAGCGTCGCTCGCCATGTGATCCGGCGCGCGGCCGTGCCTTACGGGTGCGGCCGCGCCCTCCTTCTTTGCAAGCGTGGGGACGATCATGACGACCGAGTCGGCTGATGCCGAGGCTCGCGCCGCCATTCGCGGTGGATCGAGAATTACGACCTGGCGTGACCGGCTGCCGGTACTGGTGCTGTTTCTGCCGCCGGCGCTGGTACTGTTCACCGTCTTCGTCATACTGCCGATGGGCGAAGCGGCCTGGTACAGTTTCTACAACTGGAACGGCTACGGCCTGCCGACGCAGTTCGTCGGCTGGCGCAATTTCGAAGTGCTGTTCCGTCGCCCGGCCTTCCTGCAGGCGCTGATCAATTGCGGCCTGATCATCCTCGTGTCGCTGGCGATCCAGCTGCCGCTGGCGCTCTGGCTCGCCACGCTGGTGTCGAACCGCATTCGCGGCGCCGTTACCTTCCGGCTGATCTTCTTCATGCCCTATGTGCTGGCTGACGTTGCCGCCGGCCTCATCTGGCGCTTCGTCTATGACGGCGACTATGGCCTCTTCGGCGCCATTGGCCGGGCTTTCGGCAACCCCGAACTGTTCCTTCTCGCCGACCAGAACACGGCGATCTATGCGCTGCTCGGCGTGATCGTCTGGAAGTATTTCGGCTTCCACATGATGCTCTTTATCGCGGGCATGCAGGCGATCGACCGTGATCTCCTCGAGGCGGCCGAAATCGACGGCGCCTCGCGCTGGCAGAAGTTCCGCTACGTGACGCTGCCGCTCCTCGGCTCGACCCTGCGGCTCTCGGTGTTCTTCGTCATCGTCGGTTCGCTGCAGCTCTTCGACATCGTCATGCCGCTGACCGGCGGCGGGCCGTCCGATACGACACAGACCCTGGTCAGCTTCCTCTACACCTTTGGCGTCATGCGCATGCAGGTCGGGTTCGGCAGTGCGGTCGGCGTGGTGCTCTTCGTCCTCAGTGTGGTGCTGGCATTCAGCTACAAGCGGATATTCATGCGAAATGACTGAAGCAGCCGTCGATCGTTACGAAAGTACGCAAACCGCCTCCGACCGCCGGCCGGGCTTTGTTGTCCAGCTCTATGTCTATGCGGCCCTGTTTATCGTCTCGGCGATCATCCTGATCCCGCTGATCACCACGGCCCTGGGCGGCTTCAAGACGCTGGGCGACCTGCGCACCAATCCGTTCGGCCTGCCGCGCGAGTGGAACTGGACGAACTATGCCGAGATCTTCTTCTCGTTCCGCTACTGGCAGCTGTTATGGAACTCGCTGTTCATCGCCGTGCTGACCGTTGTGCTCACCGTCATCGTTTCCGCCACGGCCGCCTACACCTTTGCGCATGTGCGGTTTTTTGGTTCGGGCTTGCTGCTGAACTATTTGCTGGTCGGCCTGATGTTCCCGGTGGCAACGGCCATCCTGCCGCTGTTCCTCAAGATCCGCGACCTGGGCATTCTCAACACGCACTGGGGCGTCATCCTGCCGCAGGTGGCGTTTCACATCGGCATGGCGGTCCTCTTGTTCCGCAACTATTTCCGCAACATGCCCTCGGAGCTCTTCGATGCCGCCTTCATCGACGGCTGCGGCTATATCCGGTTCTTCTGGCACGTAACGCTGCCGCTCTCCCGGCCGATCCTCGCCACAGTCGGTATCATCACCTTCGTGCAGAGCTGGAACAACTATCTGCTGCCGCTGATCTTCCTCAACTCCGAGGAGCTCTATCCCTGGCCGCTGGGGATGATGGTCTATCGCGGCGAGTTCGGAACGGATTGGCACCTGATCCTCGCCTTCATCACCCTGACCATCCTGCCGACGATCATCGTCTTCTTCCTGGCGCAAAAGCACGTCGTCGCCGGGCTGACGGCGGGTGCGCTGAAAGGGTGAGCGCGCGCCATTGCTGCTGCAGGGCCTGCGCCAGCACCGCGTCGCCAATGTCGACTTGGCCGCCGGCTCGGTGCTACTCACTGCGGACGCTGCGGGAGAAGACCTTCCAACATCGCGCCGACTCCGCGCATTGACGACCTTACTGGAGCCTCCGATGACGACCTACGATACTGTGCGCTACAACTCCCTCGCGGGCAGACATGTCCTGATCACCGGCGGCGCCTCCGGGATCGGGCAGGAAATGGTGCGCGCCTTCGCCAGCCAGGGAGCCCACGTGGCCTTCGTCGATATCGACGAAGCCGGCGGCCAAGCGACTGCTGCCGAGACCGGCGCCAGGTTTCATCTTTGCGACATAACAGACATTGCGCGTCTTCGCGCCGTGATTGCGGAGATCGAAGCCGAGACGGGCGCGATCCAGGTGCTGGTCAACAATGCCGCCCGCGACGACCGCCACGCCATGTCCGAGGTCGAGCCCGACTACTGGCGCCGGACCCTGGCACTCAACCTCGATCACCAGTTCTTCGCGACCCAGGCGGTCACCCCCCTGATGGCGGAGGCAGGCGGCGGCTCGATCATCATGTTCGGCTCCATTTCATGGATGCGCAGTCAGCCGAACATGGTCGGCTACACGACCGCGAAGGCCGCCATCAACGGCCTGACCCGGACGCTGGCGCGCGAGCTCGGCCCAAGCGGCATCCGCGTCAACTGCATCGTCCCCGGCGCCATCGCCACCGAGCGCCAGAATACGCTCTGGCGAAAGCCGGGCAGCAACGAGCGTATCCTCGAGAACCAGTCCATCAAGGTGCTCCTCGATCCTACCCATGTCGCCCGCATGGCACTGTTCCTCGCCTCCGACGAAAGCGCCGGATGCACCGGTACGAATTTCCTCGTCGACGCCGGCTTGACCTGATCCCGCCGGTCTACACTCTGTCAATAGAGACGCAGTTCACGGGTTCGCTGTTGTACTAGCGAGTTCTGACGACTTTGGGGACGCGAAGGAGGTAGAAAAGCAGCTGGATGACCACAAGTTATCGAGCGAGGCAATCGTCACTCTTTGCTCGGCTCCCCACGGCAGCAAGTAACCTGCTGCTGCGGAGCCGAAGGGCGGACAATGTCGCCCCCCGCCTACTGGAACAAGTCGCCCTGCACTGTTGGATCTACCCGAATGACCCCCAAAAGCGTCCATATGTTAGGCCACTTTGCAAGCGTGCCCATTGCGAAGGCCATTCCAAGCTTTGGGTACTCTTCGTTGAACTTGTCAGACATCATTCTGAGAGCCTCAGTTGCGGTGCTGCCGCGCGACCAGTTCGCAAACATAGCATGCGCCTCCCAGTCGCCGTTCTCGCAATCATGCTCTCCGGCGTCGTCTTCAAACTTGAATCGAAACTCATAAGGGGTCGGTTCTATCGCTGCCAGTTCTCGGTCCAAGAACGAGCCCTGCCTCGTTACTGCTTTGAAGCGCTCCCGCTCTGAATCCAACTCGGACTTTGACTTCTCTCGCCAAAGAAAACGGGTGTTGCGCGGGCGGACGAGGGCCAGACTTTGTCCTCTCCCCTCGGCCTCCTTGGAGGAAGACACAAAGACCTTGTCCAGGAAGCGCGGGCGCTCCACCTTGGGTAGCTCCCCCGATATTACGATGCTGTCCTCATGAACCCTGCAACTTTCGATGCGCGGATCACTCGTTGCACGCCGATAGCGGAAATCTACCCAATTCCAACGCCCAAAGGCGGCATCGCTGGTAAGCTGCCTGAACCGTACAGGATAAAGTCGTTTCCAAGCGCCTTCGGCCGTGACACCGGCACAGCACACCGTCTCTTGATGCTTAGTGCTCGGTTGCGGCAGCGCCTTGACGAGAATGACTACGCGGGAGCTTTGAACTGTGCCGCTCGTATCTTCCGGGATCATCGCCAAACAGCTCAAACGACTCGTGACCTTTGGCCACAAGTTTTTCAGCAACTATACTACGATGGCAAGTATTGGGATCACGTTCAAAGCACAGCATGCACGATATTTCGCTATCCGCCAGCTCCGTCAACGCCACCAAGGCCTGCTGGCTGGTTGGTTCTTCGAGATGCCCACTGTATATCCGTCTAAAGGCAGAGTAATCGCCGGCCCGGGCAGCGTCACGTCCCTCTTTTGGATCTCCCAGTGCGACCATATGGACGTAGCGAATACCGGCCTCTTCCAACGCGAGGGAGAGGCTCTTTTTGGAGAACCCCTTCTTCCGAGATTGGGGTACCGCCCTGACATCGACGAGACATTCTATTCCGACTGCCTTGAGGGTCGCGATGAACCGCCCGATATCAGTACCTTCGTATCCAATGTTGAAGACTACCGCCACGTATCAATCCCTGTCTGCACCGGTCACCATTCTGCGGCAAATTGCTGTCGCAAGACTTAATTATTGGGCACCTGCGTCGGCACCGACGTGAACGTGAGAATTTTTCGATGCAAATCAAATAGTTGGATGTGTCGAATGATAGTGGCGGAGAGGGAGTCCGCTATATCTCAATCCGCCGGCGTTCATGACTGATCGGAGGTATCCACACAACATACTGATTGTGAAACATTTATCGTCGCTCCGGATGAGGCATAGTTCATTGGCATTCGTATTTGTTCGCCACGAGACACTCCTCGTGCTAGGGCCACTGCTGGGGCCGTAAGTCGCCCTGAGCCCAGGAAATCACGATGGCCCGCCCTCTAAACAAGCTTACGGCTCGTGCCGTACAATCCATAAAGGAGGCCGGCAGGCACAGCGACGGAGGTGGGCTCTACCTCAACGTGTCAGCCGACGGCCGCCGTCGTTGGGTTTTCATGTTTCGCCTGGGCGGACGACAGAGAGAAATGGGTCTGGGGTCTGCTCGGGACGTTTCACTTGCCGATGCGCGTGACCTCGCCGAACGCGCGAGGAAGGCGCTGCAGGCGGGCCTAGACCCGCTGGCGGCTAAAGTCCCGGACCGAGTGGTACCGACATTCGGTGAGTTTGCCGACGATCTCGCCGACTTACTTGCGAGTGGCTTCCGTAATGAAAAGCACATCGCCCAGTGGAAGATGACTTCTAGGCGACAGGTATTGCGGCCTGCTCCGTACAGAACTGGTGTCCGAGATTTCCACCCAGAACGTGATTGGGGTTCTGGAGCCGATTTGGTTGACGAAGCAGGAGACGGCGTCCCGCATTCGGGGACGAATTGAACGGGTTCTGGATGCTGCAAAAGCCAAAGGCCTGCGCGAGGGCGAAAACCCGGCCCGCTGGAAGGGACACCTTGATGCCCTTCTACCGAAGCGCCAGAAGCTCGCCCGCGGGCATCATGCCGCGATGGCATATTCGGATGTGCCAGCTTTCTTCGGCCGACTGAAGGCCCTCAGCTCGTCTTCAGCATGCGCTTTGGCTTTCACTGTCCTGACCGCGGCCCGCTCCGGTGAAGTAATGGGCGCGCGCTGGAAAGAGTTCGACCTGGAGAGCAACGTCTGGACTGTCCCTGCCTCGCGCATGAAAGCTGGGCGCGAGCACCGCGTACCACTCACAGACGCCATGAAGCTGATCCTTGAGGACATCGCACTGCTGCGTGCCAGAGAGGACACGGCCGGTGAAGAGTTCGTGTTCCCAGGCACGAAAAAGAGCTCAGGCCTTTCTGTCATGGCGCTCACCATGGCGATGCGGAGACTGAAGCAGGGGCATTTCACTGTGCATGGGTTCCGGTCTGCGTTCCGTGACTGGGTGTCAGAAGAAACAGAATATCCGCGGGAGATTGCCGAGGCCGCGCTGGCGCACGTGTTTGGAGACGAGACCGAACGTGCGTACAGGCGTGGTGATGCTTTGAAGAAGAGGCTTGGTCTCATGCAGGCGTGGGCCGACTACGTGCTCGGCCGCACGAAGGTGGCCTGATCCGGCAAGGTGCGCGGGCGAGTTTTCAAACAAACTATCTGTGGTGCACTTGGGAGGTCTCGTAACAAGGAGACCTCGTCTTGGAAGACCTAAGCGCCGTAAACGAAGTCATTGCCATTGCCCACTCCATTCCCACTCTGATGGAAATGCTGAGTGTTGGCCGCACTCACCTTTACAGCCAGATCAGCTCTGGTGCCCTGCCAGCACGGAAATTCGGGCGGAGAACTCTGGTTCTCCATGAAGACCTCCTGGTCTTCCTCCGAAATCTGCCGGTAGTCGGCAAATGAACCGCTTCAGTCAGAAATTTCCTCATTCCTTTTGTGGCCGGGACTGGCGCAGGGTCTTTAACTGCAAGGACGTGGAGGATCTCGCTTGTGAGATCGACCATCTATACGAATTCGCGCCTCTGACCGCCGCGGAGCGCCGCACATTTCTCCAGGCCCACTTCAATTTGAAGGTGCTCGATCTCGCACTTCGTGATGTCGACGTATCGCGCAACTACACGAACGAGCGCCCTAAGGTGCCAGGAAACACTGTGGAGTTAGCGATTGGGTACCTCTACCGGATGCAGACGTTCGTCGATCGTCTCTGGGAAAAATACATCGGTATGAGGCCCATGCGTGACATTTGACCCTCCGGACTGGTTCACGCGCAATACGCCTCCCGATGCTGTGTGCGTCGACTGGGGTGATTCAACCAGCGACACACCTTCGATCGTACAAATCGCTCCTTCGTTCGCTCTCGAGGGCGTCGTCTTCGATGGAGAGGCGTCACTAGACGATCCACCGGAGTTGGTCCAAGGCATGCTTCCAACTGAAGGCATCGCGTTCCTAGGCGGCCAATCAGGGGCAGGCAAGACATTCATCGCAGTAGACCTTGCCCTGTGTCTCGCCACCCAACAGCCGTTCTTCGGACGCAAGGTCCGAACAAAGGTTGGGGTCGCGTACGTGGCGGCAGAAGGAGCCAGCACACTCGGGACGCGCTTTGAAGCGGCACGTAGGCATCGAGCAGCCGGTCCACAGCTGCCCATCGCGCGCGTCAAGCTCGCCGGGGACCTTACCAACCCACAGCAGATGGAAGACCTGATCCGGACGCTCAATTCGATCGACAGCCACTTCCGAGATCGGCACCGCTGCGCGCTCGGCCTGGTCATTGTTGATACCTTGGCGGCGGCATTCTCAATCAAGGATGAGAATGCCAACGGCGAAGCGGCGGCAGTCATGCGTAGCCTGGCTGGCATGGCAGCCAAGACTGGCACTTTGGTGATGGTGGTTCACCACTACGGGAAGTCATCCGAGACTGGATTGCGCGGCGCCTCTGCGTACCGGGCGGGCGCTGATGCCGTAATCTCGGTCTTGGCAACGCGGGATGAAATCTCGGGAACCTGCAAGGACCGATCTATCGCCATTGCCAAGAGTTCGAACTGGACAAGAGGGACCTCTCTCAGGCTTCGACCTCGTCGAAATGCAAATGGGTGAGAACCGCTACGGCGAAACCTTCTACTCGTGCGCGATTGGGCAAACCTGAATCGCGCCCAAGACTAGGGGCCGGCCGGCAACCGCGGCACTGCGCCTATTCCGTGAAGCGTTCGAATGTGCATCGCTCGATAGCGGAGAGATGCATCAACTCAACAGCCGCGGCCCAAACGTGAAAGCTGTCAGGATCAATTCGTTTCGGGAGGAATACCTCCGACGAAAGGTAACGGGAGAGGACGACGGGCCCACGCAGAAGGCTAGCGCCATGAAGGCATTCCGTCGTGCCATCGACAACCTGCCGGCAGACTTCTCTACAGAGACCGCCGCGGGCGTAGAGTGGGTATGGCAACTTAGCTGAGGACAGACAACGACAAATGCTTCATGTCTTCATTTGTCTCACCAATCTGACGACGGACAGACAGACAACGCCCCAGAGGGGTGTTGTTCTGTCCGGTGTCTAGTATCAGGACCACTAGTCCCGCGGAGGCCTCAACGGCGGCTTATGGCCCAAAGCGAACCCTCGGAGTACGCTAGACGCTGACCCCAAAAAGGCGACCGACACCCGCCGTAATGGCCATCGCGGCAGCACCCCAGAAGAGCACTCGCGCGGTCGGCCGCAGCAGTGGCGCGCCACCGGCCCGAGCGCCAAGCGCCCCAAGCCCTGCCAGACAGATGAGCGTGGTCACGACAACAACCGGAATGGTCGTGCCGGCAGGCGCCAACACGGCGGCGATCAGCGGCAGGGCCGCGGCGATTGTAAAGGTCAGGCCCGAGGCCAGTGCCGCTTGCAGCGGGTTGGCGGTGTGGAGATCGGAGAGGCCAAGCTCGTCCCTCACGTGGGCGCCCAAGGCATCCTTTTCGGTCAGCTCTCTTGCCACCAGAGCCGCTGTTGCCGGTGATAGTCCGCGCGATTGATAAATGGAGGCGAGTTCGGCTTCTTCCTCGGCGGGAGTGTCAATCAAGGCCTGCCTTTCGCGCGAGACGTCTGCCCGCTCGATATCGGATTGGGAGCTGACCGACACATATTCACCTGCCGCCATCGACATTGCTCCGGCGGCAAGCCCCGCGACGCCCGCGATCAGAATGGCGCCAGGTCCCGGAACAGCAGCTGCGACACCAACGATCAGCGACGAGACCGAGACGATGCCGTCATTGGCCCCGAGCACTGCCGCACGCAACCATCCCGATCGGTTGATGAAGTGGAGCTCTTGGTGGGCGGACTGATAGGGAAGATGCATGGTCGTTTCACAGCAAAGTGCTGTGTCCTCTGATGGGGTCGCTGCTCAGTGTCGAACGTTGGGAAGCACCATTGCCGCCTCGAAGCCGTCAGCGGCTCCAGGGGCAGGAGAGCTTAGCACGAGCGTTCCGCCGGCCTGCTCGAGGATCGAGCCGGCGATGGAGAGGCCGAGGCCACTGCCATCGGCCGTGGTTGCTCCGCGCACAAAGGGCTGACCGAGGCGAGCCAGTTCGGCTCCTTCGACCACGGCGCCGGCATTGCGGATACGCACTGTCGCGGCATCGTCGACGCGCACGAGCACCGGGCAGTCTTGTTCGCCGTGCTTGAGGGCATTCTCGACAAGATTGCGAACCGCTATGGCGAAGGCATCCGGATCGATGGGCGCCACCAGGCTCGCCGGTCCGCCGTCGAAGTGGACTCGTCCACGCCAGGTGCTGCTGGCATTGATGTCCGCGACCACCATAGTCAGCACCGGCAGCAGGTCGACCTCACGGTCGAGCTTGGCAAAACCTGCCTCGATACGGGCCATTTGCAGCAGCTTTTCCGACAACGTGGAGAGGCGCTTGAGCGCTGCCTCGATCTCCCGCAAGCGGCTTGAACCAGGTCCGCTTCCAAGCTCTGCGGCCAGCTGCTGCGTCTGGGCGAGGGCTCCCGCAATCGGAGTTCGCAGCTCGTGGGCGCTCCGCGCAGCAAACGAGCGCTCGGCGTCGAGCGCTGACTTCAGCCGGGACAGAAGGGCCCCGACCGCTTCGGCAATGGGGGCGAGCTCTGCCGGATGCCCGTCGGACCTGAGCGGTTGCAGATTGCGACTATCGCGCTGGCTGATGTCTCTGCGCAGCAACTCGAGCGGCCGCAGTGCCAGGCGCATGGCCAACCAAATCCCACCGGCCATCAGCGGCAAAAGGGCGAGAAGGGGCAGGCCCAACGCGGCGATGCTGTCGCGCAGGCCGTTCAGGCGACGGTCACTGGTCTCTACCACGAGGATAGAAAAGCCAGTGCGCGGATCAGCAAGGCCGAACGTACGTTGGCCGGCGATGTCCGCGAACCCGTTGGGGAGGTCATCCGGAAGGGAAATCTCACTGGAGTGCTCATCGCGCAGGACAACCTCCCCGGTTCGATCCTGTACGATGTAGGTAAAGGCGGGGTCGTGCGGCGTCGGCCTGGCCAGCAGTTTGTTATCGCCGTCCCCCGCATCATCGTCGTCATCGCTGACGATCAGGCGGCGGCTCCCGCGCTGTTCGCGCAGATCGTGCACGGCCAGGGGCAGCAGTCGCTGCGCACTTTGCTGCAGGCTGTCGTCATAGGCCTCGTTGAGTTCGTGTTGCATGACACCGACGGAAATGCCGGCCGCGGCGACCCACAACAGCGCCATACCGCCGGTCAGGCCGAAGGCAAGGCGGAGGGCAATCGATGGACGCCGCTTCACGCGTTCACCCGGTAGCCAAGACCACGGATGGTCTGGACGAAGTTCCTGCCAAGTTTCTTGCGAAGCCGGCTTACATAGACTTCGACGGCATTGCTCTCCACCTCGGCGCCAAAGGCGTAGAGCGAGTCCTCTATCTCGGACTTGGTAACGACCCCGCCGCGCCGAGCCAGCAGCCGTTCGAGCACGGCCCATTCACGTGCCGTGAGGCTGGCTTTCTCGCCGTTGACCACAGCTGTCCGTCTGCCCAGATCGACAGTCACCCCGGCCGCGGTGATCTCGGGTGCGGGGCTGCCGCCGTAGCGGCGTGCAACTGCTGCAATGCGCGCTCCCATCTCGGACAAGTCGAACGGCTTGACGAGGTAGTCGTCCGCTCCCGAGTTCAGTCCCTCGATCCGCACGGCGATCTGATCTTGCGCCGTGGTAATGATAACCGGCACGGTGTTGCCTTCCGCCCGCAAGCTCCTCAACAAGTCGAGGCCGCGGCCGTCAGGCAGGTTGAGATCGAGCAGCACCAGTTCGTACCGAACGCTCGCGAGAGACAGACGCGCATCATCGAGCCGCTGCATCCAATCGACCGCGTGCCCGCTGGACAGCACATGGTCGCGGATAGCGCCTCCCAGCACATGGTCATCTTCGATCAGCAGGACTCTCAAGCTTGATGCTCCCAGGCAGACCAATAGTGCCTGAACCTGACACCAGACTGAACAAGAAACCGACCGCTCTTCAGCCTCTCGTCAGCTTGGCATGATGCAAGTGCGGCATCGGACGAAAGAACAGGAGTGCCAAGGAATGAAGAAACTCGTCGCCATGCTGATGCTGGCAACCGCACTGATATCTCCCGGTATCGCGACGGCCGCAGAGGTCACCATTCAAACGTCCCTGGTACAGTACTCGGGCCACGCCGCATACCTTGCAATATACCTCGCCAATCCGGATGGCAGCTACAACTCGACGCTATGGGTCTCGGGACATAAGTCGAAATACTACGGCGACCTGCGCGGCTGGGCCCGTGCGGCCTCCAGTGGCGGATCGCTCAGTCTCGACGGCATCACCGGCGCCAGCGTTGGCGGCGGCGAGACGCTCACGGTTCAAGCCGCCCTGGCCGACACGCTTCTCGATGCCGGCTACACGATCCATGTGGACACCGCCGTCGAGAATGGCGGTCAGTATGCCGACGATGCGGTGATCGCGCTCACGTCTGCGCCGGCAATGGAGACCGGCAGCGGCTATGTGAACACCATCACTGTTGGTCGCTAGCAGGTTTCCCATGCGCAGCTTCCATTCGTTCGCGGGCCTTATAGGCGCGGTGCTCGTCGTCTTCATGGCAGCGACCGGGTTTGTCCTTTCGCTGCAACCGCTTGCCGATGCAGTGACGCGTCTTCCTGCGGCCGGAAACCCCAGCGTGGCGACAGTTGCCCAACAGGTGGCGCAGAACTTGCCCGGCGTAGAGCGACTGGTCCGCTCGGCCTCGGGCAAGCTCGTCGCCTATGCGATGGAGGGTGGGATCCGCAGCGCCCTCGTCATCGACCCCGAGACTGGCGCGGTGAAGGGCGCCTATGAGCCCTCGGCCTTTTTCAGCTTTTTCACCGACCTGCATCGCTCATTCTTGCTGGGCAGCTTCGGGCACGGCATGGCCGGCGTTTCCGCGCTCGCCATTGTTGCCCTGTCAGCCAGTGGCCTGCTGCTGCTGGTCGCCAAGCTGGGTGGTTGGCGCAAGCTCTTCACCAAGTCGCGTGGCAGAGGATCGCAGCGGCTGCATACCGACCTGGCGCGTATCGGGGTGCTCGTTCTGCTTCTGACCTCGATGACTGGTACCTATATGGCCGCGATCTATTTCGAGCTCTTGCCCGAGGGCACCGCGCAGGCATTCTCGTTCCCCCCAGCAAGCGCGGGCGATCCTCCGGAGCCCATCGAGTCCCTCGGCGCCCTCGCCTCCATCCCGTTCGCCGAGCTGCGCGAGCTGAGCTTTCCGGCGGTCGGGGATGTGACAGACGTCTTCACCGTGACCACCAACGCCGGACAGGGCTATGTCGACCAGGGCACCGGCGCAATGCTCTCGTTCGCGCCCAATGACGCGTGGCAGCAGGTCTACGAGTTCGTCTACCTGCTGCATACCGGTCAGGGTGCGCCGATGCTTGCGCTCGTCGTCGGGCTGGCGGCGCTGACCGTACCTCTGCTTGCAGTCACGGGCACGATCATCTGGTGGACGCGCCACCGCAACACGCCGCGCATCGCCGGCAGCGCGCCGTGGAGTGAAGCCGATACGATCGTGCTGGTCGGCAGTGAGGCCGGCAGCACCTGGGGCTTTGCCGCGACCCTGCACGGTGCCCTTCGGCAGCAGGGACGGCGTGTCCATGTTGCCGCCATGAACGATCTGCGCCGACGCTATCCCGCCGCCACCCGGCTGATCGTGCTGGCCGCCACCTATGGCGACGGCGCCGCGCCGGCCTCCGCCCGCCAGTTCCTCGCCCGCCTCGAGCGCCTCGGATCCAGCATGGAATTCGCCGTGCTGGGGTTCGGCGACCAGAGCTTTGCACGCTTCTGCGGCTATGCCGCCGACGTCGATGCCGCTCTCGACGCCAAGGGCTTTGCCCGCCTGCTCCCGCTCTATGGCGTCGACCGCCAGTCGGCCGGGCATTTCGCAGCATGGGGCAACCTGCTCGGCGAACAGCTTGGCCTGCCGTTGGCACTCAACCATGTCCCCGTTCTGCCACCGACCCGCAGCCTCGTGCTGGCCGAACGGGCCGTCTATGGCATGGAAGTGCAGGCACCTGTCGTGATTCTCCGCTTCGCCGCCACTCAGGGCAAGCGGACCTGGCTTGGCCGCCGGCTGCCGCATTTCGAGGTTGGCGACCTGGTCGGCATTGTGCCGCCCGGTAGCGATGTGCCGCGCTACTATTCCCTCGCGACGGCATCGCGGGATGGCGTCCTCGAAATCTGCGTACGCAAGCAGTCAGGCGGGCTGAGCTCGGAATTTCTTCACGCGCTGTCGCCCGGCGACGAGATCGAGAGCTTTATCCGACCCAACCCAGATTTCAGGCCCAGTCTGGGGCGCCGGCCGCTAGTCCTGATCGGAGCCGGGGCCGGGGTGGCTCCACTGGCCGGCTTCGTTCGCCAGAACCGCACGCACCGGCCCGTGCATCTGTTTTTCGGTGGCCGCGATCCGGCATCTGATTTCCTCTATCGCGACGACCTGCAGAGTGCCCTTCGAGACGGCCGCCTCACATCGCTGCACACCAGCTTTTCTCGCGTCATTGGTGGCGATTACGTGCAGACGCGACTGCTTGGAGAAGCCGAAACGCTGCGCCGCCTTGTCGGCCAGGGCGCCCAGATCATGGTCTGCGGCGGGCGTGACATGGCCAGAGGCGTGCGAGAGGCGATCGACGCCTGTCTGGCGCCGCTGGGGCTCTCCACCGACGGCCTCAAGCAGAGCGGGCGGTATCTCGAAGATGCGTACTGATCGATCCAGCCCGACCGCGACACCCGGTTTGCTCCACCGGCACGTCATTAGTGGCGCGACGATGGGCACGCGCTATTCCGCCGTGTTCTACGCCCCGGGGGGCGACGATCCCACCGAACTCGGCCACGCGCTGCTGGCAGCGGTCGATGCGGTCGACGACCAAATGTCCACCTGGAAGCCTGATTCAGACCTGATGCGGCTCAACCGCGCCCCGACCGGTAGGTGGTTCGACATCCCAACGCAGTTCTGCACTGTGCTGTCTGCCGCCCTTGAGATTGGTCGTCTGTCGGGTGGCGCCTTCGACATCGGCGTCGGCGACCTGATTTCGGCCTGGGGTTTTGGCAGCGGTCACGCGGCAGGCAGCCACGTACGAGCCCCTGTCGCAAAGGCCAGTTCCGGGCTGCCAGCACATCTCTGTCTCGACCTCGATCCGGCGCAGGGTCGGGTGCGCAGGAGGAGCGAGATCACCCTCGATCTCTCCGGTATCGCCAAGGGCTTCGGTGTGGACGAACTTGCCCACGTGCTGCACGCGCACGGTATCGGCCACTTCCTCGTTTCGATCGATGGCGAGCTCCGCGCGTCGGGTGGCAAGCCGGACGGCACGCCGTGGCGTGTCGCCGTTGAGAAGCCAAACGTTGGCAGCCGCGAGGCAGAGGGCGTCCTCGAACTAACCGATGGCGCCGTCGCCACGTCGGGCGACTATCGGCATTTCGTCGATATCGACGGCGTTCGCTATGCACATACCATCGACCCCCGTCGGCAGGAGCCGCTCTCCAACGGACCAGCCGCTGTCACCGTACTCGCCGAGACCTGCATGGCGGCCGACGCCTGGGCCACCGCTCTGCTCGTCTTGGGACCGGCCGCGGGCGGAGACATCGCATCACAACTGGGACTCGAGGCCCTGTTCATTGAACGGCCGCGCGACGGCACTTCGGACGAAGCCAGACGACCCCTCTCAACACAGGAGAACCAACCATGAGCATACCGACTATCCGACTAGCCATCGCCTTGTGCGGCCTGGGCGTGACACTGCCCGCCTCAGCGACCGACATCCGCGCCCAACTCACATCCGACCTCATATACAATCACTGCCGCACTGCCGGCGTCGGCAGCGAAACGGAGGGCACCTTTATGCTACCCAGCGGTCGCGTGACCGGAACCGTGCTCTGCACCGAAGCCGATCTTGCCGCATCGGCGATGAGGGCATCGGGAAAGCACCACGACGACGATCAAGGTCGCCACCATGACGCCGACGATGAGGACGACCGCGACGATGATCGGGACTGAACAGATGAGCCAGCGGCGGGCGTGTGAAGCTCTCGAGATCAATCGCTCGAACGAGCGTCAGTATTGAAGCACTTGGGCACCGGACTTGGAACTGCGGCAGCCATGAAGGCCGTCGCCTCGGAGCGCCGGCGGTTCGGCCGTCGACGCTTCCACGTAGTGCTGCAGCGCCAGGGCATCGGGGTGAGCTTCAAGAACCTCAGGGACTCAGGTCCCCCCCTGTTTCAATGCGCCCTGCGCAAATGCTGCTGGCAGCCGCGCGGGAGTCTGCGCGACCACTCGAGATAGAACTTCTGGTTTGCTTCACGCATTCGCCAACGGCCTGAGAGCAGAGGCCAAGCGAGTGGGAAACCGCGAATCAAGGGCTGGTGCTGTCTGGGGCCTTGGGGCGTCGCATGAACCGTCCGAACAGCAAGGGTGCAAGCACTCCGAATATCGCCAGACACCAGATGCCGATGGCTAACGGCGATCCCCAGAGGATGTCGAGGCTGCCATCGGAGATCGTCAATGCCCGCCGCAGGTTCTTTTCCATTTCATTGCCGAGCAGGATGCCAAGGATCACGGGCACCAAAGGCACATCGAGCTTGCGCAGGACGTAGCCGACAACCCCGAAAATGATCATGACTGTGAGGTCGAAGGTGGAGCCCGAAATCCCGTAAATGCCGACAAAGGAGATCATGGCCACGCCGGGCATGAGGTATTTCGACGGGATCTGCAGGACCCGCACAAAGAACCCGACCATCGGGACGTTCAGCAGCAGCAGCAGTATGTTGGCGATGAACAGCGCCGCGATCAGTCCCCAGACCACGTCGGGGTTCTGGGTGAAAAGCAGTGGTCCCGGGGTGATGTTGAGTGCCAGCAGCATGGCAAGTAGCACTGCCGTGGTGCCGGAGCCTGGCACGCCGAGCGCCAGCATCGGAATCAGCGCGCCGCCAGCCGAGGCGTTGTTTGCTGCCTCGGGAGCGGCTACGCCACGCGGGTCGCCTTTGCCGAATGTGTCGTTCTTGTTGCTGACGCGCTTTTCTACCGTGTAGGCGATAAACGAGCCGATCGAGGCACCGGCGCCAGGCAACACCCCGGCCAGGAAACCGATGATGGTGCCGCGCGTGATGGCGCCGCTGGATTGCTTGAGCATCTTGAGCGGCACAGTAACGCGGGCCAACTTGGTGTGGGCGCCTTCGGGAGCCTTGCCGGTTGCATGTTCGAGGAACAGCAGGACTTCCGAAATGGCGAAAAGTCCGACGATGGCAACGAGGAAGCTGATGCCGTCGTAGAGATGGATGTTGCCGAACGTGAGACGCGGCACGCCTGTCTGGTGGTCAACGCCAATCATGGCGATGCCAAGTCCGAGCGCGGCGCCAATGGCGGCCTTGGCCTGATTTTTGGCCGCCACGCCGCCGAGCGTGGCGAAAGCCAGGGTAAAGAGCGCGAAATACTCGGCAGGACCGAACAGCAGGGCTACCTTGACGAGTTGCGGTGCGAGGAAGACCAGGCCCCAGGTGGCGACGAACGCGCCGATGAAGGACGCTATCCCGGAGAGTGCCATCGCCTCACCTGCCTGCCCCTTCTGAGTCATCGGATAGCCGTCGAGCGTCGTCATAAGGGCTGGCTCGTCGCCCGGAATATTGAGCAGGATCGATGAGATGCGGCCGCCATACATGGCGCCGTAATAAACCGAGGTCAAAAGGATGAGGGCCGGAGCGGCCGGCAGACCCAATGTGAATGCCAGGGGAATGAGAATGGCGACGCCATTGGACGGGCCAAGACCGGGCAATGCCCCGATCATCGTACCGAGAACACAACCGATCAACGCGAGACCGAGGTTCTGCCAGGTCAGGGCAACCGCGAAACCGTCTACGAGACTTGCAAAGACGTCCATATCAGAAACCCCACGGTCCGATTGCGAGCGACAGTTTCAGGATCAGGCGGAAGATGACGAAAATGCCCACCGCTATGGAGACACCCGCAATCGCGGCTTTCAACGGCGTTGCACCGAGGCGCCAACTGAGCAGCCCGGCTGCGAACGAGGTGGAAATGACGAAGCCAACAATCGGGAGCGCGTAGGTATAGGCAACCATTACGGCGACGGCGAAGACGATCTCCAGGACGCGGCCAAAGGCCGGCCACGCGGGTTCGGGGTCGGGCCGCAGCAGTGGATAGAGTCCGGCGCCACCGAGCACGACACCGATCAAGATAGGGAAAGCCTGCGGACCCAGCGGATCAGACATGAAACCGATCTGAATCTGAGTTGAAAAGAGGATATAGAGCGCCGCAAGAACCACGCAGGCTCCGCCCAGAATTCTGTCACTCATCGGAGTTCCCACCCGCTGTCGCTAACGCTGGACACAACACCAGCGAGGATACGCCCGGCCGGCAGATTGCCGGCCGGGATACCATCAGACTACTGCAGAATGCCGATTTCGCGGCTGAGCCTTTCGGTATCGTCGATCTGACCTTTGACGAAGGTCTGGAACTCGGCGCCCGAACTCTCAAGCGGCATCAGGCCATTGGAAGCCATCGTCTCCTTCCACTCGGCGCTGTCGTAAATCTTCTTGATCGCATCAACCCAGAAGGCGTAGGCGTCGTCGCTGATATTGCCCGGGGCATAGAAGCCGCGCCAGTTGGCACCTACTGCGTCAATGCCCTGCTCCATGGCAGTGGGAAAGCTCTTGAAGTCGTCTCCCGGCAGGCGGTCCTTCGCGAGGACGGCGAGGATCCGGATATCGCCGGAGTCCGAGAAACCCTTGGCTTCCGAAATGTCTCCGGTGAAGGCCTGAACGTGCCCGCCGAGCAGTTGAGTGACGGCTTCGCCACCGCCTTCGAAAGCAACGTACTTGATGGTGCGGGCGTCATCGATACCAGCCGCCTTGGCGGCGATCAGCACTTTGAGGTGATCCCAACCACCGACGGCCGAGCCACCGGCGAAGGCGATCGAACCGGGATCCGCCTTGATGGCATCGAACAACTCGGGCAGCGAACTGATCGGCGAATCCTTGGCCACGGCGATAATGCCGTAATCAGCGCCGACGGCGCCGACCCACTTGACCTGATCCATGTTGGCACCGGGAAAGGCGCCCTGAGCCAGGCGGGTCGATGTCGCCGAGGAGGCGGCGACGATCAGATTGTCATCCGTGTCGTGCTTGGCAACGACTTCGGCAAAGGCAACACCGCCACCGCCACCCGCCAGGTTAGTCACCTGCATGGGATTGGGGATGATCTTCTGGTCATAGAGTGCCTTGCCGATCTGTCGGCAGGTGAAATCCCAGCCGCCGCCAGCGCCGGCCGGGGCGATGCATTCAGTGTTTGTCGGCTCAAAGGCCGACGGTGCGCCAACAAAGGCGAAGGCAGCGATAAGCGCAGCGGCTCCAGCCGCAACGAGCTTTCTCATGAAGTCCTCCCAGAGTTTCCTCACGCACGTTTTCCGTGCGAATGTCGTCGACCTTAGGCCGCCAAACTGTCACCAAGCTGTCACGGTCCGGGAGGAGAGAAAGTGAGAATCCTTGTCGTGGAGGACACGGAGGATGTGGCCGATGCGATCCTGTCGCATTTTGGGCGCCGTGGTGATGTCTGCGATCATGCCGCGACACTGGCCGACGCCGAGCACTTTGCCAGCCTTGATCCGTATGACCTGGTCATCCTGGACATCAACCTGCCCGACGGATCCGGCATGGCGTTTCTTCGCCACCTGCGAACCAGAAAGGATAGCGTGCCGGTCCTCATCCTGACGGCACGTCTGCAGGTCGATGACAAGATCGACGCGCTCGATTTCGGGGCTGACGACTATCTCGTCAAACCTTTTGATCTGCGAGAGCTTGAGGCCCGCGCCCGCGCTATTACGCGACGACAGCACGGGTCCAGCGAATCGGCATTCGAGGCCGGAAATTTGAGCTGCAATTTCGCCAGCCGGACCGTGGTGGTCAGCGGGCAACAGGTGGACCTGACGCGCCGCGAATTTGTGCTCCTGGAAGCCTTTCTGCAAAATCTTGATCGCGTGCTGGACAAGGACGAGCTCTATTCGAGGCTCTTCGGCCTTACCGGAGAGGCTGGCCTGAATGCCATCGAGGTCTATGTGGCACGGCTCCGCCGCAAGCTTGGCGATGCCGATCTGCAGATCAAGACGCTTCGCGGCCTCGGGTATCAGGCCAAGACGACCGGCGGCCGCCCTTGAACGTGCAGGTCCTCACATCCCGCCCTACGGCTTCGATCGCCTACCGCCTGGGGCTGGCCATGGCGACAATTCTCGCGCTGGTCATCTTTGGCACACTCGCTGCCGCCAATCGCTTCGGCGAAGCCGCCGCCGACCAGGCCTTTGACCGGCTGTTGCGCGGCGCTGCCCTGCAGATTGCCGAACGAGTCACCGTGGCGGATGGCGATGCTGTGGTCGACCTGCCGGTGTCCGCCTTCGAACTGCTGTCTCTGGCAAGGTCAGACCGGGTATATTATCGCGTCATCGGTCCAAATGGCGCGACGATCACGGGCTACGAGGACCTGCCGCTGCCGGTGCGAGATCCGGGAGATTTCGCGGTATACAACGCCGCGTACAAGGGCGCCTCGGTGCGCGTCGCGTTTCTGACCCGCAGGCTGGCGGAGCGAGGGGTTAGCGGTTCGGTGCGCATCCTCGTCGCCCAGACGCTGGAGGAGCGGGGAGCCCTGGCCAATCAGATCGTCACCCAGGCCGTCGGTACCATCGCGGCCGCAGGCATCGCACTTGTCCTGCTGGCCATCGTGATCGTGCGCATTGCGCTGCGTCCCCTGGCGCGAGTGGAGCAGGCCATCCTGACGCGCAACGTCAACGATCTGTCGCCTATCGACGTCCCCGCCCCGGCCGAGGTTGCGGTGCTGCTCGAAGCGGTCAACCGGTTCATGGGACGATTGCAGCGCCGGCTCGACGCGATGCAGAATTTCGTCGCTGATGCGGCTCACCAAATTCGCACGCCGATCACAGCGTTGCGAGCGCAGGCGCAGTTGGCGCTCGACGAGACCGACCCGAGAAAGCTCGAGCGTTTGCACCGACGCATCTATGCGCGCAGCGTCGGCCTTGGGCGACTGGCAGACCAGTTGCTCAGTCAGGCGCTGATCTCGCATCGCGCCGAAACCATCCCGCTCGAGTCCGTGGATCTCCGTCGCGCGGCGCTGGAGGCAGAGCGGGAATTGCGCGCCATGGGTACGCAGCCCGTGGAGATGGATTTGCCAGACGAGGAGGTGATGGTGATGGGCGACCTGATCGGGCTGCGCGAGGCCCTGAAGAACCTCCTCAACAACGCAATCAAGCACGGCGTTGCGCCCATTCGCATCAAGGTGCGCAAGGATTTGGCCGGTGTCGCCTGCGTGACGGTTCACGATTGCGGCGCGGGCATTCCCGCCAAAGTCAGAACGCGGATCGGGGAGCGCTTCACCGCTGATGGCATCAGTCCGGAAAGCGCGGGGTTGGGTCTATCGATTGCGGCGGCGGTGGCAGCGTCTCATGGCGCGAACCTTCTCCTGCACCAGCCTGCCGATGGCGGTTTCGAAATCGGCCTGCAGTTTCCTGCGGTTGTTCGATGATCCGCCCGCTTGCAATCGGGCTGCTGGTCCTCTCATCGACCGTGGCCACAGCGGCCGAGACTGACTTTCCGGCCCTCAGAAGCGAGGCGCGAGCCTTGCGCATCGAAAGCACGACGGACCTGGCTGTGTTCGCACCCATTGTGGCGGCTTTTCAGGAGCTGTGGCCGGACGTGTCGATCACCTATGACGAGGTCACCACCAATGAACTCAATGGTCTGGTGGCCGCTGGATGCGAGAGCGAAACCTACGTAGCCGACCTCGTGATCAGTTCGTCGGTTGACCAGCAACTCAAACTGGTCAATGATGGCTGCGGACTGGCAGTGGGAGATGTCGCGCCGGGGCGACTGCCAGATTGGGCGCAGTGGCGGGACGAACTCTTCGGACTGACGTTCGAGCCTGCGGTGATCGTCTACAACCGCGCAGCGTTTGCTACCCGTGCTGCACCGTCGAGCCGCTTTGACCTTATCGATCTGTTGCGCGATGGTTCCGAGTTCAGCGGCAAGGTCGGGACCTACGACATCGAGACCTCAGGCGTGGGTTACCTGCTGGCCTTCCAGGACGCGACGCAGGCCACCACCTGGGGGCGTCTGGTCGAAAGCTTGGGACGCAACTCAGTCCAGTTATTCTGCTGCACTGCTGAAATCCTCGACCGCGTGGCAGATGGCCGGCTGCTGATTGGCTACAACGTGCTGGGGTCCTATGCGCTGGCGAAGGCGGAAGACGATCCGAGAATTGGTGTCGTTCTGCCAAGCGACTACACCCTGGTGCTCTCTCGAGCGGCGTTCGTGTCGCGCCACGGACAAAATCCAGAAATGGCAAAGGCATTCCTGGATTTTCTCTACTCACCCGAGGGCACCAATCTGCTCGCCGGGTCATCCCGCCTGTTCTCGCCGGTGAACGGCGCCGACGATCTGTTTGCCATCGGTCAATTTGGTGGCAGCGACCCTCAGTCGCTTCGGCCAGTTCCCTTTACACCAGCATTGCTGGTTGGACTGGATCAGGCAAAACGCCGCCTGTTTCTGGAGCAGTGGCGGGCCGCCCTCCCAACCGATACTGATATTGAGAAAAGCAAATCTGTGGTCTCCAGCCATTTCTTTGAGCTAGGAGCGGTCGAGAGTTCGAACTAGGCGGGGCGTTGGCGTTGTGACGAAAACGTCCTCATGAGCTGCTGCCGGTTTTGAGGACACCGAGTTAAGGTGTTTTTGGAACTGGAGAGTTTTGATGGAGAGACGCAAGTTCAGCCGGGAGTTCAAGCTCGAGGCTGTCAGGCTGGTCAAGGAACGGCGCGTTGCGGTGGCGCAAGCGGCCCGTGACCTGGACCTGCATGAAAACGTTTTGCGCAAATGGGTGCGGGAGCTGTCTGCCGATCCGCAGCAGGCCTTTCCCGGTCATGGGCAGCTCAAGCCAGAGCAGCTCGAGATCGAGAAGCTGCGCCGCGAAGTCGCCAAGCTCAAGGCGGAGCGCGATATCCTAAAAAAAGCCGCGGCCTACTTCGCCAGGGACTCGATATGAGGTTCTCGTTTGTGGCGAAGCACCGAGTTATCTGGCCGGTCTCGTGGATCTGCGGGGCGCTCGGTGTGTCTCGCTCGGGCTTCCATGCCTGGCTCAACCGCTCGCCGAGTCGACGGGCTCAGTATGACGAGGTGCTCGTCGCCGGGATCCGGTCAAGCTTTGCTGGCAGCGATCGCACCTATGGTGCCCGGCGGGTCTGGCACGATGTGTTGGCCGAAGGGCTCGATGCCGGTCTGCATCGCATCGAGCGGCTGATGCGCCAGGAAGGCGGGCGGGCGCGTCCCCGCCGGCGTGAACTGCCCAAGGATGCAGGTCAGCGTCATGCCGTGTCGCCCAACATCCTGGACCGGGCGTTCGTGGCATCGGCGCCGAACCAGAAGTGGATCGCCGACTTCACCTACATCTGGACGGCCCAGGGCTGGCTGTATGTGGCGGCGGTGGTCGACCTCTACTCCCGCCGGGTGGTGGGCTGGTCGATGAGCGCGTCGATGGCCGCTCAACTGGTGACCGATGCGCTGATCATGGCCATCTGGCGTCGCGGCAAGCCTGACAGCCTGCTGCACCACTCCGACCAGGGCAGCCAATATACGTCCGAGCAGTTCCAGAGGCTGATGGCCGATCACGGCATAACCTGCTCGATGAGCCGGTCCGGAAACGTCTGGGACAATGCGGCGATGGAGAGCTTCTTCTCATCGCTCAAGACCGAACGCACCGCAGCCAAGGTCTATCGCACCAGGGACGATGCCAAGGCCGATGTGTTCGACTATATCGAGCGCTTCTGCAACCCGAGGCGTCGACACTCGACGCTGGGCTACCTCAGCCCCGTCGAATACGAAGAGCAAGCCAAGCGAGCCTAACTTCGTGTCCACCGAACCGGCAGCAGCTCATCAGGCACGTGCTTAGCATTGAAGTGCTTAGCACCGTTGGAGAGAACCGAGCGGATTTCGTCCACCAGGGATGTGTGGCGGTCGGGTGCCGCCGAGCGCAAAGGTGAGTTCAGCCGCGGTGTCGGCGATGAGCCGCCCAAGCCTGGGCATGCGGTCGGGGGTGCATACGGCTGGCTATGGACCGCTTTAGGTCACTTTCAGCCCAGTGCCTCATCGCGATGTGTCGGCTTGCCTTTGAATGTCCCCATTAGCGGACGGTCGCCACCGCCCCCATATCCGCCAGTGCGATTGCGCAAGGCAATGACCGCTTGTGGCGCTTCGCCGACGGCGATTATATGATCATCGGCGAAGCCAGCTTGGATCAGATCTCAGTTGCCTCAGACAGCGACAAGGCATCATCCACGTCCACGCCAAGGTAGCGAACCGTGTTTTCGATCTTGCTGTGCCCGAGTAAGATCTGGATGGCTCGCAGGTTGCCAGTGGCCTTGTAGATCAAAGACGCCTTGGTTCGACGCAGGGAATGAGTTCCGTATTCTTCCGGCGTCAGGCCAATGGCTGTCACCCATTCGTCGACGAGCCTTGCGTATTGACGTGTGCTTAGGTGGTCATTGGGATGAACACGGCTGGGGAAGGCGAAATCTTCGACACTGCCGCCTCGTCGTTCAAGCCAAGCGAGCAGGCTGGCTCTCGTGTCTGACGTGATCTCAAACTGAACGGGCCTTCCCGTCTTCTGCTGGATCACCATCGATCGAGTGCGGATAGCAGGTCCGGCCACGAGCGTGCCAATCTTGATTTTCACCAAATCACAGCCTCGAAGCTTGCTGTCGATTGCGAGGTCGAAGAGCGCCCGGTCGCGCATTCTGCCTTCCCGATCCAGAAAGAACCGGATTGACCAAATCTGCCTGACTTTCAGAGCACGCTTGGCGCCAACCTGCCGGCCAGCATTCCACGCGGGCCTTCCTGCTGCAGCGGGGTCGTATTGTGAGATACCCATTACATTTCTCCTGTGGCCGAAACGGCCGCAGGAGAAATGATTGTGGCAAGGTCGCGGATGGCAGTTGCCGACCCCGTTCCTGCCATTCGCGGTCGAAGCCCTGAATCCTGAAAGTGGACACCTAGCCGGGCGGCAGATTTGTATTTGCTGAGTCGGCGGCGGTCACTGCGGCGTTTGGTGCTCCATTCGCTGCTGAAAAAGAGCCAAAGGGCGCTCACTGGCGCCCTTTGTGTTCAGATGGGTGATGGTCAGCTTCTAGAACTCGTTCCAGTCCTGCTTCACTGCGGCATTGCCGTGGCTGATATAGGCCTTAGCCGCCAGCTTGACCTTGTCCTGCAACCCCTTGATGCCCATGTGCTGCGACGGTGCACTCGGTGCGCTTGTCCGGCTCGGTCGACCATTGTCTTCGAGCACGAAGATATCCACGATCCGGTCTAGTTCGCTGGCCTGGCTCTCGGTCTGCTCGATGGCCGCATTGGTCTGTTCTACCAATGCCGCATTGTGCTGGGTCATCTCGTCCATTTGCCGCACGGCAACATTGACCTCCTCGATCGAGGACGCCTGTTCCTTGCTGTCTCGGGCAATGGCCTCCATCACCAGGCTGTTGGCACGGATCCCTTCGAGAATGGCTTCCAGCTTGCTGGCGGCCTCTGCCACCAGCTTGGAGCCTCCCGCCACCTCGGTGGTGCTCTGTTCAATCAGAACCTTGACGTCCGAGGACGCAGAAGCCGCTGACTGCGCTAGCCGCCGCACTTCCACGGCCACCACAGCAAAGCCCTTGCCAGCGTCACCGGCCCGCGCCGCTTCCACCGAGGCGTTCAGTGCCAGTAGATTGGTCTGGAAGGCGATATCGTCGATCAGCCCGATAATGTTGGAAATCTTGGACGAGGAACTGGTAATCAGCTCCATCGCCCCGGTCGCCTGGGTCATCACCACGCCGCCTTCTTCGGCGGTGCGCGATACGGCCTGTGATTTGACGCTGGCGTCCTGCGCCTTGTTGGCATTGGCCAGCACGGTGGACGCCAGTTGCTCCATGGTCGCAGAGGTTTCCTCGATGGTCGCCGCCTGCTTGGTGGTTCGCTCGCTCAGATCATTTGCACCTGCCAGAATTTCGCCGGTCGCCGAACGCACGCCGCGCGAGGTCTTGCGCAGCTGGCCCACAATGTCTGTAAGCTTGTCGGCTACAGCATTGACGTCGTTCTTGAGTTTGTTGAATGCGCCTTCATAGCTGCCTTCCACCCGCAGCGTCAGGTCGGTCTGAGCAAGGGCATCCAACACGGCCCCGGTTTCGTCCATGCCACGTTCCACAGTGGCAACCAGCTTATTCACCCCGTCAGCGAGGTCGTTCAGTTCTGCGTCGGGGAAGTTCGCCTCAACGCGCCGAGAAAAATCGCCAGCCACTGAGGCGTCCACTACAGAGCCGAAGGCATCACGCAATTCTTCCATCATGGCGCGCCGCGAGGCGGTCGAAGCCAGCGCCTGCGCTGCTTCAGCCTCAGTCATCGCTGCGACCTTCAGGCCATTCTGACGGAATGTTTCGGCGGCCCGCGCGATACGGCCGATTTCGTCCCGATCGCCTGCAGAAGGAACCTTGAACGTGTAGTCGCCCGATGCCACTGCGATCAGTGCCCGCTCCATCGCGGTGAGGCGCCCAGAGACGGTACGAATGATCACCAGGGCAGCGAGGCCGACTGCCAATGCGCTGATCAACGCCATGACGATCATGGCAATATTCAATATGCCGAACATATCCTGCGCCTTGGCATATTCGGAACGCGCAACATTGACCTGTAGATCGACCAGCTTGCTGACATCATTGCTAATGGGATCGATTGCAGGATAGAGCGCGTTGGTGATGAATGCTTCCAAGCCCGGCATGTCGCCTGCCTGAAGCAACTGGCGCAGCTCTGTCATCGCCGGCGCAGCCGCGGCCATGACTTCGGAGCTGTGAGTGACGAGAACTTGTTCATCCGCTGTAAGGCTTGTCGCCAGATAGGCAGACCATTCTTTACCGACGGCGGACTCTGCTGCCTGCATGCTTTCCAGTCCAGTCGCAAAGGTAATCGAGCCGGCGCGGACCTTGTGGGCATTGTCCACGATCGACACCGCATAGCCGTCAGCCACTAGCTTGAGTTGCGCAAGCGGTTCAACGCGATCGGCAATAACTGAGCCCATGCTGGCATTGACCGAGGAAAGTGTTGAGTAGGAAGCGACGATAAGGAGAAGGATAATTAGGCTCAGAACCCCGAGCGATACAGCAAGTTTTGTTCTAATCGACATAGACGATGCTCGTTGCCGTCACGCCCGGGTATCTGGCGCACCGGCAGGCACCAGTGGCTATGAGATCTTTTCCGCTGCGCATTCCCTTTCGACAGCGGGCCGATTGCGCCGTTCCAGCGACAATCGGTAATTATATTCCTCGAAGGAAGTTAAGAAAGGGTTGGCCGAATTCGGCGAACGTCAGGCCCCCGCGTCACCAAAGACACGGCCAAAGACCCGCATGCACAGATGTGAATTCAGCTACGGTTGAAAGTACGCGCCACAGCGGAGTTCGACCCCGCCGAGATGAATGCCTGCTATTCGCGTTACTTTCGCCCAAAGCCGCCATTCCGGAATCCACCCCGTTGTTGCCATCGCCGCGACGGGAGCGGCCAGTCCGCTTTAGGTAATCCAAACGGCCACCTGGATGGCAGGAATGGGGCGCGATGCGGAAGGGCAGGGTAGGGGCCGGAAGCGGTCAGTCTGCTTTCATGCTCTAAAATGCTATAGTTGCCATCGTCAGGAAACCGGCCGGAGAGTGCTGACCGCTTGGCAGCGGCTCGCCGACGAAAGTCAAGTTGTTCGTGCAAGCCGCCCGACCATCTCGATGCCCGGGCCGGTCCTTGACCTTACATCAGCGATCCGCAGCGGCATCCGACATCGTTGATACATCCGGCAAGGGAACATCCAGCCTGATGCTGAACTCCGAACCGTCAGCGGTGACAACGGTGCCATTCCACTTCTTCTCAATAAGGGCACTGATGAGCTTGGAGCCAAATCCGCTCCCCGCTTCTTTCGTTGTCTCTGTTCGTTGAGGATCGGTCCAGTTGAATCGGAACATCAGTGAGCCATCGACCTGGTGCAGGGTTTCCCACTGGATGGATACTTGTCCGAAATCGCTTCCGAGCGTCCCGTATTTTACTGAATTGGTTGCCAGCTCGTGGAGCACCAACCCCAGATCAAAGCACAGCTCCGGGGCGAGCAGGATGTCGCGGCCCGCCGCAGCAAACTGTTCCCTGAACGGCTTGAGCGTCTCATCGACCATCTCGGCAAAGCGGGTCGAGCCCCAGCCGGCGCGGGCGACGACATAGTTCGATCGGGCGAGGGCACTCAGGCGCTCGCTGAAGGATTTTCTGGCGTGGTGAACGTCAGCGTCGGCGCGAAACGTCTGGCTGGCGATGCTGTTGACCAGTTGCAGCATATTACCCGCGCGATGCGCCATTTCGCGGATGAGCAGCGCCTGGTGATCGGAGGCCGATTTCTGCCTCGCTGAGCCCGCTACGATGTTGGCCAGAGACTGCAGGAACTGGGCGTCGGTCTGATCGGACTCCCGCACGTCACGTGTGTGTATGCCGAACACGCCAAACGGTCGCGTGCCGGAGCCAGGAATGACAACCGAGATGCCGCTCCGAACCTGATGGTCCGTCAGAAGCTGCGGCCCATCAAACCGCGTCTCGGTTCGCAGGTCTCTGACGATAACCGGATCGCCAGTCGATAGCGTGAAACCTGCCTGTGAGGCGCGCTCAGTCCCGACATGCGCTTTGCAGACGAGGCCATCGGCCCACCCAACTCCTGCCTGAAAGACGAGATGATCGGCGCTGTCCGAGAACTGCAATATCTTGGTGAGCGGAGCTTGCAGGACCTCTGCGGCGAGCTGGACTGCGCCATCCAGGACTTTTGAGAAGTTGGTTTCGCCGAGCGCGAAAGAACCGAAGGTTGCGATCGCGCTTTGTTGTGCAAGACGGCGTCGCAGTTGTTGGTCGCCCAGCACCCGCTCGGTCACGTCGACACACGTGCCGGTGAGATATCTGGAACCGTCAGGTGCTACGGCGATCCCGCCACAAGTCTCGATCCACAAATCGGGTTCCCCCTTGCGTGGAGCCGTTCGATAGATTGTGCGGTAAGCGGCCCCCGACTTGATGCTGGCTGATATCTTCTCCAAGACGCCTCCCGCGTCTTCAGGATGCAGGTCGCGTTGAAAGCTCGCGAGGGTGCCGTCGAATGAACCTGGCGCCAGTTGGTGAATTTCTTCGAGGTTACGGGTCCAGCTGAGTTGGCCGCTGTCAATTTTCCAGCGCCAGACTCCCACTCCGCCAAGGTGCAACCCTTCCTGCAGACACTCTGACTCGACGAGAAAACCTGCAGTCTCTAGCTCACCCATGAACTCGCTCACCCTCCCCGAAGGCGACCTTAAGGACGGGAAATGCCACTCCAAAAAAGAAGCGGTCCGTCCCTCCGTTGCGCCAGTCGCCCACAACGCCGACAGTCTGATAAGGTTCCGACATAGAAACTATTCAACTGCATAGCGGCGCGAGATCGTCCTCTCGCCGTGCGACTGACGAGTGAGTATCGGGAAACAATTTTGGCGTAACGCCCACCAAGTGGGCAAACATCCGAACGTGCCATCCGCGGAGCACTAGAAGAGCATGGTTGTTGAGAATTAGCTGAATGGCAGTACTTGAATCATTTCCCGCAGGTGGCGTCGCCGTCGTCTTTGGTGCGGGAGGCGGAATTGGCACAGCCTTGCTATCTGCGTTGCGCGATGACGGTAGTTTTTCCGACGTCAAGGGTTTCGGGCGGACAACATCGCTGCCGGTGGACATTCTGGATGAAAGCAGTCTGAATCGCGCTGCGCAGGCGGCAGCGACCTCGGGTGAGATCAGACTGGTTATCGACGCGACCGGGTTCCTTCACGACGATCAGCAGGAGCCTGAAAAGAGCTGGCGACAGCTTGATGCCAAAAAGCTGGCACGCAGCTTTGCCCTCAATGCGATAGCGCCTGCACTGATGATGAAGCACATGCTGCCTCTCATGCCACGATCGGGCAAGGCAGTGTTCGGGACCCTTTCGGCTCGGGTCGGCAGCATCGAGGATAATCGACTCGGAGGCTGGTACGCCTACAGGTCATCCAAGGCGGCGTTAAACCAGTTGGTACGAACGGCCTCGATTGAACTGAGGCGTCGATGCCCCGAGGCGATCTGCGTGGCTTTGCACCCGGGTACGGTGGCGACGGACCTGTCAGCGCCATTCTCGTCGGTCGGAATTGAGGTCCATAGCCCTTCGGTAGCGGCCGCTCATCTGCTTTCGGTGATTGATGCGCTGGGACCGGAGGCAAGCGGCGGCTTCTTTGACTGGAGGGGTGAAACCGTTCCCTGATAGGTCCATGACTCTCTGAAACTCTCTGGGGCACATTGCCGTAGCTCTTGGCAGGCACAAGGGTGTTCGGGAGATCGCTAATGACCAGAAAATTGACGGGCTTTGCTGCGGGAGTAATGCTGGCGCTGACGTGGGCGTCATCGGCGGGTGCCTTTGAATTCAAGGCATATGATGCTTCCGCCGTGCAGAAGGTAATCGCCTCAGGCAAACCCGTAGTGGTGCATGTGTTTGCACCTTGGTGCCTGCAATGCCGGGCGCAGCAGACCATTCTCGAGCGCTTGTCGACTGACGCCAGCTTTGACGGCGTCGCCTTCTATCGCGTCGACTATGACAAGCAGAAGGATGCAGTAAAAACCCTTGGGGTGCCGCGCTCAACTCTGATCGCCTACAAGGGCGGAGCGGAAGTGGCGAAGATGTCCTGGGGTACGAGCACGAGTGCGGTGCTGGGTGTGCTTGAGACTGTAGAATAGCATGCTCAGCATAGGGCTGGCGTTCCTTGCAGGCTTGCTGACCATCCTCAATCCCTGCGTGCTGCCGCTTGCGCCGATTGTGGTGGCCGGAGCGGCTGCAAAAGACCCGCGTGGGCCCTTTGCTCTGGCGCTAGGGCTGGCTCTGACTTTCGGAGTTGCAGGCGGTCTGATTGCATCCGCTGGGGCTGAATTGGGCGACAATCTCGCACTTCGCGTTGCATCGTCATTGATCATGATAGTCCTCGGCCTCGCGATGGCGTTGCCAGTGATATCACACGGAGGCGAGCGGCTCCTGGCCCCGGTCGTGCAACTCGGACACCGCTTATCTGCGGCTATCCCTCAGACCGGATTGCTTGGACAGGCTGGACTTGGCGCTCTTCTAGCCCTGCTATGGGGGCCATGCGTTGGACCAACGCTTGGGGCAGCGCTCGTCTTGGCAGCTGGAACCGGCACATTGCCGCTGGCGATGTTGACCATGGGCGTTTTTGCTTTCGGGTCGGCCCTATCTCTCCTGCTTGCGGGTTTCCTGCTGGGACGGCTGACAAGTCGCAACAAGGTGATCACGCGCCAGTCGGCACGCATAGGTCGCATCGCACTGGGAGGCGTCCTTGTCATCGTGGGGCTTTTTGCGATTACCGGTCTTGATCGCATGCTGGAAGCAAGTCTGGTGCAATTGATGCCGGATTGGCTGGTTCTGTTCGCGACACAGGTATGAGGTAGCGTCGTACTTCGACGTCCAGGAAGCTCTGTCCCTGAAGGTCAGCAACTATCATCAGCCCGCAGGCTGGAAGACGCACAATTCGAGGTGAAGAAGAATGGCTACCGAAGAACCTAAGTTTTCTCTCGTCTCGAGGGACCGGGCCTTTGAGTTGCGCGACTACCCAAGTCTCATCGTCGCGGAAACCATTGTGGGAGGAGACCGACGATCTGCTTCCAGTGAGGGGTTTCGTTTGCTCGCTGGTTACATCTTTGGGGGGAACTCGGGTAAACGCAGTATCGCCATGACCGTCCCGGTGGAGCAGTCTGCCGCAACCGGGAGCAAGATCGCCATGACTGCGCCGGTCAATCTGCTGGGAGAACAGGGACGGTGGACTGTCAGGTTCACAATGCCCAGCCAACTGTCGATCGACGACTTGCCGACACCCAATGACCAACGTGTGGTCATCAAGGCGCTACCGCCGGTTCGCATGGCAGTCCTGAAATTCTCAGGGCTTGCCGGCGATGATGCGGTCGCTCGACATACAGAAGAACTCGAGAATATCGTGCGTCAGCGCAACTTGAAGCCGCTCGGAGCGCCATCCCTCGCTCGCTACGACCCGCCTTGGACGCTTTGGTTCATGCGACGCAATGAAGTGATGATCCCTGTAGAACGGTGACCAACCTCACAACGGAGCCACGCTCCATCAGAGCACGCGTAGACGTCGCTCTAGTTAAATCGGGCGCCCCGGGCGCAGTGGCTCGGGGCACCTCAGTCTTATTCGGCGAGTTGTAGGATTAAGGCACCAATAGCTAGCGATATCCCCATGGCCGCATCGTCGAGATGTTCGCCAACGCATCTTCCTCTGCGGGATGCCGCACGCCGTCCGCTTCAAGCACCGAAACGCAGACGCCGAGAAGCGCTCGGAACTGATCGTCGCTCAGATCGGCCATGACGATCTGCGAGCGTGCACGACGATCGGCGGATGCGTGGTCCAGGTCAAATGCCTGGGTATGCGAGACAATTTCCCGAGCGATATCGTCGGCCGAAAAGCCTTGCAGCATCGGGTTGGTTCGAAACAACGAAATGACGCGGCGGCGCTCTGTCAGGTCGGCCTGGCCATCTGCATGCGCAATGATCATTGCTGCGGCGATCGTTGCCTCCATGAACGTCTCGTGACCCGCAATATCGGCCTCGGCAAGAACGTCCAGTCGGTTGAGCTTGGCGCGGAGGTCTACGACAGGGCGGCGGGTAAAGATGTCAGAGTCGTTGTTTCGATGTTTTGTCATGGCGGAACTCCTCATTGCCGTTGGCGAACAAGGACCAGGAGTTCATCACACCATGTGCTGAATGCTGGCCCCTGAGGTGAACCGACATCGTGGGTAAAGCTAGAACCTTACCGCACCAAAGGGGCCCGGATCACAATGAAGAGTTAGGATCCGATCTCCGCACTTCAAGGTCCGGGGTTTGATTTTGTCTGCATCGTCCCCAAACGGAACTGCGCGCTATGGTGTGTGCTGTGCAGATGCCGCTGGTGGGAGTTCAGCCGCACGGTGTATTTCGGCAACCAGACCCGCTTCGAGACCCAGACGCTGGGCGAGGCTATTGAGGTAGCTTCGCTCCAGGTCGGTATCCGCAATCATCGCAACCAGCGAGGCAGCGTAGATATCTGCGGCATGCTCGGGACTGTCGGCGCTGGCGACAATTGCATCCATATCTAATGGCCCTGAGAGCTCGTCAAAGACGAAAGCCTTCTCTTCGGCAGAAAGTGGCATTGTTTCGAGCTGGCTGAAGATACGCCGCTTCTCGTCAGCATCGATCTGACCGTCGGCTTTTGCAGCGGCGATCATCGCGCGAACCATCTTTTTTCCGAGTTCCTCGTTGGCCACCGGAGCATGCGCAGATGGCGCAAAATCCTCGAGTTTCGGCTGCACACCACCGAGCTGCTGTTGATGATTTTTCCAAGCGGCATAAGCGATCCCGCCGATTGCGGCGACGGCGCCAACCTTTGCAGCATTGCCCGCGAGTTTGCCCAATCCGCCGCCGCTCAGCAGCATTCCGGCCGCCAGCCCGGCAGCGCCGCTCAGCGCGGTGCGTTTCGCATTCGGATCCGTCTGCAGCGCTCTGATGATGCCATCGATATTGAACATGCTGATGCACTCCCTGGCCAGCTTGGTGTGCAGGGTGAGGTGATGTGTTCAGTGATGGTCTGCAATGGGGTGCGACAGGTTGTCAGCGCGAGCCTCACGGCGCGCGGGGGCGCGCGGGATAGTCTATCGCTTCGGCCGTCGCGACCATCTCAGCCAAGCTAGAAGAGGGAGACCGGCTCACCGCCCTTGATCCGATCGACAACCACTTTGCACGAAGGCTGCAAGTCAGACCCGCGTTTGTCGAGGCATTCGGTCATGGCATCGCCGTAGCCGACACCTTTGCAGAATTTTTTCGCATCGTCGCCGCACTGGCCGACGATCTCGCCAACCGACACAGCCATTGCGCCGGTCGCCAGAGCCGCAAAAGCGGCGGCAACGAGCATCTTGCTTAGGACCTTCATTATGGCTTTCCTTTTTTCTCACGCGTCATCTGCTGGCAGCGCGACTTAAGCATTTTCTGCCAAGCGCCGGCCTCGGTTTGGTTCCGCCGTTCCGCTACCGCGACACAACAACGATCGCCCTGCACGGATCGTCGCTGTCCCGACGGTAGCTGTGGGGGTAGGCCGAGTCGAAATACATCGCGTCACCCGCGGCAAGAGACGTCTCGGTTCCGTCGACATTGATCACAAGGACACCTGAGATCACATAGATGATCTCTGCTCCCGAGTGCGTATGTGGCTCGGAGGCGCGGTTTGCACCCTCGAACTCCGCAAAGAATGCCTCCATCTTGCGGTCACTGACCGGGTAGTCGAGGCTCTCGAAAAAGTAGGTCGGCGGCTCTTTCCCCGGCTGGCTCGGAAGCCGCATGCGATCCTTCTTGCGCACCACTGCGATCGTTGCCTGCTGTTCGTTGACGAAGAAGTGCTCCAACCCAACCCCGAAGACCATCGCAATCCTGAGCAACGTGGGCAACGTCGGGAACACCGTGCCGCGTTCGATCTTCGACAGCATGCCTGAGGACAGACCCGTGTGTTCACCCAGTTGCACGAGGCCAAGGTCCTTGGCCTGGCGCAGGGCGCGGATCTTTGGGCCGATCCTGTAGGTCTCAAGACCCTCAGAGAGTGTGTCAGACAGCATCGTTTCGGTTTCCGGTTCGCATATCAGTCTATTCCTATTGTCGTGACAGGAAAGTAAATTATCACAACACGAACATGTGCATTACGTGCAAAAGAATTATCATGTTATGACATTCTGATTCGCCGCACAGAGTCGATGGACGACGCGGCATCAAACGCCACACGGAGGATAGAAACCATGTTTGCTTCCAAGATCGTAAAGTTCGCAGCCACCACGGCCACAGCTGTCGTTTTCGCAATGGCGAGCTCGGCCGCAATGGCCGCTGACCACTCCAAGGACATCGTCGATACGGCTGTTGCTGCCGGCGACTTCAACACTCTGGCCGCCGCACTTGGTGCAGCTGGTCTTGTCGAAACGCTGAAGGGTGATGGTCCGTTTACCGTTTTCGCGCCGACTGACGCAGCCTTCGCCAAGCTTCCCGCCGGCACCGTGGAGAGCCTTCTGCTGCCCGAGAACAAGGACAAGCTCACAGCAATCCTCACTTACCACGTGGTCGCTGGTGCAGTACCAGCTGCCGATGTTGTCACTTTGACCGAGGCGACCACGGTCAACGGCGCCAAGGTCTCAATCAAGGTAGAGGGCGGTACAGTGATGCTGAATGGCGACACGACAGTGACCGCCACCGACATCATGACCTCGAACGGTATCATCCACGTAATCGACACCGTGCTCATGCCGCCCGCCAACTAAGACATCGACGCGCCCTCTTCCTTTGACGCGTCGACATCCCGCCGGTCTGACCCTGCCCAACATTCCCCCACCCAGACCGGCGGGAAACAATTCTGGAGATCGACGAGACCGTCGCGGGGTCAGTAGAGTGTCAGTCACCAAGCTCTCAAACTTTTGGAGAAGAGACCATGCGTCGAATATTGCTTGCAGTTGCCATTGCCCTGACCGCGACATCGGCCCATGCCGAAATCGTCTCCGAGGCATTCACCTAAGATGTTGGCGGTGCCGTATTTGAAGGGCATGTGGCCTATAATAGTGAACTTTTAGAGACCCGTGGCACGGTCGCCATCCTGCACGACTGGGACGGGCTGACCGACTACGAAGTCCGCCGAGCCGAGATGCTCGTCGAGCGGGGCTACACTGGCTTGGCCATCGACGTTTTCGGACGCGACAACCGCCCCGGTTCGACCGAAGAAAACCAATAACGGACCAGCGAACTGTACGCCGACCGCGCTCTGTTCCAGCAGCGCCTGATCGGCTCGATCGCCGCCGCCAAGGAACTCTCGTCTGCCGCCCTGACCTGATAGCCGGTGTGTCCGCTATCGAGATCCTGCCACGATCGACCCAACGTCCGAAATGGGGCGCAAAGCGGACATCACTGCTGCATCTCTGGTATTCGGACGGCTGGTTCGGAAAAGTCGCAGGACCGCACGTATTCCCAGCACTCTTCCTTTTTCGCCCACTCAGAGACGATCCGCTGCCCTGCACTGGATCTTAGAGCGTCGTTCACCTCCCTCGACCATCGATTGATCAGGGAAACGAAGGCGTCCGAAATCCCCTGCTGTTGCCATATCTGCGAAAGGGCGATGCGGTTCTCAAGGCGGTTCGCGATCAGGCTGATCGTGTAGGCCGTGATGTTGGCCTGAAAACCCTGAAACGCCGGTCGGATCAGCTTCTCGGCGCGGCGGTAGATTAGGGCCTGCGCCATCGAGTTCTTAAATTCGGTGAGGTCAGGAACAGCCCCATCGGCAATGGCCTCATCGTTGAAGATCTGAAAGTTCTTCTGACTGCCAAGCGCGACCAGATGCGGTTTTTGCCGCCAAGCGTGGACGTATTTTGCCAGATCGGTTTTCGTCACTTTACGGGATGTGGGCATGGCGAGCTTCAAGTCCCGCAGTTTCGCTGGCGTCTTGCCCTCGCGAGCAAGCATCACATTGTAGCTTCCGGTGGCACGCTCATAAAACCATCGGCCCACGCCGTCCGGGCAGTACGTTGTGGAGGACAGCCGCTCCATCTCGACGTGGAACGGCTTGTTTGCAGAGAGATCGGAAACACGGACCTGGTTCTGCGAATTCGCGAACCGCGAAATGTCGGAGATCAAGGCCTCGTCGGACTCCTCGTCGCTAGATCGCAGGACGACAATCTTGGCCGGGACGCGCACTTGGGACAGGTCGATTTCCGGGAACTTGCGCTTCGTGAAATAGATCGAAGCCGTGGTCTGGCCCCCGTTCACGATCTGCATGCCCTTGAGCCAGCTGATGCCGGTTCCACCGTCCGGCGATGTACCGATGCTCAGTTCATCTGCCACCACAACGATGCCGTTGTTGTAAGCGAGAAACCTGTCCGGCGAGGTTCGCAGCGTGTCGCGAATGCCCTTGTTGACCTTGCCCGTCTGGCTCAGAAAAGACCTGACATTGGCCTCCAGCAAACGGGAGCCCCACTTCTCGTACAGGGTTCTGAGCATCGCCCCAGGGAATGCCGCCAAGGCATAGTCGTATTCGCCTGATGCGCCAGGTACATAGACGCATGGCACGGGGCTACCAAAGGCCTCGACGAAGTCGACCAAAAGCTCATCACGCGGTCTGCCTTCGGACACGTGGCGGTACAGGCGCTCGATGTCCATGACCTCAAGGAGGACCGACTTGCCCCCGATATCGCGGGGCTTGTAGCTCTTGGACTTCGCCACGCCATCGGTCAGTACGAAGACGCGAACCTGATCGAGATTGTCGTAGCAGTCCCTGACAGTGAGGATGAGATCGTAGGCGTCATCGGAGTGGTCTATCTTGGACGCCAGCTTGAATTCGCCCGTTCTGCTTGCAAGAGCTGACCTTAAACCGCGGCAAAACCTGACAAAACCTGATACTCGCGGTTTTAGTCGCAGACTAAACAGCAGGTTCGTCCTTCGTCGAGCGCAGGACAGCGCGTGCACGATCGCGGAGCCTAGCTTTTCCCACCCTAGCGAGGTGTTGAAGCACCCGGGCAGCGTTGCGCCGGTCTCGGTCCTTGGCTTTGCGGCTAAAGTACGCGGCGGCCCAAAACTGTCGCGTCTGGCTTTCGAGGTCGAGAGCGATGCCCATTAGCAAATGGTACCACATCCGGCCAGCTGATCGCCGACATTCACCTGCGGTTATCACGGTTCAAAGTGACCAGCTAGGGCCGTTGCTAGGGCCGGCTGGCGCTAAGCAAGAATTAGTCGTGCGATTTGAAGAGGTTACAGAATTGAAATGGCGGAGAGGGAGGGATTCGAACCCCCGGTGGAGTTGCCCCCACGCCGCATTTCGAGTGCGGTGCATTCGACCACTCTGCCACCTCTCCGCGAGGTCGTTCCGCATTGCGGCTGGCCGACAAGGTCGGGCTTATGGCATAGGCCAGAAGGGCCTGCAACCATCTTGAGGCAGAGTTGGATCGTCCGCTGTTCGTCTATGGCCGATTGCGTGACATCGATCTGCTGACCGCCGTGCTGGGGCGGCGGCCGGGCGCTGGGCGCGTGCTGGCGGCGGCGGCGCCGGGATTCCGGGCGGCCTGGTACCCCGATCGGCTCGGCGCGGCCCTGGTTCGCGGCCCCGGAGCGGCCGCCACCGGCCTTGTGCTGCTGGATCTCTCGCCCTTCGAGCTGGAGGTGCTCGATCGCTGGCAGGACGGCGTCTACCGCCGGGGCGTGGTGCCGGTGATGATCGACGAGGAGTTGCACGAGGCCGACGCCTATCTGCCCGGGATAACGGTCAGCGGCGGTGATCCCTGGAGTCTCGACACCTGGCAGGCGCTTCACAAAGCCGAGAGTCTGCCGCGAGCGGCTTTTCAGGCTGATGCCATTCGCCGCAAGCTGCTGGCCGCGCGACCGCACTGATCAACGCGCGACCTGACAAGAATGCAAAGGAAGCTCCCATGCAAAGACGCCCCGTCCTCGCCGGACTCGCCGCCCTGCCGGCGGTCGCCGCGATCCCCGCCTTTGCCGCCATGCCGGCAGCCGACACCCTCGAGACCTCGGCTGGCGCGGTGACCATCATGCCCGTCAAGCATGCCAGCCTGGCACTGGGTTTTGGCGATCAGGTGCTTTATGTCGACCCGGCCCGCGCCGATTTTTCGGCCCTGCCCGCGGCGACCGCCATCCTGATCACCCATGGCCATGGCGACCATTTCGACCCCGAGACGCTGGCCAAGGTGGCCGGCGCGGGCGTGCCGATCCTCACCACCGAGGAAGTGTTCGGCAAGCTGGCGCCCGAGTTGCAGGCCCAGGCCGCAGTCATCCGCAACGGCGAGAGCGGCGAGATCGTCGGCGTGCCGGTCGATGCCGTCACGGCGCACAACGTCACCACCGACCGGATGCAGTATCATCCCGTCGGCGTCGGCAATGGCTATGTGCTGACCTTTGGCGACCAGCGCGTCTATGTGGCCGGCGACACCGAGCCAACGCCCGAAATGCTGGCGCTGAGCGGCATTGATGTGGCGTTCCTGCCCATGAACCTGCCCTATACGATGACGGTCGAGCAGGCCGCCGAGGCGGTCAGGACCTTTGCCCCGAAGACGGTCTATCCCTACCACTACGGCGAGAGCGACACCGCCAGCTTTGCAGCGATGGTCGGCGACGCGGCAGAGGTGCGGCTGCGCGACTGGTACGCCGCCTGATCGGCACCGGTCGAGGTGCCGCCGGAGCTTGACTCTGGCAGCATTTCCCACGATAAGGCCGCTCGACTTGCGTGCGGGGATACCTGCGCGCTGTTTTTGGTTTGGTTGAAACCGCTGTCCGAGGCCGCCGCCGACATCTGTCGGCCGTCTACTCGAAGCCCGCAGGAGAGGCAGTGCCTGCGGCGCCACAGGGCGCGACAACAAGGGATCCAGGGCAATACCTGGAAGCATGATGACGTTTGCAGTGATCAAGACCGGTGGCAAGCAATACAAGGTTGCCGCCAATGACGTGATCAAGATCGAAAAGATCGAAGCCGAAGCCGGCGACGTGGTGACTTTCGATCAGGTCCTGATGGTGGGCGAGGGCGACAATGTCACCGTCGGCGTGCCGCTCGTGGATGGCGCTCTGGTGGCCGGCCAGTTCATCGCTACCGAGAAAGAGCGCACCGTCATCATTCTCAAGAAGCACCGTCGCCTGCACTTTGATCGCCGCAATGGTCACCGTCAGCGCCTCTCCACCGTCCGGATCACCGAGATCCTGACCGGCGGTGCCAAGGTCACCACCAAGCCCGACGAGATTGCCAAGAAGCGCGCTGCCGCCCGTGCGGAAGCTGCCGGCGTCCAGTCGGTGACCGAAAAGCCGGCTGCCAAGGCAGCGCCGGCCAAGAAGCCCGCCGCCAAGAAGGCTGCTGCACCCAAGGCCGATGACGCCGCTGCGGCGCCCAAGGCGAAAGCCGCTGCCAAGCCCAAGGCCGCAGCTGCCCCCAAGGCCAAGGCTGAAAAGCCCGCCGCCGAGAAGAAGCCCGCTGCCAAGAAGGCAGCACCCAAGGCCGACAAGGAATAAGGAGCACAACCGATGGCACATAAGAAAGCAGGCGGTTCATCCCGCAACGGTCGTGACACAGCTGGCCGGCGCCTTGGCGTCAAGAAGTTCGGCGGCGAAGCCGTGATCCCGGGCAACATCATCATCCGCCAACGCGGCACCAAGTGGCATCCGGGCACGGGTGTCGGCATGGGTATTGATCACACCATTTATGCGCTCGTCGAAGGCGCCGTGACCTTCAAAACCCGAGCTAACGCAAAAGTCTACGTGTCGGTAACCCCGGCACTCGAAGCAGCAGAATAGCCCGGTAAGGTATCTCACCCTGCCGGAGACCAGCTCCCCGGCAAGGCAGACCACCAGCCACAGCGCCAGAAGTTCCAAGGGGAGCCGGAATCCGGTTCCCCTTCGTCTTTTTCGCTGTGAGGGCGGCTGAAAATGAGACTTTATCTTTCGTCATACAGAATAGGCGACCGCGCCGGATCGTTGCTGGCCTTGCTCGGGTCGGGCAAGCGGGCGGCGATTATTTCCAACGCGCTGGACAATATTTCGGCGACGGCACGCGCCATCTATCGCGACGAGGTTTACGACCCGCATGTCGAGCTGGCCTCGCTTGGCCTCGACACCGAGGAGCTCGACCTGCGCCACTATTTCGGCGATCCGGCGGCCTTGCGCACAAGGCTCGACAGCGTCGATCTCGTCTGGGTCCTGGGCGGCAATGCATTCGTGCTGCGGCGCGCCATGAAGCAGTCGGGTTTCGACGATGTGATCGTCGACATGCTCGACCGCGACGAACTCGTCTATGGCGGATTTTCGGCCGGTGCGGTTGTCGCGGCGCCGACACTCGCCGGCATCGACCTGATGGACGACCCTGCCGAAGTGCCGCTTGGCTACGACCCCGAGCCCGTGTGGGACGGACTGGGGCTGATCGACTATGCCATCGTGCCGCATTACCGCTCGCAGCACCCCGAAAGTGCCGCGGCCGAGCGCGCCGCTCGCCATCTGAGCGGCCGCGGCCTGCGCTACCGGGGCGCTGAGCGATGGCGATGTCATCGTCTGGACCGAGACGCGGGCCCGCCCCGCCGATAGCCTCCTGAGGATTGCATGATGAAAAAGCAGCCCGAGGAAGAAACCGTCACGACACTCCGGCGCTCCGCCGCCGATGACCGGGCCTTCGCACTGGCGGCGCATCGACTGACGGCGCGGCGCCAGCGCGACCTGCTGCCGGTCAAGATCACCACCCCGCGCCTGGTGCTGCGGCCACCGATCCGCGGCGATGTTCCCGACCTCGTGCGGCTGGCCGACAACGCCAGGATTCACGCCGTGCTGTCGCGGCTGCCCAGCCCCTATACCCGGGCCGACGGCATCGCCTTTGTCGAGATTTTCGCGCAGCGCGCCGATGAACGGCCCTTCGCCATCACCATGGGCGACCGCTTTATCGGTGTGGTCGGCTTCACCTTTGTCGAGGGCGTAGCGCCCGAGCTGGGATACTGGCTGGGCGAGCCCTACTGGGGCAAAGGCATCATGACCGAGGCGGTCAAGGCTTTGCTCAATGCCGCCTTCAGCACGCACGCCTACCCCAGGGTCGTCGCACGGGCACTGACGGACAATGCCGGGTCGCTCAAGGTTCTGGAGAAAGCCGGCTTCAGGCGGACCGGCGAGGCGTCGGACGCCAAGGACAGGCCTGTGGTGCTGCTGGAGATGGAGCAGCCCAAATGGATGTGACCCTTGCCACCGCGCGCCTGACCCTGCGGCAGCCGGTGCCCGGCGATGCCGAGCGCCTGGCGCGCTATCTCGACAACTTTGCCGTTGCCGGCAACCTGTCGCGGGTGCCCTACCCCTACCGGCTGGCCGACGCCAAGGCCTGGCTCCGCACCTGGCGGCCAGACCGCCCGGCCAACCAGACCGGCTTCACCATCGATCTGGCGGGCGATGGCCTGATCGGCCATGTCGGCTTTCATGATGACGAGCAGGGCCCGGTCATCGGCTACTGGCTGGGCGAGCCATACTGGAACCGCGGTTTCATGAGCGAGGCCGTCACCGCCTGCCTCGACTGGTATTTCGAGGTGACACAAGCCCCGCTGATCGGCTCCGGCGTCTTTCATTTCAACAAGGCCTCGCTGGCCATCCAGAAGAAGCTCGGATTCACCGAAACTGGAACCACTTACCGGCTCTGCCTTGCGCGCGGCGAAGAGGTGCGCCATATCGACACCGAATTGACGCGCGCGACTTGGGTCGAACGGCGGTCGCCATAGGCGTTCCGCCCTATTGGCGTTAGTATCGCGACAACAACAGGCATCGGACTGACATGAAATTTCTCGACCAGGCCAAGGTCTACGTCCGCTCCGGCAATGGCGGTGCCGGTGCGGTGTCGTTCCTGCGCGAAAAATTCCTCGAGTTCGGCGGCCCCAATGGCGGCAATGGCGGGCGCGGCGGCGACGTCATCATCAAGTGCGTCAACGGTCTGAATACGCTGATCGACTACCGCTACCAGCAGCATCACAAGGCGGCGACCGGCACCCATGGCATGGGCAAGGACCGGCACGGCGCCAAGGGCGCCGACGTGATCCTCAAGGTGCCGGTGGGCACGCAGGTGTTCGAGGAAGACAACGAGACCCTGATTGCCGATTTCACCGAGGTTGGGCAGGAAATCGTCCTGCTGTCGGGCGGCAATGGCGGTTTCGGCAATGCCCATTTCAAGACCTCTGCCAACCAGGCGCCGCGCCGGGCCAATCCCGGCATCGAAGGCACCGAGAAATGGATCTGGCTGCGGTTGAAGCTCATTGCCGATGCCGGCCTGGTCGGCCTGCCCAATGCCGGGAAATCGACCTTCCTCGCGGCCGTGTCGGCGGCCAAGCCCAAGATTGCCGACTACCCGTTCACCACGCTCCACCCCAACCTGGGCGTCGTCTCGATCGGGGAACGCGATTTCGTCATCGCCGATATCCCCGGCCTGATCGAGGGCGCGCATGAGGGCGCCGGCATCGGCGACCGTTTTCTCGGCCATGTCGAGCGCTGCGCCGTGCTGGTGCACCTCATCGACGGCACCCAGGACGACGTCAAACTGGCCTACACCACCATCCGGCACGAGCTTGCCTCCTATGCCGAGGAACTGGCCGACAAGCCGGAAATCCTGGTGCTCAACAAGGTCGACGCGCTCGATGACGACGCCATCAAGGAAAAGACCAAGATCCTCAAGAAGGTGAGCAAGAGCGAGGTGCTGACCTGCTCGGGCGTGACCGGTCAGGGTGTGGAACAGGTGCTCTACAAGGTGCTCGCCCATATGGATGCCGAACAGGCGGCCATTGCCGAGGCCGAGCGCCGCAAGCTTGAGCCCAACTGGACCCCCTGATGACCAACGCGCTCGCGTCCTACCGGCGCCTGACCATCAAGATCGGCTCTGCCCTGCTTGTCGATGGCAAGACCGGCAAGCTGCGCACCGAATGGCTGCGCTCGATCGCCAGCGATGTTGCCGAGTTACGCAAGGCGGGCTGTTCGGTCGTCATCGTCTCGTCCGGCGCCATCTCACTCGGTCGTCGCCTGTTGGGCCTCTCGGCCCTCAGCCTGCCGCTCGACCAGAGCCAGGCCGCCGCCAGCGCCGGCCAGATCGCCCTCAGCCAGGCCTGGGCCGACACGCTGGGCGAGCACGATATCGTCACCGGCCAGATCCTGCTCACCCCCAATATCACCGAGGAGCGGCGCTACTTCCTCAATGCCCGCACCACGATCGCGACCCTGCTCGGGCTGGGTGCGGTGCCGATCATCAACGAGAACGATTCCGTTGCCACGGCGGAGATTCGCTATGGCGACAATGACCGCCTGAGTGCCCGCGTCGCCACCATGATCGAGGCCGACTGCCTGATCCTGCTCTCCGATGTCGACGGGCTCTATACCGCTCCGCCCGGCAAGGATCCAACGGCAACCCATCTTGCCAGCGTGCTCCAGATCACCCCTGAAATCGAGGCCATGGCCGGCGGCGCAGCCAGCCACCTCAGCCGCGGCGGCATGACCACCAAGGTGGAGGCAGGCAAGATCGCCACGCTGGCCGGCACCGCCATGATCATCGCCAAGGGCACCGACCTGCATCCGCTCAGGGCCCTCACCGAAGGCGGGCGGCACACGCTTTTTGCCCCGGCCGACTCGCGTGGCCAGGCGCGCAAGCGCTGGATCCTGGGAACGCTCGACGTTGCCGGCAGCGTGCAGATCGACGCCGGCGCCGCGCGCGCCCTGCTGACCGGCAAGAGCCTGCTGCCGATCGGCATCACCCGGGTCTCCGGTGAGTTCGATCGCGGCGACGCCATTGCCATCCTCGACCCCGACGGGCGCGAGATTGCCCGCGGCCTTGCCGGCCTGGGCCGCGCTGACGCCGACCTGGTCAAGGGCAAGAACTCGGCGCGCATCGAACAGATGCTGGGGCATGACACGCGCACCGAAATGGTGCATCGCGACAACATGGTGGTCCTGCTGGGCCGGGAGGCCAAGGTCTGATGAGCACAGCCGAAGTCTATTCGAGTGATTTGCCCGCGCTGATGGCCGAGATCGGCCGCAAGGCGCGCGACGCCGCGGCGACCCTCGCCTTCGCCTCTGCCGAACGCAAGCATGCCGCCCTGATTGGCGCCGCCCAGGCACTCGACCGCCATCGCGCCGACCTGCTCGACGCCAATGTGCTCGACATGCGGGCGGCGGAGGCAAAGGGCATTTCCAAGGCCTTCCTCGACCGCCTGCAGCTCAATGACAAACGCATCGACGCCATGATCGACGGGCTGCGCACCATCGCCGAACTGCCCGATCCCGTGGGTGCCGTGATGGCGGAATGGACGCGGCCCAATGGCCTCGTGATTTCGCGCGTACGCACCCCACTGGGCGTCATCGGCGTCATTTTCGAGAGCCGTCCCAATGTCACCGCCGACGCCGGAGCGCTGACGCTGAAATCGGGCAATGCGGTGATCCTGCGCGGCGGCTCGGACAGCGTCCACTCGAGCCGCGCCATCCACGCCTGTCTCGTGGAGGGGCTGAAGTCCGCCGGGCTGCCGGAAGCCTGCATCCAGATCGTGCCGACGACAGATCGCGCGGCGGTCGGCGAGATGCTGCGCGGCCTCGATGGCACGATCGACGTCATTGTGCCGCGGGGCGGCAAGACTCTGGTGGCGCGCGTGCAGGAGGAGGCCCGGGTACCGGTGTTCGCGCACCTCGAGGGCATCTGCCATACCTATGTCGATGCCAGCGCCGAGCGGCAGATGGCGATCGATGTGGTGGTCAACGCCAAGATGCGGCGAACCGGCATCTGCGGCGCGACCGAGACGCTGCTGCTGCACGAGGCCGTGCTCGAGAGCCACGGCCTGCCATTGATTGACGCGCTGATTGCCAAGAGCTGCGAGATCCGCGGCGACGAACGCGTCCAGAGGCTGGTGCCCGCCGCCATTCCTGCCACCGAAGCCGACTGGCACACCGAATACGAGGATGCCATCATCTCGGTGAAGGTGGTCAAGGATGTCGGCGCGGCCATCGCCCACATCAACACCTACTCCTCGCACCATACCGAAGCCATCCTCGCCGAGGACCCGGCCGCGGTGCAGCGCTTCTTTGCCGAGATCGACAGCGCCATCCTGATGCACAATGCCTCGACGCAGTTTGCCGATGGTGGTGAATTCGGCTTCGGCGGCGAGATCGGCATTGCCACGGGCAAGTTCCACGCCCGCGGGCCGGTGGGTGTCGAGCAGCTGACCAGCTTCAAATACCTGGTCCGAGGCGCGGGGCAGACGCGCCCCTGATGGCTCGCATTCCCGGCATCACCGACCTGCCGATGCATGCCGCCGGCATGCGCATCGGCCTGTTTGGCGGCAGCTTCAATCCGGCCCATGCAGGCCACCGCCTGGTTGCCGTGCAGTGCCTGAAACGGCTCGACCTCGATGCCGTCTGGCTGATGGCCTCGCCGGGCAATCCGCTCAAGGAAAACAGCAACCTGCCGCCACTCGCCGACCGGGTGCGCGCCACCCGCGAGCTGATGGACCATCCGCGCATCGAGGTGACCGGCTTTGAGGCCGAGCACGGCTTCCGATATTCCTTCGATACGCTGAGTTACCTGCGCGAGACCTGCACCGGCGTGAAGTTCGTCTGGATCATGGGAGCCGACAATCTGGTGCAGTTCGAGCAGTGGGAGCGCTGGCGAGACCTGGCCGGGCTGATGCCGATTGCCGTCTACGCCCGCCCCGGATCGATCCGCCGGGCCACCTCGTCGAAGGCCGCGATCGCCTTGAAATCCTTCCGGATTCGGGAAGAGGAAGCGGAAACGCTGGCCGACCGGGAGCCGCCGGCATGGGTCTATCTGCGGGGCATCATGTCGCCGCTTTCCTCGTCTGCCATCCGGGCCGCCAAGGCTGCAGCAAATTGAAAGTGATCGTTCCCTTGCGGAACGAAGGTCGAAGCGTCATATTACTATGCAAGTGACTATAGTCGCTTTTGAACGGGAAAACGACAATCGCAGCTTTTCGCGACATCGCCCCATCAACCAAGGACAAGCTGAAACACGCATGACTCATGCTGTAATAGCGTGGGCAGAGGCCAAGTGATGGCTACCGCCCCCAACAAGAAGACCCAGACGATCGAGCCAGTTCCGGCTGCGACGCAATCCCAAGAGCCCCAAATGATCGACGTTGTGCTGCAAAGCCTTGACGACGCCAAGGCCGAGCAGACTGTTGCCATCGACATCACCGGCAAGTCGTCGCTTTCGGACCATATGGTTGTCACTTCCGGACGTTCCAACCGCCATGTCAGCGCTGTCGCCGACCAGGTCGTGAAAGCCCTTCGCGAGAACGGCTTCAGCAAGCCGCGGGTCGAAGGCCTGCCGCATGCCGACTGGGTGCTGGTGGACGGTGGCGACGTGATCGTCCACATCTTCCGGCCCGAAGTGCGCGAGTTCTACAACATCGAGAAGATGTGGGCGGCCGACTTCGCCGCCGACGCGCACTGACCAGCTGAACTGCGGCGATGAAAATTCACATCGCCGCGGTCGGCCGTATGAAGCAGGGCCCCGAGCGCGAGCTCGTGGCGCGCTATCTTGATCGCGCCGTGGGCAGCGGCAAGCCGCTTGCCCTGACCGGCTTCGAAGTCTCCGAACTCACCGAATCCCGCGCCTCCGCGTCGTCCACCCGCAAGACGGACGAGGCCAAGGCGCTGCGGGCCACCCTGCCCGACGGCATCGTTGTCTGCCTCGACGAGCGCGGCAAGAGCATCGGCTCAGAAGCGTTCGCCGGCCAGCTGGCACGCTGGCGCGACGATGGCCGGCCGGCGGTGAGTTTCGTCATTGGCGGGGCGGACGGGCTGGAGCCCGATTTCGTCAAGTCAGCCGACCTGACGCTGAGCTTCTCGCCCCTCACCTGGCCGCATCAGATGGTGCGTATCATGCTGGCGGAACAACTTTATCGGGCGACGACCATTCTCTCGGGACACCCCTATCACCGCGAGTGATCAGCCCAAAGCTGCCGCGACCAGCGCCTTGGCGTGCAGGTCCGTGGTGTCATAGGTCGGCAGCGGGCTGACCGAATCGTCGATCAGCATGCCGATTTCGGTGCAGCCGAGGATCACCGCCTCTGCGCCGCGTCTCATAAGCCGTTGAATGGCCTCAATATAGATCTGCCGCGAGGCATCGCGGACGATGCCGAGGCAGAGCTCCTCGTAGATGATGCCATTGAGGTTGGTGACGTCGACATCGGGCACCAGAACCTCCAGCCCACGGCCGGTCAATTCGTTGATGTAGAACGGCTTTTCCATAGTGAAGCGGGTGCCGAGCAGGCCCACCCTGCCGATTCCGTCGGCGAGCAGGGCATCGGCCGTCGGCGCCGCGATATGGACGAAGGGCACCGATAGCGCGGCGACGATCTGCGGCGCGCAGATATGCATGGTGTTGGTGGCGAGGCCGATGACGCCGCAGCCCTGATCCTCGAGAGATTTCGCAATATCGGCAAGCACTTGCCCGGCACCATCCCAGTTGCCGGCGCGCTGCATCGCCTCGATCGGGGCGAAATCGACCGAGTGCACGACGACCGGAGCCGAGTGCAGTCCGCCGCGGATGCGCGCGGTTTCGCGATTGAGAATGGCGTAGTAATGCGCTGTCGATTCCCAGCTCATGCCGCCGATGAGGCCGATGGTCTTCATGCGCTTTGCCGCAAAAGGGTCACTTTGATGAACGGACTCTGAACGGGATGTCGCGGAACGCAGCGACGATCTCGCTATAGGCCTGACGCTTGAACGGCACGATCAGGTCGGGCAGCTTTTCCAGCTCTTCCCAACGCCACGCATCGAACTCGGCCGGATGCTTGCCGCCACCCGGCGTCAGCACATCGATCTCGTCATCGCTGCCAGTGAAGCGGAAGGCGATCCAGCGTTGCCGCTGCCCGCGATACTTGCCCTTGAAGGCGATGCCGAGCATGTCGTCGGGCAGGTCATAATAGACCCATTTCGGGGCCTCGGCGATAAACTCGACCGAGGCGATGGATGTCTCCTCGAAGAGTTCGCGAAACGCGGTGTCGAGCGGCACTTCGTCCTTGTCCATGCCGCCCTGCGGCATCTGCCAGGGCGCGCCATGCGCGGCGGAGGCATCGGGATCGCCGTCGGGCTTGCGACGGCCGATAAAGACCTGCCCCTCGCGATTGAACACGGCGACGCCGACGCAGTCGCGATAGGGCATGGCGTCGCGGTCAGGCAGTTTACGGTCGGTCATTTCATCAGGGCGCTGGCTGGAACAAGGGTGATGCCCCGAGACTCCAACGTCTGGCTCCATTCTGCAAGGGCGGCAATCGACACCGGCAGGGCGGAGATCACCCCGATGGCCGAACCGGTGCTGCGCGCCTGATCCTCCAGTGCCGTCAGCTGGGTGAGGATCGCCGAGCGGCTGGGATTGGCGTCGATGGTGATGCTGGCCCGGCCGAACGGCACCTTGTTGGCTGCTGCCAGCTGCTCGGCCAGCGAGCGGTTGGAGGAGCCGTCGTCGAGATAGCCGAGGCCGCGCGCCCCGAGTTCCTCGATCATCGGGCCGAAATCGGCGCCCGAGGAGGTAAAGCGCGCGCCCATATTGTTGATCAGCCCGACATAGGCGCCGAACTTGCCCATGACCGAGAACAGCTTGATGAGGTTCTCGCGCGGTGGCTTGCCGGTGAGCAGGGTATCGGGACCCGGATCATTTTCCGGATAGTCGAAGGGTTCGAGCGGCACTTCGAGAAACAGTTCGTGGCCCGCCGAGCGGGCTGCTGCCGCCGTCTGCACCAGATCCTTGCCATAGGGCGCGAAGGCCATGGTGATATTGGCCGGCAGCCGGCTGGCGGCGTCGACCGAGGTCGCGGCATTGATCCCCAGCCCGGTGACGACGATCGCCAGCATCGGATTGTTGTTGGTCGCCGCCATCACGGGGCGGGAATAGAGCTCGAACGGCCGCACGCCGGTCGCCGACATGCGCGGGATCTGGCCATGCTCTGTCTCTTCGGCCAGATCGGCGATGATGCCGGTCCTCGGATCGGCCAGCATCTCGCCGCCCGGTTCGAGGCCAAGGGTGTCGATGACATGCCCTTCGGCGTCCAGCGTCTGGATCGAGCCGGCGCCATCGACCGGGATTTCCGGCCCCACCTCGATGATGCCGGGTCTGGACGAGGCCGCGGCACCGGCACCGCTTGAGGGCTGCCCCGTGCCGATAGCGACTTCGGCAAACGGTCGGCCGCCGTCCGGCGTATCGACAAGCATGATGCGCAGCACCACGCTGGCCAGCAGCACGGCAACGCCGCCGAATGCCAGCCGGGCAATCGGCAGGTGGCGGCGCCGCTTGCCGGCCTGCGCCTTGGCAGCACGGGCGCGCCTGCGGCCCAGGGGTGCGCTCAGTTCGCTCGTCATCTCATCCACGTCGCGGCGAATCTGCCGCTCGCACTGTTGTAGGCCAGCAAGGGGTAATGGACTGTTAACCGCGTCTGTTCATCTGCTGCTAACCGGTTCAGGCCGCGAGCAACTGGGGCAACAAGAAATCCCCGGCCGAGGCCGGGGATTTTGAAAGGCGCTGCACGTCCGCTCAGCCGATCGACTTGGGCGGATAGGCATCGTTCTTTTCGATGCCGTCGATCAGCTTGATGGCGTACTGCAGCTGGTTGTCCTTGGACTTGTCGGACGGCACGTAGACCGAAGATCCGACCGTGGCCTGTTCCTCGGTACCGCCACCGATCTGGCCGTCGAGGCCGGCCTCGCCGATGATCTCGTCCTTGCCCTGGAATTCTTCGGGCACATCCTGGGTCACGGTGATGTCCGGGCGGATGCCGGCGGCCTGAATGGACCGGTTGTTCGGCGTGTAGTAGCGCGCCGTGGTGAGCCGCATGGCGCCATCAGGGCCGAGGTTGATGATCGACTGCACCGAACCCTTGCCGAACGAGCGTGTGCCCACCAGCGTGGCACGCTTGTGGTCCTGCAGCGCACCGGCAACGATCTCGGCCGCCGAGGCCGAGCCGCCATTGATCAAGACGATCAGCGGCACGTCGGCAATCTTGGCATCGAGGTCGTCGGGGCGGGCATCGTAGCGCGCGCTCTCGCTGTCGGCGCGGCCGCGGGTCAGCACCACGGCGCCCTGCTTGAGGAACGCATCGGTGACGTAGACCGCCTGGTTGACCAGGCCGCCCGGATTGTTGCGGAGGTCGAGGATGAGGCCCTTGGGGGCCTTGCCGTCATTGGCCTCGTAGATGTCTTCGATGGCCTTCTGGATCCCGACAAAGGCCTGCTCGGAGAAGCGGCTGAGGCGCATCACGCCGACATCGCCTTCCATGCTCCAGCGCACGGCACGCATGGCCACGATATCGCGGGTCAGTTCCATGGGGATCGGATCGGCAACGCCGTCGCGCACCACGGTGATCTTGATGTTGGTGCCGACCGGCCCCTTCATCTTGCCCACCGCTTCGTCCAGCGTCATGCCCAGCACCTGCTGGCCATCGAGCTCGACGATATAGTCGTTCGAGAGGATGCCCGCCTTGGAGGCCGGCGTATCATCGATGGGCGAGACGACCTTGATCAGGCCCTCTTCCATCGTCACTTCGATGCCCAGGCCGCCGAACTCGCCCGAGGTGTCTTCCTGCACGCCGGCATAGTCGACCGGCTCGAGATAGCCCGAATGCGGATCGAGAGAGGTCAGCATGCCCTGGATGGCGGCATGGATCAGCTTGCGCTCGTCCGGCGCGTCGACATATTCGGCGCGGACGCGGTCGAAGATTTCTCCGAACAGCGTCAGATCGGAATAGATCTCGTCGGGCGTGCGCGGCGCAGGCGCATCAGCGGCGGCCGGAGCCGGCGGCACCGGCTCTTCCTGCGCGATCAGCGCCGGAACGCCAAACGAAGCCAGGGCAAGCACCACAACGGCAGCGCGGGCGGGCGTGAATCGCATCAAGGGTCTATCCACTTTGGGTCGAGGTTTCCGGGTTGGCCCACCAACCGGTTGGATCGACGGGCTCATTGCTTTTTCGCATCTCAATATAAAGCGTCGGTCTGGATACACCAGCGCTGGTGGTCACCGTCCGACCAATTGTGCGTGAACCCATGCTTCCCACGGGTTCACCCATCAGGACGAACTGGCCGATCTCGACAGAGACTTTCTCAAGGCCGGCAAGCAGGACGGTGAAATCCTGACCCGTATTGAGAATGACGATTTGGCCATAATTGAGGTAGTCGCCCTTGTAGAGCACCCAGCCATCGGCCGGAGCGACCACGGTGGCCTCCGCCCGGGTCACCAGCGACACCCCCTGCGAGATGCCGCCGAAGCCGTCCCCGGCACCATATTCGATCACCCGGACGCCGCTCGAGGGCTGTGTCAGCCAGCCCTTGGCCTGGGCAAAGGGCACAGCCGGCTGCGTGCGGCTGCTATTGGCCAGCGCCAGCCGGATGGTCTCGCTGTCGAGCCGAGGGGCCTTATCGCCCGCATCGGCGGCGGCCGTGGCCTGCGAGGCAATGGCAACGGCGCCGGCCTGCTTGCTGAGGTCGGCGATCAGCTGCTTGAGCGAGGAAGCCTTGGCCGCCAGCTCTTCGGCCTGCTTCTGCTCGGCCGCCAGTTCGGCGGTCATCACCTGCTCGCCCTGCTTGCGCGCCGCGATCAGCGTGCCGATCCGCAACTGCTCCTCTTCGAGGATGGTCAGATTGGCCCGCAGGTTCTTTTCTTCCTCGAGCGCCGCCGTCTTGATGGCAGTCAGCCGCCGCAGGTCGGCCATCACCGCATCGGCCTTGCTCTGCAGTTCGGGCAGGATGGCGGCAATCAGGATGGCGCTGCGCGCCGAGCCCAGGGCATCGGAGGGGTTGACGATCAGGGCCGGCGGCGGATTGCGCGAGATGCGTTCGAGCGCCGCCAGCACATTGGAGATCGAGGCGTTCGAGCCGTCGAGCCGGCCACGCACCTCGAGCTCCTGCACGATCAGGTCGCCCAGCCGGTCCTCGATGGCGACAATGTCGGTTTCGGCGGTCTTGACGCGCTGCGCCGCCGCGATCAGCGCCGCGTTCTGCTGCGTCCTGTCGCCCTGCATATCGGCGATTTCCTGTTGCAGCGCCGTGACCCGCTCCTTGCTGAGCGTGATCGAGGTCTCGATCTGTTCGAGCTCGCGTTGTTCAGCGACGGCAACCGGCGGATCGGCAGCCGGCACATCGACGCCGGGCCGCAGATCCACATTGGCATCGGGCGTTGCGACATCCGCTTCCGGTGACTGGCTGGCTTCGGCCGGCGCGTCGGCCGAGACCCCCGGCAGGGTGTCGAGCGGCGCGGCCTCGCCGGCCGCCTCGCTGGGCGCCGGCTGCGTCTGGGCGAGCAGCGGCAGCGCTGCGGCACACAGCCCCAGCAGCACGCCTCCGGCAATCACACCCCTCGTGGTACGGGCCAAACCCGGCATGCCGTGCAAATACTCCGAATCAACGCCTGAACCATAGCAAACACGGCGCTAACAACGCTGCCAATGTGGTGCCGATGCGGCAGCGCCTCAGGCAGCCTGCTGCGCGCCGTCTGCCCCCGGCGCCGGCCGGCGCTCGCGGTGCGAGAACACCTCGACGATCCGGTCCAGTTCGGAAGCCTGGCCCTCGGTCTGCTCGATAGCCGCATTGGTCTGTTCCACGAGGGCCGCATTGTGCTGGGTCATTTCATCCATCTGCCGGACGGAGATGCTGACCTCGTCGATGCTTTCCGCCTGCGAGCGGCTGGCAACCGCGATCTCGCCCACCAGTTCGGCGCTTTCCTGCACGGCGCTCAGCATGCCGCCGAGCTTGTCGGCAGCATCGCCCACGAGGCGCGAGCCGCTGGCGACATGGGTTGCCGACTGCTCGATCAGTTCCTTGACGTCGCTCGAGGCCTGGGCGGCGCTCTGCGCCAGCCGCCGCACTTCGACGGCCACCACGGCAAAGCCCTTGCCGGCATCACCGGCCCGCGCCGCCTCCACCGAGGCATTGAGCGCCAGGAGGTTGGTCTGGAAGGCGACGTCGTCGATCAGGCCGATGATGTTGGAGATCTTGCCCGACGAGACAGTGATCTGCTCCATGGCCGAGGTTGCCTGTCGCATCACCTCGCCGCCGTCATTGGCGATCTGGCTGACCGACCTTGCCTTGATGCTGGCCGTATCGGCGCGCCGCGCATTCTCGCTGACGATATGGGCCAGCTGTTCGATGGCTGCCGACGTCTCCTCGATGGTAGCCGCCTGCTTGGTCGTCCGCTCGCTCAGATCATTGGCGCCCGAGAGGATTTCGCCCGTCGCCAGCTTGAGCGCCCGTGAGGTATCCTGCAGCCGGCTGATGATGTCGGCGATCGTGGCCAGCGAGCTGTTGAAGGCCTGCCGCAGGTCTTCGTACTGGCCGGTGAATGTCGTGGCGATATGGCCTGACAGGTCGCCCTTGGCCATCCGTCCCAGGCTCGACTTGAGCTGCTCGATAATGCCTTCGGCGCGCTTGCGCTCGGTGATGTCGACCGCAAACTTGACCACCTTGACCGGACGACCGTCGGCGTCGAGCACCGGATTGTAGCAGGCCTGGATCCAGATCTCGGCGCCACCCTTGGCGAACCGCTTGAATTCGGCCGCCACGTACTGGCCGGCGCGCAGCTGCGCCCAGAAATCGGCATAGGCCTGGGTCTGCGCATAGGCCGGATCGACGAACATGCGGTGATGCTTGCCGGCGATTTCGCCCAGGCCGTAGCCGACGGCGGCGCAGAAATTCTCGTTGGCGGTGATGATGGTGCCGTCGAGCTCGAACTCGATGACCGCCTGCGCCCGGTTGATGGCGGCGACCTGGCCGGCATGATCGGCGGCGACGGCCTTCTGGCGCGTGATGTCGGAGGCGAACTTGATGACGCCCACCGGTTTGCCGCCGCGATCGAGCAACGGATTGTAGGTAGCCTGCAGCCAGAGCTCGCGGCCACCCTTGCCGATACGGCGGAACTCGCCCCCCTCGAACTCGCCGGCCCCCAGCTTGCGCCAGAACGCGGCATATTCGGGACGCTCGGCCATCTCCGGATCGACGAACATGCGGTGGTGCTTGCCGACGATCTCGTCGAGCGCATAGCCCGTCGCCTGCAGGAAATTCTCGTTGGCCGCAAGGATGGTGCCATCGAGGGCAAATTCGATCACTGCCTGGCTGCGATAGATCGCATCGATCTTGCTCTGATCTTGGACATGTGAGCGGCGAACACTATTGCGAAATAATCCCATAACCGTCGTACGACCCCCGAAGATGATATCTAATAGTCGTAAGACATATTTGTGTATGCAAATTTAACAAATGAGGCAGGGAGGACCACATGGACTTGGACTGTCGGCTCCGGCGGGGAAGATGACTGACTCGAGAGAGCCGGGCCTGAGGCCGGATCGGGCGGAAACGCCGTCTCAGGGCCTCGTGTGCCAGACGCCATGAACGGGTGGCGCATAGGGGCGTGCTGCGCCCGGCTCTCTCGGTCAAGTCTGTCGGAGGTTGGGGCTGCAAACTCGCTTCACGTTGGTGATCACCTCGCCGTCTGGCACTGGTGATCGCGACACGACCTGCATTCCCGATATCGACTATGAACAGACACGGTTAATGGCCGCTTAATACGGAGCCAAATCTGCGCCAGACAACAAAAAGGGCGCCGAAGCGCCCTTTCCAGATTGTCGATCTCGGCCGGCTCAGAACTCCGACCAGTCGTCCTTGACCGCGGCATTGCCGTGGCTGAGATAGGACTTGGCCGCCGACTTGAGTTTGCCCTGAATGGCCTTGATGCCACCCGGCTTCTGTTGCGCGCTGGCGGCCGGCGGCGCCGTGCGGGTGGCCGTCACCTGCACGGTCTGGTTGACGGTGAACACATCCACGATGGTGTCGAGTTCGCTGGCCTGCGCCTCGGTCTGCTCGATGGCCGCATTGGTTTCTTCCACCAGCGCCGCATTGTGCTGGGTCATTTCGTCCATCTGCCGGACGGCAGCATTGACCTCCTCGATCGAGCTGGCCTGCTCGCGGCTTTCGCGGGCGATGTTGGTCATCAGCTGGTTGGAGCTGCGCGCGGCCACCAGCATGGCCTCGAGCTTGGCGGCCGCATCGGCGACCAGCTTGGACCCGCCGGCGACTTCGGTGCCGGACTGTTCGATCAGCGCCTTCACCTCGCTCGAGGCGCTGGCGGCCGATTGCGCCAGGCGACGCACTTCCACGGCGACGACGGCAAAGCCCTTGCCCGCGTCACCGGCCCGCGCGGCCTCGACCGAGGCATTGAGCGCCAGCAGGTTGGTCTGGAAGGCGATATCGTCGATCAGCCCGATGATGTTGGAGATCTTGGCGCTGGAATTGGTGATGCGCTCCATGGCGGCATTGGCCTCGCTCATCACCTGACCACCCTCTTCGGCAGTGCGGGTGACGGTGTCGGCCACCTGGCTCGCCTCGTTGGCACGTTCGGCGTTCTGCACCACCGTGGCCGCCAGCTGTTCCATCGTCGCCGACGTCTCTTCGATGGTCGCAGCCTGCTTGGTGGTGCGTTCGCTGAGGTCGTTGGCGCCGGCCAGGATTTCGCCGGTGGCGGTCTTCAGGCCCGCCGAGGTCGAGCGCAGCCGGGTGACGATCTCGGTCAGGTTCTCGGCAACGCGATTGGTGTCGGACTGCAGCTGCGCAAAGGCGCCCGAATAGTCGCCGACCATCCGCTTGGTGAGATTGGTCTCGGCCAGCGCGGCCAGCACGGTACCGGTTTCGGTGAGGCCGCGATCGACGGTCTGGACCAGGGAGTTGACGCTGCCGGCGAGGCTGTTGAGCTCGGCATCGGGGAATTCGGTGGTGACGCGCTGCGTGAAGTCGCCGGCGATGGCGGCATCGACCACCTCGCCGAAGGCCTTCTGCAGCTCCTGCATCATGACCTGGCGAGCTTCCTGGTCCGAGATGATCCGGGCCGCCTCGGCCTCCGTCATGCTGCGCACTTTCAGCGAGTTGTCGCGGAACACTTCCACCGCCCGCGCCAGATCGCCCAGTTCGTCGCCGCGCGACGCGCCCTTGATCTCGGCATCGAGATCGCCCTTGGCGAGCGCCGTGGAGACGCGGGTGAGGTTCTGCAGCGGGCGGGTGACGTAGAGCGTCAGCAGCAGTGCCAGCGCCACCATGCCGGCTGCGGCAATGCCCAGAGCGATCAGGCCGTTGAAAATCTGCTGCTGGATGATGGCGCCACGGTGGATCGAGAGGTCCCAGACCATGACGACGGCGCCGACCAGCGCATTGTCCTTGCCGAAATGGGCCGGATAGGCAGCGAGGTGGTGGTCACCGCTGGTGGCCGAAACCAGTCCGTCCCCGTTCAGCGCCTCGCCGGCCAGGGCAATGCCCTGATCGACCAGGGCCTGATCCTCGCCGAAGCGCAGGCTTGCCACACCGGTGGCATCCACCGTGCCGGCAGCGGCGAGACCGAAGTCCGGATCGGCTTTGTAGCCCTCGAACGACGCCTGTACCGGTTCCAGCTTCCCGAACTTGACACTGCCGGCGAACTGCGCGGTCAGCACCTGGATCATCTCGTCCTGCCGGTCCTTGAGCGTCTGCTCGACCGAGGCGATGTTGCTGGACGCCGAGAGCACCATGGTCAACGAGACAACGATCAGGATCGTTGCCGCGACCGGGACAAGGATGGCCAGCGAGAGCGGGATGCGGAACTTCATTTGGACGGACGCCTTTCTGGACGAATGGGAGCGGTGCCGGCCAGCGGCCGGCACCGGTTTGCAGCCTAGAGCGCGGCGAGATCGACGCCGGCGGTCACAGCGCCGATCGGCTTACCCGAGGCATCCACGATGGTGATGCTGACCTGGCTCTGGAAGGCCTGGGTGGACTCGTCCTGCTCGATTTCGCCCAGATGCACGGCATCGGCACCGACCGGGAAGGTCTGCTGCCACTTGTCCTCATCGCCCTGCCAGTAGTCCGACGTCACCGTCGACTGGCCGACATTGAGGCCCTTGGCGTCCATCACGAAGATCTCGGTGAAGAGGCCGGCGCTGGCGTCCTGGGCTGCCAGCAATTCCTTGGAGGCGGCATTGGCCAGCGTGGCATCGATCAGCGGCTTGCTGGCGGCGCTCACTTCGGCGCGCCACTGCGTATCCAGCTCGTCGATCTTGGCCTGGTCGTAGCCGGCGGTGACGGCGTTCTGCGCCTCGATGGCGGCGACGATCGTCGGGCTCTGGGCGAGCGCGCGCAGCTGGCCATTGGCGAGCGCAGTCAGCGGCTCGGCATATTCATTGTCCTGCGCCAGTGCGAACGACGGCAACGCCAGTGCCGCAACAGTCCCCAGAAGAGCGATAGTCTTGCCGAAAGCCGGCATTGAAAAAGTCATAGTCACACTCCGTGTTGGGGGCACGACGCCACGCAGGGCGACCCCCGTTTGTTTCACTGGCGTCAAGCGCCCGATGTCGAACAGGGAGAATACAGTTGTCGACGCAGTCGCCGTCGATCCCGGTCGGGAACGACTGAAACAACTCATGATCGACGCAGCACCTCACCCGCAGTAACTCTGGCGTTCCAGCCATCAAGAGCCGGAACTACAGACAACCCTGCATTCCCCGAACCAGCATTGGTCGTGAAACGTTAATTCCGTGTGAAGCGGAACAAATTGCTGTCCGCGGCTGCTGGCGGGAGTTGGTGCAATAACAAAAGGCGCCCCGTTAGGAGCGCCATTTTACTGTGCTGTCACAATGATCTAGTGGCTGGTAGCGGTCGACGTCGCTTCGAGCAGCAAATTGCGCCAGGCGTCCAGATCCTTCTGCAGCCGCGCTTCGTCCTCGGCCGTCTCGGCAGCCTCAAGTTCGGTCATGCCCGTCGCGATCAGCGCCTCGATCTCTTCGCGCTTGAACTCGGCCACCGGCCGGGCTTCCTCGGCGAGGATCGTCAGACCCTCGGGCGAGACGTCGGCAAAGCCGCCGCGCACATAGTAGACATGGCTCACGCCACCGGTGTCCTCGACGGTGATGAAGCCCGGCTTGAGCGTGGTCATCAACGGCGAGTGCTCGCCCAGGACGGTGAAATACCCGTCTGCGCCCGGCACAACCACCGACTTGACGGTGTCGGAGATGACCAGCCGTTCCGGCGAGACGATTTCGAGCTTGGTGCCTTCGGCCATTTAATCCGGTCCTTGCAAAGACGAAGGGCCTGCCCGCGAGGGCAGGCCTTGGTGCTTAGGCGGCCTGCGCAGCCAGCTTCTGGGCCTTCTTGACGGCATCTTCGATGGTGCCGACCATGTAGAAGGCAGCTTCGGGCAGATGATCGTAATCGCCGTTCACCAGACCCTGGAAGCCCTTGATGGTGTCTTCGAGGTTGACGAACACGCCCGGCGTACCGGTGAAGGCTTCGGCCACGAAGAACGGCTGGCTCATGAAGCGCTCGACCTTGCGGGCGCGGGCCACGGTCAGCTTGTCCTCTTCGGACAGCTCATCCATGCCGAGAATGGCGATGATGTCCTGCAGGGCCTTGTAGCGCTGCAGGATTTCCTGCACGCGGCGGGCCACGGCGTAGTGCTCTTCGCCAACAATGTTGGCCGACAGCATGCGCGAGGTGGAATCCAGCGGATCCACGGCCGGGTAGATGCCCTTTTCCGAGATGGCGCGGTTCAGCGTCGTCGTCGAGTCAAGGTGCGCGAACGAGGTCGCCGGCGCCGGGTCGGTCAAATCGTCGGCCGGCACGTAAATGGCCTGCACCGAGGTGATCGATCCCTTGTTGGTGGTGGTGATGCGTTCCTGCAGCGCACCCATGTCGGTGGCCAGCGTCGGCTGATAGCCCACGGCCGACGGAATACGGCCGAGCAGAGCCGACATTTCGGCACCCGCCTGGGTGAAGCGGAAGATGTTGTCCACGAAGAACAGCACGTCCTGGCCCTGATCGCGGAAGTTCTCGGCGACGGTCAGGCCGGAGAGCGCCACGCGGGCACGGGCACCGGGGGGCTCGTTCATCTGGCCGAACACGAGGGCGCACTTGGAGCCTTCGGTCGAGCCGTTGTTCTCGGCCGGGTTCTTGTTCACGCCCGATTCGATCATTTCGTGGTAGAGGTCGTTGCCCTCGCGGGTGCGTTCACCCACGCCGGCAAACACCGAATAGCCACCGTGCGCCTTGGCGACGTTGTTGATCAGTTCCTGGATCAGCACGGTCTTGCCCACGCCGGCGCCGCCGAACAGGCCGATCTTGCCGCCACGGGCGTAGGGGGCGATGAGGTCCACGACCTTGATGCCGGTGACCAGAATCTGGGCTTCCGACGACTGGTCGGTGAACGACGGCGCTTCCTGGTGGATGGCGCGACGGGCCGAGGTCTTGATCGGGCCGGCTTCATCCACCGGTTCGCCGATCACGTTCATGATGCGGCCCAGCGTCTCTTCGCCGACCGGCACCGAGATGGCTTCGCCCGTGTCGATGACCGATGCGCCGCGAACCAGACCTTCGGTGGTGTCCATGGCAATGGTGCGCACGGTGTTTTCACCGAGGTGCTGCGCCACTTCCAGCACCAGACGGGCGCCGTTATTGTCGACCTCGAGGGCGTTCAGGATCGGCGGCAGGTCGCCGGCGAAGGTGACGTCGACCACGGCGCCGATGACCTGCGAGACCTTGCCACTGGCAACGCCCGTGGCAGCTGCCTTGGTCGTGGTCGTCGCCTTGGCCGCTGCCGGCTTGCGGGCCGCCGGAGCCTTCTCCGCGGCGGGGGCTTTAGCTGTCGCTGCTCTGGCCATTTTCGTTCCTCGTTCTGCTTAGAGCGCTTCCGCGCCCGAAATGATTTCGATGAGTTCTTTGGTGATCTGAGCCTGACGCTGGCGGTTGTAGACCAGCGTGAGCTTCTTGATCATGTCGCCGGCGTTCCGGGTTGCGTTGTCCATGGCGCTCATCTGCGCGCCGAAGAACGACGCGTTGTTCTCGAGCAGCGCACGGAACACCTGGACCGAAATGTTGCGCGGCAGCAGGTCGTTGAGGATCGCTTCCTCGTCCGGCTCGTATTCGTAGTTCACCGCGGCAGTAGTGCCGGTCTCGGCGCCATCCTCGGCGTCGAACCTGGCGGGGATCAGCTGCTGCGCCGTCGGGATCTGCGCGATCACCGACTTGAAGCGGGCATAGAACAGCGTCGCCACATCGAACTCGCCTGCCTCGAACATGGCGAGGATCTTCTCGCCGACGGTCGCGGCATTGGCATAGCCAACCTGACGCACATCGCGGAACGAGATCGACTCGACGATCTTGTCGGCGAAGATGCGCTTGAGGATATCGTTGCCCTTGCGGCCGACGGTGAGGATCTTCACCGTCTTGCCTTCGCTCAGCAGCTTCTGCGCCGTTTCGCGGGCAAGCCGCGCGATCGACGAGTTGAAGCCGCCGGCCAGGCCGCGTTCGCCGGTGGCGACCACCAGCAGATGCACCTGGTCCTTGCCGTTGCCGGCCAGCAGTTGCGGCGCGTCGGCGCGGCCTTCATAGGCCGATCCGAGCGCGGTCAGCACGTTGCCCATGCGCTCGGCATAGGGACGTGCCGCTTCGGCCGCTTCCTGGGCGCGACGGAGCTTGGCCGCCGCGACCATCTGCATGGCCTTGGTGATCTTCTGGGTCGATTTGACCGAGGTGATCCGGTTCTTGAGGTCCTTTAGCGAAGCCATCGAGCAGCCGCTCTCCTAGAACAGGGCGCTTACGCCTGGAACGTCTTTTTGAAGCCGTCGATTGCTGCCTTGAGCTTGGCGCGCAGGTCGTCCGACAGGGCTTTCTCGGTGGCAATGGCCGTCAGCACGTCCTGGTGCTTGGAGCGCAGGGCGCTGAGCAGGCCTTCCTCGAAACTGCCCACGGCCGAGACCGGGATGTCATCGAGATAGCCCTGGCCGCCGGCAAAGATCACCGCGACTTCTTCTTCCGGCTTGAGCGGGCTGAACTGCGGCTGCTTGAGCAGCTCGGTCAGACGCGCGCCACGGTTGAGAAGACGCTGCGTTGCCGCATCGAGATCGGAACCGAACTGGGCGAAGGCCGCCATTTCGCGATACTGGCTGAGTTCGCCCTTGAGCGAGCCGGCGACCTGCTTCATCGCCTTGATCTGGGCGTTGCCACCCACGCGGCTCACCGAGATACCGACGTTCACGGCCGGACGGATGCCCTGGAAGAACAGGTTGGTCTCGAGGAAGATCTGGCCGTCGGTGATCGAAATCACGTTGGTCGGAATATAGGCCGACACGTCGTTCGCCTGGGTCTCGATCACCGGCAGAGCGGTGAGCGAGCCGAGCCCGTGATCTTCATTGAGCTTGGCGGCGCGCTCGAGCAGGCGCGAGTGCAGGTAGAACACGTCGCCCGGATAGGCTTCGCGGCCCGGCGGACGGCGCAGCAGCAGCGACATCTGGCGGTACGCCACGGCCTGCTTGGTCAAATCGTCATAGGCGATCACGGCATGCATGCCGTTGTCGCGGAAATACTCGCCGATGGCAGCGCCGGTCATCGGCGCGAGGAACTGCATCGGTGCCGGGTCGGACGCGGTCGCCGCGATGACGATCGAGTATTCCATAGCGCCGGCATCTTCGAGCACCTTGACGAACTGCGCCACGGTCGAGCGCTTCTGACCCACGGCGACGTAGATGCAGTACAGCTTCTCGGTCTCGGAAGCGTTGGCGGCATGCGCCGGCTTCTGGTTGAGGAAGGTGTCAAGGATCACGGCGGTCTTGCCGGTCTGGCGGTCGCCAATGATCAGCTCGCGCTGGCCGCGGCCGATCGGGATCAGCGCGTCGATGGCCTTGAGGCCGGTCGACATCGGCTCGTGCACCGACTTGCGCGGCAGGATGCCCGGTGCCTTGACGTCAACGCGGCGACGTTCCTTGGCCTTGAGCGGGCCCTTGCCGTCGATCGGATTGCCCAGCGCGTCGACGACGCGGCCCAGCAGTTCCTTGCCCACCGGGGTGTCCACGATCGAGCCGGTCCGCTTGACGGTATCGCCTTCCTTGATGCCCCGGTCATTGCCGAAGATCACGACGCCGACATTGTCGGATTCGAGGTTGAGCGCCATGCCCTTGATGCCGCCCGGGAACTCGACGAGCTCACCGGCCTGCACGTTGTCGAGGCCGTAGACGCGGGCAATACCGTCACCGACGGAAAGCACCTGGCCGACTTCGGAAACTTCGGCTTCCTGGCCGAAATTCTTGATCTGGTCCTTGAGGATCGCAGAAATTTCCGCGGCTTTGATGTCCATTATCCGACCTCTTTCATGGCGATCTTCATCGCAGTCAATTTGGTTTTGAGTGAGCTGTCGATCATCTGGCTGCCGACCTTGACCTGCAGGCCACCGATCAGTGAGGGATCGACATGTTCGTTGAGCGTGACGGTCTTGCCGATCTTGGCCTTGAGCGTCGCTGCCAGACTGGTGAGCTGCGCCTTGCTCAGCGGCACCGCCGAGGTCACGTCGGCCGAGACTTCGCCGCGCGCCTTGGCGGCGAGCTCGCGGAAGGCAGCGATGATCGCCGGCAGCGCGAACAGGCGGCCGTTGGCGGCCACCACGCGCACCAGATTGCTGACAGTCGGATCGGCCTTGGCCTTGCTCAGGATGAGGTCGACGGCACCCGCCTTCGCCTCCGAGCTGATCACGGGCGAGCGCAGGAAGCGTGCGAAATCGGCACTCCCCTCGTTCAGCGCCGCGATGGAAACCAGACCCTGCTCGACCCGTTCAAGGCTCTTGTCGCCCTCGGCGATGTCAAAGAGCGCCTGCGCGTAAGGCCGCGCGATCTGCACAAGCACTGAATCCTGCGCTGCCAATGCCCCGTCACCTCTTGATACGCAACCTCAGTACCCGCTGAAGTCTAGGCGTCGGGCGGTTGCTTTGTCTTGGGATCGATCGAGGAAAACCCCTCGGCTCCTCGAAATCGCGCTCCGTCTAGCATGATGACAGAGCCACACGCAAGGCTGCGTGACGGACTCTTTAAGGCAGTTTTGTCGCAGTTGTGACGCAGGCAATTGCTCAGAAAAAGCTCTGCGGATCGATGTCGACCTGAATCCGCAGATTCCCCGTGGCTCTCGGGGCGCTCTCGATCCAGAACCGGACATAGCCCGAGAGGTCGAAATCCTTGCCCGACTGGGCAAGAAGTCGCACCCTGTGGCGGCCGCGAACCATGGCAATCGGTGCATCGGCCGGGCCGAAGAGCTTCAGCCCGTCAGCCATCGGCGCTGCCGCCAGCAGGCTCTTGGCGAAGGCAAAGGTCGGATCGTGCTCGTTGCCCGAGACGATCAGCGCCGCCAGCCGGCCGAACGGCGGAAGCCCGCCGGCCTCGCGGCTGGCCAGCTCGTAGCTGTAGAAGGCCTCGCGGTCGCCCTTGATCATCGCCTGCATCACCGCATGGGTCGGGTGATAGGTCTGCAGGAACGCCCGGCCCGTCTTGCTGGCGCGACCGGCCCGGCCGGTGACCTGGGTGAGAATCTGGAAGGTTTTCTCCGCCGCCCGGGGATCGCCATGCGCCAGTCCCAGGTCGGCATCGAGCACCCCGACCAAAGTCAGCTTTTCGAAATGGTGCCCCTTGGCGACCAGCTGCGTGCCGATGATGAGGTCATACTCGCCCCGCTCGATCTCGGTGAAGCGATCGCGGATCTGGGCGTTCGATCCCATGTCCGAGGAGAGAATGACGGTGCGCGCATCGGGAAAGCGGGCGGCTGCTTCCTCGGCAACCCGTTCGATGCCCGGTCCGATCGGCACCAGCGAGTCCACCGCGCCGCAGGCGCCACAGGACTGCGGCACCCGCTGCTCATGCCCGCAGTGATGGCACATCAGCACGCCGCGAAAGCGATGCTCGACCAGCCAGGCCGAACAATCCGGGCACTGGTACTGGTGGCCGCAGGCCTTGCAGAGCGTCAGCGGCGCATAGCCGCGGCGATTGAGAAACAGCAGCGCCTGCTCGCCGCGGTCGAGCGTCGCGAACACTTCGCGCGCCAGCCGCGGCGCGATCCAGTGGCCCTTTTCCGGCGGCTCCTCGCGCATGTCGAGCGCCGTGATGTCGGGCATGGCCGCCTCGGCAAAGCGCGACGTCAGCAGCACGTGGGTGTAGCGCCCCTGATTGGCATTGTTGCGCGATTCCACCGATGGCGTGGCCGAGGACAGGATGACCCGCGCCTCGGCAAACCTTGCGCGCACCACCGCCATGTCGCGGGCGTGATAGTTCACCCCCTCATATTGCTTGAACGCTCCGTCATGTTCCTCGTCGAGGACAATCATCCCCAGCTCGCGGAACGGCAGGAAGAGCGCCGAGCGCGCGCCCAGCACCACGCGCACCTGGCCCGACAGCACGCCGCGCCAGACGCGGCCGCGCTGCACCGGCGTCATGTCGGAATGCCATTCAGCCGGACGCGCGCCGAAGCGGCGGGTGAAGCGCTCGAGGAAGGTGTGGGTCAGCGCGATCTCGGGCAGGAGAATCAGCGCCTGCCGCCCGGCCCGCAGCGTTTCCGCCACCGCCTCGAAGAACACCTCGGTCTTGCCGCCGCCGGTGACGCCATCGAGCAGCGCCACGCCGAACCCGCCGACCGGGATGGCACTGATCTGGGCCAGCGCCTGCGCCTGCTCGGGGTTGAGCGTCGGGATTGCGGCATCGGGATCGGGTGGCTCGACGATCGGCGGCGCCGGGACCTCGACCCGTTCCAGCGCCCCGGCCTTTTCCAGCCCCTCGATCACCGAGGCCGACACACCGCTGGCCCCGACAATGGCGGCCTTGGCCCAGGCCGAGCCATCCTCGACCACATCCATGACCCGCAACCGCGCCGGTGTCATCCGCGCCGGCTCTTGGCCGGTCTTGCGGAAGGCCACCAGCGGCCGCTCGGGCTCCAGCGCCTCGGTCGAGCGCAGCACCGACCGCAGCACCAGGCCGGGCGCCGCCAGCGTATAGCGGCTGACCCAGTCGACGGTCTTGAGCAGTTCTTCGGACAGCGGCGGCGTGTTGTAGACCTGCGCGATGTCCTTGAGCCGGTTATGGGCAAAATTGTCCTTGGGCACGCCCCAGACGACACCCAGCGTCAACCGGCCGACCAGCGGCACGGCAACGATGGAGCCGCGCACGACCGACATCCCGGCGGGGACCCTGTACGAATAGGGTCCATCCACCGAGACGCTGACCATGACGGCGACGATGTCGGGAAGCTGCTCCATGGGTGCCCGTTTTGTTCACGGGACCATAGGCAGCGCAAGGTGATTCTGCGACGCCCCTAGATGACGAGGATCGGCGTGCCGCTCGGCACCCGGCTGTGCAGATCGATGATGTCCTGCTGCAGGAGCCGCACGCAGCCGCTGGAGACGGCCTTGCCGATCGAGCGCTCGTCCGGATTGCCGTGCAGGCGGTAGAGCGTGTCGCGCCCGTCCTTGAAGATGTAGAGCGCCCGCGCGCCGAGCGGGTTTTCGAGGCCCGGCGGCATGCCGTTGCGGTATTCCTCCAGCTCGGGCTGGCGCTCGATCATCTCGGATGGCGGCGTCCAAGTCGGCCATTCGCGCTTGTAGGCGATCATGGCGCGGCCCGACCAGGCAAAACCCTCGCGGCCGATGCCGATGCCGTAGCGCATGGCCTGACCGTCGTCGCGCACGAGGTAGAGGAAGCGGTTGGCCGTATCCACCACCACCGTGCCCGGGCGCTCGCCGGTCGGATCGGGGACGACCTGCCGCCAGTACTGCGGCTCCACCAGATCGATGCGCGCCGCCGGCAGCGGGAAGCGCTCATTGGGCATGGCGGCATACATGGCCAGCACGTCGGGCGGCACGCGCGGCGTATCGGCGACCACACGGCCGCTGCCGGAGGTGGCGCAGCCTGCCAGCGCCAGAGTGGCGAGACTGGCGGCGCCGCCGAGGAACTGACGGCGGCCAAGGACAAGAGAAGTCATGGAAATAGCTTTCGTTCGCAGCTGATCGCTGCACGGGGTAATGCGGAAACGGAGGAATGGATGCCTTGGCTCAGGCGCGGCGCGGCGGCGGCAGGCCCGGTTCGGCGGAAAAGGCGCCCGGCATTGCGTCGCTCAGCGAGGCTGCCATCGGTTCGGCCGCCGGCGGGTCGAGCAGCACCTGCGCCGGCATCACCCCGGTATCGGACCGGCAGGCCAGCAATCGGCTGCTACCGGTCAGCAGGCAGGGTGCCTTCACATAGCTGCCATTGGCCTGCAGGATCAGCATCGGCGCCGGATGTTCGACGACACCACGCGCGCCCATCACCACGCTGGGTACCGTGACGGCAACCAGCGCGAGCAGCAGCGTGAAAATGGCGAACACTCGGGTCATGCAAGGATGCTTGCAGGGTCAATTGCGGCGGCCAGATGGCAGGATAACGGACGCCACGCCTGCCGATGCAGCCATGCAACGCCGCCGGTCAGATCATTTCGAGCGGCGATTTGCGCCGCGGCGGCGGGAAAGCCCTGTCCAGCATGGCAATATCGTCTGCCGTGAGGACGATTTCGGCGGCCGCGGCGTTGTCGCGAACGTGATCGACACTGCCGCTCTTGGGGATGGCGATCATGTTGGGCCGCGACAGCACGAAGGCCAGTGCGATCTGCGCCGGCGTCCGCCCGTGCGCCTCGGCGATGCGCGCCAGATTGCGGTCGCCGGCCAGCCGCCCCTGCCCGATCGGCGAATAGGCCATGACCGGGACCTTGTGGTCGGCCTGCCAGTCCAGGAGGTCATATTCGATGCCGCGACGGCTGAGGTTGTAGAGCACCTGATTGGTCGCCACCGCCGCGCCGCCAAGCTCGAGCAGTTCCTCCATGTCCTCGACATCGAAATTGGAAACGCCCCAGTGTCGGATCTTGCCGGCCTGCTGCAGCGCCTCGAAGCCGGAAATGGTGTCATCCAGGCCATAACCGCCGCGCCAGTGCAGCAGATAGAGATCGATCACATCGGTGCCCAGCCGCTTCAGGCTGCGCTCGCAGGCGCGCACCGTCTGCTCATGACTGGCATGGCTGGGCAGCACCTTGGAGACCAGGAACAGCCCGTCGCGCCGCCCCTTGATGGCCTCGCCGGTGACCTCCTCGGCGCCGCCATCGGCGTACATCTCGGCGGTGTCGATCAGCGTCATGCCCAGATCGATGCCGGCCTGCAGCGCCCGGACCTCGCCGGCACGCAGACGCGACTGCTCGCCCATCTTCCACGTCCCCAGCCCCAGGGCCGGAACGGTTTCGCCTGACGGCAGGGCGATCTGGGCGATGGGCATGCGGGGCTCCTTGGGTGGTCGCGATAATCAACCACGTGCTAACATCATCCGTCTAGGATGGCACCATGAGCAGCACCGCCTTCCGCGTCGACGCGCGCATCGAAAAGCACATTGCCGGCTGGCACCGCGACCTCGGTGCCGTGCGCCGGCTCGCCGCCAATACGCTGGAGGCTTACCAGCGCGACCTTGGCGCCTTCCTGTCATTCCTTGCCGGACATACCGGCGGCACTGTCAGCGTGGCGACGCTCAAGGAGATGCGGGCGGCCGACATCCGTGCCTATTTCGCCGTGCGGCGCGAAGAGGACCTGCAGTCGCGCTCGCTGGCGCGGGCACTCTCGGCCATCAAGAGCTTTTTCCGCTATCTCGAGCGCGAAGGCGTGATGACCACCGAGGCACTCAACGTCATCCGCACACCCAAGGCGAAGAAATCGTTGCCCAAGCCGCTGACCGTGCTCGAAGCGCGGACGGCCATCGCCACCACCGGCGAGATGGAAGACCGCCCCTGGGTGGCAGCCCGCGACATGGCCGTGCTGTCGCTCTGCTACGGCGCCGGCCTGCGTATTTCCGAGGCGCTGGCGGTGACCCGGGCCGATCTCGACACCAATGTGCTGCGCGTCACCGGCAAGGGCGGCAAGACCCGCATGGTGCCGCTGATCGAAGCGGTGCGCGCCAGCATCGAGACCTATCTCAAGCACTGCCCGTTTGCGCTGACCCCGACCCAGCCGCTGTTCCGCGGCGTCAAGGGCGGTACGCTGTCGCCGCGGCTGATCCAGCTGCGCGTCGCGCAATTGCGCTCCGCCCTCGGCCTGCCGCCATCGGCCACGCCGCACGCCCTGCGGCACTCCTTTGCCACCCACCTGCTGGGCCGTGGCGGCGACCTGCGCGCCATCCAGGAACTGCTCGGGCACGCCTCGCTCTCGACCACCCAAATCTATACCGCCGTCGATACCGACCGCCTGCTGGAAAGCTACCGCGCCGCGCACCCGCGGGGGTAGGTGCTTTCGGGGAGGTGATGCGCGCGAGCGCGCTTCCTCCTCGATGTCACCCCGGCGCAGGCCGGGGCCCAGTATGCTCTGGCCTGGTTCGAGTGCAGCAGTGCCGCCAGGCCAGCGTTTACTGGATCCCGGCCTGCGCCGGGATGACGGCGGTAAATGGGGGGAGTGAGCAGCGTCCTCGTGGTTCGAGAAGCTCACCATGAGGAGAGCGGATAAGGATGAGGCGGATAGATATTTCATGCCCACCGACAAGTCAGTCGCTACCTACCCAAGTCATATGTGAGACCTCATCCTGAGCTTGTCGAAGGACGAGGTCTGGCACCGGCAGGCATCCAAACACCCCGCTTTACAGCCGGCGCCGGCAGGCGTACGAAAACGCCATGTTCGCGCGCGCCATTATTCTGATTGGCAAGATTTGGCTTGGCCCCAGCAGGGACCGGGACGCGCGCGGCTGACACCCCGCGACTCCACCGGCCCGCGCCATCAGGCGATCCGGTGAACATAACGATCCGGTCGCGAGCAACCGCTCCCGGTTGATGGCAGGGCCCAACACTGGACTGCCGATAATGCCTTCCGACACCACTGCCCCCCGTTTCGATGTCCGCAACCTCGGCTGGCTGGGCCTGGCGCTGGCCATTGGCGGCGCCGCGTTCTTTGCCACCAAGGGTATCGTCATCAAGCTGGCGCTGCTCGAAGGCGTGGACGCCGTCACCACCCTGACCTGGCGCATGATCGTCGCCGTGCCGATCTTTCTCTGCGTCGGGCTGCTGGGCTACCGCCGCAAGATGGCGACGCGGCCGGCCGGGGCACCGCCCCTCCTCAACCTGCCGACCATCCTCAAGACACTCGGCGTCGGCGTGCTTGGCTATTACGTGGCCAGCTATTTCGACTTCCAGGCGCTCGAGTATATCTCGGCCCAGTTCGACCGGCTGATCCTGCTGACCTATCCGTTCTTCGTGGTGCTGTTCGGCGCGGTGTTCTTCCGGCGCAAGGTGACGCCGCTGATGGTGGGCGCCATGCTCATGAGCTATGCGGGCATTGCGCTGATCTTCTGGCGCGACTTCCGGCTCGAGGGCCATGACGTGCTGCTCGGCGCCGGCCTCGTGTTCATCGCTTCGATCAGCTATGCCGGCTACCAGATCCTCGCCAAGCCGCTGATCGACCGCATGGGCGCCCAGCTCTTTACCTCGATTGCCATGTCGGGCGCCGGCCCGATGGTGGTGCTGCATTTTCTGCTGACCCACCCGGTGAGCGACCTCGCCGTCAGCGGCCCGGCGTTCTGGCTGATGCTGGCCATCGGCACCGTATCCACGGTGCTGCCGGCCTATTGCATCTCCGGCGCCATCGGGCTGATCGGGCCGGAACGCACGGCGGTAATCGGCAATGTCTCGCCGGTGGTGACCATTGCCCTCGCCGTCGTCATCCTCGGCGAAGCGTTCACGCTCTGGCATGCGGCCGGCACCACGCTGGTACTGGTGGGCGCGTGGCTCTTCACCCGCAAGGCGCGGGTGAAAACCCCCAAGGTGGATGTCGAGCCCTAGTTGGCGGGCGGCGGACCAAGCGGCAGGTCTGGCGTCCCGGCGGGCACCGGATTGGCCTTGAGATCGGCAATCAGCGCCTTCATCTCGGCGATTTCCCTGACCTGCGCGGCGTAGATGCTGTCGGCCAGTTCGCGCACCCGCGGGTCGCGGATATGGGCCCGGCTGCTGGTCATGATGGCAATCGAGTGGTGCGGAATCATGGCCTCCATATAGGAGACATCATCGACCGTCGTCTGGCTGCGGACCAGCCACAGCGTCAGCACGAAGACGACGACGCTGCCCGCGAGGATGGCGATGTTGGTGGTGCGGTTCTTGTACATGCCAAGCATGAACAGCAGCATGATCACGGCCATGACGCTACCCATCAGCAGCGCCATCCACATCCGCGTCTGGCTGAAGAACACGTGGTCGAGCTCGAACGTGTTCAGATACATCAGGCCGAACATCACCACCGTGGAGCTGGCGATCATGGCGCCGAAACGCAGATAGCTCATGGCTTTCTCCTCAGACTGGTTTGAGGAGAAAGCCCCGGGCCGGCGATCAGGTTCCGGAAAAGTCCGGCTGTGGCCTAGATGTGGATGGCGCCGTCGCCGCACATCAGGGCGGCTTCGCGCACCGCTTCGGACAGCGTCGGATGAGCGTGGGTGGTGCGCGCCAGATCTTCGGCGGCGCCGGAGAATTCCATCAGCACGGTCAGTTCGTGGATCATTTCGCCCGCGCTGCGGGAGATGATCACGGCGCCCAGCACCCGGTCGGTCTTGACGTCGGCGAGGATCTTGACGAAGCCCTGCGTCGCCAGCATGGCCTTGGCGCGGCCATTGGCCGTGAACGGGAACTTGCCGATCTTGTACTCGATGCCTTCGGCCTTGAGTTCGTCCTCGGACTTGCCGACCCATGCCACTTCCGGGCTGGTGTAGAGCACCGACGGAATGGCGCCGTAGTTCACGTGACCGGCCTGGCCGGCGATGATCTCGGCGACGGCGATGCCCTCGTCCTCGGCCTTGTGCGCCAGCATCGGCCCGGCAATGACGTCGCCGATGGCATAGATACCCTGCACATTGGTGCGGTACTTGCCGTCGGTGCGGATACGGCCGCGCTCGTCGAGGGCGACGCCGACCACCTCCAGCCCCAGCCCTTCGGTGAAGGGCTTGCGGCCGACGGCCACCAGCGCAACGTCGAACTCGGCCAGTTCCATGTCGCCGCCAGCGGCCGGCTCCAGCCGGGCGGTCAGCGAACCATCGTCGTTCTTGTCGATCGACTTGACCTTGGTGCCAAGCTTGAACTCCATGCCCTGCTTCTGCAGCATGCGGTGCAACTGCCGCGCCGCCTCGCTGTCGAGGCCGGGCACGATACGGTCGAGGAACTCGACAACCGTCACCTTGGCGCCGAGGCGGGACCAGACCGAGCCGAGCTCGAGCCCGATAATGCCCGCGCCGATCACCAGCAGGCGCTTGGGCACCTGCTTGAGCTTGATGGCGCCGGTCGAGCTGACGATGGTTTCCTCGTCGACTTCGATGCCCGGCAGGTTGGCCGAGACCGAGCCCGAGGCGATGATGATGTTCTTGGTTTCGATGGTCTGGCCGGCGCCCTTTTCGGGGGTGACCAGCACGCGGCCCGGCGCGCCGATCGAGCCGATGCCGCGGAAGGTGGTGATCTTGTTCTTCTTGAACAGGAAATCGACGCCCGAGACATTGGCCGTCACGGTGTCGTCCTTGTGCGTCATCATCTGCGCCAGGTTGAGCGTCGGCGCCGGAATGTCGATGCCGAAACTCTTGAAGCTGTGACCAGCCTCCTCGAACAGTTCGGACGCGTGCAGCAGGGCCTTGGACGGGATGCAGCCGATATTGAGGCAGGTGCCGCCATGGGTGGCCCACTTCTCGACCACCGCGACCTTCATGCCGAGCTGGGCGGCGCGAATGGCGGCCACGTAGCCCCCCGGCCCCGAGCCGATTACCGTGAGGTCGAACGTGTCAGCCATGATGTCTCCGAACCGCTGCTGCTGCGCCAGGGTGCGCAAGCCCTAGATAGTCGTCCCTACCGGGTTAAACCACCCATCCGTTCGATGAAAGCCCCGTTGACACAGCATCCAGTATTTTAGAACGCCACGCCGAAGAACATCAGCGCCAGACCGGCGAGCGACACCACCCAGACCAGCGAGCGGATCTGCGGTACGGCAAGGATGTAGAGCGGCAAATAGGCCCAGCGGGCCCAGAAGTAGATGTGGGCGCCCCACTGCGTCAGCACATCGGAGCGGCCGGACAACTCGGTGGCGATCGCCAGCGCCAGGAACACGCCATAGGTCTCGAGCAGGTTGCGCAGGGCCTTCTCGCCACGGGCGGTGAGCGCATTGGGCGGCGCTTCGTTGTCACGGCCGGTATTGGCGAACTCGACCCCGTGCTGCAGGCGATAAAGGGTGGACTGCACGCCGACATAGCCGGCAAACAGCGTGGTGCTCCAGATGAGCAGCGTCAGTTCAATCGACATGGGATTCGGCCCGCCCTGGTGTTGGTCTGCTGCAGCAACGACGCGGCGGCCGCGAAGTTTCGTCGGCCCTACTCGCAGCCGGTCAGATCGAACTGGTCCCAGGGCTCGTCGCCGGGGCCATCGAGGACGCTGTAGCGCAGCTTGCGGCCCAGATCGGCGAGCACGAGGCTAGGCGGCGCCGGTTCGTCGGCCATGGGCAGAAACGCGATCCGGCCATCGGCAATGGCATAGACTACGTTAGACCAGACCTTGCACTCTTCCTCCTGCTGCTCCGACATCGGCGCATCATCCGGACCGGGCCGGTCGCAGCCGGAATAGAGCGAGCCGACATCGCGGCTGGTCCCCATGTTGGAGGCCACCTGCCCCCAGAGCACGCGCTGGTCGGGCAGCGTCATTTCGAACACGCCCGACACCATGCCCATCTGTTCCCAGGATTCCGGCGGCCGGAATTTCAGCTGATAGCCAAGCTCGCCGTCGCTGTAGACGGCATGCTCAAGCGTGCAGACCTCCTCGGCCGACGCCGCATTGGCGGTAAGCACCGAAACCAGTGCCAGTGCAGACAGTGAGCGCATCCATAGCCCCGTAATCCTGATCCAGGAGGTAAGACGCCGGCCGGCCGCCAAAGCTTGGGGGCGAAACGGGCTCATGGCGAAATGGCACGCCCGCCGGTCACCGAAATGGTCGACCCGGTGGTGTAGGAGGCTTCCTCCGACAGCAGCCAGAGAATGGCATTGGCCACTTCCTCGGCCGTGCCGGCACGCGCCATCGGCAGCGTCGGACCGACCTGCGCGGCCCGGTCCGGTGCACCGCCCGCGGCGTGGATTTCCGTATCGATTATACCGGGACGGACGCCGTTGACGCGGATGCCTTCGCCCGCCACCTCCAGCGCCAGCCCGACAGTAAACGTGTCGATGGCGCCCTTGGCCGACGCATAGTCGACATAGGTATTGGCGGCGCCAAGCTTGGCGGCAGCCGAGGACAGGTTGACGATGCCGCCACCCTTGCCGCCGTGCCGGGTCGACATGCGCCGGATGGCTGCCGCGGCACACAGGAAGCTGCCGGTGATATTGACCGCAAACATACGCGCCAGCCGCTCCGGACTCATCTCGTCGACCCGCTGCGCCACATCGACGATGCCGGCATTGTTGACCAGCCCGCCCAGCGTCCCCAGCCGGTCGGCGGCGCGGAAGATGTGCTCGACGTCCTCGGGTATCGAGACGTCGCCGCGCGCCGCCACGGCCTCGCCGCCCGCGGCGTGAATCTGGTGACAGACTCGCTCGGCCGCTTCGACATTGCCGACATAGTTGACCACGACGGCATAGCCGCGCCTGGCGGCAAGCAATGACGTTGCCGCACCGATACCGCGGCTGCCGCCGGTGACCACGAGGACTGGACCAGCCATGAACGTTCTCCCTGATTTTTCGGAAAGCTTAGTGGGCGCCCGGCGAAACACAAGGCGCGACAGGGCTCAACCGTTCTTGCGGATGATCTCCACCGACACCGACAGGCGATAGACCATGTCGGGCACCTGCTCGACGAGGTCCATGATCCCGGCGTCAATGCGGCTGACGAAGCTGTCGCAGAGTTCGGCCGGCGTGACGAGCGAGGTCAGCAGCGCCTTTACATCCGCTTCGGCCCGCGGCTCCAGTTCTGCCTCGCTCACCGCAACGTCGAAATGCTTCAGCATGACATCGGCGAGGTCGAGAACTGGCGTGTTCTGCGCCTCCCATCTGGCGCGCGCCGTCTCCATCAGCGCCGGCTGTCCGGTCTCAAGGCCGCAGCGCTCCATCAAGAGGTCCATGGTGAGGAAGGCAACATGCACCCGCGTCGCGTCCTCGGCGGTGGCGATGACGGTTTCCTGGGCGATTGCAAGCGAGAGCGGAAAAATGTTCAAAAAAAACAGGCCCGCCAGAAGGCGGGCCAGAATGTTGGTCTGCAACATGATTACCCCCAGAGGAGGGCAATCAGACGCTATCGGCGTCTAGAGATCAAGCACCAGACGCTCGGGAGCCTCAAGACTTTCCTTGACGCGCACGAGGAAGGTCACTGCCTCCTTGCCGTCCACCACACGGTGGTCATAGCTCAGCGCCAGATACATCATCGGACGGACGACGACCTGGCCGTTGACCACCACCGGACGCTCCTGGATCTTGTGCATGCCCAGGATACCCGACTGCGGCGCATTCAGGATCGGCGTCGACATCAGCGAGCCATAGACGCCACCATTGGAGATGGTGAAGGTGCCGCCCTGCATGTCGGCCATCGCCAGCGCGCCGTCGCGGGCCTTCTTGCCCAGGACGTTGATGGCCTTCTCGATCTCGGCGATCGACATCTGGTCGGCATCGCGCACCACCGGCACCACGAGGCCCTTGTCGGTGCCCACCGCGACGCCGATATGCGCGTACTGCTTGTAGACGAGGTCCTCACCATCGATCTCGGCATTGACCGCCGGAATCTCCTTGAGGGCATGCGTCACGGCCTTGGTGAAAAAGCCCATGAAGCCGAGCTTCACGCCGTGCTTCTTCTCGAACAGTTCCTTGTACTGGGCCCGCAGGTCCATCACCGGCTTCATGTCCACCTCATTGAAGGTGGTGAGCATGGCGGCCGTGTTCTGGGCATCCTTGAGACGCCGCGCAATGGTCTGGCGCAGGCGGGTCATCTTCACCCGCTCTTCACGCGGCTCGTCCTCGGCAGCGACCGGAGCGCGCGGCGCAGCCGAAGGCGCCGGAGCGGGAGCCGCAGCAATCGAGGGAGCGGCAGGCGCAGCCGGTGCAGCGGGCGCCGCCTTGGGTGCCTCGGCCTGCCTGGCGGCAGGCTGGATGACGGCCGAGCCGCTGGCTGCGCCGGCCGGACGCGACATGGTCGCCAGCACATCTTCCTTGAGCACCTGACCGCGCTTGCCCGAGCCGTCGACGTCGCCCAAGCTCATGCCGTTTTCGGTCATCAACTTCTGCGCCGAGGGACTGGCCGAACCGTTGGCGGCCGCCGGCGCGGCTGCCGGAGCAGCCTCGGCCCTTGGAGCGGCTGCAGGTTCGGGTGCCTTGGCGGGCTCCGCCGGCTTGGCAGCCTCGGCGGGCTTGGCCGTCACGGTGGCGCCGGCCGCGCCGATGGCGCCGATCAGCGCTCCGACATTGACTGTATCGCCCGGATTGGCAGCGATCGATTCCAGCGTCCCGGCGGAGGGCGCCGGCACCTCGATCGTCACCTTGTCGGTTTCGAGCTCCACCACCGGTTCATCGGCGGCGACCGCATCGCCAACTTTCTTGAACCACTGGCCGATGGTGGCTTCGGTGACGCTCTCACCCAGCGTTGGTACCCGGATTTCTACCGACATTCATTCCGATCCTTATTTGGCAAACGCTTCTTCGAGGAACGTCTGCATCTGCGCCAGATGCGTGCGCATCAGGCCCGTGGCGGTGGAGGCCGACGCCGGCCGTCCGATATAGCGCGGGCGCTCATTGCCCTTGCCCATCTGATCGAGCACCCAATCGATATAGGGCTGCACGAAGGCCCAGGCACCCATGTTCTTGGGCTCTTCCTGACACCAGGCGATATCGGCATTCTTGAAGCGATTGAGCTCGTCGAGCAAGGCCTTCGCCGGGAACGGATAGAGTTGCTCCACACGCAACAGGTAGACATCGTCGATGCCGCGCTTCTCGCGATCCTCGAGCAGGTCGTAATAAACCTTGCCCGAGCACAGCACGACGCGGCGGATCCTGTCGTCGGGAACCAGCTTGATCGTGGTCTTGGGCGCGCCCGGCGCTTCGGCATCGTCCCAGAGCAGGCGATGGAAGCTCGACTCCGCTCCGAACTCGGCCAAGGCCGACGTAGCACGCTTGTGGCGCAGCAGCGACTTGGGCGTCATCAGCACCAGCGGCTTGCGGAAGTCGCGGGTCACCTGGCGGCGCAGGATGTGGAAGTAATTGGCCGGCGTCGTGCAGTTGGCGACCTGCATGTTGTCTTCGGCGCACAGCTGCAGATAGCGCTCGAGCCGCGCCGACGAATGCTCCGGCCCCTGGCCTTCATAGCCATGCGGCAGCAGCATCACGAGACCGGACATGCGGAACCACTTGCGTTCACCCGACGAGATGAACTGGTCGATGACCACCTGCGCGCCATTGGCGAAATCGCCGAACTGCGCTTCCCACAGGGTCAGCGTCGTCGGCTCGGCCAGCGAATAGCCGTACTCGAAACCGAGCACCGCTTCTTCCGACAGCATCGAGTTGATGACTTCGTAGCGCGCCTGGTCCTCGCTGATATTGTTGAGCGGGGTATAGGTCTCGTTGTCGCGCTCCTGGTCGTTGAGCACGCTGTGACGCTGGCTGAACGTGCCGCGCTCGACGTCCTGACCGGAGAGCCGCACCGGATGGCCCTCGTCGAGCAGCGTGGCAAAGGCCAGCGCCTCGCCGGTCGCCCAGTCGATGCCCTCGCCGCTCTCGATCGCCGCCAGGCGATTGTCCATGAACCGCTTGACGGTCTTGTGGATGTTGAAGTCCTTGGGCACGGCGCACAGCCGCGTGCCCACGCGCACCAGGTCTTCCATCTCGACGCCGGTATCGCCGCGGCGCGGACCGTCGATGTCGGCCTTGCGCAAGTCCTTCCACTGGCCGTCGAGCCAGTCAGTCTTGTTGGGGCGGAAATCCTGTCCGGCTTCGAACTCGGTCTCCAGCGTCGCCCGCCAGTCCTGCTTGAGCTTGTCGAACTCTTCGCTGGTGATCAGGCCCTCGCTGATCAGGCGCTTGGAGTAGATATCCAGCGTCGTCTCGTGGCCGCGGATCTTGGAATACATCAGCGGCTGGGTGAAGCTGGGCTCGTCGCCTTCGTTGTGACCGAAGCGGCGATAGCAGAACATGTCGATGACCACCGGACGCCCGAAGCGCTGGCGGAACTCGGTCGCCACCTTGGCGACATAGACCACCGCTTCCGGATCGTCGCCGTTCACATGGAACACCGGCGCCTCGATCATCTTGGCGACATCGGTCGGATAAGGCGACGAGCGCGAATACATCGGCGCCGTGGTGAAACCGATCTGGTTGTTGATGACGAAATGGATCGAGCCGCCGGTACGGTGGCCCTTGAGGCCGGAAAGCCCGAGGCACTCGGCTATCACGCCCTGGCCGGCAAAGGCGGCATCGCCGTGCAGCAGCAACGGCAGCACCACCGAGCGATCGGTCTGGCGGGTGTCGGCAATGAACTTGCCGTCAACGGCCGAGCGCTGGTCCTGCTTGGCGCGGGCCTTGCCCAGCACCACCGGATCGACGATCTCGAGATGGCTGGGGTTGGCGGTCAGGCTCAGGTGGACGCTGTTGCCGTCGAACTCGCGATCGGCCGACGCACCCAGATGGTACTTCACGTCGCCCGAACCTTCGACTTCCTCGGGATAGAAGGCGCCGCCCTTGAACTCGTGGAACAGCGCGCGGTGCGGCTTGGCCAGCACCTGCGTCAGCACGTTGAGACGGCCACGGTGGGCCATGCCGAGCACGATATCCTTCACGCCCAGCGCGCCGCCGCGCTTGATGATCTGCTCGAGCGCCGGGATCAGCGCTTCCGAACCATCCAAGCCGAAGCGCTTGGTGCCGGTATACTTGACGTCGATGAACTTCTCGAAGCCTTCGGCCTCGACCAGCTTGTTCAGGATCGCCAGCTTGCCTTCGGGCGTGAACTTGATTTCCTTGTCCGGCCCTTCCATGCGCTCCTGGATCCACTGCTTGGCTTCCGGATCGGAGATGTGCATGAACTCGACGCCGACGGTCGAGCAATAGGTACGGCGCAGCACTTCGAGCATTTCGGGAATGGTGGCGAATTCCATGCCCAGGTAGTTGTCGATGAAGATCTTGCGCGAGTAATCGGCCTCGGTGAAGCCGTAGGTCGCCGGATCCAGTTCGGGCGCCGGATCGTCGGCCTTCATCTTCAGCGGATCGAGATCGGCATGCAGATGGCCGCGCATGCGATAGGCGCGGATCATCATGATGGCATGGATGGCGTCGCGGGTGCCCTGCAGCACATCGACCGTGGACGGCGCCGCGGCGCCCTCGCCGGCCGCCTGCTTGCCCAGCGCCTTGCTGGTCTTGACGGTAATATCGGAAAGCGGCCAGTCGCCGTCGAGCGCCGACACCAGATCGCCATTGGCCGCGACCGGCCAGTCGCTGCGCTGCCACGACGGGCCGTCGCTGTTCCTGGTCGCATCGGCCGCCGAGTCTTCCAGCCGGCCGAAATAGCTCGCCCAGGTCGGGTCGATGCTGTCGGGATCGGTCTTGAAGCGGGCGTACAGATTTTCGATGTAGTCGGCGTTGCCGCCATACAGGAAGGAAGAGAGCAAGAACTGTTCGTTCTTTTCTTGTCGGGTCATGGTGTGTTGCAGGGCTTCGACCCCGCCATCCTTCTTGGCCGCCCCGGAAACACTCGACGGGGCCTCATTGCGCGGGCCGGAGTGTGCCCGCTTTGTCTTTGCATCCTGTTAAGGAAGGCGGGCGCTCCACACCCGCTCTCCTTCCTACGACTCAGGGGCCGAATTCAGCCCTTGAGGACTTCTGCCAGAGTGACGCCGATCCTTGCAGGGGATCGCGACACTTTGATGCCTGCCGACTCCATCGCAGCGATCTTGTCTTCGGCGCCGCCCTTACCGCCTGAAATTACGGCGCCAGCATGGCCCATGGTACGCCCCTTCGGCGCCGTAAGGCCAGCGATGAAGCCGGCCATCGGCTTTTTGCGGCCGCGCTTGGCCTCGTCGATGAGGAACTGCGCCGCTTCTTCTTCGGCCGAACCGCCGATTTCGCCGATCATGATGATCGACTTGGTGGCTTCGTCGGCCAGGAACATCTCGAGCATGTCGATGAATTCCGTGCCTTTGACCGGGTCGCCGCCAATCCCGACCGCCGTGGTCTGGCCGAGGCCGGCATTGGTGGTCTGGAACACTGCTTCATAGGTAAGCGTGCCCGAGCGCGAGACAATGCCCACCGAGCCCTTCGAGAAGATGTTACCGGGCATGATGCCGATCTTGCACTCTTCAGGCGTCAATACGCCGGGGCAGTTCGGTCCGATCAGCCGCGACTTCGACTTTTCCAGCTTGGCCTTGACCCGCACCATGTCGAGCACCGGCACACCTTCGGTGATGCAGACGATGAGCGGGATTTCCGCATCGATGGCTTCCTCGATGGCCGCGGCGGCGCCGGCCGGCGGCACATAGATCACCGACGCATTGGCGCCGGTCTGTGCCATGCCCTCGGCCACCGTGGCAAAGATCGGCAGCGAGGTGCCATCCACGCCGGAGGTCCAGTTCTCGCCGCCCTTCTTGGGATGCGTGCCGCCCACCATCTTGGTGCCATAATAGGCCAGCGCCTGTTCGGTGTGGAACGTGCCGGTCTTGCCGGTCAGACCCTGCACGAGGACCTTGGTGTCTTTGTTGACGAGAATGGACATAGGCGTTTGGCTCGCGTGCTGGAAGCGGCGTGACTAGCAGTAGCTGTCAGGCACGACGTCTTCGGGGTCAGGTTCGGAAGTCGAGAATTTCAGCACCAGGCCGGAGAACCCGGTCTCCTGCTTGAACTGGCTCACTTCCGGGATGAAGGTCATATAGGTATCGCCGGTGCGCGGCATGGGACAGGGCGGACCCCAGACCCAGCCGGCCAGGTGCATGTTGACCTGGCTGTCGGCGATCGGGTTGCCGGTCAATGCGCTGACCAGTTCGGGGTCGATCGGCGCGGCGGCATCGAAATTGTAGAGATAGCAGCCGATAAAGACCCACGGATTGAGCGGGTCGTCGGGCTCGCCGATGATCGCCGTGGCGCGGTCGACCACGAGGAAATGCGCCACGCCCTCGATCGGCTTGGAGTAGATGGCATATTCGAGTGTCGCCTGCAGCTCGGGATCGTCTGCCGCCGCCTCGGAGATCGCCATCATGGCGTCGAGCTCGGCATTGGCCGTGCGATCGACTTCGGTCCAGCCGGCGGCCCGCGCCGCCTGCCTGGTCCCGTCATAGCTCAGCCGCTGCGGCACGCAGGCATCCCTGAAGGCATCGACAAACGCCACGTCATAGGCCGGCGGCGCCGCCACGGCGGACGTGACGGCAAGTGCCGCCAGCAGACCGGCCGGGACGGCGTGCCGCATCAGTTCTTGCCCCGGATGGCCGCGACGATCTTCTGCGCCGCATCGTCGAGGTCATCGGCCGAGATCACGTTGAGCCCGGACGCGTTGAGGATGGCCTTGCCTTCCTTGACATTGGTGCCCTCGAGGCGGACGACCAGCGGCACCTTGAGGCCCACTTCCTTGACCGCGGCAATCACGCCTTCGGCGATGATGTCGCAGCGCATGATGCCGCCGAAGATGTTGACCAGGATGCCTTTGACCGCCGGATCGGCGGTAATGATCTTGAAGGCCGCGGTGACCTTTTCCTTGTTGGCGCCGCCGCCGACATCGAGAAAGTTCGCCGGCTCCTCGCCGTAGAGCTTGATGATGTCCATGGTCGCCATGGCGAGGCCCGCGCCGTTGACCATGCAGCCGATATTGCCGTCGAGCGCCACATAGGCGAGGTCGAACTTGCTGGCTTCGATTTCCTTGGCGTCCTCTTCGCTGAGGTCGCGCAGTTCGGCCAGTTCGGGATGACGGAAGGCGGCGTTGTTGTCGAAGCTCACCTTGGCATCGAGCACGCGGATATGGCCGTCAGTCATGACGATCAGCGGATTGACCTCGAGCAGGCTCATGTCGGTATCGACAAACGCCTTGTAGAGCGCCGGGAAGACCGACTTGGCATCCTCGGCAGCCGCGCCCTCGAGCTTGAGCGCCGCAACGATCCTGGCGACGGCGTCGGCGGTGACGCCGGCGACCGGATCGATACCGACGGTGATGATCCGCTCGGGCGTGTCATGGGCCACCGTCTCGATGTCCATGCCGCCTTCGGTCGAGACCACGAAACTGACCAGACCCGAGGAGCGGTCGACCAGCAGCGAGCAGTAGAGCTCGCGGGCAATGTCGGCGCCGTCTTCGATATAGAGGCGATTCACCTGCTTGCCGGCATCGCCGGTCTGCTTGGTGACCAGCGTGTGGCCCAGCATTTCCCTGGCATTGGCAACGACGTCGTCGATGCTCTTGGCGAGGCGCACGCCGCCCTTGGCGTCCGGACCGAGTTCCTTGAACTTGCCTTTGCCGCGGCCACCCGCGTGGATCTGGCTCTTGACCACATAGAGCGGGCCGGGCAGCGACTTGGCTGCCGCAGCGGCTTCCTCGGGCTTGAAGATGGCCACGCCCGCCGCGACCGGCAGGCCGTAGGACTTCAGAAGCGCCTTCGCCTGGTGTTCATGAATATTCACCTGAGCTCTCCTGTGCCCTTGATACTGGATAGTGTCACTAGTTGGCCCCGCTGAATTGAGCAACCAGATCGGATGCTCCCGGGACGATCACGACCGGGTCGGAACCGCAGTCGAAGAGTTTTGCCATGGCCGCGAGGCCACGCGCCACGCCGTTGGCCTGCTCGGTCGCGGCATCGACGATGCCGACGACGCAGCCCGGCGCGCCGGGGACCCCGACCTTGCTGGCCACCAGCGCCTGCGCCTTGCGTCCATCGACATCGATGAAGTGACGCAGCACCGTCGCCTGCACGCCGTCGGCATCGGTCAGCCACTCGATGGTATTGCCGACGCTGTTGAAGGCGGAAAAAGTCTCGAAGCGGTCGTCGGGCTCGCCGAAATCGACCGACATGCGCGCATCGAAATCGCTGACATAGACGTCAAAGCCGCCATAGCCCTTGCAGCGCAGTTCGGCGCCGCCCGCTTCCTCGTCGGTCGACAGCACGGTGCATTGGTCGAAATCGAGCGTGGTGTAAAAGCTCTCCGCGCTCGCCGGACTGGCCGCAACAAGTGCAGCGACCAGCGTGGGAAGCAGGAAGCGATGGGACATGGGCCGCACCCTTGCGTCGATCAAGCGAGCTTGGGCGCGATCTTCTTGCACGCGTCGATCAGGCCGGCGACAGCGGCCACCGACTTGTCGAACGCCTTCTGCTCGGCACCTGAGAGCTGGATCTCTACGACCCGCTCTGCGCCACCGGCGCCGATCACCGTCGGCACGCCGACATAGGTGCCCTTGACGCCGTATTCGCCCTTGAGGAAGGAGGCCACCGGCAGCAGGCGCTTCTTGTCCTTGAGATAGCTCTCGGCCATTTCGATGGCGGAGGCGGCCGGGGCGTAGAAGGCCGAACCGGTCTTGAGCAGACCGACGATCTCGGCGCCGCCGTCGCGGGTACGCTGCACGATGGCTTCGAGCTTGTCCTTGGTCAGCCAGCCCATCTTGACCAGATCGGTCAGCGGAATGCCGGCAACGGTCGAATAGCGCGGCAGCGGCACCATGGTGTCGCCGTGGCCACCGAGCACGAAGGCCGTGACGTCCTCGACCGAGACATTGAGTTCATCGGCGATGAAGTGACGGAAGCGCGCCGAGTCGAGCACGCCGGCCATGCCGACAACCTTGTTGGAGGGCAGGCCCGAGAACTTCTGGAGGGCCCAGACCATCGCATCGAGCGGGTTGGTGATGCAGATGACGAAGGCCTCGGGAGCGTACTTGGCGATCCCCGCGCCCACCTGCTCCATCACCTTGAGGTTGATTTCGAGCAGGTCGTCGCGGCTCATGCCGGGCTTGCGCGGCACGCCGGCCGTAACGATCACCACATCGGCGCCGGCAATGTCCTTGTACTCGGACGTACCCTTGATGGCGGCGTTGAAGCCTTCAACGGGACCCGACTGGCTGAGATCGAGAGCCTTGCCCTGCGGCACCCCGTCGACGATGTCGAAAAGGATGACGTCTCCCAGCTCCTTGAGCGCAACCAGATGTGCAAGAGTTCCGCCAATCTGTCCCGCTCCGATGAGAGCGATCTTCTTGCGCGCCATGAGCTGTTACCCCGGTATGTTTGAATTGCGGCCCCTATTAACCCTATGGCGGAAACCGTGCAAGTGAGCCGTTCGGCTGAGCGCGCGGAATTCTCCGGGCTCAGGCCGGCTCGGCGTCCTTGTGGGGCGCGCCCAGATAGTCGGCCGACTGCATTTCGATGAGCCGCGACACGGTGCGCTGGAACTCGAACTGCGTCTTGTCGTCCTTCCCCAGGGCATCGAGCGGCACGGCAAAGCTCGCCGCCAGCTTGACGCCGCGGTCATAAAGCGTATCGACCAGCAGGATGAAGCGCTTGGAGGCGTCCGAGCGCTGCCGCGAGAACTGCGGCACATGGTCGATCATCACCGTGTCATAGGCGTGGGCGAGCCGCACATAGTCGCGCGCCCCGAGCGGCTTTTCGCAGAGATCGGCGAAGTTGAAGCGCGCTGCGCCCAGGGCCGCATGCGGCACCCGGATGCTGCGACCCAGCGACGCCAGCTCGGCCGGTGCCCCTTCGGCGCCGCCGGTGAGCCGGTGCCACAGCCGGTCCATGGCAGCCCGCACCTCCGGCCCGCTGCCGAACTGGTAGACCTCCTGGCCTTCGAACTTGAGGCGTCGGTAGTCGGTGGGGCCATCGAGCGGCACCACATCGACATGTCGCTTGAGCTCGGCGATGAACGGCAGCACCAGCTGGCGATTGAGGCCGTTCTCGTAGAGCCCGTCCGGCGCCACATTGGAGGTGGCAACGACCGTCACCCCGGCGCTGAACAGCATGCCGAACAGCCGCCCCAGCAGCATGGCATTGGTGATGTCGGTAACCTGGAATTCATCGAGGCACAGCAGCCGGATATCGGCGATCAGCGGGCGTGTGACGGCGGCAATGGGATCGGCATTGTCGGCCTTGCCGCGCGCCGTGGCGCGGAAGGCGCGGATTGCCTCGTGCATCTCGTCCATGAACTCGTGGAAATGCACCCGCCGCTTGGCGTCGATCGGGACCGCCTCGAAGAACAGGTCCATCAGCATGGTCTTGCCGCGCCCCACCTGGCCGACGAGATAGGCGCCGCGCACCGGTGCCGGCTTGTCGAAAATCCCGCCCAACAGGCCGCGTGGTTTCTGCGTCAGGCCGCTGGCGACGCGATCGAGCTCTGCCGCTGCTCGCTGCTGCAGCGAATCGGCGCTCAGGGCGCCCTGCCGGACCAGCGCGGCAAGAGCGTCGGAAACCGGCCCCGGCGAGGCCAGTTCAGCCAACCATCGAGATGCCCTGGCCGCCGGCCAGAGTGCCGATGAACCGGTTCCCCGATAGGATCAGCGCCGCAATGATGTCGCCGTTCTCGTCGAACAGCTGCACCTGGCTGCCGGCCAGCTGCCACGACGCCACCACGTTGAGCCCCTGCAGGGCGCAGCCCGGCGTCGAGGCGCGGTAGCGGCTGGTGCCGGACTTGGCGGTATAGGTGAGGTTGAGCTTGCACTGCTGCGGCCCCGACACCACCGTCCAGCCGCCCAGCAGCTTTTCGATGGTGAGACCGCCACTGAGATCGCGGCCGGGCGCATTCGGCACCGTACCGACGGCATCGAGCGTGACGAACGACCCGTCGGCCGAAGCTGTGCGCAGCGGCGCCGGATTGGCCGGGTCGCCAAGGCCCGCGCCACCCGAGAGGGTCATGGTATTCTGCTGGCCGCCGAGCACCGGCTGGCCGGTCAGGCCGGGTGCCACCTGGGAGGTCTGCAACGGCTGGCCATCCGCACCCTGGCCGATGGCCGGCAGGTTGGTGGTCGCGACCTGCGACGTCTGCACCGCCGCCGCCGAATTGGGCGTGGGCAGTCGTGCCGTCTGCGGATTGTTGCTCACGCTGCTGCATCCTGCGAGCACTGTTGCCAGTGCCAGCATCGCAGCGGCTGAAACGCTCGCGCGTTTCCAAGTCGTCATTGGCCTGCTCCGTCGCGGGACCGCGGCCCCCATGAGATTTTGAACTGGGGCATATAGCGCGATGCCAGCCCGCCGTTCAACGGCGGATGCCCCGTGTTTCCCCTATTGCGTCTGTCAATGTGGCAATCTTAGGGGCACGGGCCCGATTTGTGCCTCTAGCGGGCCAGCATTTCGCGCAGCAGATCGGCAGCCAGCACCCTGGCGTCATCGGCCTCGTCGTCGGGAACGAGGATGGCGATGCCCTTCGGGCCGATCACCCCGGGCAGCCCCGGCAGGCCGCGGTCGCCGCCTTCGCCGGGATGAAAGCCGTGCGCCCGCAGCGCGGCGTTGAGCACGATCGCCAGTGTCGTATCCTCGACCTCGGCGATGACCACCATGTCCATCAGCGGCCGCCGGCTCTGGCGACGGCCCTGAACCGGTTCATGCCACCGCCCTCTGGACCATCAGCTGCTTGATTTCGGCAATGGCCTTGGCCGGGTTGAGACCCTTGGGGCAGACCTTGGTGCAGTTCATGATGGTGTGGCAGCGATAGAGCTTGAACGGGTCCTCGAGATTGTCGAGGCGCTCGGTCGTGGCTTCGTCGCGGCTGTCAATCAGCCAGCGATAGGCCTGCAGCAGGGCCGCCGGACCGAGATACTTCTCGCCATTCCACCAGTAGCTCGGGCACGAGGTCGAGCAGCAGGCGCACAGGATGCACTCATAGAGCCCGTCGATCCTGGCGCGCTCCGGCTTGGACTGCAGCCACTCGGTCTTGGGCGCCGGCGTCGTCGTCTTCAGCCACGGCTCGATGGAGCGGTGCTGGGCATAGAAAGTCGTGAGGTCCGGGACGAGGTCCTTGACCACCGGCATGTGCGGCAGCGGATAGACTGCCACCACCGGACGGCTGATCTCGTCCATGCCCTTGGTACAGGCCAGCGTGTTGGCGCCGTCGATATTCATCGAGCACGATCCGCAAATGCCCTCGCGGCAGGAGCGGCGCAGCGTCAGCGTCGGATCGACCGTGTTCTTGATCCAGAGCAGCGCATCCAGCACCATCGGGCCGCAATCATCGAGATCGACATAGTAGGTGTCGATGCGCGGGTTCTCGCCACTGTCGGGATCGTAGCGGTAGACCCGATACTCGCGCAGGTTGGTGGCGCCGGCCGGCTTGGGCCAGGTCTTGCCCGGCTTGGGCTGGGAATTCTTCGGGAGCAGCAGCTCAGCCATTTCGTCGGGACCTTCTCAGTTCGTCGGAGGAATGCACACGGCATTGCTCTCGCGGACATAGACCGGCCACTGCTTGATGACCGCGTCCGGCACTTCGCCGTTCTGCACCATTTCCCTGAATTTGGGGTTATCCTTGAGCGCGATGACGATGAAGCCGAGCATCTCGTCGTCGGCATGTTTCACCGCTTCCTCGGTCTTGCAGGCGCACAGTTCGGTGTTGTTGTTGGAGGCCCCCAGGCACGCCGCCAGATAGTCGGCCTTCGCGTCGGCAAAGCTTGGCGTTGCCAGCAGGCCGGCGCCCAGCGCCAGCACGGGCAGGAAGGCGAGCTTGGTCACGGCAGTCTCCTCAATAACCTGGAATGCAGATGGCATTCGATTGGGCAATGTAGGTGTCGTACTTCACGGTCACATCCACCGGTGCCGTCTTGCCCTTCATCGACGCGATCACCACCGCCATGAAATCGGCATCGATCAGCCCGTCCACGGCATCGCGCTTGCAGCTGCAGAGGGCGTCGTTCTGCGCGATCCCCATGCAGGTCTTGTAGAACTCGGCCTTCTGTTCGGCCGTCGGCGCCGCCGCCTGCACGGGCGAGGCAAGCAGACCGAGAACGAGCAGGCCGGCAATCACGCGAATCGTCATCTCAGTTCCTTGCGAATAACCAGTTTCAGGCCTGACCACACCGTATCGACGGCGGCCACTTTTACATCCACCAGCCCGATCGGCAAAACCACGTCACGGATCACATCTTCCGTGATGTCGGTCGGCACCTTGCTGGCCTTTTTCGGCCACGAGATCCAGATCGACCCGTCCCGGGCGATGGTGTCCATCAGCGGCCGGGCGTTGGTCTCGAGCGTCCCGCGCGACACCGCAAAGCCGTGGATCAGGTCATAGCCCCGCTCGCCGTCCTGCCAGGTCTCCCATCCCGCCTGCGTCATTTCGGTGAAATGCCGCGCCGTCCGCAAATCCTTGTGCTCGGGCGGCAGGGCGATGAACAGCACGCGCTGCCCGTCCTTGAGCCCGAGTTTCTGGGCCAGCGGCGTGCCGGAATATCCGGCGGCTGCCGACATCAGTAAACGCGCGCCTTGGGCGCGATCTTTTTCAGGCTGATGCCGCCTTCCGCCTCGGTGGTCAGCGGATCGACATGCACCGGGCGGTAGTCGAGCGACACCTTGCCGCTGTCATCGATGAAGCTGATCGTGTGCTTGCGCCAGTTGACGTCGTCGCGATCGGGGAAATCCTCGCGCGCATGGGCGCCGCGGCTTTCCTTGCGGGCCTCGGCCGAAACCACCGTCTGCATGGCGTTGGCCATCAGGTTTTCCAGCTCCAGCGTTTCCACCAGATCGGAGTTCCAGATCATCGAGCGGTCGGTGACCTGCAGATCGGCAAGCCCGCCATAGACCGCGGTCATGCGGGTGACGCCCGACTGCAGGGTTTCGCCGGTACGGAACACGGCGGCATCTTCCTGCATGGTGCGCTGCATGCGGTCGCGCAGCACCGCTGTCGGCGTACCGCCGCTGGCATGGCGCAGCCGGTCGAAGCGGGCGAGGATCTTCTCCTCGGAGGCTGCATTGACCGACGGAATGGCAGCAGCGCGATCGACCACCTGGCCGGCGCGCAGCGCCGCAGCGCGGCCGAAGACCACGAGGTCGGTCAGGGAATTCGAGCCCAGGCGGTTGGCGCCATGCACCGAGGCGCAGGCGGCCTCGCCGGCCGCCATCAGGCCCGGCACGTTGGCATCCGGCCCGCCGCGGCGCGGGTCGAGCACTTCGCCATGATAGTTCGTGGGAATGCCGCCCATATTGTAGTGCACGGTCGGCAGCACCGGGATCGGCTCGCGGGTGAGATCGACGCCGGCAAAGATCTTGGCCGATTCCGAAATCCCCGGCAGGCGCTCGTGCAGCACCTTGGGATCGAGATGATCGAGATGCAGGAAGATGTGGTCCTTCTTGGGGCCCACACCGCGGCCTTCGCGAATCTCGATGGTCATGCAGCGGCTGACCACGTCGCGCGACGCCAGATCCTTGGCGTTGGGCGCATAGCGCTCCATGAAGCGCTCGCCCTCCGAATTGACCAGATAGCCGCCCTCGCCGCGGGCGCCTTCGGTGATCAGGCAGCCCGAACCGTAGATGCCGGTGGGGTGGAACTGCACGAATTCCATGTCCTGCAGCGGCAGCCCGGCGCGGGCCACCATGCCATTGCCGTCGCCGGTGCAGGTATGGGCGGAGGTCGCCGAGAAATAGGCGCGGCCATAGCCGCCGGTGGCCAGCACCGTCATCTTGGCGCGGAAGCGATGCAGCGTGCCGTCATCAAGCTTCCAGGCGATGATGCCCTGGCACGATCCGTCCTCGCCCATCAGCAGGTCGAGGGCGAAATACTCGATGAAGAACTGCGCGTTGTGGCGCAGCGACTGGCCGTAGAGGGTGTGGAGGATGGCGTGACCGGTGCGATCAGCCGCCGCGCAGGTGCGCTGCACCGGCGGGCCATCGCCGAATTCGGTCATGTGGCCGCCGAAGGGGCGCTGGTAGATCTTGCCCTCTTCGGTGCGCGAGAACGGCACGCCGTAGTGCTCGAGCTCGTAGATGGCGGCCGGCGCCTCGCGCGCCAGATATTCCATGGCGTCATTGTCGCCCAGCCAGTCCGACCCCTTGATGGTGTCGTACATATGCCACTGCCAGCTGTCGGGGCCCATGTTCTGCAGCGAGGCGGCAATGCCGCCCTGTGCCGCCACGGTATGGCTGCGGGTGGGGAACACCTTGGTGACGCAGGCGGTCGAGAGCCCCTGCTCGGCCATGCCCAGCGTGGCGCGAAGACCGGCGCCGCCGGCGCCGACAACCACGACGTCGAACTCATGGTCGATGATTTCATATGCGGCCATGAGCAACTAACCCCAGAAGACGATTTTGGCGATCGCGCCGAGCACGACCACTGCGATGAAAACGGCAAACGCGGTGTTGGCCATCATGTAAGTGCGGTATTGGGCACCCGCGAAGTAATCTTCCAGGATGTCGCGCATGCCGTTGCGCATGTGGATCACCACATTGACGATCAGCAGCGCCAGCGCGATGGCCACCAGTGGATTGGCGACAATGCCGACCATGCCGGCCCGGTCGGCACCGGCGAGGCTGACCACGAACCAGACAAAGAACAGCGTGAAGACGACGTTGAGCGCGCCGGTCACCCGCTGGGTGATGAAGTGGCGCGTCGAGGCCCGGGCATTGCCGTAATGGGTGGTGGGAGTGGCGATCTGTGCCGCCGTCGGCTTCTCGCTCATTTGAACCACACAAGCGCTGCCCAGACGACAAGGGTGAGAAGGATCGACGCTGCCAGTTGCAGCCGGACGATCAGTTCGCGACCGGGCGCATCCATCATCTGCGTCAGGTCCCAGATGAAATGGCGGATGCCGCCCAGCATGTGATGGAACAGCACCCAAGTGTAGCCGAACAGCACCAGTTGGCCGAACCAGCTGCCGAAGAGCCCGTTCACCGCGTCGAAGAAGCCGCCACCGAACGCCGCGGCGACCAGCCACAACGCCAGCAGCAGGGTGCCGCCGTAGAGCGCGATGCCGGTGGCTCGATGCACGATCGACATCGTCATCGTCATCGTGAAACGATAGATTTGCAGATGAGGTGAAAGCGGCTTGGCGCGTGGAGCCATATGCGTCTCGCTACCGCCCGCGCTGCAGGCGCAGACGCTCCAGTTTGGAATGGTTCGAGACTTCTAACCGCGTGACCGCGACAGGTCAAAGCTTGAAATGCGCTGCGGGCTACACTTTAGGCGGATCGAGCAGGACCGGCGCGGCCCGCAGCGCTTCGAGCGTGAGCAAAAGGCTCAGCACTCGCTCGCTGCGCGGGCCGGACGCCGCCGGTAGTCGGGACGTGGAGCCCGCCGCCGCGACCGGGGTCGGACCGACCCGGATCTCTTCGGCCATGACGCCATTCGGCAAGCCACCCGCCATCAGGAGAGCGGCAAGCGCGATCATGAGTGCGGTGGCGAGGCGGTCCATCTTGTCGTCCCTGGTGCGGGCGGCCCCGTGCGGGCTTCCGCTGCTTGGGCTTACATCTACAGTCCCTATGCTGGCCGGGGCGTGAATCGGCCGTTCATTTCCGGTTCATGCCGTTGGCTTAACTGGCTGGCAGAAAGAGGAGATATGTCGTGAACGAACGCGTCGAGATCACCGCCAAGCAGGTTCTGGCCAAGAGCTGGGGCACGCTGACCCGCTGGAGCTTCCGGCTGCAGCGGCGCAATGGCGACTGGCAGCAGCAGGTACGCGAGACCTATGATCGCGGCGACGGCGCGGCGACCCTGCTCTACAATCCTGAAAAAGCCACGGTGGTCCTCACCCGCCAGTTTCGCTTCCCGGCCTATTTCAATGCCGAACCGGGCTACCTGCTCGAGGTGTGCGCCGGCAAGCTCGATGGCGACGACCCGGTGACTTGCGCCAAAAAGGAAGCCGAGGAAGAGACCGGCTATCGCGTCTCGGACGTGCGGCTGGTGTTTCCGAGGACCTATATGAGCCCCGGCTCGGTGACCGAGCGGCTCTGGCTGTTCGTCGGCCGCTACGATGCGGCCGCCAAGGTATCCGAAGGCGGCGGCCATGTGGATGAAGGCGAGGACATCGAGGTGATCGAGATGCCCTTTGCCGAGGCCATGCGGCTGGTCGGAACCGGCGAGATCCGTGATGGCAAGACCATCATGCTGCTGCAGTATGCGGCCCTCAACGGGCTGCTCTGAGCCGGGCTTCAGACCTTGGCGGTCTCAAACGGGTCGCGGTCGATGTCGAACTCGTTGATCGAGCGCGGCAGCCTGATGCGCAGGTCGGCATCGCGGTCCGGATCGAGGAAGAAGTCGAAACCGGGCTGCGCCGTGAGGATCTCGGCCTGCGGCGCCAGGTCGATGACCTTGACCTCGGGCTGGCTCGACCGGGCGGCGAGCGGCAACAGAACGATGGAAACGGCAAGTGCTGTAGTCAGGAGTCTGGACATCATCTTTCGCTCCATTCTGCCGGCGCCACCATTGGCGCGGTGATGGAGGTCTAGTCCCGACGATCCGAACGGCCACTGAAGCGGCCGTTCATAATTCGTTAATGGCTGCGGCTACCGGTAATCGACGAGCTTGCGCTCGGGATCGTAGGGCTGGTCGGCGACCACCCTGGTCACGGCCTGGCCGCAACGCATCTTCTTGCTCATGGAGTCATAGGCGTAGGTTGGCCCGCCATGCAGGCTCCAGCCCTCGCTGAGGGCCTTGGTCACCTTGTGGCAGAACGCGGAGTCGTCATCCCCGCTGAGAAAGCGATAAATCAGCATCGTGCCCCCGATAAAGTCAGCCCAGCACTGCGGCCGACGCAGTTGTAATTTGCCTTGCTTACAGCTAATCGGATCGACATGCACAAGTTTCCAAAAGCCCTGCTGGATGGCTACCGCTCGTTCATGACCGAGCGCTACGAGCAGCACCGGTATCGTGAGCTGGCCGAAGGCCAGTCCCCGGAAACCATGGTCATTGCCTGCTGTGACAGCCGGGCTGCGCCCGAGACGATCTTCGGCGCCGGTCCGGGCGAACTCTTCGTGTTGCGCAACGTCGCCAACCTGGTACCGACCTTCCAGCCCGATGGCGGCCAGCACGGCACCTCGGCTGCCATCGAGTTTGCGGTCAACTCGCTGGGCGTCAAGAATATCGTCATCATGGGACATGGCCGCTGCGGCGGCATCCAGGCCGCCCTCGGTCCGCGCAATGCGCCGCCGCTGGCCCAGGGCGACTTCATCGGCAAGTGGATGAGCATGCTGGCGCCGGTGTCCGAGCAGGTGGCCGCCTACAGCATCATCACCGACAAGGAGCGCCAGACCATGCTGGAGCGCCTGTCGATCCGCAATTCGATCGCCAATCTGCGCACCTTCCCCTATGTCAGCAAGCTCGAGGCCGAAGGAGCGCTGCAGCTGCATGGCGCCTGGTTCGACATCTCTACCGGCGAGCTCTGGGTCATGGACAGCAACGGCGACTTCGCACGCCCCGAGGTCTGAGGCTCACGCCCGCTCCCAGCGGTAGCGGACATCGGGCACCCCGGCTTCATTGCCCGATCCATCGGTCTGCGCGATGGCGACAAAACCGTGCTTTTCATAGAACGCCCGTGCCGCCAGATTGTCGCGGAAGCACGAGAGTTCGAGACTGCTGTTGCGACCCTTGGCGACCCCGATCAGCACCGAGCCGATACCCGTCCGCAACTGGCTGGCATCCATGTAGAAATGCTCGATCCAGCCCGGCTTCTCGGCCATGAAGCCGACAATCTCCCCGTCGCGCAGCGCCACCGTGACCAGGTAGTTCGGCATCACCTCGTCGCGGATATGGGCCATATCCTCTTCGATGGTGTGCAGTTCCGGCAGGAAGGTCAGGACCCGGCGCGAAGTGGCAAAGAGCCGTCCGATAGCGTCCGCGTCTTCGGCATGTGCTGGCCGGATATTGATCATCTTGCCCCCTCGCGGCGCCCGGCGAACAGGCGCGGTCCCAAAACATTGACCAGAAGTCCGGCGAAAACCAGCACGCTGCCGATAATCTCGATGCCGCTGACGGTTTCGCCCAGCAGCAGCGCGGCGCTGCCGATGCCGGCCACCGGGATGAACAGCGCAAATGGCGCTACCTGGCTGGCCGGATAGAGGCTGAGCAGGCGCGCCCACATCGAAAACCCGAACAGCGTCGCACCATAGGACATGAAGGCCACCGCCCCGATGCCGCGCCAGGTGAACTGCCCGAACGCAGCCCCTATCGCCGCCGGACCGTCGAACAGCAGCGACGCCGCCAGCAGTGGCAGCGGCGGCACCAGCGACGACCAGACCACCAGGGCCAGCATGTCGATGCGACCGGCCTTCTTGCTGGTGATATTGCCCAGCCCCCAGAACACCGCCGCGACAATGGTCAGCAGCAGTGGCAGCAGGGCCGCGCCATCCACCCGCTCGATGGCAATGACACCAATGCCGCCGAAGGCGACCAGCGCCCCGGCGACCTGCCAGAGCCGCGGGCGTTCGCCAAAGACGAAAAAGGCCAGCAGCACGGTGAAAAACACCTGCAGCTGGATCACCAGCGAGCCCAGCCCGGCCGGCATGCCCAGTTTGACGGCGATGAACAGCAGCCCGAACTGCCCGACGCCGACGAACAGCCCGTAGGCCACCAGCAGCCGCCAGTCGATGGCCGGCCGCTTGATGAAAAAGACCGCTGGGATCGCGGCAAAAACATAGCGCAGGGCCGTCAGCAGCAGCGGCGGCGCCTCTTCCAGCCCGTAATGGATGGCAACAAAGCTGAGACCGAGCACGGTGGCGATGGCGAGCGCGAGCAGGATGTGGCGAAGGGGCATCTGTCTCGCGTCCCACGATACTTTCGGCCCTTCCCTTCCCCTTTGCGGGAGGAGGTGGATCGAGCGCGGCGAGAGACGGATGAGGATCTCTCTCGGAGGTTGCGGATGGGGAGAAAAGCCCCCTCATCCGCCCTTCGGCACCTTTTCCCGCAAGGGAAAAGGCGATCACGCAGGGGCCCGCGTCAGGCCGCCTTCTGCGTCACCAGCTTGCGCTCGATCAGCGTCTCGAGGATCTGCACGGTATTGAGGGCGGCCCCCTTGCGCAGATTGTCCGACACCACCCAGAGCGCGAGGCCGTTCTCGACCGTCACGTCCTCACGGATACGGCTGACGAAGGTCTCGTACTCGCCCACCGACTCGACCGGCGTGGCGTAGCCGCCGTCCTCGCGCTTGTCGATGACCGAGATGCCCGGTGCCTCGCGGAGAATGCCGCGCGCCTCATCGGGGGAGATCGGCTTTTCGAACTCGAGATTGACCGCTTCGGAGTGGCCCACAAACACCGGCACGCGCACGCAGGTGGCGGTGAGCTTGATCTTGGGGTCGAGGATCTTCTTGGTCTCGGCCACCATCTTCCACTCTTCCTTGGTGTAGCCGTCCTCCATGAAGATATCGATATGGGGGATGACGTTGAAGGCGATCTGCTTGGTGAACTTGCGGGCGGTGGCCGTGTCGTTGACGAAAATGCCCTTGGTCTGGGTCCAGAGCTCGTCGACGCCATCCTTGCCGGCGCCCGACACCGACTGATAGGTCGAGACGACAACGCGCTTGATCGTTGCAAAATCGTGCAGCGGCTTGAGCGCCACTACCAGCTGGGCCGTGGAGCAGTTGGGGTTGGCGATGATGTTCTTGCGATCATTGCGCGCCATATAGGCGTCCAGCACATGCGCATTCACTTCCGGCACGATCAGCGGCACATCGCCGTGGTAGCGCCAGAAGCTGGAATTATCGACGACGATGCAGCCGGTGCGGCCGATCTTTTCGCCATATTCCTTGGACATGCCCGAGCCTGCCGACATCAGCGCGAAATCGACGCCGCTGAAGTCGAAATTCTCGAGGTTCCGCACCTTGAGGCGCTTGTCTCCGAAGCTGATTTCCTGCCCCTGCGAGCGCGACGAGGCGAGCGCAATCACCTCGCTGGCGGGAAACTTCCGCTCCGCAAGGATGTTGAGCATTTCGCGGCCCACATTACCCGTGGCTCCGACGACGGCGACCCGATAACCCATTGTGTCAGTCCTTTTACCCGTTCCCCCGCGCGGGGCATGGCGCCCGCGGCACGTAGCGTCCGGCCTCTCCCCGGCGGGAGATGCCCGGGGATCGGCTCAGCGGGTTTTTTTGGTGGTTTTGACTGCAAGCGCGTGCGACCGGATCATCCGGGGCGCAACCGATCGGCTATTTTCAGCAGTGCGAAACACGGCGGAATGCCCAAAGCTCGAAGCAATGGCGGGCTTTCTACGCCAGATTGGCAAAGAGTCAATGAACTCGCTATGAGAGCGCCATGAGAAATTTTGATGTCGTCATCCTCGGAGCCGGGGCCGCCGGGATGATGGCGGCCATTGAGGCCGGCAAGCGCGGCCGTCGCGTGCTGCTGGTCGACCATGCCCAGGCGCCGGGCGAAAAGATCCGCATCTCCGGCGGCGGGCGTTGCAATTTCACCAATATCAATGCCACCACCAAGGTCGGCCGCGACCGGTTTCTAAGCGAGAACCCACGCTTCGCGCTGTCGGCGCTGGCCCGCTACACCCCCGACACTTTCATCGCCCTTGTGCGCAAATACGGAATCGCCTTCCACGAGAAGACGCTCGGCCAGCTGTTCTGCGACGGCTCGAGCAGCCAGATCATCAACATGCTGACTGCCGAAATGGGGCAGGCCGGCGTCAAGCTGGAGCTGGGCACCGGCGTCGAATCGGTGGCGCAGACGGGCGATGGTTTCACCGTCGGATTGTCGTCCGGCAATGTAACTGCCGCGTCGGTTATCGTGGCGACGGGCGGCAAGTCCATCCCCAAGATGGGCGCGACCGCCAAGGGCTATCATCTGGCGACGCAGTTCGGGCTGCGGGTCACCGAGACGCGGCCGGCGCTGGTGCCGCTGACCTATGAGCCCAGCATCATGGAGCGGCTGCAGCCACTGGCCGGCATCTCCGCCGACGTCGTGGCCACGGCCAATGGCAAGAGCTTCCTCGAAGCCCTGCTCTTTACCCATCGCGGCCTGTCCGGCCCGGCCATCCTGCAGATCTCCAGCTACTGGCGCGAGGGCAACCCGATCAGCATCGACCTGCTGCCCGGTCTCGACATCGGCAAGCTGCTGGCCACGGCGCGCAGCGAAACGCCGAAACTGCGGCTGCAGACGGTGCTCAGCCATGTCATGCCCAAGCGGCTGGCACAGATGCTGGCCGAGGATATCGGCATCCCCAACATGCTGGGCGACTTTTCCGACAAGAAGATCGCCGCCGTCGTCGACGCGCTCAAGCACTGGACCACCAAGCCGACCGGCTCGGAGGGCTACCGCACCGCCGAAGTGACGCTGGGCGGCGTCGACACCCGCGACCTCGAGTCGACCACCATGGTTGCCCGCAAGGTGCCCGGCCTCTATTTCGTCGGCGAGGTGGTGGATGTCACCGGCTGGCTCGGCGGCTACAACTTCCAGTGGGCCTGGGCGTCGGGCTGGGCTGCCGGTCAGGCCGCCTGAACGAACTCGTCCAGTGACTTGGGATGCGCCGGCCGGAACAACGCCGAGAACGGCGCCAGGTTGGTGAGCTCGACCATGGTCTTGCCCGCCGCAAAGCCACGCAGCAGGGCGGGCTTGCCCAATCCCACCAGCGCTGCGCCGCGCGACACGTCCGGATAGAAGAGCCGCGCCATCTGCCGGCAGCGCACCAGATCATCCATCAACGGCGCCACCTGCCGGCGATAGGCTTCCTGCAACCGGCCACCGCCGGCGCGGGTGGTGAAGATCGCCTGCGCCGCCGCGATGCCGCTCTTGAGGGCATTGTGCAGGCCCTCGCCGAGCAGCGGTTCGGCATAGCCCGCCGCATCGCCGGCCAGCAGCACCCGGTCGCGGACCGGAATCCGCCGTTCACCGCCAAAGCCGAGCGGAAAGCCGACCACATGCTCGACCGCATCCGTGCCCAGCCGCTCGCGCGCATAGGCGCGCAGCGCGTCTTTGCTGAGGGAAGGATTATCGTCGGTGGTGTAGAGGCCGACATTGACGTGATCGCCCTTGGGAAACAGCCAGCCATAGCCGTTGCGCACCACGCCGAAGAAGAACTCGGGCCGCGGCTCCTGCGCCAGCACGGCATAGGGCACGGTGCCCTCGAGGGCAAAGCCGCGCTGGATATGGGCATCAAGCTTGAGCAGCCGGCGGACCCTGCTGTTGGCGCCGTCGGCGCCCACGAGGTAGCCGGCGCGGAAGGTCTTGCCGGCGGTCTGGACGCTGACGCCGTCGCTGGCCTCGGTGATCGCCTCGATCCGGCCGATGGTCTCGAAATCGGCACCGAGTTCCAGCATCTTCTCGAAATTGAAGCTGTCGAACGCCTCGCGCACCGCGAAGGTGCAGATCGGATCGCGTCCCAGCGCCCGCCGGAAGACGTCGCCCCCCGGCGTGCGAAAGCCCAGTTCCAGCCCGCGCGTCATCCGCTCGAGCACCGGCGCCACGGAGTATGGCATCAGGGCCAGCGCCTTGATGGTGAGCCCGCCGGCGCAGGGCTTCTGACGCGGGAAGCTGGCCTTGTCGAGCACCAGCACGGAAAGCCCGAGGCGGCGCAGCGTATAGGCGCACAGCGCTCCGGCCGGGCCGGCCCCGATGACGATCACGTCATGGGAAATGTCGGTCATGGTGGGTCCTTGCGCGGCGTGCAGCCGGTCTAGAACTTCCAGCCGGCGCGGACGCCCAGATTGGTGATGCCGTAATTGTTGGCGCCGCAGAGCCCGGCATGGCTCGAATGCTCGACGGTCAGCATGACGCTGGCCTGCTCGCTGACATTGACGCCGATGCTGCCGCTCTCGCGGAACAGCGCCGAACAGCCGAGGTTCCGCGCCGGCAGCGTGGCGCCCGACAGCGCGCCATTGTGCAGCGCCGCGCCAAAGCTCGCCTCGATGAAGACCGGGCCATCGAAGATGTGGTGCGTCCACGACAGGCCGCCATAGACCTGGCTTTCCAGACCGCCGAAATTGACCGTGGCACCCAAATGCGGACGGATGGCGCCGAGCCAGTTGAGATCGCCCAGGTCGAAGGGCCTGAACAGCAGCTCGACATTGACGTCCTCGAGGCGGCTGGTGTCGATCAGGCCGAGAAAGGCGCTCGGCGGCGCATGGTCCACGCTGTGGAAGAACAGCCCGCCGCGCACTTCGTCGATACCGAAATCATAGGCATCCTGTGCCATTGCCCGGCCGGCAAACACCGCCAGCGCCAGAGCCACAACCAGTTTGACGACCGTTTTAGTCATTGCACCCGAACCCCGAAATCGAGCGCCATCAAGGCCATGACCACCCTTTCAAGTCAACCGCGCGGCGCCGATTCTGGTCAACTGATGTGCCAATGCCGCACGCTGGACAGCCATCGGCAAGTCGCCTAGAAAGCTTGGGCGCACCCACGAGCAGCAAGGAGGGCGACATATGACCAAACGCATGTTCGCCCCGCGAGGCTTGATGCACCGACCGCACCGGTAGGTCATCCGGGGTCCACCGGACCTCTCGTATCGCCGACGCCGCCATTGCTTGTGAGGTCCACGGACCGCGGCACCCCCTGTTTTCAGTTCAATCATTTCTGGGACCGGTTCGACGCTTGCGCGCCACCGGATCGTTTCATGGCCCGCTTCAAACTCGATATCCGCAGTGATGCCTTTCGCCGCGTCCTCGGTTTTACCTTTGCCCACTGGCGCAAACAGCCCGTGCGGGTGTCCGTCGTCGGCGGCGCCTTCCTGCTGGCCACGCTCGCCGACGTGCTGACGCCGCTCTATGCCGGCCAGCTGGTCGATGCCGTCGCCATGGGTGCGGCCACCGAAACAGTCGCCTGGAATGCTGCGGTGACCGCCTTCCTGCTGCTGATGGGGCTTGGCATCAGTAGCGCCCTGCTGCGCCATCTGGCCTTCATGTCGATCATTCCGATGACACTCAGGATGATGTCGGAAATCGCCACCGATGCCTTCTACCGGGTGCAGCGCTTTTCCACCGACTGGCACGCCAATGCCTTTGCCGGTTCGACGGTGCGCAAGATCACCCGCGGCATGTGGGGCATCGACATGCTCAACGACCAGTTGCTCATGATGCTGCTGCCCTCGGCCATGATGCTGGTCGGCACCTCGATCATGCTGTGGACCATCTGGCCGGTGATGGGCCTGATCGTTGCCGTCGGCTCGCTGATCTATGTCGCGGTCACCGTGCTGCTGTCGGTCGGCGTCGTCGCTCCGGCGGCGAGCCTTGCCAATGCCTGGGACACGCGGATGGGCGGCGCCCTTGCCGACGCGGTCTCCTGCAATGCCGTGGTCAAGGGCTTTGGCGCCGAAGAGCGCGAGGAAACCCGGCTGCAGCGCGTCGTCGGCAAGTGGCACAAGCGCACCATGCGCACCTGGGTACGCGGCACCTATGCCGGCACCGGCCAGTTCGTCATGCTGCTGATCCTGCGGGCGGCCCTGATCGGCGCCTCGCTGGTGCTGTGGCAGCAGGGTCTCGCGACGGCGGGCGACATCGCCCTGCTGCTGACGACGTTCTTCATCCTGCAGGGCTATCTGCGCGATGTCGGCATGCACATCCGCAACCTGCAGCGAGCCGTCAACGACATGGAGGAACTGGTGGCCATCCATGAGGAGCCGCTCGGCATCAAGGACGCCGCGGACCCCGTGCCGCTGCAGATCGGCGAGGGCCGCATCCGCTTCGAATCCGTCGGCTTCCACTATGGCAACCACGCCACCCCGCTCTATCGCGACTTCTCGGTCGAGATCGCGCCGGGCGAGCGCGTCGGCCTCGTGGGCCACTCCGGCTCGGGCAAGACTACCTTCGTCAAGCTGATCCAGCGGCTCTACGACGTCAATTCGGGCCGCATCACCATCGACGGACAGGATATCGCCAAGGTCAGCCAGGCGTCGCTGCGCCAGCAGATCGCCATCGTGCAGCAGGAGCCGATCCTGTTTCACCGCTCGCTGGCCGAAAACATTGCCTATGCCCGGCCGGACGCCACCATGGAGCAGATCGTCGAGGCGGCGCGGTTGGCCAGTGCGCACGGCTTCATCATCGGCCTCCCCAAGGGCTACGAGACCATGGTGGGCGAGCGCGGCGTCAAGCTCTCCGGTGGCGAGCGCCAGCGCGTCGCGATTGCCCGGGCCTTTCTCGCCGATGCGCCGGTGCTGATCCTCGACGAAGCGACGTCGAGCCTCGACAGCGAGAGCGAGCTGCTGATCCAGCAGGCGATGGAGCGGCTGATGATCGGCCGCACCACCATTGTCATCGCGCACCGGCTGTCGACGGTCCGCGCCCTTGACCGGCTGCTGGTGTTCGATGGCGGCAAGGTGGTCGAGGAAGGCACGCACGAGGCGCTGGTGCGCCGCGACGGCGGCATCTATCGCCGCCTGTTCGAGCGGCAGGCGCTCGAACTCACCAAGGGCCTGATGCCGGCCGAATAAAGAGACCCCGGCAAGTTGCCGGGGTCAGTTCGTGCAGGGGAGGAGACTGATTTGGTTCGCAACGTCTGAGGGAGGGCGCTGGAACTTGCATGAAGCAACGGGCCGCGACCGATATAGTTTCATCGCCCGCACTGGCAATTCATCGCCAAGTGCCGATATAACGCTGCATGTCCAGCCTCCCGCTTTCCATTCTCGACCTCGCGCCCGTTGCCGAGGGTACGACGACCCCGCAGGCCCTGCGCCACATCCTCGACCTCGCCCGGCTCGGGGACGAGCTGGGCTATACCCGGCTCTGGTATGCCGAGCATCACGGCATGCCCTCGATCGCCTCGTCCTCGCCGGAGGTGCTGATCGCCACCGCCGCGGCCGCCACCAGCCGCATCAGAGTCGGCTCGGGCGGCGTCATGCTGCCCAACCACGTGCCGCTGCGGGTGGTCGAGACCTATCGCACCCTCAATGGCCTCAATGACGGCCGCATCGACCTCGGCCTCGGCCGCGCGGGGGGCAGCGATAGCCGCACCCTGTCGGCCTTGCGCAGCGTCGGTGGCGAATACTTCTCGCAGGAGCTGGCCGAACTGCTGGCTTTCGAGGAGGGGACGTTCCCCGCCGGGCATCCGTTCGAGCAGGTGCGCGTGGTGCCGGAAGGCGTCGACCTGCCACCGATCTATCTGCTCGGCTCCAGCGGCGCCAGTGCCGAGGCGGCCGGGCAACTGGGGGTTGGCTATTCGTTCGCCGCTCATTTCAGCCCGACGCCACCCCGGCCGGCCTTCGACGCCTATCGCAAGGCCTTCCAGCCCAACGCCATCTTCCCCGAGCCGCGCGCCATCCTCGCCGTCTCGGCCATTGTCGCTCCGACCGATGAGGAAGCAAAATTCCTCGCTGGCTCCCAAGCGCTCAGCTGGGCCCTGTTCCATTCGGGGCAGATCCGCAAGCTGGTGTCGCCCGAGACGGCAGCGGCACATGCTTACACGGCGCGCGAAACCGCCATCATCGAGAACCAGTCGCCGCTCTGGATCATCGGCTCGCCCGAAACCGTGCGCGACGATATCCAGCGCCGCGCCGATGCGGCCGGCGCCGACGAGGTGATGGTGACCACCACCATCTGGGACTATGCCCTGCGGCTGCGCAGCTATAGGCTGCTGGCCGAAGCCTTCGGGCTTTGACAGCTCAACGGACGGCCCTCCAGGCCGCAATGATCGCCTCGGCCGAGAGTGCGATATCGGCCTCGGTGGTGCTGCCCGAAGTGATCGAGATGCGCATCACCATCTCGCCGCGCCACATGGCGCCGGCGACATAGCAGACGCCGTCGGCTTGCACCCTGGCAATGACGGCTTCCGTCGCGGCGTTGCGCGCCGCCACGTCGCCTTCGCCAAAGCCGATGATCAGCTGATTGATGGTCACCGCGTTGACCACGCGCACGCCCGGCTCGCCGGCCAGCAGTGCCGCCATCTGCTGCGCCATGCGGCAATGGCCGGCAACGAGATCAACGACACCCTCGCGACCCAGGGTCTTGAGCACGGCATAGACCGGCACGCCACGTGCCCGCCGCGACAATTCCGGCACGTAGTTGGAGGGCACCCGGTCGCCTTGGGCGATGGAGGGCAGGTAGCTCGACCACTGTGCCATTGCCCCGATCAGAGTGTCCTTGTCGCGCACGATGGCGAAGCCGGAATCGTAGGGCGCCTGCAGCCATTTGTGGCCATCGGTGACCCAGGAGTCGCATCCCTCGATACCTGCCGTCAGCTGTTTGAGCGCGGGCACGGCGCGGGCCCATAGCCCGAAGGCACCATCGACATGCACCCAGGCATCATGCGCCTTGCCGATGGCGACGATCTCCGTGAACGGATCATAGGCGCCGGTGTTGATCTGCCCGGCCTGCGCGATCACCACCTTGGGGCCACTCAGCCCGGCAATGGCAGTCTCCAGCGCCGACGGCAGCATGCGGCCCTGATCGTCTGTGGCAATGGTGATGACCCGCTTGCGGCCGAAGCCGATCAGCTGCAGCGACGAGAACAGCGACGAATGTGCATCCGCCCCGATCAGCACATGCACCGGAGGCGCGCCGAACAGCCCGTCGGCATCGGGATCCCACCCGGCAGCCAGCAGCGTACCGGTCCGGGCGGCGGCAAGGCAGGTGCCATTGGCAACCGTGGCCCCGGTGGAAAAGCCGATGCCGCTCTGGCGCGGCAGGTCGAGCATGTCGAGCAGCCAGCCTTCTGCCGTTTCCTCGATGGCCGCAGCGGCGGGCGCCGTCGACTGGTAGCCGGCATTCTGCCCCCAGGCGCTGACCAGCCAGTCGGCGGCGACGCCCGCCGGATGCGAGGCGCCCATCACCCAGGCAAAGAACCGCGGCCCCACCGTCGGCATCAGCCCCGGCCCGGCCATCTCCGCCAGCTCAGACAGCATCGCCCGCGCGTCCATGCCCGTCTCGGGCAGGGGCGCAGCGAACCGTTCGCGCTGCTGGTGATAGGTTTCGAGGGGCCGGGCCGGCCCGGTCCCGACACCGTCGCGATAGGCAACCGCGTGTTCAACCGCCTCGTCGAACAGGGCCTGCAGCAAGTCGGACATGCTCATCCCTCCATAGGAGAGATGAGCCTAGTGCAAATCAGCGCTGCCGGCACACGCTAATGCGTCAGGCGGCCAGCGCCTTGCGGATGGCGGCGCCCATTTCTTCGGTGCCGATGGTTTTGCGGTTGTCCTGCGCGATGTCGCCGGTCCGCAGACCCGAACCGAGCACCGAGGCAATGGCGCCCTCGAGCCGCGCGGCCAGTTCCACCATGTTGAACGAATAGCGCAGTGCCATGGCGAACGAGGCCAGCATGGCGATCGGGTTGGCAATGCCCTGCCCGGCAATGTCCGGGGCCGAGCCGTGCACGGGTTCGTAGAGCGCCTTGCGCATGCCCTTGGCGTCGGGAGCGCCCAGCGACGCCGACGGCAGCATGCCCAGCGAGCCGGTCAGCATGGCGGCCGCGTCCGACAGGATGTCGCCGAACAGGTTGTCCGTGACGATGACGTCGAACTGCTTGGGATTGCGCACCAGCTGCATGGCGCAGTTATCGGCCAGGATGTGCTGGAACTCGACATCGGCATAGTCGGCGGCAACGGCATGCGCGACTTCGTCCCACAGCACGCCCGACTTCATGACGTTCTTCTTGTCGGCCGAATGCACCAGCTTGTTGCGGGTGCGGGCCAGATCGAAGGCCACGCGGCAGATGCGGTCGATCTCGTAGGTCTCGTAGACCTGGGTATCGACGGCACGCTTCTGGCCACCACCCAGATCGGTGATTTCCTTGGGCTCGCCGAAATAGACGCCGCCGGTCAGTTCGCGCACGATCAGGATATCGAGCCCTTCGACGATCTCGCGCTTGAGCGCCGAGGCGTCGGCCAGCGCCGGATAGCAGATGGCCGGACGCAGATTGGCAAACAGCTGCAAATCCTTGCGCAGGCGCAGCAGGCCGGCTTCCGGCCGCTTGTCATAGGGCACCTTGTCCCACTTCGGGCCGCCCACGGCACCGAAGATCACCGCGTCGGCGGCCAGCGCCTTGCCCATGTCCTCTTCCGAGATGGCCTCGCCATACTTGTCGAAGGCACAACCCCCGACCAGGCCGCTGTCGGTCGCGAAATCGGTGAGCTGCTCGCTATTGGTCCAGGCAACCAGCTTTTCGACCTCGGCCATGATTTCGGTGCCGATGCCGTCGCCGGGAAGAAGAAACAGTTTCTGGGACATGATGATCTCGGGGTTGGGCGGCTAGAGCCGCTTCTGCAAGAAAAAGCGGCTCGACCCGCGCGGATGCTCGTCGATGCTGCCGAAGACGGAAAAGCCGAGCTTTTCGTAGAACGGCCTCGCCTGGAAGGAGAAGGTGTCAAGCCAGAGGCCCACCAGGCCCCGGTCGCGCGCCCAGGCTTCGGCGCGTGCCATCAGCTCCTGGCCGATGCCGCGACCTTGCTGGCCGGGCGGCACTGCCACGTACTGGATGAACAGCCACTCGAAGATCTGGTAGCCGTAGAGGCCGCCGGTCACCGGACCACCAGGCGCGTCGCTCAGGAGCACGCTGTAGGGCTGATACCCCGCATCACGGCCAGCCAGCTTCTCGCTGGCCACCAGCGCCGCCAGCACCGCGTCGACATCGGCCGTCGTCGGGTCGAGCTTTTCGGCGTAGACGACCATCAGCTCTTGTGCGCGCCGATGCGGGCGTCGACTTCGATCTCGATCTTCATCGTCTCTTCGATCATGCCGACCAGCAGCATGGTCGCGGCCGGCCGGATGTCCGAAAACACCGGGCCGACGGCCTTGACCACCTCGTCCACATAGGACCGGTCGCCGACATAATAGGTGACGCGGACCACATCCTTGATATCGGCGCCGGCATCGTTGAGCGCCTTCTCGATGGTCTTGAGCGCATTGCGCGCCTGTTCGCCCACCGTTTCCGGCATGGTCATGGTGGCATAGTCATAGCCGGTGGTGCCCGACACATGCACGCGATCGCCATCGACGACGGCGCGCGAATAGCCAAAAGTCGCCTCGAACGGCGACCCGGTTGAAATGCGGCGCACCATCAGATCCAGGGCCTCTCGGCGGCCATCTTGTTCTCGAAGCTGCCGATCATCGCGTGCTGCTTGAGCGTGGCGGCAATATCGTCGAGGCCTTCGAGCAGGATGTGCTTGCGGGCCGGGTCGATGTCGAACGTTACCGTGCCGCCATCGGGACCCTTGATGGTCTGGCTTTCCAGATCGACGGTAATCGTGGCATTCGAGCCGCGCTCGGCGTCGTCCATCAGCAGTGCCAGCTGCTCGGGCGTCACCACGATGGGCAGGATGCCGTTCTTGAAGCAGTTATTGTAGAAAATGTCGGCAAAGCTGGTGGAGATGACGCAGCGGATGCCGAAATCGAGCAGCGCCCACGGCGCGTGCTCGCGGCTCGAGCCACAGCCGAAATTGTCGCCGGCGACGATGATCTTGGCCTGCCGGTAGGCCGGCTTGTTGAGGACGAAGGCGGCATTTTCCGAGCCGTCGTCATTGTACCGCATTTCCGAGAACAGCGCCGAGCCCAGGCCGGTGCGCTTGATCGTTTTCAGGTACTGCTTGGGGATGATCATGTCGGTGTCGACATTGATGATCGGCAGCGGCGCCGCGACCCCGGTGAGCGTGGTGAATTTGTCCATGTCGGCAAAACCCCTTTTGGTGGCGGTGTAATGAGCCAATCGGGGGTTCCCGGTCAAGGGCGGCGAAAGATGTAGGCGTTCGGCCCGGGGCGGCGCACCACTGGCCGGCGGTGCGCTGTGCCCGGAACCGACCCTATGCCGCCAGCGACGTCTTGGCCGCCACACCCAGCATCAGGTTGAGGTTCTGCACCGCGGCACCGGAGGCGCCTTTGCCGAGGTTGTCGTAGACCGCGATCAGTGCAGCCTGGCGCTTGCTGTCATTGGCAAAGACGTGCAGCCGCATGGTGTTGCTGTTGTTGTAGATTTCCGGATTGAGCTCGGCGCTGCGCTCGGCCTCCGCGAGAGGCGCCACTTCGACAAAGCCGTCGCGGATCGCCGCAAAATGGTCGGCAATGGCCGCGTGCAGCTGCTTGCCGGTGACGTCGTCGGAAAGCTGGTCGAGATGCAGCGGCACCATGACGATCATGCCTTGCGCGAAATTGCCCACCACCGGGGTGAACAGCGGCTCGCGGCCGAGCTTGGCATAGGCCTGCAGCTCGGGCAGGTGCTTGTGCTTGAAGGTGAGGCCATAGGGCATGAACTCGTTGGCGCCTTCGCCCTGAGCGACATAGTCCTCGATCATCTGCCGGCCGCCGCCCGAATAGCCGGAAATACCGCTGACGCTGATCGGCAGGTCCGGCGGCACGAGACCGGCCTCGACCAGCGGCCGCAGCATGGCGATGGCGCCCTGCGGCCAGCAGCCGGGATTGCCGACGCGCCGGGCGCTGGCAATGGCCGCAGACTGATCCTTGTCCATCTCGGCAAAGCCATAGGACCAGCCGTCGGCAATGCGGTGCGCGGTGGAGGCGTCGATGACCTTGGTGGTGTCGTTCTCGATCAGCGACACGCTCTCCTTGGCCGCATCGTCGGGCAGGCAGAGAATGGCGACGTCAGCGAGATTGAGCAGGCGCTTGCGCTCGGCAAGGTCCTTGCGCTTGTCCTGGGCGATGGAAATCACCTCGAGATCGCGCCGTCCGGCCAGCCGCTCGCGGATCTGCAGCCCCGTGGTACCGGCCTCGCCGTCGATGAAAATCTTCGCAACCATCGTCTGCCTCCGTCGCATGGGACCAAGCGCGTCATATAGGTCATAAGTGACGCCGGGCAAACCCGTTGCATGGGGCTCAGTGCGGCTCGTGTGCGTCGGCAACCCCCTGCTGCCAATAGCCAGCAGCCCGGATCCACTCGAGGTTGAAACCGCGCTGCTCCACCAGATGGGCTCGCAGGGCTTTCACAATGCCGCTCTCGGCAGCCATGAACGTATGCGCATCACCGGCCGGCAGTTCCAGGCCGGCGACTTGCGTCAGAAGCGGCGCTGGATCGCCGGCAGCTGGGCCCTGTCGCGACACCCAGTGGGTCTGCAATGCAGCGCGTGTCTCCAGCGGTTGGCGTTCGGCATCGTCGGCAATCTCGATGAGGGCGACCGCTATTGCGCCGTCGGGCAGCTCCTCCAGCCGCCGGGCAATCGCCGGAATGCCGGTTTCGTCGCCGATCAGCAGGTACCAGTCGAATGCCAGGGGCACGATCTGCGAGCCACGCGGGCCGCCAATGACCAGCTGCTGGCCGACTTCCGCCTGCGCGGCCCAACTCGCTGCCGGACCATCGCCGTGCAGCACGAAATCGACGTCGAGCGTCTGCGCCACCGGATCAAAGCGTCGGGGCGTGTAGTCGCGCATTGCCGGGCGCGGCTGATCGGCCGGAAACTGCACCCCGTTCGGACCGGCGACCGGCAAGACCGGGGCGCAGCCGGGCTCGGGGAAGAAGATCTTGATGTGATCGGCATGGCCCGGACTGGCAAAGCCCGCCAGCTGCTCGCCCGACAGGGTGACACGCCGCATGCGCGGCGTCAGATCGGTCACGGCAGTGACATCGAGCACGCGGATTCGGGTTTCGTGGCGCAGGCGGACCGGGGTTCTATCCATCACATCTTTTTCCTGAGTATTTTTATCATGAATATGCCCGGAGGCCTTCCGAGGCAACCCGTCGGCGCCGCTCGGGGGCTTTCAAGCCGCCGCTGCACGCGGTAAGCAACCAGAACGAGGAAATACGGAGAGGCCGCCAATGACCCCGCACAATCACGCCAAGCCCGGTGACTATGCCGAAAGCGTCCTGCTGCCCGGTGATCCATTGCGGGCCAAGTGGGTGGCCGACACGTTCCTCGGCGACGCCCGGCAGGTCAATTCGGTGCGCAACTGTCTCGGCTTTACCGGCACCTGGAATGGCAAGCGCGTCTCGGTGCAGGCGACCGGCATGGGCCAGCCGTCGCTTTCGATCTATGTGCACGAACTGATCAATACCTATGGCGTCAAGAACCTCATCCGCATCGGCACCAGCGGCGGGCTCAATGCCAATGTGAAAGTGCGTGACCTGATTATCGCCCAGGGCGCCACCACGGACTCGGCCATCGTCCGCGACGCCTTCCCGGGCTTCAATTTTGCGCCGATCGCCGATTTCGGCCTGCTGCGCTCGGCGGTCGAGAAAGCCGAAGCAGCAAAGCTCCGCTACCACGTCGGCAACATGTTCTCGTCCGATCTCTTCTACCACGCCGAGCCCGGCCTTGAGGGCTATGGCAAATTGCCGGCGCACGGCATCCTCGGCGTCGAGATGGAAGCCGCCGCGCTCTATACCCTGGCAGCCCGCTTCGGGGTGAAGGCCCTCGCCATCTGCACCATGACCGATTGCCTGATCACCCATGACGAACTGAGCGCCGAAGATCGCCAGAGTTCGCTCAAGGACATGGTCGCCCTGGCGCTCGACGTGGCGGTCGGCGCCTGACCTCACGCAGGCTTCACGCGAGCGGGATCAGTTGCGCCCTTATCCCGCCGCGTTTTGTCCCTTAACATCCCCTTAACAGGGGACCCCCGCATGCTTGCCAAGACCAACGCCGCCCGTCTCAGTGAATCCGTCAAGAGCATTGAGACGATGACGCGATTTGCGCTGGCGGTGCTGGCGCTCGCATCGGGCGTCTACACCTACCTCGGCGTCCGCAGCCTGCTCGATGGCACGGCGACATTCGTGTTCTTTGCCGCCATCATCTATTCGGCGGCGGTTTCGGTGGCGATCTACGCCTTCTGGAGCTTCATGCTGCGCTTTGTGCCGCTGGTGATCTCGGGCGTGCAGCGTGTCGCGCTGTTCCTGACGATGGCGATCGGCTGCGTGATGATCATCGCCATGTCGAGCTGGCTCAACGCCGCCGCGCTGGCCGGTTCGGCGGCGCTGGAACAGCACCTGGCCGTGACCCTGCAAGGCTATGTCTCCGATCTCGACGATGCCCATGGCAACGCCCTCTCGGCGCAGTCGCTGCTGCCCGACGTGCAGCGCGCCCAGGAGCGCTTTGCCCGGCTGGCCACCGATGAACGCAATTCCGGCGCCCTGACCGGCACCACCGGCTCCGGCTCGGTGGTGCAACTGCTGACCCAGATGAGCGCCCAGATGGGCGAACTCAGCACCACCATCACCGCCAGCCGCGACGAGGTATCGGCGCTCTTTTCACAAGGCTCCGAGCATCTGGCGAGGATGCGCGAGCTGGTTTCCGGCACCGGTACCATCGAACCGCGCTCGGATGCCTTTGCCGCCGAGGTGGTGGAACTCAATGCCGTGATCTCGGCGCTGCAGGAGACCGGCGTGGCGCCGTCGGTCAAGCGCGCCGCCCAGGACCTGTCGCTCGGCTTCATCGCGCCGGTCGCCGATGGCGGCAATGCCTCGCTGGTCAGCCGCCAGGACGAGGTGATGGAAACGGTGCGCGCTTCGGTTGCCGCGCAGTCCGCAGCGCTGACCCAGGCCGCCGACGAAATCCTCGCCGAGGGCAAGGTCGAGCCGCGGCGCTTCGTGCCGCTCAGCTCGGCCGAAGCGGTGCTGCGCTACTGGAGCGACTTCATCCCCAGCTGGGCCGGCGCCATATCCATCGATCTGCTGCCGGTCGTCCTGGTGCTGGTGCTGATGATCGTGCACGACGCCATGCGCCGCGAAACCCACAATACCGCCGAAGCCGATTCGATGACCGCCGGCGAACTGCTGCGGGCCCTCGCCCTCTATCGCCAGATGACACGCGAACCCGGCCCCACCGAGGATGACCTCGTCGCGGCCGAAGCCGCCACGCGCCCCGAAGCGCCCAAGGATACCGACGCCACCGTCACCCCGATCGAAGTCGGGCGCGGCAAGCGCAGCGACGGACCGGCACGCTCGTGACCCAGGCCATCAAGCGGCGCGGACTGGCAGGCTGGCTTGCCGGGCTGGATGATGGCGCCATTATCCGCACCGCGTTCTACGTCATGCTCGTCGGCTGCGCCGCAGTGCTCTATGTCGACTATGGCGAGCTTAACGAGGCGGCCGATCCGCTGCTGGCGGCGCCGCAGATGCCGGTATTGCCCGCCTTCGATCCGGATGCGCCCGACGCGCCGGCCGGACCGGCTGTCACCACGGATCAGGACACCCTGCGACAGCCGCTCGACGTCAGGCTGGGCAGTGGCGGCACGCTGGAGCTGACCGGCACCATCGATGCCGGATCTGCCGCCCGCTTTGCCACCGAGCTCGAAGCCGTGCGCGAATACGTCAAGGTGGTGGCGCTCGACTCGCCCGGCGGCTCGGTCAACGACGCGTTGGCAATGGGCCGGTTGATCCGCGAGGAGGGACTGAGCACCTCGGTGGCCGCGGGATCGCTCTGCGCCTCGTCCTGCCCGCTGGTGCTGGCCGGTGGCATCAAGCGGCTGGCAGATGCGGGCTCCGCCATCGGCGTGCACCAGATTTACGCCAATGTCGCCGCCAACAGCATGCCGGCCAGCCTGCGGGCGGCGGGAGCCGCGATGTCGGACGCCCAGAAGACGACAGCGACCATCACCCGGTATCTCACCGATGCAGGCGTCGACCCGGCGCTTTGGCTGCATGCGCTCGAGACACCGCCGGCGCGGCTTTACTACCTGACGCCGGCCGAAATGACCGACTATCGTCTGATCACCGCACTGGAAAACTAAGTCTGGAACCTTCGCCGCGCGGGTGCGTTTTGCACTCGGGAGAGGAGGCCCAAGATGCAGACCAAACAGACACTCACGCGACATCAGGACATTCAGAACTGGGTCGCCAGCAAGTCCGGCTTGCCGGCAATCAAGCGGATTGCCGACCATTCCGGTACGATCCACCCCCGCCTGACCCTCAATTTTGCCCGGCGTCGCGGCATGCCGGCAAGCACCCCCACCCAGGACGACGGCATGAGCCCGGTGTCCTGGACAGCGTGGCTGGCTGAACTCGATCGCCAGCGTCTCGCCTTGCGCGTCTCGCAGGGCGATGAGTTCGAACTGATCGAACGCAAGGATCTCAACTAAGAGCCGGGATGGCTGCCGACGGAGTGCGCCCCCGCCTCCGCCTCGGAGGCCTCAACCGACCCCTTCGACCCCCAACATCGCCTCAAGGCCGGATTTCAGTCCGGCCTTTCTTTTTGTCTGCTGTCAGATGCGGTGAACCGCCGAGGGATAGGGATGCTGCGGCATGACATCGGCCGGCAGTTCGGCCATGCAGACGCGGTCGCGGCCGTTGCGCTTGGCCGCATAGAGCGCCGCATCGGCGCGGCGGCGCAGATCCGAAACGCTTTCGCCGCTCTGCCATTCGGCCACCCCGAAACTCGCCGTGCAGCGCTTCCACTCCGGCAGCCCCGGCACCGGCAGGGCGGCGAAGCCGGCCCGCACGCCTTCGGCAAAGAGCCGCGCTCCGGCCGCGTTGGATCCCGGGAGGAAGATCGAGAATTCCTCGCCGCCCACCCGCGCCACGGTCATCCGGGCAGCGGCGACGCGCTTGAGAATGCCGGCAAAGGCGGTGATGACCCGGTCGCCCATGTCGTGGCCGTAGGTATCGTTGACCGACTTGAAGTGATCGAGATCGCAGACCACCATCGCCGCCGGCAGGTCGCTCTTGCGCATGGCGGCCAGACCCGGCTCGACGCGCTGCTCGAAGCCGCGGCGATTGTAGAGCCCCGACAGCGGATCGGTCTCGGACCGTGCAGTAACTTCCACCAGCATGTCCCGCACCAGCAGCGTCAGCATGAGCAGCCCCATGGCGACCTGCAGCATGGCGCCCAGGCTCTGCGAGTAGAGCGCATAGGTCGTGGCGATATAGGTCTGCGGGCTGTCGCCGGGACCGCCCAGCAGGCCCGCCATCAGCGGCTTGGAGAGGAACTGCACCGCACTGAGCACCAGCGTCGCCAGGATGGCAAGATCCAGCCCCTCCCGCCGTCCAGAGCGCAGCACCAGCCAGGCGGCAAGGCCCTGCAGGGCTGCATAGGGGACCTGGTAGGCAAACTGGCGGAAGAGTGAATCGCGCCCCAGGTCGTAGCCGATCCAGTTGGCGCCGAAGCTGGCCAGCAGCAGCATACCCAGCAACGGCCAGGGCACTGCCACGCCGAACCGTCGCGCCACACCCACCACGGCCGCTGCCAGCGTCAGGAAGAATGCCGTGAACCCCAGCAGATAGACCGGCTTGGGATAGACCTGCGTGGGCAGGATGAACTCGCACGACAGATAGACAATGACGAAGCCATAGGCCATCGCGAACCAGTACGACACCCGGTCGGAGCGGTTGTTCAGGCCAACGAGCAGGAAGGCCAGGGCGAATAGCCCGGCCACAAACAGGTTGATCGCGAGGATGAAACCCGCGCCGCTCATGAATCTATCCTACTATGGTACCGCAATCAGACTAGGCACATCCCGCCAAGAACAGGTTAATGTCCTGCACTGTATTGGGAACCGCAGCGCGGCTCCCTACGTAGGGTAAAGGTTCAACCAGCAGAGGCGTCATATGTCCAAAATCCTCAAGTCCCGCGAAGAAATCCGTCAGTGGGCCATCGCCCGCGGTGGCAATCCGATGCTCGCCGAAGTTCCGGACGGGACCGGCAGCCGCACCCTGCTGCAGCTGACATTTGGACAATATGAGCTGAATACCGACGAGAACGAGGGGCCGGATCGTCCGGGCGGCTTCGAACTGTCGAGCTGGGATGACTGGTTCACCGCCCTCGAGGCCAATGGCCTTGCCGTCCGCGTCTCCGACGATCCGTCGGGCGGCAACGAGGCCGAGTTCGACTTCGTGCCGCGCGACTGAGTCGCCTCGCCGCAAAGGTGACCTGCAGGCCGGTGACTCTCAGTCGCCGGCTTCGATGGCTTCCATGTCGTCATCGGAAAAGCCGAAATGGTGGCCGATCTCGTGCACGAGGACGTGCGTGATGATCGCCCCCAGCGTCTCCTCGTGCTCGGCCCAGTAGTCGAGGATAGGACGGCGATAGAGCCAGATCTGATTGGGCAACTGCCCGGTCAGCGGATTACCGGCGCCCTGCGGCAGGCCGACGCCGCGAAACAGCCCGAGAATGTCGAACTCGCTTTCGAGCGCCATCTCGGTGATCGTTTCCGCATCGGGGAAATCGCTGACGACGCACGGCACATGGCCCACCAGCGCCCGGAATTCGTCCGGCAGCCGGGCGAATGCCTCGGCCGCCATGATCTCGAAATCATCGAGTGACGGGGCGGCCTGAGCCGCCCAGTCCTGTCCTTCGAGCACCGGGCTCAGTGGCTTGGCCACTCGCGGATATCCACGAAATGCCCGGCAATGGCCGCTGCCGCTGCCATTGCAGGCGACACCAGATGGGTGCGACCCTTGAACCCCTGACGCCCCTCGAAATTGCGGTTCGAGGTCGAGGCACAGCGCTCCTGCGGCTTGAGCTTGTCGGCGTTCATGGCCAGGCACATCGAGCAGCCCGGCTCGCGCCAGTCGAACCCGGCGTCCTTGAAAATCACGTCGAGGCCCTCGGCTTCCGCCTGTTCCTTGACCAGACCCGAGCCCGGCACGACCATGGCGCTGACCGCCGGGTTGACCTTGTGGCCCTTGACCACCGCTGCTGCGGCCCGCAGATCCTCGATACGGCCATTGGTGCACGACCCGAGGAACACCCGTTCCACCGCGATATCGGTGATCCTGGTGCCGGGGGTCAGCCCCATATATTCGAGCGCCCGCCATTTGGAGGCGCGCTTGTTGGCGTCCTCGATGTCGTCGGGATTGGGTACCACCCCGTTGACCGAGATCACGTCCTCGGGCGACGAGCCCCAGGAGACGATTGGTGGCAGCTTGGCGGCATCGAGCACCACGACCTTGTCGTAATGCGCACCCTCATCGGTGTAGAGGCCCTTCCAGTAGTCGAGCGCCATGTCCCAGGCCTTGCCGGTCGGCGCGCGGGGGCGGCCCTTCACATATTCGAAGGTCTTCTCGTCCGGCGCGATCAGGCCGGCGCGGGCGCCGCCCTCGATGGTCATGTTGCAGACCGTCATCCGGCCTTCCATCGACAGCGAACGGATGGCTTCGCCGGCAAACTCGATGACGTGGCCATTGCCGCCGGCGGTGCCGATCTCGCCGATGATGGCAAGGATGATATCCTTGGCGGTGACGCCCGGCGGCAACTGGCCGTCGACACGCACCAGCATGTTCTTGGCCTTCTGCTGCATCAGCGTCTGGGTGGCGAGCACATGCTCGACTTCCGAGGTGCCGATGCCATGCGCCAGGGCGCCGAAAGCGCCATGCGTCGAGGTGTGGCTGTCACCGCAGACGATGGTCATGCCCGGCAGCGTAAAGCCCTGCTCGGGGCCGACGATGTGAACGATGCCCTGCCGGCGGTCGAGTTCGTTGAAATACTCGACGCCGAAATCCTGGGCGTTCTGCGCCAGCGTGTCGACCTGCAGCTTGGATTCCGGATCGTCGATGCCGAAGCGGCGGTCCGACGTGGGCACATTGTGATCGACCACGGCGAGCGTCCGCTCGGGATGGCGCACGGTACGGCCGTTAATGCGGAGGCCCTCGAACGCCTGCGGGCTCGTCACCTCGTGCACGAGGTGCCGATCGATGTAGAGGATGCCTGTGCCATCCTCGTTCGTGCCGACCAGATGGTCGTCCCAGATCTTGTCGTAAAGCGTTCTGGCCATAGCCTGAGGTATCCAGCTCCGGAGGTGAGGGGTAACGCGGCGTTCTAGTCCCCGGCAGGCAAGCTGGTCAAGCTCACCGGATGGCGGAGCCGTACACCTCGGCGCGAGGACCGCGCCCGCAGGTGCGGCAATGGCACCCGCCGTCGTGGCGGCGTCACGCTGAGAGGGTAGCCCAAGGCCGGGTCTTGGCACTCGACAATATCTGCCCCGCAACGCACTCTGACCCGAACACTGCGTTGCGGTTCGAGGGGGACAACAGTGAACGAGGCGCTATTTCTAGAGACCCGTGCCGACCTGCTGGCGCGCGCCCAGAATCTGCTGGCCACCGAGCCCGGATTCGGCCGCTTCCTGCGCCTGACGGTTGAGGCTGCCGACCCCGAAGACCTCAAGACCTGTCCGGCCGATCTGCTGGAGGCCCTGTTTCGCAAGTCCTATTCGCGGCTCGGCAAGCGCGAGCTGGCCAACCACCGCATCTATTTCCTGCCGGCCGAGCATCCGGGACACCCCGAGATCATCGAGATCTTCTCGACCGACATGCCCTTCATTGTCGACAGCGTCCTTGGGGCCATTCGCGCCCATGGCGGCGTGATCCGCTTCCTCACCCATCCCATCCTGCAGTTCGATCCGCAGACCTATCGCGTGCTCGACATGCCGACACCCGGCAGCCGGCACGAGAGCTTCCTGCACCTGCAGATCGACCCGCTGCCCAGCGACAGTGCGCGCGAAGCCATGATCGCCGAGATCAATGCCGTGCTGACCGATGTCGGCCGTGTTGTCGCCGGCTGGCGGCCGATGCTCGAGCGCGTCCGCCAGACCATCCAGAGCTGGCACGACCATCCGCCCAAGGCCGCGCCGCCGGCGGTTGCCGAAGCCATGCACTTTCTCGGCTGGCTGGCCGAACACAACTTCACCTTCCTGGGCATGCGCGAATACCGGCTCGAGGGTTCGGCGCTTGAGCCGATCGCCGACAGCGGCGTCGGCATTCTCGAGGATCACAAGGTGCGCTTCCTGCGCGCCGGCGCCGACTACGTGGAGATGACGCCGCAGCACGTCGCCTTCCTCAAGGAGGCCGAGCCGCTGCTGGTCACCAAGGCCAATATCCGCTCCCGCGTGCACCGCCGAACCCACATGGACTACATTGGCGTCAAGCTTTACGGCGACCTTGGCGAGGTGACCGGTGAGCTGCGCATCCTCGGCCTCTTCACCTCGATGGCCCTTGCCACCCCGCACAGCGAAGTGCCGCTGATCCGTCGCAAGATCAGCGAAGTGATGCGCCGCTTCGAATACAACCCGGCCGGCCATGCCGGCAAGGCGCTGATGAACGCGCTCGACACCTATCCGCGCGACGAGTTGTTCCAGATCGACGTCGCCCAGCTGCTTGAATTCGGCACCACCATTGCCGCGCTGACCGATCGGCCGCGGGTCCGCGTCCTCTCGCGTCTCGACCGTTTCGACAATTTCGTCTCGGTGCTCGTCTTCGTGCCACGCGAACGTTACGACAGCGACGTGCGCGCCCGCATCGGCGACTACCTGGCCGGGGTCTATGAAGGCCGCGTTTCGGCCTACTACCCGAGCTTCCCGGAAGCCGACCTGGTGCGGGTGCATTTCATTATCGGCCGCAATAGCGGGCAGACCCCGGAGCCGGACCGCGACGAGCTCGAAGCGGCCGTCACCGAAATCACCCTGAGCTTTGACGACAGGCTCGCCGCCCTGACCGAGGATGCGGCCCTGCTCGCGCCCTATCTCGAGGCGTTCTCTGCCGGCTACCAGGCCCATAACACGCCCGAACGGGCGCTGGCCGATATCGGCGTCATCAATGGCCTTGCCGATGACACCTCGATTGCCCTTCGCCTGGGCGCGCGGCAGGGCAGCGACGGCACGCTGGGTCTGAAAGTCTATCACCGCGGGGCGCCGATCCCGCTTTCGTCACGCGTACCGATGCTGGAAAATTTCGGCTTCCGCGTCATCGACGAGTCGACCTACACCATCTCCCCCGCCTCGCTTGGCGAGATCTGGGTGCACGACATGGTGGTCGAGGCCGCCGACGGCGTCGACCTCACCGACCGCGAGCTGGCGGCCAAGGTGGAAAGCGGCATCCTTGCCGTCTGGGGTGATGCGGCCGAAAGCGACGGCCTCAACCGGCTGACCGCTGCGGCCGGGCTCGCCTGGGACGATGTCGAACTGTTGCGGGCGCTCACCAAATATCTCCGCCAGATCGGCATCGCCTATTCGCGCAGCTATCTGGTGACCACGCTGGCAGCGCATCCCGGAGTGTCGGCAGCGCTGGTGGCGCTGTTCCATGCCCAGAATGATCCGCATCTGGACGCCGACCGCGATGCAGCGACCGCCGCCGCCCGCGACACCATCGCGGCAGCGCTGGAGGCGACCGCCTCGATCGATGACGACCGCATCATCCGCCGCTACCTCAACCTCGTCGATGCCATTGTCCGCACCAATGCCTATCAGCGCGACGAAGCCGGTCAGCGCCGGCCGGCCCTGGCGTTGAAGTTCGATTGCCACAAGGTCGACGAACTGCCGCAACCCAAGCCGTTCCGCGAGATCTTTGTCTACTCGCCGCGCGTCGAGGGACTGCATCTGCGCTTTGGCGCCATTGCCCGCGGCGGCCTGCGCTGGTCCGACCGGCCAGAGGACTTCCGCACCGAAGTGCTGGGCCTGGTCAAGGCGCAGCAGGTCAAGAACGCCATCATCGTTCCGGTCGGCGCCAAGGGCGCCTTCGTGCCCAAGCGCATGCCGGCCAAGGCCGACCGCGAGACGGTGCAGCGCGAAGGCACCGCCTGCTACAAGATCTTTGTCTCCACCCTCCTCGACGTCACTGACAACCTCGTCGCCAACGAGGTCGTGCCGCCGCAGAACGTCATCGCCCGCGACCCCGAGGACCCCTATCTGGTGGTCGCCGCCGACAAGGGCACGGCGAGCTTTTCCGACACCGCCAATGCCATTGCGCTGGAACGCGACTACTGGCTCGGCGACGCCTTCGCCTCCGGCGGCTCGGTCGGCTACGATCACAAGAAGATGGGGATCACCGCCCGCGGCGGCTGGGAGGCGGTCAAGCGCCACTTCCGCGAACTCGACCGCGATATCCAGTCCCAACCCTTCACGGTGGTCGGCGTCGGCGACATGTCAGGTGACGTTTTCGGCAACGGCATGCTGCTGTCGCCGCATACCCGGCTGATTGCCGCCTTCGACCACCGCGACATTTTCATCGATCCCGACCCAGACAGCTCCGTCAGCCTGGCCGAGCGGGCCCGGCTCTTCACCCTGCCCCGTTCCAGCTGGCAGGATTACAAAAAGGAGCTGATCTCGAAGGGCGGCGGCGTCTATTCCCGCTCGCTCAAGCAGGTGCCGCTGTTTGCCGAGGCGCGGCGCGCGCTGGGCCTGGGCAACGACCCGGTGACCCCGAATGACGTCATGCGGGCCATTCTCAAGGCCGAAGTCGATCTGCTCTGGTTCGGCGGCATCGGCACCTATGTCCGCGCCTCGGGAGAAACTGAAGCCCAGGCCGGCGACAAGGCCAATGACGCCATCCGCATCACCGGTGCGCAACTGCGCGCCAAGGTCGTGGGTGAAGGCGCCAATCTGGGCGTTACGCAGCGCGGACGGGTGGAATATGCCCTCGCGGGAGGCCGCATCAATACCGACGCCATCGACAATTCCGCCGGGGTCAACTCGTCCGACCTCGAAGTCAATATCAAGATCGCGCTGGGGACGGTCGTGCGCTCGGGTGAGCTCACCTATCAGGTGCGCAACGAGTTCCTCGCGTCCATGACCGAGGAGGTCGCGGCCCTCTGCCTGCGCAACAACTACCTGCAGACGCTCGCCATTTCCGTGGCGCAGTATCGCGGGCTCTCCGAGTTCCCCGATCATCTGAGCCTCATCGACACGCTGGAGCGGCGCGGCCTGCTCATGCGCGCCGTCGAGTTCATCCCCGACGACCAGGTCCTGCGCGAACGCGCCCAGGGCGGCCAGGGACTCACCCGACCCGAACTCGCTGTCCTGCTGGCCTATGCCAAGATCACGGTCTATTCCGACCTGCTCGACTCCTCGGTGCCCGACGACCCCTACCTGGGCAAGGAGCTCTATCGCTACTTCCCGGCCCGGCTCGACGAGACCTTCCCGGACGCCGTCGCCACGCACCGGCTGCGGCGCGAGGTCATCGCCACCGTGCTCTCCAATGCCATGATCAACCGCGGCGGCCCCGCCTTTGTCAGCGAGATGCAGACCGCCACCAGCGCCGATGTCGGCCAGGTTGCCGCGGCCTACGCTGCCGCCCGCGACAGCTACGGCCTGCAGGACTACAACGCCGCCATCGACGCGCTCGACGGCACCATCTCCGGCGAGACCCAGCTGCAGCTCTATGCCGAGATCGAGGCCCTGCTGACCCGCGAGACGCTTTGGTTCCTGCGCAATGCCGTTTTCGACCAGGGGCTGCAACCGCTGATCGACCGCTATGCCGGCGGCGTGCTGGCTATCCGCAATCAGCTGGGCCATCTGCTCTCGCCCTTCCTCAGCGAGAGCATCGGCAAGCGCGCCGCGGTGTTTGAGGCCGGTGGCGCGCCCAAGGCAATCGCAAGGCGCATCGCCGAGCTCTCGGCCCTCGCAGTTGCCACCGACATTGTGCTGGTCGCAGACCGCACCGGTATCGATGTGGTCGATGCAGCCGTCGCCTTTTACGGTGTGCTCGACGTCTTCCAGCTCGGCCGGGTGCTGGAGGCAGGCAGCCGGATCGTGCTGGCCGACAAGTTCGACCGCATGGCGCTCGACCGCGGCCTTGCCAACCTGATGCGGGCCCAGCGCGACCTGACCGCCGACGTCATCGGCTTTGGCACCGGCCCGATCCACGAGCGCCTCGCTGCCTGGCATGCTGCCAGCCCCGATGCCATCGACCGGGTGACTGCCGCCGTACAGTCACTGACCGAGGGAGACATGACCGTATCGCGCCTCAGCGTCGCCGCCGGCCTCCTCGCCGACTTGGCCAGGAGCGCCTGAGGTGTTATGTGTATGGAAATCGAAATCCATACACATCCGGTGACGTCATGCGCACGAATATCGATATCGACGATGACCTGATGGCCGCCGCCATGCGGGCGAGTGGCGAGAAGACAAAGAAGGCTGTGGTCGAAGAGGCCTTGCAATTCTACGCCAGAAACGCCCGGCTCAAGCAGGCGATAAGCAATCTTGCCGGCATCGGCTGGGAGGCCGACCAAATGCCGGTTCTTAGGGAGTTTTCCGAGGACGGCTCACCGCTAGATGAAGCCTGATGATCGTCGTCGACAGTTCGGTCTGGATCTCGCATTTCAACAGCGTTCTCGAACCTGAGGTGCTGCGTCTGCGCAGCCTGGAAAATGCGCATGACGTGCTTGTCGGCGACCTCATCCTCCTAGAGGTTCTAAGAGGCGCTCGCTCGGAACGAACCGCCCGGATCATCGAGCACGAACTGCGGCTCTTCACGGTTCGCCCAATGTTGACCGCTGACCTTGCTGTCGCGGCGGCCCGAAACTATCGCACGCTACGCTCCAGCGGCGTCACGCTCCGCAACTCGTCCGACTTGATCATCGGGACCTATTGCATCGAGAACGGCCACAAGCTTCTGCATCGCGATCGCGACTTTCTGCCGATGCATCGCCACTTGGGCCTGCAACTCGCCTGATCAGTGGCGGAAGTGGCGCATGCCGGTAAAGACCATGGCGATGCCGGCCGCGTCGGCCGCATCGATCACGTCCTGGTCCTTGACCGAGCCGCCCGGCTGGATCACCGCCGTGGCACCCGCCTCGACCGCCGCCAGCATGCCGTCCGGGAACGGGAAGAAGGCGTCGGAGGCAACCACGGACCCCTGCGTCAATGCCCCTCCGAGACCGGCTGCCTGTGCTGCATCGATCGACTTGCGATGCGCCACGCGGCTGGAATCGAGCCGGCTCATCTGCCCCGCGCCAATGCCCACCGACGCGCCGTCCTTGACGTAGATGATGGCATTCGACTTGACGTGCTTGGCGATCTTCATCGCCAGCTTCAGGTCGGCCAGCTCGGCCGCCGTCGGCTGCTTCCTCGTGACGACCTTGAGCTCGACATCGTCGATCCGGCCGGTGTCGCGGGTCTGCACCAGCAGGCCGCCGGCCAGCGACTTGACCATCAGCGCCGGCGAGGCCGGATCGGCAAGCGCGCCGGTGGTCAGGAGCCGCAGGTTCTTCTTCGCCGCAATGATCTGCACTGCCTCGGCGGTGGCCGACGGCGCCACGATCACTTCGGTGAAGGTCTTGACGATTTCGGTAGCCGTCTCGCCATCAATCTCGCCGTTGAGCGCGATGATGCCGCCAAAGGCTGAGACCGGGTCGCAGCGCAGCGCCTTGAGATAGGCGTCCTTGAGCGAGGTCCCGGTGGCCACGCCGCAGGGATTGGCGTGCTTGATGATGGCGACGGCCGGCACCGCTGGATCGAACTCCGAGATCAGCTCGTAGGCGGCATCGGTGTCGTTGAGATTGTTGTAGCTCAGCGCCTTGCCCTGCACCTGCTGGGCCGTCGCGACGCCGGGACGTTGTTCGCCGGTGGCGTAGAACGCTGCCCACTGGTGCGGGTTCTCGCCGTAGCGCATCACTTCCCGCAGCTGCCCCGAGAAACTGCGGTAGGGCATGTCGGCGTAATCGAGCGTCTGGGCGAACCAGTTCGAGATTGTGGCGTCGTAGTTGGCGGTACGGGCATAGGCCTTGGCGGTCAGCTTCTGACGCATAGCGTAGGGCACGCCGCCGGTCTGGCGGATCGACTCGAGGATCTGCGGATAGTCGGCGGGGTCGACCACGACCGTGACGTAGGCGTGGTTCTTGGCCGCCGAGCGGATCATTGCCGGGCCGCCGATGTCGATATTCTCGATGGTTTCGTCATAACTCGCGCCCTTGGCGATAGTCGCCTCGAACGGATAGAGATTGACCACGACCAGGTCGATTGCCCCGATTTCGTGGTCCTCCATCGACGCCTTGTGCGCCGGATTGTCCCGTACCGAGAGCAGCCCGCCATGCACCTTCGGGTGCAGCGTCTTGACCCGGCCGTCCATCATTTCGGGAAAGCCCGTGAGATCGGAAATGTCTCGCACCGCCGCGCCGGTCCCGGCGATCAGCTTGTGCGTGCCGCCGGTCGACACCAGATCCACGCCGAGCTCGGCCAGTGCGCTGGCAAATTCGGCCATGCCGGTCTTGTCGAACACCGACAGAAGCGCGCGTTTGATGGGGATGGTTTTGCCGTCCGACATGAGAAGCTGCCTGCGCTGGTGTTGATGCGCGGCCTGCTAGCACCTTGCCGCGACGATTGGAACCAGAATCAACCCTCTTCGAGGGTGAAAATCCAGCTGACCTCGCTGGCTTCGGCCGCCAGCACATCGAGGACGATCTGCTTGGTCCGGTGAAAACCGAAATAGGCCGACTGCCGCACACTGTCTTCGACGCGCATGTCCGCGCCTTCCCACAGGAAGGTCCAGATCGCTCCCGAGGAGAGTTTGAGACGCAGCAAGTCGTCGGTGTGCTGCACCTCGGTCTGGTGTGCCAGATGGAAGCGGATGGCGCAGGCGCCCGACACGCGGCGCGCATGCGTGAAGCGATCCTGACCGACCAGCGTCTTGCCTTCCGACATCAGCGTCAGATGACGCTCCAGCACCACGCCGAAGCGATCCTCATAGCCATGCGTGCGCATCATCAGCGACTGGTCGGCCTCGAAGGTCTCCAGTTCCGGGTCGCGTCCGACCGGCAGGAGCCGGCCTTCCATCGCTCCCGATGTGCCGATTGCCGCTGCTGACAGCGCATTGATGGTTGGCGCCGAATGGGCAATACCCTGGCGGAAGAGCGTATTGTCACCTTCCAGACCCGCAGGCGCCGGGCCGCAATTGCAGACCACCAGGTCGCGGCCATAGCTGAACTCGAAAGACAGTGCACCGGCGTGCGCCAGCGCCGAATACTCGGGCTCCGGCACGAGGCCGGAATCGGCCACCACGGTAGCGCGGCCCGAGATCAGCCGGCCATAGCCGCCGGTAATGCCGGTGGAGCGGGCCCGCGCCGGGCTCTGTGCCTGCACGGCAACCACGAGGTCATGCGGCATCTGCCCCGTACCGTTGAAATAGCCCGGCTCGCCGGTACCCAGCGAAATGGCGTCCAGCGCCCTATGCATCTTCTCGAGCAGTTCGGTGAACTCGTTCGAATATTGCTCGTGGTTGCGTCGCAGGGCCTGCTTGATGGTGATCAGTTCGACAAGGATCAGCACCTGCTGCCGGGCACAGCGCGACCGGTGCAGGCCGTCCTCGTCGATCTGGTCGTCGAGCAGGCGGTGCGCCCGCCGCACCCGCGGATAAACCTCGGCTTCGGCTCGTTCGTTGCTGAGCGCCACGCCGACAAGAGCGATGGCAGCCAGCAGCGCGTCCAGCGGATCGGTGGCCAGTATGCCGCGCAGCTTCAGCGACTGGATCTGCGAGGAGAGCGAACGGGAAATCGTTTCCTGCTGCTCGAGCGTTGCGCCCTCCACCAGTATATTGAGGTGGCGCAGCCAGTTGAGGACCCGTCGGGCGGTCAGCGATGGCCCCCAGGTCTGCCAGTTGAAACCACCCTCGCGGCCAATCCAGTCGAGCGTCAGGGTCCGCGCAAAGCGCCGCTCCTCATCGGTGCGGGCATCGCGGAAGTGCCGCAGCCAGGCAAATGTATGCAGGTCGTCGAGCCAGTCGGCGTTGTTGACCTCGACCGAGAACGGCGACACGCCGTGTGTATCGACGAGCTTGGACTGCAGAAGGTAGCGCCCCTGCATCATCTCGAGCACGGTTTCGCGGTCCGATGGCCGGAATTCACCGAGGGCCCCCACCAGTTCCTCGTTCGACGGACCGGTCCAGGTCCAGCGAATCAATGGATTGGTGACGGCATAGTCGGCAAGCGACAGCAAAGTCCGGCGCGCAAGAAATCGCATCGAAATTGCCAAACTACTCGTCCTTACGCCTTTAGGCCCCGGCCGGTGATAGTCCCCACCCGGCCGCTTTGCCAACCCTAACTAGTCAAGCTCGCCGGAACCGCGCAATGAAGAACCCGTCCAAAGTACCGCCCTTTCCCCCGGAATCGCCTATTGCGACCGCAGGATGCGTCCGCACCCAGCCTTCCGGAGTCACCGTCGTTTCAAGGCCCGCCACCTCGCCGGCAGAGACCGGATCGGCGACGAGTTCGGGCCGATGCGTGGCAATCCAGCGGGCCTGAGCCTCACCCTCTTCGGGTTCAAGGGAGCAGACGCAGTAGACCAGCGCGCCCCCCGGCTCAAGCAGGCTCGCCGCATGGGAAATGAACTGGCGCTGCAGGGCCACCCGGCCGGCAATGTCACGGGCGGTGCGATGCCAGATGACCTCCGGATGCCGGCGGAACGTGCCCGTGGCCGAGCACGGCGCGTCGAGCAGGATGCCGTCAAACTTCTGTTTGGGCACATAGCTGGTCCCGTCCGCGGCGACGACGTCGGCGGCATAGTTGAGCCGGTGCAGGTTCTCGCGCAGCCGCTCGAGCCGCACGGGATCGCTGTCGAGGGCGGTGACTGCATAGCCCGCCTTGATCAGTTGTGCCGTCTTGCCGCCCGGCGCCGCGCACAGGTCGAGCACCCGCGCGCCGTCTGCCAGTTTCAGCAGCCGTGCCGGGATCGCTGCCGCCGCGTCCTGCACCCACCAGCGGCCATCGGCATAGCCGGGCAGTTCGCTGACTGGCGCATCGCGCTTGTCGACACGCACCGTATCGGCGGAGATCACCTGACCGCCGAGCAGTTCGACCAGCACCGGATTATCGTGTTTGAGCGTCACATCGAGCGGCGCCCCCTCGGCCAGTGCCGCGCCGAATGCCGGCACCACATCGCCATAAGCCTCGGTCCATTTGGCCTTCAGCCAGTCAGGAAACAGCAGATCGGTCGGCAATGCGCGGAGAACGTCTGCCTCACCCTGCGCCCGACGCAGCACAGCGTTCATCAATGCCGCCAGATGCTGGCTCTTGGGGTCGCGCTTGACGGCTTCCACCGCGAGAAAAAGAGCACTGTGGTCGCCCATATCGGGGAGATAGAGGAGTTGCGCCAGGCTGATCCGCAGCACCGCTTCAAAGCTGCCGCTCTTTTTGGGCATGCCCTTGTCGAGCAGGATGCCGATCGCCGCCGTCACCTGACCGTGGTGGCGGAGCGCTGCTGTCAGCAGCTTGTTGGCCAGCGCCCGGTCGCGGCTGTCGGCCACTTCGGACGCGCCGAGCGGCACCATGTGATCTCCCGCCAGCACGGTCCGCAACCGGCTTGCGGCAGAAAGCCGGAGCCCAAGCCCCGGCGTCGACTTCGATTTTGCCAAATTATCTAGCCCCAGGGGCCTCGCTGTTGTCCGCTGCCACCCTCGCTACCGCCAATCGTCGGCACACGCCAGCCGCTATTACGCGGCACGTCGGGTGAAACCTGGCGCGGCGACTCGTAGCGGCGACCGGTCCGGTCGGTCCGCATCTCGCCGGCCAACCGCTGCAACTGGGCAATGCGGTTCTCGACATTGGGGTGGGTCGAGAACAGGTTGTCCATGCGGGCGCCCGACAGCGGATTGGTGATGTAAAGATGCGCCATGGCCGGATTGCGCTCGGCAGCGACATTGACCGTGCGCTGCGCCGCCTGCGAGATTTTCGCCAGCGCCGAGGCCAGGGCCAACGGGTCGCGCGAAATCTCGGCGCCATACTTGTCGGCCTGGTATTCGCGTGTGCGGCTGATCGCCATCTGCACAAGGCCGGCTGCGAGCGGCGCCAGGAAAACCATCAGCAGGGCGCCGATGCCGCCCAGCGGATTGTCGCGATTATTGCCGCCGCCGAAGAACAGGCCGAACTGCGCCAGCATCGAGATGGCACCGGCAAAGGTGCCGGTAATGGTCATGATCAGCGTGTCACGGCTGCGGATATGCGCCAGTTCGTGCGCGATGACGCCGGCAACCTCATCGGGCTGCAGATATTGCAGCAGACCGCTGGAAACCGCGACCGCCGCATGATCGGGATCCCGGCCGGTGGCAAAGGCATTGGGCTGCGGCGTGTCGATGAGATAGACCCTCGGCGTCGGAATGCCGGCATTGCGCGCCAGCCGCTCGACCATGGCATAGAGGTCCGGCGCCGAGCGCGGATCGATCTCCCGGGCACCCTGCATCGAGAGCACCATCTTGTCCGAATTCCAGTAGGAGAAGAGGTTCGTGCCCGCAGCCACCACGAAAGCAATCAGCATGCCGTTGGTGCCGCCGATGAAATAGCCGACCGCCATGAAAAGTGCCGTCAGCACGGCGAACAGCACGCCAGTACGCAGGAAGTTGAACATCGCTTTGGGCCCTGATCCTCGACTTGACCGAATGGATAGGCCTAAAATGGTATGCCCGCGGGCTATCGCCAAGGGCAGATGACCAAATCGTAATGCCGGAAGACCCGTGGACGTTCCTGACCCCGAAGACACACCGACGCCACGCCCGCCGCTGACCCCGGCAGCTGAGCGCGCACTGGCCGAAGCCGCCGCGCGGCGGCGGGAGATCGATGCCAAAGCAGCAGCCGCACCAAGGGAAGAAGGCGGCCGTGGCGGTCTCGATCCCAATCGCTATGGCGACTGGGAAATCAAGGGCCTGACCGCCGACTTCTGAGCCTAGCCGAACAGCCCGATGACGAGGCCCTGCACCAGCAGCGCCAGCAGGATGTAGCCGCCGTCGATGAAGGTGCGCATCCAGGGCGCGCCCTCGTAACGGTGGTTGAGAATCATCGCCGTGATCACGAAGCCGAACCACAGCACCGCGCCGCCCATCAGGCCTGTAGCGACCGTGGTGGCGCCGAAAAGCCCCGGGATCGCCGCGGCCAGCACCGCGGCCATCACCAGTTGGCAGACAAAGCCGATGACATAAGGCGTTGGATCCTTGGAATTGATCTGGTCACGCGTCTTGCCGATCGACGCCAGCCATTGCGTGGAGAGCACGCCATACCACGCCGCACCCACGCCGAAACTGACGACAGTGCCCACGATCACCGCGAGCCAGTTGATAGCGAAAGTCATCTCGGTCCCCCCTTGGACGCATCCGACGGGGGAAGACTAGCGCCGTTCCGTCGGCGCGGCCAGAGACCTCAGAGGCCGCCCATCTTGCAGATCAGCTGCCATTCGTCCGGCGTGACCGGGCCGACCGAGAGGCGCGAGAGCTTCACCAGTGCCATGTTCTCGAGTTCGGGTGTCTGCTTGATGGTCTCGAGCGTCACCGGCCTGGGCAGCTTTTTGACCGGCAGCACATCGACACACTCCCAAACCACCTCGCCCTTGGCGTTCAGCTCGGCAGTCGAATCGGGATGGGCCAGCGCCACCACCTTGATGATACCGACGATCTCCTTGCCGATGTTGGAGTGGTAGAAAAACGCTTCGTCACCCAGCTGCATGGCGCGCATATGGTTGCGCGCCGCATAGTTGCGCACCCCGTGCCACTCTTCGGGCACGCCCTTGGCGACGACGTCGTCATAGGACATCACATCGGGTTCGGATTTCATCAGCCAGTAGGCCACCGGTCTACGCCTTGGTATTGTTGACGCCGATGCGGAACGGCCGGATGTCCATCGAGCCGAAGACACCGCGGGAGACGAACGGGTCCCTGGCGAAGATCGCCTCGGCTTCCGCCTGGCTCCCCGCCTCGATCACCATGAAGCTGCCATTCATGTCGCCATTGGCATCCAGAAACGGCCCGGCCAGCACCAGCGTGTCGCCCAGCGTCTCCAGGTGTGCCAAGTGGTCCGGCCGCACCTCCATGCGATGTGCCAGACCATTGGGCTTGTCATAGGCGACGATGGAATACTGCATTGCTAGTCCTCCCGTTTCAGCGGCCGGGACATGAGTCCCGCAACGATTGCCGATATTGATGAATTTCCCTCGAGCAGGAGGTTTACCGCATCGACCAGCGGCGCGTCGACACCCAGTTTGGCAGCCAGCGCGCGGGCCACGGGCGCCGTGGCCACACCTTCGGCCAGCGCCGAACCCGGCGGCGTGCCTGCACCCAGTGACATGCCGTAGCGGTAATTGCGGGAGTCGGGTGATGTGCACGACAAGGTCAGGTCGCCGAGCCCCGCCAGGCCGGTCAGGGTTGCCGGCGAGCCGCCCATCGCGGCAACGAAGCGACTGAGTTCGGCAAAGCCGCGGGCCAGCAGGGCTGCACGAGCCGAGGCACCGAGCCCTGCGCCCTCGACGGCACCGCAACCTACCGCATAGACATTCTTGAGGGCTCCGGCGATCTCGACGCCGAGCATGTCGTCTGCGGCATACGGGCGGAAACTCGGCCCTGCCAGCGCACTCGCGATCTGCAGCGTCCGCTCTGTCGACTGGCCGGCCAGCGTCACCGCCGTCGGTCGTCCCGCCGCAACATCGATGGCAAAACTTGGACCCGACAACACATAGGGCGTTGCCGTGGGAACGACCTCGACAAGGATCTCGCTTTGCCGCTTCAGCGTGCCGGTCTCCAGCCCCTTGGCCGACAGCACCAGCTCCCTGCCCGCCAGCATTCCGGCATGGACCTGCAGCGCGGCGCGACTGTGCTGCGCCGGAACGGCCAGAATGACCAGATCGGCAGCGGGCAGGTCCGGGCGGGCGGCAATCGCCGATGACAGCGGCAAGTCTCCCAGATGGGCGCTGTTGCGGTGTTGCTGGTTGATCTCGTCCAAAGCCGCTGGATCGCGACCGACAAGCGTGACGCGGCGCCCGGCCAATGCGGCCGCCTGCGCCAGGGCCGTGCCCCAGGCGCCGGCACCGATGACGGCGACATGCTCAATGGCCATGGTCGAGCCCCATATCCGCCGAGTCCAGCGGCCAGCGGGCCTTGGCGGAGAACGCCATTTCGTCGACCGATCCGAGCGCCAGCCGCTCCGCCCCGGCCCAGGCGACCATTGCACCATTGTCGGTGCAGAGCGCCATGGGCGGAATGACCAGCGTCGCGCCAGCCGTATCGGCGGCCTCGCGCAGGGCCGCGCCGATCGCCTTGTTGGCCGCGACGCCCCCGGCCACCACCAGGGTCGCCTTGCTGCCGAAGCGCTCCAGCGCCTGCCCCGCGCGCACCCGGACGATTTCGGCAACGGCCGCCTGGAAGCTGGCGCAGATATCGGCCACATCCTGATCGGAAAGCGGCGCGATCTGCTCGGCCGCCAGCCGCACGGCGGTCTTCAGACCCGAGAACGAAAAATCGAGGTTCTTTTCGCGCAGCAGCGGCCGCGGAAACCTGAAACGCTTGGGATCGCCCTGCAGCGCCTGCCGCTCGACATGCGGTCCGCCCGGCACGCCCAGCCCGAGCAGCTTGGCCACCTTGTCGAAGGCCTCGCCCAGAGCATCGTCGATGGTCGAACCCCAGCGCTCGTAGTCGCCGACGCCGCGCACCAGCACAAACTGGCTGTGACCACCCGAGACCAGCAGCATCAGATAGGGAAAGCGCACCCCGTCGGTTAGCCGCGCCGTCAGCGCGTGCGCTTCGAGGTGGTTGACCGCGATCAACGGCTTGCCCAGCGCCGCGGCCAGCGCCTTGCCGGTGGTCAGCCCCACCAGCACGCCGCCAATCAGCCCCGGCCCGGCAGTGGCAGCGACCGCATCGATGTCGCGCAGCGCCACGCCAGCCTGTTCCGCCGCTTTGGCGATGATGCCGTCGAGATGGCTGACATGGCTGCGGGCCGCCAGTTCGGGCACGACGCCGCCAAAGGCCGCATGCTCGTCGAGCTGGCTGCGCACGATGTTGGACAGGATGGTGGCGCGCCCCGCCGCGTCGCGTTCGACGACGGCGGCGGCGGTTTCGTCGCAGCTGGTCTCGATACCCAATACCTTCATGCGCCTTGCCCGGTCGTTGTTCGTGGTCTAAGCCGTCCCGTCGCCCGCGTCTTGAGCTATAGAGGACGAGACGAGATTGCAATCTGCCGCCCCATTCCTTCGCCTCGGCACCCGCGGTTCGCCGCTGGCCCTGGCCCAGGCCAATCTGGTCGCCCGCCTGCTGTCCGAGCGGTACGGCGTCCCAGTCGCCGAAATCGAAATCCGTGTCATCACCACCACCGGTGATCGGCTGACCGACCGTCCCCTCAGCGAAGCCGGCGGCAAGGGCCTGTTTTCCAAGGAAATCGAGGCGGCCATCCTCGCCGGCGAAGTCGATGTCGGCGTGCATTCGTCCAAGGACATGGCGACCGACCTGCCGGATGGGCTGGTGCTTTCGACCTTCCTGCAGCGCGAGGACGTCCGCGACGCCTTCGTTTCGCATGACTATGCCGGCATTGACGAACTGCCCGCTGGCAGCAAGCTGGGCAGTTCATCGATCCGCCGCGCCGCGCAGATGCTGCGCGAGCGACCCGACATCGAGGTCGTGCCGTTTCGTGGCAATGTGGAAACCCGGCTCGGCAAGCTCGAACAGGGCATCGCCGCCGCCACCCTGCTGGCCGCTGCCGGCCTGAACCGGCTCGGCAAATCCAGCCTTATCCGCAGCTACATCGATCCGCGCCGCTTTCCGCCGGCCCCGGCGCAGGGTGCCATCGGGCTCGAGCACCGGGCCGACGATACGCGCACCGCCGAACTGGTGGCGCCGCTCGACCATGGCCCGACCTCCATTGCAATTGCGGCCGAACGTGCCATGCTCGCGGCACTGGACGGATCATGCCGGACACCGATTGGTGCGTTCACGGAATTGACCGAGAGTTCCTGCACGCTGCACGGGGAGATTCTGTCGCCGGACGGCAAACAGGCCTTCAATGCAAGCCTCAGCGGAACGCCGGGCGAGGCCCGCGCATTGGGAACACAACTGGGTCGGCACCTGCTCGAACTTGCCGGACCGGCCTTCATGAAACGATTGTGGGGATGAGCCAGTTTGGTCCGTATGCTCGTCACACGTCCCGAACCTGACGCCAGCGACACCGCCGCGCGGCTCGCTGCGCTCGATATCGAAGCCGCGCTCTGTCCCCTGCTGACCTTCCACACCCTGCCCACCAGTCTGCCCGATGCAGCCGGGTTTGCGGCGATTGCTGTCACCAGCACCAACGCGCTGCGCGCCCTCGACGAACGCGGCGCCATCGCCGATTTCATTAGGCTGCCTGTATTTGCCGTGGGTGACCGCACGGCCGCAGTGGCGCGCGACACGGGCTTTGCCGATGTGACCAGCGCCGGTGGCGGCTTTGCCGACCTCGTCGAACTGCTGGCACATTCCGGTCTCGCCGGTCCGATATTCTATCCCGCGGGCCGCGATCAGTCCGGCGACCTGGCCAAATCGCTGGCGCCCTTCGGCCTGATGGTGATTGCCACCCAGGTCTACGCCATGACGGCAATTGCCGAACTGCCGGCGCAGATCGTCGGCGAGCTTGAGGATGGCAGTATCGACGCCGTTCTGTTCTACTCGCGCCGCACGGCGGAAACCTTCGCCAGGCTGAGCGCGCAGCAGTTGAGCGGCCTGTCACGACTCGAAATGGGGATGCTTTGTCTGTCCGAAACGGTTGCCGCACCCCTGCTCGATGTCCATTTTGTCCGCGTGGGACTGGCCGACTACCCGAGCGAAGAGGCTATGATGGCTTTGGCCTTGTCTTTTTCGCGCGACCGCAACACATGATGACCCAGCAATTCGAGGAAACGCCGCATGGCTGAGCGCAAATCGGGACCCGTGAAACCACCGGTCATCGATCTCAAGGCCAACGACGCCAGCCAGTCCGCCGAGCCGGAAAAGCCCGCCGCACGGAACGCCAGGACCTCGACCAGGGCCAAACCGGACACCGCTGCCAAACCGGACGCCGCAAAGCCTGAGGCCGCTGCCAGGCCCGAGACGACCGTCGCGCCGGCAGGCTCCGGCGCGCAGAAGGCCACAGAGGGATCTGAAGCCAGACCTGAGACCGAGCCGGAGACGCCGGCGGCAACGAAGTCGGAACCGAAGCCCGAAACGCCGCGCAATCCGGTCCCGCCCACGCCGCCGACACCACCCGCAACGCCGGTGCGCCAGGCGCGGCTGGCCATGCCGTGGAGTGCCATTTCCATCGCCGTGGTTGCCGGCGCGCTGCTGGGCACAGCGCTGACCTATGCCCTGGTCAATCTGGTGCCGCTGCCGTCGACCAGTCCGGGGTTTGCCGATCCCGCCGAACAGCTGGTTGACCTCGACGGACGGCTGGCTGCGCTCGAAAGCCGGCTGCCGGCGCTCGAAGAGGGGGCCCTCAAGACCCAGGTGAGCCTCGACGCGACGATTACCCAGCTCGATACCGGCCTCAACCAGCTCAAAGCCGGTCAGGACGCGCTGGCGACACGCATCGATGATGTGCAGGCCAGTATTCCGACCGTCACAGACGTGGATCTGGGGCCGCTCACAACGCAACTCGATACGCTCGACGCCCGCGTCACTGCCATTGCCGCCGGCGCATCCTCTGCCGATGCGGCCGCGCTGGCGGAAAGCCTCAACGGCATCGAGGCGGCGATCGCCGCGATAACGGCCCGGCTCGACGGGCTCGATGGCCAGGCGGGCGAGATTGCCGGCCTCCGCAGCGATCTCGAAGCCGCAAAATCCGCCATCGCCAAGCAGACCCAGACGCTGGGCGGCGCCAATATCGGCCCGGCCGTCAAGCTGCCGCTCGTCGTTTCCGGGCTTGAGACCGCGTTCGCCGCCGGCCGCCCGTTTGCCGCCGAACTCGAGAGCCTGAACGCCCTGCTGCCCAACCTTGCCGTGCCGGAGACCCTGGCTGCCGCGGCGGAAACCGGCCTCGCCCGCCCTGACAGGCTGCTCAACGATTTCGAAGCGGTGGTGCCCTCCATGCTGGCCGGCCGCACGGCCGAGAGCACCGGCGACTGGGGCCAGGACGCCATCGAGTGGGCCAAGGGCCTGCTGGCGCTGCGCCCCACCGGGGAAATGCCGGGCAATACGCCCGAGGCCATCGTTTCGCGCCTTGAGGCAGCCATGGCGCGGCAGGACTTCGTCGCCGCCGCCGACCTGCTCGGCCAGTTGCCGCCGGCGATGCAGTCTGCAGCCGGAGACGTTGCCACGTCGGTGCGCAATCACGCTGCCGCCGAGCAGTTTGTCGCCGCATTGCGGGCCCAGGCCCTGGCGCCGACGGCGGAGGCAGCACAGTGATCCGCCTCGCCTACTGGATCATCATCAGCCTGCTGGTCACGGCCGGCATTGCCTGGCTGATCAGCCTGCCCGGCACGCTGACGCTGGAACTGCTGGGCTTTCGCATGCAGCCGCGGCTCGGCGTCGCGGTGTTCTTCGTGCTGGCGGCGATTGCCCTCATCATTTTCACCTGGGGCCTGCTGCGCCGGGTGCTGGGGGCCCCCTACTATCTGGCCCGCCGCGCCCGCGAGCGCCGCAAGGACGTAGCGTTTTCGGCCCTGTCGGACGGCTTCATCGCCCTGCAGGCCGGCGATCCTTCAAAGGCCCGGCTGCTGGCCCGCGAGGCCCGCGCCAACCTGCCGCAGAACGCTGCCGCGCAACTGCTAGAAGCGCGTGCCGACCTGGCGCTGGGCGACATGCATTCGGCCCGCGAACACTACCGGGCGCTGATCACCAACAAGAAGACCGCCCTGGCGGCGCTGTCGGGCCTCTATGACCAGGCCCGCACCCAGGGCCGCACCGACGCGGCGCTGACCTTTGCCCAGAAGGCCACCGAGATTGCGCCGCACACCCCGTGGGCCAATGCTGCGGTGTTCGACGATCTGACGCGCAAGGGCCTCTGGGCGGAAGCTGCCGAAATGGTGGCCTCCGCGCCGGCCGTCAGCCGCGAGGAAAAGATGCGCAAGCGCCGCCGCCAGGCGGTCGTTGCCACTGCCCGCGCCCAGCTCGCCGAAAACACCGACGCGATGGCCGCACTGGACCACGCGCTGGGCGCGCTCAAGCTGGTGCCCGATTTCGTCCCCGCCGCGCTGATCGCGGCGCGCATCTACATCAACCGCGGCGACAGCCGGAAGGCCATGAGCCTGCTCCGCCGGGTCTGGCGCGCCACCTCGCATCCCGACATCGCCACGCTGTTTGCCAATGCCGTGCAGGGCACCTCCGCCGTCGACCGGCTGAAGCGAGTGCGCGAACTGATCGATGCGCCGCCGCAGAACAAGCCTGCCGCCCTGGTGTTGGCCCGCGCCTGCATCGACGCCTATGACTGGCCGGCGGCGCGCCATGCGCTGGCCAATTATTCCTCGGCCAATCCCAGCCAGTCGGTGTGCCTGCTGATGGCCGAGATCGAGGAAGGCCAGTCCGACGATCAGGGCAAGGCCCGCGAATGGGTCAACCGCGCCGTGCGGGCGCCGCGCGACCCGGTCTGGACCGCCGACGGCATTACCGCCGAGGAATGGGAACCGCTCTCTCCCGTCACCGGCAAGCTCGACGCCTTCGAGTGGCGGGTGCCCACCAGCGCCGTCGCCACCCGCGTCCCCGAGACACCCCCCGAGGGGCAGCGGGCATCGGGCACCCAGCTGGCACTTCCCGACAACTGACCCCTTGCACAGCCGCACCGGCGCCAGTAAAAGACCGGCGTCGCGCAGCCTCCGGCCGCCCGCGTCGCCGCTTTAGCTCAGTTGGTAGAGCACATCATTCGTAATTAGCGGGTCCGTCCGTGAATGACGTTTGCCGCCAATGAGTTGGTGGGCTATGAAACGAAATAGTAGGGCGATAGTAGGTTGCCCTGCGTCTGGTAAGCCGCTTTAGCTCAGTTGGTAGAGCACATCATTCGTAATGATGGGGTCAGGTGTTCGAGTCACCTAAGCGGCACCAACTCAATGATCTGATATCGTTATGTATTCATCGGCTGCGCATTTTCGGCGTTTCAGCCGCTCGGCGGTGGCGCACCATCGGACACCACCACACATCGAAAACTGCGTTGCTGCGAGGAGGGTCGCAAGGTGTGACACCCGCTGGAGCCGGGTTGTTCTGCCTGCTACGTAAGTTCCAGTCTTCGCTTTCGCTTTCGGATGCTTTTGCACGTGGCAGATGGGCGCTAGTGAACGCTTGAAAGAACTGACACAGCGAATCGCCGTGTGGTAACGATCCGGGCAAATCGGCAAGAGGGGCGGACTTAAAGTGGGTGTTTCTAGACTATTTGCCGGAAGCGACATTGGCCCTTGGCTCGGATCATTGTCCGCAGCTGAAGTGGCTGCGCTTGATGGGCTTCTATTTGAAAAGAACGACAAGTTCTATTTCCAGTGCCCGGTTCGGAAGAAGGAGATTTTGGCCAAGCCTGAAGAGTGCGTTCGCCAATTTCTATTGCACCAGCTTCAAGGCAGATATGGATATCCGTTGAGCCGTCTTGCCGTCGAATACCCGATAACCTTCGGCCGCGACTCATCGAAGCGTGCGGATATCGTGGTCTTCGACGCCGACCGGCCGACCGTTCCCTATATCGTCGTCGAAGTGAAGCAGGGGAAAGCAAAAGACGGCAAAGAGCAGCTTCGTTCTTATACCCATGCTACGGGCGCACCCTTGGCGCTTTGGAGCAACGGACCTGACAGCAAGGTCTGGAACCGCAAAAACCCGAACTACCTACAAGAAATCCCGCACCTGCCTACGGCCACGCAGGACATCGAAGATATCATCAATGAGCCGTGGACACTGAAAACCCTTGAGGACAAGGAAAACGAACGCGCCCTTTCCTCGGCGGGCAACAAGGCATTGCGTGAAAAGATCGTCGACCTGGAAGACGAAGTTCTGGCGAACGCGGGCGTGGACGTGTTCGAAGAGGTCTTCAAGCTGGTCTTCACTAAGCTTTACGACGAAATGTCGTGCCACCAAGGCCGATACCCACACTTGCGTTTTCGCAACAGCAATACCGCCTCGAAGCTGAAAGAGAACATTCAAAAACTATTCGACGCGGCTAAGGAGGAATGGCCGGGCGTCTTTTCCGATGACGAACGGATCAAGCTCTCGCAGGACCACCTACAGGTTTGCGTCGCCTCGCTGGAAGAATGGAAACTTTTCAACTCGAACCTGGACGTGGTGGACGACGCGTTTGAGTATCTCGTGTCGAAATCAGCCAAGGGCGAAAAGGGGCAATACTTCACGCCGCGCTGGGTCATCGACATGTGCGTGAAGATGCTGAACCCAACCGAACAGGAAACCGTCATCGACCCCGCCTGCGGGTCGGCGGGCTTCACTGTGCATTCCATGTTCCACGTCTGGGGCAATATCCTTGAAGAATTGGGCTTGCCCCGATCGAACCTTTTTACCGCCGAACGCAAACCCCAACGCTGCATCGACTATGTGACGAACAGAGTCTTCGCGCTGGACTTCGACGAAAAGAGTGTCCGCGTGTCCCGCTGCCTCAACCTCATCGCCGGCGATGGTCAGACCAACGTGCTGCACATGAACACGCTGGATTGGCAGAAATGGGAAGAGACGACCAAGCAAGACGAGTGGCAGGAAACCTATGGGCCGGGCTGGACGAAGCTGAAGAAGCTGCGGGCGAACAAGAAGAACGGCGACTTCCGCAACTTCAACTTCGACCTGGTGATGGCGAACCCGCCCTTTGCGGGCGATATCAAACAAACCGACATGCTTGCGCCTTACAGCATCGCACAAAAGGACAACGGCAAGTACGAAAGCTCCGTCGGGCGCGACCTTCTGTTCATCGAACGCAATCTGGATTTCCTGAAGCCCGGCGGGCGCATGGCGGTCGTGCTACCCCAAGGCCGCTTCAACAATTCCAGCGACCAACGGGTGCGCAAGTTCATCATGGAACAGTGCCGCATTCTGGCGGTCGTCGGGCTACACCCGAACACGTTCAAGCCGCACACCGGCACCAAGACAAGCGTGCTGTTCGTACAGAAGTGGAACGAAGATGTTAACGCCGGGCCGCTGTGCGAGAAGGTAGAAGACTACAACATCTTCTTCGCTACGCAGCAGATCGAAAGCGTCAACAACCGGGGCGAAAAGGTCTACGTCAAGAACGCCGATGGCGTGAATGAGCGGGACGAACACGGGCACTTCATCGTGGCCCACGATCTGTTCCGGCACAACGCCGAACTGCCCGACGGAACTGTGATCGAACGACCGGAAGGAATTGCCGAAGCGTTCATCGAATTCGCGAAGAAAGAGCGCCTAAGTTTTTTTCACTAGGCCCTCACGATAGCGCAAAATTGGATGCGCTATCGGGGGGGCTCGAAGTAAGCCTTATCTCCAAGTCAGAACTCGAGTTCACCGATCGGATTGACAGCGAGTACTACAGGAAGCGCTTCCTTGAACTAGAAGAGAGAATTGGGCGTGTCGATTCGGCAAAACTGGGAACCGGAACTGATTTCTTGATTGGGCCGTTCGGTTCCGAGTTTACTATAGATAGCTACACCAATGAGCAGAATTACAGATACATACGAGGAAAGGACGTCAAGCCTTTAATTCTTATGGACAATGACAATGTCTTCATGCCAGGTGAGGACTATCAGCGCTTGAGGAAGTATGCGCTTCGAAACAACGACGTTATGGTCTCGGTTGTCGGTACTCTTGGTAACGCTGCGCTGGTTACGGAAAAAGATATTCCGGCTGTATTTAGCTGCAAAAGCACCGTACTAAGACCGAGAGATATCAATCCTGTATATTTGACCGTATATCTGAATAGTGAATACGGTAGAAATTTATTACTTCGCAAAGAACGGGGCGCAATTCAGAAGGGTTTGAATCTGGATGACCTGAAGGACGTGATGGTTCATCGTCCAAGTGTAATTTTTCAGGCGAGAGTTGAATCGATCTTCCGAAAAGCGCTCTCGACCACCGAAGTCTCAAAACAGCTGCACAAAGACGCCGAAACCGCCTTACTCAAGGCGCTTGGTTTTGCTGATTGGACCACGCAGGGGCCACTGTCCTACGCGGCCCGCGCCAGCGACGCCTTCGCCGCCGGGCGGCTGGATGCTCAGTATTTCAGGCCCATCTTCGCGGAGATCGCGGAGCGGTTGCGTCTTACAGGTCGCGGGATAGAGTTGGGCGATATATTGACCACCAACGCGCGGGGACGACAGCCGCAATACGCTGACACCGGTCTGCCAGTCGTGAACTCAAAGCATGTTCGGATCAACCGCGTGGCCCTCGACGACAATCGCACCGCCACTGAGGAAGGCTCCCCGGTCGTCATCGGGAACGGCGACGTCTTGGTGAACGGAACCGGCGTGGGTACGATTGGGCGCGCGGCCGCTTATCTTCATGCTGAGAGGGCACTGCCTGACAATCACGTCACAGTTCTGCGAACGGGACAACTCGACCCCGTCTATATGGCGGTGTTTCTGAATAGTCCACTCGGCCAGTGGCAGATCGAGCGGCACATCAGGGGCTCTTCAGGCCAAATTGAACTCTATCCCAGTGACATTGCTAAGGTGGTGGTTTGGCAGGCACCAGATGACGTTCAGAGTGCTGTATGTCAGTCAATCATGGATGCCTTCGCTCAGGAGCGTGGAGCCAGAGACCTGCTCGACGCTGCCAAGCGCGCTGTTGAAATTGCCATCGAAGACAGCGAGGCCGCTGCCATGGCCTATCTCGACAAGATGGGGGCCCTGTGATGCCGGGCTTGGGGGACAATCTGAAACGGTGGCGCGACCAGGCAGAAGTCGATTGGTTCAGCCAATTCATCAAGGCATGGATACCCTTCAACGCATGGATGACCGACACATTCGGCGACCTTTCCGACCGCGAATTGCTGGACAAGGTCAAGGGAACCGGCAACGTCGTGAAGAACAAGACATTACCCATGATGTCGAAGTATTTGAAGGTCGCGTATGACGCAGAAGGTGGTTGGCAAGACGATAGCCCCGACGCACGCGAGTTCCGGTTACAAATCAACGAACTTCACAGTCGCCTTCAGGAATGCATTGTTGAAGGCCGCAAAGGTCGGGTCTGCTTCGACACTGTCGATATCGGCGCGAATATAAAGAAGGACGAACAAAAAACAAAGTGGAAGCGAGATTTTCGCTGCCGCCGCGACCATCCGAACAAAGGCGAAGTATACATTGAAGTATCCGCCTCGAAGACTGTCGCGGCCTTTGCGCTCACGCTTCCCTCGCACGATCGGAAGACGCTTGAGGACGACGGAAATTTCCAAGCCCTGAAGGACGAGCAGCGCGCATTGCTCTTGGCCTTATTCGAAGCAGTCGCTCCGCGTGTGACTATGAGCGTTTTGGCGGGCCACGGTGCACAAAAGAAGCTCACCTATGGCGAAGTCCACTTCATCAATGACGCTAGCAAGAACTTTTCCGCGTTGATCGACGTGCTTTACGGGCTCCGCAACGCGCTGTTCCACGGGTCGATAACGCCGAATGAAACGCACAACCAAATCTACAAGCCCGCCTACCTGATTGCCATGCGGTTGGTGAAATGTACCCTCTAGCTGGGCCTTGTCGCTTGGGGCCGACGCGGTGACGTTGCCCCCAACTTCCATCCAGCCTGAAGGAGACTCGGGCGGGGTGAGCGACGGGGGCTGGCGCGGAGCCGGCCACGCCCCACCGCCAACCACGTGAGAAAAAGGGCAGCCCGCAACAATGCCAACGATCCTCTATAAATACCGTCCCGATAGCGCCCGAACTGAGGAAATTATAACGAGCCGCAAGGTATGGCTGTCTACCGCTGCGAAAATGAATGACCCGCTAGAGTGTAGGACCGGCATCATTCCCGAAGACTGGAAGCAGCAAACCATCCAAGAAATGGAGAGGGGTCAGTTCATGGGGGTACTTTACAACCCAGCGGGACCCAGCGGCAGGCTCTTCTCATATAGCCCTCAACGCACCCGTAAGTGGTTCAAGCATGTATCGAAGCTCCCGCACGACAGGCGCATACGCGCAATGAGGGAGCTCTACCGAGAACACGGAGTAGCGCTTTCAGATCCTAGAAGGATCTTCGATAGTCTCCAGACACAGCTCTCCGCTGTCGGCATTTTTAGCCTCAGCGAGTGCGCAGACAATCATCCCATGTGGGCGCACTATGCAGGTGACCACAGCGGGCTCGCGCTGGGCTTTGCTGTTCAAGACGGCAGCAAGCTGGCCGACTCGTACCACACCCTGCCCGTGACCTATGCGGACAGCAAACCCACGTTCACTGTCGGCTTCAACCAGACGGTAGAAGTTACTTTTGACGGAATTCGGTTCGCTTCGAATTCGAAATTCTCTTTTGACGATCCCGTATTTCGAGCGAGTATAAGTACGAAGCCAACGACTTGGAGCTATGAGCGGGAGTGGCGATACGTCGAAGAAACGAGTGGATCGTTTGATTTCCCCGGTGAACTAACCAGCGTCGCATTCGGCCTTCGAATGACCGATGAGCGGCGCAGTTTTTACGGTGAACTGCTGAGACAGGCGGGCTTTCAGATAGACCAATTCGAGGTGCGAGTTTCTTCGGCAGGCGCATTCGAGCTGGCGCAGCATCTCTAACTATCTATCGGGGCTTCGGTCATCACTTGCTTACGGGCCGAATCCGGCGGCGCACGATCGCACCTTGGTTCACTCAACATTCGGCCGACGATGGCCGAGGAACAAACGTTCGACGACGCACCCCGCGCGTAAACTACCTATCTCGAGAGGTTTTGCTGCCGGTTTCCTGAACAATCCAAAAACCAACTCCTGCTCCGTCGAACTTCCGCAAGAAGGGCGCCTTGCCATATGACGCAAAGTCGAGCGGTAGACATCCACCTTAGGTGGAAGCCTGCACTTCATGGCGCCGCTGCTGCTATGCCTTGTAATCGCTGCGTAACAACAGAGACATAGCGGAGGGAGGTCGATTGCCTGACCCGGCGATAGTTTTCGCAAGTTCGAAGCCGTCCCTACGAAACTCTTGCAGCCTGTCCTTGACGTTGCCAATTTCTTCCACGCTTAAGTTAAAGCGCAGGGCTGTACCAGGAAATGACGTTCGGTAGTTGGTTTTGGTCTTTCTGGACAGATGGACGGCGGTTGAACCGCTCGCAAGCACGAAATTCCCGCCATTGCGAGCCAGCCGGCTGGTCATGTACAGGCCGTATCCTGAGTTGAACCAAGTCTCTGATGTTCTCGGCAGGTGCGTTTTTCCGGAAACGCTCGGCAGCAGACTCCACTCAATCGCCTGCTTGTCGGACGGGAAACGGAAGTTTGGGTTTTCAGCCAATCCTTTCCGAACACCAATTCCGAAGTCGGCAAGCGCAAATTCCACCTTATTGCTCCTGGGCCAATACTGAGCACAGTAGAACAGCGTGTCAGAACGACTGTGCTCAAAAACGTTCCTCATCACCTCCCGAATGGAGAACGACAAAACATTGAACATTTCCGATACCTCATCGCTTCGCGCAATGACACGGGCCACGCCGTCAGCATGTCGCTGAACTAGGTCAGGAAGCTCCCTATACTTGTCGCCCGGCTCCTCATAGAGAGCGCTGCGCTCAATGCAAGTCAGCGGCACATAGTTGTCGCTTCCCCACGCTTCTCCCACCTCCCTGCCCAAGTCGAGCCCGAACATGTGGAAGAACCCCATGTGGCCGGGATATACATTGGCCGAATGGTTCTTAACGTCGATGCGCAAATCGGGGTTGCGAGCCTTAAGCGCTCGCAGCTTAGCAGCAAGAAACAACATATAGAATGGGGAAAAGAAGTGGGGCTGATTCCCAAAATCAATTGAGAGCCGATTGTGCATTGCGTAGTAATCAAGCTCAATGCCAAAGCGCAGCATCGTTTCCAAATCCGTACGATCCGGAAGTAATACAGTGGCGACAGGCATGGCATAGTCCTCACTGCTCTTGCGACCCCTTGGTCCATCCTGCCGACGGCAGGACATCAAGTGGGCAGCGTCGATTTACAGGCTGCCCATTTCCTTAGGAATAGCAAACAGTCGACCACATGCGTTCATTGGCGACCATCGCCGGTGCCAGATGATCACGTTGGCACCTAATCAGGTTAGATGGGAAGGGTGGGGTGCGGTGGCCGGCATATCAAATCCTGTTCCACGGAAGGCGGAGAACGGACCGAAGTCTCGCCTCGACGGCTTTGAAATCGGTGGTCTCATAGAACCATAGTCCAACCGTCGTGCCCTCCCCAGCAGCCTTGCAAATGAGATTGTTGACGCGGCAATTCGTTTCCTGCCCGCCCTTGAAGCAGTTCCGGGGCGATATGTTGCCATAGCCCGCATTGAACCGCGCGGCGAAGTTGGCGCACTCCCCTACGTAATTCGCTTCGCCGCCGATCGTGATGACGTAAACACCTGCCACTTTAAGACGGCTCGGAATCCTAAACTTGCAGAATGGCCCTACTCCGTAAGCATTAAGCGCCAGACTTCCGATGTTCGCATATCTTGCTTGAGGCCAGGTTAGCCGCAAGGCGCCGGCGTCGTCTCGCTCCGGTTCGATTGGAGCGACAAAGGCAAACTCGAGACCTGCAAGTTTTAGAATGTCAGCGGTCATGTTTGGCGCACCTTCATGATCGACGCGATGGGAATAAAACTGTCAGTGCAATTTCAGGAAAGTCACGGTGAGCTTCTGCAGCACCTACCTATGATACGTCCTTAAGCCCATCCTGCATACAAGACGCCCTATGGCGATTGGAGGATCACCACCGTCCTAGGCCCCGCTAAAGGTTACGGCGCCCTAACGGCGACGCAACCGACTGTGTGACCGCTGGAGGGCTCGTGGTAACGGTGCCTACGCCCGTACCGTGGTAACGGGCCGGGCGTTAAAGGCGGGCCCGGCGCGCCGGGCCGTAGCCGCGTCCCGGTAAAGGTAAGGCTAAGAGTTACTACCGTTACCAAGGTTATATCGGTTCCGACTGATCGTCGTGGACGGGCTCGCGCCAATACCCTTTGGCTTTGTTTCCGCTTGCGAACGTGAGGGTTTGCGGGCCGTTCCACCCGAGCCCATTCATTGCCCGGCTCAGTCTCTTCCAGTGATGTGCGTGGACATGACCGGGCAAGACTCCAAGGGTCTCGGTCATGATCCAGTTGCTCGCCACCATTTCCTTTCCGTGCGCAAGTGACCCAGTCAGGTTCTCAAGAATCCCCTCCCACCCGTCCGCCTCAAGGCGCTTCTGTTGCTCGACGCGGGCAGCGGGCCAAAGCTCGGCCTTCAGCTCTATGCTTTCGCCCATCGCCTCGCGGTGAGCAGCTTCAGCCCAAAGTTGATCCCGATAAACACTGAGTCCGACCAGGTCGATCGTACCCGTTCGCACGGGCCAAAATCGACGGTTGCCGGTTTCGTCCTTCAGGTACTGATCGTCGTTCGTAGTCCCCACCAAGACGCCCCTGCGAGGGCGCACTTCGCTGTATCTGGCATAGGCGGGCCGGGCACGATCGACGGCTCTCGATGCAAAGGCTTTGACCTTGTTCACGTCGGTGAACCGCAATCCCGAAAGCTCGCCAATTTCGTAAATCCATACGCCTCCGAGTGCTTCCATCTGGGCGCGCTGGTCTAGGGCTAGAAGGTCGCTGTCGCTGAAGAACTTGTCGCTCGCCATGATCCTGAGAAGTGTCGACTTTCCTGATCCCTGCGGACCCTCCAGAACGACTATTGTATCGAACTTTACGCCCGGCTGTCTGGGTCGACGTACGCCAGCCATCAGCAGGATCGCTCCGACTGCCAGCGTGTACGGGTTGTCCTCAGCACCGGCGAAGTCGACCAGCCAAGTATCGATGCGCGGTTGACCATCCCATTCCAAGGACGCCAGGTAATCGCACACCGGATCGATCGGGTTCTGGTGGCAGAGCTGCTCGACGGCATCGCGCGTCATCTCTTTGCCCGGGTCAAAGCCGAAACGCTTGTTAATGGCGTCACGGAGGTGGAGGGAGACTACGTCGCTGACCTCGCCTTGGAAGGATTGCAGCTCCCTCCCGGATACAAACATCCGCTGCTGAAACTCGTCGAAATAGAATTCTGCCCCGAGCCGCAACAGGGCAGCCTGGGTGTTTTGGAAAGTGCGGCGGGGCGCAGCGCTTCGGCCGTCGCTGCCATCCGGCCAGGCATCCTTCATTCTCATGGACGCCTTGGTGGCTTGGCGCAGCGCCTCAGCCGAGGGCGACTGTTTCTCTAGAATGGACTCGGAGATGGCGTACCTTGGGTTAATGAGGACGCCGGCGACCGCGAGCAGATCAAGACCTGCCTTGACTAGACCGCATGCCACCGAAAAGACCGCCTCACTGCGGCTATTGAAGCGCGGATCGTCGCTGGAACGGGGACGCGTGGGGTCGTCGCCAAGGATCGCGACCTCTCGCGTACGCTCGCTGATCCCCTCCGGCAGATCGATAGGAGCAACTGTGAGGTGATCGGGCTCGATCAGCGCCACCGCGGTTGCATCAGCTGTGCTCTCACCAAACTCTGCGGGATCGTAACGTCGCGTCCAATTCGTTTGCTCCTCAACTAGGTATGCCAGTGACGGCGTGCGGCCGCGTTCGCGCTTCTTTTTCGTCGGCAGATTTATAGTGCCGGGAAGACGAAGGATGCGACTGCAATCCGTCGCAGCTGGGTCGCCATCAAGCTTCGCCACCAGCCAACGGTTGATGCGCTCTACGCGCGGAAGGTCTGCAATCGGTTCGGAAAAGGCCCAATAGACGTTGTATCCGCCACCCGAGCAAACCACCGCAGTCGGAGCGGGGAGGAATGCCACCACTCGGGGCAGAGCATCTAGATCATCGAGGTCCACATGTGCCCAGAGCGCATGACCCACGTCGGACTTCTTGGCTTTGATATCCTTTAGCCCGTCCAGCAGCAGATTCACGTGGACATAGAGATTTCGTCGACCGTTATGCTGCTGGATAAAGGCGCGTGCGGCCGCACTCTCAGACGCGAGAAATGTCTTCGAGAGCAGCCCGCCATCCGGGATGATGGCACAAAGGTGCCACGGACCATCTGGGTTTCGCGAAGTAAGAAAGCTCATGGCGGCGTCGACGTCGCCTGCGATGGTTTCGGTCGTGGGCTCGGTCATTTGCCACCCCGCTGAGGGGGCGCAAGGGGATCGCCCGGCGCTGTGTGCTCTTGCAAGAATTCATCGAGCGCCGATCGCCGGTAACGGATCGCAGCGCCAACTCGCGTCACACTCGGCCCGGTCCGTTGCTGGGAACGGACTTTTTGTAGCCAGTACACGCTGATGCGCATGTAGTCCGCGGCTTCGACCTCATTGAGCAGCGGATCAGGATTTTTCATTTTTTGCCTCCCAAATGAGGCACGTGAGAGTCGTAGGCGACTCAACATCGTGGGCCGCTGGTCCATCTGGACGGAGGTCGGAATGTCGGCGAAACGGGCACTGTTCCGGTCCGCGCTGACAGCCCAAGCACGACGTGTTTGGCTGGTCGTCAGAGCTGTAGTCGAAAGCGGGTGGCGAGCGACGCGGGTTGTACATAGAGACCTCCTTGGTTGAAGCGAGGTCTCCTAATACTCACATTTTTGCCGGTCCGGGCGGGGGAAGTTCAAGCGAACTTTTCCCCAACAACTCAGCTTTCGCCAAAGAAACCGATGCCAAACTTGCCCAGCATTTTCTCCATGTCGGCAAGGACGTAACGCCTTAGGACCTCAACTGCCACTGCTCGCTCGTTGACGGTATGAAGGAGCTCCGCCTGTCGCTTCGAAAATGACTTTCTGAGCCTCTCTGCAGTTGAAGTGACAGACTGTTGGTCCTTGAGCAGCGGCGCATAGAGTTCCGCTAACCCGCGGTCCGAACGCGGACGGAAAGCGGAGTCGCGTCTCTGTCTGATCTCATCCTCCGCGCGCGCTTCTGCCATCGCTTCCAGTACGCTCTCGTCGTCATAGACTTTGACCCGCTGCGGCCGACCCGTCAGAGCGCTGAGCGCGCTCGCAAGCCGCTCTTTGTCGCTCGTAGTTTTTGAGGGGTTCGCCCAAATGAAGCCAAGCACAATCCGTTTAAGCAGGTCGTCGGCGCCGCGACCGCCTTTGAGTTCGTTCACCAGGTCTTCGCCAAACTCGGACTGGTACTCACCAAGCAGCTGATCAAACTCATCAAACTTCAGAAGCATAGGCCAACTCCAGTAGACGCGTTGCAACCAGCTGAGACGGTGCCCGAAGCCGCTCGGCGTCGATAATAATGTACCCGCCGGTAACGTCGGTGTCTGCCCGGTGGTTAAGTAGGCGCTTGAGTGCATACGCGCTGACGTCAAGGCTCTCGGCCACGGTCACAAAGGTCCGGCGCAAGTCGTGCATGCTGAATTCAACGCCCGACACCTCGACGACCCTCCCGACGAAAGACTTTACCTCGGTGATATGCCCGCTCGCTCCATCGCCGGGAAACACCCATTCAGACTGGCCCACAAGCTCGCGCCGGCAGGAGACAAGTTCGGCGACAAAGTCGGACATCGGCAGGTCGAGCGGGTCCCCATTCTTGGTCGTCGGCAGATGCAGGGCTTTGCCGGCGAGATCAACACTCTCCCAGCGCAGGGTTAGCACCTCAGAGCGGCGCATCCCGGTAAACAGGGCAAACAGTAGGATGTCGCGCGCACCTCGAGACTCGTTCTGCACCGCCCGCCACCAACTGGGCAGCTGCTGCACCGAGATGAGCCGGCGTCGACGGCGCTCCTTATGCCACGCCCTTGCCTGCGTTAGGATTCCTGCAGGGTTAGGTGGGAATACGTCGTAGTTGGCGGCCGTAAAATTGTAGACGGAGCGAAAGTGTCGGAAAACGCTGTTCGCTGTGGGATTACCGCGTTCCGCGCTGATCTTGCGATGCTGCGCCAACACCATCTGCCGGCTAATGTCCTGCAGGCTCTTGGCGCGCCATGCCGCGAGATAAACGGCTCGGGTCCGCTCGTAGGCGTCTATCGTAAAGCGGGACAGGGTTTTGGCCCGAAAGAACGCCTTAAACGCTTCGTCCATCGTGATCCGCTCTGCGAGCAGCTCTCGCTTCGCTCGGTTGGGATCCACCCCAGCGTTCATGTCATTGAGAATGGTCATCGCTTTCTTGCGTGCCGCTTCGGGAAGGATAAGGTCCGCACGGCCAATGGTGACGCGCCGTGTCCGCCGGGCAACCTGACCCTCCGCGAACCACACCTTGGACTCTTTGCCGACCCTCAGGCCCAACCCCCTAAACTGGGCATCGCGGTAGAGGACCTGTCCACGGGCTGGGTGCTGCAAACCATCGACGGTTTTCTTCGTGAGCGACAAGATCGACATTCGGAGACCTCCTGAGACTCGAATCTCGATAGGGCGATTGCTACAAAATCGATAGAGAAATCAGCAGTCTATATCATGCTGTGCAACGCTGTACTGGGCTGTCCAATTGGGATTCTCCAGCGATCCAGCTATCCTTTACCTCTTCAAGCAGGGAGGGTCGGATGCCCAAACCAATTCCAGTCACTGTTGGAAATGAAACGTTTCCGAGCATGGCGGCCGTCGTGAGACGATTTCAGGAGATTGCTGCGCACACTACGAACGAGGAGCCATTGGTGGGGAACGCCGCATTATTTGCCGAGGCTCTTTTCCGCATGCATCCAGAGTTCGAAGACAGGGTAGAGAATCGGGCAGTCCGACACTTCACCGTCGCGAAGGCCAAGGGCGGATCGCGATGCCTTTATGTCAAGTATGAGACAGGCGAGTTGCAGGATTTCAGTTGACCTGAGCCCCAAGTTCCCTCCGGCTTTGAGGAGAGTCCTTGGTTGATGTTTTGGCCCTATGCGGCCTGCTTTTCCAGTGCCAGTTGCGTGGCGAACTCGTTGGGCGTGAGATTGCCCAGCGAGGAGTGTGGTCGCTGGGTGTTATAGTCCTCCTTCCATGCGCTGATCCGGTCCCGAGCCTCAGCCAGTGACGAGAACAGCGTCTCGTTGAGACATTCATCGCGGAAGCTGCCGTTGAAGCTCTCGATGAGGCCGTTCTGCATGGGCTTGCCGGGAGCGATGTAGTGCCAGTCGATCTGGCGGTCCTGGGTCCAGCGCAGGATCGCCATGCTGGTGAACTCGGTGCCGTTGTCGCTGACCACCGTCAGGGGCCGACCGCGGCGAGCAATGATGGTATCGAGCTCGCGCACCACACGCCTACCCGAGAGCGCGGTATCGGCGACCAGAGCCAGGCACTCGCGCGTATGATTGTCGACGACGGCCAGCACCCGGAAGCGGCGACCATCGGTGAAGGCATCGGAGACGAAGTCGAGGCTCCAGCGCTGGTTCGGCTGGTCCGGCACGATCATCGGGCGCCTCGTGCCCAAGGCCCGTTTGCGACCGCCGCGCTTGCGCACCTGCAGTCTCTCCTCGCCATAGAGCCGCCTGAGCTTCTTGATGTTCATGTCGATGCCCTGCCGCTGCAGCATCACGTGGATGCGGCGGTAGCCGAACCGCCGGCGTTGTGACGCGACTGCCTTCATCGCCTCACGCAGTTCCCGATCGTCCGGCCGCAGGCTGCGATACCTGACACTCGATCGGTCAACTTCGAGAGCTTCACACGCCCGCCGCTGGCTCACGCCATGCACCAGGCAGGCATGGGCCACCGCATCCCGCTTCGCGTCGGGCGTCACCATTTTTTTGCAGCGACATCCTTGAGGATGGCGTTGTCCAGCATTGCCTCGGCCAGAAGCTTCTTGAGCCGAGTGTTCTCGTCCTCGAGTGCCTTCAGCCGACGGGCATCGGACACTTCCAGGCCACCATACTTGGCCTTCCACTTGTAGAAGGTGGCACTGCCGATCCCATGCTTGCGGCACAGGTCGGCCGTCCCCAGCCCGGCCTCCTGTTCCTTCAAGATCGCAATGATCTGCTCTTCGTTGAACCTGCTGCGCTTCATCCGTCCGCCCCCTAATGCGGCGGACTCTACCAAAATCTGGAGGAGATCCAGGGGCTCAGGTCACAGTGTAGACCGATGTTTGGCCCGCTCCCAGTAGCTGCCACTTCCTGTGGCAGGTTGCAGGCGACAATCACTCTCGCGAAGATGAAAAAATTTTGATGGAAATTTGCCTCTCGGCGTCAGAGGGGCAGGGCCCGCGAGCGGAATATGGGACCCGTAAACGCACCTCTGCCTAGCTAGCACTCACCAGAGCGAAGCCGATTGGAGTTCCCGTGGTCCTTTGAGGCCGACGGGACCTCAACGGAGAGGGAAGTCGAAAGTGGCTAGCGTCAGTAATACCGCGCGTTCTCCACTGGGCTCAAAGTGTCACGAACACCCGGAAATGTTCTCCCCGAAACCAAGACGCGTCATGAAGCTCTAGGATTCCATACGACCCTTGACACGTTTCTATGAGGCTTATAGGACTTATAACGGTCAAATCGTAAGGAGCTTGTGGTGCATATGGTCAGCCTCTCTCAAGAAACGTTCGCCCGGCTACAATCCCATGCCGTCCCCTTGATCGATTCCATAGAAACGGTCATCAACAAAGCTCTTGATGCGCTAGAGGCGGACGACACATCGCCGACGACGACATCGAGCTTTCGGCCTTTCAGCCCGGAATCGCCGCCCAGTCTGTCATTCACGACCGTTCGTTCCGTCGTGTTCAATGGCAAACGCCACGTCCCTTCCGAGACTTATTGGAATTCGATACTTATTGCAGCGATCCGTGAGGCCGCGGCGCAGGGAATGTCACCGGCGAAGATCAGCTCGTTGCTTATTATCAACAATGTGGCGGGCCAGAAGGACGACGGCGGATACAAGTACATCGCCGAAGCCAAGCTCTCGGTGCAGGGTCAGGACGCCAACGCGGCGTGGAAGGCCGCATATCACCTCGCATCTGCTATCGGCGCGTCAATCGAGGTCACGTTCGTGTGGCAGCATAATCCCAAGGCTGCTTTTCCAGGGGAGAGCGGCAGCTTTTCGCTAAAACCAACTAAATGACAACGCCGGGCGAGCGCCCCTCGCCCGCGCCCCTATCTTCTCACGACAGAAAGACGCGTGTGCGGATCAACGAGTTTGTCGGCGGCAATCAACTGGCCTCGTGAGACCGAACGCTGACCATTCCAAGTCGCCGGCAGCCGCGCAACAACGTGGTGCTCGGGCCCGTTGAACAGAACCTCCAGCTGTTCGCTCTCAAGGTCCAGAGCGAAGAAGAGGAGATGATCGGCCCGGGTTTCGGTGTTCCGAAACGCGGCGCCTCGCCCGGTAGCGCTTGCTTTCACTTGCACCGTTCGACCATCGGCCGCGTACCCATCGATACCCGTCCCATTCCGCTCGACGAGCTTCACGCCAAAATACTCGTTGGCGAGGGCCTCCCCCAGGTCGCCAATCAGGTTGCCATCGAGGGTAAAGGATAGACCCGTGGACAAGTAGTGCAGTCGAAGTGCATTACGCGCGTGGATTAGGCCGATAGCGGCGGACGGCAGGGGGAGACGCATGCTGCGATCCTACTCAATGTATGGCAATTGAGCCATGGCGGCTGTGGCTCTGGGGCTAGTAGGGGATTAGTAGGGGAAGCCAGTGCAAAGCCGTGGTGCTGGATCCAAGCTCAGCCGATGAAAGTTCCTTCGTGCTCAGTGCCTTATCAAAAAGTGTCAAACCCTGTACGACGCCAGCTGCAGTATCCGAGCCTAATTCGTAATGATGGGGTCAGGTGTTCGAGTCACCTAAGCGGCACCACTCCAACCTTCTGACATTGTTGAAGTTATTGCTTCGGTGCTTCCGAGGACTCGGAGAAGCAATAACCCGAGGGCACCACCGGGTCGCCACCGGTGCCGGAATTCTGCCAAGCGCTGTTGATCCAGCCACCCGCAAGTGATCCGAGAAAACCGAGCACCACGGCGGCAAGCGGAATTCACCACCGACGGGAACTGACGTGATCCAGCGCGGCCTGGTGCAAGTTTACGGCAACGCCGATCAGGGCAGTCAATTCTGAGGGCTCGAGTGGGCGGCGACTGATGCGGTCGTACGCCTCCGCCGTCAGTTGGTGATTTGGGCTGATCTCCTTCTCGGCGTCCACGTCGAAGCTCAGCGGAAACTGTCGTCTCCAGACCAGCGAGTACCTCTCATTCTCGGAGGCCTGTCGAAAGAACTCAGGATGCTCGCGGAATACGGACACCCAGTGTTCAGCGGACTTCTGACGCCCTGATATTCTGTCGGCCCAGCCGGCCGCATCGGGCTTGTTAAACTTGTAATTACCTAGCTTGGTCGCGATGACATCCGAAAGTCGACCGGCCTTGAGATATGGGCTTCCCACCTATTCCCCCCTCAATCCTCATAAAACTTCCGCTGCATGTCGACGAAAACGGCCTTGATCACCGGTATGTCACCGAGCTTGATCTTGGCATCCGCGATGCTGCCGTAGCGAGCAGTCAGGAAAGTTGAGACTTTGGAGAGTGAAAGCTCGCCCTCGCCGTGTGATGCGTAGACCTTCAACACTCCCACCAGGAACTCCTGCTCCGCCCTTCTTGGGCGCCGCCCACTTGTCCCAGGTGAAATCGCCCTCGATGATCGGGGTGTAGGTCTTGCCCTCCAGAGCGGCCTGGTCGCGGCGATCGGCCTCCAGATCGTGCAGATATTTCAGGAACAGCACCCACGAGATCTGCTCGACACAATCTAAGCTCGTTGGCGATCCCCTCCTCCGCCCGAAGGTCGCGCTCTATGCTGTTGAAGGCATTCTCGTCGAGAGAATTTGACCGCGAACGACTATGATGTGCGGCGCTGGAGATAGGCAAGTACCGTAGCGATCGTCTCGCTGTCCGGATCTCCCGGCTTACCTTCCGGACCCGCCTTTGCTCGTAGGCGCATCGCAGCAAGGACTTCAGCCTGACGGTGCGCTGCCACGTTTCCGTAGCTGGTGAGGGTCGTCAGCACCTTCTCATGACCGAGATTCTGGCTCCAGATCTTGAGCTCCTCGGGTGTCTTGCAGACCTGTTCGCCGAGAAGGGTCAGCGTGTCCCGGATGAGGTGTGGATTTGAATAGGGGAGTCCTGCTACCTCGAATGCGGTCTTGAAGATCTTGCGAATGGCGCCGGTTCCTTGCCAGTGCATATTGCTCAAGCCGATCGGCGCAAACAGGCCTCTCGCGTCTAGTGCGATCTGGGTGACAGGAAACAGTGGGTCCTCCGGGCCGAAGTGAATTTCGTTTCGCAGGTAGTTAACCCAGTCAGCGAAGATTCGCTCGATGTCTTCACCGACCGGGAAGAACCAGGCGGAGAAGGTCTTGCGGAATTTGGTGTGCACATCGCGCGCGTCCTGAAAGATCGAACTGCGAGCCAGATCTACGTGCTTCAAGCGGAGAGACGCGATGGCACTGTCGCGGGCTCCCGTGAGCAGAGCCAGGGCGATGAGGGCCTGATTGCGGCGATCTATGGCAGCTGAGATCGGAGCCGAAAGAATGACGTGCCGAACCTCGTCCAGGGTCGCTACCCTCTTCTCCCGGACGGCGCCGGCGATACGCTGGTCGTTGCTGCTATCGTTGAAGTAGTCGGCGTCGAGGTAACTGAGCTTCGAACGAAAGCCGGGCTGGTCCGCGAGCCAGATGAAGAACGCACGCAGCGCCTTGAGACGAGAATTGATTGTCGCGACCGCGAGGGGCTTGCCAGTCTTGGCACTCACCCGCTCACGAAGCCGCCGCTTGAACTGACGCGCCTGCTCGATGTGAAAGCTCTTGAAGGCCCGATAATTTGTCGACTCCTCGAACGCGGCGAGATGGGCCGCGACCTGGTCGACGCTCGAACCTGCCATGCGCTTCGCATCCTCCAGATAGATGAAGTACGCGCGCTTCATTCTCTCGTTTTCGGGGTGGTGCCTAACCATTGGTTTTCGGATCCTGACTGAAGTGATCATTTGGAGAGGGCCCGGCGGCATCTACTAGGTGTGTCACCGCCTGCGTCAGCGTCACGTTAAGAATGCGCCCCAGCGGCTCCAGCGAGGCGGCAGCGATCACCTTGTTCATCGGTGTGATGCAGACCGCACAGAGCGCTTTCAGATTGCCGGTCGAGGCAGTGCGAGGGACATAATCAGCCATTCTCAAGCCGGCCTCTCGCGGTGCCCTGCACTTGAAACAGAAGAATTCCTGAAGCCGTAGCTTCGGTCCTGATTGGGCGCGGCCCTTGAGGTACTCGGCAAGATCAGCACCGAGGATCAAGTTTGGTCTCTGGTCGACCATCGCCGGCAAGGCACCGGACTTTATCCAGCGCCTGATCGTGCCCTTCGAACAGCCCGTCGCTCGCGCGGCGTCGTCCACAGTGTATGGACGATGTATCTTTATCAGCCGGTAGTTCGGCCGGCGCTTTTTATGCGCCTGCAGGGATTGCCGAGGAGGTGAGGTCAGGGGGTTGTGCGGCGCGGCGGGCACCCGAGTTACTCTCGGTCCGACGTCGACATGCGCTTGTGCGACGCCAGCCAGGCGTCCAGATCGTCCGGGTCGTAGACCACGACGCGGCCGACGCGCATGTAGGGGCAGCCGCCGCCATGCACGCGCAGTTTTTCAAGGGTGGACTTGGCAAGGCCGGTATAGGCCGCGGCCTCGCGGGTGCGCAGTTTGCGGCGGTGAGTCTGGGGAGTAGCGGGGTTCATCGTGCAGGTTCCCGGCAAGCACCGGATCGGCGCGCCTTCTGCACGCAACCTGCGGAAACACCGTGTGGAACGAAAACGCCAAACGAGGCCAGCCGGCTCATGGCTCAATTTGGCGTGGTTTGACGCTACTCTTTCCGAAGGGCCCTGCGAACAGTACTGGGAGAAACTGCGCTGCCGCCGTTTGCGAGATGCCAGTTGTTTACCACCTTGAGTCGATCTTTCGAGGTCAATCCCAGCGGTAACCCGAGCGGATATAGCTCGGCTATCGCGCGCCTCGTCGCATCGAGCTTGTCCGGTGATTTGAGCGACCCACCGGTTTTGCGAGCTGCGCTTGCCCCGCGCTGTGGCGAGTGTTGAGAGGCCGCCTCGCCAGCCCTCACGAATTGCGGGAAGGCGGCTAAGAGGGCGTCGCGCTTGACCTGGATGCCAAACCATCGAGGCTTCTCTGTACCAACCGGGGTAAACTCACCTCCGTAGTCGTTTAGGGTTTCGTCGATGAAGCTTACGAAGTGGCGCTGGCGGAACTGTCCCGGATCGGTCGTCGCCATTTCCCAATAGACTGCTGGAATCTGTTCACGAATCAGCACGTGGGTTAGGCCGGTTACCGGGAGACGTTCCTGGAAAAACGCCGCAAACAGCACAGTGGCGCCCTTGTCGTCGAGGTCACCATCCGCAATCTCCTGCGATGAGCGCGCCAGACCCTCGCATCCGACCCACTGGGCGGCCTCCCACAGCGTCCAGTCGGCAGCGGACAGGTCGAACGGAGGTGGTGCCTCTTCAGAGTTCTTCGGCTCAGGCCACAGGGCCATCACAGCGGTGCGAAGAAACTTCAGGTCGGTGTATGCCGCCTTCAGGGACACAGACCGCTGGATGACATAGTCCGCCCCGTCGACCTTTCCTGACAGCTCGAGATAGTGCCACTCATGGGCGGGAATCTGAATGGCCGTTCCGCGTGGGTCGAGTCCGGTGGCCACAATTTGACCTTCAGCCAGCCTGCGCCAAAGCTCTTCGCGAGCGCTCTTAATGGAAACGACCTTGGGTTCAGAGTCCAAATTTGTGGCCTCAAGGAGCCCCAGATCCTGAACGGTTCGGGCATCCAGTGGACGCAGCTCGGCACCCTCGGCAATCCACCACTCCTCCGCGCCATCTAGCGGCAACCGGCGCCTGACGCCGAACCACTCCCAACATTCATTTCGGTACGCCGCCCAGCTATCCCGAACCGCCTGGGCCGAACGCATCGAGATCCATGCGACTGTCATCGCAAGCGACCAGCCGGACTCGACCATCGGATCGAACTTCGACGGCCGGGGCGAGTTGGCGAACGGCCGCTGGCCCCACCTCGCCGCAAGCCCCTCGGCCTCCTCCGGAGGAAGGGCCCCGTCCATCACAAGACTAATCATCGACTGTCGCAAGGCATGCACCGGTGGAATGCGGCGACCACGGGGATTGGCCGCAGGGAGCCCCAGTCCCATCAGCCACACTTCAAATTGAGTTAGTCGAACAAATGGCGTTCTCCCCGCCAGGGAATCCCAATAGTTTCCATGCCCAATCTTGACCACGGAATCCAAAAAGAACCGTTCTGGGAAGAAGGCCGACGCCCATTCCATACGAGGGATCGTGAAGTTCTCGAATTCACCCGGTCTGACGAGTGCCTCCACGGTACCTTCAATGAACGGACGCGTGACCTCTGCAAGTTCGAGATCGGTAACCGCATCGAGCGCGGCGATATGAGTACCAACTACTTCGGCGGGCAATCTCCCGCCGAGAACTCGCGTCCGAAGTTCGAAAGCAGGAGAGTGGCCGTTCCAGAGTATGTCGTGGAATCGGTTAAAGGCGGCAGGAAGTGAGACGTAACCCTCGGGAACCAAGTGAACCATGGCCGATATTGGTTGAAGCCTGAGATTGGCTCAAGGGATGAATTCTAACTAGCCAATGACCGCTTCGCGCCGGAAGCGGTAACTCAGTGGAACGACAATTGGCTCGTCAGTTGCCAAGCGAGGTTCAATGACGCTGCGGTGAGGGTAACAAGTTCAGGCAGGGTAAGCCATTCCGTCGTCCAAGCTGCGCCGGAGCGTCACTGAGCGGGATATCGGCGGCAGCAGTGTTCTCTTCCAAGCGCTGCAGTTTCGTGGTGCCGGGGATTGGCGCAAACCGGGGCTTCTGGGCCAGCAACCAGGCCAAGGCGATCTGAGCGGCGCTCGCGTTCTTTCTCGCGGCCACCGCTTGGATGACGTCCACGAAGACTCGATTATCCGTCATCGAAGTTACGCCAGCGAATCATTCGTTCAAATTTGACTCGCTGGACTGTCTGCGGTCTATTTGAATTAACTGCATACCGACCTCACGATTGGGAATTGCTATGAAGCACTCCGCCTATTCGCGACTTGGTGCCTGGTGTGTTGCAGCCATACTGTCGGCGCAGACCTGCCTGACGCCGCTGGCGCAGGAGGCCGAACCGGTCGAGGCGCGAGAAAGCTATGCACAGATCGCCGCAGGACTGGATCGGATGGAGCGCATTGTCGAGTACGTGCGCGCGCAGGTCGACACATCGGTCTACGATGTCGGCAGCCTGGCGGAGCGATTGGGACCGAATCCAGAAGCGGCGCGCAGTTTTGTTCAGGACAATATCGGCTATCGTCCGTATTGGGGCGCCCTGAAGGGCGCTACGGGCGTTCTGGTCGATCGCGCCGGCAACGCTCTCGATCGTAGCCTGCTGCTCGCGGCGCTGCTGCAGCATCATGGCCATCAGGTGAGAATTGGCCACGCGACTTTGGACGCCCCTGTCGCTGGGCAACTGGCACAACTGGCAAGCGTCCCGCTGAAGGCAGCACCCGTTGCACTGCGGCTTACGCCGGAAATTCTCGCCGTTTTTCTCAATGAAGGGCGGCTAAGTGCCAGCGAGATTTCTGCGTTAGCGACGGAGGGCGAGGCCGAGGGCACCGTGCTTGAGGCGAGCATCTCACAAGATTTAGTGGCCGTGGGCGGTCTGCTCAAAGAAGCGATCGACGAAAGCAATATCACTATTCCTGACCCGATCGCGTCGGGTCGTTGGGCCAAAATGGCATCGGACTTCTATTGGGCTGAGGTCATGGCGTCATCCGGAGACTGGACTCGGCTGGAAACATTGGGAATTGTCGAGTTGGCTGCGCTTAACTTCGCCGCGGCGGACCATTTTGACCCCGAGGCGTTGCCGACAGAACTGCTCCACCGTGTAGAGGCCAAGGCCACTTTGATGGCGCAAACAGAGTCCGGCGTGGAGGAGCGCGAACTGGGCACAGCCGGGCTGACATCGATTGATGCTCTTGGCAAGACACTCAAACTGGCCAATACGCCCCTCGATCTGGGCGGCATACTGAGTGGCTTGCCCCCGACCGATTGGCTCTCTGAACCGGGCCCGGATGATCAATTCGCCTTCACCATCATGGTCGGTGACGAGGTTGTGTCCTCCCGGTTCTACCGGATGTCGGGAGAGGTATCGGACCTGCCGGCCGAGTCGGGTGTTCAGAATAGCCTTGGCGGCGGCTTAGGCAGGCTTACTAACATGATGAACGGTGCCACAGAGCCTGCCGGCAGCGCCGAGGCTATCTCGGTGCAGTATGTGCTTAGCGACAGCCAGGGGTTCGGCCAGCCACTGCAGCAGGAGACGATCACACGGCGCTTGTCCCTCGAGGATCAGCCAACGGCGGATGCTATCAGTTCAGGGGCATTGCCGGGACGATTCTGGACGGCCAAAGCCGCGGTGCTGCCAGCGCGCATCGACGAACAATATGACGGCTTTCTTCAGTTGCAGCGGCTCTCGGCGATACTCGGTCCGATAAAGGCGGAGGCGGGCAGGATGCTGGGCGTGTCTACCGATGCTGCTGCTTCATCATCGGCATTGAACCAGAGCTTGGCTTCAACACTTGCTTCAATGGTGCATCAATTCGAGGCCAACCGCCCGGAGCTAGTTGGCGAAGAGCCTTTTTCCGTCAAGTCGTCGCTGATTATAGAAGAACAAGCTATCTCGAGTGACGCGCAGCAAGCCTCACTTTTGCATTCGATAGATCTCGCACGTATCGGTGAGGCCTCCTATGCGCCGGGCCCGCGCGGTCTGCTTTCCAATGGTGTGTTATGGACCTGGCTGGAGTCTCAGCTGCTCGCAAGAGCATCCGTCGGCCCTTCATCCAGTTTCGGATTTGCGGCCCAGTTCAACGAAGAAGCCGACCAGACGCTCGACTTTGCCAAGCAAATCGGAGCTCTACCAGGGAACCAAAGTTTCAAGCATGACGTCGACCAGGACGTGTCGTCAGGTCAGCATATAGGCCTGCTCCACCAGTCCGATCGACCGATCTGGTGGAGCCTCGATCCGGAAACCGGGATGGCTATCGGCCGGGTCGTTGGCGGTCGGGGGGATGCACTAGCCGAGTCCGGGGAAATCACAATTATCGTGACTGAAAAAGCTACCGTGGCCGCCGCAAATTACGAAATCGTGGTCAAGTTAGTATTCGACCTGACATATATGATTTACTCATTTGCACAGTGCGTTTTTACGCTGCCCGCTGCCAAAGTTCGTTTCGCTGACCCACTCGGAAAGTGCGTCGTCGAGATGTTGGCGAACGGAGTGGCTTTGGGGACTTCTGGAGTTCGGGGTGCTCTTGGCATATCCCTCGCCGTAAAGGCGCTAAACGCGTTGTTTCAGGATCTGCTCTGATGACGCGTTCGGTGGATGGAGTTCTGGTTTCCTCTTCACTCGCTCTGCTTCCTGATTGCCACTTATATCTCAGCATTGCCTGTAGTGGCGCAAGATGACTTTGATCTGGGCGACCTGTTGCGACAGGCAGAGCAGATCGAAAGCCCGCTTTCAGAACCCTATGTCTGTCCCGAAGCCAATCGCCTGCTCGAGCCGCTGGATGGTGCTAACGCGATTATTTCGTTGCGGGTCGAGGCATATTGCGTGCTCGAAGCGATTGAAGGGGTAGTGGCGGCGGAGGGTCAGCGCTATGTCGTCGCTGAGGGCAAGGTTACCAACCGCAATGCCGCCAACGGCATCAACCTTCCGGCTGCAAGCACTCTCCTACGGCTTGGAGTTGATCGTCGTAGGCAATCGGGCCTGGAGCGAGTTGAGACGGCACTATTGCCCGAATTTGCAGGGCCGCTCGACCCCTTGTCCGGTCGCCGTTTTGTGGTTGCCTATGCAGTTGAGCCGACGATCTCTGGGGCGCTAACCCTCGAGATTCCTGCGGGCGCGGGCGCGATTGTGATTGCGTTGGGTGAGTTGACGGCAGGTGACCTTTCCGCGGCCCCACCCGAGCTGATCGAGTTGGATCTGGGCCCGCCGATTGCCACACCCAGTCCGGACCTTCTGCCCGAGGCGCCGGAGACGCCAACAGACGCCCCCATCGCGCCAATGGAGGAGAGTTCGGTTTCCCAGCCCGTCCCAGCTCATGACGATGCAGCCGGGACCTTGTCTGTAGAGTTCGCGCATCCGCGCAGTTTTGGCGCGCTGCTATCGCTGGCCGGGAATGGCGGCCAGGTTGATCTCGTCGGCGGCGGCGTTGGATTTGGTGAGGTCGGGCAGATCAACAATGGCTTGCAAGGCACTGACGAGGCACTGACCCAAATCGGCTTCACGACAGAGGCGCCGGCGCAGATTGTGTTTACTTTCGAGGGCGGACACGCCGCCGAAATCGAAGGTGTCGCCATCAATACTCTTGTCCGTTCGTCGCTCGACTGGGTGCCGGGACGAGTTGAACTCTACGCCTCGATGGACGGTGCGTCGGGCCCTTGGCAGCTCATTGGAGCGACAGAAGAACTACCCGCGACTCAAACTAAGTTATTCCTGTCCATGCCTGAGCCCGTGGCGACAAAGGCCATCATGGTTCAGTTGATGGCGAGGGTCGGCAGCTCACCGGGTAATTATAGCGTCCGGCTGTCCGAGATCGAAGTGTACGAGCGGCTCTCCGACGCGGGGTATGCCTCGCTGCTTTCGGACATGAAGGTCGACCTGCTTCTGCCGCAGAATGGCGGGCGCGTGGCCTATTTCACCTCGCAGTCCTATGGCCGCGGCGATGGGCTGGTTGGGCTGTTTGCAAACAACACAATGCGCTGGTTCCCCGCCGAGGAGCGCTATCCGCAGGAACTGGTGTTTTCGTTCCGAGAGTTTGCAGTGATTCCGGTTGGCGGAATTGCGGTTGCCGTCGACTTGCCGGATGGCCGTCCTGAGAGCTGGGCACCAAAGGTCAGGGTGTCCGTTTCAACCGGATACTCTCCGCTGGGCGGATTTCGGGATGTGGGCTACTTGCAGCCCGACGCCAGCGAGAACCAATTGAGTCTGGACCTTGCCCCTGCCGCCGCGACTAGATTTCTAAAGCTCACCATTATCGAACCTGGCGCCCCCCGGATGGGCATTCGGGGCGCACAGATCACTTCTACGTACGATGCGTGGCTCAGGGCCCAGCACGAAACTGTATTGGCAGTCGACGAGACAGTTGCTGACACGTCGACTATGCAATCAGAGACCGAACCCAATGACGATCCGTCTTACGCAACGCCGATGGATGAGGACCTCGATTATGCTGGACGATCCGATCGCAGCGGTGATGTCGATTACTTCAGTTTTGCGGTCGAAGGCGAAACCCCGCAGACTGTGAATTTCGTGCTGCGTGGCAGGCCGCATATTCGAACGAACTTACAACTCTTGGCTTCAGCTGGAGGCCTCCTGTTCGACTACAGTCCGGCCTCAGCTTCAGTTGAACAGTTTTTCACCTGGAAACTGGATCCGGGCAACTATCTGATCCGGCTCGAGGAGCCACAGTCCGGCGTTGCCATTGTTATCGATGACAGTGGGAGCATGGGTAGCAACGTTCTGACTGCGATTGATGCCGCCAAGCTATTTGCGCTCGCCAAGCAACCGGAAGAACGTTTGTCGCTGGTCCGGTTTGCCGGGGACGTCGAAACCCTGTCGGAGCTGACGACCGATGGCGCTGCGATTGCTGAAGCGATCGAGACTGGCGTTCATACGGACGGGGGAAGCGGCACCTCGGTTTACGATGCCGTGCTCGCAGGGATCGAGACTTTACGAAACGAAGCGGGTAACCGCGCCATCGTGCTGCTGACGGATGGTGAGGACGTTTCGTCACAGGCCTCCTATCCGGAATTGTGGCGCGAGATCGTGGCGGCCGGCGTGCCGATCTACGCAATTGGTCTCGGCAATGCCATGCGCAAGTTCGATAGTGCCGTCGGCAGCGACCTAGACGATATGTTGCACGGGTTTTCTCTCGGCACGCTGGGTGCCTATTTCGACTCGCCGACGGGTGAAGAACTGTACGCCGTGTACGACGAGATCGCTGCACGCATTCGGGATCGCGGCAGCTACACCATAGGCTTCTCCATTGCCGACCAGGATGGCCGCCTCCAGGTCCTCGAAACGGGCGAGGAATTTGTCTCGGCCGCAGCGGTTGGTAATATCATGCTGATTATAGACGCCTCCGGGTCGATGCGGGCAGGAACCGATCAAGGTCGCCAGCGGATCAACGTGGCGCGAACCGTAGTTCTGGACCTCCTGCGTGAAATTCCGCAAAGCGTTCCGGTCGGGCTCAGGGTCTATGGTCAAAACATGTCAGCAGAGCCGAAGGAGCAGAGCTGTCGCGACAGCGAGCTGTCGGTCGCGCCGCTGTCCAATACGCGCGATCAAATTACCGACGTGGTCAAGGCGATCGTCCCGCGGGGACAGACGCCGCTAGGTTATTCGCTGGCGCTCGCGGCTGAGGATGCCGGCGGGGCGGACAATTCGTTGATCATACTACTGACTGACGGAGAGGAGACCTGCGACGCGGCACCGGGAGACCCTTACTACCCCGAGGATATCGCCCGCGGCCTCGTCGAGACGGGCTTTGGGCTGCGCATCAATATTGTAGGTTTCGATGTCTCAGATCCGGCAACGCAAGATAGCCTCGCGGCGGTTGCCGGCATCACCGGAGGCGAGTTCTATTTTGGCGGTGGCGAGGTGGGTCTTCGTCGCGCCCTGCGGTCGGCCTTTGTTGCGCCCTATCAGGTCATGGACGATTTGGGGCAATTGATCGCGGAGTCCAAGGTGGGCGCGCGGCCTATCACACTGCCGACGGGGCGATACCACGTCAGCTTGGCGGGAAGTGACGTTATCTCGGGCCGACGGCGAGTCGAGGCCGAGTTGGATACCCGCATCTACGTCAACAAGGAGGCCGATGAGACACATGTTCGCGTCGAGCAGGTAGCACCCGGTTCACCCTTCACCGATGATGTCAGGCGGGTGCGATCGGTGGATGACGTAAATGCTGACCTAGCAGACCTGCCGCCGGTCATCCCGGAATATAGGGTCAGCACCCGGCTTCCGGCGACCGAGGAGGAACTGGCATACGCCATCCAGGCGATGCTGAACGAGATGGGCTACGCGGCGGGCCCTTCTGACGGAGTGTGGGGCGCCAAGTCCCGAAGCGGCGCCGAGGCATTCCTTGAGGATTTTCCTCTCGTTGTCGATCAAGACCCGTTCCATGCCGACGGCAAACCGGCGGTCTGGCTGTGGCTCAGCATTCTGCCGGAGTATGTAAAACCTTATTTCGCGTCGAAGCGGTAGTGAGTGCGCTGGCGACGGGCAATAGCATTTCGAGGGGCACCGCGCGTGTTTGATACCCGTGTGACGCGCGCCGCCCCTGCAATTTGCCATCGCCGTACGTCACCGCTACGTTGTGGATGTCAAGAAGTGTGGAAGGAACGGCAATGACCATCCCTGTCCCGGCGCGATTTCGCGCAGAGAGGCGAATGCGCTTCGTGTTGACGCTGGCCGGCGCATTGCTGGCTCCATTGACTGCCGGGCCGGCGCAGGCCGACCCGCCACCAAGCGAAATGGTGCAGTTTCTCAATAGTTTCGAGCCTGATTTCGTTGAGATGTCTCGCAACCCCTCATTGGACATGCTGGGGGCGCTGACAGGGTTGTGGACGGCCGAAAAGGGCGATGACAACGCGAAGATCGACCTGGTTCATATCAACAATGTCGGGCCGTTCCTCATCGAGTATGTCGTTGACAGCACCACCGGAGCGCTGGGCACGCCTATCGGCTACGCCCGGCAGAACGGCGCCGGATGGTCCGGCTGGTTCTCAATAGCCTGCAAGGGCTGCTGCCCGGGCAAATTTTGGTGGGACAAGGGCGTCGCGCAGGTCGTCGATCGCAAGCTCGCGATCCGCGTGGACACCGTCAAACTCGACCCCGAGACCTGCGAATTGACCGATACGCCCGACACCGTGGACTTGCGGTCGAAGCTCGCAAATGTTCTCGATTTCGGGGAATTCCTGCCGGGCAAGAAGATTTCAATAGTTGCGGCGCCAGCGGTTGGCAATCAATCGGGCCAATATCAAGCCGCGGTGAACTTGATTTGGGACTTCACCGGGTATGGCGTGAATGCCGTGGACATGGTGGCGCAGGGGCCTGGGGGTGGATCGCAACTTCTCAACCGGTCGAGTGAACTCAGTGGCGAGACGCAGTTTTTGACTGACCAGTCTGGCCAGCACCGCTTCATCATTGCCGGTTACAATCAGGCCGGTCAGCCGCTGCATTTCGAGATCGAGAGCATCGAAATCCCCGGCCTGCCGGGGATCAACTAGACTGAGTGCTCAGTTCGGGCTGCAGGCTACCGTGGGGGTATGACGGCCACGCTATGGTGCAGTCGCTATCGCGTCGAGCGGCGTCTTGCTGCGCGGGACAATACGATACGATACGATCAGGAGAAATCATGAGACGCTGCGCCTCTTTCACCCGACCGCGCCTCTTGCTTGCTGCCTTTGCGACGTCAGCAGTCATCGCGACCGCCTCTTTGGCGGGCAGCCCCTCGTCACTTGTGGGAATATACATCGTGGTCGACAGCCGCGTCAGCGCCGACGTCGCCACACTAGGCGGCCGGCCATCGACAGAAAATACTCACCCGATCGGACAAACCATTGAGATCGGCGACAGTTCGATCTCAATGGCCGGCATCTCTTGTGCGCACTGGCAGATCGAACAGATCGCGACCCCGTATTATTTCGAGACTGACCCCAATCTCTTCGACCTTTGGCTGCCGCCGGGTGGAAGCAAAAGCGCCGCTGCGGACCATCGGCTCGCACGATCCTTTGCCGTAGCCTGCGAGGGCGAACCTGTGACGACGATCTTTCAGGCCGACGCGCGCGTCCTAGCGATGACCTGGAACAACTCGGCCAGCTACTTAGTCCTGGAAGCGCCGCTTACCGACAGTGAATTATCACGTATCGGCGAAGAGCTGGTCGACCGGAAGTTCCTCGCTTCTGGGCACATTGATGACCGCACCGAGGTCATGAGGGCACTGCGCGAGTGGTACATCTATCGCAACAGCAAGAGCGTAGAGAGCATTCCGGTACACCCGGCCATCACCAAGAACCTGCTCGCCGATTTCGTGCCCGATGAGCATGCGGTGATTGGCGATGTCTATCTGAATTCCAGATTTTCGCCGCAGACGCCCACTGACGAAATGCTGTGGGTCGAAACCGACTTCATGATGACCTGCCTTGTGAAACCGTGTGCCAATATCGAGGTGCGAAACCAACGGGGCGAGGTGTTCCGCCTCAACGAAATCGCGTTCGGAACCGTCGATGCGTCAGACATCGATGCCGTCAGAAGATGCGGAAATGGCCATGCGAGGCACACTCGTGGAAGGTGAGGCCATGCGGAGTTCCAACGGACCAGAAGGCGAGCACTACCTTCATCTCGACGTCGTGGGGGTCGAACCCGCGCCGCAGGACATGTGCGTCCTGGCAAGGCACGCCCGCAGCAACTGACTGGCGAGTTTTCGACGCTGCTGCATCAACCCGCCCCGCACCCAAGGTACCGCGTAGGTCTTAAGAAGACAGGAAGTCATGGCGCATCACGACGCAGCGGCACTGCCCGACAACTGGGAGCGTACCGGCCCTGTTTCGACCTGGTGGCTGGGGCGCGTGTTGAGGAACGAGTTGCGCGTGGGTCACAAGATGCACGGCAAGAAGTGGACTGCTGTTGCGCGCGACCGGCAGTCTGATGATGTCTTGTTTGCCGATGATGGCGGCGGCGTCGCCAAGGTGCATCTGACACACAACAGACCCGCCACTGCGGACTTTCCATCGTGTGCGTTCTTCGATGACCTGCAAGATTTTTTGGCCTGGACCGAAGAAGAGCGCCAATACGTTGCTGCGTTGGCCAATGAGGTTGAAGCGGTCTGCGCGGCGTGCGGCTCGGTCTGGTCACGGGGCGAGGCGCGACGAGCGTGCCCTGTTTGTGATGGATACGCTCTTACCCGTCCTTGCGCCGTCTGCGCGGGTGTTTGCGGTCAAGAATGGCTACGCGCAGTGCGGGATTCAAACGATTCCGGCCATGCAGTATGGATCGGCGCGTGCGCGCTTTAGTTGATGATCGGGACTGCCCACGTTGTTTGCCCGGCCTTAGCCATCAACTAATACAGTCTTGCGATCCGTAACTGCGAAGCCTTCGATCGAAGTTGTGACATTAGCGGCCATCCGCAGTGCTCAGGGTGCGCTCTGGAAGGAGCCCAAGTGACTTGCACTTCGCTCCGAAGATCGAGAGTCCTCATTGGGCCACAAGCGGCCGCTCGAACGCCGGTAAGATCAGAAGCGATCCTTCAACTTCACCACAGTTGCGCTGGGTCGCAACTCTCCCATGGCCGCAGCCAGTCCGGTTCCAATGGTGTTGGACGCCTTCCGCAGTGGATCGGCATCCAGATGTGCATATCGAGCTGTTGTTTGTGGTTGGGAATGACCGAGAAGTTTGCCGATGATCGGAAGTCCCATCCCACCGCCAGCACCAAAGGCGGCGAAGTTGTGCCGCAAATCGTGCAGCCGCAAGCCATCAAGTCCAGCATGCCGCGTTACAAGCGCCCATGGACGTTTCAAGTCAGAGCGCGGCCGCTCATCGTCGGTCTCTGCGGTGTCTCCGGCAATGACATATTCGCCCATCCGGCTAAGTCCACTGAGCACGGCCATTGCAGGTGCGTTCAGAACGATGGTTTTCTTTCCGGTCTTCGAATCTGGCAAGAGCAGTAGACCGCGTTCAAAATCGACGTGCGACCATTTCAGGTGCAGAATCTCACGCAGCCGGGCACCGGTGAAAATGAGGAGTCGCAGGGCAGCTGCCGCGTGTTCGCCAATCACTGTCTCTCGCTTGTCTTTCCTGAGGTGCTTGACCTTCTTCTCAGGATCCAAGTTCCACGGGACCCCTATCGTTTCGGCGTCCCGAATGGCCGCACCCAGCCGTTCCAGCTCGTTGCTGGAAAGGAAGCGTTCCCGGCTCTCCTCCCTGTACTTCTCGATAGCTCGCGCAGGATTTTGCTCGCCATCGACTAGTCCCCGGCGAAGTGCAAATCCAAACATCGAACCAATGATGGCAACGGTTCTGTTGGCCTGAGCCGGGGTATCTCGCATGCTCAAATGGAGCCGCGCGACGTCCGCACGTTTCACGTCTTTGGCCTTCTTCGCTCCAAGCGCAGGCACCACCCAAACGCGCAGCACTCCCTCGTAGCTGACCCTGGTGCCAGCCTTTCGCTTCGTCGCAATGTGCTCAGAAAGAAAAGCTTCCGCTAGTTCAGCAACGGTTAGCGCGTTGCGCTGCTTGGCTTTCTGATCCTGCGGATCTTTACCCATATTTACGAGCGACCGCAGTCGCCCGACCTCCGTCCTCGCCTCGTCGGGTGTGAAGCGTTTGCTGGAACCAAGGGTCACACGCTTCTTTGGCGCCCGGCGCCCGCCTTCACCCGCGCGATATTCATAAACCCAAGATTTCTCCCCACTGGGCGACACCCTTAGGCCAAAACCGCTAATTTCGGTGTCAAAGACCGTGTAGCGGGCCGATCTAGGCAGAGCCGCGTCCACAGCGCGCTTGGTCAGTTTCTGGGTAGACATCAGGTCGTCCGCCTCGCTGGGGCACCACCGGGCGCCACTGGGGCACCACCAAGTGCGAAAACGCAAGGCAACGCCGAGCAACACGATATGAGGTAACGCCCAGAATATCAAGGATTCTGGGTAACTTCAGGCAACGTCAAGCGACAGTTGACAACGATTATCCTGAAATTCGTAATGATGGGGTCAGGTGTTCGAGTCACCTAAGCGGCACCATTTTTTCTCCACTTGAAATCGCTGGCACCGCACACCTGACGGGGTGCGAAGTCGTGGCTAGAGTCGCGGGCCTTTGAACGAACATCCGCCGCCTTGTGCATTGTCGGTCGAGAACTTGCCCTGCAGATAGCGTCCGCCCTTGCTCAGCTTGCCCTGCCACTGCTCGGTGTAGGTGCGCCCCTCCCACTTGTACTGGTTGGCGAAAATGAAGTTCTCGCCGTCGAACTTCCCGGCGACGATCTTGCCGAAGCCGTCATTCACGTTGGTCGTTCCGCGGACCCGGGAGGCCGATGCTTCCGATACGGACACGGTGTTGACCTGCGTGAAGTTCTTGCAGGTGACCTTGAGCTTCCAGCTGCCGACCAACTGCCAATCGGCGGCGTTGGCGGTCGACGGCAGGACGAGACTGAACAGCAGCACAACAAGGGCAGCGATCTTCATTATTATCACTTTCGCGATTGCCTTTGATTGGCGACAACCACCAACCTTTGAAAGTTCACGCTAGCGACGAAGCGAGCATCGCGCAATCAACACTGAAGATTTTCTGTCTCTATTGAAGACTTCAGGTCGGCTTCTTGCCAGCGCACATCGTTTGACGCCACAAATACGGCCAGAAACTCTTCGTCTCGACCGGGGACTGCCGTTTCCGCTGAGCAACGCCCAGGCAACGATCACGCGGCATCCTTGCCAGCCGCTATCCTGTAGAGGTGCCAGGTGGAGTGGCCGAAGATCGGGACGATGAAGACGAGGCCGAGGAAGGTCGGAACCACAGCGAGGACTGTCGCAATGGTCAGCAGCACGCCGAGGCCCAGCATCGGGCCGGGGCTTCTGGCAACAGACTGAAAACTGTTGATCAGCCCGGTGACGAAATCGACGTCGTTCTCAAACAGCAGCGGCAGCGAAATGACCGTGGCCGAGAACAATACCAGGGCGAGCGCCAGGCCGATCACCGAGCCGACGGCCAGAAAGCTCAGGCCGCCTGGCGTGGTGACGGTCTGCAGCAAAAACTTTTCGAGGCTGGCGGAGGCCGACGAGCCCATGAAAATGGCGAGCACGATCCGCACCTGGTAGATCCAGATCCAGAACACGAACAGCATGACAAAGGCCATCCAGCCCATCTGCCGTTCGCGTTGCTGCCAGATTGCCGCCACGACGCCTCCCCAGGTGACGGGCCGGCCCGCGGCAAGGCGTCGGCTGATCTCGTAGATCCCGGCGGCAAGGAAAGGGAAGACCAGCGGAAAGATCACCGCGATCAGGATGGCCGCCCAGGCGGCGTCGAAGACCGCCAGCATGGCGATGGCCAGCCCGCCGCTGCCGGCCATCAGCAGGCCGAAACAGAGCCCGATCAGCGGCGCACGTCGGAAATCGGCGAAGCCGCGGGCGACGGCCAGGCGGATGTCGGTCCAGCCAAGCTGGCGCAATACGGGCGCGCGCGGCACGTAAAGTGGTGCGGATTCGGTCTGGCTCACGACGCTCCCCTCCGGCTGGACCGGCCTCGCGGCACGATCGCAGCGTGGATGCTAATGCAAGTTCGTGCCCGGGACCATTGCTTCTGACGTCGGCAGCCGCCATTGGCTGGACCGGCGACAGAATTGCATTTTTGGCCCCGCAGCTATCTTGCATCAGGTTTCCATCCATGGCATGGATGCATCGAGAAAAGCTTTTCCCAATGATTGCGGCGACCGGTTCGGCAACGCTGCAGCACGATACGGAAAAGCTTTTCCTGAATTGCGGCCGGGCGGGAATGGAGGCTCGGACGTCAACGGCAAAAAGGGAGGAAAACCTATGAAATTGCCAGGTCTCTGGTCGGCGGCGCTTGCCGTCTCGATGTCGGCCGTCGCCCTCGTCCCGGGCACGGCCTTTGCTGAAACACTCAGCATCTGGGCCCGCTCGTCGAGTGCCAACGCGGCCCAGCACATGGTCGATCTGTGGAACGCGTCCCATGACGACAAGCTCGAACTCACCACCATTCCCGACAACCAGATGGTGACCAAGCTGGCCACCAGCGTGCAGGCTGGCGATGTGCCCGACCTGATCTCGTTCGATCTGATCTTCATGCCCGACTTCATGCGGGCCGGCCTGCTGACGGACCTGACCGAGACGCTCGGCGCCGATCCCAACCAGGAAAAGGTCGCCCAGGCCTTCCGTGACCTCGCCAGCTATGAGGGCCGTCTCTACGGCACCGGCTTCACGCCGGACGTCTCGATCCTGCTCTACAACAAGGATCTGTTCCGGCAGGCCGGCCTCGACCCGGAGAGCCCGCCCAAGACCATCGCCGAGCTGCAGGACTACGCCACCAAGATCCACGAAACGGTGCCGGGGGCCTATGGCTACTATTTTTCCGGCTCCTGCGGCGGCTGCAACATCTTCACCCAGGCGCCCATGATGTGGGGCTCGGGTGCAACCTTGCTGCCGACCTCGGGCGACGCACCGGCCATGGAAGGCCCGGGCGTCAAGGAAGTGCTGACCATGCTGCACGAGATGTGGGTGGCGGGCGTCATCCCCGAGAGTGCCGAAGCCGACACCGGTGCCAACTTCATGGCCACCTTCCAGACCGGCACCATCGGCATGCAGGGCTCTGGCGGCTTTGCCATCGCCAGCCTCAAGGCCAGCAATCCCGATCTCGATTTCGGCATTGCGCCGATCCCAGGGATCAATGACGGCGACCAGTCGAGCTTTGTCGGCGGCGACGTGATTGCCATTCCCAGGGGCTCCAAGCATCCCGAGATCGCCACGCAGTTCATCCAGTGGCAGCTCACCGATGAAGCCCAGCTCGAGGGCCTGGCCAAGAACCTGATCCTGCCCTCACGCTCGGATCTGGCCGACAACCAGTACTTCAAGGAAGAGCCGCGCTACATCACCACGGCCAAGGCGGTCGGCATCGGCCAGACGCCCTATGCCTTCCGCTTCAACGACATGGTCAATGCCGACCAGTCGCCGTGGCTGACCATGCTGCAGACGGCGGTGTTCGATGGCGACATCGACGGTGCCATCGAAGCGGCCCGCGAGACGATGCGCGACATCGCTTCCCAGTAAGGTCCTCCCGGACCGGGCCACGGCGCACTCCGGCCGTGGCCCATCTCCTTGCTCTCTTGTGGGATGTGGCGAATGCTGAAGACGCTTTCGAGACACCAGGGCATGCTCTACGTGCTGCCCGCCCTGCTCTTCGTGAGCGCATTCGTTCTCTGGCCGCTCTGCCAGCTGATCTATCTGTCGCTGACCGACGCCTCGTTGCTGGGCGGCGGCGGCTTTATCGGCCTCGACAATTACTTCAAGGCCTTCAAGGACGCCTCCTTCTGGCGGGCGCTGGGATTCACCGTCAAATATACGGTGTTCATCACGCCGATCCTGATGGGCCTGGGCTTTGCCCTCGCCTTGCTGACCGCACCGAACCGGCCGCTGCGACAGGTGACCCGGGCCATCGTCTTCCTGCCGGTGGTGATCGGCCTCGGCTCCTCCAGCCTGCTCTGGTACTGGCTGTTCGACCAGCAGGTCGGCCAGTTCAACCAGATCCTCGTCGATCTCGGCGTGCTGGCGCAGCCGGCCGTGTGGTTCACCAAGGCCGACATGGCACTGACTGCCGTCATCATCTCGGTGACCTGGAAGGTGATCGGTTTCGGCATGCTGCTGTTTGTGGCCGGCATCCAGTCCATCCAGGCCGAAGTCTCGGAAGCGGCCCTGATCGACGGCGCCAACTACTGGCAACGCGTCTGGCACATCATCCTGCCGCTCTCCAAGCGGACCATCCTGCTCACCACGCTGATCTCGGTCATCGGCTCGATGCTGGCCTTCGAGCAGTTCTACATCATGACCGGCGGCAACCCGCGGGGGCAGACCTTCACCTCGGTGTACTGGATCTACCAGAACAGCTTCATCAGCTTCAAACTCGGCTACGGCGCTGCCCTGTCGATCATCCTGACGCTGATCGTGCTGGTGTTCTCCTCGATCCAGGTATTCCTCTCCAACCGGAGTCCGCAGTCATGACCGCGCTCGCCGAAGCCGCCCCGCGCGCCGCCAGCAAGGGCCTGGGCAAGTCCCGCGTGGTCGGCGAAAGTCGCCCGCTCGCCTATCTGATCGGCGCGATCTGCGTGGCCGTGATCACCATCATGCTGATGCCGATCGTGCTGTCCCTGCTCGCCTCGATCAAGCCGTCGGCGGAAGCGCAGCAATCACCGCCAAGCTATCTGCCCTCCGCGCTGAGCATCGAGAACTACCTCAAGGTGTTCGAATTCCAGGCGGGTCTCTGGACCTATGTCAGCAACTCGCTGCTGGTCGCAGCTTTCACTATCGTGCTGTGCCTTGCCCTCGCGATTCCGGCGGGCTACGGCCTCGCCCGCTTCAAGATCTGGGGCAAGGAAGTGTGGTTCCTGCTGCTGCTGGCGCCGCTGATGATCCCCTATCAGGCACTGCTGACGCCGCTCTATCTCAGTTTTTCCAAGATGGGTCTCGCCAACAGCCATCTCGGGCTGGCCATCGTCCATACCGTGCTGCAGCTGCCGTTCTCGATATATCTGATGCGCAACAGCTTCGAGAGCATTCCCCGCGAGCTCGAGGAGGCAGCGCGGGTGGACGGCAGTTCGTCTTTCCAGACCCTGCTCAAGATCTTCATGCCGCTGGTCATGCCGGGCATCGTCACCGTGGCGCTCTTTGCGTTCATTGCCAGCTGGAACGAGTTCCTGTCGGCTCTCATCTTCATGAACAACGAACAGAGCTTCACCGTGCCCATCATGCTGGTCAGCGTTCGTGCCGGCCGCCTCGGTGCCGTCGACTGGGGTGCGCTGCAGGCCGGCGTGGTCATCTCCATCCTGCCGTGCGTCCTGATCTACTTGCTGCTGCAGAAATACTATGTTTCCGGCTTCCTCAGCGGAGCAGTGAAGTAGAGGCAGCATGAACGACGACACACCCATCAAGGGCGATCGCACCGGCCGGCATGGCCCGACCATTCGCGACGTGGCCCGCCTCGCCGGAGTATCCATCGGCACGGCCTCCAAGGCGCTCAACGCCAATGGCCGGCTGCGCGACGAGACGCGGGAGCGCGTGCGGCGCGTGGCGCTGGAAATCGGCTATCGCCCCAACGACATGGCGCAAAGCCTGCACCGCACCCGCTCGATGACAGTCGGCATCATTTCGACCGACAGCTTCGGCCGCTTCACCCTGCCGATCTTCCAGGCACTGGAAGAGCAGTTCGCCGATCAGGGCATTGCCGTGTTCATGTGCAACGCAACCGACGATCCGGCGCGCGAGCAGCAGCATCTCAACCAGCTGCTCGGCAAGCGTATCGATGGCCTGGTGGTTACGGCTCGCCGCTCCGACAAGCGTCCGCCGATCCTCGCTGGCAATATTCCCACGGTCTACGTGTTCTCGCAGGCCGATGACGAAAACTCGCTGTCGCTGCTGCCCGACGACGAGGGCGGCGCACGCCTGGCCACCGAGCACCTACTCTCGCTTGGCCGCCAGCGCATTGCCCATATCAGCGGGCCGGAGCGCTTCGAGGCCGTCGCCCTGCGGCGGCAGGGATACGAGACCTCGCTGGCGGCCGCCGGTCAGCCAATTCGCGCCGACTATTTCCTGCCCGGTGTCTGGTCCGAGGCCTGGGGCCGCGAAGCCATCGAAAAGCTGTTCGACGGCAGCATCGAGCCGCCTGATGCGCTGTTCTGCGGCAACGACCAGATTGCCCGCGGGGCCACCGAAGCCCTCCGCGAGCGCGGTATCGCCATCCCAGCCGACGTTGCCATTGTCGGCTTCGACAACTGGGACGTCATGGCCAGCGCCGCCCGGCCGCCTCTCTCCAGCATCGACTTGAACCTGAGCGCCCTCGGGCGGGAGGCCGGCGAACGGCTTCTCGCCATGATCGGTGGCGCCAGGGACCGTGGCGTCAGGCGTCTGCCCTGTTCGCTGGTCATTCGCCAATCCTCCAGTCCACAAGGAAGTTCAAAGTGAGCCAGTATCTGCCCATACGATTTGTCGACGTTCGCCTCGAAGGCGACTTCTGGCGCGAGCGCCTCGACACCGTGCTGAGCCGGACCATCCCCAGCCAGCACGTCAAACTGGGTGAGTATGGCCTGCTCGACTCGCTCAAGCTGCCGCAGCCGCCCCCGCCCCTGCGCTTTCCGCGGCATGCCAATGGGTTCACCGTCCAGGTGTTCTGGGATTCCGATATCGGCAAGTGGATCGAAGCGGCGAGCTATGCGCTGTCGCACCGGCGCGACGCCGACATCGAGGCCAAGATCGAGGCCGTCATTGACGACTTCGAGAAGGCCCAGGCGCCCGATGGCTATCTCAACTGCTGGTATCTCGGGCACGAGCCGGAAAAGCGCTGGAGCAACCTGCGCGACAATCACGAGCTCTACAATGCCGGCCACATGCTGGAAGGCGCCATCGCCTATTTCGAGACCACCGGGCGCCGCCGCTGGCTCGATATCATGGAGCGCTTTGTCGAACACATCCGCCAGACCCTGGGCACCGAGCCCGGCAAGAAGCGCGGCTATTGCGGCCATCAGGAGATCGAGATCGCCCTGATCAAGCTCTACCGGCTGACCGGCGAGAAGAAGCATCTCGATCTGGCCACCTACTTCATCAACGAGCGCGGCCGGCAGCCGCCGCACTATTTCGATGTCGAGCGCGAGGAACGCGAGAAGAAGGGCTGGGACACGCAGCGCTACGTCTTTGCCAACTACGAATATTCGCAGTCGCACCTGCCGGTGCGCGAGCAGACCAAGGTCGTCGGCCATGCTGTGCGGGCCATGTACATGTACACCGCCATGGCGGACCTCGCCGCCGAACTCAATGATGCCGATCTCAAGCGGGCCTGCGAAACGCTCTGGGACGATGTCATGGAGACCAAGATGTATGTGACGGCCGGGCTTGGCCCGTCGGCCCAGAACGAAGGCTTCACCTTCGATTACGACCTGCCGAACCAGACCGCCTATGCCGAGACCTGCGCCTCGGTGGCGCTGATCTTCTGGGCCCAGCGCATGTTGCATCTCGACCTTGATGGCAAGTACGGCGACATTCTCGAACTGGCCCTGTTCAACGGCGCCCTCTCCGGGCTGAGCCGCGACGGCGAGCACTACTTCTATGCTAACCCGCTCGAATCCAACGGTTCGGCCGAACGCTGGGCCTGGCACACCTGCCCGTGCTGCACGATGAACGTCAGCCGGCTGGTCGCCTCGGTCGGCGGCTACTTTGTCTCGCGCGCCGACGATGGCATTGCCATCAATCTCTATGGCGGCATTTCCACGACGGTCGAGACGGCCGGGACTACGGTCGACCTGCGCGAGACCTCGAACTATCCATGGTCGGGCAATATCAAGATCGAGGTCGATCCCGCGACCCCGACGACGTTCGACATGAAGATCCGCATCCCCGGCTGGTGCAAGGACGCACGGCTTGCCGTCAACGGCTCCGAGGTGACGGAGAAAGCCGTGAATGGCTACGTCACCATACATCGTGAATGGGCCAAGGGAGACGTCATTACCCTTGATCTGGAGATGCCGGCCGAGCGGATCTACGCCCACCCCGGCGTGATCATGGATGCCGGACGGGTCACGCTCAAGCGCGGGCCACTCGTCTATTGCGTCGAGGAAACCGACAATCCCGGAGGCCGCGTCCAGCGCCTGCGCCTGCCCCGCGAGGCCGAGCTCAAGGTGAACAGGCGCGAGGACCTGTTCGACGGGATCGTCACCCTGTCTGCCGATGCCGTCGCCATTGACGAAAGCGACTGGTCGACGCTCTACCGCACCAAACCCTCCGCCGAGGGTCCGGCCACCCTGACGGCTTTGCCCTACTACCTGTGGGCCAACCGCGGCCAGGGATCGATGATGGTCTGGATTCCGGAGGCCTGATCAGGCGATCTGGGTATCCTTCCGGGCAGCCAGCGAAAGCGCAGTCTCGTAGGCCTGCCGCGACGAGGCGTTGACTGCCGGAATGCCGCTATCTGTCGAACCGGGACCGAACAGCGCGTTGCGTTCGGTCTCGGTCGAGAGGAAGAACGGAAAGCGCGAAAAGATCGACTGGTAGCGGCTGCCTTCGACCCGCGCGCCGTAGAGCTGCACCGGGAAGGCGAGTCCCGGATAGGGCCGAGACTCGGACATCTCCTCTGAGCCGAAGACACGTCGGTAGAAGGCCGTGTGTTCCGGACGCACCAGAGCCAGGCACATGTCGGCACGAAAATAGATCGTAGCCATCACCGCCAGGCGCAGCGTCAGGAATGGCAAGGCGGGGTAGGCCAGCGACGCGTCGTAGTCGGCGGTAAAGCGGCTCGGATCGATGAACCGCTGGCCCGCGTCGAGCAAGGGCCCCAGAATATCGGGACAGACCTTCATGCTCGGCGACTGCCTATGTTCGGCCGTCAGGTGATGCAGCCGGATGGAACTCACCAGCTCGCCGTCGATCAGCACGCCGTAGCACATCGCATTGGGAGTCTCGTCCAGATCGTCCACGACCACGCCCTGGTCGTTGAACGGCACGAACTCCTCGCGCCGATAGGCATCATACCTGAGCCTGTACACGGCGTTGTCGGCGGCACTCATGTCAACACGCGCGTAGCTCACGCGGTCCAGAACATCGAGCAAGGTACCCGCAAACCTGGAGGCCGGCATGGAGGCGGCGGCACTCGCACCGTCTTCATTCGGATTCATTGAGAACTCCACTACTGTTGAGTGAAGTTAACCGTTTGTTAACACCAATGAAATCGCAAAAGATCCCATAGCTGCCCTGCACGGCCGCCCATGGCCGCACGCCCCGGCTGGAACCGCAGACAATTCAGAGGTTTAGGGATTTAACCAAGTTTGCGCTTTGGTTCGGCCTGGTAGGAGGCGGCCAGCATGCGGTGAATCAGCTCACCAATGTCGGTGCGCGACAGTGGCACGCCAAATAGATAGCCCTGCACCTGATCTACCTTGGTGTACTGACGAATGAGCAAGAGCTGCTCCTCGGTCTCCACGCCTTCGGCAGTAACGGTCAAGTTGATGTCCTTTCCCAGCTGCGCTACGTTGGACAACAGCTTGAGAGAACGTTGGCTCGTCCCGACTTCCATCACGAAACTACGGTCGATCTTGAGCTTGCTGAATGGAAAGGCATGCAGATAACTCAGCGACGAGTAACCGGTGCCGAAATCGTCCAGCGCAATACCGATACCCTTCGCCGCAAGCTTGGTGAGCGTTGCGGTGGCCGCATCCTTTTCCTCGATGACGGCTGTCTCGGTGACTTCCACTTCCAGGCGATGCGGCGCGAGGCCGGAGGCGGCGAGCGCAGTCTCGACCATGGCCTCGACATCGGCATTGCGGAAGTCGCGCGCCGAGATATTGACCGACACGTACACATCTTCGGGCCAGTTGCGGCACTCGGCCGTCGCCGTCGCCAACACCCAGCGGCTGATCTCGGAGATCAGACCGCTCTCTTCGGCCAGCGGAATGAACAGTGACGGCGGAATGACCCCGAGTTCCGGGTGGTGCCAGCGCGCCAGGGCTTCGCAACTGACCACGCGGCGGGAGTCCAGATCCACGATCGGCTGGTAGGCCAGGGTCAGGCCACCGGCCGCCACGGTCTGCTTGAGGTCGCCCTTCAATCGCTGCCGGTAGCGATAGTCGGTGTCCATCTCGTTGTGGAACACCTGAACCTGGTTCTTGCCGTTGGCCTTGGCCTTGTAGAGTGCCAGATCGGCCTTGGTCATCAGGGCGTCGAGATCGTCCGATTTCGAGGTCGAGTGGACGATGCCGACGGACACATTGACCGAAAACACTTCGCCGCTGACTTGGAACGGTTGCTGGAAGGCATCGACAATGGCGCGGACGCCCGGATCGGCCTCGTCAAACTCCCCATTGCACCAGCGATAGGCGATGTACTCGTCGCCGCCCAGACGCGCCACGAGGCTGTCCTCGCCGAGCACGCGCGTCAGCCGCTCCGATGTCTCCACCAGCACCCGGTCGCCGACCAGATGGCCCATGGTGTCATTGACATGCTTGAAGTCGTCGACATCGATGATCATCAGCAGCGCATAGCCGCCGCCATCGCTGCGCCGGGCGAGGTCCGCTGCCACCTGCTCGGCAAAATAGCCGCGATTGGGCAGGCCGGTCAGGGCATCGTAATGCGCCATGAAGTTGATGCGCTCTTCGGCGCGGATGCGGGCGGTGATGTCTTCGAACAGCAGCACCGTCCGCTCTTCGCGGGAGCTGACCGTCACTTCGCAATATTGATGGCCCGGCAGATAAAGCAACACCTTGCCGTTGCCCTGCTCGTTGATCATGGTCGCCAGGGCCCGCGCCGCATCCTGGGGGACGGCACCGCGCGCGGCCGCGTTGGAGATCAGGGCGGCGAACGGGCGCCCCTCCCAGCTGCCCGGCGCCAGGGTGCGGAAAACCGCTTCGGCCTGATCATTGGACACCGCAATCAGGCCCGCCGAATCGAGCATGCAGATGCCGTGCTGCATGGTGTCGAGCGCGGTATCGAGTTCGGCCGCGAGGCGGGAGGCCTCGACGCGACCATGCACCGCCCGCAGCAGGATGACGCGTACGTTGCCCGAAACATTGCGCAGGCTGGCAAAGAACGGCAGGAAGATGAAGGACAGCAGCGCCGTGTGGAAATGCCCGTCGAACAGCATGCCGATCCAGGTCGGGATGCAGATGAGCATCACCTGGATCATCATCACCCGTTCGACGGCGAAATTGCGCGCCGCCACGCCAACCAGCACCGACATGGTGACGCCCAGGCTGGCCAGTTCGGAGAACGGTGTGTTGACGATGAGGAAGCAGTAGATGGTCCACAGGCCATAGAGCGCGGCGATGGCGCCGCCGCCGATGGTGGCGCGGATTTCCCAGCGCGCGGCGCCGGCAACGTCGTCCTCGGCGATATCGGCGCGCTCGAAGGCGAGCATGTCGAGATGCCGCGAGACACCCACCACGACGAACGCCAGGGCGATCGGCAGCAGCACAACGTCCTGCGATTCAAGCCATGTCAGGGCAACCGCGACGGCCGAGCCGAGCGCGCCAAGCATCTGCGAGCGCCGGTCGTTGTAGAGCGACCGGATCATCGAGACGTAGTCCAGCGGTGGAAGCGACTTGGATGCGGCTTCGAACATTTCTCACCAATATTGGACGGCATGATGCGCGGGGAGCCGTTAATGGCGGCTTTCCGGGGGGTGCTGCGGCGGCCCTCAGGTGTCACAAAAAGCACCAACCTTTTCAGATGATTAATGCTTCCTTGCGGAGCAGCCCGCCGGCGGCGCCACCATGCTGCCACGCCGGCGCCTGCATGATGAACGCCGTCTGAACGCCGGTTGCCGCGATATCGGTGGCACTGGGCGCAGCACATGCGCTATCCAAGGTTTCCAAGGACCGGGGGGCTTCCATGGGCAAGACCATCGTACGGCTGAAGGACATCGCCGGCAGGACGGGCTATTCCACCAACACGGTGTCGCTGGCGCTGCGCGACAGCCCCCGTATTCCCGAGCCGACCCGCGACCTCATCCGCCAGGCCGCGCGGGAGCTCAACTACCTGCCTAACCAGATCGCCAAGTCGCTGGTCAGCCGCGAGACGAGGACCATCGGTCTGGTGCTGACCGACCTGACCAACCCGGCCCTGACCCATACCGCCCAGACCATCGAGCTGGCGCTCTCCGAGCTCGGCTATGGCACCCTGTTTGCCACCTCCAACAACACCCTCGCCGACGAGATTCGGGCCATCGAGATGTTCCGGGCACGGCAGGTCGACGGCATGCTGATCTATCCCACCAGTCACCGCCAGCTCGATCACATCCGCGCGCTGCGCCAGGCGGACTACCCGATCGTGCTGCTGGTCGGCGACCCGGATGCCGGCATCGACGCGGTGTGCATGGACGAGCAGCGCGGCGCCTACAAGGCCACCGCCCATCTGATCGCGCAGGGTCACCGTCGCATCGGCCTGATCGATGGCGCGCGATCGCGTGGCAACCGCGAAAAGCACGACGGCTTCTGCCAGGCGCTGGCGGACGCCGGCATCCGCCTCGATGAGAGCCTCGCCGTGCTGTCGCCCGGCCGGTCGGTGGCGCGTGGCTATGAGGCGGCCGAGACGCTGCTGGCGCGGCCGGACCGGCCGACGGCGCTGCTGGCCAGCAACGATTCCCTCGCCATCGGCGCCCTGCACTGGTGCCTCAAGCACGGTCTCGACGTGCCCGACGATCTGGCGATTATCGGTTTTGACAATATCGAGTTCGCGGCTCACGCCTCGACCCCGATCTCGAGCGTCGACTATCCCGCCGGCGTGCTGAGCCGTGGCGCCATCGAGCGGCTTATGCAGCTGATCGGCGCCAGCGGGCCGCTGCCCGAGGCGCAGATCATCATGATCGACCCCGACCTGGTGCTGCGGGAATCGACGCTGGGTCGCGTCAGGCCGTAAGCCGGCGCAGGGCTCTGGCGAGCCGGTCGTAGCGCTTTTCACCCAGCTTGGTCCGATACTCATCCTCGATGGCGCGCTTGACCCGGTTGCGTTCGGCGAAGTCCTTGCGACCCAGTTCGGTGAGCACGATGCGCCGGGCGCGCTTGTCCACTGGATCGGGCTCGCGAGCCACCACCCCGTCGGCGACCAGTTGATCGATCAGCTGCTGCACCGCCTGCTTGGTCAGCCCCATGCGCTCGGGCAGCTCCGCCTGCGGCGTGCCGGAGGGGCCCACATGTGCCAGCACCTCGCCGCGTGCCTCGCCATGCCAGGGATAGCCGCGCGCCACCATGTCCTGCCGCATCCGTGTGCGCCAGTCGAGCGCTGCCGTCCACAGCAGAAGGCCGATGTGGTCGATCAGCTCGACCTTATCGTCAAGGGACTTGACCATTACCTGTTGCGCCTCATATATCGTCAAGTATCTTGATTACTACGGCGCCACCTGGCGCGAAAGGAGAAGCCCATGGTTATCACTGACAAATCGTCGCTCAACCTGCTGCTGACCGGCACCACGCACTATCTCGAGGTTGGGCCGAACACCGAGTTCGCCATCTACTATGGCACGGACGCGGCCGGCATGCTGATGCCCGATGGCAAGCGCCGCACCGGCAGCTGGGCCATTACCGAGACCGGCTACCACGTCGACTGGGCCGATGGCCCCAGCGCCTCCTGGCAGATCGATGTGGAACCGGGCGTGATTGCCTATCGTGACGCCGAGGGCATCGAGCGCGGGCGGGTGACGCGGATCATCCCGGGTGACGCCGCCGGCCTGGCGGCGTAGGCTGCACCAGACACTCGCCGCCGGCCGCAGCGCTGGCGACGAGCTGAGGAGGAGGAGGAACGCCATGGCCAATCGGCTCGACGCTACGGATCGCACCGCCGCACTCGCCCGGCTGCCACACTGGAGCTTTGACGCGGCGCAGGACGCGATCGGGCGCGACTTCAAGTTCAAAAACTTCTCGGAAGCCTTCGGCTTCATGGCGCGCGTCGCCCTGCTGGCCGAGAAGGCCGACCATCATCCCGACTGGAGCAATGCCTACAACAAGGTGTCGATCACACTGTCGACGCATGATGCCGGCGGGCTGACGGACAAGGACGTGCAGCTGGCAGCGGCCATCGACAAGCTGGTGTGACGCTGCTGTTCCGCAGGGAGCGGCCCGGCCTCGTCCTTCGACAGGCTCAGGATGAGGCCTCTCGGTGACCGGTGGGGTGGCCGGGTGGCTGCCCGTGCCGGCGTCGCCGCCGGCTACCCCGTAATGGCCGTGATGTAGCGCTCGGCCGAGGCGGCGACGCGGGCCTTGGCGTCGCTTTGCATCACCCGGTCCCACCAGGCCGAATAGATCCGGTCGAAAGCGAAGGGTTCGGTGGTCGCCACGAGGCGCCGGATTTCGCGGGCGGGGAGCGGAATGAGGTTGGGATAAGAATACATGAAACTGACCCAGCGGAGGTCGGGCACCACCATGATGGTGTCCGCCGTCATCAGCACGCCCTTGCCACCGGCGCCATCGGCCCAATGCAGATAGGTGCTGCCGGTAAAATGGCCACCGCCGCGCACCAACGTGACGCCCTGGCCCAGGTCGTGCGTTTCGCCCGACCAGTAGGTGACGTTCGGGCCTTCATGCACCACGTGCGGCCTGAGCGCCTCGTGCAGCACGATGGGCACGCCGCCAAGTGCAACGCTCCACTCGTTCATCGCGGCAAAAAAGTGCGGATGCGAAATGGCGATGGCCCGCACCCCGCCCAGCGCCTTGACCTTTGCGATGGCCGCGTCGGTGACCAGCGGCGTGCAGTCCCACATCACCCCGGCGCCCGGCTGCGCGATCACCAGCGCCCGCTGGCCGATGGCAATGCCCGGCGTTGCCCCGATCCCCCAGAGCCCGGGCTCCTGCTCGCGGATGTCGCTGCTGTGGTTGGCCTGCAACTCGGCCAGCGTGGTCCAGCTCTGCCCCGCCGCATTCACATATTGCCGCTCGTCGGCGCAGGTCGGACAGTGTTGCGGCGGTGTGTCCGACGGCGGAAATCCGGTGCCGCAGGTGGTGCAGAAGAACGATTGCATGATGCGCCCTCGTGGAGATCTTGGCATTTCTAGCCAAGAATACACCTCCCGCGTAGTCCTGAAAGCTTACGCCTCCTGCACACCCTTCCAGGCTTCCAGCTCGTCCAGCGTGCTGCCGGCACCGGCGATGGCGAACTGGTAGATGTCGAAGCTGCTGATCACGACGCCATAGTAGTCGTCGCGCGCGCGTGCCTCGGTCTTGAGGCGGAGGATCAGGTCGCGGTCGCAGCGGCTGAGGTCGAGCCGCAGGCTCTCGTCGCGGGCCTCGCGGATGGCGAAATCGAACGGGTCCCAGCCCCAGAGATCGCACTTCCAGGCCTGGCCGTCATGGTCGCGGAACTCGAGGCCCCAGTAGAGCCCGGCGCCGAGCGGGTGCGGGTCGACATAGTCGTTGAGATAATTGGCGCGGTGCAATTGCAGGCCCGCATCCTGGAGCTGCCGGGCAATCTCGGAGAGGAGATAGGCCCAGTCGGCCCAGGCCGAGGCCTCGACCGGCATGTGAATGTCGATATCGCGCCACACCATCAGGTCATAGCCGGCGCTGCCGGTAATCTTGACCTTGCCGAAACGCTCCTCGAGCAGGCGGAACAATCCGCTCCGGTGCAGCAGCAGGCCGGCCTGCCGCAGCAGCGAAGCGGCTGTTTCGGCGCGGGTTTCGGCAGTCGACATCAGGGCGGCTCTCCTCAGGTCCGGCTGGTGGGTGCTCAAGACAGAAAAGCCTGACCTCCTTGCGGGGGCCAGGCTTTCAGCTGAATGTCAGCGTCAGGGGCGACGGACGCCCCTGAATTATTCGGCTTTCGGCTCGGCGGCGGCTTCGGCGGGAGCCTCGGCAGCAGCGGCCTGCTCGGCAGCGGCCTTGGCGGCAGCTTCCTCAGCTTCCTTCTGCGCGAGCTCGGCGGCCAGCGCCTCGGCGGCAGCGATCTTCTCAGCCTCGCGGGCGTTCTTGGCCTCGAGAGCGGATTCGCGCTCCCCGGCTTCGATCTTGCGGGTACGCGACGAGGTCGACTCGAAAATACGGGCCGACTTACCGCGACGGTCGCGCAGGTAGTAGAGCTTGGCGCGACGGACCTTGCCGCGCTTCAGGACTTCGATGCGATCGACATTGGGCGACAGGATGGGAAACACACGCTCCACGCCTTCGCCGTAGGAAATCTTGCGGACCGTGAAGCTTTCCATGATGCCTGTGCCCGAACGCGCGATGACCACGCCTTCGTAAGCCTGCAGGCGTTCCTTGTCGCCTTCACGGATCTTGACCCACACCTTGACGGTATCGCCATGGGTGAAGTCGGGACGCGGTGCCTTGGCGGTCAGCGCGTCGTACTGCTCTTTATTGAGCTGTTCGATGATGTTCATTGTCGTCTTCCGTTGATCTTTTCAAAGGAGCGTTTTGCCAGCCCTTGTGGGACTGACCGCCCGGTCTTGGTTTTTGCACGGATTGTTGTATGCGCTTATTGGCTCGCCCCCAGTGAGGGGAGCGAGCGCGCGTATAGAGCAAGTGAGGCCCGGAGTCTAGGGGCTAGAGCTTGTCTGCGACCTGTGCCGGCGACCGGCGGGCGAGGCGCGTGACCAGCATGGCCGCGGCGATCCCGGCCAGATGCAGGGCAGCTGTGGCGGCGACAAAGCCGAGGGCGAACTGCCAGGCCGAAGCGCCCAGCGGCAGTTCGGCACCGTGGGCGACGCCGTGGAAGACGGCAAAGACGCCGACCAGCGCGGCAGCGGCGGCGGTTTTCATCGACCGGCCGAAGACCACGGCACCGGCGATCACCAGCGATGAGGCGCCGATCACCAGTTCCATGAAGGGCAGCTGGATGCCGGCAGTGCCGAGCAGGAAGCCGGCGGTCATCATGCCGACAAAGGCCAGCGGCACGGCCAGCAGGGCACGTCCGCCCAGCGCGACGGCGAAGACGCCGACGGCCAGCATGGCTAGCAGATGATCGAAGCCGGCCAGCGGGTGCAGGATGCCATGCAGCAGATCATGGGCCTGACCGGCACCACTATGGGCGAAGGCGGCGGAGGGCAGCAGGGCGAGAGGAAGGGCGAAAGCCAGTTTGAGGCGCATATTTTCTCCTTTGCGGGACCCACCGTCCCGCAATCCGGGTTGCGTTGCAAAGACGGCCGGTCTCCTGGCTCCGGGCTTGTATCTCTCTCCGCCTTCCCAGTCGCAAACCAGTGGCACGCTGGAGGAGATACCCGTTACAGTCGCGGGGGCGGCGCAGGGTGTTCGCCTGCTTCCCGTTTCACGCGGAGGGTTTGCTGCCCCCGCGCACCGTCTTCATGCGTCAGTTCTGTCAGGAAGCTTGCGCAAGATCAATGAAGCTTCGACGCATTTGTCGCATGACGAGGGTGCAGGCGGTCAGCTATGAGAGCAGCCATGAGCCCCAAGAGGACAATTGCGGAGATCCTGCGCGCCCTGTGCGTGCTGGCGCTGCTTTTCCTCAATTTCGCGCACCAGCCTGTGGCTGTGCAGGCGGCGCCGGGCGACGTCCTCGCCATCGCCTCGACGCTCGGCTTCTGCGGCACGCCGCTCGACGACGAGACGTCCAGGCATGCGCCCTGTCATGCCTGCCGCGTTGGCATAGCCGACCTGCCGGCGCCCACGCAGGTGCCGCTGGGCCCCTGCGCCGTTACCGCCTTCACCTATGGCGCCCTGCCCGTCCTCAGCCTGCCCGACCGTTATGTCGGCCCGCAGACTGCGCGCGGCCCGCCCGTTCTGGCCTGATCCGAAACCTGCTTTGAGATCAAACGCCGCGCCCGGACTCCGGGGAGCTGCGGCCAACAGAACGAGACTGACATGCTTACCAAACTGACACTGGCCGCTCTCGCGGCTACCGGGCTGGCGCTGCTCGCCGCCCCTGCCTCTGCCCAAGACACTGCCGCTACGACGGCGATGACCGTGGCCATGGAGATGGCGCCCGAAGTGACGCTGGGCGATCTCACCATCACCGGCGGCTTCACCCGCGCCACCCTCCCCAACGCGCCGGTGGGCGGCGGCTATGTGACGATCCACAATGCCGGGGCGGAAGCCGACCGGCTGATCGGCGCCAGCTCGCCCGTCGCGGAGGTCACCCAGCTGCACGAGATGAAGATGGAGGGCGACGTCATGAAGATGAACCAGCTCGAGAGCGGCATCGACATCCCCGCCGGCGAGACGGTGACGCTGGCGCCGGGCGGCCTGCACATCATGTTCATGGGCCTCAACCAGGCACTGGTCGAGGGCGAAACGGTGCCGGTGACGCTGACCTTCGAAAAGGCCGGTACGGTCGAGATCGAGCTGTCGGTGGCAGGCATGGCGGCCAAGGGGCCGGCCATGGACCATGCCGGCCACGGGGGCTGAGATGACAGGCACGACACTCGCCCGCGTCCGGCTCGGACTCTGGATCGCCGTGGTGCTGGCGGCGGTTGCGGCGACGATCCTCTTCGTCTTCGCGCCGCCCAAGGCGGGTGCCGGCATCGGCGGGGGCAGCTATGCCCTCGTCGACCAGCGCGGCCAGGCCATCGACCAGACCATGCTGGTCGGCCATCCCTCGCTGCTGTTTTTCGGCTATACCCACTGCCCCGACGTCTGCCCCACCACGATGGGCGAGATGGCCGGCTGGTTCGAGGAACTGGGCGATGCCGCCGGCCCGCTGCAGGCCTATTTCATCACCGTCGATCCGCTGCGCGACACGCCCGAAATGCTGGGCGACTATGTCTCGTGGGTGTCGGACCGTATCATCGGCGTCACCGGGAAGCCGGCCGAGATCGACAAGATCGTCAAGGCCTGGGGCGCCGTGGCCGAGCGGGTCGAGGGGCAGTCGCCGGACGACTACACCATGAACCACACCGCTTCGGTCTATCTGATCAATGCCAGAGGCGAGTTCGAGGGCACCATCGCCTATGGTGAGGATCAGGCCACCGCTGTCGGCAAGATCCGCAAGCTGCTTGCCAAGGTGTAGCGGACTATTTGTCCAGCAAGTCCGGCCGCCGGGCCGTCGTGAGCTTCAGGCTCTCGGCCCGGCGCCACTTCTCGATCTTGCCGTGATCGCCCGAGGTCAGCACCGCCGGGATCTCGCGACCCTCGAAGACCTGCGGCCGGGTGTAGTGCGGATATTCCAGCAGCCCGTCCTCAAAGCTCTCGTCGGCATGGCTTTCGGCGGCACCGAGCACGCCCGGCAGCAAGCGCACCACCGCCTCGATCAGCGCCATCGCCGCCACTTCGCCACCGGCGAGGACATAGTCGCCGATCGAGATTTCCTCGAGCTCGCGCGCCTCGATGACCCGCTGGTCGACACCCTCGAAGCGGCCGCAGACAATGATCGCCCCCGGGCCCGCCGCCAGTTCGCGCACCCGCTGCTGGGTCAGCGGCCGGCCACGCGGACTCATCAGGAGTTTCGGGCGCTCGTCGGCCACGGCATCAATCGCGGCCGCAAGAATATCGGGCTTGAGCACCATGCCGGCGCCGCCGCCCGACGGGGTATCGTCGACGGTGCGATGCCGGTCGGTGGCGAAATCACGCAATTGCGTGGCGTGCAACGACCAGGCGCCGTCGGCCATGCCGCGACCGATCACCGACGCGCCCAGCGGTCCGGGAAAGAGATCGGGGAAGAGCGTGATGACGTCGGCGCGCCAGCTCATGAGGGCTCGGACGTGTCCGCGCCGGGCGCGACCTCGCCCTCGACCTCGACGGGCGGCACGATGACCACGTAGCCCGCCGCGATATGCACTTCGGGCACGGCGTCTTTGGTGAACGGGATGAAGCGGGTCTCCCCGCTCGCCTTGTCGCGCAGTTCGAGCAGGTCGCCGGCGCCGAAATTGGGCACCGCCATCACCTCGCCCAGGCTGGTGCCATCGGCGAGCTGGGCCCTGAGGCCCACCAGATCGGCGTGATAGAAATCATCCTCGTCCTCGATCTCGGGCAGCAGATCGCGGTCGATATAGAGTTCGGTGCCGTTGAGCTTTTCGGCCCCGGTGCGGTCGCTGACGCCCTTGATGCGGGCCACCAGCACATTGGTGGTGGTCCGCGCCTCGAGGATCTCGATGCCCTGGCCCGGCGTGCCGGTCGACAGCACGCCGTAGTCCATGATCGCCAGCGGATCCTCGGTATAGGACTGGATGCGCACCTCGCCCTTGATCCCATGGGCCGCACCAATGCGGCCCATGAGCAGTTTTCGCGAAGTGTCGCTGGTCGCCATGCTTACTCGGCAGCAGCGTCTTCGGCCGGGGCCTCGGCGGGCGCCGGAGCCGCAGCGGCGGCGGCCGCATCAGCAGCAGCCTTGGCCTTGGCTTCGGCGCGCTCGGTGGCCTTCTTGCCCGGCACGGCGCGTTCCGGGTTGTTGCGCGGGGCGCGCTTGAGCAGGCCGGCGGCATCGAAGAAACGGGCGACGCGGTCGGTCGGCTGGGCGCCAACGCCGAGCCAGTGCTGCACGCGCTCGGTGACCAGGGTCACGCGGGCCGACTTGTCGGCGAGGCGCGGATCATAGGTGCCGATGCGCTCGATGAAGCGGCCATCGCGCGGCGAACGGGCATCGGCCACGACGACATGGTAATAGGGGCGCTTCTTGGTGCCGGCACGGGCGAGGCGGAGTTTGAGCGACATAGGTTCAGTCCTTGCGTTGAGTTCTGTTGAGTTGAAATGACTACTTTTTCTTCGGCACGAAGCCGCCGCCGAGCCCGGGAAGGCCGGGGAAGCGCGCGGCGCCACCCAGGCCGGGAAGTCCCGAACCGCCGGATTTGAGGAGCTTGCCGACATCGGTCGGCAGCTTGTCGGAGAGATCTTTTTGCGGAGCGCCCTGCTGCGGGATCGAGGCGGGGTCGATCCCCATCTGCCGCGCCAGCTTTTCCAGTTCCTTGGGATCCATGTTCTCGGGGCTGGGCATATTGCCCATGTCGGGCATCATGCCGCCCATCTTGCCGCCGAACATGCCGGCCAGCGAGCCCATGCCGCCCTTGCTGACCTTCTTCATCATGTCCGCCATCTGGCGGTGCTGCTTCATCAGCTTGTTGACGTCCTCGACCCGCGTGCCCGAACCGCTGGCGATGCGGATACGGCGCTTGGCGTTGAGCAGCTCGGGATTGGCGCGTTCCTTCCGGGTCATCGAGTTGATGATGGCGACCTGCCGGTCGAACACCTTCTCGTCGACATTGACCCCGGCCATGGCCTTCTTCATCTGGCCCATGCCCGGCATCATGCCCATCAGGGCGCCCATGCCGCCCATCTTTTTCATCTGCAGCAGCTGGTTGCGCAGGTCGTCGAGATCGAAGGAGCCCTTCTTGAGCTTCTTGGCCATCTTCTGCGCGTCTTCGGCAGAGACGTTCTCGGCGGCCTTTTCGACGAGCGAGACGATGTCGCCCATCCCGAGGATGCGGTCGGCGATGCGGCTGGGGTGGAAATCCTCCAGCGCATCCATCTTTTCGCCGGTCCCGATCAGCTTGATCGGCTTGCCGGTGGCGGCCCGCATCGACAGCGCCGCGCCGCCGCGGCCATCGCCATCGACACGCGTCAGCGCAATACCGGTGGCATCGAGCCGGCTGTCGAACGAGCGCGCCACATTGATGGCGTCCTGGCCGGTCAGCGAATCGACCACGAGGATGATTTCATGCGGATCGGTGGCGGCCTTGATCGCGGCCGTCTCATCCATCAGCTCTTCGTCGATATGGGTGCGACCCGCCGTATCGAGGATCAGCACGTCATAGCCGCCCAGCTTGCCTTCGCGCTGGGCGCGGCGGGCGATCTCAAGCGGCGCTTCATCGGCAATGATCGCCAGCGTATCGACGCCCACCTGCTCGCCGAGCACGCGCAGCTGTTCCTTGGCGGCGGGACGGCGATTGTCGAGCGAGGCCATCAGGACCTTCTTGCCCTGACGTTCCTTCATCCGCTTGGCGAGCTTGGCCGACAGCGTGGTCTTGCCGGCGCCCTGCAGGCCCACCATCAGCATGGTCATGGGCGGCGTGGTGTTGAAATCGATCGGCACCTGCGTCTCGCCGAGCACCTTGACCAGCTCGTCGTGGACGATCTTGACCACCTGCTGGCCCGGCGTCACCGAGCGCGTCACTTCAGCGCCGACGGCGCGTTCGCGCACCTGCTCGACGAACGCCCGAACCACCTCGAGCGACACGTCGGCTTCGATCAGCGCGCGGCGGACCTCACGCAGCGCGGCGTCGGTATCCGCCTCGCTGAGTGCGCCACGGCCCCGCAGGCCGTCGAAGATTTTGCCAAGGCGATCGCTTAGGCTTTCAAACATATTCCGTTCCCTGTCCCGGCGGTGGTCACCGGGATGTAGTGTCCAAGAAGCCAAACGCAAAACACACCCGAGAGCGCAGCGCGCTGTCGGGTGTTTGCCTCCGGGATCTCTTTATACCTTTGCGGGTCCCGGTCGGCGTCAGGCGTTTGAACCTGATGAATTGGCTGCTGACCTAGAGAGGAAGCGCGGCAGAGTCAAGGAAAAGCAGGTCCAACGCCCTCTCCGGAGCGGGTCAGCTGTTGGCAGACTCTGCCTTTTGCGGACATAAGCGGGGGAGCAACGAGGCGAGCCCGCATGACCACCACACAGCCATCCCCCTTTCCCTGGCCGGAAGAGCGCATTGCGCATTACACCGCTTTTCGTGCCCCCGAGCCGCTGCGCATCGATGGCCGCCTCGACGAGGCCAGCTGGCGGCTGGCGCCGCGCTCGCCGCGTTTTGTCGATCTGATCACCGGCCGGCCGACGATCCACGACACCCGGGCGGCAGTGCTCTGGGACGATGCCTATCTCTATGTCGGCTTCTGGGTGGAAGAGCCGTTTGTCGAGGCGACGCTGACCGAGCGCGATGCGCTGATCTGGACCGAGAACGACGTCGAGCTCTTCATTGCCGGCCAGGACGCCTACTACGAATTCGAGATCAACGCCCTGGGCACGATGTACGAGGCGCTGTTCCTGTTCGAGGACGCCTATGAGCGCGGCGGCTTCAGCGCCGCCGCGGAATTTGCCCGCAACGCCCCGGGCGCCAAGCCGTGGAACGGCGTGGGCTTTACCACCCATCCGCGCGGCCCGCGCCTCGGCTTTTTCAACTGGGACCTGCCGGGCGTCCGCAGCGCCGTGGCCGTGGACGGCACCATCAACGACAATACCGACCGCGACCGCGGCTGGACCGCCGAGATCGCCCTGCCCTGGTCGGGCATGGACTGGCTGGCCAGGGGCGACGGCCGCGCCCTGCCGCCGCGCCACGGCGACACCTGGCGCATGAATTTTTCGCGCTTCAATACCTATCGCGAGGCGAAACCTGCCGAGGATTCGGGTGGCTGGGCCTGGAGCGCCCACGGCGTCTGGGATTCGCACATTCCCGAGCTCTTTCCCTATATCCATTTTTCGACCGCCGAGGTCGGCAGCGAAACGGCGACCCCCGAGCCTAGCGGCGGTTGAGCCAGGAGCGGATGGCGGTGGCGAGGCGCCAGAGACGGGGTTGCCGCTTGATGGTGCGCTTGGCGTTGCGCAGGCCCTGCAGCAGGCGGGCGGCCCAGCGGCCGGGCGGCGTCAGCGCGATGACGGTATCATAGGATGTCTGCTGGTCGGTCCAGTCCAGCTTGTAGTCGAAATCGCCCAGTCCCATGTCCATCGAAGTGATGCCGTCGGCTCGCAGGTCCTCAACCAGCAGCAGCATCAGCAGCCCCATCAGGCTGTATTTGGCGGCCTGACCCTCGGTGGTGGAGTTGATGTACTGGGCGTAATGCTGGCCCGAGACGCTGCCGATCGAAGTGGCGACCATCTGCTCGCCGGCATAGAGGGCGTGCAGCACCAGCACCGGCTGGGTCTGATCGAGCCCGCGCCGCGCCGCATCGCGGAAAAAGCGCTGCATCCAGTCTTCGGCAAAGACATTGGCGACGCCCATTTCCCGGAACCGGATATCGCGCTGCCGCAGGAACTCGGCATGCACGGCGTCGATGGCGTCGGGTGTCGTCGCCCGCTCCATGCGCACCGGCCCCAGCGCTTCCTCCAGCCGGCGGCGGCCGCGCTCGATATTGCGGTGCCGTTTGGCGGTGAGCCGGTCGACTAACAGCGGCGCGACATAGAAATGATCGGGCGCCGGCTGGTGCGGCAGCGCCAGCAGCGGGTTTGGCACGTCCTGCCAGCGTTCGGGCTGGCTATGCAGCGCCAGGTAATCGGCACCGGTCTGCCGCGACAGCTCGGCCAGCAAGGCCTCGAGCGTCGCCCGGTCGAGGCGATGCGCGACGGCGGGATCGATACCCATCCAGTCGCCATTGCTGAAATCCCAGCCGATCAGCCGTGCCGCCCTGACGCCGAGACGGCTGGTGATTTCGAGCGGCAGCAGGCCGACGACCTTGCTGCCCTCGTAGATGAAGGCGATGGCGATGCGGCCGCGGGGCCCGCGCGCCGCCAGCAGCTGCGCGATCCAGTCGAACCGCTGATAGGGCGAGATGACCGCGTGGGCCTCGAAGGCCCGCCAGGTCGGCTCAGCCGCCGCAAGGGTATCGACCACCTCGAGCCGCAACGGCGCCGGGGCCGTGTCGACAAGGGTATCGACGATCAGCCGAAGCTCATCGAGGAGCTCCGGCACGGGGGCGACGGTTGCGGGTTGCAGGGCGAGGCTGGACATGTGCGTTCGCAGCCGGGTGTCCGGCCTACTGCGCCTTCTTCGGCTTGGTGGCGTTGTAGTAGTAGTTGGCGTCCTTGCCGCGCACGAGGCCGCGGATCCAGCGGCGGAAGCCTTCCGATTTGCGCAGCGGATCAACCACCAGCTTCAGCGCCCGGAAGGCCGCCAGCTTGACCTCGTCGGCCAGCGGCTGCACGCCCGGCGCCGGCTGCGGCAGGCCGCGATCGCGCAGCATGGCATTGACCTGGTAGATGTCGTTGCGGCGGTTCACCGCCCGGGTCTTCCAGGTGATGGCGACCGAGATCGAGTAGCTGTCGAAGGTCTTGACCCAGTGCGGCCAGAGATAGGGCACGAACACGCCCTCGCCCGGCTTGAGCTTGTTGTGCATGGCGCGCGGCTCGAAGCTTTCGGCATACTTGATGTTGCGATGCTTGGTGATCGCGTACTCGATGGTGTCTTCATTGGCGATGCTGCGATCCTCGTTGTCGTAGATCGAGAACTGTTTGTCGCCATGCACCTGGACGAAGAAATTATCCTCGCTGTCGAGGTGGAACGGCGTTGTCGATCCCGGCGAGGAGACGAACAGAAAGCCCTGCACGTCGGTGAAACCGGCGGCCTTGAGCGAGGCAAAGCCCTGCGCCTTGGCCACCGACATCAGCGCCTGCTCGAGCAGCTCCCTGTAGACCGGGTTGTGTTCGATGCGCTTGAGCACCATCCAGGCGCCGGCCGTCTGCACATTGGCGACGACTTCCTCGGGGCTGAGATCGACCAGCGGCGTCGAGGCGGCGTCCTGGTTGACGGCGACCTTGCCCGAATTATATTCGATGCGGTCGCGCGGCAGCGACTTCACCAGCTCGAGAATGGCCGGCAGCTCGAGGCGCGGGTCACCCGCGAGGGCGTGGCTGATGCGGAAGGGCTTGAGCGGAAACTGCGATTCAAAGGCCGCGCTGTCGGCCGTCAGGACTGAGGTCATGACTTCTTCTCCAATCGATTGCGGACGGAATGATAAAGGCGCTTGGCATGGTTGCGGGCGTCGTGGCGCAGGCGGATCAGCTTGCCGAGCGCCGGACCCACCGCGTCACCGGCGCGGGTCTGGATATAGAGGTCGCCCACCGTCAGGCGCTCGCGCCAGACATGGTCGATCATCGGGTGTTCGGCACTGGCCGTGCTGTCGACGAAATTGAGCGTCGGATCGGCGATGAAGCGCCGCGTCATCTCGAGGGTCAGCTGCACGCCCACCGACAGCCGCGCCAGCGTCTCGTCATAGGCGATCTTGAAGAACTGCGCCCGGTCGGCCTGCCGCAGCACGAGGCCCGAGGCGATGGTGGTGCCGTTGAGCGTCAGCTCGGCAACTTCGAACTTGCCGCGGGCGGACAGGTCGGCAGCCATGGCCCGGACAAATTGCGCGTCGCCCGCATCCTGGCTGAGGCCGGTACCGCGCTGGCCCTTCCAGCCGCGCGTTTCCAGCGCCAGGAACCGCTCCAGCGCCGGTGCCACCGCGTCGGGGGCACTGGCCACAGCAAAGGCCACGGTGCCCTCATCGGCCAGCCGATGGCCCTGGCGCCGCAATTCCTTGAGTTTTTTCGAGCCGAGGCCGGAGCGCAGATAGGTCTCGTCGTCGAGATCGGTGGTGGCGAGCACGGCCCGGGCATGCACATTGTCCGTGACGGCCGTCAGCCCGCGGGCGGCCAGCGCCGCCTGCAGCGCCGCATGGGCCGGACCTTCGAGCGCCACGGTCTGCAGGACCAGCAGCGGTACGCGTGACGCCGCCGCATCGATCAGCCCGCCGGCGGCAGCGACGGGATCGGTGGGGTCGAGCAGGGGCGTGCTGAGCACGTTATAGGGCTGCGTCGCCACCAGCACCGGGATCGGCAGCTTCAGGGCGCGCGCCGCACTGGTGACCGGCAGCAGGCCGCTGAGCCCCTGGGCGGAATAGGCCGTGAGGGCCTGGCCGCCGGCGCCATTGCGGGCATGGGCGGCGGAGCTGAGCACGAAGCCGGGATCGAGAAAGCCGTTCGCCTCCAGCGGCCGGGCAGCGAGGCTGTTCCACTGGATCCGCAGGATGGCGGCGAAGGGCATGAGCTGGGCGCGCGTCGACGCAGGCGAAACCGCCGCGCCGGAAAACCCGCCCTCAATGCCCGATAGTGCCTGTTGCATGCGTCCGCATATCCCTGCCCAGATAGTGGCTTGGTCTGGTGGTGAGATAACTGCATCAGATTAGCGCGTTTATTGCCCGCGTCGGCGACGACCGCTGTTTCTGGTTAAGCTGCCGTGAAGCCCGGCAGCCGGGGCTTTCAGCCGGTTATGCTCAATTGAATCTGAATCGACTAAAATCCACCCGGGACCCCGGCCACTGGCAATTTGGACTGCCTTGCGCCATATAGGCGCGAACGAAACCCGGTTCTGGCCCCTGGAGGCCACAATGAGCAGCGCCCCATTCCTCAAGATGAACGGGCTCGGCAACGAAATCATCGTCGCCGACATGCGCGGCCGTGCCGACCGGGTGACGCCGGCCGCCGCCATCGCGATCAATGCCGATCCGGCGACCCGCTTCGACCAGATCATGGCCATCCATGACCCGCGCACGCCCGGCACCTTCGGCTATATCGAGATCATCAATTCCGACGGCTCGCTGGCCCAGGCCTGCGGTAACGGCATGCGCTGCGTCGTGCAGGCGCTGGCCGCCGAGACCGGCGACAAGAACTTCGTCTTCGAGACCCTGGCCGGCATCCTGACCGGCGACGAGCGCCCCGACGGGCAGATCACCGTCGACATGGGCGTGCCGCGCTTTGGCTGGCAGGACATCCCGCTGGCCGAGGAATTCTACGACACCACCGGCATCGAGCTGCAGGTCGGGCCGATCGACGCGCCGGTGCTGCATACGCCCTCGGTCGCCTCGATGGGCAATCCGCACGCCACCTTCTGGGTCGAGGACGACGTCTGGAACTACGCGCTCGACCGCTTCGGGCCGCTGCTCGAAAACCATCCGATCTTCCCCGAACGCGCCAATATCTCGGTGGCGCAAGTGGTAGCGCCCGATCACATCATCCTGCGCACCTGGGAACGCGGCGCCGGCATTACCCAGGCCTGCGGAACCGCCGCCTGTGCCGCGCTGGTTAATGGCGTGCGTACCAAGCGCACCGCGCGCCAAGCCACGGTGACCCTGCCCGGCGGCGACCTGCTGATCGAGTGGCGGGATGACGACCACGTGCTGCTCACCGGACCGGCCGAACTTGAGTTTGCCGGCAGCTTCGATCCGGCCACCGGCAGCTGGTCGCAGCACCGGCAGGACGTCGCCTGATGGGCGTGGAAACACTCACCTTCGGCTGTCGCCTCAATGCCTATGAGTCCGAGGTGATGAAGGGCGAGGCCGAAAAGGCCGGGCTCGACAACGCGCTGATCATCAACACCTGCGCCGTCACCGCCGAGGCCGTGCGCCAGGCCAAGCAATCGATCCGCAAGGCCCGTCGCGACAATCCGGACCGCAAGATCATCGTCACCGGCTGCGCCGCGCAGACCGAGGCCCGCACCTTCGGCGACATGACCGAGGTCGATCTCGTCATCGGCAACAACGACAAGATGAAGGCCGAGAGCTACCAGCCGATGGCCTTCGGCGTGCCGCTCAACGACAAGGTGCAGGTCAACGACATCATGAGCGTGCGGGAAACCGCCGGTCACCTGATCGAGGGCATGGACGGCCGGGCGCGCGCCTTCGTGCAGGTGCAGAACGGCTGCGACCATCGCTGCACGTTCTGCATCATCCCCTTCGGCCGCGGCCCGTCGCGCTCGGTGCCGATGGGCGCCGTGGTCGAGCAGATCAAGAAGCTGGTCGGCAACGGCTACCGCGAAGTGGTGCTGACCGGCGTCGATATCACAAGTTATGGACCTGATCTGCCGGGCGCCCCGACGCTCGGCAAGCTGGTGCAGTCGATCCTGCGGCACGTGCCCGAGCTGCCGCGCCTGCGCATCTCCTCGATCGATTCCATCGAGGCGGACGCGGCTCTCTATGACGCCATAGCATCGGACCTGCGGCTGATGCCGCATCTGCATCTGAGCCTGCAGTCGGGCGACGACATGATCCTCAAGCGCATGAAGCGCCGCCACTCGCGTGACGAAGCGCTGGAGGTGGTCGGCAAGCTGCGCGCGCTGCGGCCCGAGATGGTGTTCGGCGCCGATATCATCGCCGGCTTCCCGACCGAAACCGACGAGATGTTCGAGAACACGCTCAACATCGTCAACGAGGCCGGCCTCACCTATCTCCACGTCTTTCCCTACAGCCCGCGCCCCGGCACGCCGGCCGCGCGCATGCCGCAGGTCGACCGCGGGATCGCCCGCGAGCGCGCCGCCATCCTCCGCGCCGCCGGCCGTGCCAGGGTGGACGCGCTCTGCCAGTCGCGCCTCGGGCTGATCGAGAACGTGCTGGTCGAGCACGAAGGCATGGGCCGCACCGAGCAGTTCATGCCGATCGCGGTGCCGGGCTTTGCGCCTGGCCAGATCATTGCAGCCAGGGTCACCGGCACCGCCGACGACGGCCTGATTGGCGAAGCGGTAAGGACAGCAGCCTGATGGCCGAAAAGAAAAAGGGCTTCTTCCAGCGCCTGTTTGGCGGAGAGACGCCCCGCCCCGATCCGGCGCCCGCCCCCGAGCACACGGTTGCCGAGGATCTCGAAGCCGACATCCTGCTCGATGACGTGGTCGAGGCCGATCCGCTGGTGCTGCCGGCGGACGAGGAACTGGCGCTGGTCGAAGCCCTGCACGATGCCGGCGTTGCCATCACCCCCGAGACCGAGGCGCCAGTCGGCGAGCCAGAGATGACACCGGCCGAGCCCAGCGTTGCCGACGAGCTCGAGGCCGACATCATCCTCGACGACATCGTCGAAGCCGACCCGCTGGTCTTGCCGGCAGATGAGGAACTGGCGCTGGTCGAGGCGCTGCACAACGCGGGCGGCAGCATCGAAGGCGTGCCGAACTCCGAGCCGCCGGCCGGGCCGCCCGAAGCGACCCCCCACTATATCGAGCGCACGCCGGCGGCAGCCGCCGAACCGGCACGCAAGCTGAACTGGTTCCAGCGGCTGGCCAGCGGGCTCAAGCGCTCCTCCGATCAGCTCACCACTAATATCACCTCGGTCTTCACCAAGAAAAAGCTCGACGCCGCCATGCTCGAGGACCTCGAGGACATCCTGATCCAGTCCGATTTCGGCCTGGAAATGGCGATCCAGGTCACCGACACGCTGCGCCGCGACCGCTTTGACCGCGACATCTCGACCGAGGAAGTGCGCGAGGTGCTCGCCGCCGAAATCGTCAAGGTGCTCGACCCCGTGGCGCGGCCGATCGAGATCGCGGCCGGCCCGAAGCCCTTCGTCATCCTGATGGTCGGCGTCAACGGCACCGGCAAGACCACCACCATCGGCAAGCTCTCGAGCCTTTATGCAGCGCAGGGCAAGAAGGTGATGCTGGCCGCCGGCGATACCTTCCGTGCGGCTGCCATCGAGCAGCTGCAGGTCTGGGGCGAACGGACCGGCGCGCCGGTCGTCACCAAGCCGGCCGGCGCCGATGCCTCGGGCCTCGCCTTCGATGCGGTGACCCGCGCCAGGGCCGAAGGCAGCGATGTGCTGCTGATCGATACCGCCGGACGCCTGCACAACCGCGACGAGCTAATGAACGAGCTCGAAAAGATCATCCGCGTCATCAAGAAGGTCGATCCCTCAGCGCCTCACGCAACTTTGCTGACGCTGGACGCGACGACCGGGCAGAATGCCCTTAATCAGGTCGAAATCTTCGGCAAGCGTGCCGGGGTGACGGGGATTGTCATGACCAAGCTGGACGGCACAGCGCGCGGCGGCATTCTTGTGGCCATTGCGCAGAAGTTCGGGCTGCCGGTGCACTTCATCGGCGTCGGCGAAGGCGTCGACAACCTCGAGCCGTTCGCTGCCCGCGATTTTGCCGAAGCCATTGCCGGAAAGACCAACTGATGTCCGAAGCGACCGACAAGTCCGAAGAAGTCAACTGGAGCGAGTTGAAGGCGCCGCTGCTCAAGCTGGCGCTGGAACTGGGGCCGCTGATCGTCTTCTTCGTCGCCAATGCCTTCGGCCAGAAGCTGATCGACACCATTCCGCTGTTTCAGGGCTTTGACGATCCGCTCTATCCGGCCACCGCCTTCTTCATGGTGGCCATGGCCATCTCGCTGCTGCTGAGCTGGCTGCTGTTGAAGCGGATTGCGGTGATGCCGGTGGTGACGGCGGTGGTGCTGGCCGTGTTCGGCACGCTGACCTTCGTCTTCCAGGACACCACCTTCATCAAGATGAAGCCCACCATCGTCAACGCGCTGTTCGGCACGGTGCTACTGGGCGGACTGCTGTTCGGCCAGTCGCTGCTCAAATATGTGTTCGGCGAGGTCTACAAGCTCAAGCCGCAGGGCTGGCTGGTGCTGACCCTGCGCTGGGGCATCTTCTTTTTCGTGCTGGCGGCGCTCAATGAAGTCGTCTGGCGCGCCTTCCCCGACTACTGGGTGTCGTTCAAGGTCTGGGGCATCATGCCGCTGACGGTGGTCTTTTCCATGCTGCAGCTGCCGATACTGCAGAAATACGCACCCGACCCGGAGCCGGAAGCAACGGCGTCCTGAGGCAGGCTCTTGCTGTCGTGGAATGCAAGCTGAGGAAGGGCGCGTGCTGACGCATCGCACCCCTCGTCCGGCGCCAAGGCGCCACCTTCTCCCCTGAGGGGAGAAGGCTAAAAGCTGACAGCTAGTGGGTCTTCATCAGGTCGGACTTTTCGACCTTCAAAGTCAGCTTGTCGTTGCTGACGCTGCTGATCTGGTCGGGCATGATATAGCGGTCGGCGGCAAAGATGCCGTCGGCATCGAGCCGGATAAAGCCCTGCATCATCAGCTTTTCGTGCACCACCTCGGGCACCTCGTCGGCGCGGAAGGCCTCGGCCAGATCATTCATCAGGCTGTGGTTTTGCGGCTGCTCCATGCCTTCGATGGAAGTCGCTTCCAGCTCCGGCGTGGACGGATCGTCGGCCCCGAACTGCACCCAATCGACCTTGCCGATCTCGTGGTTCCGGGCGTCGTAGACCTTCATGCCTTCATGAACGCTGCGCAAAAAATCCTGCATGGCTTGTCTCCCTTTGTGTGCCCGCAACAACGGGCGTCTGGGACTCAACGCACAAGCAACAACAGGGGTTCCGGAAGGTCTAGCGCGTGTAACTGGCGGCGCCGAGGATACGGCCGGGGAGATGGTCGCGTTCCTGCTGGATCATGATCACGGCGCCGTTCGAGCCTTCGGGCAGCACCTCGGTAAGCGGCAGCTTGAACCGGGCGCCCGACTGCGGCTCCCACATGCCGACGGCCTGGCGGCCGGTGACGATCTGCGTATAGGCAATCTTCTTGCCCTTGTTCTCGCCGCGCTGGATATCGACCTCGGCGCGATCGATGAATGTGATCAGCCAGACGACCGCCTCTTCCATGTCGTCATCGCCGGCGACGGACACTTCGAGCATGTCGCCGGCGGTGGTCAGATCGATCGGCAGGTGCAGCCCGGTGGCACCGACGGCGCTTTCGACCTCGGCCCGGCGCGACGCCACCACGCTCTTGACGCCATTGACCACCAGTTGCGGGGTGAAGATGCGCGACGAGCCCCAGCTGGCGGCATAGTCGCGCTGCCGGTCGGAATTGGCCTTGGCGCCATAGGTGTCGGGCCAGCCGATATAGTCCCAGTAGTCCACGTGATAGGCGAGCGCGATGTAGTCCGGGTTCTCGCTCATCTTTTCGAGCAGCGCATCGGCGGGCGGGCAGGATGAACAGCCCTGGCTAGTGAAGAGCTCGAGCACGGCCTTCGACTTCGCGCGGGTCTCGCCGGCCAGGGCTGGCGACAGCGTGGCAAGGCCGAGAAGGGCAATGGCGATAACAGGGCGCAAAAACATGCTGATCTTTTAGGCACGCGCCGGCGCACTGGCGAGTCAAATTGGCGTGTGACCATGTGATCGGGGAAAACTGCGCCGACGGCACCGCGCGCATCGCCGGGGCGCAGCCCTCAAACGACAATGGCGGCCCGGAGGCCGCCATCGCAGAACCTTGGCAGTCGTCGGCCTATGCGGCGACGAGATTGCGCAGCACGTACTGCAGGATGCCGCCGTGCTGGTAGTACTCGAGCTCGTTGACGGTATCGATGCGGCAGCGGGTGGCCACCTCGTCGACGCGGCCGTCGGCGTGAACGATCTTGACCGTCACGGTCGAGCGCGGCGTCAGCGTGGTGAGACCCTCGATGGAGATGACCTCGCTGCCATCCAGCCCCAGCGTCTGCCAGCTCTGTCCCTCGGTGAACTGCAGCGGCAGCACACCCATGCCGATCAGGTTGGAGCGGTGGATACGCTCGAAGCTCTGGGCGATGACGGCGCGCACACCGAGCAGTCGGGTACCCTTGGCCGCCCAGTCACGCGACGAGCCGGTGCCGTATTCCTTGCCGGCGAACACCACCAGCGGCGTACCTGTCTTCTGGTATTCCATGGCCGCGTCATACATCGCCACGGTCTCGCCGTTGGGCGCCTTGCTGAAGCCGCCTTCGACGCCCGGCACCATCTGGTTCCTGATGCGGATATTGGCAAAGGTGCCGCGCATCATCACTTCGTGGTTGCCGCGACGGGCCCCGTAGGAGTTGAAATCCTTCGGCGCCACCTGGCGCTCGCTCAGATACTTGCCTGCCGGCGTACCGATCTTGAACGAGCCGGCCGGCGAGATGTGGTCGGTGGTGATCGAGTCGAGGAAGAGGCTGAGGATGCGGGCATCCTTGATGTCGGTGACCGGCTCGGGGGTCATCGACATGCCCTCGAAATAGGGCGGATTCTGCACATAGGTGGAGGACGAGTTCCAGCCATAGGTCTCGCCGCCTTCGACGGCGATGCCCTGCCAGTGCTTGTCGCCCTTGAACACGTCCGAGTAGCGGCCGAGGAACATTTCCGGCGTGATATGGGTCCGGACGAGATCGGCGATCTCCGTGTTGGTCGGCCAGATATCCTTGAGATAGACCGGCTTGCCATCCTTGCCGATGCCCAGCGGATCGGTCGTCAGGTTGACGTTGAGCGACCCGGCAATGGCATAGGCCACCACCAGCGGCGGCGAGGCGAGATAGTTCGCCCGCACGTCGGGGTTCACGCGGCCTTCGAAATTGCGGTTGCCCGACAGCACCGAAGCCGCGACCAGGTCATTGGCATTGATGCACTCGGAAATGGCTTCCGGCAGCGGCCCGGAATTGCCGATGCAGGTAGTGCAGCCATAGCCCACGAGGTTGAAGCCTAGGGCATTGAGGTCGTCGGTCAGGTTGGCGGCATCGAGATAGTCGGTGACCACCTGCGAGCCCGGTGCCAGCGAGGTCTTGACCCACGGCTTGGACTGCAGGCCGAGGGCCCGGGCCTTGCGGGCCACCAGACCCGCGGCGATCAGCACCGAGGGGTTCGAGGTATTGGTGCACGAGGTGATCGCGGCGATCACCACATGCCCGTCATGCAACCCGTAGTCGGCACCCTTGACCGGGAAGGCGGCCTCTTCGGGGATGTCATCGACGCCGGTGGCACCCTCGTCGACATAGCGGCTCTCGGCGGAACTGTCGGGGACGGCGGTGCGGTCCTTGCGGCCACCGCCGAGTTCGACCAGCGCCTCGGAGAATTTCCGGGCCACGTCGGGCAGCGCCACGCGGTCCTGCGGACGCTTGGGGCCCGACAGCGACGGCACGACGGTGGAGAGATCGAGTTCCAGCGTGTCGGTGAACACCGGGTCGGCGGTCGCGGTCTCGCGGAACATCTCCTGGGCGCGGCCATAGGCCTCGACCAGCGCCACGCGCTCGGCGGCGCGACCGGAGGTGCGCAGATAATCGAGCGTGTCGCGATCGATGGGGAAGAAACCGCAGGTGGCGCCGTATTCGGGGGCCATGTTGGCGATCGTCGCCTGGTCCTCGAGGCTGAGGTAATCAAGGCCCGGGCCGTAGAACTCGACGAACTTGCCGACCACGCCCTTCTTGCGCAGCATTTCGGTGACGGTCAGCACCAGATCGGTGGCAGTGATGCCTTCGTTGATCTTGCCGCTCATCTTGAAGCCGATGACTTCCGGGATCAGCATGGTGATCGGCTGGCCGAGCATGGCGGCCTCGGCCTCGATGCCGCCGACGCCCCAGCCGAGCACGGCCAGGCCATTGACCATGGTGGTGTGGCTGTCGGTGCCGACCAGCGTGTCGGGATAGGCGATGGTCTCGCCATCCTCGGTCTTGGTCCACACGGTCTGCGCCAGATATTCGAGGTTGACCTGGTGGCAGATGCCGGTGCCGGGCGGCACGACGCGGAAGTTGTCGAAGGCTTTCTGGCCCCAGCGCAGGAATTCGTAGCGTTCGCCGTTGCGCTGATACTCGAGATCGACGTTCTGCCCGAACGACATGGGTGAGCCGAAGCTATCGACCATCACCGAGTGATCGATGACCAGATCGACCGGCACCAGCGGATTGATCTTCTGCGGATCGGCGCCGAGCTTGGCGGTGGCGTCGCGCATGGCCGCCAGATCCACAACTGCCGGAACGCCGGTGAAGTCCTGCATCAGCACGCGCGCCGGGCGGTAGCTGATCTCATGGTCGGACTTGCGCGTCTTCAGCCATTCGGCGACGGCCTCGATATCGGCCTTGGTGACGGTGACGCCGTCTTCGAAGCGCAGCAGGTTCTCCAGCACGACTTTCATCGAGTAGGGCAGTCGCGATATGCCCTTCAGCCCGTTCTTCTCTGCTTCCACGAGCGAGAAATACACATAGTCCTTGCCCCCGACGGTCAGGGTGGACTTGGACTTGAAGCTGTCGAGGGATTTGGTCACGTGCGGTGCCTGTCGCTAGCGTTGCAAACGCCCGCAACCCGCGCGCCGGGCCGGACTTCTGGCCGGTGCGGGCAGAGGGGCTTGATTGGAAAGACTCCAATCTACGGCGCTTATAGAGAAACAAATTCGCGCTTGCCAGCCTCCTCATTGGTTCAATACGAGTTCTAGCCCATGAAGCCCGCACCCGGCCCCCGCAACGCCCTGCCGCCAAGGACGATCACCGTATCGGGCCTGAGCTGCCGTCGTGGCGAGCGCCTGCTGTTCACCGGGCTGGATGTTGCCGTGCCGCCAGGCGAACTGCTGCTGCTGCGCGGCCCCAATGGCGTCGGCAAGACCACCCTGCTGCTGGCTCTCGCCGGCGTCGTCCGCCCGGAGGCCGGCAGCGTGGCCGTGACCGGCCGCGGCGAGGACGACCGGCCGGGGACTGACCTGCACCTGCTGGGTCACCAGTCCGCCATCAAGGCACGGCTGACCGTCGCGGAAAACCTGCAATTCTGGGCCGATCTCTTCGCCGGCGACCGCGCCCTCGTGGCCCCCTCGCTCGAAGCAGCGGGCCTCGCACATATCGCCGGGCTGGAAGCCGGACATCTTTCGGCCGGGCAGACGCGGCGGCTGGCTCTGGCCCGCCTGCTGGTCGCCGACCGGCCGATCTGGCTGCTCGATGAACCGACTTCGGCGCTGGATGCCGAGGGCGAACAGCTGGTCCTGCGCCTGCTCGATGCGCATCTCAAGCGCGGCGGCATCGCCGTGGCAGCCACCCATCACGACATCCACGTGCCGCCGCCCGCCAATGTGCGCACCCTGACGCTGGCGGCCCCATGAGAGCCTTTGCCGCCATCATCGTCCGCGACCTGCGCCTCGCCACCCGTATCGGCGGCGAAGCGCTGACGCTGGTGCTGTTCTTCGTCATGATCGGCGTTGTCGTGCCCTTTGCCATCGGCCCCGACTCGGCCCAGTTGAGCCGGCTGGCGCCGGGCATTGTCTGGATCGCGGCATTCCTCTCGATGCTGCTCGGCCTCGACCGATTGTTCCGGACCGACGAGGAGGACGGCTCGCTGCGGCTCTTCCGGCACTCCACGCTGCCGCTCGAGGCCCTGGTCGGCGCCAAGCTGATTGCCCACTGGCTGCTGACCGCCCTGCCGCTGATCCTCGCCTCGCCGATCCTTGCCGTGCTGCTGTCGATGTCGATGACCGACTGGCTGAACGCCGTGCTGTCGCTGCTCGTCGGCACGCCGGCACTGGTCGGCTTCGGCGCCCTGGGGGCCGCCGTGACGGTCAGCCTCAAGCGCGGCGGCCTGATTGCCCCGGTGCTCATCCTGCCGCTCTGCGTGCCGGTGCTGATCTTCGGGGTCGGCGCCATTTCCGGCCTCGGCAGCACACAGGCCATCATCTTCCTTGCCGCGATCAGCCTGCTGACCTGCGCCTTTTCGCCTCTGTTTGCCGCGCTTGCCTTGCGTGCGGGCGAGGACTAAACCGCTTCCATGTCACTCGATGTCGCGCCAAAAGCCAACTGGTTCAGCCGTCTCGCGCATCCGGGGCAATTCCTCGTCTGGTCGCGCTACCTGCTGCTGCCGATGGCTATCGGCACCGTGGCGCTGTTTGCGCTCGGCCTCTGGTTCGCCCTCTACAATTCGCCCGCCGACTACCAGATGGGCGACACCGTGCGGCTCATGTACGTACACGTGCCCACCGCCTGGCTGAGCCAGATGGTCTATGGCGTAATGGCTGTTGCCGCCTTCGGCACGCTGGTCTGGCGCCATCCGCTGGCCGACGTGGCCGCCAAGGCCGCCGCACCGCTGGGCGCCACCTTCACCGCACTGGCGCTCTACTCCGGCGCGCTCTGGGGCCGCCCGACCTGGGGCACCTTCTGGGAGTGGGACGGCCGCATGACCTCGACGCTGGTGCTGCTGCTGATCTATCTCGGCATCATCGCCCTCTGGCGCGCCTTCGACGACCAGCTCAAGGCCGGCCGCATCATCGCCATCGTGACGCTGGTCGGCGCGCTCAACATTCCGGTGATCAAGTTCTCGGTCGACTGGTGGCAGACATTGCACCAGCCCTCGAGCGTCATCACGGCCGAAGGGCCGCGCATGCCGGCTTCCATCCTGACGCCGCTGCTGCTTATGCTGGCGGCCTTCTCGCTGCTGTTCTTCCTGCTGCACATCATCTCGATGCGCACCGAGGTGCTGCGCCGCCGCGCCACCAGCCTGCAGCGCCAGGCCGCCATGAGCGCGACGAGCGCGGCAAGCGCCGGCCGCCGTACCGGAGAAAGTGCATGATCGACCTCGGCCAGCACGCCGAATTCATCATCTGGGGCTATATCGGCGTCGCCGCCGGGACGCTGGCGCTTGTCGGCTGGGTGCTGTGGCAGAGCCGACAGGTAGCAGCGCAGCTCAGGCGCCTGGAGGCCGCGGGCATCCGCCGCCGTTCGGACGAGACCGCCGCGTGACCCGTATCCTGCTCCTGCTGAGCCCGCTCGCCATCCTCGTGGCGCTGGTCGCCATCTTTGCCCTCAACATGAACCGCGACCCGTCGCTGATCCGCTCGGTGCTGCTGGACAAGCCGGCGCCGGGCATCACCCTTCCGGCCGTCGTCGAGACCGGACTGCACGGCCTCGACGATGCGCGGCTCAAGGGCCAGGTCAGCGTCGTCAACGTCTTTGCCAGCTGGTGCGTGCCGTGCCGCGCCGAACATCCGTTCCTCGAGGCACTGGCCGAGCAGACAGGCGTGCAGATGCTGGGCATCAACCAGAAGGACGCGCCGGAAAACGCCGCCGCATTCCTTCGCGAACTCGGCAATCCCTATGACGCCGTCGGTGCCGACAGCGCAGGCCGGATCTCCATCGACTGGGGCGTGTATGGCGTGCCGGAAACCTTCGTGGTCAACCCGGACGGCATCATCACCTACAAGCATGTCGGCCCGATCGACGCCGGATCGCTGCCCGAGGTGATTGCCGCTGTCGAACAGGCCAGATCCGGCCAAGCGGACAAGCCGGCACCCTGACCGGATGCCGCAAAAGAAAAACGCCCGCCTGTGGGGGACAGGCAGGCGCTAGAACGACTGTGCATGAAAAGGGCGGCTGACACTCGGGCATCATGGTTTGGGGGCTCGGTCAGCCCGCTTGCCAGCCGCTGGAGGCAATGCTGAACTTTTACGCGTGCATTCTGGCGCAACGAGGGACGGATTGTGACCAGATTGCGGAATCTGCTGCGCACGACTTCGTCTTTTTGCGGCCAATACTGCAAAGCCGGCCACCCGCCTTGCCATGGCGGGCAAATGCCGCAATCATGACACTCCTGTAACGGGACGAGCCATATGGCGGAAAAACCATCGCAGCGTGGTTCAGGCGAGCTCCTGGATTTCACGCCTGCCGCACCGGCCCAACCGGGCGGCCCCTCACGTGTGCCGCTCTTTGTCAGCTTTGACCGGGCCGAACTCAACGCCATCCTCAATCTCTATGGCCGTAAGGTCGCCAGCGGCGACTGGCGCGACTATGCCATGGACTTCCTGCGCGACCGGGCGGTGTTCTCGATCTACAAGCGCAGCTCGGAGCGGCCGTTCTTTGTCGTCGAAAAAATCCCCAAACTGCGCAACAAGCAGGGCCAGTACATGGTCACCAGCCAGGAAGGCCGCGTGCTCAAGCGCGGCCACGAACTGGCCAACGTACTGCGCGTGCTGGAGCTGGCAGTGGTGAAGTGATCACGGTCCGCATGGCCGAGGCCGCAGATGCACTGGCGATGAGCCGGGTTATCGTCGCTTCGATTACACAATTGTGCGCCGCCGATCATCGGAACGATCCGGCCGTCATTGCCGCCTGGACCCGAAACAAATCGCCGGAGTCGATCTCCGTTTGGATCGCGGATCCGCAAAAGCATGTGCTGTTGGCTGAAGCGGCCGGTGGGATAGTCGCCGTCGGTTGCCTGAACAGTGCAAGCGAGATCGGTCCCAACTATGTGGATCCGACCCATCGGTTCGCTGGCGTCAGCACGCTCATGCTGGCGGCACTCGAGGACGCCATGCGCGCCCGCGGCACAACCCTTGGCCTGCTGACCAGTACCTCGACAGCGCATCGCTTCTATCTATCGAGGGGCTGGACGGACACCGGTCCCGCGCAGCTGGAAGGAACGGTTGCGAGCTACCCAATGAGCAAGGCGTTGTAGCCTGCCACCCTACCGCTTACGGGCCACGAAGACCGCCATCTCCTTCTTCGTCTCCAGCACGCCGTTGCCCGCGCTGAAAGCCGCGTCGATGGCCGTGCGGAAGGCAGCGAGCTGGCTTTCCGAGGCGCCGTCGCCCGGCGGGTAGGAGGTCAGGGCCATGTAGACCACTTCGGGGTCGGTGATGCGCAGGCTGGCGGGGTGCTCGTGCTGTTCGACGGCGTCGAACTGCGCCCCGAGCAGGTCCATCGCCTGCGCGTAGCCGAAGGCGGCGGCGACCGGCTCCTTGCCGTCCGCGCCGAAGGCCGTGGTGAGGGCGTAGAGTTCGCGCGTATTGCCGGCGCCATTGGTGGTGACGACCAGCCGGCCGCCGGGCTTCAGCACCCGGTGAAACTCGGCGATTGCCACCGCCGGATCGGGCACGTGATAGAGCATGTGCATGGCAACGACCGTGTCGAAGCTGGCGTCGCCGAAGGGCAGCTTGACCGCATCGGCCTCGACGCCGGTGACCTGCCAGCTGCGCAGAGCGGCGCAGCGTTCGCTGGCTTCCTTGACCATGCCGGCTGAACTGTCGGCCAGCGTCAGCGCGACCTTTTCCGGCAGCGCGGCAGCGACGGTGGCCCAGAACCAGCCCGGGCCGCAGCCGATATCGAGCACCTTGCTGCCCTCGCCGAGGTCGAGCCGGGCGGCCACCCACTCGAACCAGCCGCCATCGGCGACTGTGAAATCCCGGTGCAGCCTGGCTCGGGCCGCAAGCTTCTCACTGGTGCTGTATTGCGTGGAGAGGCCTGCGGAGAGCACGGACATGATCAGAGCGCCTTTTGCAGATGCACGACGTCGAGCCAGCGGTCGAACTTGAAGCCGACCGCATCATAGTGGCCGACCTTGCGAAAGCCCATCTTTTCATGCAGGCGGATCGAGTTGGCGCGCTCCCCGGTAATGACCGCCAGCATCTGCGTGAATCCGGCGGTCTTGCTGGCCACCAGCAGGTTGGCCAGCAGCTTGCCGCCGATCCCCTGCCCGATGGCATCGGGCGCCAGATAGATCGAGTCCTCGCAGGTGAAACGGTAGGCGGCGCGGGGGCGGTAGAACGAGGCATAGGCGTAGCCGATGGTCGTGCCGTCCACCTCGCCGATGATCAGCGGATGGCCGAGATCGACCAGCTTGCCGAAGCGCTCGGCCATGGTCGCCTCGCTCGGCGCCTCGGTTTCGAAGGTGATCACCGTCTCGTCGACATAGTGCCGGTAGATTGCGGTTATCGCCGGCACGTCACGCCATTCGAAGGGACGGATAATCAGATCACTCATGTGGCACCGGGCAAAGCAAAGGGCTGCGACCTATCTAGATCGCAGCCCCGCCAGACGTCCAATCAGACTTGCTGATTGCAGCTATTGATTACTCGCGGTTGCCGAACAGCCGGAGCAGCATCATGAACAGGTTGATGAAGTCGAGATAGAGGTTCAGCGCGCCCATGATGGCGCCCTTGGCCAGGATCTCGGCGCCATGACGCTCGTCATAGCTTTCCTTGATCTTCTGCGTGTCATAGGCGGTAAGGCCGACAAAGATCAGCACGCCGACGGCGGAGATGGCAAATTCCAGCATCGAGGATGCGAGGAAGATGTTGACCACCGAGGCGATGATCAGGCCGATCAGGCCCATGATCAGGAAGTTGCCGATCGAGGTCAGGTCACGCTTGGTCGTGTAGCCGTAAAGGCTCATCGTGCCGAAGGTCGCGGCGGTGATGAAGAACACCTTGGCGATCGAGGCATCGGTGTAGACCATGAAGATCGACGACAGCGACAGGCCCATGACGGCCGCGAAGGCCCAGAACACACCCTGCGCGGCAGTCACGCTCAGCTTGTTGATGCCAAAGCTCAGCACCAGAACGAAGGCCAGCGGCGACAGCGCAATCACCCACATCAGCGGGCTGGTATAGAGCAGTTCGCCCCATGCGGTCAGCTGCCCGTCGGTGACGGCAGCCTGATTGGCAAACCAGGCCACCAGCCCGGTCACCACCAAGCCGATGCCCATGTAGTTGTAGACCTTGAGCATATAGCTGCGAAGGCCCTCATCGATGGCCGCGGCGCTTCCGGCCCGCGCGGCGGCGATAGTCGGTCGGTCGAATTCAGCCATTTAGATCCCCTTCCTGGCAACACAAGGCGCCATGCCCACGGCATGCAACGCGTTGGCTCACAATATGGCGCGTCCTGCCAACAATACAAGGGAAAGCGGCGGACCTAACGCAAGCGTAATGTCGCAGTGAGCGAGGGGGTTAGCGGGGTTTTCCGATTCATTGCCCGCACTGGCGGCGGGCTTGCCCGTGCAAAGCCCGATCAGGCGCCATTGCGGCGCAGATCGGATGCGGTTTACGGTCGTCGTGCGGGTGTCACGAATCGCGTTGAAAAACGCGACATGAGAGGAGGGTCGGATCTTGCCCAGACTCTTTACCGGTATCGAAATCCCATCCCAGGTGGGGTTCATGCTCTCGCTCAAGCGCGGCGGCCTGCAGGGCGCCCGCTGGATCGATCCCGAAAACTATCACATCACGCTGCGCTTTATCGGCGATGTCGATCGTCCCACCGCCAACGAGGTGGTCGACGGCCTCGACCGGCTGGCCGAGAGCGAGGCCTTCAGCATCAGGCTCAGCCACCTGGGCGCCTTTGGCGGCGACAAGCCGCGGGCGCTCTATGCCGGGGTCGAGGCCAATGGCGCGCTGGCGCATCTGCAGGCCAGCCAGGAGCGGGTGCTGCAGCGGCTCGGTCTGGCGCCCGACGGCCGCAAGTTCGTGCCGCATGTATCGCTAGCGCGGCTGCGCGGCTGCAGCGCCGGGGAACTGGCGCGCTTTCTCGCCATGGCCGGGCGGTTCGAGCCGCTGGAGTTCCCGGTCAAGCATTTCGTGCTCTATTCCAGCCGCGATTCCGTCGGCGGCGGTCCTTACCGCATCGAGGAGACCTATCCGCTGGCCGCCTGAGCCAGAAATTAACTTTTGCTTTACCCTGGCAGGGCAAACACGAACGCAGTTGATGTGGCGCGCCAAAATGCCGTCACGATTGCCGCTATGGTCGTCAATTAATTCAAATGCATCGGCCCGAAACCGCTTGGTAACCATAACCCGGCACAGTGGACGGCGCAGATGCCCGAGAGGGGCGACCTTCGGAAATAGGGATGCTTCGGCGATGACTTCGATTACCCGCACGCTCCTGGCCGGGCTGCTAGCCGGTGGCCTTCTGGCGACCCAGTTCACCGGACCGAGCTTTGCGCAAGCCGGCGGCGAGGCCGCGCAGATGGCCACGTTCAAGTCCTGGACTGCCTGGAAGGGCAAGGACAGCTCAGGCGACGTTTGCTACATTTCCAGCCAGCCCGAGAAATCGGAGCCGGGCAATGTGAACCGCAGCCCGATCCATTTCCTCGTCATCCATCGCAAGGGCATGGGCACCAAGAACGAGGTGCAGACGCTGATCGGCTATCCGTTCAACACCACCAATTCGGCGGCCTCGGCCACCATCGACGGCAAGAGCTATCCGATGGTCACCGATGGCGAAGGCGCCTGGCTGGCCGATACGGCCGGTGAAGCCGCCTTTGTCGAAGCGCTCAAGGCCGGCTCCACGCTGGTGGTCAAGGGCACCAGCCAGCGCGGCACGGTGACCACCGACACCTATTCGCTCAGCGGCGTGACTGCAGCGATGTCCGAGATCGACAAGGCCTGCGCCTGATTTCGGACGGAACTCCGACACTGCCGGCCTCGTTCCGGCAGTGGAAATGCTGACCGTGCCCTGCTAAGCACGGCAGCAGAACGAGGCTCCCCATGATCCGACGCGCCATTGCGCTCACTGCCGTGATTGCTTTTTCCATCGCCCCCGCGACCGCCCAGTCGGTGCGCTCGCTCGGCGACTATCGCGACTGGTCGGCCTATTCGGCCTCCGACGGCGCCGGTCCGGTGTGCTTTGCCATGAGCAAGCCGACCGATGTCAGCCCCGCGCCGGACGGCTATACCAGCGCCTATCTCTACCTGACCCACCGGCCGGCCGAGTCGGTGCGCAACGAGATGAACCTCGTCGCCGGCTTCACCTTCGCCCCCGACACCCCGGCGACGCTGACCATTTCTGGCGTCAGCTATGACCTCTTCACCGAAGGTGACGCCGCCTGGCTGCTCGATCCGTCGCGCAATGGCGACCTGGCGGGATCAATGCGGGCCGGCTCGACCATGACCATCGAGGCGACGTCCGACAAGGGCATCCGCATCGTCGAGACCTTCTCGCTGTCGGGCGCCACTGCCGCCTCCCGTGCCATCGAGTCGTGCTGACCCAGACCCGCTGATCCGGTCTGCCGACCTTTCGCCACGCGCAGGGCTGACCGCTTTCGCGGCGGCGCGGCTTGTGATAGGTGGGCGCCATCCTGATCTAAGACTATATTTGCTGTCCCCCTGCCGGAGCCGGGCCTTATGAGCATTGCTCTCAACCTCGACCATGCCGCCAATGTGGCGCGCGCGACCACGCCGCAGCGCCGCTCGCTGGTGGGCCTTGGCCGCAGCGACCTGCGCGACACGCTCATGGGCATCGGCCTCGACGAGCGCGAGGCGAGGATGCGCGCAAGCCAGCTGTGGAACTGGATGTATGTGAACGGAGTCACCGACTTCGACCGCATGACCAATATCCAGAAGGGCTTCCGCCAGAAGCTGGCCGACAATTTCCTGCTCGACCGGCCCGAGATCGTGACCGAGCAGATCTCGATCGACGGCACCCGCAAGTGGCTGTTCCGCTTCCGCGACCCGCAGAACCCCAACCTGCCGCCGGTCGAAGTGGAAACCGTCTACATCCCCGAGGATGACCGCGGCACGCTCTGCATCTCCAGCCAGGTGGGCTGCACGCTGACCTGCTCGTTCTGTCACACCGGCACGCAAAAGCTGGTGCGCAACCTGACGGCCGGCGAAATCCTCGGCCAGATCCTGATGGCGCGTGAACGCCTCGGCGACTTCCCTGGCGGCAGCCGTCCCGATGATGGCGGGCTGGTGCCGGCGCCGCGCGGCTCGGGTGGCTCCGAGGGCGACAGCCGTGCCATTACCAATGTCGTGCTGATGGGCATGGGCGAGCCGCTCTACAATTTCGACAACGTCAAGCAGGCCATGCTGATCGCCCAGGACGAGGCCGGCATTGCCCTGTCGCGGCGCCGCATCACGCTGTCGACGTCGGGCGTCGTGCCGCAGATCGGACCGGCCGGCCGCGAGATCGGCGTCATGCTGGCGATCTCGCTGCATGCCGTGCGCGACGACCTGCGCGACATGCTGGTGCCGATCAACAAGAAGTGGCCACTGGCCGAACTGATCCAGGCCTGCCGCGACTATCCCGGGCTCTCCAATGCGCGCCGCATCACCTTCGAATATGTGATGCTCAAGGACATCAACGATTCCGACGCCGATGCCCGCGAACTGGTGCGCTTGCTGGCCGGCATTCCGGCCAAGATCAACCTGATCCCGTTCAACCCCTGGCCCGGCACCAATTACGACTGCTCGAGCTCGTCGCGCATCGAAAAGTTCGCCGATATCGTCAACCGCGCCGGCTACGCCAGCCCGGTCCGGACGCCGCGTGGCCGCGACATCTTTGCCGCTTGCGGCCAGCTCAAGTCGGAAACCGAACGGCTCACCAAGGCCGACCGCGAGGCGCTGACGGGTGCCTAGCCTGACCGCTATCGGCTTTGATGCCGACGATACGCTCTGGCATCACGAGCGCTATTTCGAGCTGACGACGGCCCGTTTCGTCGAGCTGCTCAAGCCCTATGCCGAGCCGACGCACCTGGTCGAGCACCTGCACGCGGCCGAAAAGCGCAATGTCCTGCACTATGGCTTCGGGGTGAAGGGCTTCATGCTCTCCATGGTCGAGACCGCCATCGACGTGACCGATGGCAAGGTGCCGGGCAGTGTCATCAAGGACATTCTGGCCGCCGGCCACGACATGCTGCAGCATCCGGTCGAGGCCTTTCCCGGCGTCGAGGAGACCCTGCAGCAGCTGACCGCCAGCCACACGCTGATCCTGATCACCCGCGGCGACCTGTTCGACCAGGAGCGGAAGCTCAATGCCTCGGGGCTGGCGCGCTATTTCGATGCCATCGAGATCGTTTCGGACAAGACCGCGCCGGTCTACCGCCGCATCTTTTCGCGCCATGGCGAAGGCGCCAGCCGGGCCATGATGATCGGCAATTCCATGCGCGCCGACGTCGTGCCGGCGCTCGAGGCCGGCGCCTGGGGCGTGCACGTGCCGTCGGAGCATGTCTGGGCCCTCGACCTGCATGACGATCCTCAGGACGCGAGCCATTTCCGGCGTTTCGACAAGATCATTGATATCCTGCCGCTGATTGCGGAAATCGGCTGAGCTTGCCCCGAGCGGTGGCCGCGCCTAGATTTCCCGGAGGCGCGGTGCCGACACGGCACGTCTGACTCGATGACCGGCGCAACCGGCCCCACGCCAGGGGCTGCGCCCGCAGGGGAACACCCCATGCCGATCACCCTCAAGCGCCTGTCGCAGGGCGACGACGCGACGTTCAACACCATCGCCTCTGGCGTCTTTGACGCCCCGGTGCAACCCGAACGCCTGCGGCACTATCTGGCCGATCCTGGCCATCTGATGCTGCTGGCACTCGATGCCGGGCAAGTGGTCGGGCAATGCGCCGCGGTGCTGCACCGACACCCCGACAAGCAGACAGAGCTTTATATCGATGAGGTCGGCACGGCCGACAGCCATCTGCGCCAGGGCATCGCCACGGCACTGATGGCCGAGATGTTTGCCTGGGGCCGCGAGTTAGGTTGTGAGGAGGCCTGGCTCGGCACTGAAATCGACAACACCGCTGCCAACGCCCTCTATCGCAAGCACGCGCCGGCCGAGGACGAGGCGATCCAGTATTACCTGTTCAGGTTGTGATGGAGCGGGCCGGATCCTCGGGTCGAGCCCGAGAATGACGGGGGTTGCGGGTGCCGGATCCGGCGCCTCAGCTCTTGCGCGGCCGTGACGTCGACGGACGGGCGCGGGACTTGATGGCCGGGGCGCGGGGCCGTGTGGAGGCCGGACGGCGGGGTTCCGGCGCGGCCGGAGCCGCCGCTGTCGCCGTCGCCGGCGTTTCCTCGGCCACCCATTCGAGCTTGTGGCGACCCTGCCCTTCGTCGCCGAAGAGTCGCGCCAGCGCCGGCAGCAGCACGCGCAGCTCGGCTTCCAGCGTATATGGCGGATTGACGATGATCATGCCGGTGCCGTGCAGCCGCGGCGGATTGCTGGCCGGACGGATGCTGATTTCGGCCCGCAGGATCTTCGGGATGCCGGTGGCCCGCAGGTTCGAGATGAAATCGTGTACCGCCCGCGTGTCCTTGAGCGGATACCAGAGCGCAAACACGCCCGTGGCGAATTTCTTGTGGCCTTTCACCAGCCCGTCGAGCAACCGGTCGAACTCGCCGGGCTCCTCGAAGGGCGGATCGACCAGCACCAGGCCGCGCTTTTCCTTGGGCGGCAGGTGGGCATTGAGCGCCAGCCAGCCGTCGAGCGTGATGATCCGCGCCTGGATGTCGCCGGCAAAGAGCTTGGAGAGCGCCCAGCCATCCTCGGGATGCAGTTCCAGCGCCTCCAGCCGGTCCTGTGGCCGGAACAGCTGCCGCACCAGCCAGGGCGAACCCGGATAGGTCTTGAGCTTGCCCGGGTTTTCCGCCTTCACCACGTCCAGATAGGGCGCCACCAGCTCCTTGGCCTTGGCCGGCAGCTCGGCCTCCAGCAGCTTGCCGATGCCATCCACCCATTCGGGCGAGCGCTGCGCCTCCGACGAGGTCAGGTCATAGCGACCGATGCCGGCATGCGTGTCGATGACCCGGAAGGCGCCGGGCTTGAGCTTCATGTATTCGACCAGCCGGGTCAGGATGATGTGCTTGACGACATCGGCGAAATTGCCGGCGTGGTAGGCGTGTCTGTAGTTCATCTAGTGCCTCGCCTGAGCCGTGAGAATGACAGCTGCAAAGCTGGTGAAGACGGCCGCAAAGCCCCAGTTCAGAGCCCGTTCGACCCAGCGGCTGCGCTTGAACGCTGCCGCCAGCCATTCCGCCGCGAGCACGATGGCAAGTCCCACCGGCAATGACAGCAGCACGAACTCGGCACCCAGGAACAGCAGCTTGCCGGTGGCCATCGGATCGTGCGCCTGCACGAACTGCGGCAGGAAGGTCACGAAGAACAGCACCACCTTGGGATTGAGCAGATTGATGCCGACCCCGGCAATGTAGCTGTCGAGGAGGCGCGGCGTGCGCCGGGCCTTGTCGGCGATGCGCAGCCCGCCCCCATGCATGATGGCCAGCCAGGCCAGCCAGATCAGGTAGATCGCGCCACCGATCTTGAGCGCCAGGAAGGCCGGCGGGGCGGCGAGGATCAGCACCGAGATGCCCAGCGCCACCAGCGTGGTATGGACCAGGATACCGGTCAGCGCACCGGCAAGGGCGACGAGGCCATGCGCCCGGCCATAGTTGATCGCCCGGCTGAGCTGCAGCGCCATGTCCGGCCCCGGCGTCGCCGCCAGCACCAGCGTGGCCACGGCAAAGGCGAGAAGAACGGTCAGATCGGGGACGAAAGCGGGCATGTCTGGTTCCGGCTGGGATGTGCCACGGCGCCTCAGACGAGAGGCAGCTCGTAGCTTCGCTTGATGGTTTCCATCGGCACGTCGGTCTTGACGCTCTGCACGCTGGGGATCCGGGTCAGGTGGTCGGACTGGAAACGCCAGTAGGCATGGAGGTCTGCCGTCACCACTCGCATGATTGCATCGCACTCGCCAGTGGTCAGATAGCATTCCACCACTTCGGGGAACTTCCGCACTGTCTCGGCGAACTGGTGCGTGATGGCCGCATCCTGGGTCTTGAACCACACCCGGACGAACACTGTGAGCCCCAGTCCGGCCTTCGGGCCATTGAGCACGGCGACATATTGGTCAATGATCCCGGACTCTTCGAGCAGCCGCACCCGGCGCAGGCAGGGCGACGGCGACAGCCCGACCTCGTTGGCGAGATCGACATTGGAAATGCGGCCATTGCGCTGCAGGACCATCAGGATGCGGCGATCGACGGCATCGAGTTCGGCTGACATGAAAACTCTCGCTTGCACGGTTTATTGGCAGATCGTGCCAACGAATGCCTCATGCGTGAAGCAATCGCAAGATTATTGCGCTCGCTCTGGTGTATCGTGTCACCATAACAATGCGAAGGTGCATCTCAATGGCGTCTGAAATCAAGAAAGTGGTCCTCGCCTATTCAGGCGGACTGGATACCTCGATCATCCTGCGGTGGCTGCAGGAAACCTATCGTTGCGAGGTGGTGACCTTCACCGCCGACCTCGGCCAGGGTGAAGAGCTCGAGCCGGCCCGCAAGAAGGCCGAGATGATGGGGATCAAGGATATCCGCATCGAGGATCTGCGCGAGGAATTCGTGCGCGATTTCGTCTTCCCGATGTTCCGCGCCAACGCCCTCTACGAGGGTGTGTACCTGCTCGGCACCTCGATCGCCCGGCCGCTGATCTCCAAGCGGCTGGTCGAGATTGCCCAGGAAACCGGCGCCGACGCGATTTCGCACGGCGCCACCGGCAAGGGCAATGACCAGGTCCGCTTCGAGCTGACCGCCAATGCGCTGGATCCGGCGATCCGGGTCATCGCGCCGTGGCGCGAATGGGACCTGCAGAGCCGCACCAAGCTGCTCGACTATGCCGAAAAGCACCAGATCCCGATCGCCAAGGACAAGCGCGGTGAGGCCCCGTTCTCGGTCGATGCCAACCTGCTGCACACCTCGTCCGAGGGCAAGGTGCTGGAAGACCCCGCCGAGGAAGCGCCCGAATATGTCTACCAGCGCACCGTCGACCCGGTGCACGCTCCCGACGAGCCCGAAACCATCACCGTCGGCTTCGAAAAGGGCGACGCGGTGTCGGTCAACGGCCAGAAGCTGAGCCCGGCAGCGCTGCTCACCAAGCTTAATGAGCTGGGCGGCAAGCATGGCGTCGGCCGCCTCGACCTCGTCGAGAACCGCTTTGTCGGCATGAAGAGCCGCGGCGTTTACGAGACCCCGGGCGGCACCATCCTGCTGGCCGCGCATCGTGGCATCGAGTCCATCACGCTCGACCGCGGCGCTGCCCATCTCAAGGATGAGCTGATGCCCAAATATGCCGAGCTCATCTACAATGGCTTCTGGTTCGCGCCGGAGCGCGTCATGTTGCAGGCGCTGATCGACAAGAGCCAGGAGTTCGTCACCGGCGAGGTGACCCTCAAGCTCTACAAGGGCTCGGCCTATGTGACGGCGCGCACCTCACCCTACTCGCTCTACTCGATGGACCTCGTGACCTTCGAGGAAGGTGCCGTTGCCTATGACCACCATGATGCCGAGGGCTTCATCAAGCTCAACGGGCTGCGTCTGAAGACCTACGCAGCGCGCAACATGAAGATGAAATCCTAGAAATTGGTATGCTGCTGCCGCCCCGCCCGGAGCCGGGGCGGCAGCACCCCGCCGCCCTGCGGCACCCTGCCTGAAACAGCCCGCCCGCCTTAAGTCGCAGTTAAGTAACGGACTATAGTGTGACCCCATACTTTGGGCGTTATTCAGGTGGGGCGCTGGTTTTGAAGACCATACCAATTGACGGGCAGGCGGCGTCAGATGGAGCATTACTCCTCGACGCAGCCCTCCAGAACATTCCGTACGGATTCTGCGTCTGGTCGAGCGATTTCCGGCTCGTGATGTGGAACAAGCACTATCTCGAGATCTACGGATTTCCGGAAAGGCGCATCAGGAAGGGCATGACGCTGGCGGCGATCGTCAGGCTGTCGTCCGAACTGGGCAACCACCCTGACCAGGCCCCCGAAGAGTTTCTCGCCAGCTACAAGGCCGAACTGCTCAACAACCGCTCCGGCCTGCGGGCCAAGGTGCGCGAGCTGGTCGAAGGCGGCCGCACCATCGAGACCGCCCATGTCTATTCGCCCGGCCTCGGCTGGGTGGTGACGCATGAGGATGTCACCGAGGAAATCGCCTCCTCCGAAATCGTGCAGCGGCGCAAGCACGAGCTGGAAAAGCAGAACCTGCGGCTCAGCGCCGTGGTCGACAATATCAGCCAGGGCCTTTGCATGTACGATGCCAAGGGCCGGCTGGTGGTCTCGAATGCACCCTATGCCCGCATCTACGACCTGCCCGAGGACATGCTGCAGCCGGGCACCCAGCTCGAAACCATCCTCAATCACCTGTTCGAAAAGGGCATGGAGGCCGGCGGCGACCGCGACGCCTATATCCAGTGGCGCCGCGAGGTCATCTCGCGTGGCGAGTTCGGCAAGACCATCCACGAACTCAACGGTCGCATCATCATGATGCAGCACCATCCGATGAAGGATGGCGGCTGGGTCTCGACCCACGAGGACATCACCGAGCAGCGCCAGCAGGAGGCGCGCATCCAGCACCTGGCGCGCCACGATGCCCTCACCGAACTGCCCAATCGCAGCCAGTTCCTTGCCGAACTGCTGGACTGCGAGACCGATATCCGCCGCGGCGAGACGGTTGCCGTGCTGTGCGTCGATCTCGACGATTTCAAGCAGGTCAACGACACGCTGGGCCACGCCATCGGCGACAAGGTGCTCAAGCAGGCCTCGGCCCGGCTCTGGGGCTCGACCCGCGAGAACGACGTCCTCGCACGCCTTGCCGGTGACGAGTTCGCGCTGCTGCTGCGCAAGATCGACAGCCCCTCCGATGCCGCGGCCATCGCCGAGCGCATCACCAGCACCATGTCGCAGCCCTTCACCGTCGACGGCCACCAGGTGACCATCGGCGCCTCGGTCGGCATTGCCATGGGTCCGGCCAACGGCCAGACCGCCGACCAGCTGATGAAGAATGCCGACCTGGCTCTCTATCGCGCCAAGACCGAGGGACGCTCGACCTTTCATTTCTTCGAGCGCGGCATGGACGAGGCCATCCAGTATCGGCGCAGCCTCGAGGCCGGCCTGCGGCAGGCACTGGCCCGCAACGAACTGCGCCTGGTCTTTCAGCCGCTGGTCGGTCTGCAGCAGGGGCGCATCACCTGCCTGGAGGCGCTGCTGCGCTGGGACCATGCCGAACGCGGCGTCATCTCTCCGGTGGAGTTCATTCCGATTGCCGAGGAAACCGGCCTGATCATCCCGATCGGCGAGTGGGTGCTGCGCGAGGCCTGCAAGGCGGCAAGGACTTGGCCAACCGACGCCCGCGTGGCGGTCAACCTCTCCTCGGTGCAGTTCAAGAACAAGCACCTTTACGACACCGTGGTCGCCGCCCTTACCGACAGCGGCCTGCCGCCGACCCGGCTCGAACTCGAGATCACCGAGTCGCTGCTGCTGGCCGAGGACGAGCCGACGCTGGTGACCCTGCATCGGCTGCGCATGCTGGGCATCCGCATCTCGATGGACGATTTCGGCACCGGCTATTCCTCGCTGAGCTACCTGCGCTCGTTCCCCTTCGACAAGATCAAGATCGACCGCTCCTTCATCCGCGACCTGGAATTGCGCGGCGACAGTCTCGCCATCATCAAGGCGGTGATCGGCCTCGGCCATTCACTGGGCATGTCGACCACGGCCGAGGGCATCGAGACCGAGGAACAGCTGGCTGCCGTGCGCGAGCAGGGCGTCGACGAAGTCCAGGGCTTCCTGTTCTCGCCGCCGATCGACGGCAAGGCCGTCATCGAACTGCTCAAGGCGGAAAACCGGCCGAAACTGCGCCGCGTCAGCTAGTCCGCATCCACTGCCCGCCCGGACAGATAGTCGATATAGCGGTCGACCACCTCGCGGGCCCGCCGCAGGCAGGTCTCCGGGCCTTCGTCCACGGTGGCTTCGGCGACAATCGGCACGACCGGACCGCGTGGGCTCGAAATCCTGGCCGCGAACCGAACTCCGCCCGTCACGGCTATGCGGTAGCCCCGGTAAATCTCGTCGAGGGTGAAGTGGGTTTCATTCTCTTCCATGCTCTCGTTACGGAGAGCAGGGCCGGAGAGTTTCGTTCCGGCTGCCGCGACGCGGCGGGACCACGGCAGCAGCCGACTTCGCGCGAACGACCGCAGTGTAACATGGTTCCATGATAATAAAGTGACCAAGTAGCGCTCGTGAACATTAGAGAGACGCAGTGGTTCCATTTAAAATCCGACATAAAATTACAGTTGTGATGTTGTTTACGGGCATCACTTCTGAAACTCATCTTGCACTGGATGCGTAACTTCACGCGTCCCCGAAACACAAGATGGGAGTCCACAACCATGGACATCAAGAATTCACTGTCCCGCAGACACATCCTGAAATGGTCCGGAGCCGCAGCCAGCGTCGTCGTGGCCGGTGCCGTGCTGCCAAATTTCGGTATCTCCGCAGCGCTCGCGGCCGATCTCGGCGAAGGTGACATCGGCGTTCTCAACTACGCCTATGCGCTCGAGCAGCTCGAGGCGGCGTTCTACACGCAGGTCATCGACACACCCTACACCGGCATGACGGCCGATGAGACGACGCTCCTGACCGACATCCGCGACCATGAAGTCGAGCACCGCGAGTTTCTGAAGACCGCGCTGGCCGATGGCGCCATTCCCGATCTCGAGGTGGATTTCTCCGCCGTCGATTTCACCAGCCGGCAGAGTGTGCTCGAGACGGCCAGGACGTTCGAGGACCTCGGCGTCGGCGCCTATAACGGGGCCGGCAAGCTGATCGAGAACCCCGACTATCTGGCCGCCGCCGGCAGCATCGTCTCGATTGAGGCGCGCCATGCGGCCGCCATCCGCGACTTGCTGCAGGAGTGGAGCGTGGCCTTCGCCGGCCCCGACGTGGTCCAGGAGAACGGTCTCGACGTGGCGCTTGAGCCGGCCGCCGTGCTGGCTGCCGCAGGCCCGTTCATCAAGACCGAAGTCACCGCCATGTCGCTGGTGTAAGGAGAAACCAAATGAAAACGCAAACCAATCTGCTTGCCACCATTGATCCCGAGATCACCGAACGGCTCACCGCCAATCGCCGCGAGTTCTTCCGGAGTTCTGCCCTCAAGCTTGGCGCTCTCGCCTCCGCGCCACTGGTGCTGGCCATGGCCTCGCAGCAGGCTTTCGGGGCGCATCTGCCACAGCAGATCGAAGACACGCTGGTCTTCGCGCTGACGCTCGAACATATCGAGGACGCATTCTACCGGTCCGGCCTTGACGCCGATGGCCTGATCCCGGACGAGTACAGGACCATCTTCAACCATATCGGGCTGCACGAAGCGCAGCATGTGGCGTTTCTGTCCGACGTGCTCGCCGCCGCCGCGATCGAACGGCCGGCACTCGATCTGACGGCCGGCGGCAAGTATCCCGACGCCCTCACCAACTTCGATACCTATTTGACCCTGAGTCAGACGTTTGAGGATCTCGGTGTTGCCGCCTACAAGGGCCAGGCCGCCAACCTGATGGCCGATGACGGCATTCTGACCGCCGCGCTGCAGATCCACTCGGTCGAGGCGCGCCATGCCGCCATCGTCCGCAAGATCGGCGGCAAGAAGAGCTGGGACGGCGCGTTCGACGAGCCGATGACCAAGGAAGAAGTCCTGGCCGCGGCGACACCCTTCCTCGCCTGAGCCTGACCTCTGCCAAAAGCGAGAGGCCGCCCACGTGGGCGGCCTCTTGCGTGATGCGCCGGCGGTGGACTTCCGGTTTCGGAGGGTTCAGTCCCGGTCTTCGAAGGGGCTGGCGACACGTCCTGCGTTCACCAAGACGGCGTGAGTACCGCCCTCGCAACCCTGCCATACGGCGAATTGTCTTGAGAATGTGACCTCGGTCCGATATGGGGCGCGACTAATCTCCCCAATTCTGATTGGCCGCATACATGTCCTTGCGAAACATCGCAATCATTGCCCACGTCGACCATGGCAAGACGACCATGATCGATGTGCTGCTCAAGCAGTCGGGCTCGTTCCGCGACAACCAGCGCGTTGAAGAACGCGCCATGGACAGCAACGACCTCGAGCGCGAGCGCGGCATTACCATTCTTGCCAAGGTGACGTCGCTGGTCTGGAAAGACACGCGCATCAATATCGTCGACACCCCCGGCCACGCCGATTTCGGCGGTGAAGTCGAGCGCATCCTGTCGATGGTCGATGGCGTGGTGATCCTCGTCGACGCCGCCGAAGGCCCGATGCCGCAGACCAAGTTCGTGCTCGGCAAGGCGCTGGCCCAGGGCCTGCGCCCGATTGTTGCGATCAACAAGATCGACCGTCCCGACGAACGTCACCTCGAAGTGCTCGAGGAAATCTTTGACCTCTTCATCGCGCTGGACGCGACGCCCGAGCAGCTTGACTTCCCCGTGCTCTACGGCGCCGCCAAGCTCGGCTGGATGAGCGAAAAGCCGGAAGGCCCCAAGGACAGCCTGGCGCCGCTGCTCGACAAGGTCGTCGAATACGTGCCCGAGCCCAAGACCGAAGAAGGCCCGTTCCGCATGCTCGTGACCACCATCGAGCGCAACCCCTTCCTCGGCCGCATCCTGACCGGCCGCATCACCTCCGGCACCGTCAAGGCCGGCGATCCAATCCACGCGCTGGGCCGCGACGGCAAGATCGTCGAACGCGGTCGCGTCTCCAAGGTGCTGGCCTTCCGTGGCCTCGAGCGCACCCCGGTGGACCTGGCGGAAGCCGGTGACATCGTCGCCATCGCCGGTCTCGAGACCTCGACGGTTGCCGATACGCTGGTCAACCCGTCGGTCACCGTGCCGCTGCCCAGCAAGCCGATCGATCCCCCGACCCTGTCGGTGACCTTCCGCATCAACGACGGCCCGCTGGCCGGCCGCGAAGGCGACAAGGTGCAGTCCCGCGTCATTCGCGAGCGGCTGATGCGCGAAGCCGAAGGCAATGTCGCCATCAAGATCACCGAAGGCACCGACAACGACAGCTTCGACGTCGCCGGCCGCGGCGAATTGCAGCTGGCGGTGCTGATCGAGAACATGCGCCGCGAAGGCTTCGAGCTGACCATCGGCCGCCCGCGCGTCGTGCTGCAGGAACAGGACGGCCAGAAGCTCGAGCCGATCGAGGAAGTCATCATCGACGTCGATGACGAGCATACCGGCGTCATCGTGCAGAAGCTCACCGAGCGCAAGGGCGACCTGGTCGACATGCGCCCCTCGGGCGTCGGCCGCACCCGTCTGCGCTTTTACGTGCCGACCCGATCGCTGATCGGCTACCAGCCCGAACTGCTCTCGGACACGCGCGGCACGGCCATCTTCAACCGCCTGTTCCACGCCTATGAGCCCTACAAGGGCCACCTGCCCGGCCGCCGCACCGGCGTGCTGATCTCCAACGGGACCGGCCAGGCCGTGACCTACGCCCTGTGGAACCTGGAAGACCGCGGTCAGATCATGATCGACGCCGGCGTCGACATCTACGAAGGCATGATCATCGGCGAGCATGCGCGCGAGAACGACCTCGAGGTCAACGCGCTCAAGGGCAAGCAGCTGACCAATATCCGCACCACGTCCAAGGACGAGGCGGTACGGCTGACGCCGCCCAAGAAGCTGACCCTCGAGCAGTCGCTCGGCTATATTGCCGACGACGAATATGTCGAGGTGACGCCCAAGAGCATCCGCCTGCGCAAGATCGCCCTCGATCCCAACGAGCGCAAGAAGATGATGCGCGCCGCCAAGGCAGGCTGACCGGATCCTTCCGAGTCCCCTTAGATCAGGATAGAACCCGTGGCCGACTGGATCATTTCGACGATCGAACAGTTCGGCTATGGCGGGCTCTTCCTGCTGATGCTGGTGGAAGCCATCTTTCCACCCATTCCCAGCGAGCTGATCATCCCCTTCGCCGGCTTTGCCGCGGCGCGGGGTGATTTGTCGTTTCTTGGCGTCATCGCCGCAGCCACCCTCGGCTCGGTAGTCGGCACCCTGCCCTGGTATGCGGCCGGTCGCATTTTCGGCGTGCACCGCCTGCGCTACCTCGCCGACCGCTATGGCCGCTGGCTGACCCTGAATGCCGAGGAAGTCGACCTCGCCACCCGCGTCTTCCATCGCTTCGGCCCCTGGATCGTGCTGCTCGGCCGCCTGCTGCCGATCATCCGCACGCTGATTTCCGTGCCGGCCGGGCTGGCCGCCATGCCGCTCTGGAAATTCCTCGGCTTTTCCATGACCGGCATGATCGTCTGGAACTCGCTGCTGGCCGGCGCCGGCTACCTGATGGCCGAGCACTACGAGGTCATCGAGGTCTGGCTCGACCCGCTCAGCACCATCGTCATCGCCGCCGTCGTGCTGCTCTATCTCTACCGCCTCATCACCTGGCGCCCGAGCCAGAAGGTCTGACTCGCGCCCTGCCTTGCAGATTGCAACTCGGACTCGCAATTTGCGACATGCCGGCAGGCACTTGACCCGAAAACCGGGGGCCGCGGACTGGCACGCTTTGTGCACTTGATGCAGTGCCCCGGATATTGTTGTGCGTACCGGGCCAAAGTCAGATTGAGACCCGCCCGGTGACCTCGGGCGGGTCTTGCTCTTTGGGCGCGCCGCGCCGATTTACCGTTCCACGGCTTTTTGGCACCATCGGCTTGTCCCGACCGGGTCAAAACACTAGATAAATCGGGCAACCAAGAGGGCCGTGCCGTGATCTTCGCCATTCTGCAGACGCTGAGCTTCATCCTCAACATCGTCTGGTGGATCTTCCTGATCATGATCATCATGAGCTGGCTGATCAATTTCAACATCATCAATACCCGCAACCAGTTCGTCGATTCGGTCTGGCGCGTCATCAACCAGATCACCGAGCCGATCCTGCGCCCGATCCGCCGCATCGTGCCGCCCGTAGGTGGCCTCGACCTGTCGCCGATCATCGTGTTCGTCATCATCTTCTTCCTGCAGAACTGGATCGCCTCGATCGCCGTGGGCCGCGTCATCTAGGCGAGGCCGCAGCGGCCGCTTCCGTGCTGCTCAGACTCCGCGTCACGCCCAATGCCGGGCGTGACCGCATCGAGGGCTACGATGCCCTTGCCGATGGCACCCGCGTCCTGCGCATCCGGGTTGCGGCGGTCCCCGACAAGGGCAAGGCCAATGCCGCCGTCATCGCGCTCCTCGCCAAGGCACTGAAACTGCCCAGATCGGCGCTCACCCTGGTGTCGGGCGACACGGCCCGCCTCAAGACCATCCGCATCGACGGTGACCCCGATATCTCGGTATTGGGCGACGAAGAATGAAGGCACCGTCGGGACCGTCCGGCCTCGACTTAACGCCATTGCGTAACCGCCCGAATTATCACAAGCTTTGTTATACGCCGCGGGGGCGGGGAGGATGTGGCAGGCCCTGAGTCTGCCAGTCACCACAGGAGCGTTCCCTCGGTCGGGTCGAAATCGAGGGAATTCTTATGACACTATTGCTTTGGGCGATTGTGGTGTGCGGTGCACTATCAATCGTTTACGGCGTCGTCACGACGCAAAGCCTGCTGGCCGCCGATGCGGGCTCGGCCCGCATGCAGGAAATCTCCGCCGCGGTGCGCGAAGGCGCCTCCGCCTATCTCAAGCGCCAGTACACCACCATCGGCATTGTCGGCGTGGTCATCTTCTTTCTCGCGCTCTGGCTGCTTGGCGTCTATCCCGCCATCGGCTTCCTGATCGGCGCCGTGCTGTCGGGCGCCGCCGGCTTCATCGGCATGAACGTCTCGGTACGCGCCAATGTGCGCGTGGCGCAGGCCGCAACCTCGTCTCTGGGCAAGGGCCTCGACCTGAGCTTCAAGGCGGGCGCCATCACCGGCCTGCTCGTCGCCGGTCTCGGCCTGCTCGGGGTCGTCCTCTACTTCATCGTGCTCAAGGACTTCCTCGGCTTCGAGGCCACCGGACGTACCATCATCGACTCGCTGGTGGCGCTGAGCTTCGGCGCTTCGCTGATCTCGATCTTCGCCCGTCTGGGCGGCGGCATCTTCACCAAGGGTGCCGATGTCGGCGGCGACATGGTGGGCAAGGTGGAAGCCGGCATCCCCGAGGATGATCCGCGCAACCCGGCGACCATCGCCGACAACGTGGGCGACAATGTCGGCGACTGCGCCGGCATGGCGGCCGATCTGTTCGAGACCTATGTGGTGACCATCGTCGCCACCATGGTGCTGGCGGCCATCGTGCTGCCCGACGCCTTCAAGCTGGCCGGCATGGTCCTGCCGCTGGCCGTTGGTGGCGCCTGCGTCATCACCTCGATCATCGGCACCTACTTCGTCAAGTTGGGGCCGAGCAACAACATCATGGGCGCCCTCTACAAGGGCATCATCGCCACCGGCGTGTTCTCGCTCGTGGCGCTGCTGCCCGTGCTCTGGCTCACCTTCGGCGACCTCAACGTCGCCCTGGGCACGGCCGAACGGGCGTTCACGCCCTGGAGCCTTTTCTGGTGCGGCGTCACCGGTCTGGTCATCACCGGCCTGATCATCGTCATCACCGAATACTACACCGGCACGGGCCGCCGCCCGGTCAACTCGATTGCCGAGGCCTCGGTCACCGGCCACGGCACCAACGTCATCCAGGGCCTCGCGGTCTCGCTGGAATCCACGGCGCTGCCGGCCATCGTCATCATCGCCGGCATCATCGTCACCTATAATCTGGCGGGTCTGTTCGGCATCGCCTTTGCCGTCGCCACCATGCTGGCGCTCGCCGGCATCGTGGTGGCACTCGATGCCTTCGGTCCGGTCACCGACAATGCCGGCGGCATTGCCGAAATGGCCGGCCTGCCCAAGGAAGTGCGCCAGAATACCGACGCGCTCGATGCCGTGGGCAACACCACCAAGGCCATCACCAAGGGCTATGCCATCGGCTCGGCCGGCCTCGGCGCCCTGGTTCTGTTCGCCGCCTATACCCAGGATCTGCAGTATTTTGTCGCTACCGCGGTCGAGGGCAGCTTCTTCTTCGGCATGGGCGTGGTGAACTTCTCGCTCGCCAACCCCTATGTCGTCGTCGGCCTGCTGTTCGGCGGCCTGCTGCCGTTCCTCTTCGGCGGCATGGCGATGACCGCCGTCGGTCGCGCCGCCATGTCGGTGGTGGTCGAGGTGCGCCGGCAGTTCAAGGCCGATCCGGGCATCATGGCCGGCACCTCCAAGCCCGACTATGCCCGGGCCGTGGACATGCTGACCAAGGCGGCGATCAAGGAGATGATCATCCCCTCGCTGCTGCCGGTGCTCAGCCCGCTGGTGGTGTTCGGCCTGATCTTCTGGATCGCCGGCCGGGCCGACGGCTTTGCCGCCCTCGGCGCCATGCTGATGGGCGTGATCGTCACCGGCCTCTTCGTCGCCATCTCGATGACGGCGGGCGGCGGTGCCTGGGACAATGCCAAGAAGTCGTTCGAGGACGGCTTCACCGACAGCCATGGCGTCAAGCACCTCAAGGGCAGCGACGCGCACAAGGCCTCGGTCACCGGCGATACCGTCGGCGACCCCTACAAGGACACGGCCGGCCCGGCCGTCAATCCGATGATCAAGATCACCAACATCGTCGCCCTGCTGCTGCTGGCGGTGCTGGCCCATATGGGTGGCGGTGCCTGATCCAGAGGCATCGGCCGCACTGAACGAGGCCCGGGAGCAATCCCGGGCCTTTTGCTGACGTTGAGAACACACACAGCGAAACGGAGAACTGGATGGCACCACAGATCGGTCCGCTCGTCGGTTCGGGCAATGTCGCCGAGGCGTTCGAATATGGCGAGGCCGTCATCAAGCTCTATCGGCGCCCCGACGCCCGCAGCCCCGCATTCATCGAGGCCGCCATTCTGGCGATTGTCGCCGACCACGACCTGCCGACGCCGGCGGTGCATGAAGCAGGCCGCTATGACGGGCGCTGGGGGCTGGTGATGGACCGAGCGCCGGGCGAGCCGCTGGCTCGCTTTGCGCAGGAGCGGCCCGACCAGGTGCCGGACGTGCTCGACACAATGGTGCAGCTGCATCGGCGCATCCATCAGCGACCCGAGGCGCGGCTGCCATCGCTGAAGGTCCGCATCGCGGCACGTCTCCGGCAGGCGCCGCAACTGCCCGAGGCGGTGCGCGAAAGCCTGCTGATGCGGCTGGCGGCGCTGCCGGACGGGGATCGCCTCTGTCACGGCGATTTTCATCCCTTCAACATCATCGGCCTGCCCGGCCAGGCCATGATCATCGACTGGCTCGATGCCACCAGCGGCCCGCCGGCCGCCGACGTCTGTCGCAGTTTTCTGCTGATGATGGGCGCCGTCCCCGAACTGGCGGAAAACTATCTCGACCGCTACGCCGAACTGAGTGGCCTCGGTCGGGCCGAAATCCTCGCCTGGTTGCCCTGCCTGGCGGCGGCGCGGCTGTGCGAAGGCATCGCGACCGAAACCGGAATGTTGTTGCGGCTCGCGACAAACCCGGATGCAAGTTGATCGAGGGGCCTATTTCGCGCCAATGAAGTCGATTTTGATCAATTTCCGAGCCAAGAGACCGAGCAGCGCAACGGTAATTTAATCATAAGCCCCGATTCTGACCGCCTTAAGCGTCAGCTGTTTCAACGGGGTTCGAAGGTGTCTGTATTTTCAAGACTATCAGTGGCTGCAAGGCTCTATCTAGCATTCGGTGCGCTCATAGCGCTGCTCGCAACTGTCGGAGCGATGGGCTATCTTGGCGTCAGCAAGACAGCCAGTATTTTTGACGAGTTCCACGCAGCGGCCAACAAGACGCTCGAGATCAACGACTACAAGGCCGACGTCGCGCGTCTGCGCATCGAGTTCCTCAACTACCTGAACGCGCCATCGGCGGCACAGGTGGACGAGGTCAATGTCTGGATCGACGACGTCGCCACCACCGATGCCGACGGCTATGCCGTCTTCGCCTCCAATCCGGAGGACACTGCCTCGATCGAGGAAGTCACCGCCCTCGCCGAATCCTATCGCGCGATCTTCGCGCAGCTCGCGACCACAGCCCCCGGCACCGCCGAGTTCATGGCCGACCGCGCCAAGCTCGACGTGCTCGGCCCGCAGATGCAGGACATCTATGACGGCATGGCCGACCGCGCCAAGGAGATCCAGAGCACGCTGGGGCCGCAGGCCGCCGCCAATGCCGATTTCCAGGTGCTGGTGGTCCTCTCGATCAGCGCGGTGGGAGGTGTGATCGGCGTTATCATGGCCCTGTTGATCGGCCGCTGGTTCTCCGCCTCCCTGTCGCGCATGACCCGGACCATGCGGTCGATGTCGGAAGGCGACCTCGACCAGGAGATCACCGGCACCGAGGCCAGCCACGAGCTTGGCCAGATGGCCCGTGCCCTTGAAGTGTTCCAGACCGATGGCCGGCTTGCCCGCGCCGCTGAGGCCGAGAAGGCCAGCCGTGCCGGCGCTGCCGCCAGCCGCGCCGAAACCATGCAGCGCTTCCAGGCGAGCTTTGACACCGTCATCGGCGCTGCCGTCGACGGTGACTTCTCCAAGCGCATCCAGACCACCTTTGGCGATCCCGACCTCGACCGCGTGGCCGGCAATTTCGACCACATGCTCGAAACCCTCAACGTGGCGCTTGGCGATGCCGGCACCGTGCTGGAAGCACTGGCCCAGGCCGACCTCACCCGGCGCATGGAAGGCTCCTACAAGGGTGCCTTCGCCGGCCTGCAAGACAATACCAACGCCGTTGCCGCCAAGCTCACCGAGATTGTCGGCCAGCTGCGCGACACCTCGAGCTCGCTCAAGTTGGCCACTGGCGAAATTCTCGCCGGCGCCAATGACCTGAGCGAACGCACCACCAAGCAGGCGGCAACCATCGAGGAAACTTCGGCAGCCATGGAAGAGCTCGCCTCGACCGTGCTGCAGAACGCCCAGCGCGCCGGCGACGCCAGCACCACCGCCCGCAATGTCACCGGCATTGCCGAGCAGAGCGGCACGGTGATGGAGCAAGCCACCAGCGCCATGACCCGCATCACCGAGTCGTCGGGCAAGATCTCCAACATCATCGGCATGATCGATGACATCGCCTTCCAGACCAATCTGCTGGCACTGAATGCCTCGGTTGAGGCGGCACGTGCCGGTGAAGCCGGCAAGGGCTTTGCCGTCGTGGCCGTCGAAGTGCGTCGATTGGCCCAGTCGGCCGCCGAAGCCTCCTCCGATGTGAAGGTGCTGATCGAACAGTCCGGCACCGAAGTCGCCGGCGGCTCCAAGCTGGTGGCGGAAGCTGCCGCCAAGCTCGGCGAGATGCTGCAGGGCGTGCGGTCCACCTCCGAACTGATGGATGGAATTGCCCGCGACAGCAAGGCACAGGCCCAGGGCATTGGCGAAGTCACCTCCGCCGTGCGCCAGATGGACGAGATGACCCAGCACAATGCGGCGCTGGTCGAGGAAATGAACGCCGCCATCGAGCAGACGGAAAGCCAGGCGACCCAGCTCGACGGCATCGTCGATACCTTTGCTGTCGACGGCGAGCATCGCGCCCCGACCACCGCCAAGGCGGCCACCAAGACCCCAACTGCGGTAGAGGCCCCGGCCAAGCCGGGTGGCATCCGCGGCCTGCAGGCCAAGGTCAAGGCTGCGGCCTCGAACTATCTCAGCAAGGGCAATGCGGCGCTGAAGTCCGAGGACTGGTCGGAGTTCTGATCCACACACCGGGCTGGCGGCCGCGCCGCCAGCCGTCTGTAACCAAGGCTCCCGTGTCGCGTACGGGGGCCTTTTCGTATCAGGTGTCGGCTAGCGGCGGGCGCGCCACGCCGGTCTGGCTGTGCGTCTGCTCCATCACCGGCCGCACTTCGATGCTGCCATATTTGAGGATGACGCCCTTCGCCAGTTCCAGGGCCTCGGCCATGTCCTTTGCCTCGATGATGAAGAAGCCGCCCAGATGTTCGCGGGTCTCGGCAAAGGGGCCGTCGGTCACCGAGCCATCACTGCGCAGCGTCTTGCCGTTGATCGGCTCGTCGAGCGGCTGCGACAGGACCAGCCGGCCGTCGCGGCGCAACTGCCAGTCTTCGTCAATGGTGGCATCGGTCAGTTGCCGGCCCTCGTCAGGCGTCATGGCGGCGATCTTTTCCGGGTCGATATAGACGAGACCGACAAATTTCATGGCTTCCTCCGTTGCTGGCCTGCATCTGGTCGAAGGGCGCCGGCCGGTTTCGACAGCTGCAGGTCAGTTTTCGGCTCAACCCTGCCGGCCCCGCATGGCGTCACGGAAGGCCCGCATGCCCACCAGCTCGACATCGAGCTCCTTGTAGAGCGCCGTCACCCGGCCGCTGGCGAAGAAGTCGTATTCGTCGATCCGCATCTGCGCGTCGGGCGAGTAGTGCTCGATGGCGCCCGGCATGTCGAAATGGAAGGCACCCCAGGTGAGACCCGGCGGTGCGGCACCGAGGATCTGTCGGTAGAGCGTCTCGACATCGCCAGTCTGCCCGAAGGGGCTGGAAATGAACTTCAGGAAATCGGGATTGCCGCGCGCGACCTGCGCCTCGCACGCCGCAGCGTAGCGGGCGACCACCGCTGCATCATGCGTGCCCGGCGGCGCCAGCGCGGCGACATCGCGCGACAGGAACAGCGGCAGCCGGTAGTCGGTGCCGAGCTGCAGGTAGATGTCGAAGAACTCCGGCATCATGATCGTGCCCATATGCGCATCGAGATGCGTGACATCGATGCCGGCGGCGAGGGCCGTATCGATCTGCGCCCGCATCTCCGCCTCGACGGCGGCCGGATCGGCTTTCCGGGCACTGGCCACGTCGTGCCACATGAAGCCATCGGCATCGGTGAGGCCATTGCCCGAGACGCCGGTCAGCGGCCGCCAGCGATAGGGCCCGAATTCGGCCGTCAGCGTCAGGTGCACGCCGAGGTCGAGGTCCGGCCGGCGACGCGCGATTTCGGCCGTTTCGGGAAACCACGGGCAAGGTACCATCACCGATCCCGACGAGCAGACGCCCGCGTCAAAGAGGTCGACAAAGGCCACGTTGGTGGCGTGGTTGGCGGCAATGTCATCGTGATGGACGACGATCTGGCGGGTGCTCATGCCGGCAGCATAGCGCAGTCCCCGGCGCTGGCGAAGCCATGCCGGAACCGGATTGGGAGTGGTCTGCTGACAGGATCTGGCAGGGGGTCGTGCTTTCCTGCTCCAACGGGGAGGATGTCAGGCGATCGCTGTTCCGGCAGAGTTCGTCTCCGCCCTGCTGACCAAATGTCATGAATGCCCGCTATGCGTTTCGCGTACTGGTTCGAATACTAAAGTTATGACTTAACTGTAGTTGCATCGCCGGGGAAATGCCGATAAGCACCCCGTCCCGGCTGGCGCCGTCCGCCGCCGCCCGAATTTTCTGGAGTGACCTCCGATGACTGCCGAATCGCTTTCGCCTGACGCACAGGCCCCTGCCGCGCCGCTCGACGCATCCACTGCGGCACGCAACAAGCTCGTTATCGCGCTGCTGCTGACCTCGACCTTCGTGGTGTTTCTCAACGAAACCATCATGAGCGTCGCCATCCCGCACCTGATGGCCGACCTCGGCGTCACGGCCAGCGCCGCGCAATGGCTCACGACCGCCTTCCTTCTCACCATGGCCGTGGTCATTCCGGTGACCGGCTTCCTGCTGCAGCGCCTCAATACCCGCCCGATCTTCGTGCTCGCCATGTCGATCTTTTCGGTCGGTACGCTGATCTGCGCCGTTTCGCCAGGCCTTGAACTGCTGGTTTTCGGCCGCGTCATCCAGGCCACCGGCACGGCCATCATGATGCCGCTGCTGATGACCACCGTGATGACGCTGGTGCCGCCCGAAAGCCGCGGCAAGACCATGGGCAATATCTCGATCGTCATTTCCGTGGCACCGGCCTTGGGCCCCACCATCGGCGGCTTCATCCTCGACAATCTCGACTGGCGCTGGATGTTCATCCTCGTGCTGCCGATTGCGCTTGGCGCACTGGCACTCGGCTGGGCCAGGGTGCAGAACGTGTCGACACCGCGCTACGCGCCGCTCGACGTGCTCTCGGTGATTCTCTCGGCCTTTGCCTTCGGCGGTCTGGTCTATGGCCTCTCCAGCCTGGGGGAGGGTGCCGCGCATCCCGAGGCACAGCTGTTCCCCGCCTGGGTGCCGGTGCTGATTGGTGCGATTGCCATGACCGTCTTCATCTTCCGCCAGCTGCAGCTGCAAAAGCAGGACAAGGCGCTGCTCGACCTGCGCACCTTTGCCTCGCGCAATTACAGTTTTGCCGTGTTGACCATGGCCATTGCCATGATGGCCCTGTTCGGCACCGTCATCCTGCTGCCCATCTACACCCAGAACGTGCTCGGCCTCGACACGCTGCAGACGGGTCTGCTGCTGCTGCCGGGTGGCCTGCTGATGGGGCTGCTGGCCCCCAGCGTCGGCAGGCTCTATGACCGCATCGGCGCCACCCGCCTGCTGGTGCCCGGCACCATCATCGTCTCGGCGGTGCTATGGGCGCTGACGCTGGTCGACCAGAACACCCCGGTCTGGGGCGTGCTGACCGGCCACATCGTCATCAGCATCGGGCTGGCGCTGGTGTTCACGCCGCTCTTTACCGCCTCGCTCAGCTCGGTTCCGCCGCATCTCTACTCGCACGGCAGTGCCATCCTGGGATCGGTGCAGCAAATGGCCGGCGCCGCCGGCGTGGCGCTGTTCGTTGCCGTCATGACCATCCGCAGCGCGGCAGATGCGGCGACGGGAGCCGAGCCGATAGACGCGCTGGCGGCAGGCATCCGCATGGGCTTTCTGTGCGGCGCCATCATCTCGCTGTTCGCGGTCGCTGCCAGCTTCTTCGTCAAGAAGCCACCGGCCGAGCCGCACATGCACGCCATGGGCGGCCACTGACAGGGCTGCTGTCGAAATCAAGGCTCCTCGCGCGTCATGAGAACAGGGACGTGCGGGGAGATTTTTTCATGAGGCGACAGCTGTCACGGCAGCCCTACGGGGCCTTTCGCGTCAGGCTGCGCCCGCGGGACAATCCCGCGCGCGCCAATCGGGACGACAATCAGGCCGTCTTGTCGGACTTGGCCGCTGCGATCGAGTCGAGGATAACCTTGCGGGCGTCTTCGACACCGCCGATGCGCTCGATCTTGGCCCATTTGCCGGGCTCGAGATCCTTGTAGTGGGTGAAAAAGTGCTTCACCCGCTCGAGCTGGATCTCCTGCATGTCGGAGATGTCCTTGATCGCGTCATACATCTTGGTGAGTTTTGACACCGGCACGCAGAGGATTTTTTCGTCCTTGCCGCCGTCGTCTTCCATGAACAGCACGCCGAACGGCCTGCAGCGCACCACGGCGCCGGGCACCAGCGGACGCGAGTTCATGACGATCACGTCGAGCGGGTCGCCATCGCCGCACAGGGTGTGCGGCACAAAGCCGTAATTCCCCGGATAGCGCATCGGCGTGTAGAGAAAGCGATCGACGAACAGCGCGCCGGAGGCCTTGTCGATCTCGTACTTGATCGGTTCGCCGCCCAGCGGCACCTCAATGATGACATTGAGGTCGTCGGGCGGATTCTTGCCGATCGGGATGGCGTCGATATTCATCTGGAGCCTGCACTACTTGGGAGAAGTTGCCGGGTTCTCGCCTATCTCGCGCCATCAAGGCAAGGCATAGAATTCGGATATCGGGCATGCGCCCGGAGGGAGACGTTGATTTGACAGTGCATTCTCGCGCTCTGCTTGCCGGTTTTCTGCTGCTCGTGACCAGCGGCACGGCCGAGGCGCAGTTCAACCAGTCCGAAGAAACCGCCATCGATCTCGATGCCTGCACAGTGGTGCAGTCCGACGATTTCGGCACCACCTGGGCCTGCAGTGGCTACAAGGGCATCCCGGTGATGATCCGGGAAGTCAATCAACGCTTCAAGGTGTCCTACGGCCTGACCTCGACCACCGAAAAGGCCGCATCGCAGACGCTGCCGCCGGTGCACCACCTGGGGGACAGCATCGAATGGCGGCTCTCCAACAGCGAAGGGGGCTACAAGTCCTTCGCCACCATCCTGCGCTTCCATGTGCAGCGTGAGAACAGCTCCAATGCCGATTCAGCTGCGGAGACACCCGATGGCGAGGTGCTGGTGGTGACCAAGGTATCGCCGGGGGCCACCTGCCAGGTGGCCTGGATCGACGCTCTGGCCAATCCCGATGCCGAAGCACTGGCGCGCCAGACGGCGGACGAAAAGGCGCCCGCCTTCGACTGCGGCAGCGACCCGGAAATCGTCGGCAAGTTCGAAGCCTGGGATGTAAGGGGCTAGACTGAAATCAGTCCTGCCGCGCCATCTGCGAGCGCAGCACGGTGCGGTCTCGGGCCGAGACGCCGATCAGTTCGGCCACTCGCCATACCATGTTATCCTCAAGCTCGTGGTTCTTCTTGTCAGCAAACACCACCTGCCACATCATGCGGATGATCTCGATGCGCTCGCCGCTTTCCAGCGAGGAGAGCGCCGAGGTGAAGCGATAGAGATCGACCGATTCGGCGTCGCGCCGCGTCGCTTCGCTCATCAGGTCGTCCACTTCCTCTTCGTCGAGCGAGTAGAAATCCATCAGCGCGCCGCGCACCGCCGCCCGTTCTTCCGGCTTGGTGGAACCGTCGACGGCGGCGAGATGGACGAGCAGCGCGGCGACCGCGAGCCTCGGCTCCATGCTGAGCAGCGTGGCATCGGGTTTGGCGAAAATCGAGCGCAGGGCTTCGAACATGGCGTCGTCCTGTAGGTTTGAACTGAGAGATAGAGGGTGCCGGCGCTGCCGAAAAGAGGGCGATGGCCGGGTCACGGACTGTTGAGGCGGGAGGCACCTCGGACAACGACGCTAGCATCATCCGGGTTCAATGGAAATTGCGTCCGACCGGCAGCGCCGCCCGGGCCGCACGCCGGGCCTGATCGGTGCGCCGGATGGCGGCCTCGTCCCGACCCGGCGGTTCATTGCGGCCTTCATCGCCGCGCGCCAGCACCCTGTCGCCGAGATCATGGCCGTTGGCGATCTCGAGCAGCAGCGGCGTCATGTCGGTGAACGATTGCGCGATGACGTGGATCACCAGCCCCTCGCGCTGCAGCTTGCCCTTGACCGCCAGCATGCGGGCCCCGAGCACCGCCTTGCGGTTGGCTTCGAACAGCCTGGCCCAGATGACGATGTTGGAGACCCCGGTTTCGTCCTCCAGCGTGGCAAAGATGATGCCGCTTGCCGTACCCGGGCGCTGCCGCACCAGCACCAGCCCCGCCACCTCGACTGTGGCGCCATCGCGCAGGTCGCCGAGCCGCTCGGACGGCGTCGTGCCGCGCCGGTCCAGCATCGGCCGCATGAAGCTGACCGGATGCGCCTTGAGCGACAGCGACAGCGCCTTGTAGTCCTGCACCACCGATTCCCCCGGCGGCATGGGCGGCAGATCGGCATCGGGCTCGCGGCTCGACTGCGGCCGCCCGGCAGCCGCAAACAGCGGCAGGGTATCCGCGCCATTGGTGCCGATCAGCCCGCGCACCGCCCAGGAGGCATCGCGCCGGTTGAGCCCGAGCGAACCGAAGGCATCGGCATCGGCCAGCTTTTGCAGCACTGCCGGCGACAGCCCGGTGCGTAGCCACAGGTCGCGCACCGAATCATAGCCGCGCCCGCGCCGCGCCACGATGAGATTGGCATGATCGGCCTTCAGCCCGCTGATCTGCGAAAAGCCCAGGCGGATGGCATGATCGGACCAGATGTCATCGGCCATTTCGGCATGCCGGGCCCACACCCGCTCACGCGCCGGCGTGCTGGCCTCGAGCACATGCAACTGGTCGGAGGCGTTGATATCGACCGGCAGCACCTCGACGCCATGCTCGATGGCATCACGCACGATCTGCGCCGGGGCATAAAACCCCATCGGCTGGCTGTTGAGCAGGGCACAGGCAAACACATCGGGATAGTGACACTTGAGCCAGCACGAGGCATAGACCAGCAGCGCGAAGGAAGCCGCGTGGCTTTCCGGAAAGCCGTATTCGCCAAACCCCTGGATCTGCGAGAAGCAGCGCTTGGCATAGTCGAGCGGATAGCCGCGGCTGACCATGCCCTCGATGAATTCCTCGCCGAACTGCGCCATCCGCCCGGTGCGCCGCCACGCCGCCATGGCCCGGCGCAACTGGTCGGCCTTGCCCGGCGAAAACCCGGCTCCGACAATGGCAATCTGCATGGCCTGCTCCTGGAACAGCGGAATCCCCAGCGTACGCTCCAGCACCTCGGCCAGCTCGGGCCGCATCGGCTCGGTCTTTTCCAGCCCCTGCCGGCGCTTGAGATAGGGATGCACCATGCCGCCCTGGATCGGCCCGGGGCGCACGATCGCCACCTCGATGACGAAATCGTAGAAGGTTTTTGGCTGCAACCGCGGCAGCATCGACATCTGCGCCCGGCTCTCGATCTGGAACACCCCCAGCGTATCGGCGCGATGCGTCATCCTGTAGATCGCCGCGCTCTGCCGCTGCTGCCATGGCAGGGCAGCATTGGTGGCGTCGGCCTCCTCGTCGAGCAGCTGGCTGAGTTCGATGTCGCGGCCATAATGGACATGCATCATCTCATAGGCACGGCGCAGGCAGGTCAGCATGCCCAACGCCAGGATATCGACCTTGAGAATGCCCAGGGCATCGATATCGTCCTTGTTCCACTCCACAATGGTGCGGCTTTCCATCGCCGTCTTGCTGATCGGCACCAGACTTTCGAGCGAATCGCGGGTGATGACAAAGCCGCCGACATGCTGGCTGAGATGCCGCGGGAAGGACTTGAGCACCCGCACCACATCGAACACCTGCGACAGCGTCGGGTCATCGGGATCAAGGCCGATCTTGCGGACCCCGTCGGCATCGATCATCGACCCCCAGCCCCAGCTCATCTGGTTGAGCGCGACGATGGTGTCGTCCGAGAGCCCGAACACCTTGGCTGTCTCGCGGATGGCGCTCTTGGAGCGGTAGGAGATGACGGTGGAGGTCAGCCCGGTGCGCGTGCCGCCATACTTCTGGTAGACATACTGCATCACCTCCTCGCGCCGCTCGTGCTCGAAATCGACATCGATATCGGGCGGCTCGTCGCGCTCGGTGGAAATGAAGCGGCCGAACACCAGCCGCGCCTTGGCCGGATCGACCTCGGTCACCCCGAGGCAGAAGCAGACCGAGGAATTGGCGGCCGAACCCCGCCCCTGGCAGAGGATTTTCAGATCGTCGCGGGCATGGCGGACGATATCGGCAACGGTGAGGAAATAGGCAGCATAGCCCTTGTAGGCGATCAGGCAGATTTCCGCCCAGATGCTGGCTTTCACCTTGTCCGGCACGCCGTCGGGATAGCGTTTCGCCGCGCCGGCCCAGGTCAGCCGCTCCAGCGTCTCCTGCGCCGTCTCGCCATTGCCGACCGTTTCTTCGGGATAGTTGTAGCGCAGCTGATCGAGGCTGAACCCGATCCGGGATAACAGGTTCTGCGTTTCGGCGAGAGCTTGCGGATGGTCGGCAAAGAGCCGCGCCATTTCGCGCGGCGGTTTCAGATGCCGCTCGGCATTCTGCTCGAGCCGTCGCCCCCCCGTTTCCAGCGTCAGGCCTTCGCGGATGCAGGTGACGACATCATGCAGGATGCGCCGGCCGGGCTCATGGTAGAGCACGTCATTGCTGGCCAGCAGCGGCACGCCGGCAGCCTGCGCCATGGCCGCCAGCCGGTTGAGCCGCGCCCGGTCGTGGCCCTTGTAGGCGACCGAGGCCCCCAGCCAGACGGCACCGGGCGCCAGCGCCGCCAGTCGTGCCAGCACCCGCTCGGCCACCTCGAACGCCGTGCCGCAGGTGAGGATCAGCAACTGCCCCTCGATGAACTCCTCGAGATCGGCAAAGACCAGCCGGCAGTCGCCCTTTTCGCCGCGCATATTGCCCCGCGTCAGCAACTGGCAGAGCCGGCCATAGGCGTCGCGATCGCTGGGATAGGCGATGATGTCCGGCGTCTTGTCGGAAAAGCTCAGCCGCACTCCGACCACATAGCGAAAATCCGGGAACTGCGCCTTCAGGTCGCGATGCACCACATAGCCACGCACCACCCCGGCAAAGCTGTTGCGGTCGCAGAGGCCAAGCCCCGACAGCCCCAGATGCATGGCCGCCGACACCAGTTCCTCTGGGTGCGACCCCGAGCGCAGGAACGAGAAATTGCTGGTGACCAGCAGTTCGGCATAGGGGTGCTCGGTCGCGCGCGAGACCCCTGCGCGGCGCCCGAGCGGCACGATCTCGGTCACGAAAAGAACCCGTGCAGGAACCAGCCCGGGGTCCGCTCGCTGCCATAAAGCCCCTGCCGGAACAGCCAGAACCGCCGGCCTCCATCGTCCTCGGCAACGTAATAGTCACGCATGACATGTTCAGGGACCAGCGCCGGAAGCGCGGGTGCTGCCGGCTTGCCGGCGGGTGACCCTGCCTCTACTTCTCCGATTTCTTCTGCAGGCTGCGGCTGCAGAAAGGCCAGCCTCTGGCCCGACCGCCACCATTCCGCTTCGATCCGCTCGGGGCCCGAGGCCTTGGCGAAGCGATAGCTCACCCGGCGCCACACCATGCGCACCGGCGGCCCGTCCGGCACTTCGGCGATGACGGTGATCGGCTCGGGGCTGGGCAGCAGCCGCAATGGTCGCTGCATGGCGGGGTCGGGGGCCGCAGCCGGGTCGTCGGCCGTGCGCGCCACCACCGGTTCGAGCCGCACCGCCCGCTCCGGGATATGGGTGTTGACGAACTTGGTCCGCACCACCGCAAACGGCCCCAGCCGGCTGGTCATCCGGTCGTATAGCCTGTCGAGATCGGCAGCCCCGTCATCGGTCTCGAAGGCACCCGTCTGGGTCGAGTCGAGCTCGGAGATCGAGCCGGCCGCCAGCCGGATCATGTCGATGCCGAAGCCCGGGTCATATTCGGCCACCAGCCGCTCGGCCCGATGGCTGAAGAGCCGCGAGATATGCTCGGGGTCCCGCGTCGCCCGCGCCGCATTGACCGAGAGGGTCATCACCTTGTGGTCGACCCGGTAGATGAAGAGATGAAAGCTCTGTCCCCCCAACCCCTCTTGTTCGAGCCGCAATCCGAGCTGGATGGCCAGATCATGGGCGCACATCAGCACATCATCGAGAATGCCGATGGGCTCGGCAAAGCGCCGTTCCGTATAGCGTTCGGCCAGTGGCACCCGCGGCACCGGCCGCTCCGCCAGCACGCCGCGCGCCTGGTCGAGCCGCAGCAGCAGGCTGTCGCCGAACCGCGCCTGCAGCGCCCGCCGGTCGCGCTGCCAGAGCTGGCCGATGCGTTTGAGGCCCATCTGGTTGAGCCCGACCACCTGCGCTTCATCCAGACGCAGCGCCGCCACCGGCAGCTGGGCCAGCGCCGCTTCCTCGGTCCCCTCCAAAACGATGACCCCCGGCCGGTAATGCGCCATCGCCCAGGCCGCACCGACGGTGGAGGCTATGGCGCCCTGCACCGCAAAGCCGAGCTTGCGCAGCCGCCCGGTCAGCCGGTCGAGCATCTGTGCTTCGCCACCGAAGAGATGCGTCACCCCGGCGATATCGAGCACCAGATCGCCATAGGGCGCCATCTCGGTCTGCACCGCCACGATCGGGCTGGCATTGGAGTGCCAGTCGGCAAATTCGGCAAACACCTGGCCGAGATAGCCGTGATCGATCTCCCGCATCTCCAGATCGGGCACCATGGCCCGCGCATCCGCCAGCGCCTGGTCGAACTTGAGCCCCTGTGCGGCGGCGACGCTGTCGATCGCCACCAGCCGCATGCCGCCCTTGATCCGCTCCCACAGCACCAGCGGCCGCTGCGAGGCCGCCAGCGCCGGATCAGCTCGCTTGAGACAGTCCGTCGCCCAGCGTGGCAGGTTGAGGGCGAGGTAGCGTCGGCCGGCCGTCAGCAGCGTGCCGGCCTGGACCCTGGGTGTGTCGCGGGGGGTGAGCGAGAACGAAGCCATCGTCCGTCCAATCCAGAAGGTAGTTTTCACCATCGGCCGAAGCCGGCTGTTCGGGGCGCAACCGTCCCTTTTCGAGGCGCGCCTGCCATCGCGGCGGCCCTGGCGCGCGAGCATCGAACGGCACGGCGCCGCTGGGCGCCGGGGTCACCCGCCAGCGGTATTTTGCGGCACTTGCCTCGCGCTCGCGCAGATAGCGCACCAGAAAGACCGAGGCCCCGCCGCTCGCTGCGCGCAGGCTGAGGCGACGCGATGCGGTGAAATCGAGCGCCTTGTGACGGCTGCCGATATCGGCAATCACCGCCGCCACCGAGCGGCAGGCAATCGCCTCCTCCATCGCCCACAGCAGTTCGATGATCGTCCTGGGCCGCGCCAGCACGACCCGCTCCGGATCGAGCCCGAAATGGCTGAGCCCGCTGCCATAGGCGACGCCCATTTCCTGCGCCTCCTCGGCCAGCTGCAGCACGATCAGCGCCGAACGCCGGTGGCTCAGCAGGCCGCGCGCCAGCCCCAGTGAAAACCCCAGCGCCGCACCGCTGTCGCGCTGTTCGTCGGCAAACACCTCGGTGAGCACGCCTGCCGGCAGCGGCAGGACGCCTTGCGCGGTTCCGGGCTGCGTCAGCGCCGTGCCGGCCAGCACCGGCCGCGTTTCAATCGCCGCAATCCGCAAGCGCAGCGCTTCCAGATCCGGATGGGTGGTTCGATGCGCGCCCTGCATGGGGAGGGCTCCCTTCATTCTCGTTACGCCAGAGAACAAATAGAGAACATCAGACTCGGTTGCAGAGTCAACGGGAGTCTTTGCCGATGGCGCGGAATCTGGTCCGGCGTCCCATCCGTCGCTTCAAGGAGGAACAGGTTCACATTTGCTCAGCCCGGGACTTTCAAAACCATCCCGAACTGTCTAGACTGGTATCTGGAATTCCAGTTTAGGGGATAGTCTTGAACCAGATGGCGCCGATTGCGGGAGACAAGAGCCAGGCCGGCAAGCGGGTCGCGGCACGCCTTGTGGGCGTGATCCGCAAGGACCGCATCATGACCGATCCGCTCATGACCTATGCCTATTCGGGCGACGCCAGCTCCTACCGGCTGGTCCCGGCCGTGGTGGTCATCGTCAATACCGAGGACGAAGTCCGCGCCGTCATGACTGCCGCGCGCGCCGAAAGCCTGCCTCTGACCTTCCGCGCCGCCGGCACCTCGCTGAGCGGCCAGGCCATTACCGAAGGCGTGCTCGCCGTGCTCGGCGATGGCTGGCGCAAGATGAGCATTTTCGACAATGGCGACCGCATCACCCTCGGCCCGGCCATCATCGTCGCCAATGCCAACAAGGCGCTGAAACCCTTCAACCGCAAGCTCGGTCCCGATCCGGCCAGCCAGGCCACCTGCAAGATCGGCGGCGTGGTCAACAACAACTCGTCCGGCATGTGCTGCGGCGTCGCCTACAATACCTACCACACCATGCGCCGCCTGCGCGTCATGCTGACCGACGGCACGGTGCTCGATTCGGGCGATCCCGAGTCGGTTGCCGCCTTCCGCCAGAGCCATGCCGTGCTGCTGGCCGATCTGCAGACGCTGCATCACGAGGTGACGGCCAATGCCGAACTCGTCGCGCTGATCCGCAAGAAATACCGCATCAAGAATACCGTCGGCTATTCGATCAATGCGCTGGTCGATTTCCACGACCCCATCGACATCCTCATCCACCTGATCGTCGGCTCCGAAGGCACGCTCGGCTTCGTCTCCGAAGTCACCTACGAGACCATCCCCGAGCACCCCTTCAAGGTGACGGGCCTGATCCCCTTCCCCGATCCGCATTCCTGCGCCCGCGCCATCTCGAAACTGGCCAATGGCGGCGTGCAGACCACCACCGGCGTCACCGCCGCCGAATATATCGAGCGCCGCGCCCTCGCCACAGTGGAGCACCTGCCGGCAATCCAGCCCTATGTGCGCTTTTTCACCGAAACCTCGCCGGTGATCCTGATCGACGTCACCGCCCCCGACCAGGCGACCCTCGATGCCGAGACCGCCAAGGCTGTCGACATCCTGAAATCCGAGGGTGCCACCCATATCGAATTCTCGCCCGACGAGGCGATTTCGGCCGGCCTCTGGGACGTCCGCAAGGGCTTTTTCGCCTCGGGCGGCGCCGCCCGACCCAAGGGCACCTCGATGCTGACCGAGGACGTTGCCGCGCCGATCGACCGGCTCGCCGAATTCGTCCTCGACATGCGCCAACTGCTCGACGACTGCGGCTATGACGATGCCATCATCTTCGGCCACGCCCTCGCCGGGAACCTGCATTTCCAGATGAGCGACAACTTCATGGAGCCCGCAGCGGCGGCCAAGTTCGATCATTTCTCGAAAGTGCTCAGCGAACTCGTCTCCGTCCGCTATGGCGGCTCGCTCAAGGCCGAGCACGGCACCGGCCGCGCCATCGCGCCCTTCGTCGAGGCCGAATGGGGCGCCGCTGCCTATGCCATCATGCATCGGGTCAAGGCGCTGTTCGACCCCGAGGGCCTGCTCAATCCGGGCGTGCTGCTCAACCCCGATCCGGATATCCACATCAAGAACCTCAAGCTGATGCCGCTGGCCGACGAGATCGTCGATCTCTGCATCGAATGCGGCTTCTGCGAACCGGCCTGCCCGGCCACCCACCTCACCCTGTCGCCGCGCCAGCGCATTGCCGTGACCCGCGAGCGCGCCCGCCTGCGCCAGACCGGCGAGGATCCGGCGCGGCTCGCTGCCATGGAAGAAGACTTCCAGTATGCCGGGCTCAATACCTGCGCCGCCGGCAATGTCTGCGCCATGCGCTGCCCGGTCGGCATCGAGACCGGCACGATGGTGATCGGCGAGCGGGCCCGCCGCCGCACGCCGGCCGACCACAAGACCGCCCATTGGCTGGCCGGCAATGCCGGCGCCGTCGAAACCACCATGAAGCTGGCCGTCGGCGCCCAGGCCCTGAGCCGCACCATCATCGGTAATGGCGCCACCGATGCGCTGGCCGGCTTTGCCCGCAAGGTGACCAAAAAGACGGTGCCGCGAGTGTCGCCCGCACTAAAGCCTGGCCCGGGCGCCCCGAAGGTCACCGCCAATCCCGCGGCGCCGCTCGGCGATGTCGTCTACTTCCCCAGTTGCGCCACCCGCATGTTCGGTGCCCCGACACGCGAAAATGGCATGCTGCCGACCACCGACGCGATGCTCGAACTGCTCAAACGCGCCGGCTTCAATCCGGTCGTTCCCGAAAAGCTCGACGGCCAGTGCTGCGGCCAGCCCTTCCTCTCGAAGGGTTTCCCTGAAGAATCCGATCGCCTGGGCGACGCTCTCAACGGCACGCTCGATGGCCTGTCGGGCAACGGCAAGCTGCCGGTGGTCACCGATGCCTCCACCTGCGCCAAGCATATCAAGGGTCATCCGGGCCAGTCCGAGGTGTCCGACAGCGCCGTGTTCCTGCTCGAGCACGTGCTGCCGCGCCTCAAGCTGACCAGGAAGCTGCCGGTCCTGGCGGTGCACCACAACTGTTCGGCCCAGCGGCTGGGTGAGCAGGCGACCATCGAGGCCCTGGCCAATGCCATGGCCGACAAGGTCGTGGTGCTGTCGTCCTTCACCTGCTGCGGCTATGGCGGCGACCGCGGGCTGTTCGCGCCTGAGCTCAACGCCCACGCCACCCGTTTCGTGAAGGCCGAAATCCCGGCCGACTGCACGCTCGGCGTCTCGACCGTCTCGACCTGCGCCTCGGGACTGACCGAACACGCCGGCATTCCCTTCGTTTCGCTGGCCAGCGTGCTGGAGATGGTCAGTCAGGCCTGAGGCTGCTACAGCCTCGGTCATGATTGAAACCACCATCACGGCCCTCGGCCAGCGCGGCGAAGGCATTGCCGAAGTCAACGGCCATCGCGTCTTCGTGCCCTTCACCCTGCCCGGCGAGCGTGTCGGCGTCGATACCGAGGGCGAGCGCGGGCAACTGGTCGAGCTGCTCTCCCCCAGCCCCGACCGCATCGACCCGTTTTGCCCTTATTTCGGCACCTGCGGCGGCTGCAGCCTGCAGCACGCCGGGCCGCAGACCTATGCCGCGTTCAAGCGCGACCTCGTGGTCACCGCGCTCAGCCATGCCGGCATCGACGTGCCTGTCGCGCCAGTGATCGACGCCCGTGGCGCAGGCCGGCGGCGCACCACCCTGCACATCCGCAGGCACGGCGCCGGCTACGCCCGGGCCCGCACCCACGACATTCTCGATATCGATGTCTGCCCGATCCTCGTGCCCGGCCTGCAGAAGGCCGCGCCGCGTATCGCCGGTGCGTTGCATAGCATTGCCGGCGACGGCGATGTCGCCATTACCGCAACCGACACCGGGCTCGATCTCGCCATCAAGAGCGAGCGCAAACCCAGGCCCGAAGCTATTTCGACCTTTGCGCAGACCCACAAGGTGGCCCGCCTTGCCTTCAACGGCGAAACGCTGTTCATGGCCCGCCCGCCGGCGATCAAGATTGGCACCAGCCTCGTCGAACTGCCGGTCGGCAGCTTCCTGCAGGCAACGCAGCTGGCTGAGGAGACGCTTGCCGGACTGGTCATCGCCGCCGTCGGCCCGGCCAAGTCGGTCGCCGATCTCTTCTGCGGCGTCGGTCCCTTCGCGCTGCGTCTGGCCCAGACGGCCCGCATCTTTGCCGCCGACAGCGACAAGCCGGCAACGGCAGCCCTCGCCAAGGCCGTCCGGTTCACCAAGGGCCTGAAGCCCGTCACCACCCTCGCCCGCGACCTGTTCCGCGATCCGCTGGCGCCGGTCGAACTGCAGCCCTATGACGCGGTGGTCTTCGACCCGCCCCGCGCCGGCGCCGAGGCCCAGGCGAGGGAACTGGCGCGATCCAAGGTGAAGACCATCGTCGCCGTATCGTGCGAGCCCAAGACCTTTGCCCGCGATGCAGCTATTCTCATCGCCGGGGGTTATCGCCTTGAAAGCGTGACCCCGGTCGACCAGTTCGGCTGGTCCGCACATGTCGAGGTGGTCGGAGTATTCAGGCGGTGAAGACACGGAAGACGCATGCCGATCTCGGCGACGGTTTCTTCGACCTCGTCAAGCCGGCCAGCTTCCCGCAGACGCTTCTCCGCTACCGCAACCAGCGTGCCGCCGCCTCGATCGGCCTTGATCTGCTGACCGACGATCAGTGGATTGCGCATTTTGGCCGCTTCGAACCGCTGCCCGGCAGTTTCGAGCAGCCGCTGGCACTGCGCTACCACGGCCACCAGTTCCAGACCTACAATGCCGACCTCGGGGATGGCCGCGGCTTTCTCTTCGCCCAGCTCGAGGATCAGGACGGCCGCCTGATGGACCTCGGCACCAAGGGCTCGGGGCGCACCCCCTGGTCGCGCGGCGGCGATGGCCGGCTGACGCTGAAGGGCGGCGTCCGCGAAGCGCTGGCCACGGCCATGCTCGAGGCCCATGGCGTCGATACCAGCAAGACCCTGTCGCTGATCGAGACCGGCGAGGAACTCGAACGCGGCGACGAACCCTCGCCGACGCGGTCGGCGGTGCTGGTGCGCCTGTCGCACAGCCATGTCCGCATCGGCACCTTCCAGCGCCTCTCCTATTTCAGGGACGAGGCGCGGTTGAAGACCCTGCTCGACCACTCGATCAAGACCTACTACCCGGCCCTGTGGGCCGACGACGACAACGCTCGAGCTCCGAAATTTCTGGGTGCGGTCGCCGAGCATGTGGCCCGCACCGGCGCCCGCTGGGTGGTCGCCGGGTTCGTTCACGGCGTGCTCAACACCGACAACATCAACATCACCGGCGAAAGCTTCGACTACGGCCCGTGGCGCTTCCTGCCAACCTATGACCCGGCCTTCACCGCCGCCTATTTCGACGAATCGGGCCTCTATGCCTTTGGCCGCCAGCCCGATGCGCTGGCCTGGAACCTGACGCGCCTCGCTGAATGCCTGCTGCCGCTGGGCGAGCATGATGCGCTCGAGGCCGGGCTCAACCGCTTCTGGCCGGCGTTCCGCCACGAGATCTGGACCGCCATGCTGGAGCGGCTGGGATTGGCGCCGCGGGGCGACGAGCAGGACGCGGCTCTGGTCAGCGCCATTTTCGCCTTCCTCTACGAGTCACAGGCGCCCTACGAGCAGTTCTTCTTTGACTGGCGCGGCGGCAGTCTCAGCGCCGAACGCGCTGCCAGGAGTCCGGCTGCGGCTCACTATCAGGGCGAGGGTTTTGCACCGGTCCGCGATGCGCTGGTCGCCTATGCGCCAGCTGCCGGCGTGACGCTCGACCACCCCTATTGGCAACGCCGCACCCCCCGCACCATGCTGATCGACGAGGTGGAAGCGATCTGGGCGCCGATCGCCGAGAGCGACGACTGGAGCGCCTTTGAAACGGCCCTGCAGGACATCGAAGCGATGCGCCGCGCCTACGCCTGAGGCGTGAAGTCCCCCGGACGCATGGCCATCCGGTCGTAGAAGCGCACCAGCCCCGGTTCGACCGCGGCCGCCAGCACCTTGCACTCGGCAATGCCGCCAGCCGCGTCCTGCCCGGCGCGCAGGAGCTTGAGCGTTTCGTCATGCGACATGCGCAGCAATTTGAAGTTGCCGCTTGCGGCCAGCGTGGCGTCGCCGACGAGGATATGGATGGGTTCGCGCCGGCGCTTGCCCTTGAGCGCCAGTGACCCGGCTTCCAGGAAGGCGAAATCGGGCACCGCATCGCGGGTCGCGTTGACCACCACGATATCGTAGGCCACGTCCTTGCTGGCGCCCTCCACCCGGCTGGCGATGTTGACGGTATCGCCGATCGCCGAATAATCGAACCGCGTGTCGAGCCCCATATTGCCGACCAGCGCCTCGCCCGTCGCAATGCCCATGCCGATCTGCAGGTCGTCCGCCGCCTCCGGCGTCTTCAGGCCAAAGGCGTTGCGCGCATTGAGATCGGCCAGCGTCTGTCGCATGGCCAGGGTGGCGATGCAGGCCTTGCGGGCATGCTCCTTGATGTCGAGGGGCGCATTCCAGAACGCCATGATGGCGTCGCCGACGAACTTGTCGATGGTGCCGAACTGCTCGATGATCCGCTGGCCGAGGGCGCCGAACAGGGTGTTGAGCACGCCCAGGATCTGCTGCGGCGGCAGCCTTTCGGAGAGCGAGGTGAAGCCGCGCATGTCGGTGAACAGCACCGTGACGTCGCGCAGTTCGCCGCCGAGCTTGAGCCGGTCGCCATTGCGCTCGATCTCGCTGAGCAGCGCCGGCGCCACATAATAGCCGAAGGCCCGGCGGATCTGCCGCTTGTCGGCATCGGTGATGGCAAACTGGAAGAACAGCATCGCCGCATAGCAGAGCGCGATGCCGGTCAGCGGAAAGCTCGGGTCGATCATCAGCCCCTGGCTGGCAAACATGAACCACGAGAACCAGCCGGTGCCGATCATCACCGTCGCGCCCGCCAGCAGGCCCGCCAGCGGACCGAGACTGAGCGTCACCAGCACCGTCAGCAGGCCGAGCAGCACGAAGCCGACGATCTCCAGGCCCTCCACCCAGTCCGCCCGTGTCAGGAACTGGCCCGAAAAGATCTGGTCGATAGCCTGCGCGTGAATGGCGACGCCCGGCACATTGTCGCCCAGCGTCGTGGCATGCAGATCGAGCAGGCCGCTGGCCGAGGTGCCAATCAGGACGATGTGCCCGGCAATGCGCTCGGCATAGCGCTGGTAGGCAAAGCCCAGCATGTCCCTGGCCGAGATGAAGAGCTCCGGATAGGGCCGGTGATAGTAGAGCCAGAGATCGCCGTCCGAGGTTGTGGGTATGTCGAACTGCCCGACCCGGACGCCCACCGGATAGTCTCCGCCACCGGAGGTTTCGCCCAGCAGCACGATGGTCTGCGCGCCCTGCGCCAGGCGCAGCGCCTCGATCGCCAGCGTCGGGTAGAATTCGCGGCCGCTGCTCCAGACCAGCGGCAGGCGCCGCACCGCCCCCACCGAGAGGCCGGTATTGAGGCTCACCACCCCCAGCCCCTGCGCCGCATCGGCGAGCTGCTTCAATGGCTCGGTCGCCGCCTCGATCGGTGGCAATGCCGACCGCGGATCGCTGCCGCTGACCGCAAAGCCCGATTTGGGCGGCAGGCGCGGCGCCACGCCCTCCGGCACTCGGCTGGTGCCCAGAATGCTCGGGCCATTGGCCAGCGCCGTGGCGAACAGCGCGTCGTAATCGGCCAGCGTCGTGGCATCGACACCGGGCAGCTGGCTGGCAAGGCTTTGCGGCGACATCCGGTCGGGTTCGGGAAACAGCATGTCGAAGACGATGGCCGCCGCACCCAGTTCGGTCAGCCGGTCGACCAGCGTCGCCAGCCGGTCGCGTGGCCACGGCCACTGCCCGAGGCTGGCCAGCGATGCCTCGTCGACATCGATAACCCGCACCGGCGGATCGGCCGGGATGTCGCGCGGCTGCAGCCGCTGGTAGAAATCGAACGAGATTTCGCGCAGCACCGAGACCGGATAGGGATCGGCGATGCGCAGCCCGGCAAGGGCCAGCACGAACAGCAGACCGAACAATCCGGGCAGCAGGCGACGCTTGAACATGTCACAGCATAATCAGGGAACTGTGCCGCCGCTACAGCTGCGGCGGCGTCAGCCCTTGTAGCCGAACAAGTAGCCCGAATAGCCGGGGCTCGGGTTGCCAGGGGAACGGTCAGGCGTGCTCAGCGGATCGACGAGCGATCCTGGTCCGCCATCCGTGGCCTTGCGGTTGACGCAGCGCTCGGCGCCGTTGATGCGGAACTCGCGCAGCAGCGGTACCTGGCTGGTTGCATAGCGGAAGAGATTGCGGAAGACCGAGCGGGCGTCGCCGCTGACGTTGTCGAAATGCCCGATCAGCTGCGCGTCGCTGGAATTGTATTCGGCCAGATCGCATACATCGTCCAGCGTCACGCAGGTGCCGCCCGTCGTGCAGACCTGCACCGCACCGTGATAGAGCATGACGGCGGTGCCGGCAGCGGTATTGGCGAAATCGAAGGCCGTGCCGCGCACGCCGATGGTCCCTGTCGGGGTCTTGATCAGGTAGCGATCCTTGGGTGCATTGCCGGTGACGAAACGGAAGGTGCCGGCCAGCGTATTGACCACCATCTTGCCGGCCGAGCCATTCTCGCGCAGCAGATAGTCCTCGATGGTCAGCGAGGAACGCGGCCCGACCACCAGCTCGGTATTGTCGGAGAACTTGATCTGCACCTGGCCGGCAGGGCCGGTGGCCACCACATCGCCGATGAAGATATCGGCGCCGACCACCAGTGTTCGCGTCTGCGCGCCGGTCTTGGCCGAAGCATCCGGGTCGACACCGCGCGCCGTACCGGTAGCTGCCGCAAGTACCGCTCCCGGCAACAACAGACACAGGCATGCGGCAAGACTGAGTACAAGTTTTTGCATCTTCATACCTCGATGGCGGCCGACCGGCTGATCCGCCCCAGCCGCTTCGCACGGGCTACCTGAACGCTTACTGAACAGTTGTGACAGTCTTTTGCCGGAATGCAAAACTCTGCCCTTGCACGCACAGACTATTGATTGTCAGCATTGACCCCTAGCGCAAGTGCTGCCGCCGGCCGGAGTGCCGGAACGATGCGGCCTGATTGAGGTGCCCGCCAGAATGCTCGGTCTGTTCTTTACTCTCTTGCTCGGCCTGGAAATCAAGCACTACGTCGCAGACTACTTCCTCCAGCCCGCCTGGATGCTCGCCGGCAAGGGTGACTTCCGCCAGCCCGGCGGCTATGCCCACGCCGCCGTTCACGCCGGCCTGACGGCGCTGGTCCTGCTGCTTGCCGGCATCCCGTTCGCGACGCTCGCCGCCATCGTGGCCGCGGAGTTCGTCGTGCACTATGCCCTCGACTATTCCAAGATCCACTATTCCCGCGGTGTGCATGTCGATGCCGCACCACGCCGTTTCTGGGCGCTGCATGGCATCGACCAGCTGACCCACCAGCTGACCTATGCCGCCATCATCTATCTGACGCTGCTGGCCAAGGGCGTCGGCTGATCGCTATCTGGATTTCTTGGCGTGCTTGGCTTCGTCCGGCTTCTGCACCAGCTGCTCGAGGATGCGGTCGACAATGTCGAGATCCTCGCGCTTGCCCGCTGCCTGCTGCTGCAGGTCCACCAGATAGGACGTGGTGTAGTAGAGCCGGCGCGCCAGCAGCGATGCCAGATAAACCGCGATCTCGGGCCTCGATGACAAGAACGCGATGGCATCGTCGATGACATAGGCCTTGACCTCCGACAGTGCCTTGACCGTGGCGCTGTAGGGCATGTCGAGCAGCACCGACATTTCGCCGAAGATCGAACCTGGCTCATCGATATAGGACACCTGGGTCTCCTTGCGGAGCACCTCGACCTGTCCCTCGATCAGCACGAAGAGCCGGCCGTCCTCGCCGTTTTCCCGGATCAGGATCTCGCCTGGCTTGAAGGTCTTGGCAGTCCGCCCGGCACAAAAATCAAGAATATCCGACATGTTCCCTCAAACCCCAAAAGTTGGCGGCAATATGCGCCAACCGCATGGCAGCGGTCAAACCGCCGCGTGAAGACGAAAACACTGTTGTCCGAGTGCTGTAACTGCAATGCCACGCGCCTGGCACTTGCCCTGGCGCAGCGTCGACGAACGCCGGAACTGAGGGCGCCAGCAGATCGGACAATCGGGCGCGTCCGGGGTGAGACTTTCGCCTAAGTTGAAGCAGGGAAGGCGTGCACGCACGGCGATCGATATGCAAAAATGCACCCCGGTCTGCTGCCAGACCCGACCTATCTGCTGACGGAGAAGACTGTGGCCAAGCGTTTCTGGGATCCGCGCAAGAGCACGCTCGGCGAGATGCCGCATGCGGTCCTCGTCAGCCGGGCCGAGCCCGGCATCATGCCCTGTCCGCACTGGCACGCCCAGGTCGAGATCAACTTCGTCTATTCCGGCACCGTCGAGTACCGCATGCATGGCCACACCGTGCGGCTCAATGCCGGCGACCTCGCCTTGTTCTGGGGCGGCCTGCCGCACCAGACCACCGACACCAGCGACGACGCCTTCTACATCGCCATCCACCTGCCGCTGATCCACTTCTTCCGTCTGCGCCTGCCGCCAGCCCTGACCCACAAGCTGATCCACGGCGCCACGCTGGTGAATGCCGAGCCCGATGCCACCGATGCGCCCAGCTTTGACCGCTGGGCCCGCTATCTCGACAGCGATATCCGCGAGCGGCGCGAACACGCCGTCGACGAGTTGCTGCTGCGCATCGACCGCCTGCAGTTCGAGCCCTATCGCCTCGTCGAACCCGCCGAACTCGCCAGCGGCTTGAGCCACCCGGTCGACGCGCAGAACTTTCACAATATCGGCAATATCTGCGAGTTCATTTCCGAGAATTTCCGCGAGGACATCGACGCCGTCGACATCGCCGGCTCGGCCGCCATCCATCCCAAGTACGCCATGAGCGTGTTCAAGAAATCGACGGGCATGACGCTCAACGAATACGTCAACCTGCTCCGCCTCTCCTACGCCCAGGCCATGCTGCTGCGCGACAACGGCAATATCCTGCGGGTCGCCATGGAATCCGGCTTCGGCTCGCTCTCGGCCTTCAACAAGAGCTTCCGCAAGATCGCCGGCATGTCCCCCACCGACTTCCGCCGCGAGGCCCGGGTGCGACCGGGGGCGCACTAGGGTTTCGCACGCGCATCGATCCCACGGTCGGGTCTCCCTCCCCGCAAGGGGAGGGGGGAGCCGAGGGAGTGCGGCGCTGGGTACCCGACCTCGTCCTTCGACAGGCTCTGGATGAGGTCTCAGCACAACCGAGCTCTAATCAAAAAAAGGGGCCGGTTGCCGGGCCCCTTTGCATGTCATGGCGATAGCCAAGATCAGTGGTTATCGCGCGGAATGCCGTTGGTCTGGGCGATGCGCTGGTAGTTGACGGCCGGCTTGAGCACGGCGCCGCTGCCGAGCTGGTCGACGATACCGCGCTGGATTTCCTGCCACGGCGTCTGGCTCTTGGGGTACTGGTAGCCCCCCATCGAGTCGAGGTCGGCGCGGCGGATGGCGATCTCTTCGTCCGAGATCAGGATATCGGCCGATCCCTTGTTGAGATCGATCCGCACCTGGTCGCCGGTGCGCAGGATGGCCAGATTGCCGCCCGCTGCCGCTTCCGGCGAGGCATTGAGGATCGAGGGTGACCCCGACGTGCCCGACTGCCGGCCATCGCCGATGCAGGCCAGCGCCGTGATGCCCTTCTTGATCAGGTAATCAGGCGGCCGCATGTTGACCACCTCGGCGGCGCCCGGATAGCCGATCGGGCCGGCGCCGCGCATGAACAGCAGCGTGTGCTCGTCGATTTCGAGCGACGGATCGTCGATCCGGTGGTGGTAGTCCTCGGGACCATCAAAGACCACGGCCTTGCCCTCGAACATCCCCGGATGGTCGGGATTGTTGAGATAGCGATCCTTGAACTCGGACGAGATCACGCTGGTCTTCATGATGGCGTTGTCGAACAGGTTGCCGCGCAGCACGAGGAAGCCCGCATCGACCTTGAGCGGGTTGTCGAACTTGCGGATGACCTTGTCGTCCTGGATCGTGGTGTTGCGGCAGTTTTCGCCGATGGTCTTGCCGTTGACGGTCGGGGCGTCCTCGCGGATCAGGCCCTTGCTCATCAGCTCGTTGACCACCGCCGGTACGCCGCCGGCATGGTAGAAGTCCTCGCCCAGATATTCGCCGGCCGGCTGCAGGTTGACCAGCAGCGGCACCTTGTGGCCATGCGTCTGGAAGTCCTGCAGCTCGATTTCGACGCCGATATGCTTGGCAATGGCCTGCACGTGGATGGGCGCATTGGTCGAGCCGCCGATCGCCGAGTTGACGACGATGGTGTTGATGAAATTGTCCTTGGTCAGGATGTCGGACGGCTTGAGGTCCTCACGCACCATGTCGACGATGCGCTTGCCGGTGCGCCAGGCCATTTCGGCGCGGTCGCGATAGGGCGCCGGAATGGCGGCCGAACCCGGCAGCTGCATGCCCAGCGCTTCGGCCAGCGAGTTCATCGTCGAGGCCGTGCCCATGGTGTTGCAATAGCCGGTCGAGGGGGCCGAGGAGGCCACCAGTTCGATGAACTGGGGATAGTCGATCTCGCCGGCGGCCATCATCTGGCGCGCCTTCCACACGATGGTGCCCGAGCCGGTGCGCTCACCCTTGTGCCAGCCATTGAGCATCGGCCCGACGCTGAGCGCGATGGCCGGAATGTTCACCGTTGCCGCGCCCATCAGCATGGCCGGAGTGGTCTTGTCGCAGCCGATGGTCAGCACCACGCCGTCGAGCGGGTAGCCGTAGAGCACTTCGACAAGGCCGAGATAGGAGAGGTTGCGATCCAGACCCGCGGTCGGACGCTTGCCGGTTTCCTGGATCGGATGCACCGGGAACTCGATGGCGATGCCGCCGGCTTCGCGGATGCCTTCACGCACGCGTTCGGCCAGCACCATGTGATGGCGGTTGCACGGCGACAGATCCGAACCCGTCTGCGCGATGCCGATGATCGGCTTGCCCGACTGCAGCTCCTCGCGGGAAAGGCCATAATTCATGTAGCGCTCGAGATAGAGCGCCGTCATGTCGGCATTTTCCGGATTATCGAACCAGGCACGGCTGCGCAGCTTGTTGCCGCCGGTGGGGGCCGAACTCATCATTATCTCCTCAATAAGTAATACTGTTTGGCGTCTTTCATAGCGCAAACTTCTGCCGGGCGCAGGGGGATTCTCGCGCCAGCGGCGAATTGTCTATGGTTTCGGACGCTCTTGTCGGACCGACACATTGTGCGCTCTGATGCCGTCCGGCAAGAGGGAGGAAAGTATGGGTGAACTCGACGGCAAGGTGGCCATCGTCACCGGTGGCGCAACCGGAATCGGGCTCGGCAGCGCCCGCGCCCTGGCGGCGGAAGGCGCCCGGGTGGTGCACTTCGGGCTCGGTCGCGCCGCGCTCGACAGCGCCGCCGCAGAAACCGGCGGCACGGCGGTCGAAGGCGACGTCGCCTCGTCCGCCGCCGTCGCGGCACTGTTCGAAACGGTCGCCAGCACGTTCGGCCGTCTCGATATCGTCGTCAACTCTGCTGCCATCCAGCCCTACGGCACCGTCGAGACCATGGACGAGGAGGACTGGGACCGGGTGTTGGCGGTCAACCTCAAGGGCATCTACCTCACCTCGCACCATGCAGTACCGCTGATGCGCCGGTCCGGCGGCGGCGCCATCGTCAACATCGCCTCGGTGCAGGGCATAGCCTGCCAGACCAATCTCGCTGCCTATGTCGCCTCGAAAGGCGCCGTGCTGGCGCTGACCCGTGCCATGGCGCTCGATCACGCCAGGGACGGCATCCGCGTCAACGCCGTGTGTCCAGGCTCCGTCGATACCCCGATGCTGCGCTTTGCCGCTTCGCAGAACCTCGATGGCAAGACCGAGGACGAGGTGGTGGAGAGCTGGGGCAAGGCTCACCCCATCGGTCGGGTCGGCAGCATGGCCGATGTCGGCAACATGGTGGCCTTCCTTGCCGGACCGCGCGCCGCCTTCTGTACCGGCGGCGACTACAAGGTGGATGGCGGCCTGCTGGCCAAGATCGGCGTCGTGCTTCCCGACTGAGCCGGGGACCGGACGGTCAGGTGCTCTCGCGCTGTTCCAGTTCGACCGGCGAGATCAGCACGCGCGTCTCCAGCGCCTCCTGCTTGAGCCGCTTGAGCAGCATCTGCCCGGCCGCCAGTCCCATCTCGTAGCCGGAAACGCGCACCGTGGTGAGCGAGGGCGTCAGGTGCTGGGAAAACTGCAGATCGCCATGTCCGGCAATGGCCACCTGCCCCGGCACGTCGACCCGCATCTTGCGGGCCTGCAGGATGCCACCCACCGCCAGCAGGTCGCCGCCGAAAAAGATCGCGTCGCAACCCGGCAGCTGCTTCAGCACGGTTTCGAAGGCCAGCATGCCGGCGTCGAAATCCCGCTCGCCGGCAATCGGCAGCACCAGTTCGGGTTGCCGCCCCAGCCCCTCGGCAAAACCGTCGCGCCGGTGCGTGCCATCATCTTCGGTCCAGCCCACATAGGCGACCTTGCGAAAGTCGCGATCGGCAAAGTGCCGGCCCATCAGCCGCCCCGCCTCGGCGCCGGAAAAGCCGACCAGCATGTCGATCGGATCGGGCGTATAGTCCCACATCTCCATCACCGGCAGGCCCATGGCCCGCAGCTGCTCGCGCAGTTTGGGCGAGTGGATCAGCCCCATGAACACCACGGCCGCCGGCCGGAACGGCATCACCTCCTGCAGCATGTCTTCCTGCAGTTCAGCCGAATAGCCGGTCTGCGCCATCAAGAGGTGATAGCGGCTGCCGTCGAGCGCATCGGCACAGCCCTGGATGGCCCGGGCGTGGTGCGGATTGGCGAGGTCAGAGACAAAGACTGAAATGATGGTCGAGCGGCCCGAACGCAGGCTGGAGGCGAAACGGTTGACCACATAGCCGGTCTTGGCGACGGCCGCCTCGACCCGCTTGCGGGTTTCCTCACGCACCTTTTCGGGATTGCTGAGCGTGCGGGACACCGTAATCGGTGACACCCCCGCTTCGCGCGCCACATCTTCCACGCGCACCATGCGGCGCGCGCTGCTGCCGACCTTGTTTGCCAAACGTCTTCCCCCAAGCCCGCTCAGACTAGCAGCATTTTACGGAATCGAGAACCGCCAGGAACTGCCGGGCCCGAAGCTCTCCTCGATGCGGATCACCTCGTTCCATTTCGCGGTGCGTTCCGAGCGCGTCATCGAGCCGACCTTGATCTGGTCCGAGCCCAGACCGACGGCCAGATGGCTGAGCGTCACATCCTCGCTCTCGCCGGAGCGCCCGGACTGGATGGTGTTCCAGCCCAGCGCCCGCGCCGCGCTGGAGGCCGCGATCAGCTCGGAGATGGTGCCGCACTGGTTGGCCTTGAGCAGCACCGCGTTGCAGGCCTTGAGGCCGGCGGCGTGGCCGATGCGGTCGGCGCTGGTGGTGAGATAGTCGTCGCCGACGATCTGCACCCGGTCGCCCAGTTGCGCCGTGATCCGGGTGAAGCCGGCGTCGTCGTCTTCGGCCAGCGGATCCTCCAGCGAGACGATCGGATAGCTCTTCACCCAGTCTTCCAGAAGGCCGATCATGCCGCCGGTATCGAGCCGCTTGCCGTCGAGCGACAGCACATAGGCGCCATCGACAAAGAACGAACTGGCGGCGACATCGAGGGCGATGCCGATATCCTTGCCCGGCACGAAGCCCGCCGCCTCGATGGCGCGGGTGAGATGCTCGAGCCCGTCCTCATTGGCGGTAAAGTCGGGCCACACCCCGCCTTCGTCGGCGACGCCGTTGAGCTTGCCGGCCTGTTTCATCGCCGACGCGGCGGCCATATAGACCTCGGCAGTCCACTCCGCCGCCTCGGCAAAACTTCTGGCCTCGAGGCAGAGGATGAGGAAATCCTGGATATCGATCCGATTGCCGGCATGCCGGCCGCCGCCGAAGATCTGGATCATCGGCGCCGGAATCGGCGCCTCGGCGCCCCCCGACAGGCCGCGCAGATGCTGCCAGAGCGGCACACCTTTGGCCGCCGCAGCGGCCCAGGCGACGGCCTGCGACACGGCGACAATGGCATTGCCGCCCAGCCGCTCTTTCTGCGGCGTGCCATCGAGACGCAGCAGCGCGGCGTCGATTTGCGACTGTTGCGTTGCGTCCATGCCCTTGAGCGTGGTGGCGATTTCGCCGCTGACCGCAGCGATGGCGGCATTGACGCCGAAGCCGCCCAGCCGCTTGCCGCCATCGCGCCGGTCCAGCGCCTCGCGCCGCCCGGTGGAGGCGCCGGAGGGGGCGATGGAGCGGCCGATGGCGCCACTGGCGAGGATAACTTCGGCCTCGACCGTCGGGCGGCCGCGCGAATCCCAGACCTGCCGGCCTTTGACCGAAACAATGTCCATGCTCATGACGATAGTCCTTCGAGAATGGCCCCGATGGTGACCGGTGCCGAAGCGATCAGCGGCAGTGCAACGTCCCGGATTCGCTGGCGATTTGGCTCGTCGAGATATTCGACAGGCGACTTGCCGTCGACCCGTGCCAGCAGCAGGCAGGGCAGCAGCGCCGCCGTGCGCACCTCGAGATCGCCGCGCCGTTCGGGCGGGAAATGCGTCAGCCAGGTACGGGTGAAATCGGCCGCCTGCCCCAGAAGCGCCTGCTTGATGAACGGCATATGAACAGCCTTGAGCAGCAGGTGATTGAGGCAGAAGGCGGCATCGAAAGCCGGGTCGCCATACCAGGCGCATTCGGCATCGAGCAGCACCGGATGACCATCGGCCCTGGCGATCAGAATGTTCTTGGGACTGACATCGCCATGCACCAGCGCCTGCTTGGTGCTGGCGGTCCGCTGGAGGACGGCGAGGATCTGGTCGGCGACGGCCGGGTGCCGGCTGGCGGTGAAGCGCAGATAGGGATCGAGCCGCAGCGCGTCGATCAGATGATCGGTCGGGAACTCCGCCGCCACCGCGGCATCATCGAGCGTGGCGGCATGGATGCGGCCCAGCGCATCGGCCACCTTGATCGGCACATCCGGATCGGCACGCCCGGCCAGCAGCTCGGTCTTCCACAGCAGGAAGTCGTCGGCCGGCAGATATTCGAGCAGCGCGATACCGCGCGTTTCGTCCTCGGCATAGACGGCCGGGGCGGCCCCCGGCACGATGCCCGCGGCGCGGCGCAGCCAGGCGACTTCATAGTGATTGCGTTCCAGCGGCGCCTGCCAGTCGGTCGCCACCTTGAGCTTTTGCAGCGCCCGCTTGGCGCAGGCCAGCCGGCCATCGCCCAGCGTGATGCGGACAATATCGGACGACACGCCGCCGGTCAGCGGCTCCACCGTAAAGCCGGTCTCCGGCAGCCCTGCGGCCCGCAGCATGGCGGGCAGCACGCTGTCCCAGCTATTGTCCATGTCGAATAGTCCCCTCACCCGTCCTCGGCACTACGGTGCCAGCTTGCGAGCGACTTGCCAAGCGCGCCCGGGGCGACGATTGTCGTGGCCGCAAAAGGGATTGGGAGATTTGCATGGGCCGGCTCGACAACAAGATTGCATTCATGACGGCGTCTGCCGCGGGCATTGGCGGGGCCACCGCACTGGCCTTTGCGCGGGAGGGCGCGCGGGTCATTGCCACCGACCGCGACGCGGCAGCCGTCGAGCAGCTCAAGGCGGATCTGGCCGCCATCGGCCCCGGCCACGAGGCCTATGTGCTCGATGTCACCGACCATGACGCGCTGCGCGCGGCGGCGGCGCGCCACAGCGACGTCAATGTGCTCTTCAACTGCGCCGGCTGGGTGCATCAGGGGACGCTCGAGACCACCGAACTGGCCGACTGGCAGCGCAGCTTCGACATCAATGTCACGCCGATGTTCGTCCTCACCCAGGCGTTCCTGCCCGGCTTCATCGCCCGCGGCGGCGCCACCATCGTCAACGTTGCCTCGGTCGCCTCCTCTCTCAAGGGCGTGCCCAACCGGGTGAGCTACATGTCGAGCAAGGCGGCGGTGATCGGTTTCACCAAATCCATCGCCTTCGACTTCATGAGCAAGGGCATCCGCGCCAACGCCATCTGCCCGGGCAGTGTCGATTCCCCCTCGCTGCACGAACGGGCCCACTCGCTGGGCGATCATGACGAGGTCTGGAAGAGCTTTGTCGCCCGTCAGCCCATGGGCCGCATGGCGCAGCCGGCCGAGATCGCCCACCTCGCCGTCTACCTCGCCAGCGACGAATCCGCCTACGCCACCGGCGCCAACTTCATCGCCGACGGCGGCATCACGCTTTAGCCAGCCTAGGCCGGCTGCGGTGCCGCCGGGCGTCCGGCGGCATCGGGGCGGGCCGGCGGAAAGGTCAGCGCCACGGCAGCGGCTGCCAGACCGACGGCGGCCGAGGCGATGTAGAGCCAGTGATAGGTGCCGAACGTGTCGTAGAGCCAGCCGCCGCCCAGCGGCCCGAAGGCCATGCCGATGCTCGAGGTCATGGTGGCGGCGCCCAGCACCGTGCCCATGACGCGCGGCGAGAAATACTCGCGCGCCAGCACTGCATAGAGCGGCATGACGCCGCCATAGGCCATGCCCAGCACCGCCGCCAGCATGTAGAACTCGGTGAGTTGCGTGATGTAGATATAGGTGTAGATGCCGACCGCCTGCAGCGCCAGGCCGCCGACGATCACCCGCCGCACCCCGACCCGATCGGCCAGCACGCCGAAAACCAGCCGCCCGACCAGCCCCGCAAAACCCTCGACGCTGTAGATGCTGGCGGCCGAGAGCGCCGAGGCGCCGCAGATCATGGCGTAGCTGACGGTGTGGAAGATCGGTCCGGAATGGGCGGCACAGCAGAGAAAGAACGTCGTTGCCAGCACGATGAACTGCGGCGTCCGCAGCGCCGCCAGACCCGCCGACGGCACGCGCGCAGGAGCCGTCGCCTGGCCGGTCGCCGCCGCCGCCGGTGGCACATCGTCTGCGTCGGGAGCCCGGCGAATGAGCAACGCGGCAGGCACCATGGGCACCATCGCGCCGAGGGCAATGCCCAGCATCGCCGCGCGCCAGCCATAGGTTTCGATCATCAGGCTGGCAAAGGGCGTGATCACCATCGGCGCCACGCCGGCGCCCACCGAAACCAGCGACACGGCAAGGCTGCGGTGCTTGTCGAACCAGCCCACCGTTGCCGCCATGATCGGCGCGAAGAAGGCACCGCCCGAGGCACCGACCAGCCCGCCATAGGCGAACTGGAACACCAGGAGATCGCGCGTCTGGCTGGCGAGCACGAGGCCGGAGCCGAGCAGCGCCACCGCCATCAGCACCACCGGCCGGGCACCGATCCGGTCGCTCAGCGTGCCCCAGCCGAAACCGGCGACGCCCATGACGATGAAACCGACGGTCATGGCCGAGGAAATCCCGGCCCGCGTCCAGCCGGTCTCCTCGGCAATGGGCTGCAAATAGACCGGCAGGGCGAACATCGACCCCATGGCGAGACAGGTGATGACAGCCCCCGCCGCGACGATCACCCAACCGTAATTCATGCCCTGCTTTGTGCCCTGTGCACTGCTCATGACCACCAACTCCCGTTGCCTGCCATATAGACGAACCGGCCGCGCCACTTTCGACAGCACCCCCGCGGAAAGTCGGCTTGCCTCGCTGGCCGTCGCAAACTATGCCGGGGGCGACCCATCCAGCCAGTAAGGAAAACTCCTGTGACCATCACCCGTATCAAGCCGGGCAAGCGCTTCGCCGCTGCCGTTCGCCACAACGACACACTCTACATTGCCGGCCAGGTCGCCGACACGCTGACCGGATCGATCGAGGTGCAGACCGCCGAAGTGCTGGCCAAGATCGACGCGCTGGTGGCCGAGGCCGGCGGCAGCAAGGCCAACCTGCTGGCCGTCAACGTCTACCTCGCCCACATCACCGACTTCGACGCCATGAACGCGGCCTTCGACAAGTGGGTCGACATGGCGAACCAGCCGGTGCGCGCCACCGTGGAAACGCGCCTCGCAGATCCCAATCTGCGCGTCGAGATGACGGCCGTCGCCGCCCTCGACTAGAGCTTTTTCGGCGCCTTGGCGGCGGGCTTTGCCTTGACCGCCAGCGCCGCGACCTTGGAGGCGGCGGCCTTGAGCCGTGCCTTGGCCGGCTCGACGACCTTGGTCTTGACCGACTTGGCTTTCGCCGTCTCGGCCTTCACAGGCTCGGCCTTCACCGATTGAGCCTTCACCGTCTGGGCCTTGGGCGGCTTCGGACTCTTGTCGGCTTTCGGACCCTTGCCGGCCTTCATCGCCATGGCGGTCTTTTCGGCCGTCTTATGGACGTCGGCCTGCACGGCCTGGTCCAGTTCATGCGCCTTGATCCAGTAGTGGTCCGCCATGCCTTCGGGACGACCATCGGCCTCCCACAGCAGATAGGCGCGCGTGCGGAGCGCGTCCTCGCTCGGCGCGGCCGGCTGGGCTTTCGCTTTGTTGGGCACTTCACAATCCCCGTAGCTGGGGGGAGTCGCCGCGGACGCAAACGGCGGCGATTCCCGCTGTTGACGTTCCTAGGCTAAGCACACCGCCCGGCACGGCGGAAGAGGCTGGCCGGCAGACCAGCCATGTCGGGCGACTGCCGGGGCGACCCGGCGAGGGCGTTGCCCGCTACGGACGCATGCCCGCGGGCACCGGCGGCGACTCGTAGATCAGCGTGATCTTGATGCGCTCGTTGGCGGCCAGATAGGGGTCATTGGGGAAATAGGGCTCGGCCACGGCACGCCCCATGACGGCGTTGAACCGCTCGTCCTTGAGGCCGAACTCGCTCAAGATGCCACGCACCACATTGGCGCGGTCGCTCGACAGCTCCCAGGCGCCGTAGCGCGGGTTCTCGTAGCGGCTGCCGGCAGCGGTGTGACCGGAAATCGAGATCTGGTTGGGCAATTGCTGCAGGATGGGCGCCACCGCGGCCAGCGCCTTGCGCGTTGCCTCATAGGGATATTTCGAGCCCTCGGGAAACATCGGCCGGCCTTCCTGATTGACCAGTTCGATATTGAGGCCTTCCTTGGTCTCTTCCACCACCAGGTTGTCGCGCACCTGGGTGATGTCGGGCATGGCCTGCCAGGCCTGGCGAATGCTGGCGGCGGCACTGTGGAACACCTGGTCCTCGCTGGCAGCAAGATCGGTGCGCGACGACTGGCTGGCATCCTCGACGCTGCCGTCGGTGCCGGCCTGGCCGCCAATGGCTGCGTCGTCCTCGCCGGTGTCGTCCTCGGGCGTGTTGATCGCCGCCTTGTAGGAATCGCTGGCCGAACCGGCCATCTTGGCGCCGGTGCTGTCGAGCGAATTGCCACCCATGACGCCGCCGGCGCCGCTGGTCGACTCGCTGACATTGGGCGGCGCGAAATAGTCGGCAAGGCCCTGCTTCTGCTCGGGCGTCGCCATCGAGATCAGCCACATCAGGAGGAAGAACGCCATCATCGCCGTCACGAAGTCGGCATAGGCAATCTTCCAGGCGCCGCCATGGTGGGCATGGCCGCCCTTCTTGATCTTCTTGATGATGATGGGCTGGTCGTTCCGCATGGTGCTGTGCTGCCGGCCCGGATCAGGTCAGGGCGGGCAGGTTGGACGTTGCCTCGTCGACCTCGGCAAAGGTCGGCCGGACATCGGACATCAGCGCCTTGCGCGCGAACTCCACGGCGATCGCCGGTGCATAGCCCGACATATGGGCCAGCAGGCCGACCTTGATCGACAGCAGGTATTTCGACTCCGCCTCGTAGGTATTTTTCAGCGACTGCGCCATCGGCGCAAAGAAGCCGTAGGCCACGAAGACGCCGAAGAACGTCCCCACCAGAGCGCCGCCGATCAGGTGGCCCAGCACTTCGGGCGGCTCGGAAATGGCGCCCATGGTCTTGATGACGCCCAGCACGGCGGCAACGATGCCCAGCGCCGGAGTGCCGTCGGCCAGCGACTGCACGGCGCTGATCATGCGCTCGTTTTCCTGATGGTGCGTTTCCAGCTCTTCATCCATGAGCGCTTCCATCTCGTGCACCACATTGGTGCCCAGCGTCACCATGCGCAGGTAGTCGCACATGAACTCGACCGCGTGGTGATCCTTGGAAAAGCTCGGGAAATTCTTGAAGATGGCCGAGTCGTGCGGGTTTTCGATATGCGGCTCGAGCGCCAGCAGGCCCTTGGACTGTACCAGCTTGTAGAGGCTGAACTGCAGCCCCAGCAGCTCGACATAGGAGGCCTTGTTGTACTTGGCGCCCTTCATCAGCGTGCCCATCACGCCGGTCATGCCCTTGAGGATGGAGCCCGGATTGCCGATGATGAAGGCGCCGATGGCGGCGCCCAGGATGATCACGAATTCCCACGGCTGAAACAGCACTTCGAGATGGCCGCCCATCGCGGCGTAACCGCCGAAGACGCACAGCATCACACACAGAATTCCAACGATCAGACGCATCGAACTGGTTACTCACTCACTCAGGGCCGGACAAATCCCGGCAGTCTGTCGCCCACCCCTGCGGTGCGAAGGACTTCTAGTCGAAAGGTCGAACGGACCTCGTCTTGCGTAATGCACCTGGAAGTGAGTGGACCCGTGACCCGCATGCCCGGCTTGCGCCCGCGAGCCAGGACCAATCGACCCCCGCCCTGCCATTCTCACGGCTCTTGCTTAACACCCGGTTTATGGCGGGAGGGGCGATGATGTCGCAGGGGGGTGGGAGAGGGAGCCTAGCGGCCGGAGCGACGCCGAACCGGAGGTGTGCCGGAGCGCATCGCGTTCTCCGCGGCGGCGGCGAGGAAGCCGGAGCGGGTGTAGCCGTGCTGTTCCGCATAGCTGTCGATGTCTTCGAGCACGGCCGCCGGCAGTGTCACATTCACCCGGACGGCCTTTCGGGCATCTGCCCTGAGGCTGACGAGCATGGCCACGGCGTCCCGGTTTTCGGCGATCGACATCACCTCGGTCAGCGATGACGCCTCGGGGATAGCCTCACCGTCCTCCAACAGGCCATCGACATGCAGGGCCAGAGCTTCCTCTGCCATGGCCCGGGCATCGTCCAGATCGGTCCCGGCGGTGACAACGCCCGGAAAATCCGGAAACGACACACCGAAATCGCTGTCTTCGTCCTTGTGAATCAACCCGATAAACTGCCGCATATGGTCACCTCATCATCACGCCGGACTGCTTTTCGATACTTCGGAGCGTGCCGACGGGAATATCGCGCTTCGGGTGGGGGCAGGTGACTCGACCTGGTTTGGTCGGGTGCTTGAGCTGGACATGACTTCCCCGACGAGCAACCTCGTACCATCCGTCCGCCGCCAATCGCCTCAACACCTCGGCGCTCTTCATGTGTGTATAAATACACATGATTGGAAGAGTTCGCAACGGACCTCGACAACGCATGGCATTGGCCGGGCCGCACCCCGGACAAACAAAAAGGCGCCCGAAGGCGCCTTTGTTTCCCGTGGCTTGCCAACCGTGGGAAGTTTTGGAGCGGGCGAAGGGATTCGAACCCTCGACCCTAACCTTGGCAAGGTTATGCTCTACCCCTGAGCTACACCCGCACTCCATCGCCGGACACCGATGGCTTGGCACCGCGTCGACGGGCGCCTATATGCCTAATCGAAAGCGGGTTTGCAACAGTAAGTTTTGACGGTTTTGCGAAGCCCCGGACAGAGACGAGGATCGGCACATATGGACATCAATCTGGCGGCGAGCAGCGCAGGCACACCCGGGCCCGCGGCGGCCCATATCAAGGACTCGACCGATCGGGCCTTCAAGGAGGATGTCATCGACGCCTCGCTGGAGGCGCCGGTCCTGGTCGATTTCTGGGCCCCCTGGTGCGGCCCCTGCCGGCAGCTGACGCCGAACCTGGAAAAGGTGATCGGCGAAAAGCAGGGCAAGATCCGGCTGGTCAAGATCAACATCGACGAGAACCCCGCCATTGCCGGCCAGCTCGGCATCCAGTCGATCCCGGCGGTGTTTGCCTTTGCCGGCGGCCGGCCGGTCGATGCCTTCATGGGCGCGCTGCCCGAGAGCGAAGTGCGCAAGTTTGCCGAGAAGGTGATCGCCGCGGCACCCGCCGGCGCGCCGCAGCCCGGCAGCATCGAGGAAGAAATCAAGACCGCGCTGGCCGATGCCAGCGAGGCGATGACGGCTGGCGACATCAATCGCGCCGCCCAGATCTACGGCCAGGTGCTGCAGTACCAGCCCGAGAACGTCGAGGCCCTGCTGGCCATGACCAAGCTCTTCCTCGGCGTCGGCGACCTCGAACAGGCTCAGGCGACGCTGGCCATGGTGCCCGAAGCCGAGCGCAAGGGCGAGGCCTACGCGTCGGCCAGTGCGGCGATCAAGCTGCTGCTCGAGGCTTCGGAACTCTCGGAGGCCGACGAGCTCGAACAGAAGCTTGCCGCCAACCCCGACGACCACCAGACGCGCTTCGATCTGGCCGTGGTGCGCAACGCCCAGGGCCAGCGCGTCGAGGCGGCCGAGGCGCTGGTGGCGCTGATGAAGCGCGACCGCGAATGGAACGAGGATGGCGCCCGCAAGAAGCTGCTCGAACTGTTCGAGGCCTGGGGTCCCAAGGATCCGGCAACTATAAGAGGCCGCAGACTCCTCTCGGCGCTGCTTTTCTCCTAAGATAGCTCTATGCCCAAGCGTCCTGCCTCATCCGCCGACCTGCCCGAAATCGTCCCGGTGTTCCCGCTGACGGGTGCCTTGCTGCTGCCGTTCTCGCACCGGCCGCTCAATATCTTCGAGCCGCGCTACATCGATATGGTCGATGCGGCGCTGGCCGGCGACCGGCTGATCGGCCTGATCCAGCCGCAGGATTCCTCTGAAGAAAGCCCCAAGGGCCGCGAGCCGCTGCAATCGGTCGGCTGCCTGGGCCGCATCACGCATTTCGAGGAAAACGGCGAGGGCCGCTATTTCATCATTCTCGAGGGCATCACCCGCTTCGAGGCGATCCAGGAGGTGACGATGCGCAAGCCGTACCGTCAGTTCCGCATCGCCGCCGAGCGCTTTGCCCTCGATTTCGACCGGCTGCACGGCGAGGAAGCCGTCGACCGCCAGCGCTTCCTCAAGATGATGCGCGACTATGCCGAGTTTGCCGAGTTCGAGCTGAACTGGGACGAGATCAAGAAGACCGGCACCGCCGACCTCGTCAATTTCTGCTGCATGGTGTCGCCCTATGGCGCCGCCGAAAAGCAGGTGTTGCTGGAAGCCCGCTCGCTCGAGGATCGCGCCGAGACGCTGATCGCCATGGCCGAGTACGAAATGGCCAAGGGCGACAACGCCACGGCGCCGCTCAATTGAGCGATGACGTGTCGGCGGCCGCGCCGCCGGCCAATCCGCGCTTCGTTCTCGACCCCCGCACTCTCGAAATGCTGGTCTGCCCGCTGACCAAGACCCGCCTGTCGCTGACCCCCGACGGCAGCGAACTGGTATCGGTGGTGGCGCGCCTCGCCTTCCCGATCCGCGACGGCGTGCCGATGCTCAGCCTCGACGAGGCCCGCCAGATCGATCCCGACGACCCGCAGGAGCGGATCAGATTGGGTATCCGCTGAGCAGCCGCGGCCCGCTGCGGCCGATACCGGCCGCCTGCGCGATCAGCGCGTCCTTGACCACCGGCAGCCGGTCGACCACCCCCAGCCCGAAATCGCGCAGCGCCCGCACCGGCGCCACGTCGTTGGAGAACAGCCGGTTCATGCCGTCGGTGACCAGCGCCATCAGCGACGTATCGAGCCGCCGCCAGCGCTGATAGCGCTCCAGCACGTCCTCGCTGCCGTGATCGAGCCCCATCCGCATGGCCTCGATCACCACCTCGGCCAGCGCCGCCACATCCTTGAGCCCCAGATTGAGCCCCTGCCCGGCGATGGGATGCACCACATGCGCGGCATCGCCGATCAGCGCCAGCCGCGGCGCGATGAACGCGCGCGCCAGTTTCAGGCTGAGCGGAAAGCTCTGCGGCCTGTCCTCCAGCGTCACCGCCCCGAGGCTCGACCCCATCGCGGCCTCGATCTCGAGCGCAATGTCTGCAGGCGGCAGCGTCTTGATGCGCGCCGCCTCGTCCATTGTCTCGGTCCACACCAGCGAAGAACGCAGTCCTTTGCCCTCGGCATCGAGCAGCGGCAGGCTGGCAAACGGCCCGTTGGGGCGGAAATGCTCGTAGGCCGTGCCCTCGTGATCGAGCTCGTGGCCGATGGTGGTGACAATGCCGGCCTGCCGGTAGTCATGCGTCACCACGTCGATGCCGGCCATCTGCCGCAGCGTGGAATTGCCGCCGTCCGAGGCGATGACCAGTGGCGCCTTGAGAGTGCGGCCATCCTTGAGGCTGAGCCGGCCCGGCGCCAGGCCGGTGATCTCCACCGGGGTGATGAAGGTAACCTGCCCTTCGACCGCCGCCAGCAGCGCCGCCACCATCGCCTTGTTGGGCACCAGGTGGGCGAAGGGTTCGCCCGGCGCCACGTCGCCCTCGAACTGCAGGAACAATGGTCGTGAAATGTCGCCGCGGCCCGAATCGCTGAGCTTCATCTGCCGGACCGGCGAAGCTGATGGCGCCATCGCGCTCCAGACGCCCAGCTGCTCGAACACCCGGCGCACCCCGGCAGCGATGGCGAAAGCCCGCTGGTCGTCAGGAACGGTGAAGGGTCGCCGGTCGACCAGCGCCACTTTGACATCGTCGAGAAAGCGCGTCAGCGCCAGGGCCATGGCCAGGCCCGAGGGCCCGCCGCCGACGATGACCACATCGAATTGCTCGTCCTGCATCGCTTCACCTGTCGCTTGGGCCGCTCCGGCCGCTGCCATCTATTTCGGCCCTCTGCCCCGCCGGTGCAAGCGCCGCGCTGCCGCAGCTGCGACGCTGCTCATTTGAGCATCAACAATGTTCCGATTGCACAATCATTGTGCAGAAACCTGACCTAGACAGCCGGCAAAGTGACAGAAGCCGCCCGGCCACGGCTCAAATACCTAACGAAATCATAATCTTGAGCGGAGTGGTGAAGCTTTGGCACGGCACTTGAGTCTGGTTGGGCATTGGAGATCGTCCAAAAACAGCTATCGAAAGGGGCATCCATGAAACTGGTGATAGCAATCATCAAACCGTCACGCCTGGAAGAGGTCCGTCAGGCCCTCAACTCGCTGGACGTCCACGGCATGACCGTGACCGAAGTCAAGGGATATGGCCGCCAGAAGGGGCATTCCGAGATTTACCGCGGCACCGAATATGCCGTGCATTTCCTGCCCAAGCTCAAGATCGAGATCGCCGTCGATGACGCGCAGTCCGATGCCATCGTCTCGGCCATCCGCGAGAGCGCCCAGACCGGCCGCATTGGCGACGGCAAGATCTTCGTCCTCGATCTCATGGCTGTGACCCGCATCCGCACCGGTGAAACCGGCGCGGCCGCGCTCTGATGCCACATCTCTTTGGGGAAACCATAATGACAGCACTCAAGACGTCAAAACTCATAGGAGCGGTGGCCCTGGCCTCGCTCGCAGTGGCCCTCCCGGCCTTCGCCCAGGATGCGGCCGCCCCGGCAGCCGATGCGGCAGCAGCTGCCACCGAAGTGGTAACCGAAGCCGTCGCCGCCACGATCGACAAGGGTGACACCACCTGGATGCTCATCTCGACCATCCTCGTGATCGCCATGACCATTCCCGGCCTCGCCCTGTTCTACGGCGGCCTGGTGCGCGCCAAGAACATGCTCTCGGTCCTGATGCAGGTTCTGGCCGGCTTCTCGATGATGGCCCTGCTCTGGGTGATCTACGGCTATTCGCTGGCCTTCAACGGTCCGACCGAAGGCGGCCTCTCGGCCTTCATCGGCGACTTCTCAAAACTCTTCCTCGCCGGCGTGACCCCGGACTCGACCGCTGCAACCTTCACCGAAGGCGTCGAGATCCCGGAACTCAGCTTCATCGTCTTCCAGCTGACCTTCGCCGCCATTACCCCGGCGCTGATCGTCGGCGCGATTGCCGAGCGCATGAAGTTCGGTGCCCTGATGGCCTTCCTCGCCATCTGGTTCACCTTCTCCTACCTGCCGATCGCCCACATGGTGTGGGGCGGTGGCGGCCTGCTGTTCAACATGGGCGCCTATGACTTCGCCGGCGGCACCGTGGTGCACATCAATGCCGGTGTGGCCGGCCTCGTCGCTGCCATCATGCTCGGCAGCCGCAAGGAATTCCTCAAGGAGCCGATTCCCCCGCACAACCTGACCTTCACCTATATCGGTGCCTGTCTGCTGTGGGTTGGCTGGTTCGGCTTCAATGCCGGTTCCAACCTCGAATCGACCGGCCTTGCTGCCCAGGCCGTGCTCAACACCATCACCGCTCCGGCCGCTGCTGCCCTCGCCTGGGCCGTCGCCGAAAAGTTCACCCGCGGCCATGCTTCGCTGCTCGGTGCTGCTTCGGGTGCCGTTGCCGGTCTCGTCGCCATCACCCCTGCCGCCGGCTTTGCCGGTTCGATGGGTGCGATCGTGCTCGGCGCCGTTGCCGGTGTGGTCTGCCTGTGGGCCGTCGTCACCCTCAAGCCGATGCTCAAGTACGACGACGCGCTTGACGTGTTCGGCGTCCACGGTGTCGGCGGTATCGTCGGTGCGCTCGGCACGGCCATCGTCGCCGCGCCGGAACTGGGCGGCTATGCCCTCGACGGCTACACCATGGGCGGTCAGTTCATGACCCAGCTCATCGCTGTTGTCATCGCCGTTGTCTGGTCGGGTGTGGTGACCGTCATTGCCATGCTGATCGTCAAGGCCCTGTTCCGTGGCGCCCGTGTCTCCGAGTCGGCCGAGTCCGATGGCCTCGACATCACCAGCCACGGCGAACGCGCCTACAACTAAGCCTCTTGCGGCAGCGGATCACCGCCGCTGCCGCAATCGGAACTGGAGGGCCGGGCTGCGGTCCGGTCCTCCGCCCCGACCCCCGGTGTCCTTCCGTTGGTCGCGGCGTGCAGCTCAGGTACCTCTTGGCCCGCCACAGAGGCTTCCCACTCGCAAACCACTTGGGCTGCACACCCCGATCAACCGCCGCTTCGCGGTTCCCCTGCTGCCTATTTGTTAGGCGCGGCACGGCGATTGATCGCCCATTTTATGGGCAGCGTGCGGCCTTCCTGCCCAGCCTTGCTACTCTTCCCTGAAATCATTGACGAATTTCTGCCGCTGCAAGTGGCACGGCAGTTGCTCTGATTGCCGCATGGATCACCTCGATTGCGAGTCGAGGTCCCTGGCCGGCCCCGGAGGCGGGTTGGCCGGCTCAATAAGGAGAGCAGGTGCGCAGCGCCTGTTCGAGTGGGAGGCTTCTGATGGATACGTCCAACGTCGGTTTCGACGTCTTTTTCCTGTTGCTGGGTGCCATTCTGGTGTTCGCCATGCATGGCGGCTTCGCGTTTCTCGAGGTCGGCTCGGTGCGCGGCAAGAACCAGGTCAACGCCCTGGTCAAGATCATCGTCGATTTCGCCTTTTCGACGCTGGCCTATTTCCTGATCGGCTACACCGTCGCCTATGGCGTCACCTTCCTGCAGAGCGCCGCGACCCTCTCCGGGGCCGGCGGCGGCTTCGGGCCGCAGGGCGTGTCGCTGGTCAAGTTCTTCTTCCTCGCCACCTTTGCGGCGGCGGTCCCCGCCATCATTTCCGGCGGCATTGCCGAACGGGCGCAGTTCTGGCCGCAGGTCATCGCCGCCTCGATCATTGTCGGCCTGATCTATCCCTTCACCGAGGGCATCGTCTGGAACGGCAATTTCGGCCTGCAGGGCTGGCTGGAAGCCAGCTTCGGCGCCCCGCTGCATGATTTCGCCGGCTCGATCGTGGTGCACGCGCTGGGCGGCTGGCTGGCGCTGGCGGCCGTATTGCGGCTGGGGGCCCGCGCCGGCCGCTACGGTCCGCATGGACGCCCCTTCGCCCCGTCCTCGATCCCGTGGCTGGCCCTCGGCACCTGGCTGCTCTGCGTCGGCTGGTTCGGCTTCAACGTCATGTCGGCCCAGTCCGTGGCCGCCGTGTCGGGTCTGGTGGCGCTCAATTCGCTGATGGCCATGGTTGGCGGCATCGTCACCGCCGCGCTGGTGTCCAGAGCCGACCCCGGCTTCGTGCACAACGGCGCGCTGGCAGGACTGGTGGCGGTCTGCGCCGGCTCCGACCTCTTCCATCCGGTCGGCGCCCTGCTGGTCGGCGGCATTGCCGGCTTCATCTTCGTCAAGGGTTTCACCTGGACCCAGGAGCGGCTGAAGATCGACGACGTCCTCGGCGTCTGGCCGCTGCACGGCCTCTGCGGCCTCTGGGGCGGCATCGCCGCCGGCATTTTCGGGCTGGAAGCCCTTGGCGGCATGGGCGGTGTGTCCATCTTCTCCCAGCTGATCGGCAGCCTTGCCGTCTCGGCCTATGCGCTGGGCGCCGGCTACCTGCTCTACTTCGTCACCTCACGCGCCATGCCGATCCGCTTGAGCGACGAACAGCAGCGCCGGGGCGCCGATCTCGCCATCCACTCGATCGGTTCGGAGCCCGAACGCGAGTTCTGATCGCGCTTGCACGTGAATCGTCACGCACCGGGTCCATGGTTAGGTCGCAATTAACCATGGACCCCTAGCATGCAGGATGGGCCGGCAAGTCGCTCCGGCCAGTGAGTTCCAGCTAGTAAGTGTAAGAAGACGATGCCGGCACAGCCCCTGCTTGAAGACGCCCGTTCCACCGCACCCGCTCCGGCGATAGCGATTCGCATCCCCGTGCGGCTCGTCGGCCTGATCGTTCTCGGGCTGGTGGCGGTGGTCATGATCTCGCTGGCCAGCTGGTCGGTGGACGACCCCAGCTTCTCCTATGCCACCAGCAAGGCACCGCAGAACTGGCTCGGCTTCCCCGGCGCGGTGATCGCCGACATGAGCTTCCAGGTATTCGGCATCGGCATGTTCGCCGTGCTGGTGCCCCCCGCTTTGTGGGCCTGGAGCCTGGTGCGGCTGCGCGTCCCCTCGCGCATGGGCCTGCGCGTCCTCGCCTGGATTGCCGCCAGCGTGCTGACCTGCGGCGTGTTCGCCTTCATTGCCGCGCCCCAGAGCTGGCCGCTGCCGACCGGCCTGGGCGGCCTCGCCGGCACCATGTTCACCAATCTCGCCGTGCTGGCGACGGGCGAGAACCCGCAGCCGGTGACGGCCATTCTCTTTGCCATCATCATTGCCACCCCGACGCTGGCGCTGCTCTGGATCGCCATGGGTCTGGGGAAGGTCTCCATGCCGCAGCTGCCGCCCAAGTCGGCCAAGCCGGCCAAGGCTGCGCCTGCCGGCGCCCGCCTGACCGACGACGAGGACGATATCGAGCCCGAGCGCAACTCGCTGTTCGACGTCGCCTTCGGCGCCATGATGCATCTGGGCTATTCCGCCCGCACCGCCTTCCGCCGGGCCCGCAGCAATCTGCGCGAAAAGCGCGCCGCCGAGACCGAGCACGCCCAGTGGCGCGAGGCCGGCGCCATCGAGCCGAGCCTCGCAGGCCAGGCCCCCGCCGCCCCGGCCGGCCGGCAGGAACCGACGCTGGGCACCGAGCGCCGCGCCATCACCATTGGCGGCCAGGACGATTATGACGACGAGGCCGACTATGTGGACGAGCCCGCCTTCGAGCCCGACGACGCCGACCTCATGTATGAGGCGCCGCCGCGCCCGACGCGTGGCCCGGCCGCCCGCATCGGCCAGCCCCAGCCTCCTGCAGCTGCAGCATCCGCACCGCGCGTGACGGCGCCCGCGCCCCGGCCGCAGCCCGGCACAAGGGCCCAGCGCGAGGCCCAGGGCAGCCTGCTCGACGAGCATAACGGCTTCGAGCTGCCCGAGCTGAGTCTGCTGGCCGAACCCCGGCACAAGGGCCCCAGCCCCGAGCACGCGCCCGAACGGCTGGAAGCCATGGCCCGCCGCCTCGAAGGCGTGCTGCAGGATTTTGGCGTCAAGGGCGACATCATCAACGTCCGCCCCGGCCCCGTGGTCACGCTCTATGAGCTCGAGCCGGCGCCCGGCATCAAGTCGAGCCGCGTCATCTCGCTGGCCGACGATATTGCCCGCTCGATGAGCGCCATCTCGGTGCGCGTCGCCGTGGTGCCCGGCCGCAATGCCATCGGCATCGAGCTGCCCAACGAGACGCGCGAGACCGTCTATCTGCGCGAAATGCTGGCCTCGTCCGATTTCGAGAAGATGAAGGGCAAGTTGCCGATCTGCCTGGGCAAGACCATTGGCGGAGAGCCGATCATCGCCGACCTGGCGCGCATGCCGCATCTGCTGATCGCCGGCACCACCGGTTCGGGCAAGTCCGTCGGCATCAACACCTTCATCCTGTCGCTGCTCTATCAGATGACCCCGGAAAAGTGCCGGCTCATCATGATCGACCCCAAGATGCTGGAACTCTCGATCTATGACGGCATCCCGCATCTGCTGACGCCGGTCGTCACCGACCCGGCCAAGGCCGTGGTGGCGCTCAAATGGGCGGTCCGCGAGATGGAGGACCGCTATCGCAAGATGAGCAAGATCGGCGTCCGCAACATCGACGGCTTCAACCAGCGCGTCACCGAGGCCAACCGCAAGGGCGAGGTGATCACCCGCACCGTGCAGACCGGCTTCGACAAGGAAACCGGCGAGGCCATCTTCGAGAGCGAGCAGTTCGAGCTCGAGCCGCTGCCCTTCATCGTCGTCATCATCGACGAGATGGCCGACCTGATGATGGTCGCCGGCAAGGAGATCGAAGGCTCGGTGCAGCGCCTGGCGCAGATGGCCCGTGCCGCCGGCATCCATGTCATCACCGCCACCCAGCGCCCCTCGGTGGACGTCATCACCGGCACCATCAAGGCCAACTTCCCCACCCGCATCTCCTTCCAGGTGACCTCCAAGATCGATTCGCGCACCATCCTGGGCGAACAGGGCGCCGAGCAGCTGCTGGGCAATGGCGACATGCTCTACATGGCCGGTGGCGGCCGCATCCGCCGCCTGCACGGGCCGTTCGTCTCCGATACCGAGGTCGAGGCCATCGTCACCCACCTCAAGTCGCAGGGCGCGCCAGACTATCTCGACTCGATCACCGCCGAGGAAGAGGAGTTCGATCCCGAATCGGCCCTGGCATCGGAGGGTGGGGGCTCGGGCGACGACCTTTACGACAAGGCCGTGCACGTCGTGCTCACCGACAAGAAGGTCTCGACCTCCTATATCCAGCGCCGCCTCGCCATCGGCTACAACAAGGCCGCCACGCTGATCGAGCGCATGGAGCAGGAAGGCGTCATCAGCCAGGCCAACCATGCCGGCAAGCGCGAGATCCTCGTCGGCAACAACGCCGACGGGTACTGAGCGATCACTAGGCTACGTAGCGAGGGGGCCTCGTCCCCTCGACATCGCCAGGCAGACAGCAACAGGGACCGCCAATCATCCGGTCCCGCAAATACCCTCTGGACTCGATATAAGTGTGGTCTTATATAAGGCCTCACCGATATAAGGGGACCAGGGATGACATTCGATATCGCCGCCCATCTGGGCGCCATGATCCGCACCGTCGAAAACCTCGAGCGCGATGGCCAGCCGGCCAAGGCGGTGGTCGCCAGCCGTGTCTATGACACCGATATGGCCGACCTCTGGGACGCCCTCACCAATCCCGATCGTCTGCCGCGCTGGTTCGCCCAGGTGGACGGCGATCTGTCGCTCGGCGGCCGCTTCCACGTCCAGAACAATGCCTCGGGCACCATCACCGCCTGCGCTGCGCCGCGGCATCTGGCGGGCACGTGGGAATTCGCCGGCGCCGTCTCGTGGATCGAGATCGATCTGGCGGCCGAAGGCGACGGGACACTGCTCGTACTGCGCCACATTGCCCCGCTGTCGCCGCACTGGGACCAGTTCGGCCCCGGCGCGGTCGGCGTCGGCTGGGAACTCGGCATGCTCGGCCTCTCGGCCCATCTGGCGGCGCCCGATTCCGACGTCAGAACGGAGGGCAAAGGCTGGGAAACCTCTGACGAGGCCAAGGCGTTGGTCCGGGCTTCCAGCGAGGGCTGGGGACATGCCGACATCGCCGCCGGCGAGGATCCTGCCCATGCCCGCAAGGCGGCCGAAGCGACCCGCCGCTTCTATTCCGGCGAGCCACCCGAGGCCGTTTGATGCATGCCTTCGACGTCCTCGGCGATCCGGTTCGCCGCCGCATCCTGGAACTGCTCGCCGAGCGCGAGCAGGCCTCTGGAGAGGTCGTCGAAGTGATTGCCGCCGAGTTCGGCATTACCCAGGCCGCCGTCAGCCAGCACCTGAAGGTCCTCCGCGAATCGGGCTTCGCGCAGGTTCGGCCGGAGGGCACCCGCCGCTACTACCAGCTCGATATCACGCCGATGCGCGATGTCGACGACTGGCTGGCCCAGTTCCGGGTCTTCTGGACTCACAAGCTCGATGCCCTCGCCACGGAAATCGCCCGTGGCAAGAAACAGCGCGGCGACTGACCCTCCCCCGGAACCTTCCACCTCTTGCCGCAATTGCGCACTAGGGCTGGTTCAGCCAAGCTCAGACACAGATCCGCCCAAGGACACGCCACGCTATGATTCGCCGGACCCTGCTTGCCCTCGTCGCTGCCCTCGGCATCGCCGCCGCCCTGCCCGCCATGGCGCAGGAGCCGCGGCAGCTGACGCAGGAGGAGATCGACCTGATCAACGCCATCAGCGCCCACAATTCCGGGGTCAAGACCATGGTCGGGCGCTTTCTGCAGATCGACACGCAGGGCCAGAAGATCGAGGGCACGTTCTTTATCGAACGTCCCGGCAAGGTGCTGTTCCGCTACAACCCGCCCTCCTACGAGCAGATCGTCTCCATCGGCCGCGGCTTTTACGTCGTCGACCGCAAGGAAAAGACCCAGTACGCCTATCCGCAGGACAAGGTGCCGCTGCGCGAGTTCCTCGAATCAGAGATCAACCTGCTGCGCTCCAACATCGTCGCCATCGACCATTCCAGCGACTACCTGACGCTCAGCCTGCAGGACGATACGCCCGCCGGGCTGGTCACCGTGGATCTGGTGTTCGACAGGGAAACCTACGATCTCCGGCAATGGGTGCTGACCGAGCCGTCCGGCGCGCAGCTGACCTTCTCGCTCTACGACGTCGAAATGAACGTCGAGATCCCGCGCACCTTCTTTTCCATCGATGCCACCTACCGCAATATCGACCCGAGCACCGGCAAGTAGGCCAAATGCGGGCTTAATCGGCTTTACGCATCTCCGGCCGGGGGCCATAAGAGCGCGCCCCCAACGGAAGCGCGTGATCCATGCCCACCTCCATAGCGACCTGGAACATCAATTCGGTGCGGCTGCGCCTGCCGATGGTGCTCGATTTCCTGCGCCAGTATCAGCCCGATGTGCTCTGCCTGCAGGAGATCAAGTGCCTCAACGAGCAGTTCCCGCGTAAGGAATTCATCGCTGCCGGCTACCCCTATCACGCCGTGCACGGCCAGAAGGGCTATCATGGCGTCGCCATCGTCTCGAAAGTGCCTCTGACCGATATTTCCAGCCGCGTCTTCTGCGAAATCGAGGAAAGCCGCCACGTCTCGGCCGTGCTCGACCTGGGCAAGGGCCCGCTCACCGTGCACAGCTTCTATATCCCCGCCGGCGGCGACGAGGCCGATCCCGAGATCAATCCGAAGTTCCGGCACAAGCTCGGTTTTCTCGCCGAGCTCAAGAGCTGGTTCGGCGACCAGAGCTTTTCGCGCAGCCAGCTGATCTGCGGCGATTTCAACATTGCCCCGCTCGAGCACGACGTCTGGAGCCACAAGCAGCTGCTCAAGGTGGTGAGCCATACCCCGGTCGAGACCGAAGCGCTGCAGGAGCTGCTCACCGGCGGCCATGGCTGGGTCGACCTGATCCGCAAGCACGTGCCGCACGACCAGAAGCTCTACTCCTGGTGGAGCTACCGCGCCCGCGACTGGGACAGCGCCGACAAGGGGCGCCGCCTCGACCATATCTGGGCCACCAGCGACGTCGCCGCCCATGCGACAGGCTACGATATCGTTCGCGCCGCCCGGGGCTGGACCGACAAGCCGTCCGACCATGTGCCGGTGATCGCCCGCTTCGACTAGGAATCGCGTTATGTCGGACAGAATGCTTGTCTCTTCAGGGTCTTACCTGGAGCCCGTCATCGGGTTTTCGCGCGCCGTACGCGTCGGCAACATGATTGTCGTCGGCGGCACCGCACCGATCCGGGCCGAGGGTGGCACGGCCGCCATCGGCGACGTCTATGGCCAGACCAGGCGCTGTCTCGAAATTGTCGAGCGGGCAATTGTCGATGCCGGCGGGGCGCTGGCCAATGTCACCCGCACCCGCATCATCCTCACCGATATCAGCCTCTGGAAAGAGGCGGCCCGCGCTCACGCCGAAGCCTTCGGCGACATCCGGCCGGTGACCACGCTGATGCAGGTCAGCGCCTTCGTCGATCCGGACTGGCTGGTGGAAATCGAGGCCGAGGCGCTGCTCTAGCCGGGCGTCCCGGCTTGCGGCTCAGGACTTGGCGATGCGCGGCTTGAGGTTTTCGATGGCGCCCAGATAGCCGGTGAGCTCACGGCGGATGCGGTCCGCGGCGCGCTGCGCCAGATCGGGATATTGCTGCGCCAGCTTCATGAACGCCGAGCGCGGCACAAAAAGCGTCTCCACGGCATCGACGGCCTTGAGCGTCACCGGGCGGGGCTTGGACACCACAAGCGCCATCGCCCCCAGCACCGAACCGGCATCGTGGATCAGAAAGGGGTTATCCTCGCCACCGTCGCGCGTCGTCGCCACGGTGCCGGAAACCAGCACATGTGCACCCTCCGGAGTGTCGCCACTCTTGTAGATCACAGTGCCCGGCCGGAATTTCTTGCGCTCGCTGGCAAAGGCCAGCAGGCGACGCTGCTCGGCGTCGCAGACTTCGAAGAAGTCCGCGCGCCCAAGAATTGTCGCCGCGTCGTCTAGTTGCATGCCCTTGCCCGGTTCCCGCGTCCGGCACACCACGGCCGGGAAGCCGGGTATACCCTCAACATGTCCTATAGAGCATTTCCGTTAAGGCAGCGGAAAGCATTTTGCCACTTGTGCATAGGTAGCGTGGTTTACGCGGAAGCTTAAGAACGCCCCCGAACCGCTACGGCACGAGGCGATAGCCCCCGTCTTCAGTGACCAGCAGGCGGGCATTGGAGGGGTCACGCTCGATCTTCTGGCGCAGCCGGTAGATGTGGGTTTCCAGCGTGTGGGTCGTCACCCGGTTATTATAGCCCCAGACTTCCTTGAGCAGCACATCACGGGTGATGGTCTTGGGCCCCTGCCGGTAGAGATACTTGAGGATCGAGGTTTCCTTGTCGGTCAGCCGCACCTTGTTGCCGTCGGTCGCCTCGAGCATCTTGGCGGCCGGCTGGAAGCTGTAGGGCCCGATGGTGAACACCACGTCCTCGCTCTGGTCGTGCTGGCGCAGGGCGGCGCGGATGCGCGCCAGCAGCACCGAAAACCGGAACGGCTTGGTCACATAGTCATTGGCGCCCGATTCGAGCCCGAGAATTTCGTCGGCGTCGCTGTCCTGGGCGGTCAGCATGATGATCGGGCTCTTGAAACCCTCGCGGCGCAGGATTTTCACCGCCTCGCGGCCATCCATGTCGGGCAGGCCGACATCGAGCAGCATCAGGTCGACATGGCCCTCGGCCACGCGCTCGAGCGCCTCGGCGGCAGTACCGCCTTCGGCCAGATCGAACTCGCGATATTGTGAAAGCTGGTCGACCAGCGTCTTGCGGAGCTCAGTATCGTCATCGACCAGAACTATGCGTCTCTTATTCATAGCAAAATCTCCGCCTTGGCTATCAGTTAAGTCGCGATGTCGGCGCCCACCAATCAAAACGGCGTGACAAGGAGAGTAACGTGATTTGACATTGCGGAGTTTCACGCTTCGTCCGGGATTTGCATTCCGCCCCGGAGCAGCAGGGTCGATCGCGCGCTAGGCGGTCGACAAATGGCTCGACCAGCGCACCGACGACTTGTGCGGCAAAGGCGAGAAACGGGTGACCGTGCGGGGCTCGTCGATCATCGAATGAATGGCCGTGCCGCCGATCGAGACGAAGTCCGCGTCACGGGCGGCTTGGGCCTGGCCGATGGTATTGACCCCAACGGCATGCGGCTCGAGGCCATAATTGCGAGCATACTGGACCAGCCCGCGCACCGGTTCGCGCATGTCCCGCAGGCTGACTAGTTCCGAGAAGTCGAAGGTCAGCCCGGCCAGCCGGGCAGACTGCAGAATCCGCGGCTGCGGCACGGCCAGCGACAGGTTCCACAGCAGCGTGCGCGTCGCCTGCCCCAGCATCCGGGTCACGCTGGCGAACTCCTCGGCCGTCGTTTCCCGTGGAACGGCCTGCAGTTCGAGCTGGATCAGGCGCTTGTAGCGCTCCGGCACCGCCGAGCACATCTTGATATAGTCGCTGCGCCAGCGCGGCTGGGTCATCGTCTGGAAGTGCAACGGGATGATCAGCGCGCCCTGCCGGCGGTCATTGGCGCCGTGCAGCACCTCGACGGCCTTGGCAAAGACCGCGAAGTCGAGACGCGCCGTGGCATCGCCCACGGCACCGGCGTCGAGGCTGTCTTCCTGTTGCGCCAGCGAGGCCGACTGCGTCGAAAACTCGAGGACGCAGCGATTGGCGCCGGTCCTGAGGCTGCGCGGCTCCCAGACCGGCTGAACAGCAATCGCGCCCCGCGCATCCAGGCCGCGGCCTCCGCCCGGGTGGAGGCCCGCTCCTCTTCCTCGATCTGCCGCAGCCCCTTGAGCGCTTCCGTCGCCGCATCGCCCCGCAGCATCACCTCGGTGACCGGCACGTCGCCCACGACATGATCGGTGGCGATCTGCCGGACCAGCGAGGGGATTTCGTTCTCCAGCGCCACTTGCAGCACATTGGCCACGCTTTCCGTGTGCCGCTGCGCGGCGTCCTTGTCGGGATCGGCATAACAGATCAGGACGGTTTCGCCGTCATACTGGGTGAAGTGGTCAGGCGGGGCGATCATCTGCTCCAGCACCCGCCGGGTCACGGCCATGATGTCGGCCTCGACCTGCGGCCAGTCCGTACCGATGGCGTGGCGCACCTCGCGCAACCCGACGATCGACACGGCGCCGGCCGTCAGCCGGTCCGTTCCGCTGGCGAGGCGACACGCGACCGCGGCCGGAACGGGCACGCCGGCCGGCGCGGAGGACGCGGCCGGCGGCAGGTCGAGATCATCGGGCAGGGTCAACAGCGAATAAAGCGATCTGACAATGGATTTGAGCATGATGCTGGTAGTCCGGTTGGCCCGGCACGACCGGGCAGACGAGGGGTCAGAGGTCCAATGCCCCCGCGTTGCCGCAGTTCCTGCCGCAGCCGGCAGAGTGATCAGCAGGGTTTACGACTGGTGAAGATGGCCCGGCAAAGGCCGCGATAGTCTAGGCGGCCTGGGCCTGTGTCAGCAGCTGTGGCGCGCCGAAGACCGCGCGGTCCCGCGCCCGGAACAGCAGATCGACCATGCTGGTCGACACCTGGGCGCCCCTGGCGACCGGCTCGACCGGATCGAAAGCCGTCACCACGTGCTCGACCCGGATTCGCCCCGGCAGGCCGGGGACGCGCTGCGCCAGCGCCGCCGCGAGCGCATGGCACATCATCAGGGTCCGCAAGTCGGCGACGGCCCGGTTGGCCGAGCCGAAGCACAGAAGGAAGTTATTGCTGTCGTGCTGGATGAAGAAATCGGGCGGCGCTGCCATCTGTTCGAGCACCGCCTCGGTGGCCATGACGGTGAGCAGCTTGAAGTCGCGATAGTTGCCGCCCAGCGCCTCCAGCCGCGATCCGGGCCAGACGATGGTGACGAGGCCGGCCACGAGCTTGCCATGCTGGCGTTGACGCGTGCGGGCCAGCTCGATGAAACGGGCGCGAAACGCCGCTTCCGGGCCGCTGTGATCGACTGAAGCCTGGCGGGCGAGCGCAGCATCGAGCTCCGACACGATCGATGCGTCGGGAGCGCTCCAGAGATGGGCGAATTGATCAACCAGATCGTGCAGCATCCAGACCTCGCTCGGATCAACGCCGCCAGCGGGGCTGACGGCGCGAGACCAGCACGAAGCCTCCGGGTTTCCGGGGGCGAGGGCAAGCCCGCTCTGCTGCCGGAGTTTTCAGCGCGTTAACGCAATTGCGAAAACCGCACCGACTCCCGAGGTCGCGATATCCTATGCCGCCATAGGACCGTTCTAGACGGAGGCCTTCAGGCGGACGCGTCGACAGCCTTCGGGCGGCTGCCGAACAGCGCGCTGCCGACCCGCACATGGGTGGCGCCCATGGCGACCGCCGTTTCGAAATCGCCGCTCATCCCCATCGAGAGGTTGGCCACCCCCGCTTCGCGCCCGAGGCTCGCCAGATGCGCGAAAAAGCCGCCCGGCGGCACCCCGTCGGGCGGAATGCACATCAGCCCCGCCACCTCGAGCTTGTGCACCTCGCGGCAGCGCTGCACGAACGCCACGGCCTCGTCGGGTGCGATTCCGGCCTTTTGCGGCTCAAGCCCGATATTGACCTGCACATAGACCGGCAGCGACTTGCCGGCGCGGTCGAATTCGGCGCGCAGCACGGTCGCCAGTTTCTCCCGGTCGAGGGTCTGGATGACATCGAACAGCGCCACTGCCTCGCGTGCCTTGTTGGTTTGCAGCGGGCCGATCAGATGCAATTCTATGCCGTCATAAGAGCCCCGCAATCCGGGCCATTTGGCCTTGGCCTCCTGCACCCGGTTCTCGCCGAACAGCCGCTGGCCGGCGTCGAGGAACGGCACGATCTCCTCGGCCGAAAAGGTCTTGCTGACGGCAATCAGTTCGACCGTGTCGGGCGGCGGTCCGAAGCGGCGGCGGGCGCGCTCGATCCGTGTCCGGATGATGTCGAGCCGCTCGGCGGCATTGGCGGCGTGTTCGCTCATGCCTGCGACCTGCCCTCTACCTGTTGACCACTATTGGCTTTTCTGATGATGGTCCGCTATCCAAAATCCCCCGGAAACGCAATCGTCTGCGTCGTGAGAGAGCCGAAGTGACCAGGACTATCGAGCGCTATAACCCGCGCGTTGAAGAACCCCGCTGGCAGAAGCAGTGGGATGAACGCCAGAGCTTCGTCGTCAGGGACGACGACAGCCGCGAGCGCTACTACGTCCTCGAGATGTTCCCGTACCCGTCGGGACGCATCCATATGGGCCACGTGCGCAACTATACGCTCGGCGACGTGGTCGCCCGCTTCCAGCGCGCCATGGGCAAGAACGTGCTCCATCCCATGGGCTGGGATGCCTTCGGACTGCCGGCCGAGAACGCTGCCATCGAGCGCGGCATGAACCCCGGCAGTTGGACGCGCCAGAACATCAGCGCGATGAAATCCCAGCTCAAGTCGATGGGTCTGTCGATCGACTGGACCCGCGAGGTCGCCACCTGCGAGCCGGACTATTACCGCCACCAGCAGGCGATGTTCATCGACATGCTGCAGGCCGGGCTGATCACGCGCAAGAAATCCAAGGTGAACTGGGACCCGGTGGACATGACCGTGCTCGCCAACGAGCAGGTCATTGACGGCAAGGGCTGGCGCTCCGGTGCGCCGGTGGAGCAGCGCGAGCTGACGCAATGGTTCTTCAAGATCTCGGACTATGCCGAGGAACTGCTGGAAGCCATCAACGGGCTGACCCACTGGCCGGAAAAAGTGCGCACCATGCAGCGCAACTGGATCGGCAAGTCGGAAGGCCTGCGGCTGCGCTTCGAGCTTTTGCCCAATGCGGCGGACGTCAGCAGCATCGAAGTGTTCACCACCCGGCCTGACACGATTTTCGGCGCCTCGTTCATCGCCCTGTCACCCGACCACCCGCTGACCACGGCGCTGGCCGAAGGCGATGCCGAACTGGCCGAGTTCGTGGCCGAGTGCCACCATATCGGCACGGCCACGGAGGCTATCGAAACGGCCGAAAAGCGTGGCTATCGCACCGGGCTGACCGTGAAGCACCCCGTGCTCAAAGGGGAAACGCTGCCGGTCTATGTCGCCAATTTCGTGCTGATGGACTATGGCACCGGTGCCATTTTCGGCTGCCCGGCGCATGACCAGCGCGACCTCGATTTCGCCCGCAAATACGACCTGCCGGTCAAGCCGGTGGTGCTGCCGTCGGACGCCGACGCCGGCAGTTTTGCCGTGGCCGATACCGCCTTCACGGACGCCGGCACCATCTTCAATTCCGGCTTCCTCGATGGCCTCTCGATCGATGACGCCAAGGCAGCAGCGGCGCGCCATTTTGCCGACAGGAAGGTCGACGGCCAGCCGCAGGGACAGATCGAGGTCAACTATCGCCTGCGCGACTGGGGCCTGTCGCGGCAGCGCTACTGGGGCTGCCCGATCCCGGTGATCCATTGCGAGGTCTGCGGCACGCTGCCGGTGCCCAAGAAGGATCTGCCGGTGGTGTTGCCCGCCGACGCGACGTTCGACAAGCCCGGCAATGCGCTCGATCACCATCCGACCTGGAAGCATGTACACTGTCCGCAGTGCGGCGCCTCGGCCCGGCGCGAAACCGACACCATGGATACCTTCGTGGATTCGTCCTGGTACTTTGCGCGTTTCACGGCCCCGCACGCCGAGACGCCGACCATCCCGGCCGTCGCCGATGCCTGGCTGCCGGTGGACCAGTATATCGGCGGTGTCGAACACGCCATTCTGCACCTGCTCTACTCGCGCTTCTTCACGCGCGCCATGAAGGCAACCGGCCATGTCGGGCTCGATGAGCCATTCAAGGGCATGTTCACCCAGGGCATGGTCACGCACGAGACCTACAAATCCGGGGACGGCCGCTGGCTCTCTCCCGAGGAAGTCCGCTTCGAGACCGTCGCCGGCGAGCGCCGCGCCTTTGACATCGCGACGAACCAGCCGGTGCATATCGGACCGGTGGAGAAGATCTCCAAATCCAAGCGTAACGGCACCGACCCCGACGATATCCTCAAGGTCTACGGCGCCGACGCGGCCCGCTGGTTCATCCTCTCGGATTCGCCGCCGGAACGGGATGTCGAATGGACCGAATCCGGGGTCGAGGGCGCCGGCCGGTTCCAGCAGCGCATCTGGAAGCTGGTGCAGGACACGATCGGCCTCTCCGAGGGCGGGTTCTCGGGCGACAGCACGGCCGGCATCGAGGATCTGCGCAAGATCGCCCACCGCGCCGTCGCCAATGTCGCCAACGATATCGAGAGCATCCGCTTCAACCGCGCCGTTGCCCAGATCTACGAGCTGACCAATACGCTCGCCAGGTTCGTGCAGGGCGTCGAGGGCGGCGTATCTGCCGCCCAGTTTGACGCGCTCAGGGACGGTGTCGAGCGGCTGGTGCAACTTGTCGCCCCGATGATGCCGCATCTGGCCGAAACCTGCTGGGATGCGCTGGGCCAGCCCGGCATGGTTGCCGACGCGCCCTGGCCCACGGTGGACCAGTCGCTGCTGGTCGATTCGGCCGTTACCCTGGCCGTGCAGGTCAACGGCAAGCGTCGTGGCGAGATCACCATGCCGGTCGGCGCAGCCAAGGATCTGGTCGAGAAAGAGGCCTTGTCTCTGGAGGCGGTTGCCCGCATGCTGGAGGGCAAGACGCCGAGGAAGATCATCATTGTCCCGGACAGGATCGTTAATGTCGTCATTTAGCGCGTTCGCGCGCAAGGGCTTGGTTTTACTCGTGCTTTCCGGCGTCGTGGGACTGGCCGGCTGCTCGTCCTTTCGCCCGGTCTATGGCGAAAACGGCATTGCCAGCGAGCGCATGGAGCTGAGCTACGCCAAGCCGGCGTCCCGCCTCGACCAGATCGTCTACCAGGAATTCGTGCTGCGCTTCGGCCGCTCGCTGAGCCCGAACGCGCCGCGCCTCAGCGTGTCCACCACCAGTTCGAGCCGCGCCCTGACCACCACCAGCGTCACCAAGCCGGCCACCCAATATGCCACGACCGTCACGGCCACGGCCGTGTTGACCACCTCGGACGGTCGCCAGGTCTTTGCCGGTTCGCGCAATGCCACGGCACAGTATGAGACCGTCGGCCAGGTGCTGGCTGACACCGAAGCTGCCAACGAAGCCAGCGAACGCGCCGCCAAGGCAGTCGCAGAGGCCCTGCGCCTCGCCATTCTCGGCGCCCTGGCGACCCCAGCCCAGGGCCAATGACGGCGCTGAAGGCCCACGAGGTCGAGCGTTTTCTGCTGCGGCCCGACATTGCCGAGGGCGTTTTCCTCGTCTATGGCCCCGACGCCGGGCTGGTGCGTGAGAGCGCCCATCGCCTGACCCGGCAGTTCGCCGGCAGCGACCCGGGATCGATGAACCTGATGACGCTGGAGGGCAGCGAACTCGATGCCGACCCCGGCCGTCTCGCCGTGGAAGCGAGGACCGCGTCGCTGTTTGGCGAAAAGCGCGTGCTGCGCATCCGCAATGCCGGCAAGTCGCTGGTCATGGTGCTGACCGAACTGCTCGATGATCCGGGCGGCGCAGCCGTGGTGCTGGAGGCCGGCAACCTCGCCCCCAAGGACGCGCTGCGCGCTTTGGTCGAAGGCAAGAAGCTCGGCCGCGCCCTGCCCTGCTATCCGGACAGCGACGAGACCCTGATCAAGCTCATCAACGAAACATTCTCCAAGGCCGGCATCCGTGCCGAGGCCGATGTGGCGACGACCCTGCGCGAAAATCTCGGCAATGATCGCGAAGTCACACGGCGCGAACTGGAGAAACTTGTTCTATTTTCGGCCCATTCCAAGGTGCTGACGCGCAATGATGTTCTCGTATTATGCGCTGACAACGCTGCCATGGCGCTCGACGAAGTCATTGACGCCATCGGCACCGGACACGCGGCGCGGCTCGAGGAGGCCCTGGCGCGCGCCATTGCCGCCGCCATCAATCCGCAGCAACTGCTCGGCGCCACGCAACTGCATTTCGCCACGCTGCGACGCTGGCGGGCGGAGGTCGATCTCGGAAAATCGCCGCGCGATGTGCTCGATGGCGCCCGGCCACGTCCGCATTTCTCCCGCAAGGCATCGCTGGAGCAGCAATTGCGCCTCTGGTCCGATGACGCCATTGGCGCGGCGGCCGAACGGCTGCACCTGGCCACCGCCGATTCGCGCAAGCGCTACGCCCTGCAGGACATGATCGTCCGCCGGGCTCTGCTGGCTGTGTGCATGATGGCCGCCGAGCGGTAGCCATGCCGAACCCACCGCTCCGTCATGCCTCATGGTGAGCGTGTCGAACCAAGAGGCTACGCAGAGGACCCGAACTCGTCCTTCGACAGGCTCAGGATGAGGTCTGCAAGGCACCGGGAAAGCAATGTTTCCCGTGAAACATCAGCGGCTTAATTGCTGTATCCGGTGAGCTTGAGGCAGATGCCGTCGAGCTGTTCCAGCGTCCGGTAGCGAATCTCGAGCTTGCCGCCATTGTCATTGTGGTTGATGGCGACCGACAGCCCAAGCACGTCTGACAGGCGCTTTTCCAGCGCCACGGTGTCGGCGTCTCGCTCCGGCGCGCCACGGGATGGCGACTTCTTCTCCGGCGCCAGCCGCTGCTGGCTCAAGACTTCCGCCTCGCGCACCGAGAGACCGCCATTGACGATCTCGCGCGCCAGATGCGCCGGATCGTCGGCCGTGATCAGCGTCCGGGCGTGCCCGGCGGTCAGTTCGCCGCGCGCCAGCATGTCCCGCACATCCTGCGGAAGCTTCAGCAATCGCAAGGTGTTAGCCACATGTGAGCGGCTCTTTCCGATCACCTGCGCCAGGTCCTGCTGGGTATAGTCGAACTGCTCGATCAGCTGTCCGTAACCCTGCGCCTCTTCAAGCGGGTTGAGGTCGACACGCTGTACGTTCTCGATGATGGCGAGCTCGAGCGCTTCCTTGTCGTCGACATCGCGCACGATCACCGGCACGTCGTGCAGACCTGCTCGTTGCGCCGCCCGCCAGCGGCGCTCGCCGGCAATGATCTCGAAAATGTTCGGATCTTCGGTGGGGCGCACCAGCAACGGCTGCATCACGCCCTTTTCCCGGATGGAGCTGGTCAGTTCATCCAGCTGGCCGGGATCGAAGTCGCGGCGCGGATTGGCGCGGTTGGCAATAACGAACTCCACCGGCAGACGCTTGCTGCCGGCGCTGTTGTCGGCCATCCGCGCCCCTTCGATCGGCGTCATGTCGCCGATGAGTGCTGCGAGGCCGCGTCCGAGGCGGGAGGGTTTCTCGTTCATATTCATATCCTTATGCCGCCGCCAGCCGCCGTTCCCGGCGGATCACTTCGGTTGCAAGCCGCAGATAGGCCTGGCTCCCGGCGCATTTGAGATCATAGAGCAGTGCCGGCTTGCCGTAGGACGGCGCTTCGCTGAGCCGCACATTGCGCGGGATCACCGTATCATAAACCAGGTCGCCCATTTCGCTGCGCACGTCGGCCAGCACTTGCTCGCTGAGATTATTGCGCTTGTCGAACATCGTCATCACCACGCCCTGGATGGAGAGGCGCGGATTGAGCGTGGTGCGGATGCCTTCGATGGTCTGCAGCAGCTGACTGAGACCCTCGAGCGCAAAAAACTCGCATTGCAACGGCACCAGAACGGCGTCGGCCGCTACCAGCGAGTTGATGGTCAGAAGGTTGAGTGACGGCGGGCAGTCGATCAGCACATAGGTGACCGGCCGCTCGTTGATGCGGAGGTTGTCGATGGCCTTGAGCGCCTCGCGCAACCGGAACGCCCGGTCCGCCTGCTGCGCAATGGTCAGCTCGACACCGAGCAAATCCAGCGTCGACGGGACAATGGCCACGTTCGGCACGCTGGTCATGATCGACGCCTGCGCAATATTGGCCTCGCCGATCAGCAGGTCGTAGCTCGAGACGTCACGCGAAGCGCGATCGATGCCAAGACCGGTCGAGGCGTTGCCCTGCGGGTCGAGGTCGATGATCAGCACGCGCTCGCCGATCGCTGCGAGAGCGGTCGCGAGGTTGATTGCAGTGGTGGTCTTGCCCACCCCGCCCTTTTGATTGGCGAGAGTAAGGATGCGAGGAGCCAAAGCCGGCCTCCCGTTGGTTTGCCGCTAACTACCTGTTTTTCAAACTCAAATTCTTGAGCTCTAGAAGCACGCCCTGAGGGTCTGTGTCGCTGACTGTTAGTACCACGTCATGGTGCCAGACCGCACCCGATTCCACCAGTTCTTCAACATGTTCCCGTCCTTTGTGAAAAATTGCCCGGGTTGTGGGCCCAAAGAACGGCGCCGCCATGGCGCAAAGCTGCGGCAGCGACGCCAGGGCGCGCGACGTAATGACGTCGGGCACGCCTGTTTCACGTGAATCAATGTCTTCGGTGCGCTTGTCGATGACCGTGACGGGCAATGCGAGCTCGCGAGCTACCGTCCTGAGAAAGCTTACCTTTCGGCCATTCGGCTCTACCAGCACGAAGCAGCGGTCAGAGCTCTTCGAACCGATGGCCATGGGGATGGCGGGCAATCCGCCGCCACTGCCCAGGTCGAGAATCAGGTTATCTGCGGGCGATAGCAGTTTCAGAGCCTGCAGGCTGTCCGCCAGGTGGCGGCGCCATACATCGGCCAGTGTTTCACGTGAAACAAGATTCTGCACCTTCTGCCATTTGGTCAGCAGCGCAGAAAAGGATTCCAGATCCTGTGCTACGGCATCGATGGGCCGAGACAAATGATCCGCATAGGCGGCTGCTACCGCCAGGGCCTGCGTTCCGGCCATCAGCTCGCCTTGCGCAGGCTTCCGCGCCGGATCACTGACAGCAAGAGCGTCACCGCCGCCGGGGTCACCCCGTCGATTGCCTGTGCCTGTGCCAAGGTAGCGGGCCGATGCGCTTCCAGTTTCTGTCGCACTTCCATCGACAAGCCGGGAATGGCGGCATAGTCGAGCCAGGCCGGGATTTCCCGCTGTTCATCCCGGCGCACGGCGTCGATATCGGCCTTCTGCCGGTCGAGATAGACTGCGTACTGCGCGTCAATCGTCAATTGTTGCAGGATGGCTGCGGGAATGCTGTCCACCTCCGGCCAAAGGCGGGCCACATCAGCTGGTGTGACATCCGGATAGGACAGAATGTCGAAGGCGGAGCGAGCGTTCCCGTCGGCATTGACCGCAATGCCGGCCTTGCGCGCCGCGGTCGGGCTGGTCACCAGCCGATTCAGCAAGGCACGGCCACTCTCGAGAGCCGCACGCTTTTCATTAAACAATTCAGTGCGTTGGGGCCGCACGAGGCCGTGCGCGATCCCCAGCGTGGTCAATCGCTGGTCCGCATTGTCCGACCGCAGATGCAGCCGGAACTCGGCGCGCGAGGTGAACATGCGATAGGGCTCGCTGACGCCTCTGGTCACCAGATCGTCCACCATTACTCCCAGATAGCTCTCGGTGCGGGACAGGATGATCGGGGCTTGGCCTTGCGCCGCCAGACCAGCATTGGCACCGGCCAGCAGCCCCTGGGCGCCCGCCTCCTCATAGCCGGTGGTGCCGTTGATCTGGCCCGCCAGATACAGCCCGGGCAGGCGCTTCAGTTCCAGCGAGGCCCTAAGTTCCCTCGGATCGACATAGTCATACTCGATGGCGTAGCCCGGGCGGACGATTTCGACATTGCCCAGACCCGGCATCGATTTGAGGAATGTTTCCTGAACCTCTGCGGGAAGAGATGTCGACAGGCCATTGGGATAAATGGTTGAATCGTCGAGGCCTTCCGGCTCCAGGAAGATCTGGTGGCTGTCCCGGTCGGCAAAACGGACGATCTTGTCCTCGATCGACGGGCAGTAGCGCGGGCCGCGACTCTGGATGCGGCCGGAATACATGGCGGAGCGATGGATATTGGCCGCAATGATCCGGTGCGTCTCGGCGGTGGTGCGCGTGATAAAGCAGCTCACCTGCGGCGTCGTGATGGCCGAAGTCAGCATGGAGAACGGCTCGGGCACATCGTCGCCCGGCTGCTCCTCAAGCACGCTGAAATCAATGGTCTTGCCGTTGAGACGCGCCGGTGTACCGGTCTTCAGGCGGCCAAGCTGCAGGCCGAGTGCTTCGAGCCGCGTCGAGAGGCCGAGCACCGGCTTTTCGCCGACACGGCCGGCCGGCACCGTCTCCTCGCCACGGTGGATCAGACCGCGCAGGAAGGTGCCGGTGGTCAGGACCACGGCCTTGGCGGTGATACGGCGGCCATCGAGCAGTACCACGCCGGCAACGTGACCATCGGTGACGATCAGGTCATCGACCTCGCCTTCGACCACTTCGAGGTTCGGCTGCGCCTGGATGGCCGCCTGCATAGCCTCGCGATAGAGCTTGCGGTCGGCCTGGGCCCGCGGACCACGCACGGCCGGGCCCTTGCGGCGGTTGAGGACGCGAAACTGGATGCCGGCGGCGTCAGCGACGCGGCCCATCAACCCGTCCAGAGCGTCGATCTCGCGCACCAGGTGACCCTTGCCGAGCCCGCCAATGGCCGGATTGCAGCTCATCTCGCCGATGGTTGTGAATTTGTGGGTCACCAGCGCGGTTGGCACACCAAGGCGCGCCGCGGCCGCCGCCGCTTCGCTGCCCGCATGGCCACCGCCGACAATGATGACACCGAAATCGGTCATGTCCGGTCCGTGTTTCACGTGAATCAGCCGAGGGAACTATCGCGCCGGCTCGGAAGAACCGCGCTATACTACTTCCCGATGCAGAAGGCCAGAAAGAGTCGATCCAGCACCGATTCGGCATCCATCCGGCCGAGCAGCCGTTCCAGCGCCTGCGAGGCCTGGCGCAAGCCTTCTGCGGCCAGTTCCTCATCGCCAAGGTCCCGCACGGCGCGGCCGACGGCCTCCGCCGCCTGCTCCAGCGCCAGCCGGTCGCGCTCGCGGCTGACGAGAGGTGCTTCCGCCGACGTGATGCGTGACTCTGCTGCGCTGCGAATTCGTTCCAGCAATTCGGCGACACCCTGCCCCGTCACGCTGGAGACCGCATCAGGTGCGCCTCCCACAAGGTCAGCCTTGGTCCGCACGACCCAGGCGCCCTCCGGAATCATGTTATCTAGAATGATGTCGCTGACGGGCAAGAGCCACAGCACCAGATCGGCGCCCGCAATGGCCGCCCGCGCGCGCCGCACACCTTCAGCCTCGGCCTTGCTGTCAGTGTCACGGAGTCCAGCCATATCGGTGAGGATGACCAACTGCCCGCCAAGATCCAGCGGCACCTCCTTGAGGTCGCGCGTGGTGCCAGCCTCGTCGGTGACGATAGCAACGTCCGACTTGGCCAGGGCGTTCAGCAGGCTTGATTTCCCGGCGTTGGGCCGGCCCGCCAGAGCCACGCGAAAGCCCTCGCGAACGATCCGCCCCTCGGTGACAGATTGTGCCGCCGCACGAAATTCCTGCTGCAGCGCCCGTAGGGCTACATGCAGCGACTCAGGAATATCTGCATCGACATCTCCTTCGTCGGAGAAATCCAGTCGCACCTCGACTTCAGCCCGGGCGTCGAGCAGCCGGTTGCGCCAGCTCTCCAGTTGCCGCGACAACACGCCGCCGGCCCGCGCCAGGGCCTGCCGTCGCTGCCCTTCGGTTTCGGCTTTCAGCAGATCGCCGAGGCCTTCGACTTCGGTCAGATCGAGCTTGCCGTTCTCGAAGGCCCGACGGGTGAACTCGCCGGCTTCCGCCAGCCGGGTCTTGGGGAATCGTGTTATCTCGCGCAGAATGGTCCGCACGCTGGCGGGCGACCCGTGCACCTGGAGCTCAAGGCAGTCCTCGCCGGTAAAACTTTGCGGTCCGGGCATCCAGGCCACCAGCCCGTGGTCAAGGACTTCACCACCGAGGCGAATATCGGCCAGGGTCAGGCGGCGAGGCCGCAGCGCGCCGGGCAGCAGCAGCTGCGCCAGAGGCCTGCAGCCCGGGCCCGACAGGCGAATGATCGCCACCCCGGATGGCAGCGCGCCAGACGACAGGGCAACGATCGTATCGCCGACGCGCAAGGCGTTAGGTGTTCATCGAGTCGAAGAAATCCGAATTGGTCTTGGTCTGGCGAATCTTGTCCATGAGGAACTCCATCGCGTCGACCGTCCCCATCGGATTTAGGATCCGGCGCAGCACGTACATCTTGCGCAGGATATCGGGCTCGACCAGCAGTTCTTCCTTTCGGGTGCCAGACTTGGTGACGTCCATCGCCGGGAAGATGCGCTTGTCAGAGACCTTGCGGTCGAGGACAATTTCCGAGTTACCGGTGCCCTTGAACTCTTCGAAGATGACTTCGTCCATGCGGCTGCCGGTATCGATCAGTGCCGTCGAGATGATGGTCAGCGAGCCGCCATCCTCGATATTGCGGGCGGCGCCGAAGAAGCGTTTCGGGCGCTGCAGCGCATTGGCGTCCACACCGCCGGTCAGCACCTTGCCCGAGCTGGGCACCACGGTGTTGTAGGCCCGGCCGAGGCGGGTGATGGAATCGAGCAGGATCACCACGTCGCGCTTGTGTTCGACCAGCCGCTTGGCTTTTTCGATCACCATCTCGGCGACCTGGACGTGGCGCGAGGCCGGCTCGTCGAAAGTCGAGGAAATCACCTCGCCCTTCACCGAACGCTGCATGTCGGTGACTTCCTCGGGGCGCTCGTCGATGAGCAGCACGATGAGGTAGCACTCGGGGTGATTGATCGCGATCGACTGTGCGATATTCTGCAACAGCACGGTCTTGCCGGTACGCGGCGGGGCAACAATCAGGGCACGCTGGCCCTTGCCGAGCGGCGCCACCAGGTCCATGACCCGGGCGCTCTTGTCCTTGTTGGTGGGATCGGGCAGTTCCAGCTTCAGCCGCTCATCGGGATAGAGCGGCGTCAGATTGTCGAAATTGACCTTGTGGCGCACATTCTCGGGGTTCTCGAAATTGATCGTCGAGACCTTGAGCAGCGCGAAATAGCGTTCGCCTTCCTTGGGAGAGCGAATCTCGCCCTCGACCGTATCGCCGGTGCGCAGCGAGAAGCGGCGGATCTGGCTGGGCGATACGTAGATATCGTCCGGGCCGGGCAGGTAGTTGGCGTCGGGTGAGCGCAGGAAGCCGAAGCCGTCCGGCAGCACTTCCACCACGCCTTCGCCCGTGATCTCGACTTCGCGCGCCGCCAGCTCCTTGAGGATCGCGAACATCAACTCCTGCTTGCGCATGGTCGAGGCGTTTTCGACCTCGTACTCTTCGGCAAAAACCAGAAGTTCGGCCGGGGATTTGGCCTTGAGCTCACTGAGCTTCATATTTTCCATGCGGGAAACCCTTTGGGGAATCGAAAGGCAAGTCGGTGGGGAGTTGCACCACTTCAGCGTCGGGGAGACACCGGTAAGCGCTGGCGCGATGGGCACTGCATAGCGTGAACCCGTGCCATATTCAAGTTTGAACGCAATTGCGCTGAAACAACCGCTCTCGACCGGCGCAATCAGAACGGCTTGACGATGACCGCGATGACGATGCCGATGCCGAGGACAAAGGGAATCTCGTTGATCAGCCGGTAGAATTTATCCGTCCGGACGTTGCGATCATTGGCGAAATCGCGCTGCAGCCGGCCATAGAAACCGTGTACGCCGGTGAGCGCGATCACCAGCAGCGCCTTCAGCCACATCCAGCCCTGCGAAAAATCGACGATGCCGAAACCGAACGCCAGCCACAGCCCGAAGACCCAGGTGGCCAGCATCGCGGGGGTGGTGATTCCCCGATAGAGCCGGCGCTCCATCACCTTGAACGTCTCGGACTTGTCCGACCCGGCCTCGGCGCCGGCGTGGTAGACGAAAAGCCGCGGCAGGTACATCAGGCCCGCCATCCAGGCGAGCACCGAAATCACGTGCAAGGCCTTGACCCATTCCATCGCCTAGACCCCCTTGACCGTCGCCACCAGCAGCTCGACATGCTCGATCGGCGTTTCCGGCACAATGCCATGTCCCAGATTGAAGATATGCGGCCGGCCGGCGAAGGCCGCGATGATCTCCTCGGCCCGCCGCTCCATCTGCGCCCCGCCCGCCACCAGTCGCAGCGGATCGAGATTGCCCTGCACGCCGAGCGTCTTGGGTAGCATCGAATCGGCAAAGCCGAGCGGCGTGGCGTAGTCGAGCCCGACGACATTCACTTTCGTCGCCTCGGCATATTTCGCAATCATCCCGGCGGCCCCACGCGGAAAGCCGATGATCGGGGCATCGGGGATCTCTTTGCGAACGCCTTCGACAATCCGGCGATTGGGTTCGATCACCTGGCCGGCAAACGCCACCTCGTCGAGATTGAGGGCCCAGCTCTCGAACAGCTGTACCACATCGGCGCCGGCGCGGAACTGCGCCACCAGGTAGCGCACACTGGCCTCCACGAGGATATCCATGAGCTGCGCAAAGGCCTCGGGATGGCGCAGGGCAAACAGCCGCGCGGCGGCCTGATCCGGCGAACCCCGTCCGCCGATCATGTAGGTGGCCACCGTCCAGGGTGAGCCGCAAAAGCCGATCAGCGTCTTGTCGGCGGCCAGGTTCGACCGGATGCGTCCGAGTGTTTCCAGTACCGGGCTCAGGCGGTCGAGAAAGCCATCCGGATCAAGCTTCCCCAGCCCTTCCGGATCAATCGGCTCCAGCCTTGGTCCCTCCCCGATCTCGAAGGTTACCTTCTGGCCAAGTGCATCGGGAATGACGAGGATGTCGGAAAAGAGGATTGCCGCGTCGAGATCGAAGCGTCGCAGCGGCTGCAGCGTCACTTCCGTCGCCAATGCAGGGTTGTAGCAGAGCTCGAGGAAGCTGCCGGCCTTCTCGCGCACGGCGCGATACTCTGGCAGATAGCGCCCGGCCTGGCGCATGATCCAGACGGGCGGACGCTCCTGGCGTTCCCCCAGGACTGTTCTCAAAAGCGGTTTTGCCGCAGGCACGGTGCTCACAGTCGGGTTCCAGAGAAAGAGTTCTAGATTCTTAATCATTATTATCATGGCGGTGTTTTGCATGAATTCCGGTTTGCCCACAATCGCGGCCCGTCGCGGCATGGGGGCGCAGCGGGTCGGTTAACAAGCTGTTAACGCCGCATCGGGATTTGCAGCGGCACTCTCCGGACTCGCCGGGCGTTGTTGAGGTTTGTGGGCGGTCCTATGGTGAATGAACTGTTAACGCGGCTGTGGACAGACGCTGTCGCTGTGCACAGGCGTTTCCCCAGAGATGTTCTTAACACTCTGTTAACCGTCACCCGGGGCCAGGCTGGGGATGAAATTCGTCTCAGCAGGGATAACTCGCTTCCCGGCACTCCGCTGACCGCTCCGACCCCGGCGGGGCTTGAGCCAGCAAGGACAGTGTGGAAAACGATGGCACATGCTGATCCTTGCAAGCACCAGCGCTGCACGAAAGGCCCTGCTTGCTGGGGCCGGTTTGCGTTTCGAGTCGAGTCCAGCCCAAATCGACGAGCGCGCCGAAGAGGCCGCTGCCCTGGGGAAAGGTCCCGCGGCGGTGGCCGAGCATCTGGCGAGCGCAAAAGCCCTTGCCATCTCCCGACAGCGACCCGGCGCAATCGTCATCGGCGGCGATCAGGTGCTGTCGCTGGGGCCCGAACTGTTTCACAAGCCGGCTGACCTGGCTGCCGCACGCCAGCAGCTGGACCGGCTGCGCGGCAATGCCCATCGCCTGACGGCAGGCCTCGCTCTCGTCCGCGACGGCGTGGTCTTATGGTCCCATACCTCCGTAGCCGAGCTGACCATGCGGGCTTTTTCCGATGCCGAACGCGATGCGGTGCTGGCCGAGGAAGGCGATGCGGTGCTCGGCTCGGTTGGTGCCTACCGGCTAGAGGGGCCATCCATCCGGCTGTTCGAGCGCATCGATGGCGACTATTTCACCATTCTCGGCCTGCCCTTGCTACCACTGCTCGACGCGCTGCGCCGCCATGCGCCAGATACCCTAGAGGGATTCACGTGAAACGCGCCTTTGTCATCGGCCACCCGATCAAGCATTCCCGCTCGCCGCTCATCCATGGCACCTGGCTGGAGGCCTACGGCATCGACGGCCGCTACGAGGCCATCGACGTTGCCTCTGCCGAACTGCCGGCGCTGTTCACCCGGCTGCGCAGCGGCGAGTTCGCCGGCGGCAATGTCACCATTCCGCACAAGGAGGCCGTGTTCGACCTTTGCGACAGCATCGATCCGCTGGCCCAGACCATCGGCGCGGTCAATACGCTGGTCGCCGCGGATGGCAAGGTGCACGGCAGCAATACCGACTTCATGGGCTTTCTGGGCAATCTCGACCAGAACGCCCCGGGCTGGAGCGAAGGCCTCGACACCGCCATCGTGCTGGGCGCCGGTGGCGCGGCGCGCGCAGTGCTGGTGGCGCTGCAGCATCGGGGGCTGAAGACCATCCACGTCCTCAACCGCACCCCCGAAAAGGCCGAGGCGCTGGCGAAGGAACTGGGCGGCCCGTTCGTTCCCGGTGCCATTGCAGACTGCCTGGCGCTGGCCCCTTCGGCGGGCCTTCTCGTCAACACCACCTCGGTGGGCATGCAGTCCTCGCGCTTCGAGACGCTGCCCATCGAGTTGCTGCCACCCACGGCGATCGTCACCGATATCGTCTATGTGCCGCTGGTGACCCCGCTGCTCGCCGATGCCCGGGCCCTCGGCCTCCGCACGGTCGACGGCCTGGGCATGCTGCTGCACCAGGCGGTACCGGGCTTTGAAGCCTGGTTCGGGGTGCGACCCGAGGTGACGCCGGAACTGCGGGCCAGGATCGAGGCGACGCTCTGATGCTGAAAGTCGGGCTCACCGGTTCCATCGCCACCGGAAAATCCACGGTGCTGCAGTTCCTCGCCGACGAGGGCATCCCGACCTTTTCCTCCGATGCGGCCGTGCATGAACTCTATGCCGGCGCTGCCGTGGCGCCGGTGGATGCGCTGTTTCCGGGCGTTGGTGCCTCTGGTGTCATCGACCGGACCGAACTCAGCCGCCGCCTGCTGGCCGCACCCGACAAGCTGCAGGCGCTCGAGGCCGTGGTGCACCCCATGGTGCGCCGGCGCATCGCCGAGTTCCTCGAGCAAGCCGCAACGGCCGGTGCGGAGATCGCTGTCGTCGATATCCCGCTGCTCTTTGAAGGCGGTCACGACTGGGGGCTCGACCGGGTCATCGTCACCGTGGTCAATGCGGCCGAACAGCAACGCCGGGCGCTGGCGCGCCCGGGGATGACGGTGGAAAAGCTGCAGGCGATTCTTGCCCGGCAGCTGCCACAGGCCGAAAAGGAACGCCGTGCCGACGCCATCATCGACACGTCGAAACCCCTGGCGCAGACGCGTGAGGATGTGCGGGCGCTCGTGCGCGAGCTGCGAAATTCTGCTAAGGGACGGTGATGAATCGCGAGATCGTTCTCGATACCGAAACCACCGGACTGTCGCCGGCGACGGGCGATCGCATTGTCGAGATCGGCTGCGTCGAGCTGATCAATCACATTCCCACCGGCAGGCACCTGCACCTCTATCTCAACCCCGAGCGCTCGATGCCCGAGGAGGCCTTCCGCGTGCACGGGCTGTCCGAGGAATTCCTGCGCGACAAGCCGAAATTCATTGAATCGGCCGGGGCCTTTGTCGACTTCATCGAAGACTCGCCACTGGTCATCCACAATGCGCCCTTCGACATGGGCTTTCTCAATGCCGAACTCGAACGGATCCGCCGGCCCAGCCTGAGCAATCGGGTGATCGATACGGTGATGGTGGCGCGCGAACGCCATCCCGGCGCCCGCGTCAGTCTCGACGCGCTCTGCAAGCACTACGGCATCGATAACTCGCGCCGCACCCTGCACGGCGCCCTGCTCGACGCCGAAATCCTTGCCGAGGTCTATCTCGAGCTGATCGGCGGCCGCCAGGTCGGCCTGGCGCTGGTCGAGGAAACCCGCCATATCGCTATCGAGATCACGCCCACACCGGCCCGGCCGCGTCCGGTGCCACTGGCGTCCCGCCTGACCGAGGCCGAGCGCGATGCGCACGCGGCCCTCGTTGGCAAGATGGGCGACAGTGCCCTCTGGGCCTATTACGCCGAGACGTCGGACGCCGCCGAATAGGCGTGAATCACGTTATCCAGAAATGCAAAGGGCGGCCGAAGCCGCCCGGAAAGCTGCGCTGAATCGCGTTATGCGGTCAGTTCGGCTTGTCGCTCGGGGCTGCATCGCCATTGCTGCCGGCGAGATTGGCCGCGTTCTGCTGGTAGAGGCGCATGAAGTCCACCGGCTCCACCATCAGCGGCGCGAAGCCGCCCTGCTGGGTGACATTGGCCAGTACCTGGCGGGCGAACGGGAAGATCAGCCGCGGGCCTTCAACCATCAGCAGCAGCGGCAGCTGCGCTTCGGGAACGTTCTTGACCCGGAACACGCCGCCATAGACCAGCTCGACATTGAACAGCACGACCTTTTCGCGCTCGGCCTTGGCGTTCATGGTGATCTCGACCGCATAGATCTCGTCGGCCTGCTTCTTGACGCCCACCGAGATATTGAGGCCGGCCGGGCCACCGCCGCCGCCCTGCAGCATCGAACCGGGCGCGCCCGGATTCTCGAAGCTCAGATCGCGGATGTACTGACCCACCAGAGTGAAGCTCGGTGCGGTCTGAGCGCCAGCCGGGGCGGTCGCTGTTTCGTCGGCCATGGAACGTCCTCTTTCGTTTTCGGTCCGCTGGCTAACATTTTCAGGGGGGCTGGACAAGCCAAGCCCCGGCATTAGCGCGGGCGCCAGTGGTCGTCGTCGAGGTCGATGGTGCCAGGCTCGTCCGGCGGCGGCGAACGCGTCTGGGCGGCAAAGCCGCTCATCGACACCACCTGGATGCGGTTCTTGAAGAAGCTGTAGACGGCAGCCCGCGTCGGCGGCAGCAGCAGCAGGATACCGATGAGGTCGGAAAAATACCCCGGCAGCAGCAGCATCAGCCCGCCCGCGCCGATCATCGCCGCGTCGGCCATCGAGCGGGCCGGCACCTCGCCGCGCGACATCTGGCTGCGGATGGTGTTGAAGACCGCCATGCCCTGGTAGCGCAGCACCAGCGAGCCGACGATTGCCGTCACCAGCACGCCCGCCAGCGTCGGCCACAGCCCGATGGCGTTGCCGATCAAAACGAAGAAAGCGATCTCGATCAGCGGCACGATCATGAACACCAGGAACAGGATGCGTCCAAAACCCATACGTCTCTCCCTTGCCCCCATTGTCGTTGCGACAAAATCTCCACCAATCGTGAACTGGTTTCGAGGTGAGGCTTTCCCTATATATAGGAAACCGCCCAGCGCTTTCGAGGCGCTTCCAGATCCTGAACCGGTGCAAATGACCTATGGACGAATTTTTCGACATTCCCACCCTCATCGTCATCGGTCTCGCGATCTTTGTGCTGTATCGGCTGCGCTCGGTGCTCGGCACCCGGACCGGTACGGAACGACCGCCGGCCGAACGGCAGCGTGACGCGGCCAAGGCGCCGAAATCTGATGATGATACGGTGGTGCAGATGCGCCCGCGTCAGGTCGACCCCGCCGACGACGACGGCGAGCGCCGGGCCCGCAAGCTCGCCACCGAGGTCGAGCAGATGTCGCATGGCGACGCCGGTATCGCCGAGGGACTCAAGGCCATCGCCGCGGCCGATCCGAGCTTCGGCCCCAAGGTTTTCGTCGAGGGCGCCAAGCAGGCCTACGAGATGATCGTCACCGCCTTTGCCCAGGACGACCGCCAGACACTCAAGAACCTGCTCGAAAAGGACGTCTATGACGGCTTCGAGCGTGCCATCAAGGATCGCGAGGCCGCTGGCCACAGTGTCGATTTTACCTTTGTCGGCCTGCCCAAGGTGGAGATCACCGACGCCGAACTCGACAAGCGCAACGCCAATGTGACTATCCATTTCGACGCCGAAGTGGTGCAGGCGACGCGTAACAAGGACGGCGAACTGATCGAAGGCAATGCCGACCAGGTCCAGACCATTTCGGACGAGTGGACCTTTGCCCGCAATCCGAAGTCGCGCGACCCCAACTGGAAGCTGGTCGCCACCAATCAGCTCGCCTGATCGACGGCCCGGGCCCGGAAGGCAGATGGTTCGATGGCCAGACGGGACAAGCCAGCGCTGCCGGATTGGCACCTCTGGGCCGAAGTGGCCCAGACCGTCAGTCCGCTGCAGCGCACCCTGAGGCGCCAGCGGCTGCAACTGTCGGCCGAGGCGCTGCCCCTCCCCCGGACCCCGCCGCCGCCCCGGCACAAGCCGGTCAAGCTGCCGCCCGCCATGCCCAGCTACCAGCCGAGCGGCAAGCCGGGACGCGCCGCCAATCAGGCGATCGAACCCAAGCTCAAGCGCAAGCTGACCCGCGGCCATATCGAGATCGACGGCACGCTCGACCTGCATGGCATGCGCCAGGTCGAGGCCCACGCGGCGCTCAGCCGCTTCGTTCATGCTCGCGTGGCACGCGGCGACCGCACCCTGCTGGTGATCACCGGCAAGGGCCTCAAGAAAGTCGACGGCGACGCCAGTGTCATTGTCGAGCGCGGCGTGCTGCGCTCCATGCTGCCCATTTGGCTGAGTGAGCCGGCGCTGGCGCCGCTGATCGCCGGCTGGGATGTGGCTGCCCAGGGGCACGGCGGCGAAGGCGCCTGGTATGTGCGGCTGCGCCGTTCGGAGCGCCGCTGATGACCCCGCTTGGCGCCAGACTGCGAGCCCTGCGCGAGGAGCGCGGCGTGTCGCTCAAGGACATGGCCAAGGCGCTCCGCGTCTCCAGCGCCTATCTGTCGGCGCTCGAGCACGGCCGTCGCGGCAAGCCGACCTGGATCCTGTTGCAGCGCATCATCACCTATTTCAATGTCATCTGGGACGAGGCCGAGGACCTGCAGCGGCTGGCGGAGATCAGCGACCCCAAGGTGACGGTGGATACCGGCGGCATGTCGCCCGAAGCAACCGAACTGGCCAACCGGCTGGCCCGGGACATCGGCCGGCTGGCCCCGGAAGATCTGAAATTTCTGAGCAACGAGGTCGCTCGCCGGCTTCGATAGAATTATTTGAGGGAGACTATATTGAAGACCGCATTGATCGTCTGGGGCGGACTGGAACTGCATCAGCCGGAGGCCGGCGCCAAAATCGTCGGCACCATGCTGGAAAAGGCCGGTTTCGCCGTCACCATCAGTGGCGATGCCGAAGACCTCGGCCGTGCCGATATCGAGAGCTTTGACCTCGTGGTGCCACAGGTCACCGGCGGCGAGCTCTCCCGCGACGCCTCGATCCGCCTCTCGTCAGCCATCGAGAAGGGCACCGGACTGGCCGCCTTTCACCACGGCATGGCCACCAGCTTTCCCGGCAATGCGCGGTTCCGCTTCCTTGCCGGCTGCACCTTTGCCACCCATCCGGGCGACATCATCACCTATCGGGTCGACCCGCTGAAGACCGACGATCCGGTCATGGCCGGCATTTCCAGCTTCGAGCACACCTCCGAACAGTATTTCATGCATGTCGACCCCTCGGTCGAGGTGTTGGCCACCACCACCTTTTCCGGCGAGCACGCCTACTGGAAGAAGGGCGTGCGGATGCCCGTCGTGTACAAGAGCGTCTTTGGCGCCGGCCGGGTGTTCTACACGGCCCTGGGCCACGTCCCGGCCGAACTCGACAAGCCGGAAATCGCCACCATCCTGGCCCGCGGCCTCATGTGGGCCGCCAGATGATCGCGACCCGCCCGATCGGCAGCACCGGTCTCGAACTCACCCGCATCGGCTTTGGCGGCGCGCCGATCGGCGATCTGCGTCAGGCCCCCTCGCATGCCGATGCTGCCCGGCTCCTGCAGGGCGCCTGGGACGCCGGCATCCGCTATTTCGACACGGCGCCCTTCTACGGCAGCGGCATGTCCGAGCACCGCATCGGCGACTTTCTCCGTGACAAGCCGCGCGACGACTACGTGCTCTCCACCAAGGTCGGCCGGCTGCTGGTACCGGACCGCGACTGGGCCGTGCAGCGCTTCGGCACGCCTGCCGCCATGCCGTTCCGGCCCGTCTTCGACTTCACCTATGAGGGGGTGATAAAAAGCTTCGCGCAGTCGCTGCAGCGGCTCGGGCTCGAGCGCATCGATATCCTCCTGTTGCACGACCTGGGGCGGATGTCGCAGCGCGACAATTACGACGCCACCCTCGCCCAGGCCCTCGGTGGCGGCATCCGCGCCCTGCAGGAACTGCGTGCCACGGGTGTGGTCAGGGCCATCGGCGCCGGCGTCAACGAATGGCCGATCCTCGACCTGCTGATGGATCACGGGCGCTGGGACGTGTTCCTGCTGGCCAATCGCTACACGCTGCTCGACCAGGCCGTGCTCGACCATCTCCTGCCGCGCTGCGCGCGCGAGGGGGTCGCCATCGTCGCCGGCGCCCCGCTCAACACCGGCATCCTGTTGACCGGCCCGGTGCCCGGCGCCTCCTTCGACTATGCGCCGGCCAGCGAGGAGATTCTCGAAAAGACCCGCCGGATCGAGGCGGTCTGCAGGCGTCATGATGTGCCGCTCCTGCGGGCGGCGCTGAATTTTCCGCTTGGCCACCCGCAGGTCGCGGCCATGTTGCCTGGCCTGTCGCAACTCGAGCACATGCATCAGAACCTGGCCCACCTGCAGGCCGATATCCCGCCCGCCCTCTGGTCGGACCTGCGCGACGCCGGCCTCATCCACCCCGCCGCTCCCGCCCCTGCCTCCCCGGCGCTGCCGCGCTGAAAGGATTCACGTGGAACATATGTCGCCAGGGGCGGAGCGGTGAGCCCGCCCGCCGCACCGGCATCGAACCGGCCGCTGCTCGGCATCCTGCTGGTGGTGCTGGCGACGCTCGCCTTCGCGCTCTCGGACGTGGTCACCAAGCATCTCGCCATGCTCTATCCGGTGCCGGTGGTGATCGCCTTCCGCTACCTCGTCAATCTCCTGCTGCTGGCGGCAATCTTCTGGCCGAGGCACCGCGCCGCGCTGTGGCGGACCAGCCGCCTCTGGCTGGTGCTGCTGCGCGGCCTCTGCCTCGCCGCCGCTTCGCTGACCATGGGTTGGGCATTGCAGCTGATGCCCGTCGGCGAGACTGTCGCCATCATCTACATCGCCCCCTTTGCGGTGATGCTGCTGGCCGTGCCGTTGCTGGGCGAGAAGGTCAGCCCGCTCGGCTGGGCCGGCGTGGCCTTCGGCTTTGTCGGCGTGCTGCTGATTGCCCGGCCCGGCGGTGGCCTCGATCCGCTGGGCGTGCTGTTTGCCGTGGTCAATGCCGGCTTTGCCACAGCCTACCACCTGCTGACCCGCTGGCTGGGCCAGACCGAAACCATGATCTCCATGCTGTTCCACACGGCCTGGCTGGGTGCTGCACTGTTTGCGGCGCTGGCGCTCCCCGATCTGGCGACGTTCAGCCCGCCACCGCTCGACATGGCGCTGCTGGCGCTGCTCGGCGGCCTCGCCATGCTCGGCCACCTGCTGTTCACCGCCGCCTACCGGGAAGCGCCGGCCTCATTGCTGGCGCCGGTCAACTACCTGCATCTGGTCTGGGCCGGCGGTCTTGGCTGGCTGGTCTTTGCCCATATCCCCGACAGCTGGTCGCTCATCGGCATTGCCATGGTCGCCGCGGCCGGTGCGGCGGTCGCCATCAATGCCCATTTCGAGCGCCGCCGGCAGAGAGCCGCCGATCTCCTCGCCGCCGGTCTGCCGGTGGAAAAGATTTGAGATATGAAAAAAGGCCGGCAGTCCTGCCGGCCCTTCTGTCTGATCGGTCTGTCTGATCGGTTCTCGGCCTACAGCACGAAGCGGCTGAGGTCGGCGTCGTCGGCCATCTTGCCGATGCGTTCGCGCACATAGCCGGCATCGATCCGGATGGTCTCGCCGGATTTGTCGGGTGCATCGAACGAGATGTCCTCGACCAGCCGTTCCATGATCGTCTGCAGCCGGCGGGCGCCGATATTCTCGACCGTCGAATTGACCTTCACCGCCGCATCGGCCACCGCCTCGATGGCGTCCTGGGTGAAATCGAGGGTCAGGCCCTCGGTCGCCATCAGGGCCGTGTACTGCTTGATCAGGCTGGCGTCGGTGTCGTTGAGAATGCGGATCAGGTCGTCCCGCGTCAGCGCCTTGAGCTCGACCCGGATCGGCAGGCGGCCCTGCAGCTCGGGCAGCAGGTCCGAGGGCTTGGCCACATGGAAGGCGCCCGAGGCGATGAACAGCACATGGTCGGTCTTGACCGGTCCATACTTGGTCGAGACCGTGGTGCCCTCGATCAGCGGCAGCAGGTCGCGCTGCACGCCTTCGCGTGACACCCCGCCACCGTAATTGCCCGAATTGGTGATTTTGTCGATTTCGTCGAGGAAGACGATGCCGTTGTTCTCGACGAGGTCCACCGCGTCGCGCGTCAGCTGGTCCTGGTCGAGCAGCTTGTCGGCCTCTTCGGCCACCAGCAGCGCGTGGCTGTCCTTGACCTTGACCTTGCGCTTGACGCCGCGGCCGCCGAACGCCTTGCCGAGCATGTCCTGGATATTGATCATCCCGACATTGGCGCCCGGAATCTCGAACATGCCGGGGCCGCCGGCCTGCGCCGTGACCTCGATCTCGATTTCCTTGTCGTCCAGCTCGTTGTCGCGCAGCTTGCGGCGGAACGAATCGCGCGTCGACGGCGCCGCCGAGGTGCCGACCAGCGCGTCGATCACCCGCTCCTCGGCATTGTGATGGGCCTGCGCGTCGACATCGGCGCGGCGCTTGTCGCGCAGCAGCGAGATGCCGGCTTCCACCAGGTCGCGGATGATCTGCTCGACGTCGCGCCCGACATAGCCGACCTCGGTGAACTTGGTGGCCTCCACCTTGATGAACGGCGCCTGTGCCAGCTTGGCGAGGCGGCGCGAGATCTCGGTCTTGCCCACGCCGGTCGGCCCGATCATCAGGATGTTCTTGGGCGTCACCTCTTGGCGCAGCGCCTCGGGCAGCTGTTGGCGGCGCCAGCGGTTGCGCAGCGCCACGGCAACGGCGCGCTTGGCGTCCTGCTGGCCCACGATATTGCGGTCGAGCTCGGAAACGATCTCGCGCGGCGAAAAATTGCTATCGGTCATCGGTATCCTTCCAGGCGCCCGGACGGCGCGCCCAGCTGCAGCGCTTAGGCCTGCAGCGGCTTGTTCTCGTCCGCATCGATGCTTTCGAGCGTGACGTTCTCATTGGTGTAGATGCAGACCTCGGCGGCGATCTTCATCGCCTTGCGGGCGATCTGCTCGGCATCCAGCTCGGTATTCTCGCTCAGCGCCAGCGCCGCCGAATAGGCATAGTTGCCGCCCGAGCCGATGGCGATCACCGGGTGGTCCGGCGTCAGCACGTCCCCGGTGCCGGTCAGCACCAGCGTGTCGGTCTTGTCGGCAACGATCATCATCGCCTCCAGCCGGCGCAGATAGCGGTCGGTCCGCCAGTCCTTGGCCAGTTCCACCGCGGCGCGCATCAGCTGGTCGGGATACTGCTCGAGCTTGCTTTCCAGCCGCTCGAACAGCGTGAACGCATCGGCCGTGGCGCCGGCAAAGCCGCCGATCACCTTGCCGCCGGCCAGCGGCCGCACCTTGCGGGCGTGATGCTTCATCACCGTATTGCCGACCGAGACCTGACCGTCACCCGCCACGACAATCTTGTTGCCCTTGCGCACTGCGACGATCGTGGTCCCGTGCCAGCCGGGGAATTCGTTGTCCGACATGCGATACTCCATACTGCTGCGGTCGGGGGGCGAAACATCAGGCTCCGGCGCCCGGACCCGCAGTCATAATCCGTCTTGACCTATTTAGGCGCTGGGCCGGGCAATGCAATGCACGGGGCGGTCTGCCCTTTTGGGTGGTGTCACCAAGGTTACCGCCTCTTCATCCCTTTGGCGCTAAGTGATAAGGACCCGGTGCAATCTGGAGACCTGCCATGCGGACCGCCGAAATCGCGCGCAAGACCAACGAGACCGAGATTACCGTCAAGGTCAATCTCGACGGCACCGGCGTGCATGACATCCAGACCGGCATCGGTTTTCTCGACCACATGCTCGACCAGCTGGCCAAGCACTCGCTTTGCGACATCACGGTGCGCGCCAAGGGCGACCTGCATATCGATTTTCACCACACCGCCGAGGATGTCGGCATCGCTCTCGGCGAAGCGGTGAAAAAAGCGCTCGGCGACAAGAAGGGTATCGGCCGCTATGCCAGCGCCGACCTGCCCATGGACGGCACCCTGACCCGGGTGGCGCTCGATGTCTCCGGCCGGCCCTTCCTTGTCTGGAAGGTGGAGTTCACCCAGCCCAAGGTGGGCGAGATGGACACCGAGCTCTTCCGCGAATGGTTCCAGGCCTTCGCCATGAACGCCGGCATCACGCTGCATGTCGAGACCTTCTATGGCGACAACAACCATCACATCGCCGAATCGGCGTTCAAGGCGCTGGCCCGCGCCCTGCGCCGCGCCGTCGAGATCGACCCCCGCGCCAGGGACACCATCCCGAGCACCAAGGGTACGCTGTAAGGCTGCTGGCGACGGCGTTTGAGTGGCCGTCGCCGTAGTCGGAGCAAAAGTGCGTCCAGCGTAGGTGGCACTACTGAGCTCCGCCCACACCTCTTGGGCCGGCCTGGCCTGTGTCCCGGTTCTCCCCTCCGCACCGTCATCCTCGGGCTTGACCCGAGGAGCCATGCCCCCTTCCCGCCCGGGCAGGGATGGGCGGCATTGAGTGCGCTGCAAGCTGGGTCCTCGGGTCGAGCCCGAGGATGACGGTGGATGGGGAGGCATCTGCGTCGCGGCTGGAACACCGCCGCAGCCAGCCCCGTCACAGCGCGCGCGTCATCACATAGTCGGAAAAGTCGAACGGCCCCATCTTCACCGGGACCTCCTTTTCAATCTCGAACCCGGCATGCTTGTAGAACTCGATGGCGCGCGTGTTGCCGGTATTGACGTTGAGCGACAGCGCCCGCGACGGGGCGAAATGCGTCAGCGCCGTCTGCATCAGCGCCTTGCCCAGCCCCTTCCCCTGCAGGGCCGGCAGCACATAGAGCTTCTTGATCCAGGTGACGTCGCCATCCTTGTAGGATGAGATGAAGGCGGCATCCTCGCCGCGATACCTGGCCACCCAGAACACGTGGCCAAGCGCTGCCATGTCGTTCTCGAGCGATTCCAGGGCGTAGATGTCGCCCAGCATGATCTCGATCTGATGCCGGGCGATCACACCGTCAAAGGCATGCGGCCAGATCGCTTCGGCCAGTTGCTGGACGACCGGCAGTTCATCAGCCGCAATGCGGCGAATGGCGATGGCTTTGTCCATGCCGGTTTGACGTCAGCCGCCCATCATCGCCGCGGCGAACACGAACAGCACGAACAGGGCCATGAAGCCGAGCAGCCCGAGGGCCAGCCCGCCCACGAAAATCCCTTGCGAGGGCGTCGAGCCCATCGTGCCGTCGCCATGCGGGTCGGTTTCACCAGCAGCCATTGTCAGTCTCCTCCATGCCTTTGTCTGGAATGCGCCGCGGAACGGACATCCGTTCCTCCGCTTCCAACCCGGCGGGTTTTGGTCTAAGGCCAACCGCAGCTACCTTATCAAAGGATTTGGACGAGGAAAGCCGTGACCGTCTATTCCGTTTTCGAGCGCCCCAATGCGATGGCGCCCGCCGTCATTGCCGAGAAGTTCTCCTGGTTCGCGGCCCTGCTGCCGCCGGTCTATGCGCTGGTTCACGGCCTCTGGCTCGGCCTCCTGGTCTTTGTCGCCATCGTCGTGGCGCTGGTCTTCGGCAGCGCCCTCGTCGGCGCCGAAGCCGCCTTCTGGCTCTATGTGCTCGTCGCCGCCCTGATCGGCTTTGAGGCGCCGGCCTTCCGCCGTCGGGCCCTGAAGGCACGGGGCTGGACCTATCGCAGCGACATCGTCGCCGCCGGCGAGGATCTCGCCCAGCGTGACTGGCTGCGCCTGCGGAGCCCGGTATGACCCAGACCGTCGCTATCATCGATTACGGTTCGGGCAATCTCCGCTCGGCCGCCAAGGCCTTCGAACGCGCCGCCCGCGAGGTCGACGCCGGGGCCGCGATCATCGTCACCGCCGACCCCGAACTGGTGCGCAAGGCCGACCGCATTGTGCTGCCCGGCGTTGGTGCCTTCGCCGACTGCCGTGCCGGCCTCGATGCCGTGACCGGCATGGTCGAGGTGCTGGAGGAGCGGGTGATCCGCGGCGGGGTGCCATTTCTCGGCATCTGCGTCGGCATGCAGCTGCTGGCCGAAGAAGGCCGCGAAAAGGCTATCACCAGGGGGTTGGGCTGGATTCCCGGCGCCGTCGTCCGCATCGAGCCGGCCGGCGATCTCAAGGTCCCGCACATGGGCTGGAACACCCTGACCTTTCACCAGCGGCATCCCTTGCTCGCCGGCATCAAGGATGGCGAACACGGCCTGCACGCCTATTTCGTCCACTCCTATCACTTCGCCACCAGCGTGCCGGAGACCCTGATCGCCACGGCGCAATACGGCCAGACCGTCACCGCCGCCGTCGGCCGCGACAACATTTTCGGCACCCAGTTCCACCCCGAAAAGAGCCAGACCTTCGGTCTCAAGCTCATCGGCAATTTCCTGGAGTGGGCGCCGTGATGGTGCAGTGCAGCCGATGGACCCCCACCCCCACCCCCTCCCCTCAGGGGGGAGGGGCGCGCACTGTCCGTGCCCTGGCGGCTTCCCTCCCCTTTGAGGGGAGGGACCGAGGGTGGGGGTCGTGCCATCAGCAGGTTATTGCAGCATGATCCTTTTCCCCGCCATCGACCTGAAAGACGGCCAGTGCGTGCGCCTGAAGCTGGGCGACATGAACCAGGCCACCGTCTTCAACGACTCCCCGGCTGCCCAGGCGAAGAGTTTTGAGGACCAGGGTTTTGAGTACCTGCATGTGGTCGACCTCAACGGCGCCTTTGCCGGCGAGAGCGTCAACGGCGCCGCGGTCGAGGACATTCTGAGGACGGTGAACTTCCCGGTGCAGCTGGGCGGCGGCATTCGCACGCTGGCCCATATCGAGGCCTGGGTCGAAAAGGGCCTCGCCCGCGTCATCCTCGGCACCGTCGCGGTGCGCGACCCTGATCTGGTGAGGGCGGCCGCTGCCGCATTCCCCGGCCAGGTCGCCGTCGGCATCGACGCCAAGGGCGGCAAGGTGGCGGTCGAGGGCTGGGCCGAAACCTCGGAACTCTCGGTTATCGATCTCGCCAGACGCTTCGAGGGCGCCGGCGTTGCCGCCATCATCTACACCGACATCGATCGCGACGGCATCCTCACCGGCATCAACTGGGACTCGACGCTGGAGCTGGCGCGCGCCGTCTCGATCCCGGTCATCGCCTCGGGCGGTCTCGCCTCTATGGACGACATCCGCCGCATGACGCAGCCCGATGCACAGGTGCTCGAGGGTGCCATCACCGGCCGCGCCCTCTATGACGGCCGCATTGATTCACGTGAAGCAATTGCCCTGCTGCGGCAGGCCGCAGCGTGAGGAGCTGAGATGAGACAGCCCGCCCGCGAGCTGCTGGTCAAGCGCATCAACTGGTGGTTCTACCCGCTGGCGCTGGCGCCGATCATCCTTGTCTTCCTCGCCTCGGCCTATGGCTACCTGCCCTTCTATTTCGGGCTGGGCGCCTTCTTTTTTCTGATCTTCTGGGTGTTTTCGCTGTTTTTTGCCGTCTATTCGCTGTTCCGCAAACCGCCCCGGGAGCCACGCCAGTGACCCTCAAGACCCGCCTCATCCCCTGTCTCGACGTCAAGGACGGCCGCGTCGTCAAGGGTGTGCAGTTTGTCGACCTGATCGATGCCGGCGATCCGGTGCAGGCCGCCATTGCCTATGACGCGGCCGGTGCCGACGAACTGACCTTTCTCGACATCACCGCCTCGGCCGATGGCCGCGACACCATTTTCGATGTCGTCGCCCGCACCGCCGAGCATTGCTTCATGCCGGTCACCGTGGGCGGCGGAATCCGCAAGGTCGAGGATATCCGCAAGCTCCTGCTGGCGGGTGCCGACAAGGTGTCGATCAACTCTGCCGCCGTGAATGATCCCGATTTCATCGCCCGCGCCGCCGACAAGTTTGGCGACCAGTGCATTGTCGTCTCAGTCGATGCCCGCCGCCGCCAGACCCGGGCGCCTGGCCGCGACAATGTCGACGAGTGGGAAATCTTCACCCATGGCGGCCGCAACCCCACCGGGCTGGACGCCGTCGAATTCGCGGCCCGCATGGTCGAGCGCGGCGCCGGCGAGCTGCTGGTGACCTCGATGGATCGCGACGGCACCAAGTCGGGCTTCGACCTCGAGCTGACCCGCGCCGTGGCCGATGCCGTGCATGTGCCGGTCATCGCCTCGGGCGGCGTCGGCTCGCTCGATCATCTGGTCGAGGGGGTCAAGCAGGGCCACGCCTCTGCCGTGCTGGCCGCGTCGATTTTCCATTTTGGCACCTACACCATCGGCCAGGCCAAGGCGTATCTTGAGGAACACGGCGTGCCCATGCGCCACGACCGGGGGGACTATTGATGGCCTTCACACTCGAAGAGCTGAACCAGCGCATCGCGGTGCGCGCCAAGGCATCGCCGGACGAGAGCTACACGGCGCGGCTGCTGTCGCGCGGCATCGAGAAATGTTCCCAGAAGCTGGGCGAGGAAGCCACCGAGGCAGTCATCGCCGCCGTCGGCCGCGATCATCCCGGTCTGGTGGGTGAGGCTGGCGACGTGCTCTACCACCTGCTGGTGCTGCTGCGCGCCGCCGACGTGCCGCTCGACGAGGTCATGGCCGAGCTCGAAAGCCGCACGGCGCAATCCGGGCTCGCCGAAAAAGCCTCGCGCGGGAACAGCTGATGGCGCCCCGCAGCAAGCTTGAGCCCTACCACCGTTTCAGCCGGGCCGAATGGGGCCGGCTGCGGGCCGACGAGCCGATGACGCTCACCGCCGACGACATCCGCCGCCTGCGCGCCCTCACCGATCCGATTTCCTTCGAGGAGGCCGAGGAGATCTACCTGCCGCTGAGCCGGCTGATCTCGCTCTATGTCGAGGCGACGCAGCAGTTGCACAATGTCTCCACCAAGTTCCTCGGCGCCGATGGTCACCGCGTGCCCTTCGTCATCGGCGTCGCCGGTTCGGTGGCGGTCGGCAAGTCCACCACCTCGCGCATCCTGCGGGCCATGCTGCAGCGCTGGAAAAGCTCGCCCAAGGTGGACCTGGTGACCACCGACGGCTTCCTGCTCCCCAATGCCGTGCTCGAAGAGCGCGGGCTGATGGATCGCAAGGGCTTTCCCGAAAGCTACGACCGCGCCCGCTTCGTCTCGTTCCTTGCCGATATCAAGTCGGGCAAGCCCAATGTCGCGGTGCCGGTCTACTCGCACCTCGTCTACGACGTGGTGCCGGGCGAGCAGACGCTGATCGACCGGCCGGATATCCTCATCGTCGAGGGCCTCAACATCCTGCAGCCGGGCGAATTGCCCAAGAGCGGCAAGCCGATCCTCTTCGCCTCCGATTTCCTCGATTTCTCGATCTATATCGATGCCGATATCAGCGATTTGCGGCAGTGGTTCATGGAGCGTTTCCGTCGCCTGCGCGAGACGGCCTTCGCCGATCCGAAAAGCTTCTTTCACCGCTTTGCCAGCATGAGTCTCGAGGAAGCGGAGAAATTCGGCCTCTGGGCCTGGGAGGCGATCAACGTCCCCAATCTGGTGGAAAACATCGTTCCCACCCGTGGCCGCGCCGACCTGGTGCTCACCAAGGGCCCCGGCCACACCATCGACGTCGTCGAGCTGCGCAAGGTCTAAGAGGCCGGCAAAGGCCCCATCCTGCGCCTGTCGATGAACGCGATCGGGCGTTTGCCCTTCAGGCGTCGGTCATCCGTGCCAGCGACACGTTGTGCTCGATCGCCATCTGCTCGAGATCGCGGACTGGCCGGGCGCCGATATGCGAGATGACCTCGGAGGCGGCGAGGCAGCCGGCCTGCAGGGCCACTTTCAGGTCCTGCCCGCGCGCCGCGGCCAGCAGGAAACCCGAGGCAAAGAGGTCACCCGCCCCGGTCGCGTCGACCACGTTAGCCACCGGATAGGCCGGCACAGTGACGATTTCGCCCTCGTAGACTACCATTGCGCCGTCGGCGCCCATGGTGATGGCGGCCAGCTCGCAATCCTTGGCGATCTGCTGCACCGCGGCGCCCAGGTCCTGCGTCTGGTAGAGCGACTTCAGCTCTTCAATATTGGCAAAGACATAGTCGATGGTCTTGGACCGCATCAGGTCGAGGAACTCGTCGCGATAGCGGTTGACGCAGAACGGATCCGACAGCGTGAACGCCGTCGCCCGCTCGTGCTTGTGGGCATAGTGGGCGGCAGTAACGAAGGCCTTCTTGGCCTCGGCCGGGTCCCACAGATAGCCCTCCATATAGGTGAGCGTCGCCGCGCCGATCTCGTCTTCGTGGATATCGGCAGTGGTCAGCTGCTGGCAGGCGCCGAGATAGGTGTTCATCGTCCGCTCGCCGCCGGGCGAGATCAGGATCATCGAGCGCGCCGTGGCCGGCCCGTTGGTCAGCCGCTTGACGCCGTAGTGGACGCCGATGTGATGCAGGTCCTCGGCAAAGATGTCGCCGAGATCGTCGTCGGCGACCTTGCCGATGAACGACGCCTTGCCGCCCAGCGAGGCCACGCCGGCCGCCGTATTGGCTGCCGAGCCGCCGGAAATCTCGCGCTTGTCGGCGGGCATGCGGTCATAGAGATAGGCGGAGCGCTCGGCATCGATCAGATGCATGATGCCTTCGCTCATCTCCTCGCGGGCGAGGAAATCCCGATCGATCGGGGCGAGGATGTCGACAATGGCGTTCCCGATGGTGAGAACATCGAACCGGGTCTCAGCCATCGGCCGTCCTTTGTGTCGTTTTGCAGAACCGGCCGGGACTTATCGGACTTACGGGGCCGGCGCAACTCCGGCGCGCAACCCCCGGACGAAGCGCTGCGCCAGGTTGCGCACAAGGCTGTCCGAATTCTGCGGCAGGACGCCGAGAATCTGCTCGTCGAGCAGCAGCATCGAGAGCCCGTGCACGAACGACCAGGCGATCACCGCGCCCTCGCTCGGCGCATCCGGCACTTCCCGCGCCGCCGCCCGCGCCAGCGAGCCATAGGCGTCGACCGCCGCCAGCCGCAGGCTCTTGTTGCCCTGCTTGTCGATCTGCCGCGAGAACATCAGCCGGAACAGCGCCGGCTGCACCAGCGCGAACCGCACATAGGCCTCCGCCATCGCTGCCAGCTGCTGGCTTTCCGGATAGTCCTTCTCCTTGGCGTCCATCATCGCCGAGAACCGCCGGAACCCTTCGGTGGCAACCGCCTCGAGCAGCACCTGGCGGCTGCGAAAGTGCCTGTATGGGGCGGCGGGCGACACCCCGACCTTGCGGGCCAGCTCGCGCAGACCGATGCCGTCGGCCCCCTCGCCGTCGAGCATTTCCAGCGCCGCATCGAGCAGCGCCCGCTTCAGATCGCCATGGTGATAGCCGGCGTCGGACTCAGATGTTGACATTGTTCACATGTAGGTCTAGGGAAAAATCGAACGTGCAAACACTGTTAACATAGTAACCGCGGAGCACAAGATGACCGACCTCATCCTCGCCATTGCCCACCACCTCGCCGTCTTCTCGCTGGTCGGCATCTTCGCCGCCGAATTCGCCCTGTTGCGCCCCGGTCTCGACGGTCGGCGCATCGCCCAACTGGCGCGGCTCGACCGTGCCTATGGCGGCGTCGCCGGGCTCGTGATCGTTATCGGCGTGCTGCGGGTCATCTTCGGCAATGCCGGCTGGGAGTTCTATGTCGGCAACTGGGCCTTCTGGGCGAAGATGGCGGCCTTCGTCGCCGTCGGCCTGCTGTCGATCCAGCCGACGATGCGCCTGGCGCGCTGGAACCGCAGCATGAAGGCCGATCCCGGCTTCGTGCCGGTCGAGACCGAAGTCGCCCGCATGCGGCGATTCGTTCACATTGAGGCGGCAGTGCTGCTGCTGATCCCTGTGTTCGCGGCGATGATCCCGCAGATTTACGGGATTTAGGTAGCAAGAACATCCGGCCGAGCTCCCCTCCCCCTTGAGGGGAGGGGTTGGGGGCGGGGGTCCATCGGCGAGTTACTGCGCCACCCCCCTCCCGACCTCCCCCTCAAAGGGGGGAGGAGGTCAGAGATCAGTGTGATCGGCTTCCCACCCATTCGGCGGTGGTGTCTTCGGTTCGAAGCGGCACCACTCGGCGATCACGCAGTGCCAGCATTCCGGCTTGCGCGCCTTGCACACATAGCGGCCGTGCAGGATCAGCCAGTGATGCGCATGCAGCAGGAAGTGCTCCGGCACCACCTTGAGGAGGTTGAGTTCCACCTCCAGCGGCGTCTTGCCCGGCGCCAGTCCGGTGCGGTTGCCCACCCGGAAAAGGTGCGTGTCGACGGCGATGGTCGGCTGCCGGAAGGCAATGTTGAGCACCACATTGGCGGTCTTCCGGCCAACTCCCGGCAGTGCCTCCAGCGCTTCGCGCGTCTGCGGCACCTCCGACCCGTGTTTTTCGATCAGCATCTGGCTGAGCGCATGCACGTTCTTCGCCTTGCCGCGGAACAGCCCGATGGTCTTGATTCGCTCTTCAATCCCCTCGACGCCGAGCGCCGCCATCTTCTCGGGCGTATCGGCAATGGCAAACAGGCCGCGCGTCGCCTTGTTGACGCCGGCATCGGTGGCCTGCGCCGACAGCACCACCGCCACCAGCAGCGTGAACGGGTTCACATATTCCAGTTCGCCGGTCGGTTCCGGGTTCGCTGCCGCAAAAGCGCCAAAGATGGCCTCGACATCTTGCCTGGGCAGGCGCTTCACACGTGTGTTTGCCATATTTGTTCGTCTCCACTTGCGGTCTATACTAGAGCGGTCATGACCACCAAGACGCAAGCACGGCCATTGTTCGCGGCCACCCTGACACCGCACCGCTCGCTGACGCGGCGTGGCTATCGCTACGTCATTGCGCTGGTCTGCGTCATGGCGACCATCCCCGGCATCGTCTTCTTTTCGCTCGGCGCCTGGCCCATCATCGGTTTTCTCGGCCTCGACGTCCTCGCCATTGGCTGGGCCCTCGCCGCCTCCATGCAATCGGGCAAGCAGTTCGAGGAGATCACGCTCTGGCCCGACGAGCTCGAGGTCAAGCAGGTGTCCTCCGCCGGCAAGGCCGAGATCAGCCGCTTCAACCCGTTCTTCGTCAAGCTGGTGATCGATCGCGATTTCAACGAGCGCATTACCGGCCTGCATCTGCGGGGCCGCGACGCGGATCTCGTCATTGGCGCCTTCCTCAACCCTGACGACAAGACCAGCTTCGCCCGGGTGTTCGGCACGGCGCTCAAGAAGGCCCGCAGCTGAGCGTCAAAACCGGGTCGCGTCGCCCGCGGCGAGGGCCTATCGTCCCGCCATCATGACCCAGCAACACAGCATCACCCCGGCATCCGACTACGAGGCGGTTCGCGCCGCCATCGGCTTTCTTTCCGATAACGGCCCGGACGAGGCGGATGTCCCCGCCTTTGCCCGTGCCCTTGGCTATACCGAGCGGCAGCTGACCGATCTCTTCCGCCGCTGGTGCGGGCTGACGCCCAAGAGCTTTGCCCAGGCGGTGGCGCTCGATCACGCCAAGCGCCTGCTCGCTGAACGCCAGACAGTGCTCGATACCACCTTCGAGGTCGGGCTCTCGTCGACCTCACGCCTGCACGATCTTTTTGTCACCCACGAGGCCATGCCGCCCGGTGCCTGGCGCAATCGCGGCGAAGGTCTCGCCATGACCTGGGGCGCCGCCCCCTGCCCGTTCGGCACTGCCGTGCTGGTGCTGACCGAATATGGCCTGGCCGGCATCGGCTTTGCCGATGGCGACGTCTCCGTCCAGCAGGCGTTCGAGGATCTGCGCGACCGCTGGCCCAATGCCAGCTACAGCCGCGACGACGCAAAAGTCGCCCCGGTGGCTGCCCGGGTCTTCGACCCGGCACGCTGGGACCCGTCCCGGCCGGTGCGCGTCGTGCTGATCGGCACCGATTTCGAGATCAGTGTCTGGGAGACCCTGCTGAAGATCCCGGTGGGCAAGGCCACCACCTACCAGAGCGTGGCCACCAGCATCGGCCGCCCCACCGCGGCGCGCGCCGTGGGGGCCGCCGTCGGCAAGAACCCGATTTCCTTCGTCGTGCCCTGCCACCGCGTCGTCGGCAGTTCGGGCGCGCTCACCGGCTACCACTGGGGCCTGCCGCGCAAGCGCGCCATTCTCGGCTGGGAATGCGGCGTGGCGGCCGGCGGCTAGAGCGACACCGTCTCGGCCAGCTTGCCGTCGGCGCCGATCTTGTAGATCACCGGCTCGCCGGTCCCGATCTCGCGCTTGAGGATTTCCTCGGGCGTCAGCCCTTCAATGGCCATAACCATGGCGCGCAGCGAATTGCCATGCGCCGCCACCAGCACCGTCTTGCCGGCCGCCGCCAGCGGCTGGATCTCGGCCTCGTAATAGGGCAGCGCCCGCGCCGCGGTATCCTTCAGGCTTTCGCCGCCCGGCGGCGGCACGTCATAGGACCGGCGCCAGATATGCACCTGCTCCTCGCCCCACTTCTCGCGCGCGTCGTCCTTGTTGAGGCCGCTGAGGTCGCCATAGTCGCGCTCGTTGAGCTTGTGATTGCGGGTGATCACCACATCGACCACGCCCAGCTCCTCGAGGATCAGGTCCAGCGTATGCTGGGCCCGGCGCAGTGCCGAGGTGAAATAGACATCAGGCACCAGCCCGGCCGCTTTCAGCTTCTTGCCGGTTTCGCGTGCTTCCTCGATGCCCTTGGCCGTCAGGTCCGGGTTGCGCCAGCCGGTAAACAGGTTCTTGAGGTTCCACTCGCTCTGCCCGTGGCGGACGAGGATCAGCGTGCCGGTCATTGTGGTCTTCCCTATTGGCTGAAGCCGAGCACGTCGGCCATGTTGTAAAATCCGGGCTTCTGGTCCCTGGCCCAGAGCGCCGCGCGCGCCGCGCCTTCGGCAAACAGCGCCCGGTTGTCGGCCCGGTGCGTCAGTTCGATGCGCTCAGCGCTGCCGGCAAAGATCACGCTGTGATCGCCGATCACGTTGCCGCCGCGCAGCGTCGCAAAGCCGATCGTCCCGGCTTCGCGGGGGCCGGTATGGCCATCGCGCGACCGCACCGAATGCGACGCCAGATCGATGCCGCGACCCTCCGCCGCCGCCGCGCCCAGCATCAGCGCCGTGCCCGAGGGTGCGTCGACCTTGCGGTTATGGTGCATCTCGAGCACCTCGATATCGAATCCGGGCAGCTCTGCCGCCGCCTTGCGCACCAGACCCGCCAGCAGGTTGACGCCGAGCGAGAAATTGCCGGTCTTGACGATCCGGGCGCCCGCTGCGGCGGCCGCGCGGATCGCCGCCTCGTCCTCGTCCGAGCAGCCGGTGGTGCCGATGATATGCACCAGCCCGCGCGCCCCGGCGATCTTCGCCAGTGCCATGCTCGCCGCCGGAATGGTGAAATCGATGATCGCCTCGGCGCCCTCGAGCGCCGTCTCGACATCGTCGACGATCGAAACGCCCAGCCGGTCGATCCCGGCGATCTCGCCGGCATCCTTGCCGGTGGCCGGTGATCCGGCGCGGTCGAACGCGGCATGTACGGCCAGCCCCGGCGCCTGCGCCACGGCCTTGATATTGGCGGCGCCCATCCGGCCAGCGGCCCCGGCAATGGCAATCTTGAGGTCAGACACGAAAAACTCCCGAAACAGCCTGCCGTTTCTAGCAGGCCCCGGCGCCTCAGGCTACGCGGGTCAGCCCGGCGATTTCGGTGAGAATGGCGTCATAGGCGGCCGCCGGATCGGCTGCTGCGGTGATCGGCCGGCCGATCACCAGATGCGAGGCACCGGCATCCAGCGCCGCGCGCGGCCCCATCACCCGCTTCTGGTCGCCCATTGCCGAACCTGCCGGACGCACGCCCGGCGTCACGATGGCCAGTTTCGGCCCCACCACGTCGCGTACCATACGGGCCTCGTGCGGCGAACAGACGACGCCGCCGATGCCGATGTCCCTGGCCTGCCGCGCCCGCAATTGCACAAGACCGGCTGCATCGCGCTCGTAGCCGGCGTCGTGCACGTCGCTGTCATCCATCGAGGTCAGAACGGTAACGCCCAGTACGCTGAGGTCGCTGCCCGCGGCGCCCCGCATCGCGGCGCGCATGGCCTTGGGATAGGCATGCACCGTCAGCAGGGTGGCGCCGGTGGCGGCGATCGCGGCCACGCCCTTTTCCACGGTGTTGTCGATATCGAGCAGCTTGAGGTCGAAAAACACCTTCTTGCCGGCCTTGAGCAGGTCCTTGCCGAGGGCAAAGCCGTCGCCGCCATAAAACAGCTGATAGCCGATCTTGTAGAAACCGGCCTTGTCACCCAGCCGTCCGATCAACGCCTCGGCTTCCGCCTGGCTGTCGAAATCCAGTGCGACGATCACTTCGCTCATGGCACCCTCCATTTGCTGCGTCCTCGCACGAGTCGGGGCCGAGGGCAAGAAAGCGATGCCACTGCGTTTCTGTGATCACCGCCGGCTCGGCTGTGATCCTATGTTGCCATACCATCACGCCACACGGTATTCCGTCGCCATAGCATCCCCGACTCACCGAGTGTTCATGCAGCAGCAAGCGCTTTCCGCCATCGTCGCCTGGGTCAGACTCGAGCGTGCCGTCGAACTGTTCAACGCCGAACTCAGGCAGCGTCACGGCATCACCGGGCTGCAACTCGATGTGCTCCGCATCCTCGGTGAACGGCCGCAACTGCCGTTGGCGGCCTTGCGCAAGGCGCTGGTCAGCCACCCCGCAACGCTCGGCCAGGCGATCGATGGCCTGCGCCGCAAAGGTCTCTGCCTGGTGCGCCGCAACCCCGACGACCGCCGGGCCCGCGATATCTCGATTACTCCGGAGGGCGCGGCGATCGTTGCGGCGGCGCCGCTGGCCGGTGCCGTGCGCCTGCGCGAGGTCAATCACGACCCGGCCCGTCTCGACCGGCTCGCGGCGGCTTTCGAGGATGCCATCGACCTTTTCGGTCTCGGCCCGTGGCTGGAAGGCAGGAAAGATCCTGCCGCTGACTGAATCTCAGGCAGTGCCGAAGCCCGTGAAGCGCTCGAACGGCATCCACTCGCCCAGCAGCAGCCCGTCGGGCAGCCGCACCATATAGGCATTGCCGCCACCCAGCGGCTGGTCGCCGGCGCGCGTTATTCCGGTCTTGCCGAGATGGCTCTTGAGCAGTGTGCCGACGCCGCCATGGCCGACAAAGCCGATGGGCTGGCTCGGGTCATGGTCGGCCAGCACCCGCTCGAAGGCTGCAACAATCCGCGCTTGCGCGTCCACCGCCCGCTCCCAGCCTTCCGCCGACGCCTCGGGATGCGCAAAACAGAGGTCGGCCAGCTGCTCGAAGCGGTCGGCCGGCACATAGCCGGGCACCGAGCGGTCGATCTCCCCGAAGCCGTCGAGATGCTCGACCGCGACGCCGAGGGCCGCGCCGAGTATGGCGGCCGTTTCCTGCGCCTTCACCTCCCGGCTCGATACCAGCCGCGTGAGGCCCTGCACCAGCCCGGCTTGCGCAAAGCCGCTGGTCCGTTCGCGGCCGCGCGCCGTCAGGCTCCACTCGGGGACCGGTACCGCCGCATCGACCCGCACCTGCGGGTGGCTGATATAGAGCGCATAGGCCAAGGCTCAGATCCCACCGCGCGAGAAATGCGTCAGCTCTTTCACCATCTGCCCGACCTTGTACTGGATGGCCGATTCCACCGGCGCGCCGGCATCGTCGAAGGCCTGGCTGTCGGGCCCGACGCCGAGCAGCGTCGGCACCACCAGCGTGCCGATCTTGGAGAGGCTGTCACGCAGGTGCGACTGGGCCCATATGGTGCCATACTTTCCAGAACTGACCCCGCCAATGCCGAACACCGCATGCCGGAACGGACTCGGCTTCTGCCGGCTGAGCCAGGCGATGGTGTTGACCACCAGCGGCGGCAACCCGCCATTATATTCGGGGGTGATCAGCAGCACGATGTCATGGCTGCGAAACGCCTCGGCAAGTCGCCCGGCGCTTTCCGGCACATGGTCGGGCTCCAGATCCTCGTTGAAGATCGGCATCTCGAAATCGGCAAGGCTGAGATCGGTGACCGCGACGCCGGCTTCAGTGAGCTTCCTCGACATGTGCTGGCGGAGAATTTCGTTCACCGAGCCTTTGCGGATCGACCCGCAGAGCGTGATGGCAGTCTTCTGGGGCTGGTCCGTCAAAGCCGGCATCTCCGTTGCAAAGCTGCGGCACCGTTACCGGATTTCGCCTTTGGGGGAAATGCTGCCGTTGTCGGGGAGGCGGTCTGTGGCATGCGGTACAGCTCGTGCAGGCCACCACCAACCCCCACCGACTTGCGAGCCCTCAGTCATCCCTACTGTGAAACCCTCCACCGGCCGTCATCCTCGGGCTTGACCCGAGGATCCAACTCGCCACCTTCGCGGGGCGGGAAGCATGGTTCCTCGGGTCAGGCCCGAGGATGACGGTGCGTGGGAATGTGCGGCGGCCGAGCCGAGGGGGAAAAGAGCGGCGAGGGGGCGTCCGCCCCTACGCGTCAAACATCTTCTTGAGCTTGTCGAAGAACCCGTCGCTGGTCGGCGAATTGTCCTTGGACTCGCGGTCGAACTCTTCCAGCAGCTCGCGCTGCCGCTTGGTCAGGTTCTGCGGGGTTTCGACGTCCATCTGCACATAGAGGTCGCCAAAGTCCTTGGTGCGCAGCACCGGCATGCCCTTGCCTTTGAGGCGCACGCGCTGCCCCGGCTGGGTGCCGGCAGATACCTTTACCTTGGCCCGCGCCCCGTCGAGCGTCGGCACTTCGAACTCGCCGCCCAGTGCCGCCGTGGTCATGGCGATGGGCACCCGGGCGTAAAGATCGGCGCCGTCGCGCTGGAACAGGTCATGCGGCTTGATGGAAATGAAGATGTAGAGATCGCCCGGCGGTCCGCCGCGCAGTCCCGCCTCGCCCTCGTCCGAGAGCCGGATGCGCGTGCCGTCCTCGATCCCCTTGGGAATGTCGACGCTCAGCGTGCGGTTTTCCTGCCGGCGCCCCTGGCCGCCGCAATCGGTGCAGGGCTGCTCCAGAATCTGGCCGCGCCCCTGGCAGATCGGGCAGGTCCGCTCGATGGTGAAAAAGCCCTGCGCGGCGCGTACCTTGCCGTGGCCATTGCACTGCCGGCAGGTGGACATGCCGGTGCCCGGCTTGGCGCCCGAGCCCTCGCAGGTGGTGCAGCCGACCAGTGTCGGCACGTCGATCTCGACGGTGCGGCCCTGGAAGCTCTCTTCCAGCGATATTTCGAGATTGTACCTGAGGTCGGAGCCGCGCAGCCGCGACTGGCCGCCGCGACCGGGACCACGGCCACCCATGAAATCGCCGAAGATATCTTCGAAGATATCGGACATCGACGACGAGAATTCCGGACCAAAGCCCGCAGGACCACGGCCACCGCCGTTCTCGAAGGCGGCGTGCCCGAAACGGTCATAGGCCGCCCGCTTCTGCGGGTCCTTGAGCGTATCGTAGGCTTCCGACACTTCCTTGAACTGCTGCTCGGCGTCAGCATTCCCCGGATTGCGGTCCGGGTGGTACTGCATCGCCAGCTTGCGGTAGGCGCTTTTCAGCGCTGCTTCGTCGGAGCCCTTGGCTACGCCGAGCACTTCGTAAAAATCGCGTTTTGCCAATCCGGCCTTTTCCTGAATACAAGCCGCAAAAAGAGAGCGCTGCGCCCGAACGCCCTACACCAAGCGCACTACATAGGTATGCAGTCCCGCTCTTACCATAGCAGGACGAGCAGACAAGTGGTGCGGCGCCCCAAGTGGCTGCTTTGGGCTAGTTGCGGCCGAAACTGCCGTTGATGTTCCGGGTGACCTGGCTTTGCGCGAACATGGCCTTGTTGACCGCCTGCGCCAGGTTGAAGAACTCGTGGGTCACCCCGTCATAGACGGTGCAGTCGACCCACACGCCCGAACGCCGCAAGGCCTGGGCGAACTGCTCCCCCTCGGTGCGCAGCGGATCGAGTTCAGGCAGGACGATGGTGGTCGCCGGCAGCCGGCCAAGGTCGGCGCGGTCGATCAGGTTGAGCTGCGGGGTCTTCAGGTCCGCCGCGTCGCGGGCATACTTGGAGTAGAACCACTCCACCGTCGCCGCATTGAGCGGCACCGTTGCCCGGTTCTCGACATAGGAACTGAGCCCGAAATCGGTGCCCGTCATCGGCGAGATCAGGGCCAGGTGCCGCGGCACCGGCAGTCCGGCCTGGCGCGCATCGAGACAGACATTGACCGCCAGGTTGCCGCCTGCCCCGTCGCCGACGATCGCCGGCAGGTCCGGATCAGCACCCAGCGCCTCGGCATTGTCGATGGTCCAGCGCCACGCCGCCAGCGCATCTTCATGCGCCGCGGGAAACACGAATTCGGGGGCCTGCCGGTAATGCGCCGACACCACGATGGCGCCGAGCCGCTTGGCCAGTGCCCGCGGTGCCGCGTCATGGCTCTCCAGATCGCCGATGACGAAGCCGCCGCCATGCAGGTAGAGCACGATCGGGGCACTGAACAGCGCATTGAGCACGTGCGGCGTGTAGATGCGGGCGCGGATCTCGCCATTGCTGCCGGTGATCATCCGCATCTCCATATCCACCCCCAGGTCATCGGTGGGGTTGCGGAGAATGCGGCCGAGCGCGTTTCGGAGTGTCGGTTGCGCCCGCGCTTCGGGCACCGTCAGCGTCTCGAGCCGCTTCGGCTCCATGGCCTCGAGCAGCCGCAGCAGATGCGCCATGTCGGCATCGATCCGCCGGTCGCCGCCCTCGGGCGCATAGAGGTTCCGGTTTTCCGCAAAATTGCGCACGGTAATTGATGACATCGACTTTGCCCCTGAGTCCGGCCAATGCCCGGTCTGACGATCATGGTCCTCCACCGCCTGCTGGACGGTCGCCAGGAGGTACCTCACGCCCTAGTGAACGGCTGCTGTGAAGAGATTGGGGCAATCCGGAGGTATCTCTGGGGCACAATCTCGTCCTGGACGCTGTCTCTCTGGCCCAAGGATCGTGCCGGCGCTAACGTCTCACCTGCATCCGGTCAATAGGAGAAGTGATCCATGCGCCTCGCCGTCGCTGCTGCGGCAGTTCTGCTCGCCTCGACGTCCGCCGCCTCTGCCCTCGATTTTGCCGCCCTGCATTCAGCGCTCGCAAGGGGTGATACGCCGGCGATGGGCCGGCTGGTCGAGCAGGTCTATGCCGAGGCCGGGATCTCCTGGAACGACCGCCTGCGCTGGAAATACGAGGGCTTTGACCACACCTTCAATTTCTACGATCCGTGGGTCATCGAGATCACCTTGGGCTCCATTCCCCTGCCCGATCAGGTCGCCGGCTACTGGTCGAACTGGAGCCAGGTGCTGACCGGCGGCGCCTGGGTCGCATCGGATTTCTTCACCGATGATGCGCAGGCCGGCGCTCTGGCGGCCTTCAACCAGCTGGTGCTGGCGCTGCACGAGGCCGGTCACGCCGTCACCTTCCGCTACGATTTCGACCATCTGGAGCGGCACGACTACGACATCAATTGCCGCGAGTATTATGCCGACCGGCTGGCCGACGCGGCGCTGCAGGACCTGGCCGACGCCGATGCGACCACGGCGACGTTGCTGGCCGACTACATTCGCCTCATGGCCTCGATGAACGCCGCCATCGCACCAGCCGATCGCTACCACATCGAGAGCCTTGCCGCGCTCGATGCCGACTGCAAGATCATCTCGGTCGCGCAGCCGACGCCGGAGACCCTGCAACCCTACGCCTCGGCATTCTTCGAGCGGCAGCGCCTGCTGACCGGCGCCGATCTGCCGACCCTGGCGGAAACGGCCAGGCAGCACCTGCTGCCGCATCAGGCGACGTTCATGGCGTCCTTTCCCTATGTCCCCACAAGGACCTACGCGCTGTCGACGCTGGAAACTCTCCCCGACCTCCGGCCGGTCGGCAGGTACACCCAGGGTCCCGGCACCTACGCCCCCAGCTTCGATCCGTCCGGCACGCTGCGCGTCGCCGACCTTGTCTATGACGCCGAGGCCAGCACCCTCACCCTGCGCTACGGTACGCCGGGCGCTCTGGAACTGGTCGTCGACGCCGAGGACTATGCGATCGAGGGCGGCAAGGATCTCGAACTGGTCAATATCGCCGCGCTGTCGCCCGACATCTTCTTCGTCCTCATGCGCGAATCGCTGCCGCAGCTGGAAGAGCGCTACGTGATCGCCGCCGCGCGGCGGCTCGATGGCGAATGGACCACCGAGGTGCTGGACCGGCTCGACGTCGAACAGGCGCGCGTCATGCTGGCGCCGTCCGGCGAGATCTACCTGTTCCTGAGCAGCGGTAAGGCAAAGCTCGGTTTCGAAGCGGCATGGGTCGCCATCAAGGTCGATCCCCGGTCCGGTGAGATGACCGGTACCGAGACCTTCAAGGGCTTCCATGGCGTACCGCTCGCCATCGCGGCCAGCGGCGACCTTGTCACCTTTGCGGCCAACCTGCTGTTCGAGTTTGATCGCGAGCAGCGGTTCTACACGCTTGCGGGCAACCACCTGCCCGGTCTCAAGGACGGAACGGACCCGGCAGGCACCGAACTGGGTGACATCAGCACCGCGCAGGTGACGTCCGAGGGGCTGCTGCTGCTCGATGAATCGCTGGACGGCGACGGCGTGGTGATTCGCCGGCTGCAGGTCACCCTGCAGGACGCGGCGGACCCGTCCGAGCCGCAATGATTCACGTGGAACAAACAAAAAGGGGCCCGGCTTGCGCCGGACCCCTGATGGTCAACCTGAAGCGGCTTAGGCCGACTTCTGGTTGTCGTCGTCCTTGACCTCTTCGAACTCGGCATCAACGACGTCATCGTCCGCGTCATCCGCCTGATCCGAACCTTCGGCCTTGGCCTCGGCCTCTGCCTGGCTGGCCTTGTACATGGCCTCGCCCAGCTTCATCGAAGCTTCGGCCAGGACGCCGGTCTTTTCCTTGATGGCGTCGGCGTCGTCGCCGTCGATCACGCCCTTGAGGTCGGCAATAGCCGTCTCGATGGCGCCCTTCTCGTCGGCCGTGACCTTGTCGCCGTAATCCTTGAGCGACTTTTCAGTCGAGTGGATCAGCGATTCGGCCTGGTTCTTGGCCTCCACCGCCTCGCGGCGCTTCTTGTCGCCCTCGGCATTGGCTTCGGCTTCCGCCACCATGCGCTCGATGTCGGCGTCGCTCAGACCACCCGAGGCCTGGATGCGGATCTGCTGCTCCTTGCCGGTGCCCTTGTCCTTGGCCGACACGTTCACGATGCCGTTGGCGTCGATGTCGAAGGTGACCTCGACCTGCGGCACGCCGCGCGGCGCGGGCGGGATACCGGCGAGATCGAAATTGCCGAGCAGCTTGTTGTTGGCTGCCATCTCGCGCTCACCCTGGAACACCCGGATGGTCACGGCCGACTGATTGTCCTCGGCCGTCGAGAAGGTCTGGCTCTTCTTGGTCGGGATCGTCGTGTTGCGGTCGATCAGGCGGGTGAACACGCCACCCAGCGTCTCGATGCCGAGCGACAGCGGCGTCACGTCGAGCAGCAGCACGTCCTTGACGTCGCCCTGCAGCACGCCGGCCTGGATGGCAGCGCCCATGGCGACCACTTCATCCGGGTTGACGCCCTTGTGCGGCTCCTTGCCGAACAGCTGCTTGACCACTTCCTGGACCTTGGGCATGCGGCTCATGCCGCCCACCAGCACCACTTCGTCGATCTGCGCGGCAGACACGCCGGCATCCTTGAGCGCCTGCTTGCAGGGCTCGATGGTCTTCTGCACCAGGTCGTCGACCAGCTGCTCGAACTTGGAGCGGCTGAGCTTGAGCGTCAGGTGCTTCGGACCCGAGGCATCGGCAGTGATGAAGGGCAGGTTGATTTCGGTCTGGGTCGAGCTCGAGAGTTCGATCTTGGCCTTTTCCGCTGCTTCCTTCAGGCGCTGCAGTGCCAGCTTGTCCTTGCGCAGGTCGATGCCCTGCTCTTTCTTGAACTCGTCCGAGAAGTAGTCGACCAGACGCATGTCGAAGTCTTCGCCGCCGAGGAAGGTGTCGCCATTGGTCGACTTCACCTCGAACACGCCGTCGCCGATCTCGAGCACCGAGACGTCGAACGTGCCGCCGCCCAGGTCATAGACCGCGATCAGGCCGGTGTTCTTCTTGTCGAGGCCATAGGCCAGTGCAGCGGCCGTCGGCTCGTTGATGATGCGCAGCACTTCGAGGCCGGCAATCTTGCCGGCGTCCTTGGTGGCCTGACGCTGGCTGTCGTTGAAATAGGCCGGCACCGTGATCACCGCCTGCGTGACGGTCTCGCCGAGGAACGATTCGGCGGTTTCCTTCATCTTGGTGAGGATCATCGCCGACACTTCGGACGGAGAATATTTCTTGTTCTCGATCTCCACCCAGGCGTCGCCATTGTCGCTGTTGACGATCTTGTAGGGCACCAGGCCCTTGTCCTTGCTGACCATGGGATCATCGTAGCGGCGGCCGATCAGGCGCTTGACCGCGAACAGCGTGCCTTCCGGATTGGTGACGGCCTGACGCTTGGCTGGCTGGCCGACAAGGCGCTCGCCGTCCTTGGAGAACGCCACCATCGACGGCGTGGTCCGCGCGCCTTCTGCATTTTCGATAACCTTGGGATTCGAGCCGTCCATCACTGCAACGCAGCTGTTGGTGGTCCCCAGATCGATTCCGATAACTTTAGCCATGACTTCTGAGCCTCTTTCCTGGCGAACCCGGTTGGAACCCCTCGCTGGCGGTTCCTTTGCCCTGGGCGGGCCGGGTTCCTCTTCTGGATTAACGCCCGTCGCCGGGCCTCAGAGCGCTATATAGGGGGGGGCTACCCCCCCTGCAAGCGGCCCGAAACAGGAAATAAGGCACTTTCCGTCGCGCCCGCGGGGAAAAGCCCGTCCCGCCTCTGCTTCTGCGCCGGGGCTTGGCCCGCGCCCCGCCACGGCATAGCTTTGGCAGCCATTGTATGGTCTAAAAGACCCGTCGCCTTACCCGAAAGTGCCCGATGCGCCGCCTGCTCGTTCTTGCCGCCCTCTCGCTCCTTGCCACTCCCATCGCGGCGCAGGAGATTGCCGAGGCGACCAGCAAGGATTTCTGGTGCGGCGTCGCCTTCGATCTGGCAGCCCGCGACGTTCCGGCCGATGCGGCACCCGAAGTGCGCACCGTCACCGACCCCTACAAGCAGGGCGCCCAGCGTCTGATCGGCCGCGCCAAGGCCAGCTATCTCGAGTCCGGCTACACCGAAGAGGATTTCGAGACCCTGCACGCCCAGACCGAGACCGACATCGCCGCCCAGCTGGCGAGCACCGATCCGGCTGTCGCTCCCCCCTATAGTTTCGAGGATTGCGCCGCTCTGCTCGACCTCTGAGGTTTGCCCATCCATGTGGATTTCCATCCGTCCCGACGACATCTTCATCGTTGTCGACCTGCAACATGACTTTCTGCCCGGCGGCAGCCTCGCCGTGACCGGCGGTGACGAGATCGTCCAGCCCATCAATGAACTGGCCCGCAAGTTCAACCACGTGGTCATGACCCAGGACTGGCACCCGCAAGACCATATTTCATTCGCCTCCAACCACGCGGGCAGCGAGCCCTTCCAGATCATGGAACTGCCCTACGGGCCGCAGGTGCTCTGGCCCGATCACTGCGTCTGGAACACGCGCGGCGCCCAGTTCTCGCGCGAGATCGACATCCCGCATTGCGAGATGATCATCCGCAAGGGCTACAACGAGGTCGTCGATTCCTATTCCGGCTTCCAGGAGGCCGACCGCAAGACCAAGACCGGTCTCGAAGGCTATCTGCGCGAACGCGGCTTCAAACGGCTGTTTCTCGCCGGCCTCGCCACCGACTTTTGTGTCAATTGGACGGCACTGGACGCCCGCGCCGCCGGGTTTGAGACATTTGTGGTCGAAGATTTGACACGAGCCATCGATACAAACGGCTCGCTGGCGGCGGCATGGTCCGACATGACCAAGGCCGGCGTCCGTCGGATCACCTCACAAGATATATCCTGATATGCAAAGACTGTTCGCCCTCTCCGCACTCCTGACCCTTGCCGCTGCGCCTGCCGCCGCGCAGGCGATTTCGCACGAGACCGACCACGTCCTCTGGTGCGCCAGCGCCTACGCGCAGCTTGCCAATGACGCCTCCGAACAGAGCGACAACGAGGAAACCGAGCTCTACGACCGGCTCGCCGCCATCCTGACCAAAAAAGGCATCGCCCTGCTGCGCGCCGACCGCGTCACCGACGATCGCATCTCCTCGATCATCCAGTCCTATGACGACGCGGTCTACATCCAGCTCGAAACCCCCGCCGCCAGCTACCCCGTCGAAAGCTGCGAGGCCCTGCTCCACGGCTGACCGTCGGGCCATGAAAAAGGGCGCCTTGCGGCGCCCTCACGTTCTGGCCGGTCCTGAAAAATCAGACCTGCTTGTCGATGCCACCGTCCTGGGCGTGTTCGGTCGCGGTCGGGGCGCCCTTGGCGACGCCCACCATGGCCGGGCGCAGCACCCGGTCGCCAATGGCGAAGCCGGCCTGCACCACCTGCACCACGGTGCCCTCCGGATGCGTCGGATCGGGCACTTCGAACATGGCCTGGTGGCGATGCGGGTCGAACTTCTGCCCTTCCGCCTCGATCGGCTTGACGCCGTGCTTGGCCAGCAGCCGCTGCATCTCGCGTTCGGTCATCTCGATGCCGTCGATCAGCGATTTGGTGGTGCCGTCGGCGGTTTCGCGCGCCTCGGCCGGCAGCATCGTCAGCGCCCGGCTCAGCGAATCGGTGGCCGTCAGCATGTCGCGGGCAAAACCGGCAATCGCATAGGACCGGGTGTCGGCCACTTCGCGTTCCGTCCGCTTGCGCAGGTTTTCCATCTCGGCCACGGCGCGCAGCAGCCGGTCGCGCATGTCGGCGTTCTCGGCGCGCAGCGCCTCGATCGGATCCGCCTCGGGCGTGGCCGAAGCGTCGGTGGCGGCACCTTCGGCCGGCGTCACGTCATCCTGGGTGTCTGTACCGGCGGCAGTCTCGTCACTCATCATTGTCGTTTCGCAACCTGTTGTTCGCAATTGCCCCGCATATCGGCCAACGCGCCGCAAGATTCAAGCCTTGCGGTCCTGTCCGGACTTTCGCGACATCATCGCACTGATGACATTGGCGGTGTAGTCGACCACCGGCACGATGCGCGCATAGTTGAGCCGCGTCGGCCCGATGACGCCCAGCACGCCCACCACCTTCTCGTTGGCATCCTTGTACGGCGACAGGATGACCGACGATCCCGAGAGCGAGAACAGCTTGTTCTCCGAGCCGATGAAGATCTTCACGCCCTGCGCCTTTTCGGCGTCTCCCAGGAGCTCGATCAGCCCTTCCTTGCTTTCCAGCTCGTCGAACAGCTGCCGCATGCGGCCCAGGTCTTCCGAGGCCATGGCATCGTTGATCAGATTGGCGCGGCCGCGCACGATCAGGGTCGGCGCCGTCTTGCCGTTGTCCGACAGCTGCGCCATGCCGGCCTCGACCAGCTTGCGGGTCAGGTCGTCGAGCTCGGCCAGTTGCTCGGCGCGCTGGTTCTGCAGCGCCAGCCGCGCCTCGGCCAGCGTCTTGCCCGTCGCCAGATGCGCCAGGTAGTTGCCCGCCTGGGTCAGCGCGCTCGAGGTCAGCCCCGGCGGCAGTTCGACGATACGGTTTTCCACCGATCCGTCCTGCCCCACCAGCACCACCATCGCCGATTGCGCATCCAGCCGCACGAATTCGATATGCCGCAGCATCAGGTCCGACTTGTGGGCGATCACCACGCCGGCGCCATGGCTGAGCCCGGAGAGCAGCTGGCTCGCCTCGGTCAGCACGTCCTCGACCTTGCCTTCGCGCGCCGGCCCCTGGATCTGCTTTTCGATCGCCTGCCGCTCGCGCTCGTCGACGCCGCCGACTTCCAGCATCGCATCGACGAAGAACCGCAGCCCTTCCTGCGTCGGTGCCCGCCCCGCTGAGGTGTGCGGCGCCGCGATCAGTCCGAGGTCCTCGAGATCGGCCATCACGTTGCGCACCGAGGCCGGCGACAGCCCCACCGACAGCATGCGGCTCAGGTCGCGCGAGCCCACCGGCGAGCCGGTTTCGATATAGCGCTCCACCAGTCGCTTGAAGATATCCTGGCTGCGGCTGTTGAGAACCGCGAGAAAGTCCTCTGGTACCTTGTTCATCTGTCATTCATCGGCATGGCGCCGAGATGGCGCCGCTCATCTTCACCATTTAGGCAAAAACGGCGGTTGGCGATAGCGCTGCGGCATTGTTCGTGCGTCCGACTAAGGTTAAGAGGCGGTTAACAGCAAGAAAGCGAGTATTTTATGCGGCCTTCCGGACGGGCACTAGACGAGATGCGGGCGGTCACGCTCGAACGCAACGTGGCCCCGAAGGCAGAAGGCTCGTGCCTCGTCTGCTTCGGCTCCACCAAGGTCTTCGTGACGGCATCGGTCGAAACCAGCCTGCCGCCGTGGCGCCGCGGCCAGGGCCTGGGCTGGGTCACCGCCGAATACGGCATGCTGCCGCGGGCCACCGGTTCGCGCACCCGGCGCGAGGCCACAGCCGGCAAGCAGTCTGGCCGCACCCAGGAAATCCAGCGCCTCATCGGCCGCTCGCTGCGCGCCGTCGTCGACATGCAGGCACTCGGCGAAAACCAGATCACCATCGACTGCGACGTGCTCGAGGCCGATGGCGGCACCCGCACGGCCTCGATCACCGGCGCCTATATCGCGCTGGCCGATGCCATCGCCTGGCTCAAGGCCCGCAACCTCACCAAGGGCGAACCGCTGCGTGATTCGCTTGCCGCCGTCTCCTGCGGCATCTTCCGTGGCAGCCCGGTGCTCGATCTCGACTACCTCGAGGACGTCGAGGCCCATACAGATGCCAATTTCGTCATCACCGGCTCGGGCAAGTTCGTCGAGATCCAGGGCACTGCCGAACAGGTGCCGTTCAGCCGCGACGAGCTCAACCAGCTCATGGCGCTGGCCGAAAAGGGCATTGGCGAACTGACGGCCATCCAGCAGGCGGCACTCGCCTGATGGCCGGCAAGCTGACATTGCGGCGCGGCGACCGGCTGGTGCTGGCGACCCACAATGCCGGCAAGCTCGTCGAATTCCAGGCGCTGCTGGCGCCCTTCGGGCTCGACATCGTGTCGGCCGGCGAACTTGGCCTGCCCGAGCCCGACGAAACCGGCACCACCTTCATCGAGAACGCCCGCATAAAGGCGCACGCCTGCGCCAGCGCCGCCAACTGCATGTCGCTGGCCGATGATTCGGGCCTCACCGTCGACGCCATCGGCGGACAGCCGGGCGTCTACACTGCCAACTGGGCGGAAACCTCCAACGGTCGCGATTTCGCTGTCGGCATGCGCCGCGTCGAGGATGCGCTGCAGGCCGCCGGGGCGCAGAGCCCGGCCGAGCGCAAGGGTGCTTTCAACGCCACGCTCTGCCTCGCCCATCCTGACGGGCGTGACCAGCTCTATGTCGGCAAGGTTGATGGCACCATCGTCTGGCCGCCGCGCGGCGATATGGGTCACGGCTTCGACCCGGTCTTCATGCCCGACGGCTTCGACATCACCTTTGGCGAAATGCCGTCATCCACCAAGAACGGTTTCGTGCGCGGCCAGACCGGCCTCAGCCACCGCGCCCGTGCCTTCTCCCTATTCGTCGACGACGCACTCGGAGGCATTGTTGACAATTAGCCCTGGCGCCGTCGACTTCCGGCAGAGCAACGAAGGCCGCGGCAACGGCCTGTTCGGCATTTACGTGCATTGGCCGTTCTGCGCAGCCAAGTGCCCGTACTGCGATTTCAACTCGCACGTGCATCGCGGCGCCTTCGATGAATCAGGTTATGTGGCGAGCTATGCCGCTGAAATCGCCCACTTTGCGCGGCTGGTCCCCGGCCGCAAGGTGAACTCGGTGTTCTTCGGTGGCGGCACCCCGTCGCTGATGGACCCGCGCTCGGTCGGCGCCATTCTCGATGCCATCGGCGCCCATTGGGAAGTCGACAAGAACGTCGAGATCACCCTCGAGGCCAACCCGACCTCGGTCGAGGCCGACCGCTTCCGCGGCTATCGCGCCGCCGGCGTCAATCGCGTCTCGCTCGGCGTGCAGTCGCTGCGCGAAGGCCCGCTGGCCGAACTCGGCCGCCGCCACAGCGTCGACGAGGCGGTCGCCGCCGTCCGGCTGGCGCAGTCGATTTTCCCGCGCTCGAGCTTTGATCTGATCTATGCCCGCCCGCGCCAGACCCTCGACGAATGGCAGGACGAGCTGACCGAGGCGCTCTGGCTGGCCCAGGGCCACCTGTCGCTCTATCAGCTTACTATCGAGATGGGCACGCGCTACTATGACCTGTTCAATGCCGGCAAGCTGAAGATGCCGGACGAGGACCTCAGCGCCGACTTCTACGAGCTGACCCAGGAACTCACTGCCAAAGCCGGCCTGCCGGCCTACGAGATTTCCAATCACGCCCGTCCCGGCCAGGAAAGCCGCCACAATCTGCTCTACTGGCGCTATGGCGAATATGTCGGCATCGGCCCCGGCGCCCATGGCCGCCTGCTGATCGACAACCAGCGCCATGCCACCGCCGCCGAGAAAATGCCCTTCGACTGGCAGGCCAGGGTTGCCCAGCGCGGCCATGGCCTCGTCACCGACGACATCCTGACCTGGGAAGAAGAGGGCGACGAACTGCTGGTCATGGGCCTCCGCCTGCGTGAAGGCATCGATCCGAGCCGCTTCACCAGGCTCTCGGGCCGGGCCATCTCGGATCGCCAGATCAACGAGCTCAAGTCCATCGGCTTTGTCGAAACCCTGCCCAACGGTTTCATTCGCGTCACCGACAAGGGCTGGCCGGTGCTCGACGCCGTGGTCGCCGATCTCGCCGCCTGAGCCAGTCTGCAACCAACTCGCCGCTTCGAACTTCATCTGGCAACGCCAATTCCGGCGCTCACCGATGGAGAGTACAAGTGGCTTCTGAAAAGACCCTCGACGACCTCTTCCTTGATACCCTCAAGGATATCTATTTCGCTGAAAAGCAGATCCTCAAGGCCCTGCCCAAGATGGCCAAGGCTGCTCAGTCGGACGAGCTCAAGGCTGGCTTCGAGACCCACCGGGACGAGACCGAAGGTCACGTCGATCGCCTCGAGCAGATCTTCGAACTGCTCGGCAAGCCGGCTCGCGGCAAGACCTGCGACGCCATCCTCGGCATCATCGAGGAAGGCAAGGAAATCATGGACGAGTACAAGGGCACCGCTGCCCTCGATGCCGGTCTGATCTCCGCCGCCCAGGCCGTCGAACATTACGAGATGGCCCGCTACGGCACGCTCAAGTCCTGGGCCAACCAGCTCGGCATGAAAGATGCCGTCAAGCTGCTCGACCAGACCCTGCAGGAAGAGTCCGCCACCGACCAGAAGCTGTCCCAGCTCGGCCAGTCGCAGGCCAACCTCAAGGCGGCCTGATCTCAAACCTGCCTGATCCCCAGGGGGCCCGTTCGCGGGCCCCTTCTTCATGCCTTGAACCGACAAATGCAGGGGCCGTCATTGACGCCGTTTTAGCGATCTTCCGCTAGCCTCGCGGCATGTCCGAACCCTTGCGTTCCTCGCCCTCCGCCGATCGCCTTCATGCCCTGCAGGCGCTGCGCTTTTTTGCGGCCCTCTCGGTGCTGTTCGGTCATAGCCTGACCGAAGGGATCGATCTGGGTTTTCTGGATGCCGCGACATTCGCGCCGCTCGCTCGCCTGCCCTGGGGCAACGGCGTCGACGTCTTCTTCGTCATCAGCGGCTTCATCATGTTCCATATTGCCGGCACCGAGTTCGGTGTCCCCGGCGCCTCCGGCCGCTTTCTTGCCAAGCGCTTCATCCGCCTCGTGCCGATCTACTGGCTGTTCACCATCGCCATGCTGGTCGCGACCCTGCTGTTCGCCAGCGTGCTTTCGCACAGCACCCTGGATGCTGCCCATGTCGCGGCATCCTTTGCCTTCATACCGTGGCTCGATTCGTCCGGATTGCCGCATCCGGTTCTGGGGCTCGGCTGGACGCTGAACTACGAAATGTTCTTCTACGTGCTGTTCGCACTGGCCCTGCTGCTGCCGCGGCGCGCCGGCCTGCCGGCGCTGCTGGCCGTATTCACCCTGCTGGCGATTGCCCATCCGCTGGTCGACCCCGCCGCCACCCAGCTCCGCTTCTGGACCGATCCGATCATCATCGAGTTCCTGTTCGGCATCGGCATCGCCGCCTTCAGGCGCCGTGGCGTCACCCTCTCTCCGGTGCTCTGCTGGGCGCTGGCAGCCAGCGGTGCAGCGCTTCTGCTGACGATCGAGCCGCTTTTCGGCAGCCCCGGCGACGCCCGCTTTATCTCGGCCGGCCTCCCCGCCGCGCTGATCGTTCTCGGCTTTGCCTTCATGCCGTTCGACGCCGCAACGCGCCCGGGCCGCTTCCTCGCCTTGGGCGGCGATGCGTCTTATGCGCTCTATCTGTCGCATCCCTTTGCCATCAATGCCGCGGCGCTATTGCTGCGGCGCGTCGGCCTGTCCGGCTGGGTCATGTTGCCAGCGGTATTGCTCGGCGCCCTGGGCGTCGCCGTTCTCGTCTATCTGCTGGTCGAGCGCCGTCTGACGCACTGGCTCGGCGCCCGGCTGTCGGTTCAGCCAAAGACCCTCGAAAAGATCGCGGCATAGCTCGCCGCCGCCGCATCCCAGGAAAAACGCCGTGTCGCGAGGGCGCCATGCTCGCGTTCCGCCGCACTCGGCTGCGACCGCAAGGCCCTCAGCATGGCCGCGGCCAGCTCGTCCGTCTGCGCCGGGTCGATGAGCATGGCGTCCGTCGGCGCCACCTCCTCCATCGCCCCGCCCCGGCTGGTGATCACCGGCGCGCCGCTAGCGGCCGCCTCGATGATCGGCAGCCCGAAGCCCTCATAAAAGCTCGGAAACACCAGTCCGTTCGATCCGCCATAAAGCCGCGCCAGATCGTCGTCCGACACCCCGCCGACCCGCACCACGCCCGGCAGCGCCTGCGCTGTCGCCGCCTGCCCGAACACCGCGCTGTTCGACACCCGCCCGAACAGCACCAGTTGCCCGTCGCCGCGCTCTCCGTCGAGCGCCGCCCAGGCGCGCAATATGCCCTCGGTATTCTTGCGCGGATCGGCCCCGGAAAACGCCACGAGATAAGGTGCGTCACCCAGCCCATGCGCGGCCCGCATCGCCGCGATCTCGGCTGCATCGCGCTGCCGGAACGCTGCGGCCACCCCCAGCGGGATCGCCGTCACCTCATCCGCACCCAGCCCGTATTCCGCGCAGATGCGGGCCCGTGAAAATTCCGAGACCGTCACGATGTGCCGCACCCGGCCGGCCAATTGCCTGACGATGGCCCGATAGGTGGCGGCAAAGCGCGGCGCATAATATTGCGGCACATCGACAAAGCCGATGTCGTGCACCGTCACCACCTGGTTGCGATAGAACACCGGGGCCGAGGTCGACGGACTCCAGAGCGGCCGCCCGCCCATCAGCAGCGGCAGCAGCGTCTGCTCCCAGCCATGCCCCTTGAGCCCCGAGGCCATCCAGTCCGGCGGCGCCAGCGTCGCCAGCCCGAGCCGGCGGTTGATCTCGTCGGCCACCCGGCGTTGCCCGTTCGACGGTACCTTCAGCACGCGTGCATTCATCGTCACCGCGCTCATGCCAAACTCCCGTCCCTCGGCCGCATCGCCCGATAGAGCGCGTAGAGCGCCGCCAGGCTCAAAACACCGACACTGCCGATGCTGCCCAGCGTCGCCACCACCGGCCCGCCGACCGGCCAGGCCAGCAGCAGCAATGGCGGTACTAGAGCCAGCGCCGCGACCAGCATCGGCTGGCCAAATATCTCGAACGGCAGCGACAGCAGGATTTTGAGCCCCACCAGTCCGGCAATTACCGTCCCGGCCGCCGCGCCGGCAATCACCAGCAGGCCGCCGGCCCCCGGCAGCAGCGCGCCCAGTCCGGCCAGCAGTGTCAGCCCGAGGCAGTCGATCAGCGCCAGCACCAGCATCTGCATCAGGTTCTTGCGCAGATGCGCCGGGGTCGTCGACAGGTTCTGCGTCAGGCTGCGCAACAGAAAGAGCAGCACCAGCAGCGGCGCCACCTCGAAGAAACCAGTCCGCAGGTCCGGCGCCACCGCCAGTTCGGCCACCGGCACGAGAATGGCGAGAATCCCCGCCCCAGTCAGCACGCAGAGCGTCACCAGCAGCGCGTAATACTGCCCCAGATGCCGCCGCAACCCCTGCCGGTCCGGTGCATCATAGGCGCTCACCACATCGGGATACTGCACCGCCTGCAGGGCCGAAACCATCAGCACGAACGGCCGCTGCAAGAGGTCCACCGCCAGCAATGCCCCGGCCGCCGCCTGCGTTCCGAGCGTATTGGCAAGAATCAGCCGCAGCCCGAGCGGTGCCAGCAGGCCCAGCATCGAGGCCCCCGCCGACACGCTGCCATAGCTCAGATGCTCCCGCGCCAGCGCCGCATCCCACTGTCCGCGCGGCAGCTGCTCCCGCTGCGTCGCCACGGTGCCGATGGCGGCATAGATCGCATAGGCGCCGAGCAGGCCCAGCGCCGCCCCGGTCAAGCTCGGCAGCAGCAGCGCGCCGCCGATGGTTCCGGCGGCCAGCAGGCTGGCTCGCAATCCCTGCAGCCGCGAGAACATCCGGAACTGCCGCCGAAACCGCACCAGCGTCAGATGCAGGTCAGTGCCACCCTGCAGAACGGCAACGCCCACACCCATCAGCGCCAGCTCGAGCGGCAGCCCCAGCAGCGCCGCGACCAGCCCCGCCAGCGCGCAGGCCAGTGCCGCGGCGCCCGCCTCCACTGTCATTGTCGCGCGTTGCGCCGCTTCGCTGTCGGCCGTCTGGCCGGGATAGAAGCGCGAGCAGGCAAAGCGGATCCACTCGAAAAAACTGATGGCGGTGAACTGGCTGGTCGCCACAAAGATCGAATAGCTGGCATAGTCATGCGCCGGCAGGATGCGCGCCACCACGATCAGCAGCCCGAACGCCAGCGCCGCCTGATAGAAATACGCGCCCAGCGCAAACAGCTTTGCCATCGCCCAACCGTCCTTCGCCACGTTGTCGCGGCTCGCCGACATAAGCCCCGGCAGCGATAATTTGACGTTAAGCCGGGGGCCGCCGCCCGAGCGTCTGCAGCAGCCGCGCCAGCAGGCCGTGCCGGTCGATCCAGTCGGCATAGGCGACATAGGCGGGGTCTTCCCGCATATGCATCTCTTCGGTCCGGGCGCGAGCCCAGTAGAGCGCCGTGAACGCTACCGGCACCAGCCATTGCGACAGGCCCAGCTCGATGCCGCCCGCCGGCATCAGCACCAGCGCGATCAGCCAGGCGTTGGCGGCATGGGCGAAATAGGCCGGATGCTTCATCAGCCTGTAGGGGCCGGCCGCCACCACACCGCGGTTGGACAGGTTGGAGAACCGCAGGCCGAAATGCACGCTGGCCGAGGCGTAGAGCGCCAGCAGCGCCAAAAGGGCGATGGCCGCCGCAATCGTCACCGGGCCGGCCACCAGCTGTTCCGGCCAGCCGATTTCGGCGTGCACCACCGCCTCGAAAGCCGGCCAGTGCGCAAACACCGGGCCATAGCAGGCCAGGCAGACGATCCATCCGATCACCAGCGGTTGCGTCGAGCGCATGGTCGGGGCCAGATCGTTGGAGGCAAACAGATAGCCGGTCAGGCCAAAGGTCAGGTCGACGGTATAGGCAAACACCACGATCAGCATCAGCCAGCCCAGCGGTGCTGCCATGTCCGTGGTCAGTCCGAGGTTGACCAGCGCAAACAGGCTGGCCCCATAGAGCGGAATGAAAATCGCCTTGAGCGCCCAGAGCCGTGCCGGCCCGGCCAGCGCCCGCAGCTTCTGCCGGTCGGGCGGCAGCAGTGCCTGCCCCAGCAGCAGCGGAAAGCCGCCCGAGACCGTCCCGTTGCGCGCAAACTCGGCCATCCAGCGCAGCACGAAGCCCGGCGCCACGATCAGCCAGACGATCTGCCAGCCATCCAGTCCGCCGCCCTGCGCGTGAAAGACGGCAAACGGCAGCGTCGCCAGCACAAAGCCGATGCCCCAGGCCAGCGGCGCAAATCCCTGCCGTCGTCGTGTGCCTGGCTTGGTGCGGTGCAGTTCGCAAGCCAGCATCGGCAGCGCCGTGGCCAGCAGCACGATCCACGTGCCGATCAGCGGGTGCGGGCGCACCGCCATCACCAGCAGCCACGCCGCGCAGAGCCCGATCAGGCCGGCATAACCATCGCGATAAGGCAGCGTCGATACCGGCGCATCCGCGCGGGGCGCGGCGGCAGGACTGGCCAATGCTGCTGTCTTCTCGAACGACATGCGGCCAGTCTAGCCGCTGACGGTTCAGACAAGCTTAAGCGCCAGCTACAGTTTGGGGCCGTCGGCCAGCGTCGAGCCACCCGGCGTCACCGCCTTCATCACCAGCGCATATTCGCAGCGCCCGTCCGCCAGGAAGCGGAACACGCCGTCGCGGCCGTTGAAGCCGCCGGGCAGCGTCAGCTGCGCCCGGTCATATTTCGGCGTCGACATCGACAGCGTCGAGACATTGGCGAGAATGGTGGCCGTATAGGCGATGGTGGCCAGCGGATGCGGCGTGCCGCCGAACTTGGCGGCATACTCGGGTGCCAGCGCCTGGTAACCGGTCTCGTCCACCGCCGGATAGACGGCGCCGACGAGATAGGGCGTGCTGGCAATGGCGGTGTCGCCGTTCCAGTCGGCCGAGCCGATGAGCTGCACCTTGCCCAGCGGCACGCCCGCCTCGAGCAGCAGCACGCCAAAGCTCGGCGCCGTCGCCCGGTCGGGGATGAACAGCGCATCGATCTGGCCGGCCTGCAGCGCCGGCGCCAGCTGCTGGATCACCGTTCGCGCTTCCGCTTCGGTGGAGAAATTGTAGATTGCCCGGGCATTGAGCGCGAGGTCGGCCGTCGCCTGCCGGAACGCGCCCTCCTGGATGCGGCCGAAATCGGTATTGGGAAAGATCCCGGCATAGGCCTTCTTGCCCAGGCCCTTGGCATAGCTCATCGAGCGCCGCACTTCGCTTTCCGGCAGCACGTTGAGCAGGTAGACCCCCGGCGACGCGGCGCCGGAATTGTTGGAAAAGCCGATCACCGTCAGCCCGGCGGCGCGGGCCACGCTGCCCGCCGCGGTCACCTGGTCGGCCTTCAGCGGCCCGAGGATGATGCTGGCGCCTTCCTGCACCGCCTGGCTGGCGGCCTGCGCCGCGCCGGCGGCGGTCGCCCCGGTATCCTTGAGCACCACGGTGATGTTGTCGGCAATGGTGTCGCTGGCTTCGATGAAGTCGATGGCCAGCCGGCTGGCATTGGCCATCGACACGCCGACGCTCGCCAGCGCCGGGTCGCCGGTCAGCGGCAGCAGCAGCGCCACCCGCACCGGCCCCTTGCCGAAGCTCTGTCCCGCCGCCAGCGGCAGCGTGCTCTCGCCGATATTGGCCTGCGGCCCGAAACCGCGCGAGATATCGAACCCGCCCGGCGAACAGGCCGCCAGGACAAACAGCGTGGCAGCACCCAGCCCGAACCAACTCAGCGCTCTGGCCTTGCGCTGCCCGTCGCGAGATTTCACTTGCTGCCCCTCGATATTCGTCTGCACCTTCCCCGCCGCACACGGGCTCTTTCGCGTATACAGGAGACGGCCAGCCTCATAAAGGCAAGGCGCTACTCTTTGTTAATCATGAGGACCGGCAGCAGGTGACGCAGATCGAAGGCAAGCCGACCCAGTATTTCGTAGGCGGGGCGACGCTCGATGCGCCGCCGCTGGCACCCGGGCTCTACGTCGTCGCCACGCCGATCGGCAACCTGCGCGACATCACCATCCGCGCCCTCGAAACCCTTGTCGCCGCTGATGTGATCTACTGCGAGGACACCCGCATGTCCGCCCGCCTGCTCGATCACTACGGCATCCGCACCCCGCGCAAGCCGCTGCACGAGCACAATGAACGGGCCCGCATCGATGCCGTGCTCGACGATTTGCGCCGTGGCGGCAAGGTGGCGCTGATCTCCGATGCCGGCACGCCGCTGCTCTCCGATCCGGGCTTTCCGCTGGTGCGCGCCGTGCGCGAGGCCGACCTGCCGGTGTTTGCCGTGCCCGGCCCGTCCGCCCTGCTCGCCGCCCTCGCCACCGCCGGCCTGCCGACCGATGCCTTCGCCTTCCACGGTTTTCTGCCGCCCAAGGCCGGGGCGCGCGCCAACGCGCTGGCCCGGCTTCGGGATTCACGTGAAACACTGGTGTTCTACGAATCACCGCGACGCCTCGCTCCGGCGCTCGCCGCCATGGCCGACGCCTTCGGCCCTGAGCGGCCGGCAGCCGTCGCCCTCGAACTCACCAAGCGCTTCGAGCGCCTGCATCGCGGTCCGCTCGCCGAGCTCGCCGCGGCCTTCGCCGCCGAGGAAACGCGCGGCGAGGCGGTGATTCTGGTGGCTGGCGCCGCCGCGGTGGAAATTGCTGCCGAGGACTGGCAGGCGGCGCTCGGCGCTGCCCTCGCCGATCAGCCGCTGCGCGCCGCTGTCGACGAGGTAACCATGCGCTTCGGCCTCAAGCGCAAGGAGGTCTACGATGCCGCCCTCGCCCTCAAAGCCGAAAAGTGAGCGCCGCCAGGGCGCCGAAACCTATGGCCGCCGCGGCGAGACGCTGGCGGCCTGGTATCTCCGCCTCAAGGGCTACCGCATCGTTTCCATGCGCGAAAAGACCCCCGTCGGCGAGATCGATCTGATCGCGCGTCGCTTCGGCACCACGGTCTTTGTCGAGGTCAAGAGCCGTGCTACGGGCCGGCACGAGCGCGACGCCCTGCTGGCGGTCAACCAGCACCGCATCAGCCGCGCCGCGGCGCACTACCTCTCCCGCCACCCCGCCCTCGCCGCCACCCCGTTGCGTTTCGACGTGATTTTTCTTGCGCCCCGCCGATGGCCGCGCCATGTCAGGAATGCCTTCGACGCCAGCTGAAGGGTCGCCTCGGGGCGGCCTCCTCTGACCCCGTGCCACGCGGGCGGAACGCTGGCACTGCCACGCCCTCCCGTTCCGTCAGGCTCGGGACGACAACGACCGGGAAAGACCAACCATGAAGCTCAAAGTCGCCGTGCAGATGGATCCCATCGCCAGCATCAACCCGCTTGGCGATTCCACCTTCGCCATGATGCTCGAAGCGCAGTCGCGTGGCCATCAGCTGGCCTATTACACCCCCGACTCGCTGGCGCTGCGCGACAATGTGGTGACGGCCAAGGTCGCGCCGGTCGAGGTCTTCGACCGCCCCAAGGGCGAGCACTTCACGCTCGGCGATGCCGCCCGCACCGATCTCTCGGCCTATGACGTGCTGCTGATGCGGCAGGATCCGCCGTTCGACATGAACTACATCACCCTCACCCACATGCTCGAGCGCATCCACCCGAAAACCTATGTGGTCAATCCGCCGGCCACGGTGCGCAACGCGCCCGAAAAGATCCTTGTCACCGATTTCCCCGAACTGATGCCGCCCACGCTGGTCACCCGCGACCGCGAGCTGATCTACGCCTTCCGCCGGGAACACGGCAACATCATCGTCAAGCCGCTCTACGGCAATGGCGGCGCCGGCGTCTTCTTCATCCAGGAAGGCGACCATAACCTCGCCTCGCTGCTCGAACTGTTCGAGCAGAACTATCGCGAACCCTTCATGATCCAGCGCTACCTGCCCGACGTCCGCAAGGGCGACAAGCGCATCATCCTGATCGATGGCGAGCCGGTCGCCGGCCTCAACCGCATTCCATCCGATGGCGAGGCGCGTTCCAACATGCATGTCGGCGGCCGCCCGGAGCTGAGCGAACTGACGGCCCACGAACGCGAGATCTGCGCCGCCATCGGCCCGGCGCTGAAGGAGCGCGACATGATCTTTGTCGGCATCGACGTCATCGGCGACTACCTCACCGAAATCAACGTCACCTCCCCCACCGGCATCCGCGAAATCAAGCGCTTCGGCGGCCCCGACATCGCCGTCGCCATCTGGAACGCCATCGAGAAACGGCGGGCGTAGGTGCCGCCTAAAAGTCGAGCGAGGTAATCGCCTCGAGCTTGGACTGCCCCAGTGCCTCGATGTTCTTACTTGCGAGTATCGAAGTTGACCGCAGGGTCGACCAGTCGAGTTTACCGGTGACAGGCAGCTTGTTCGCCTCCTGGTATAGGGTGATCGCGTTTTCACCGGCGCCCGTTGGAACCAGCGATGACTGGCCGACGGTCAGCAAGGGCGCAAGAATCCTTTCCGGTGTTATGTCATCCGACGGCCCGGAGGGGCCAATCGTCGCGATCTCCACCGCCTGCAGTCCCGCTGCCACGGCCACGGACTGAAAACTCGCCGCGCCCTGATAGTCGCCTTGTGCGCGCAGCGCGGCGGCCACCTCGGTACTGACGAAAGCCGCGCTGCCCCAGTCCCCGGAATTGGCAAAGTTCCGGATGATTTCCGGGGCCTGTCCGTAGCTCGCCGGTTCGAGTCCTGTGAAGAAACCATAGGCAAAATCGGCCGTCAGGCTGCTCGGCTCAGCCTGGCGGAAAAAGGTGAAGCGGTACTCGCGCCGGTCCGCCCGGAAGATTTGCGGCTGCACGCTGTTGTAGAGGATCGATGGCACGGGCTGTGCCACATAGGTCACGGCGTACGAACAGTCGGTCTCATCGAACTGCACCATCCCCGGCGAGTCGTCGAGAGCGGGGATCACCGTTCTCTCTTCGCCCTTCTTGCGCGTGACTCGGATCGGGACTGCATTTCCCGATCCCCACTCGACACCGATGATCGAGATCGACAGCGCATTTCTCGCTGCCGCGCCATCCTGCCCCGCTGCCGTCAGCGGCAAAGCCACCACCAGTGCCAGGATCAATCCTGTCCGTCTCATCTCGCCCCTCCGCTCGCTGCAGTCTTGAGCTCGTCTCTGGGCTTTTCGGCTTCGACCTTGGCAGCGCCATTCTTCGGGCGGTCGCCCCAGGCCCAGATGATGAACACCAGCGTCCCCAACCCACCGCCCACCACCAGGATCAGCAGGTAGTTCCGGAGCACGAGGCCGTAGATCGAAAAGCCTGTGCTCAGCTCCGGGATGACGGAGACGGTATCGGGCACCCTGAAGAAGAGTTCGGGCGGCGGCGCATCGGTCTTGAGGTTCACCCGCACGACGAGCGAGGCCCCCGCCGGGATGCGCGGCATCATGCTCTGGGCAGCATCGGTACCGTCGGCCACCACATCTATGGCCCATGGCGGCGTTGCCACCACGGTCATGTAGTCATTGATGGCGCCGTTCGAGGGGCTGCGAAAACACGGCGCGCCGCCCTCGCAGCGCAGCACCACCTCGACCCTCTCGAACACCTTTTCCAGCGACTGGTTGTAGAGCGCCAGTTCGGCAAAATTGGCGTCCGGATCGCTCCGGTCGACCTTCAGGTCATGGTGCAGGAACACCCGGCCCTTGGTCTCGGTAACGGCGGTGGTGAAGAACCATCCGACCACCCCCACGAGAAGGGCCAGGATATAGGGCGCTTTGTCCGACGAGAAGATGCTCACATCCACCTCCTGCTTCCCAGCAAGGCTAGCAGCCGGTGGACCCGCCGGGCATTGCGGCAACTACCATTGGGGCTTCACCACATCCGGTGGCGCGACTAGTCCGCGTTCAGCCGCACCAGCACCGCGTCCGTGACGTCCGCCCCGAGCCGGTAGGTGAAGGCGGTGACTTGCGTGAGGTCGTCGCTGAGGGTGCACTCGAAGGCGAGACCGTACCATTTGTCGTCCGAGCGGAAGATGGCGCCCGGTGCCCGGAGCTGTGTTCCCGCCACTTCCGACATGGCGTAGGCCTCGGTCATCACCACGTCCGGGGCAAAGCCGGCCCCGGCATAGCCGATCTGCGCCAGCGCCTCGATATTGCAGGTCTGCGCCAGCCGCTTGTCGGGTGGCAGGGTCTGCAGCGCGTCGCGCGCCCGCTCCATGCCTGGCGAGCCCAGCATGGCCTCGAGATAGAAGCGCTCGGCGCTGCGCAGCGGGCCAAGCTCGAGTGTCGCGACATCCGGCTCCGCCGTCGCCGCGGACGCGGCCGCCCCCTCGGTCAGTTCGCCGCCGTCGGCGAGAGCGGCCACGCCGTCTTCCGGATCGCTCGCTGGCGCCGTCAGACCCCTGACACTGGGTCGCGACAGGGGTACCGGCGCGATTATTTGCGGGGCTTCCGCACTCGGCTGCGGTGTCGCCGCTTCAGTCGACGGCGCCTCCGCTGTCGGTTGCGCTGTCGCGCTGGCCTCGGGTGCTGCCGCAGACGCAGGTTCGTCCGCGGACGCCTCGGCCGGCTCCTCCTCCGCGGCGGCAGGCTCCGCCGGTGCGTCTGCCGGCGACGACGTCGCCTCGGTCACAGACTCGGCCGCCGGCGCTTCGGTCTCGCTTGCAGATTGCGGCTCGTCCGATGCCGGCTCCTCCGTCGCCGATGCGGCGGGCTTGGCCTCCGGCGGCGGCACCAGTTCGACGTCGATGGCGGGTGGCTGCGGCGCCTCCAGGCTGTCGCGCAGCGGCGGCAGCAGCAGCAGCGCCAGCAGTCCCGCATGCAGCATCAGCGACACGGCCAGGGTCCAGAACATCGGCCGCTGGCGCCCGGGCGGGTCGCGCAGCATCGGCTCTGGCATGAGGTCGCGCATGGGCTCAGCCATTACCATGCCCATTGTGCCGTTTGCGAGGCATACTCTCGCCAAGCGGCCTGCATTCGGGCAAGGTGGGACCCATGCCAGTCGATACCGCCCTTGTCGCCCTGACCACGTTTTTCGCCACCATCGGGCCGGCGGATCTGTTGCTGGTCTATGCCGCGCTCACCCGCAAGAACACGCCCGTCGAGCGCCGGACCATGGCGCTGCGCGGCATTCTCGTCGCTGGCGGCATCCTGCTGTTCTTCGCCCTTTTCGGCGACATCATGCTGCGGCTCTTCGGCATTACCCTGCCGGCGCTGCGCATCGCCGGCGGCATCCTGCTGCTGCTGATCTCCATCGACATGGTCTTTGCCCGCCATTCCGGCGGCACCGGCACCACGCCCGAGGAAGAAAACGAGGCCGAAACCCGCGACGACATCTCGGTCTTTCCCCTTGCCATGCCGCTGATCGCCGGACCGGGCTCGATCAGCGCGGTAATCCTGCTGACCACCGGCACCGGTGGCTTCAATCTCGAGTGGCTGGCCGTTGTCCTCGCCCTCGTCGCCATCCTCCTGCTGAGCTACGTCTCCATGCGGCTCGCCGTGCCGATCCAGCGCATGCTCGGGCTGACTGGCCTTGCAGTGGTGTCGCGCGTCATCGGCGTGCTGCTGGCGGCGCTGTCGATGCAGTTCCTCATCGACGGCATCAAGGGCAGCGGCCTGGTCGGCGCCGTGGCCGGGTAAAGGCAAAGGCCGCAGCTTGCGCCACGGCCTTTCGAAGTCTTCAAGAACCAGAACCTACTTCTTCTTGGCTGGAGCCGGAGCGGTGCCGCTCTGCAGGCCGGCCGTTGCCAGCACTTTCGGCTTTTCCTTTTTGGGTTTCTTGGCTTCCTTGTTTGAGCGGATTTGACCTTTAGCCATTTGCTCTTCCTTTCCTGCCGGCGCGGTCGGCCAGCAAATCACCGGCAGAGGCTAGAATTTCGGCGTGGCGGAGACAAGGCAGCGCACACCGTCCGCGCTGCTATTTTGCACCGCACCGGCCCTGCGGCCCAAGGATATGAATGCGGCGCGGGTCGCAGCCGGTCAGCAGGAACTGCGTCCACTCGTCCGGCCCGCCGTAGAAGGCATTGCGGTCCACTTCCGTGCGCACGCCCGACATCGTGCCGGTCTGCGTCCACTGCCAGATCATCCAGTCGCGCCCATGGTACTTGTGATGCGGCTCGGCGGCGGTCGAGCGCAGCCAGAACGCATTGTCGAAATGCTCGCCCGCCAGCACGTCACGGTGGAAGTTGATGTCGGTATAGATCACCGGCACCTTGCCGGTATGGGCTTCCATCGCCGCCAGCATGACGCGGACCTTTTCGAGAATGTCCTCGCGGTTGTGCTTGTTCTTGCACGACGAGTGATTGTTCCACTCGAGGTCGAGCACCGGCGGCAGCGCATCGGGATCGTTGGGCACATTGCGCACGAACCACGCCGCCTGCTCCGATGCCAGCGAGCACCAGGTCATGAAATGGTAGGCGCCGCGTGCCACCCCGGCCTCGCGCGCATGCTGCCAGTTCACCCGGAAATTGGGGTCGATATAGTCGCGGCCCTCGGTCGATTTCATATAGACGAAATGAGTACCGCCCTGCCGCGCCGCGGCAAAGTCGATGCGGCCCTGGTAGCGCGCAATGTCCAGCCCCTGGATCGGCAGCGCCCGGGCGCGGTTCACCCCCGGATGCGGATCGTTGTCGCCGGGGATCGCCGTGCGGCCGGTCGGGCTCCGGCCACAGGCCGCCAGCACCGCCACGAGCGTCACCAGCAGCAGTGCTTTCGCGACAACGGACAAGGGGCGGGTGGTGGCAGCAATCATAGTCAAAACACTCGCAGGCAACTGGATCAGAAGCCTTTGATTCAACACGGCCGCATTAATGAAACCTTGCGCTAACCCTTTGGAATTCCAGCATGGTTAACGCCGTGGCGAAACCTGTGCCACCCGCCCCGCAGCCGCGCTGAAGTCCATCGATCGGGCGCCTGTCCCCGGCCCCTGTTCCAAACCGGCGTCAGGGCCGCTATGGGTGGCTCGGACAGGGGGGCAAACCATGCAGGGCATCGAGCTTTCGCGCCGGTTCCATAGCGAGGTCGTCGGGCCCTGGCTGAGCCGGAGCGCGCCCGGCCTCCGCTACGCCGCCGCGTTGATCGGCTATGGTTCGGAACTGCTCGGTTTTGACGACGACACCTCCCGCGATCACAATTGGGGTCCGCGGGTTCTTGTCTTCCTCAGCCGCGATGATTTTGCCGTCCATGCTCGGCAACTGCTGCTCGCCTTCGGCAAGGCGGCTCCTGCGAACTTTTGTGGGGAACCGGTGGGCTGGCGCAGCCGGCCCCATGCGCCGCCCGACGGTCCGGAGTCGGCCGGGACAATCGAGCACGGGCTCGAGTTCCATACGCTTGAGGCCACGCTGGAAAGTCACTTCGGCCTGCGCTCCGTCGAAGACCTGAGCGCCATGCAGTGGCTTGCATTCGCAGAGCAGAAGCTGCTCGCCTTCACGGCGGGCGCCGTGTTCCGCGACGACGATGGCCGGCTGCAGCAGGCCCGCCGGCGCGTAGGTTACTTTCCCGATGATGTATGGCTCCATAGGATCGCCTGTCAGTGGAGGCGTATCGCCGAGGAACAGGCCTTCGTCGGACGCGCCGGCCAGGTGGGCGACGACCTGGGGTCGCGCGTGATCGCCGCCCGGCTCGTGCGCGATGTCATGCGCATGGGCTTCCTGCTCGAACGCCGCTACGCGCCCTATGCAAAGTGGCTTGGCAGCGGTTTTGCAGCGCTGCCGATTGCCGGAGCACTCTCGCCCCACCTCCAGCGTGCCCTGGCCGCGAACCACTGGGTGGAGCGGGGCGACGCCTTGGCCGCCGCCTACCTCGAGCTGGCACACCGGCAGAACGCCCTGAACATTGCCAGCTTCACACCGGTCATCGGCCCCTATCATGACCGGCCCTTCACCACCATCAACGCCGACGACGCGGTGGCCAGCACGGTCGCCGCCATCGCCGATCCCCGGATCAGGCAACTGCCGGTTCTGGGCGCGCTTGACCAGGTGACCGACCTCACCCCGCTGCTCGAAAATGCCGCCCTGTCGCAGCGCACCATGCGGCACCTGCTCGGCTGAGCGACCATTGCCCCCGGTGTGTTCCCCAAATGTTCTTGTGATCAACCGGGGATTATATACTTCACACACCCACCAGAATCGGGGTAACGTGGCGCTCTGAAATAGGAGCGTCAGCATGTGGAAGTCTGTAGCTTGTGATGCCCTGCGAGAGGGTAAGCGACTTGAGTTGCGCTATGACGGCTACGCGCGCGTTGTGGAAGTCCACGCTGTCGGGATCACCCAAGAGGGCAACGACATTATGCGCGTCTGGCAGGTTCGCGGCGGTAGCAATAGCCGCAATCCTGTCGGGTGGAAGCTGCTCAGGCTCGATGAAGCATTCGCGGCCAACATCACCGACGAACAGTCCGAAGCGCCCCGTAGAGGCTACAAACGTGGCGACGAAGCTATGCAAGTCATAAACTGCCAGATCTAGGACAGAACCATCTGAGCATTCGATCATGCGGTATCTATATACCGCTTCGCTGCGGTATGCAAATACCGCAGTATCTCGTATACCGTGTTATTTTCGGACGCTTGCCCGCATAATCAGGCTAGACCGGAACCGCGAATAGGGGTATCAGAATTGTAGCCATTGGATACGATGGCTTGGAGGTGAGGAGCTAGGTTTTCACCTAGCCCCTCTGAGATGACCCACTAACCTATTGAGCCTGCGAGCGAGTCCCGGACTGCCATCCGGGATGTCCCCGGGGTGACCGACTCACCGAGCCGGACAGCGCTAATATAGCGTAAGTGGATTAGGGGGAAAACTTCGGAACCGACTTATTCAAGTCTTGCCGTTGGATTTCTGTGGTTTCGATGCGGCGATGCGCTTTAGCGCCCGGTCGAAGGTCTCCTCCCGGTCGTCTGTTTCCACCTCTTTGGCGGCTTCCTTGAACTTGTCTAGTTGACTCTTGTCGTCGCTGTGAGGGTTACTGGCCATATGCGAACACTTTCGGTGGTTGGTGAGCCATTCTATGTCGTTTACATCGATGAAGCGGGAGACCCCGGCCTAACGCGCGTCAAACCACAAGAACCAAATGGTGCAAGCGAGTGGCTTACACTAGGTGCCTCGCTGTTCCATTACGAAGATGAACCAGCAATAGTCCCGTTTGTCGGAAGCGTTCGCAAACTGATAAACGTCAGAACGCCAGACCTGCATTTTCGTAAGCTCTCAGACAGCAAGAAACTTGTCGCCTGCCAGGAACTCGCAATGCAGCGGGCGCGGGGCTTCGCCGTATTATCCCACAAGCCAAACATGCAAGGCTATCGCAATCCAGCAGCGGAGCGTCTTTTCACCAGCCCTAGGGGTTGGTTCTACAACTGGATCGTGCGCTTGCTGCTAGAGCGAGTGACCGATTTTGCGCAAAGAGAGATGCTAGCCTGCTTTGGCGAGACACGTCCTATCAAGATCGTATTCAGCGAACGCGGGGGCGTGGCGTACGACTGGCTGCGAGATTATATCGAGGTACTGGTCATTCAGAGCCGTAGCAATAATCTCGTCTTGGATAAGCGAGACATAAAGCCAAGCGTAATTGATCTGTCGCAGATTGAAGTTATCCCCCATAACCTAAACGCAGGCTGCCAAACGGCAGACATCGTCACAAGTGCACTGCACTGTGCGGCTGATGCCCATGGCCCGCGATGGAATGTGAACCCGGCCTTGGCTCTAAAGCCGATGATGGCCAAAGAGGGAGGGTGGTGGCACGACTACTCCGTGGCGCTCCAGCCGTCGTTCTTTCGAACGACAAGGCTGACGACGCAGCAGAAGATGCTGTTTGAGGGATATAACTATTGCTTCAGATTCTTGGAGTAGCGGGCTCCGGCCTTCGTCCCATCAGTGGCGAGTAGATTGCCTCCTATGGCAATCGTCCAACTGACTGCCCATGCTGCAAAGCCACATGGGCTGAAGGTAGTTCCGGCATATCCCGCTACCCAACCTAAATATCGTCCCAAATGATGAAAAAGTCAAGCTGCGGCAGAGACTTAGGCCTATTGTACCTAAGTCTTTGACGCGACTCATTTAATCGAATCTCACGCAGTGGCGTGTCCACCAGTCCGCCGATAAGTTAGGCGCTTTCCCTTCACGCCTTCTAGAGCGCGGGCCGCACGTTCCTGATCTTCGCAGCCAAGCGCGGAGCGGTTCGAATAACGGAAATCAAACTCTGCCAGATAGCGGTGCAGGTGCTTTTCCGAGCAATGCTGGTAGACGCCTTTCATGCCGCGCTTGAAGATGGAGTAGTAGCCTTCCACCGTGTTCGTTGACACCTGACCGCGCACGTATTCGTCGCGACGGTGAACCACGGTTTCATGCGAGGCGAACTGCTTGCCGATGCTGCGATACCAAGAGCCTTCGTCCGTCATGAGGCGGCTTTCCTTGGCAAGGTTGGCGTTCACGATGGGGGCAATGGTGTTCACGGTCGTTGCGTCGATATGGAAGCTACGGGCACGACCGCCGCGCTCCACCAGCGTCAAGACGATGTTCTTGTAGCCAAGAACGCCGCGACCGGGCTTCTTCATGAACCGGTGCGGGATGTTGTCGCCCTTGCCGATGTAGGTTTCGTCCACTTCCACGATGCCGCCCGCGCCGCCCATCGGGGACAGGTCGCCAGAGCGCATTGCTTCGCGGATGCGGTGCATCAGGAACCAAGCCGTCTTGTAGGTCACTTCCAGAGTGCGGTGCAGCTGGTGGGCGCTGATGCCCTTCTTGGAAGAGCAGACCAGATGGATAGCCTGCAACCACTTGTGCAGGGGCAGATGGCTATCCTCAAAGATGGTGCCGACGCGAACCGTGAACTGCTTGCGGCAATGGCCGCACTTCTTGAGGCCAATGCGCGTCTTGCCAAGGTCATAGACTCGCTCTAGTCCGCCGCAATGCGGGCAAACCGGGCCATCGGCCCAGAGCATCGCCTCTACGTGGGCGAATGCGGCTTCCTCATTGTGAAAATACGGCTTGGACAGAACGGACATGGGCTTAACTCCTTGTCCTAACTAGTACGTCTTTGCGTTGGGTTCGTCAAGTATATAATCCCCGATCAACCCAAGAGGCTGCTAGCGTCGCCGCGCATTGGGGATTGTGCGTATGGTCACGCGTGTCCAGACAGTAGCATTCCAGGGCATCGAGGCCGTGCCGGTCGATGTGCAGGTGCAGATTGCACCGGGCCTGCCTAAATTCCTTTTGGTTGGCCTGCCCGACAAGGCAGTCAAGGAATCCAGCGAGCGCGTCCATGCGGCGCTCTACGCCTCCGGCCTCAGCCTGCCGCCCAAGCGCATCACCGTCAATCTCGCCCCCGCCGACCTGCCCAAGGAAGGCAGCCACTACGATCTGCCGATCGCCCTCGGCCTGATGGCGGCCATCGGCGCCATCCCTTCAGATGCCCTGTCGGGCCACATGGCGCTGGGCGAACTCGGGCTCGACGGTCGTCTCGCCCCGACGCCGGGCGTGCTGCCGGCCGCCATCGCCGCGGCCGGTCGCGATCTCGGCATCATCTGCGCCCAGGCCTCCGGCCCTGAGGCCGCCTGGGCCGGCGAGGAGATCGACATCATCGCGCCGGAAAGCCTGCTGGCGCTGGTCAACCACCTCGCCGGCTACCAGCTCTGCACCCGGCCGCAGCCGCGTCGTCGCACTGATGGCCGCGTCCTGCCCGATCTGTCCGAGGTCCGCGGTCAGGAGGTGGCGCGCCGCGCCCTCGAGGTCGCCGCCGCCGGCGGCCACAACCTGTTGATGGTCGGGCCGCCCGGCGCCGGCAAGTCCATGCTGGCGTCGCGCCTGCCCTCCATCCTGCCGCCGCTCAGCCCGCGCGAACTGCTCGACGTGTCGATGATCCAGTCCATCGCCGGCGAACTGGCCGATGGTGCCCTGTCCGATCGCCGGCCGTTCCGCGCCCCGCATCATTCGGCGTCGATGGCCGCTTTGGTCGGTGGTGGCCTGAAGGTGCGCCCCGGCGAGGTCAGCCTCGCTCATAACGGCATCCTCTTTCTCGATGAACTGCCCGAATTCGCGCCCGCCGTGCTCGACAGCCTGCGCCAGCCGCTGGAGGCCGGCGAGACGGTGATCGCCCGCGCCAATGCCCGCGTCACCTTCCCGGCCCGCTTCCAGCTGATCGCTGCCATGAATCCCTGCAAATGCGGCCTCGCCGGCACGCCCGGCCATACCTGCCGGCGCGGCGCCGCCTGCGCCGCCGACTATCAGGGTCGCGTCTCCGGGCCGTTCCTCGATCGCATCGATCTGCGCATCGACGTCCCAGCCGTCTCCGCCGCCGACATGATCGGCCCGGCCGAAGCCGAGCCGTCCAGCGCTGTTGCTGCGCGCGTCGAAAAGGCCCGTGACATCCAGCGCCAGCGGTTTCTCGAACGCGGTCATCCCGGCATCTATACCAATGCCGCCGCCGGCCCGACGCTGATCGAGCAGGTGGTCAATCCGGACAAGGAGAGCCAGACGCTGCTTTTGCAGGCCGCTGAACGCTTCTCGCTCTCGGCCCGCGCCTATCACCGCGTCCTCAAAGTCGCCCGCACCCTCGCCGACCTTGCCGGCACCGAAAGGGTCGGCCGCCCGCATATCGCCGAGGCCTTGAGCTACCGCATCAATCTGGGAATGGCGTGATCCGACGGGTCTGAGCGGTCGACGGGCTGGCCGCCCACCGCGCCCGGCTTCACTGTGCGGATTGGAGGAACTTGGTCGCCAGCCAGCCCTTGCGGCCATCATCGGTGGCGACGAGGCTCCATCCTCGTTCGCTCTGCAAGACGCTCACCATGGTGCCCGGCCGGGCCACGTCAATACGTTTGCTGGTCTTGTCGGGCCCCAGTCGCATGTTGACGGCATCGGCCACCATCATCGTGGCGCCGCCCGAAGACGTTGTGGTGGCGGTCGGAGCTGCCTCTTCTGCCGACGGCGACGAAATTGCCACAGCCGCGGATTCGCCGGTGGTCCCGGGTTTGCCGGTGATGTTGACGGCGACCGTCTTTGAAATGTCGAAGGCGGAGGCGTTCAGGATAGGCAGCGGCTCCCGCGGCTTTGCGATCGGGGTGACAGTGGCAGCCATCGCGCTCTGCGGCTGTCCCGGGGCTTCCAGCAGCATCATCACGCTCAGGGCAGTGATTCCGAATCCACCGAGGATCGATCCAAAATACTTCGCCATGGCGACAACGCGAGAACCTGACATGAGGCGTCCTTTCCAGAAAGGAGGCGCCGGCCTATGGGGACATCCGACCGGCGCCTTCTAAGCGCGTCGAGATTGCGCAGTCTGGAAAATGTCCTTGGCGGAGATCCGTTGCTGGCGACCAAGGTCGGTCCGTGGCACGGCCAAATGGCCCGTCGGCCCGCCTGTGCATAATCCTGTGCACAAGTGTTTCACGTGAATCCGTCTCAGCGCACGCTGGCATAGCCGCCGGGAACGCCGTTCGGGCTCAGCACCAGCTGCCAGAGCTGGATGTTCCGCGCCCGGAACATTGCCGCGAACACCTGCAGGTAGAACTTCCACATCCGGTAGAAGCGCTCGCCGTAGCGCTCGCTCAGCTGCGGCCACGCCGCATCGAACCGCGCCCACCAGGCCATCAGCGTGCGGTCATAGTCGGCGCCAAAATTGTGCCAGTCCTCCATCACGAACAGGCCTTCGCCGGCCGTGGTGATCTGCTTGGCCGAGGGCAGGACGCCGTTGGGAAAGATGTATTTTTCCGTCCACGGGTCCCCATGCGTGCTGGTGTGGTTGTTGCCGATCGTGTGCAGCAGGAACAGCCCGTCCTCGGCGCAGAGCTCGCGCACCTTGGCCAGGTAGCGGCGATAGTTCTTCCAGCCCACATGCTCGAACATGCCGATCGACACCACGCGGTCAAACTTGCCCTCCAGCGCCATGTAATCGGTGAGCCGCGTCTCGATCGGCAGCGCGCCCTTGCGCGCCTCGGCATAGGCCGCCTGTTCGCGCGAAATCGTCACGCCAATTCCCTCGATGCCGTAGCGTTCCGCCGCAAACCGCAGGAAACCGCCCCAGCCCGAGCCGATATCGAGCACCTTCATGCCCGGTTCGAGGCCGATCTTGCGGCAGATCAGGTCGAGCTTGGCTTCTTGCGCTGCATCCAGCGTTTCAGCGCCGCCCTGCCAGTAGCCGCACGAATAGATCATCCGGCTGTCCAGCATCGCCTCATAGAGGTCATTGCCGATATCATAGTGTTTCTCGCCCACCTCGGTGACCTTCAGCCGCTGCAGGTTCAGCAGCCTGCCGCGCACCGCCGACACCACAAGTCCGAGGTCGGGTTTGAGATAGGCCCAGATATTGTTCTCGAGCAGCCGCATGATCATCTGGTCGATGGCGTCGGCGTCCCACCAGCCGTCCATATAGGCCTCGCCGAAGCCCAGCGTGCCATAGGCCAGCGCCCGTCCATAGGTGCGCTGGTCATGCACCCGGATGTCCCAGGGCTGCGTCCCGCCAATGGTGATCCCCGATTTTTCGAGGATAGTTGAGAAATATCGTCTGGGGCTGTCAGTCATCGTCTGAACTCACACGACACATAACTCTAGACCCGCAATAGGGCAAAAGCAAAGCCCTCGCCGCAGCAAGCAGAACCCGGCATCGGCTGCGCCGCCTAGCGACCCCTGCTGTCGATTGCGACGCAGACCTGCCTCGGACTTCTTGCGGTCAGCGCGCTGCCGTCGAAATCACCGTAGCGGGCCTTGAGCTCCAGTCCGCCCAGCGCCAGCAGCAAGGGCAGTTCCTGCGGGTAGATCTGCCGCAGTTCCAGTGGCGTGTGGCGGAAGTCCCGATGGGCCGCCGTCGACCAGTACCAGTCGGCGCGGCTGATCTGGCTCACCGGGTCGTAGCAGATGGTTTCCTCCACCGTCACATCGCCCAGATGCGCATGCGCGAACGTGCCCAGTGACTCGCGCTGTCCCGTCGGCAGGCTGAGCAGCCTCGGGTTGGGCACGAACACGTCGAAATAGAGCGTTCCGCCCGGCGCCAGATGCTGCCGGATCGCAGTGAACACACGGCCGAAATCCTTGGTGCTGTGCAGATGCAGCAGCGAATTGCCGGCGATCACCACCGCATCGAACGGCTGCTGCAGCGCCAGCGCGCGCATGTCGAGTTCGCGGAGGTCTATCGCCACACCGCATTCGGCAGCCTTTTCCCGCGCGCGCTCCAGCATGACCGCCGAGAGGTCCACGCCGGTGACGGTCGCGCCGCTTTCCGCCAGCGGCACGCTGATGCGGCCCGACCCGCAGGCCAGTTCCAGCACCCGCCGCCCCGGTCCGCCGGCCTTGCCGACATAGAACCGCTCCATCTCCCGATCGACCGGCGCCACCAGGTCATAAAGATCGGCATCGTCGTAGAGCTGGTCCATGGCCGGTCCTCCTCGGGCCCCAACGTCCTACCGGGCAAACGCCTCGAACGGATTGGCATGCGTGATCCGGGTCAGCGTCGCCTCGGACACACCTCGTTCCCGCAACCTGGGCAGCAGGACGGCCGACAGATGCGTATAGGGCCGTGGCGTGCCGCCGCCCGGCTGCGCCGGGTCGAACCAGCCCAGGTCATGGCTGAGCAGCAGCTGATTCTCCTTGCCGGCCGCCAGCGCCTTCTCGATCAGCGCCAGTACCGCGTCGTCGGGCGCCCGGCCGACATGGTCATACTCGATCCATGCGCCGCGCTCGGCCACCGCCAGGTTGAGGCCAAAATCCTTTTCCTCCTGGCTGTGGATGGAGATGAAGCGGTCGGCGCGATAGCCCTCGGCCTCGATGATGTCGAGCTGGTCCAGCACCACCCGCCCCTTGATCGTGTGGCTGCCGATCACCGCCCCGGTGCGCTGTCCGGCCCGTGCCGCCGCCCGCAGGATTTTCGCCTCCAGCGGCGTGATGCCGTCGTCGCCGGCCGAAATCTTGATCCACGCCGCACGGAAGTCCGCCTCGTCGAAGCGCTCCTCCAGTTCGCGCACCATCCAGGCTTCGAGCGCAGCCTCGCTGGCCGTGCTCACCCACTCGGGAATCCACGGCTCGCGGTAATTGCCGGTCGGCACCACAATCGGGAATCCGGTGGCCTGCGATACGGCAAGGTCGAGATCGGCCCGCCGTCCCACTCCGCCAGTGGTGCATTCGACCAGTGCCGTCACTCCCAGCGCCTTCGCCGCCTCGATCTGCGGCGCCATCAGCGCCACCACGTCGGCCGCCTCGGCCTCCGCATAGCCCGGCTGGTCGGGCGTCCTCAGGTCCACGAACACGTGCTCATGCGGCAGGATCATGCCGAGCTGATCCGCCGTCATCGGCCCCAGCGTCGTCCACAGCTGCTTTGCCATTGGTCTCCCCTTTGTCGTTTCCTTCTTGCTACCACGGGGTCACCCGCAAAAGAAAACCCCCGGACATCAGGTCCGGGGGTCGTCGGAAAGAGACAAAGGCTACCAGCTTTTCAGCCCCAGCAGCTTTTCGCCCAGTGGCGACAGTCTGGCCGTGCTGGCGTGCTGTTTCTCCCAGTCGCGCGGATCGCCGGGGAAGGCGTCGCGCTTGGGGTGGTCCAGTTCGCGCCATAGCCGGATGCGCTCGTTCCTGTCCGCCTCGTCTTCGGGATTGGCCGGGAACATCGAGATATACTGCGCCATCCGCACCCGCCCGTCCGAATGGTTGGGCCGCACGCCGTGCGCCAGCAGCGTGTTGAAGATCATCAGGTCGCCCGGCTCCATCTCGATATTGGTGATGGTATAGCCGCTCCAGTCCGGATGCATCGGATCGCGGTCCTCCGGCTGCGTCTTCACCCAGGTGTCGAAATCGTAGAACAGCTCCGGAATGCACTGGAAGCCGCCGATATCGCCATCCTGCTTGACGAGGCTGAGCACGCCCTGCACGCCGATCGGCAGCGGCCGCAGCGAGGTATCGCTGTCCCAGTGAATGAAGCCGTTCTGGTTGGCGCCCTTGACCTGCTTGGGCGGGTTGAGATTGGCGCGATCGATCGACACCCAGAGGTCCTCGATGTCCCAGATATCGACAAACGCGTCGTAGACCCGCTGCTCCTGCCGGTTATCCCAGAGATACTGATGGTTGTAGATCTCCACCATGCCGGTGCCGTTCAGCTCCTTCATGATGTGGTCGCGCCGCTGCGGCGTGTACCAGGTCGAGGCGTCCTCGGGATCCTTCTCCTCAAATTCCCAGAGCAAAGCCTTCAGCCGCTCGACATTTTCCTGCGGCACCGCATTTCGAACAATCACATAGCCCTTCGACTGCCATTGTTCGAAGTCCGCCTCGCTCAGCACCCGCAGCGGCAGCGTCTTCTTGATGTCCTTGAGCTGCGTCGAGACGCGCTTTGTCGTCTGGTGCGAGTCCCGCTTGATCCCGGGCGCCATGCCCTGCGCCATACCTTGTGCCATCGACATAGAAATCCTCCATTGCAGTCTCCCCTCGGGAGTCGTCTTCGATGCACCCAGCCTAGCCCCGCGCTCGTCGTCATGTTGCCGCCGAATGGCCAATTCTGATACTATTGTGGCAATTGGTACGTGGCGGAGGACACAATGAGGCCGCTTCTCGAGAAAGTCCGCCCGGCCGATGGCGCCTCCTGGGCCTGGCTCGACCGACGTCTCGATGACGGCATCCCCTTCCAGTGGCACCATCATCCGGAATACGAACTCACCTTGACGCTCAATTCGCGCGGCCAGCGCTTCATCGGTGATGCCATCGGCAGCTATGACGATGGCGACCTGGTGCTCGTGGGGCCCAACCTGCCCCACACCTGGGTCAGCCGCGAGCGGCCCGATCCCGGCTCGCCGCACCGCGCCCTGGTCATGTGGTTCCACCCCGATTGGGCGGCGCCGCTCGTCGATCACCTCAGCGAACTTCGTCCTGTCGGCGATCTGCTCGCCCGCGCCCGCGGCGGCCTGCAGTTCTCGCCGGCTGCCGCCGTCATAGCGCGACCCCTCATCGAGGCGGTCTTCTCCCGCCCCGCCGCGGATCGGCTGAGCGGCCTGCTCGACGTCCTCCGCCTGCTGGCGCATGACCCGGCCACGCCGCTTGCCAGCCCGCGCCTTGCCGAAACCTCAGGCGGCAGCCGGACCCGCATCGATCGTGTTCTCGATCACATCCACCTCCATTATGCCGAGGGCATCTCCATCCCCGCTCTCGCCGAAATCGCTGCGCTGTCGCCATCCGGCCTGCACCGGCTGTTCAAACGTCACGCCCAGCAAACGGTCTCCGGGTATGTGATGCGTCTGCGAGTCGGCGAGGCCTGTGCCCTGCTGTCGGCCACCAGCCGCCCGATCGCCCATATCGCCAGCGATGTCGGCTACGACTCGCTGGCCAATTTCAACCGCCAGTTCAAGGCGCTAAAGGGGATGACGCCGCGCGACTACCGAACCCGGTTCGAAGCGCCCGGCCGTCGCAGCGAGACCAGACCATGACCGTCAGGACCTACCGCAAGCTGGCGCAGAACAACCGCCTCGCCAATTTCCGCCTGCACGAAGCCTGCAAGCGCCTCGCCCCGGGCGAGTTCGAGGCCGCGCGCAGCGGCTTCTTCCCCTCGATCAAGGCCACCCTCAACCACATCATCACCATCGACTGGTTCTATGTCGACGCGCTCGAGGGCGGCAGCCTCGGCCCCAAGGCATGGGCCATTGAGGAACCCTATGACGCCATAGCACCCTTGGCGGCGGGCCAGGCCGAGGTCGATGAGCGGTTGCTGGCGTTCTGTACCGGCCTTAACGACTGGCGCTTGAGCCAGACCACCAGCGTGCATCGCACCGGCCGCATCCAGGTCGAGCGCACCGACGATCTGCTGCTCCACCTGTTCATGCACCAGACCCATCATCGCGGCCAGGTCCACGCCATGCTCTCCGGCACTTCGGTGCCGCCGCCGCAACTCGATGAGTTCATCACCGGTGGTCCGGCCGATGTGGCCGCCCGCGCGCCCGATCTCGCCGCCCTTGGCTGGAGCGAGACGGAGTTGATGCGGTGAGGCGGCTCGAGGGGGTTCTGGCCAGCTGGAACGACGATCGCGGCTTCGGCTTCATCGAGTTGCACGGCACCCGTGAGCGCATCTTCGTCCACATCAAGGCCATCGCCGAAATCGCCACCCGGCCCCGCGTCGGTGATCGACTCACCTTCGTGCTCGGCGAAGGCCAGGATGGTCGCGTGGCGGCCCGCGAGGTCGTCATTGCCGGCGCCAACCCGCGCCAGCGCGACGCCGAACGTCGCGGTCTGCCGCCGCCGCGGCCGCCCCGCTTCGGTGGCAAGCAGGCGACGCGGCTGATCCTTGCCGCCGTTCTCCTGGCGCTGGCTGTCGTCGCCGTCTCGGCCGGACGCGCCCCGGCGGTCCTGATCTCGTTCTATCTGGTGATGGGCATCATCTCTGGTGTCTTCTACTGGCGGGATAAATCCGCCGCCGAAGCCGACGTCTGGCGTGTCAGCGAAAACACCCTGCACTTTTTCGATCTGATCGGCGGCATTGTCGGCGGCCTGACCTCCCAGGCGCTGCTCCGCCACAAGATCTCCAAGCCCGGCTTCGCCCTGCAGACGGTCCTGATCACCGTGCTACATTTCGCCCTTCTCGCCACGCTGATCCTCGACCTGTGGGACCTGCCGGCCTTCGGCTAGGCAGCCGTATCGAGGCTGTCGCGCAGTCCGGACAGCGTGCGGCGCAGCATGTCGAACTCCCCGGCAGTGCAATCGCTGGCCTCAAGGATCTGCAGCGGGAACCCTTCGGCGGTCCGTTTCATTGCTCTTGCCGTGTCGGTCAGCGCCACGCGCACCAGCCGTTCGTCGGTCGTGTCACGCTGGCGCACCACAAGCCCCATCGCCTCCATGCGCTTGAGCATGGGCGTCAACGTCCCCGAGTCGAGCAGCAACTGCGCGCCGATCTCCGAAACGCTCAACCTGTCGCGTTCCCACAGCACCAGAAGGACGAGATATTGCGGATAGGTCACCCCGAGCTCGGCCAGCAGCGGCTTGTAGAACCGGTTGAACGCATGCGCCGCCGAATACACCGCAAAGCAGAGCTGCTGCCCCAGTCTCAGATCCTTGACGTTCTCGCTCATCGGGTTTCATCCTTCCGTCATAATTCGATAGCGCACAATTGAATTGCACACAAACAAAATCGGCGCTATGTACTGCCATCGCCACCCCAGAGGAGCTGAAAATGCAGATCAAGTACACCGCCCACGCCACCGCCGAGCACGGCGGCCGCGGCACCGGCAACGTTGCCACCGATGATGGCAAGGTCGCCGTCAAGCTCTCCACCCCCAAGGCCATGGGCGGTGATGACGGTCCGGGCACCAATCCCGAGCAGCTCTTCGCCATGGGCTATTCCGCCTGCTTCCTCGGCGCCATGAAGGGCGCAGCGAAAAAGGCCGGCAAGGCCCTGCCGGAAGATGCCACCGTCACCGCTGCCGTCAGCTTTGCCGATCGCGAGGACGGCGTCGGCTTCACCATTGTCGCCGCCCTGGAGGCCAAGGTGCCGGGCTGGAGCAAGGACGATATCGACGCCACCATGAAGGCGGCGCACGATATCTGCCCCTATTCCGACCTCATCCGCAAAGCCCACGAGGTCGATCTCAAGGCCGCCTGATCAGTCTCGCCTCGCAGCCGCCGGTCTGCCCTGCAGGCCGGCGGCTTGCTTTCAGCCGATCTCGATCTCGCACCAGTGCGCGTAGGGCCGTTCCGGCGTGCACCAGATCGAGGGGAAATGGGCGTGATGCACCGCGTCGGGAAAGTCCTGGTCTTCCAGGCAGAAGCCCGAATGCGCGCCGTAATGCCCGCCGTTAAGTCCCGGCACCGCGACGTCGGTATAGACGGCGTTGTAGAACTGCACGCCTTCGCGATCGGTCCAGAGCCTCAGGGTCAGGTCGCCCTCCGGCGAAGTAACGATGGCCACCGGGTCCTTGAGGTCGCGGGTCCGCTCCAGCACCAGATTGGTGTCGTACCTGACCGGCTGGCCTGTTCCGTCGCGCAGTGTCCGCGGCGTCCGCAGGTCATATTGCGTGCCGTCCACCGGCAGGATGGCGCCGGTCGGGATCAGGTCCTTGTCCGTCGCGGTATAGGCGCTGGCCTTGATCTGGAAGCGGTGGTCGAGCACGTCGGGGCCTTCGCCCAGGTTGAAATACTGGTGCTGCACCACGCTGATCGGCGTCTTCCGGTCGGTCGTCGCCGACAGCTCCAGCCGCAGCCGGTTGCCCTTGAGCGCGTAGACCGCCTTGAACGTGACATTGCCCGGAAAGCCCATATGGCCGTCGGCACTGCGATGCGTGAACGTCACCGCATTGGCGGCCTCGTCCATCGTTGCCGTCCACAGCACCCGCCCCAGTCCTTCGGCACCGCCATGCAGCATGTGGCCGTTTTCGTTGACCGGCAGCTCGTAGCTCCTGCCATCCATCTCGAACCGGCCGCCGGCAATGCGGTTGGCCACCCTGCCGGCAATCGCACCGAAATAGGGCGAGTGCTCCGGATAGGCGGGAAAATTGTCAAAGCCGAGCACCACCGAGCGTTTGCCGCCTTTGACCGGCACCCGCCAGTCGCGCACCACCGCGCCGTACTCGATCAGGTCGACCTCCACCCCGGTGTCCGATGTCAGCGCATACTGGCTGACGGTCCTGCCGTCGAGCGTGCCGAAAGCCGTCTTCACGATACCCATTGTGTCCCCCTCGCCTCCTCCGGCGTCTGCGCCCGGGTGATAGCCCGGCCGCGGCACCCCGCCAAGCCCTTCCACCCGCTTCACCGTCCACCTCACCCTGCCTGACGGGGCGGCAAAGGGAAAAACGTTGACGTAGGGCGAACGAGCCTTCAACTCTGCACCGAGCAGTTCGGGGGTTCGCATTTGAACGAGAGAGGTCTGGCGCGGCGCGCCACCGTGCATGACGTGGCCCGGCAGGCCGGCGTTTCGCTGGCCACGGTCGATCGCGTCCTCAACGGCCGCCCCGGCGTACGGCCCGCCACCGCCGAAAAGGTCGAGGAGGCCATTGCCGCTCTCGATTTCCGCCGCGATCTTTCGGCCTCGCTGCTGGCCCGGGCCCGCGATCTGCGCATCCAGTTCGTGCTGCCCGATGGCCGCAACGAGTTCATGGCCAACCTCGCCGATGCCGTCTTGCGTCGCGGCCGCAGCGGCGCCGCCGAGCGCCTGCATCTCGAAGTGGCGCGGGTCCGCGCCATGGATCCCGGCGCCCTTGCCGCCCGTCTCGCCCAGCTCGATCCGAAATCCTGCGATTGCGCGGTGATCGTCGCTACCGACGACGCGGAAGTGCGCAAGGCGGTCGACGCGCTGGCCCGCAAGGGTATCTCGGTCATGACGCTGGTGTCCGATCTGCCCAACTCGGCCCGCAAGATGTTCATCGGCATCGACAATGTCGCCGCCGGCCGCACCGCTGCGTCGCTGATGGGCCGCTTCTGCCACACCGGCAAGGTGGCGCTCATCGCCGGCTCGCTCGGCCTGCGCGACCATCAGGATCGGCTCGCGGGCTTTCGCGAGGTTCTGGCCCGCGAGTTTCCGGCCCTGTCGCTGATCGGTCCGTTCGAAGCCCATGACGATCGCGGCGAAACCGAGAGCTTCGCCACCGGTCTGCTGCGCGATCACCCCGATCTGCGCGGCATCTACAATCTGGGCGCCGGCAATGCCGGCCTGATTGCCGCGCTTGAGGCCGCCGGCCGCACCGGCGACGTGCGCGTGATTGCCCATGAGCTCTCCGAGCCGACCCATGCCGGCCTGCGCAGCGGCGCCATCGATGTCGTGCTCGACCAGAACCCGGATGGCGAGATTCGGGCCGCTGTCGCCGGTGCCCGCGCCCTGGCGCTCGGGCAGCCCGCCGACGCCCATGCCGAGCCCATTGAAATCGGCATCTTTCTGCGCGACAATCTGCGCTGAGGGAATTACAGCATCATCGACCGGCACAAGCCGGCAGGGAGGCCAGACTTGCAAGCGACGACACCCGGCTTTGAGGTACGTGCCTCATGAGCTATCTCGGCATCGACGTCGGCACCTCCGGCGTCAAGGCATTCCTCATCGATCGCGCCGGCAAACCGCTGGGCGAGGCCTCGGCCAGATCCGTCGAACCGGTCCGTCCGCACCCCGGCTGGTCCGAGCAGCAGCCGGCCGATTGGTGGGCCGCCACGCTCGAGGCCGTCGACAAGCTGTCCAAACAGCATCCCGAGGCTGTTGCCGCCGCGCGCGGCATCGGCCTTTCCGGTCATATGCACGGCGCCACCCTGCTGGGCGCCAATGACGAGGTGCTGCGCCCCTGCATCCTCTGGAACGATGGCCGTTCCGCCCTCGAATGCAGGGAGATGGAAGCGGCCCTGCCCACCCTGCGGCAACTCGCCGGCAACATCGCCATGCCGGGCTTTACCGCTCCCAAGATCGCCTGGGTGCGCAAGCACGAGCCCGACATCTTTGCCAGGATCGCCAAGGTCCTGCTGCCCAAGGCCTATGTCCGCCTGCTGCTCACCGGCGAGCACGTCGAGGACATGTCCGACGCCGCCGGCACGCTCTGGCTCGATGTCGGCAAGCGCGACTGGTCCGATGAACTGCTGGCCGTCACCGGTCTCAACCGCTCGCACATGCCGCGCCTCGTCGAAGGCTCGGCCCCTTCGGGCAACCTGAAGCCCGATCTGGCGGCTCGCTGGGGCATGACCGGCCCGGTGGTCGTGGCCGGCGGCGCCGGCGATAACGCCGCCTCCGGCTGCGGTATCGGCGCCATCCGCCCCGGCGAAGGCTTCGTCTCGCTCGGCACTTCGGGTGTGCTGTTCGTCTCCAACGACCGCTTCCGCCCCAACACCGAAGGCGCCGTGCACGCCTTCTGCCACGCCATTCCCGACACCTGGCACCAGATGGGCGTCATCCTCTCGGCCACCGACAGCCTCAACTGGCTGGCAAGGGTCACCGGACAGGACGCCGCAAAGCTTTCCGCACAGGTGGCAGACGGTTTCTCCGGCCCCGGCGAGGAAATCTTCCTGCCCTACCTCTCGGGCGAGCGCACGCCGCACAACAATGCCGGCGCCCGCGGCAGCTTTGTCGGCCTGTCCCACCTCTCCGATCCCGCCCGGCTTGCCCAGGCGGTGATGGAGGGTGTCGCCTTTGCCGTCCGCGACTGTCAGCGCGTCCTCACCGATGCCGGCACCAGCATCAGCCGGCTGCTCGCCGTCGGCGGCGGCTCGCGCTCGGAAACCTGGCTGAAAATGATCGCCGCCAATCTCGACGCCGAAATCTCCCTTCCCGAGGACGGTGATTTCGGCGGTGCCCTCGGCGCGGCCCGCCTTGGCCTCTGCGCTGCCGAGGGCGCCGACCCGCGCGACGTCATGACCATGCCCGGCATCGCCAAAGTCATCGGACCGGATGCATCGCTCCGCTCCGCCTACAACGATCAATACGCGCGCTATCGCGCGCTCTACCCCGCCATCGAGGAGGCACGTCAGTGACTGATTTCTTTAAAGGACTCTCGCAGGTCAAATATGAGGGGCCCGAGAGCAGCAACCCGCTGGCCTATCGCCACTACAACAAGGACGAGATCGTCGCCGGCAAGCGCATGGAGGATCACATCCGTCCGGCCGTCGCCTACTGGCACACCTTTGCCTGGGAAGGCGGCGACCCCTTCGGCGGCCGGTCCTTCGATCGTCCCTGGTATGCCGGCAGCCCGATGGAAGGCGCCAAGCTCAAGGCCGATGTCGCCTTCGAGTTCTTCGATCTGCTCGATGCGCCCTTCTTCTGCTTCCACGATGCCGATGTGGCGCCAGAGGGCGACAGCCTCGCAGAGAGCAACAGGAACCTGCGCACCATCACCGACATCTTCGCCAAGAAGATGCAGAGCTCGCGTACCAAGCTGCTCTGGGGCACGGCCAACATGTTCTCCAACCGCCGCTACATGGCGGGCGCCTCGACCAATCCCGATCCCGATGTGTTCGCCTATGCCGCCGGCCAGGTGAAGACCATGCTCGAGATCACCCATGAGCTGGGCGGCGCCAACTATGTCCTCTGGGGCGGTCGCGAAGGCTACGAGACGCTGCTCAACACCCGCATGAAGGACGAGCTCGACCACATGGGCCGCTTCCTCAACCTGGTCGTCGAGCACGCCAAGAAAATCGGCTTCAAGGGCACCATCCTGATCGAACCCAAGCCGCAGGAGCCGTCCAAGCACCAGTACGACTACGACGTGGCCACGGTCTACGGTTTCCTCAAGGCCTACGGTCTCGAAAAGGAGGTGAAGGTCAATATCGAGGTCGGCCATGCCTTCCTCGCCGGCCACTCCTTCGAGCACGAGCTGCACCTCGCTCGCTCGCTCGGCATCCTCGGCAGCGTCGATGCCAACCGCAACGATCTGCAGTCCGGCTGGGATACCGACCAGTTCCCCAACAACCCGGGCGAAATGACCCTGGCCTTCTACGAGATCCTCAAGAATGGCGGTCTGGGCAATGGCGGCTTCAACTTCGACGCCAAGGTGCGTCGCCAGTCGCTCGACCCGGCCGACTTGCTGCACGGCCATATTGGCGGCCTCGATGTGCTGGCCCGCGGCCTCAAGGGCGCCGCGGCCATGATCGCCGACGGCACCTATGACAAGGCGGTCGATGCCCGCTATGCCGGCTGGAACACCGAGTCTGCCAAAAAGATGCTGACTTCCGAAAGCCTCGCCGACATCGCCGCGCGCGTCGAACGGGACAACATCAACCCGCAGCCCAGATCCGGCCAGCAGGAATATCTCGAAAACCTCGTCAACCGCTTCGTCTGATCACCGGTCCATCCGCGGTGCCCTTCTCCCCTTGCGGGAGAAGGTGCCCGGAGGGCGGATGAGGGGTCTGCCGCCCCATCCGTGATCGTTGAGAGATACCCCTCATCCGTCTCGGCCTTTGGCCGATCCACCTTCTCCCGCAGGGGGAGAAGGGCGCCCGACTGAAAGACTTGGTCATGCCCCAGATCACCAATCCCATTCTTCCCGGCTTCAATCCGGACCCCTCGATCCTCCGCGTCGGCGATGACTATTACATCGCCACCTCCACCTTCGAGTGGTTCCCCGGCGTGCAGATTCATCACTCCAGGGATCTGGCCAACTGGGACCTCATCACCCGGCCGCTCAACCGCAAGGCGCAGCTCGACATGCGCGGCGACCCCGACAGCTGTGGCATCTGGGCGCCCTGCCTCAGCCATGACGGCGAGAGGTTCTGGCTGGTCTATACCGACGTCAAGCGCAAGGACGGCTCGTTCAAGGACGCGCACAACTACATCGTCTGGTCCGACACCATCGAGGGCCCGTGGTCCGACCCCATCTACATCAACTCCTCGGGCTTCGACCCCTCGCTGTTCCACGACGACGACGGCAAGAAGTGGTTCGTCAATATGATGTGGGACCACCGCCGTCGGCCCCTGCTGTTCGCCGGCATTGCGCTCCAGGAATTCGATCCCAAGCAGGGTAAGCTCGTCGGTCCTCGCACCAATATCTACCAGGGTACGGATCTGAAGCTCGTCGAGGGTCCGCACCTCTACAAGCGTAATGGCTGGTACTACCTGCTGACCGCCGAGGGCGGCACCGCTTATGACCATGCCTGCACCTTCGCCCGGTCGCGCACCATCGACGGCCAGTACGAAACCCATCCGCAGCAGCACATCCTGACCTCCAAGGACGCGCCCTTTGCCGCCCTGCAGCGCGCCGGCCATGGCGATCTGGTCGAGACGCCCGAGGGCAAGACCTATCTGGTCCACCTCACCGGTCGCCCCACCACCCAGGAGCGCCGCTGCGTTCTCGGCCGCGAAACCGCCATTCAGGAGGTCTTCTGGGGCGACGACGACTGGCTCTATGTCAAGAACGGCCCGGTCCCCTCGCTGCATGTCGAGGTCCCCGGCAGCCGTGACGACAATTCCTACTGGACCGAAAAGCGCTACAGCTTCGACAAGGGCCTGCCCATCGACTTCCAGTGGCTGCGCACCCCCGAGCTCGAGCGCATCTTCTCCACCGACAGCGGCAAGCTCCGGCTCTTCGGCCGCGAGTCCATCGGTTCGTGGTTCGAGCAGGCGCTGGTTGCCCGCCGCCAGACCCACTTCTCCTATGACGCCGAAACCGTCATCGATTTCTCCCCTGCCGACGAGCGCCAGTTCGCCGGGCTCACCGCCTATTACTCGCGTTACAACTTCTTCTATCTCACCGTCACCGCCCATTCCGACGGGCAGCGCGAACTGCTGCTGATGAGTTCGGAGATCTCCTGGCCCGATGGCAATCTGCGCTACCCGGCCGAGCCCGTGCAGATCCCCAATACCGGCAAGGTCCGGCTCGCCCTCACCATCCGCGGTGCAAAACTGCAGTTTTTCTATGCCCTCGAGGGCGAGGAGCTGCAGCCCATCGGTCCGGTGCTCGATGCCTCGATCCTCTCGGACGAGTGCGGCGGCCACCAGGCCCATGGCAGCTTCACCGGCGCCTTTGTCGGCGTCGCCGCCTCCGATCTGAACGGCACCGCCCTGCCGGCCGATTTCGACTATTTCACCTATCGTCCGGTGCACGACGCCACCGACCGCTACGAGGTTGCATCATGAAAGTCGCCGTCACCGGAGGCACCGGGTCCTGGGACCGCGGCGTCGGTCCCGTCGTCATCGCGGCGCTGGAAGCGGCCGGCCACGAGGTCACCAACCTCGATCGCGCCGTGCCCGGCGGCATCGAGTCGCGCGGCTTCATCAAGGTCGATCTCACCGATTACGGCGCCACCTTCGCCGCCCTGCACGGCCATGATGCGGTCGTCCAGCTCGCTGCCAACGGCGAACCCGACTGGGATCACCTGAGCGGCGCCGCGCGCTTTCACGTCAACACCCTGATCGCCTACAACGTCTTTCAGGCCGCGTGCTTCCTCGGCATGCGGCGCGTCGTCTGGGCCTCGTCCGAAACCGTGCTCGGCTTCCCCTTCGATCAGGTGCCGCCGCACGTCCTGCCCACCAGCGATGACGATGCCCCGATCCCCACCTCCTCCTACGGCATCTCCAAGGCCGTCACCGAGGACCTCGCCCGCCACATGCACCGCCGCTATGGCACCAGCTTCATCGGCCTGCGCTTTTCCAACATCTTCTACGACACCCCCGGCCACGTCACCGGCTACGAAAAGATCCCGGCCTTCTGGGACGATCCGCTGTCGCGCCGCTTCAACCTCTGGGGCTATGTCGATAGCCGCGACGTCGCCCAGGCCTGCGTCAAGGGTCTCGAGGTCGAGTTCGACGGCGCCGATGTGGCCACCATCGCCGCCCCCGACACCGTCATGCGCCAGACCAATACCGAACTCGTGGCCGCGGCCTTCCCCGGCTGCGTGATCAAGCCCGGCACCGGCGACCACGATACGCTGATCTCCATCGACAAGGCCCGCAGCCTGATCGGCTACGATCCGCAATGGACCTGGCGGCGCGTCCTCGGCCAGTAGCGCCCTGGCGACAAATGCCGGCGGCCCGGTAGGCCGTCGTCAACCTCCTGGCGCTAGGCTGTCTCGCAAAGGGAGACGGCCGATGAACCCGAAAAACCCCGGTGTGCTGTTCGGCGCCCTGTTCGCCGCCATGGGTCTGGGCATCTATCTGATGGTGCATCTGGCGCCCGATGGCGCCAACGCCCCGGTCTTTGTCGTCGAGGCCGCTGCCGGCGCTTTCTTTTTTGCCGGGATCAGCGTCATCGCCCAGGCCCTCGGCGTTCCTCTGCTCAGCCGCATCGCCAGCCTGGCCGTGGTCTATCTCCTCGCCGTCCCCGGCCTCTGGATGCTGTTCGATGGCGATTCGGGGGGCTGCTCGGTCGGCATTGCGCTTGCCGGCGCCGGCCTCGACAGCGCCGCCGATCCCACCCTCTGCCGCGCCGTCTTCGGCATTGGCGGCCTGATCACCCTCGCTGTCGCCCTGCTCTTCACCTGGACCGCCCTCAAGGCCCGTCGCGCCAAGGCTGATCCCGACGCCTCCGCCTGACGCCGGAAGCTAAGGCGGGGCAAACTCGGGTGCCGCTGTTGTATTTTGCGCCGCAGCCCCTAAGGTCTGCGGCTTCCGCATCTTGGCAGCATAGATTTCTTGGACCACGCGCCAGACCAGACGAGCCCCGCGGCGGATGCGCCCGTAACGCCGATGATGAGCCAGTTCCTGGAGATCAAGGCGATCAATCCGGGCTATCTGCTGTTCTACCGCATGGGCGATTTCTACGAGATGTTCTTCGAGGACGCCGAGATTGCCAGTCAGGCACTCGGCATCGTCCTGACCAAGCGCGGCAAGCACCAGGGCAATGACATCCCGATGTGCGGTGTCCCCATCCACGCCGCCCAGGACTATCTCAAAAAGCTCATCGGGCTGGGCCACCGCGTCGCCATCTGCGAGCAGATGGAAGATCCCGCCGAAGCCAAGAAGCGTGGCGGCAAGTCGCCGGTGCGCCGCGAGGTCGTCCGCCTCGTCACCCGCGGCACCATCACTGAAGATGATCTGCTGCCCGCCCGCGGCTCCAACTATCTCGCCGCCCTCGCCATGGTCCGCCACGGCGACACCGATTTCTCCCTTGCCTGGGCCGATATCTCCACCGGCGATACGGCCGTCATCGATCTGGGCGCCGAACTGATCGCCGACGAGCTGGCCCGCATCGATCCGGCCGAACTGCTGCTCTCCGATGCCACCCGCGCCGCCCTGCAGGCCGCCCACGTCGTGCTGCCGCAGGCCGCCATCGCCACCCTGCCCGATGACCATTTCGACAGCGAGGCCGGCGCCGGCATCATCCGCCGGAATTTTGCCGACGCCGTCGATCCCACCGCCTTCTCGCGTGGCGGCCGCGCTGCCCTCGGCGCGCTCATCGGCTATGTGCTCGACAGCCAGAAGGGCGGTGCCCTCGCCCTCCGCCCGCCCGCCGCCGAACGCGTCTCCGCTCACATGGCCATCGATGCCGCCACCCGCCTGTCGCTGGAATTGCTGGTCACCCAGCGCGGCGAGGAAAAAGGCGCGCTGCGCAGCCAGATCGATCTCTGCGTCACCCCGCCTGGCTCGCGCCTGCTGGCCCGCCGCCTTGCCGCGCCGCTCTGCGACGCCGCGGCCATCAATGCCCGCCTCGACGCCGTCGGCACCCTCGCCGGCGATACCCAGCGCATCACGAAACTCCGTGCCGGCCTCAAGTCCGTCCCCGACATCACCCGCGCCCTCACCCGGTTGACGCTGGAGCGTGGCGGCCCGCGCGACCTGCGCGCCATTGCCGGCGCCGTCGACGGGGCCCGTCGCCTTGCCGCCGACCTCGCCGGCATCGACGACCGCGAGCTTGCCGCCTGCCGCACGACGCTGGCCGAGGCGCCCGCCGCGCTGGCTGCCGAACTGCTGGCCGCCATTTCCGACGAACCGCCGCTGCTCGCCCGCGACGGCGGCTTCGTCCGCAAGGGCTATGACGAAAAGCTCGACGCCGAGCGCGCCCTTGCCTCAGAGACGCGCGAAGTGGTCGCCGCCCTGCAGGCCCGGCTGATTGCCGAGACCGACGTCAAGGCCCTCAAGATCCGCCACAATGGCGTCCTCGGCTATTTCGTCGAGGTCCCCGCCGGCCATGGCGGCCGCCTGCTCGAGGAGCCGCACCGGCAGACCTTCATCCATCGCCAGACCATGGCCAACGCCATGCGCTTCACCACCGCCGAACTGGCCGAACTCGAAGGCCGCATCGCCCGCGCCCATGACGCCGCGCTGGTCATCGAACAGGCCATCTTCGGCCGCCTGCACGCCGCCGTCCTCGCGCAAACCGGGCCATTGCGCGCCACTGCCGATGCGCTGGCCGGGCTCGACGTCACTGCCGCCCTCGCCCACCTCGCCGCCACCCGCAACTACTGCCGGCCCGAGATCGACACCTCGCTTGCCTTCTCCATCGAGGGGGGGCGCCATCCGGTGGTCGAGGCCAATGTGAAAGCCGGCGGCCAGCCCTTCATCGCCAATGACTGCGAGCTCTCCGATGGCGCCCTCTGGCTCGTCACCGGTCCCAACATGGGCGGCAAGTCCACCTTTCTGCGCCAGAACGCGCTGATCGCCATCCTTGCCCAGATGGGCAGTTTCGTGCCCGCCAGCCGTGCCCATATTGGTGTGGTGGATAGAGTGTTCTCGCGTGTCGGCGCTTCCGACGACATTGGCGGCGGCCGCTCGACCTTCATGGTCGAAATGGTCGAGACCGCCGCCATCCTCAATCGCGCCACCCGCGCCTCGCTCGTCGTGCTCGACGAGATCGGCCGCGGCACAGCGACCTTCGATGGCCTCTCGATTGCCTGGGCCGCCGTCGAGGCGCTGCACGACCAGACCGGCTGCCGGGCCCTGTTCGCGACGCATTTCCATGAGATGACGTCGCTCTCCAAGAGCCTTGCGCGGGTCTCCAACGTCACCATGAAGGTGCGCGAGTGGGAGGGCGAAGTCGTGTTTCTGCACGAAGTGGCGGCCGGTGCCGCCGATCGCAGCTACGGCATCCAGGTGGCCAGGCTCGCCGGGCTGCCCGAACCGGTGCTGGCCCGCGCCCGCCAGGTGCTCACCCTGCTCGAACAGCGCTCTTCCGGCGCCAAGGGGGCCGTGCTAGACGATCTCCCGCTGTTTGCCCACGCTCCACCGCCGCCGCCGAAGGCTAGCGTTAATCCCCTTCATGAGATGCTCGATCAGGTTCGCCCCGACGAATTGACACCCAGACAGGCCATCGACCTCGTCTATGAGCTAAAGAAAATCCGTGATGCCGCTCGTCGAAGCTGAAATCCGCCCGCGCAAACCTGCGTTCCAGCTGAAGTCCGCTGCCGATATCCTTGCCGATATCAAAGTGGCGATCGGCAGCCAGTCGGTGCGCTCCAGTCAGGCCCGGGCCGCCGCTCTGGGCGTGTTCAAGGCGGTGCTGGCCGATGCCAGGACGTCGGCCGAGGCCGAGTTGCTGGAAACCGGCAAGGGCATCCGTTGCGCCCAGAATCTCTCCCACGCCGAGGACGAGATCATCCGCGCCATTCACAGCTTTGCCGTGCGCGAGGTCTATCCGGTCGACAATCCCTCCGGCGCCGAGTCGGTGTCCCTGGCGGCGGTCGGCGGCTATGGCCGCGGCACGCTGGCCCCCGGCTCCGATATCGATCTGCTCTTCATCCTGCCCTACAAGCAGACCCCCTGGGGCGAGCAGGTCACCGAATACATCCTCTACATGCTCTGGGACCTTGGCCAGAAGGTCGGTCATGCCGTTCGTTCGGTCGACGAATGCATCCGCATGTCGCGCGCCGACATGACCGTGCGCACCGCCACGCTCGAGGCGCGCTACCTCACCGGCGACAAGAAGCTCTACGCCCAGCTGATCGATCGCTTCGAAAACGAGATCATGCCGCGCACCGGCCCCGAATTCATCGCCGCCAAGATGGCCGAGCGCAAGGAACGCCACCGGCAGATGGGCAATACGCGCTATGTGGTCGAGCCAAACGTCAAGGACGGCAAGGGCGGCCTGCGCGATCTCAACACCCTGTTCTGGATCGGCAAGTACTTCTTCAAGGTCAAGACCGGCGCCGAGCTGGTCGGCAAGGGCGTCCTCTCGGCCCAGGAGCATCGCCTGTTCCAGCGCGCCGAGGATTTCCTCTGGGCCATCCGCTGCAACCTGCATTTCCTCACCGGCCGCGCCGACGAAAAGCTGACCTTCGATCTGCAGCCCGATCTTGCCGCCCGTCTCGGCTTTTCCGATCGCGCCGGCATGCTGGCCGTCGAACGGCTGATGAAGCGCTACTTCCTTGTCGCCAAGGATGTCGGCGACCTCACCCGTATCTTTGCCACCAGCCTCGAGTTCAACCACGGCAAGCCGCTCGACATGGTCGGCCGTGCCCTGGCGCCGTTCCGTCGCGGCCGCCGCGCCATCAAGGGCGAGGCCGATTTCGTCATCGACAGCGGCCGCCTCAACGTCATTGAGCCCGGCGTCTTCGACAAGGACCCGAAAAACCTCATCCGCTGCTTCCTGATCGCCAGTCGCAAGGACCTGCTGTTCCATCCCGACGCCATCAAGGAAATCACCCGCTCGCTGCGGCTGATCGGACCCGACCTGCGCAGCGACAAGCTGGCCAATGCCTGGTTCCTCGAGATCCTGACCAATCCCAGGACCGTCGAACGCATCCTCCGGCAGATGAACGAGTCCGGCGTGCTCGGCCGCTTCGTCCGCGAGTTCGGCAAGATCGTCGCGCTCATGCAGTTCAACATGTACCACCACTATACGGTGGACGAGCACCTGATCCGCGCCGTCGGCGTCATGGCCGAAATCGACAATGGCGGCCTCAAGGCCGAACTGCCGCTCACCCACGAGCTGCTGCCCCACCTCAACGATACCCGGCTGCTCTACGTCGCCCTCTTCATCCACGACATCGCCAAGGGCCGCCCCGAGGACCATTCCGAGGCCGGCGCCAGGTTCGCCAGGAAGTTCTGTCCGCGCCTCGGCCTCTCCCCGGCCGAAACCGATACCGTCTCCTGGCTGGTGCAATATCACCTGCTCATGAGCGAGATCGCCCAGGCCCGCGACATCCAGGATCCCGAAACCGCCAAGTCCTTTGCCGATATCGTGCAGTCGCCGCAACGCCTGGCGCTGCTCATGATCCTCACCGCCTGCGACATCCGGGCGGTCGGCCCGGGGGTCTGGACCGGCTGGAAGGGCTCGCTGCTGCGCGCCCTCTACTTCGCCACCGAGCCGCTGCTCTCCGGCGGCCATACCCAGCTCACCCAGCGCGACCGCATCGAAACTGCCAAGACGGTGCTCGGCGAGCAGCTGCAGGGCTGGCCCGAGGCCGATATCAAGACCTATCTGGGCCGCCACTACGATCACTACTGGCTGCGCGCCGAGCCTGAACTGCAGGTCGAGCACGCCCGCATGATCCGCAATGCCGATCTGGCCGGCAACGTCTTTGCCGGGTCGATCCGCATCCAGGCCTTCGAGTCGATCACCGAGGTCAGCTTCTACACCCCGGACCATCCGCGCCTGCTGTCGCTGATCGCCGGCGCCTGCACCATGTGCGAGGCCTCCATCATCGGCGCCCAGATCTTCGGCACCCGCGATGGTCGCGCTCTCGATACCTTCCGGCTGCGCCGCGCCTTCACCTCCGACGAGGATGAAAAGGTCCGCGCCACCCGCATCATCGATACCGTCAAGCAGCTGCTGCAGGGCAAGCGCCAGATCCTCATCGACCTGGGCAAGGAGAGCAAGCTCAACAAGCGCCTCAAGCCCTTCTCGCTGCCCGCCGAAGTGCAGATCTCCAATTCCATCTCGGAGAAATTCACCGTCATCGAGGCCTCGGGCCTCGATCGTACCGGCCTGCTGCATCAGCTGACCCGTGAAATCTCCGATCTCAACCTCACCATCGGCTCGGCCCATATCGGCACCTATGGCGAAAAGGCCGTCGACGTCTTCTACGTCACCGACCTCACCGGCCATAAGATCGACTCCAAGTCCCGTCAGGTCAAAATCCGCAATCGCCTGCTCGCCGTCTTCAGCCCGCCGCGCGACAAGACCGACAAAGCCGAAAAGGCCGAGAAACCCGAAAAGTCCGAGAAGCCGGAAAAGAAGGTGGCCAATGGCTAGGTCCGCCCGGACCCTGCGCCGCGCCGCGATCCCGGCATGAGCCTTTACCGCAATATTCTCTCCGTTGGCGGCCTGACACTGGTCTCCCGCGTCTTCGGCTTTTTCCGCGACGCACTGATGGCCGCCGTGCTCGGCATCTCGCCGGTCTCGGACGCCTTCAACGCCGCGTTCCGCTTCCCCAACCTGTTCCGCCGCCTGTTTGCCGAAGGGGCCTTCAACACCGCCTTTGTGCCGATGTTCTCGGGGGCGCTCGAAACCCAGGGCCGCGAGGGTGCCCGTGAACTCGCCTCCCGCATCATGAGCTGGCTGGTGGCGGTGATCCTCGTCGTCACCATTCTGGTCGAGATCTTTGCCGAAGCCGTCATGGTGCCGTTCGTTCCCGGCTTCCTCAATGATCCGGCCAAGTTCGAGCTCACCGTCTTCCTGACGCGGATCATGTTCCCCTATCTGGCCTGCATGTCGCTGATGGCGGCCTATGCGGCCATCCTCAATTCGATGGACCGCTTCTTTGCCGCCGCTTTCGCCCCGGTGGTCCTCAACCTCGTCAACATCTCGGCACTGATCCCGCTCGCCATCCTGACGCTCGAGGCGCCCGACACCGCCTTCTGGGTCGCCATCGCCACCATGCTGGGCGGCATCGCCCAGCTGGCGCTGGTCTATGCTGCGGTTCGCCGCACCGGCATCGTGCCGCGCATCCGCCTGCCCCGCCTCGATGCCGATGTGCGTCGCTTCTGGGTGCTCGCCGTGCCGGCCATCGTCGCCGGCGGCATCACCCAGATCAACATCTTCGTGGGCACCGTCATTGCCTCGGGCGCCGACGAGGTGATGTCGATCATCTACAATGCCGACCGGCTCTACCAATTGCCGCTCGGCATCATCGGCATCGCCATCGGCACCGTGCTGCTGCCCGAACTCAGCCGCCATCTCAGCGCCGGTCGCGACCTCGAGGCGCGCCAGAGCCAGGGCCAGTCGCTGTTTCTCTCCATGCTGCTGTCGATGCCCGCCGCCGCAGCGCTGATCGGCCTCGCTTTGCCCATCGTCCGCGTCCTCTTCGAGCGTGGCGCCTTCGGGCCGCAGGATTCGGTCACCGTCTCCGAGGCGCTCGTCGCCTTCGCCGTCGGCCTGCCCGCCTTCGTGCTCATCCGCGTACTGCAGCCGGGCTTCTTCTCGCGTCAGGATACAGGCACGCCAACCATCTTTGCCGCCGTCTCGCTGGTCATCAATGTCGTGCTGTCGCTGCTGCTGTTTTCCAGCCTCAAGCATATCGGCATCGCGCTCGCCACCTCGGTCGCGGCCTGGGTCAACGTGCTGCTGCTGGCGCTCTTTCTCGCCCGCCGCGGCCATTTCCGCCTCGCTGCCGCCGAGTGGCGCCAGCAGGGCCTGATCCTGCTGCTCAGCCTCGTGCTCGGCGGCACGCTCTGGGGCCTCGTCTGGCTGCTCGGCCCGGTGTTCGATCCGGGATACAACTTCCTGCTGCAGGGCTTCGCCCTGCTGGCGCTCTGCCTCTTCGGGGCTGGCGCCTATTTCGCGCTGGTGCACCTCACCGGCGTGCAGAAGCTCGGTGCCCTGTTGGCCCGGTTGCGCCGACGCGCCTGATCCCCGGTAGCCTCATGGTGAGCTTGTCGAACCACTAGGCTTTCCGATGGATGTCTACTCGTAGACCACCACCAGCAGCGCCCTGGCTGGCGTCGTGCCGGCATTGGCAATCTCGTGCTCGACATCGGCGCGGTAGCGCGCCGTCTCGCCCTCGGCCAGCGCCTGCTCGCCCAGCGTCGTCTTGACCCGCAGCCCGGCCGTCTGCGCCGTCAGGTGCTCGAACGTGCCGGCCGCGTGCGGCGCACTCGCCAGCCGGCCGCCCGGCGCCACCTCCACCTCATACCATTCAACGCGGCCCGACATCGCCGGCGGGCTCAGGATGCGCAGCCGCCACCAGCCCTCCGGGCTCTTGATTTCCGGCGTCAGCGGCACCGTCACAATATCGACCGGGTTGGCCTGTCGATGCGCCACGCCGCCGGCAATCAGGTCTGCCAGGTCGATCTTGAGCGCCTGCGTCAGCCCCCACAGCACCGCAAAGGTCGGGTTCGACTCGCCGCGCTCGATCTGGCTGAGCATCGAGCGCGACACGCCCGACAGCTGCGCCAGCCGTTCCAGCGTCAGGTGCCGCGCCTTGCGCTCGCGCTGGATCACCGGTCCGATATCGGGCGCTTCCGTCATGCAATCCTCATGGTTTGGGTCAAGCCTAGCGCCCGATGCCAGCGTCGCCAAGGAAATTCCGTGATACCTTGACATAGTGTCCGTTATAGCGGAATTTCCTCCATCACGGAGGAATGTCCGATGCAATCCCAGTTTCTCGACCACCTGCGCCACCAGCTCACCGATATCGAGGCGGCCGGCCTGCTCAAGCGCGAGCGGTTGATCACCGGTCCGCAGGGCGGCCGCATCACCGTCGGCGGCCGCTCCATGGTCAATCTCTGCGCCAACAACTATCTCGGTCTCGCCAACCATCCCGACATCGTTCATCAGGCCGAAAAAGCCATTCATCAATATGGCTTCGGCATGGCCTCGGTGCGCTTCATCTGCGGCACCCAGGACCTCCACCGCGAGCTCGAACAGGCCACCGCGCGCTATCTCGGCAAGGACGATTCCATCCTCTTTGCCGCCTGTTTCGACGCCAATGGCGGCCTCTTTGAAACCCTGCTCGGGCCCGAGGACGCCATCATCTCGGACGCCCTCAACCACGCCTCCATCATCGATGGCGTGCGCCTGAGCAAGGCCAGACGCTACCGCTATGCCACCAGCGACATGGACGATCTCGAAGCCCAGCTCAGGCAGGCCGTCACCGACGGTGCCCGCTTCCGCATGATCGTTACCGACGGCGTCTTCTCGATGGATGGCTACGTCGCCAAGCTCCCGGAAATCCGGGCGCTGGCCGACAAGTATGGCGCCATAATTGCCGTCGACGACTGCCACGCCACCGGCCATCTCGGGCCGCAGGGTCGCGGCACCGGGGCACTCACCAATACCGAGATCGACATCGTCACCGGCACCTTCGGCAAGACCCTTGGCGGCGCCATGGGCGGCTTCATCGCTGCCGCCCAGCCGGTCATCGACCTGCTGCGCCAGCGCGCCCGCCCCTATCTCTTTTCCAACGCCCTCGCCCCTGCCGTTGCTGCTGGATCGCTGAAGGCGCTCGAGATCGCCGAGGCCGCCGACGATCGTCGCGCCACCCTGATGCGCCACACAGGCCGCTTCCGCGCCGGTCTCACCGCCGCCGGCTTCGAACTGTTGCCCGGCGAAACCCCGATCATTCCGGTCATGCTCGGCGAGGCCAGCCGCGCCCAGGACCTCGCGGCCGCGCTCGACCGGCGCGGTGTCTATGTCGCCGGCTTCTTCTTTCCTGTCGTGCCCAAGGGCAAGGCCCGCATCCGCACCCAGATGTCCGCCGCCCTCGAGGATGCCGACATCGACTTTGCCATCGGCGCCTTCACCGAGGCCGGCCGGGAGCTGGGGATCATCTGACCGCCGGGTCGCCCGGCCCTCGTCCTTCGACAGGCTCAGGATGAGGGCCTCATTGTTCAGTAGACCTCATGGTGAGCCTGTCGAACCACGAGGTCGTGCAGCCGGAGTAGCCGCATGAAAGCCCTCGTCAAAGCCCGCGCCGAGCCCGGCATCTGGATGGAGGATCGCCCGGTCCCCGAAATCGGCCCCGAAGACGTGCTGGTCAAGGTCAGCAAAACCGGCATCTGCGGCACCGACATCCACATCTACAAGTGGGACGAATGGGCCGCCCGCACTGTGCCGGTGCCGATGATCACCGGCCATGAATATGCGGGCGAGATCGTCGCCCTTGGCGCCGAGGTGAAAAACCTCAGCCTCGGCCAGCGCGTCTCCGGCGAAGGTCATGTCGTCGGCATGAAGAGCCGCGCCAGCCGCGCCGGCAAGTTCCATCTCGATCCCGACACCAAGGGCATCGGCGTCAATCTGCCCGGCGCCTTTGCCGAATTCGTCAAGATCCCGGCCTTCAACATCATCCCGCTGCCCGACAGCATCGATGACGAGCTCGGCGCCATCCTCGATCCGCTCGGCAATGCCGTGCATACCGCGCTGGCCTTCAACATTGTCGGCGAGGACGTGCTGATCACCGGCGCCGGCCCCATCGGCATCATGGGCGCCGCCGTCGCCCGCCATGTCGGCGCCCGCCACGTTGTTATCACCGACATGAACCCCGACCGGCTGGCCCTCGCCGCCGAGGTCGCCGACGTCGTGCCGGTCAATGTCGCCACCGAAAACCTGCGCGACGTCATGACCCGCCTCGGCATGAAGGAAGGGTTCGATGTCGGTCTCGAAATGAGCGGCGCGCCGGCCGCCCTCGACCAGATGATCGACCACATGGTCATGGGCGGCCGCATCGCCCTGCTCGGCGTGCCGGCGCGGCCCTTCATCTTCGATCTGGGCAAGATCGTCTTCCGCATGATCACGCTGCGCGGCATCTACGGCCGGGAAATGTTCGAGACCTGGCACAAGATGCTGGCCATGCTCGAAAGCGGCCTCGACGTGCGCAAGGTCATCACCCGCCGCATGCCGGCCGCCGATTATGCCGAGGCCTTCCGGCTGGCCGCCGGCGGCGAGAAGGGCAAGATCGTCCTCGAGTGGTAGGTCTCTGCCGCTTCGCTCCAAGCTTCCGGTCGCGACCCGCGTCAAACTGGGATAGCGTCGAGGCTGCACCCTGCAAGGAGAGTCCCATGTTCGCCCGCACCCTGTCTGCAGCCCTACTCATCGGGCTCGCCTGCCAGCCCGCATTGGCCGAGGATGCATCATCGCTCGATCTGGTGGCCGCGACCTTCATCGGCTTTTCCGCCGGCGGCAAGGCGACAGTTGCCGCCGATCAGGTGGTCGATATCGTGCGCAGCGGACCGGGCGAGTTCAGCGGCGGCGAGGGCGAGGTCGCCTTCTCGTTCACCGTCACCGAGCCCGAAACCTGCAATTTCCTCGGCACCTTCGAGTTCGATGGCGGCATCTTTTCCATCGGCATCAACATGGCCAGCATCGAATCGGTGCGCTTCGACGATCCGCAACCCATCGATGGCGGGCTGACGCGCTACCGGGTCGTGCTCGAGGGGCCGGACAACATGGTCGAGGCCATCGAGCCCGACGGGGCGCGTCAGGATGGCGGCAAGTCCTCGCCCATCGGCACCTCGCTGACTCTCGCTGAACTCGATGCCGCCGCCGCCGCCCTGCTGGAACGCTGCCCGGGCGCCTGATTCGCGCGCCCTTCAGCCGGTTCGTGCCAGGCGTCCGATCCGGCCCTGCATGCCCTGAGCCTTGCGAAGCCCGGACTGAGGCGCTAGAGGCACGTCCGGAACCAACGGGACAGGGCCATGACCTTCACTCCGCGCGTCTTTTCGGGCATCAAGCCGTCCGGCGATCTGCATCTGGGCAACTATCTGGGCGCCATCCGGCGCTTCGTGCCGCTGCAGCAGACCCATGAGACGATCTATTGCGTCGTCGACATGCACGCCATCACTGTCTGGCAGGAGCCCGAAGACCTGCGCCGCTGGACCTACGAGATTGCCGCGGCCTACATCGCCGCCGGTCTCGATCCCACGCGGTCGATCATTTTCAACCAGTCCCAGGTCGTCGAGCACGCCGAACTGAGCTGGATCTTCAACTGCGTGGCGCGCATGGGCTGGATGTCGCGCATGACCCAGTTCAAGGACAAGGCCGGTGAAAATTCCGAGCAGGTGTCGCTCGGCCTCTTCGCCTACCCATCGCTGATGGCCGCCGACATCCTGCTCTACAAGTCGACCGGCGTGCCGGTCGGCGATGACCAGCGCCAGCATCTCGAACTGACACGCGACATCGCCAAGAAGTTCAACCACGATTTCCGCAAGCAGATCAAAAGCCTCGGCTTCGAGGCGGATTATTTCCCGATCACCGAGACGCTCTCCACCGGCCCGGCCATGCGGGTGATGAGCCTGCGCGACGGCAAGAAGAAGATGTCCAAGTCCGATGCTTCGGACATGTCCACCGTCTACATGATGGATAATGCCGACACGATCGCCAAGAAGATCAAGAAGGCGACCACCGACCCCGAGGCGCTGCCGACCGAGGCCGCCGGTCTCGACAACCGCCCCGAGGCCGCCAACCTGGTCGCCATCTACGCCGCGCTCGCCGATCTGCCGGTTGATGCCGTGCTCGCCGAATATGGCGGCCACGGCTGGGGCAAGTTCAAGCCCGCCCTCGCCGAGCTCGCGGTCTCGGTGCTCGCCCCGGTCGCCGACGAGATGCGGCGGCTGGTGGGCGATCGCGGCGAGATGGACCGCATCCTGCGCGACGGTGCCGACCGGGCCCGGGCCATTGCGGTTCCGCACATGGACGAGATCCGCAGGATCGTCGGCTTCGTGCGCTGAAATCGACGCGCCAGCGACAGAACTTGCCCGCCGCCTCCAGCGGTGGGACAATGACGCGATCTGAGCAAGGGGTGCGGCATGCTCGAAGCTGAATACAAGCGCAAATTTCTCGTTCTCATCGACGACACGCCCGAATGCGACCGGGCCGTCACCTTCGCGGCGCATCGCGTCAACCGGACCGGCGGCACGGTGGTGCTGCTGACGGTCATCGAAACCGCTGATTTCCAGCAGTTCATCGGCGTCGAGGAGGTCATGCGGGCCGAGGCGCGGGAAAATGCCGAGCGCCTCATCGACCAGCGCGTCGCCCGCATTGCCGATATCGGCAATGTGCGGACCGAGACGGTGATCCGCGAAGGCGATCCCATCAAGGCCATCGAACGGCTGATCGCCGAGGATCCCGGCATCGCCATCATGGTGCTGGCCGCCAGCGTCTCCAAGGAGGGGCCTGGCCCGCTTGTTACGGCCTTCTCGAGCCGCAGCGGTTCGGCTGCGCTGCCCATCCTGATCAGCATCGTTCCCGGCTCGATGACCGACGAGCAGATCATAGCGCTGGCCTGATCCCCCTTGCGAAACGGGCTTCAAAACTCTATTTTAGAAACGTTCTAACCGTTAATCGGAAGCCCGCGATGTTCATCCAGACCGAAGCCACGCCCAATCCCGCCACCCTGAAATTCCTTCCGGGCCGCGAAGTTGTGGCCGGCGAGCCGCGCGATTTCCGCAACGAGGCTGCCGCCTCCATCTCGCCGCTGGCCATGGCGCTGTTCAGCGTGCCCGGCGTCACCGGCGTCTTCCTCGGCTCCGATTTCATCTCGGTCACCAAGGACATCACCGAGTGGAACCACATCAAGCCGGCCATTCTCGGCGTCATCATGGAGCACTTCCTCTCGGGCAAGCCCGTCATCGCCGATGGCACCGAGGCAGTCGATACCGAAGAGGGCGAGTTCTTCGAGGCCGGCGATACCGAAACCGTCGAGGTGATCAAGGAACTGCTCGCCACCCGCGTCCGCCCGGCGGTCGCCATGGATGGCGGCGACATCACCTTCAAGGGCTTCCGGGAAGGCACCGTCTACCTGCACATGCAGGGCGCCTGCTCCGGCTGCCCCTCCTCGACCGCCACCCTCAAGTCCGGCATCGAAAACCTGCTTCGCCACTTCGTCCCCGGCGTCGAGTCCGTCCAGCAGGTCTGACCGCGACCCCTCGGGGGCAAATCGCGCCAGTCAATTCCTCTCCACCGCCCGGCCCTGCCGGGCGTTCTTGTTTTCGTCCCCTTGAGTGGCGGGCCGCCTCCTCTCTCCCCTCAGGGGAGAGGGCTAGGGTGAGGGGTGCCACAGCCCCTGTCCCCTCCGCAGGCGGCCAGCAAATCCCGCCCACTCACGTCAACAAGGATGACATTCTCCTTCCGTCCCACTATTTCTCGGCCATGGGCATTCTCCTCGCCATCGATACCGTCGCGCCGCGCCTGCAACTGGCCCTGTTGCGCGCCGATGGCAGCCTCGACACTTCGGTGGACGACATCGCCCAGGGCCATGCCGAGCTGATCTTTCCCCGCATCAACGATCTGCTGGCCCGCAATGGCGTCACCTATGCCGATCTGAGCCGCATCGCCGTCACCACCGGCCCCGGCAGCTTCACCGGCCTGCGCATCGGGCTGAGCGCCGCCCGCGGCCTTGGCCTCGCCCTCGATATTCCGGTGATCGGCGTGCCGACGCTCCTCGCGCTGTCGCTGGGCGCGTCCGGCCCGGTGGCCGTGCTGCTCGATGCCCGCCGCGGCGAGGCTTATTTCCAGCTCTTTCCCGACGATAGCGGGCCCAGCGTGCTTGCCATGGACGATGCGCAGGCGCGGATCCCCGCCGGTGTGCCTGTCGTCAGTACATCGTTTGTCGATATTGCTCTGGTTGCCCGCTACGCGGCCACCGCACCTGCCGCAACCTCGCCCGAGGCCGCCTATGTCCGCGACGCCGACGCCAAGCCGCAGACCAAATTCCGGGTGGCCCGCCAATGAGCATTGAAAAGATCTGGATGGCCCCCGGCGGCCTGCACATCGAACCGGCCGAAACCGCCGACGCCGAAACCTGCGCGCGCCTGCATGCCCAGGGCTTCTACCGTGGCTGGCCGCGCGAGGACTTCGCCGCCTACATCGCCGGCCGCGATACCCCGGTCTATGTCGCTTGCGACGCCAGGCGGAGGATTGCCGGCTTCGCCATGATCCGCATTGCCGCCGACGAGGCCGAACTGATCACCATCGCCGTCGATCCGCGCTGGCGCAAGAAGGGTGTCGGCGTCGCCCTGCTGCGCGCCGTCTTCAGCGACCTCCTGATGTCGCCGGCCACCAAGCTCTTCCTCGAGGTCGCCGAGGACAACGTCGCTGCCATCCGGCTCTATCGCAAACTGGGCTTTGAAAAGATCTCCGAACGCACCGGCTACTACCCGCGCGACAACGGCGAGCCCGCCACCGCCATTGTCATGAGCCGCGATCTTGGCTAAGCCGGACAACAACGGCCAGGCACGGGATGCCCTCATGAGCAAGCCTGTCGAAACGCTCGAAGAGCAGTGTTCCCGCAAGGGCATGCGCATGACTGACCAGCGTCGCGTCATCGCCCAGGTAATGGAGCAGGCCTTCGATCATCCCGATGTCGAGGAACTCTATCGCCGCGCCAGTGGCGTCGATCCCCGCATCTCGCTCTCCACCGTCTACCGCACCCTCAATCTCTTCGAGGAAGCCGGGCTCGTCACCAAGCATGACTTCAAGGACGGGCGCGCCCGCTTCGAGCCCATCCCCGACGAGCACCACGACCACCTGATCGATATCCGCTCGGGCAAGGTCATCGAATTCCGCAACGAAGAGATCGAGGCCATCCAGGAACTCATCGCCAAACGGCTTGGCTACAAGCTGGTCGATCACCGCCTCGAACTCTATGCCGTGCCGCTCAAGAAGGACGAGCCGACATCATGATCTTCCGCGTGCTGTTTTTCCTGTTTGTCTATCTGCCCTTCCTGCTGGTTTTCTGCCCCATCCAGTGGGTCTGGGCCAAGCTGGGCGCGCCGGGCTGGACCATCATCCCGCGCATCTTCCACCGCCTCGGCGCCATATTCATCGGCCTCAAGGTCACCGTCATCGGTCAGCCGGTCACTGGCCGGCCGGTGCTGATGGTCTCCAATCATATCTCCTGGACCGACATCATCGCCGTCGGTTCGGCCGCCAATGTCACCTTCGTCGCCAAGAAGGAGATCGAGAAGTGGTTCTTCGTCAACTTCATGGCCGGCCTGCAGCGTACCCTGTTCGTGGATCGCAACCGCCCCAGTGACGCCAAGCGCACCACCGGCGAAATGGCGCAGCGCATGGCCGATGGCGGCGCCGTGCTGCTGTTTGCCGAAGGCCAGTCCGATATCGGCACCCACGTGCTGCCCTTCCGCACCGCCCTTGTCGGCGCCGCGCAGCAGGCCATGCTGCAGGGCGGCGCCCGCGAAATGCTGATCCAGCCGCTGACCATTTCCTATACCCGTCTGCAGGGCCTGCCGGTGTCGCGCAACGAACGCTCGCTGATTGCCTGGATCAAGTCCAAGTCGGTCGGCCAGAACATCCGGGAAATCCTCACCGGCGGCGTCAAGGAGGTCACCCTGGCCTTCGGTTCGCCCATCCCGCTGGCGGCTGGCTCCGACCGCAAGGCGGTCACCCGTGCCGCCGAGCTCGAGGTGCGGCGCGCCCTCGTGGCGCTCAACCGCGGCCAGCAGGTGCCCGCCACCATCCGCACCTAGCAGTCCGCCGCTTGCGGCTTCGGCGGGTCTTCCTTGGATTCGCCGTCCGTTGGGTGTAATGACCCCCGCCATGACCGAGACCCCGAAAAAGCTCTTCATCAAGACCTACGGCTGCCAGATGAACGTCTACGATTCCGATCGTATGGCCGACGCACTGGCGCCGCACGGCTATCAGCCGACGCAGGTGATGGAAGAGGCCGACCTGGTGGTGCTCAACACCTGCCACATCCGCGAGAAGGCTTCCGAGAAAGTGTTTTCCGAACTCGGCCGCCTGCGTGAGGTGCGTGACGAGGCGCGCGCCGCCGGCGGCGCCGGCTTCATGATCGGGGTGGCCGGCTGCGTCGCGCAGGCCGAGGGCGACGAGATCGTCCGTCGCGCCAAAGGCAGCGTCGATCTGGTCTTCGGGCCGCAAAGCTACCATCGCCTGCCTGATCTCATCAAACGCGCCCATAATGGCGCCACCGTCGTCGAAACCGACTTCCCCGAGGAAGACAAGTTCGAGCACCTGCCCCCCGCCCGCCGCGAAGTGACGCTGGCCCGCGGCCTCACCGCCTTCCTCACCGTGCAGGAAGGCTGCGACAAGTTCTGCTCGTTCTGCGTCGTCCCCTATACCCGCGGCGCCGAAGTCTCGCGCCCGCTTGAGCAGGTCCTGGCCGAGGCCCGCAACCTCGCCGAAGCCGGAGTGCGCGAACTGACCCTGCTCGGCCAGAACGTCAACGCCTATCATGGCCTCGACGCCGGCGGCCGCACCGTCGGTCTCGGTGAACTCTGCTATCGCCTCGCCGAGATCGAGGGTCTGTCGCGCATCCGCTACACCACCAGCCATCCGCTCGACATGAGCGACGAGCTGATCGCGGCGCATCGCGACCTGCCGGCCCTGATGCCCTATCTGCACCTGCCGGTGCAGTCGGGCTCGGACAGGATTCTCAAGGCCATGAACCGCCGCCACACCCGCGCCGAGTACATGGCCGTCATCGAGCGCATCCGCGCCGCGCGGCCCGATCTCGCCCTCTCGGGCGATTTCATCGTCGGCTTCCCCGGCGAGACGGACGCCGATTTCGAGGCCACCCTCGATATCGCCAGAGAGGTTGGCTACGCCTCGGCCTATACCTTCAAATACTCCATCCGCCCCGGCACCCCCGGCGCCACCATGGACGATCAGGTGCCCGAAGCGGTCAAGACCGAACGGCTGCAGCGCCTCAACGACCAGATGACGGGCCAGATGCGCGATTTCGGCGTCTCCGTCGTCGGCCGCGTGCTGCCGGTGCTGATCGAAAAGAAGGGCCGCATGCCCGGCCAGGTCGGCGGTCGCTCGCCCTACCTGCAGGCCGTGCACATGGATGGCCCGGAACGCCTGATCGGCACCATCCAGCCCGTCGAGATCGTCGCTGCCGGAAATAATTCACTGACTGGCAAGATTGTCACAGTGGCGGAACCGAAATCTGCTAGCGTGATTGAGTCTCACGCAGCGATGGCCCAGGCCTGAGCCCACATGGGTTGAGGTTGATCGGGCCCTCTAAGGAGCCCACCGGATTTGAGCAGGCATTTGTCTCCGACCGCCGAGAACGCCCTTTCCTCCCAACTTGAACTCGCCTTCGAAGACAACCGGCTGGCGTCCCAGCTCTACGGTGATTTCGACCAGAACCTGGCGCTGATCGAACAGCGCCTGGCCGTGCAGGCCACGCCGCGCGGCAACCACGTCATGCTCAAGGGCCCCGCCTCCGGTGTCGACCAGGCGCGTCGCGTCCTCGAGTCGCTCTATGGTCTGCTCGAAGAGGGCCAGGCCATCGAGATCGCCAATGTCGATACCATGATCCGCATGGTGCAGACCGAGGACAGCCAGCTCACGCTCCCCACCATGGAGCGCAAGGGCAAGGTCCGCATGGCGCAGATCGCCACCCGCAAGGCCACCATCGTCGCCCGTACCCCGGCCCAGGACGCCTATATGCGCGCCATGGACCGGGCGGAGCTGGTCTTCGGCTGCGGCCCCGCCGGTACCGGCAAGACCTATCTCGCCGTCGCCCATGCCGCGAGCCTGCTCGAGCGCGGCGACATCAACCGCATCATCCTCAGCCGTCCGGCCGTCGAGGCCGGCGAACGCCTCGGCTTCCTGCCCGGCGACATGAAGGACAAGGTCGATCCCTATCTGCGTCCGCTCTATGACGCCCTCTACGACATGATGCGCCCCGAGCACGTCGAGCGCTGCATCACCTCGGGCATGATCGAGGTGGCGCCGCTCGCCTTCATGCGCGGCCGCACTCTCTCCAATGCCGTCGTCATCCTCGACGAGGCGCAGAACACCACCTCGATGCAGATGAAGATGTTCCTCACCCGTCTGGGCGAGGGCTCCAAGATGATCGTCACCGGCGATCCGACCCAGGTCGATCTGCCGCCCGGCCAGAAGTCCGGTCTCGTCGAGGCGCTGCATCTGCTCGATGGTATCGAGGGCGTGCACATCACCCGTTTCTCCGACAAGGACGTCGTCCGTCACGCTCTGGTCGGCCGTATCGTCCGTGCCTACGAGGGCGCGACGTCCAAAGAGGACAAGGCCCGCTGAGTCCGCCCCGCATCCCGCTCGAAATCGCCTTCTCGGTCGAATTGGAAGGCTGGCCCGATGGACTTGAAGCGATCGCCACCACGGGGATCCTTGAGGCTTTGCGCCAGTCCAGGGCAAAAGTCGCCGGCGTCGCCGAACTCTCCGTCGTCCTTATGGATGATGCAGAGCAACGCGTGCTGAACCAGCAATGGCGCCAGATCGACAAGCCGACCAACGTCCTCAGTTTCCCGCAGATCGAGCCGTTTACGCCGGTCGTCGGTCTGCTCGGCGACATCACGCTCGCCCGCGAAACGCTGGAGCGCGAAGCCGCCGATCTGGGCGTCAGTTTTACCGATCACTTTACCCATTTGGTCGTGCATGGCTTTCTGCACATTCTGGGATATGATCACCTTGAAGAAGAGCAGGCCCTTGTCATGGAAGGACTGGAAACCCAGATCCTTTCGACATTGGGTATTGCCGACCCCTATAACTGAAGGACCGCCGCGCCAATCGCGGCCGACATGATGAGCGATCAAGAGACCGCACCGCGCCCGGAACGACAGGCGCAAGACACCAAACCCGCAGCCGAGCCGCCTTCTAGCACCGCCTCCGCCCAACCGCGGGGGCCATCTCTCTGGACCCGGCTGAAAGGCCTGCTGGCCCTGCGCACCCAGTCACTTCGTGACGATCTCGAGGTTGCGCTCGAATCCGAAAAGAACGGCGAGTCCGCCGACTTCACCCCGTCCGAGCGCACCATTCTCAAGAACGTGCTCGAACTGGGCGAAAAGCGCGTCGAGGACGTCATGGTGCCGCGCGCCGATATCGAGGCCGTCGATGCCGACGATACGCTCGGCGTGCTGATTGCCCGGTTCCGCCAGGTCGGCCACTCGCGCATGCCGGTCTATGTCGACAATCTCGACAACATCACCGGCTTCATCCACATCAAGGATGCCATGCGCCGGGTCACCGAGCCGGTCACCGATCCGGAAAAGGACGTGCCGGTCAAACTCGTTTCGCCGCCCCTGCGCCAGAAGCTGGGCAAGCTCGAGATTGCCCGCACCGTGCTCTTTGTGCCGCCGCTGATGCCGGTGGGCGATCTGCTCCAGCAGATGCAGCTGCAGCGCGTCCATATGGCTATCGTCATCGACGAATTCGGCGGCACCGACGGCGTCGTCACCATCGAGGATCTGCTCGAGGCCGTTGTCGGCGAGATCGAGGACGAGCACGACGAGAACGTCGCGCTGGTCCGCCGCGTCAACTCGGCCAATTTTATTGCCAGTGCCCGTGCCGAACTCTCCGAGGTGCGCGCCGTGATCGGCGACGATTTCGATCTGGGCAGCCATGTCGACGATGTCGATACGCTGGGCGGCCTGGTGTTCGATCTGGCCGGCCGCGTGCCGCAGAAGGGCGAGGTCATCGGTGGCATCAAGGGCTTCGAGTTCGAAGTGCTGCAGTCCGACAGCCGCCAGATCAAGCGCATCAAGATCAAGCGCATCAAGCAGCGCGCCCCGCGCAAGCCGCCGGCGCCGCCCGCCAAGGCCGGCGATGGCAGCCAGCAGGAGGCGGCGCAGTAACGCGCCGCACTTGACCGCCATCGCGCCCGCCGCGAGGCTGCCCGGCATGCTTGATTCGCGCCTTTCCCGATGACCTGGATCGCTGAAAGCGCCATGCTGAGCTACGGCTGGCGGCGCGCCCTGTTGCTTTTCATCGCCGGCATCATCGCCGCCACCAGCGCAGCGCCGCTGTTCTTTCTGCCGGCGCTGTTTCTCGCCATGCCCATCCTCGTCTGGTGCCTTGATGGCGCCGAGCGCCTGCGCGGCTGGCGGCGGCTGTTCGGTCCGGCCTTCCGCATCGGCTTTGCCTTCGGTCTCGGCTATTTTGCGGCCGCCCTGCATTGGCTGGGCGCCGCCTTCCTGCAGGAGGGCGGCATCTTTCTGCTGCTGATGCCATTTGCCATTCTCGGTCTCGCCGCCGTTCTGGCGCTGTTCTGGGCCCTTGCCACGGCGCTGGCCCATCTGGCCTGGTCCGGCGGCGCCCTGCGTGTCGTGCTGCTGGCCGGCGCGCTCGCGCTGGCCGAATATGCGCGCGGCCACCTGTTTTCCGGCTTCCCGTTCGATCTGCTGGGCTATGCGCTCACCGCCAATGACGAGATGATGCAGCTGGCCTCGGTCATCGGCGTCTACGGCCTCACCTTCCTCGCCGCCCTCACTGCGATGACCATCGCGCTGATCTGGCCTGCCGACGAGCGCGGCATCGTCCGCCGCCTGGTGCCCTTCTTTCTCGCCATCGGCGTCATCGCCGCCCAGATCGGCTACGGCAGCTGGCGGCTCGACAATACCGAGGTCACCCAGCGCACCGACATGAAGGTGCGGCTGGCCCAGCCGATGATTCTCGATCACGCCGATTGGGACGTCGCCGATCCGGCCAATGTCATGGACCGGCTGATCTCGCTCTCCGAGAGCGGCACCGGTCTCACGGGCATTACCCACCTGGTCTGGCCCGAATCGGTGTTCCCGTTTTTCCTCCAGGATTATCCTGAGGCCTTGGCCCGCATTGCCCGCATGCTGCCCCCCGGCACCACTCTGCTGACCGGCGCGCCGCGTGCCCCGGTCGCCGACGAGCTGGCCCGGGACACCGAAAATCCCGGCTACAACGCCATCCTCGCCATCAACACCGATGGCGAGATTGTCGGCAGTTACGACAAGTCCCATCTGGTGCCGTTCGGCGAGTATCTGCCGTTCTCCGATTTCTGGAGGCTGTTCGGCATCCGCCAGTTCGTCCCCGGCACCAATGGCTGGGCCGCCGGCGATGGTCGCCGCCTCATGCAGGTCCCCGATACCCCCGCCTTCCTGGCTCTGGTCTGCTACGAGGCTGTGTTCCCCAACGACATCGGCGACGTCACCAGTGCCGAGTTCATCCTCAACATCACCAACGACGCCTGGTTCGATGGCTCCGTCGGCCCCGCCCAGCACGCCCACATGGCCCGTCTGCGCAGCGTCGAAACCGGTCTGCCCATGCTGCGCGCCTCCAATTCCGGCACCACCATCGTTACCGATCCGCTTGGTCGCATCACCGCCCGCCTCGCCGAGCAGCAGGTCGCCGCCGTCGATATCGCGCCGCACCACCGGCTCGCCGGTCCGACGCTCTTCACCACTCTGGGCGACTGGCCGTTCTGGGGCGCCACGTTGCTGTCGGTCCTGCTCGGCGTCGGGGCCTATCGGCGCGAGCGGCGTGCGCGCACCTAGATTTGGCCAACTGCGGATATGCGGATATAAAGCTTTCTTTATATTCACCTTGACCGCAGCACCTCGCGATGGCAGAAACGCCCCCAACTTGCGCATTTTTGCGCTTCCAGGGGCATAATTGCGGGGTTTCGCTTTGGCACGCTCTTCCTACCTGTTCACGTCCGAGTCGGTTTCCGAAGGTCATCCGGACAAGGTTTGTGACCGTATCTCCGACGAGATCGTGGATCTGGTGTTCCGCGAAGCCAAGAAAGCCGGCATGGATCCGGCCAATGTCCGCATCGCCTGCGAGACACTGGCGACGACCAATCGCGTCGTCATCGCCGGCGAGGTCCGCGTCCCCGAGACGCTGCTCAAGAAGGGCAAGGACGGCAACATCCTGCTCGATGCCGCCGGTAACCCGGTGGTCAATCCTGCCAAGTTCAAGTCCGCTGCCCGCAAGGCCATCAAGGCCATCGGCTACGAACAGGCAGGCTTCCACTGGAAGACCGCCCGTATCGATGTGCTGCTGCATGGCCAGTCGGCCGATATTGCTGTCGGTGTCGATGAAAAGGGCAACAAGGATGTGGGCGCCGGCGACCAGGGCATCATGTTTGGCTATGCCAGCCGCGAGACCCCCGAACTGCTGCCCGCGCCCATCTACTACGCCCACAAGATCCTCGAGACCCTGACCGACGCCCGCAAGGCCGGCGAAGGCGAGGCGGCCAAGCTCGGCCCCGATGCCAAGAGCCAGGTCACCGTTCGCTACGAGGACGGCAAGCCCGTCGCCGTCACGCAGATCGTCGTCTCCACCCAGCATCTCGACGGCAGCCTCACCTCTGCCGACGTGCGCCGCATCATCGAGCCCTACGTGCTCAAGGCCCTGCCCGAGGGCTGGGTCGGCAAGGACACCGTCTGGCACGTCAACCCGACCGGCAAGTTCGTCGTCGGCGGCCCTGATGGCGATGCCGGCCTCACTGGCCGCAAGATCATTGTCGATACCTATGGCGGTGCCGCCCCGCATGGCGGCGGCGCCTTCTCGGGCAAGGATCCCACCAAGGTCGATCGCTCGGCCGCCTATGCCGCACGCTACCTCGCCAAGAACGTCGTGGCGGCCGGGCTCGCCGATCGCGCCACCATCCAGCTCAGCTATGCCATCGGCGTCGCCAAGCCGCTGTCGATCTATGTCGATCTGCACGGCACCGGCAAGGTCGATGAGGCCAGGCTGGAATCCGTGCTCGGCACCGTGCTCGACCTGTCGCCGCGCGGCATCCGCGAGCACCTGCAGCTCAACAAGCCCATCTACGCCCGGACCTCGGCCTATGGCCATTTCGGCCGCAAGCCGGGCCGCGACGGCAGCTTCTCCTGGGAAAAGACCGATCTGGTCAGCGCCCTCAAGGCCGCAGTGAAGGGCTAGGACCTGACCAAGCCCTCCCATCCGCTCAACGAAGCCGGCGAGCAGCGCGCCTTTTTCGGTCGCCGCTCCGGCAAGCGGCTGCACAAGGGCCAGGATCAGCTGTTCGCCGGCATGCTGCCTGAGCTGTCGATCACCCTTGATGACGGCGAACTCGATCCGGCAGCGCTGTTTGCCGGCAACGCCGGGCGCATCGCGCTCGAGATCGGCTATGGCGGCGGCGAGCACCTGGCGCGCCAGGCCCGGCAGAATCCGCAGACCGGCTTTATCGGTTGCGAGGTGTTTTCCGGCGGCATCGCCAAGCTCCTTCAGCACATCGACGAGCAGGACCTCGGCAATGTCCGGCTCTTCACCGACGATGCCCTCAAGCTGCTGCTCAAGCTGCCGCCCGCCTCGATCGACGAGGCCTTCCTGCTCTATCCCGATCCGTGGCCGAAAACGCGCCATCACAAGCGCCGCTTCGTCTCGCCGGTGACGCTGGGTGAACTGGCGCGCGTCCTCAAACCGGGCGCGCTCTTTCGTTTCGCCAGCGATATCGAGGATTATGCCAACTGGACGCTGGCCCACGTGCTGCGCTCGCCCGATTTCGTCTTCGCCCCCGAAGGGCCGGGCAGCTGGTTGCAGCCATTTCCCGGCTGGGAGCCGACCCGTTACGAGCAGAAGGCCCGCCGGGAAGGGCGCCTCGTCAGCCATTACCTCAATTTCATGCGCCGGTAAGGCCCCGGCAAACCGGTAACTTGCATCTGTGCATCTCACGGTTGCACGCGCTTGCCTCTGGTAGTTCTTCGTCTGGCGCCCCATATGCGGCCGATGTGAAGGCGTCGGGTGACCGTGCGCCATGCACGGAGAATTGCCTTGCCGAATACCTTGCGTCAGGCCGTTTCGGCCGATCCCCTCGCTGAATTTCTCACTGTCAAACGCGGCAAATGGACCATGTCGGTGGTCATGCAACTGCGGGCCGACAAGCAGCGCTTCTCCGAGCTCAGACGCAGTATTCCCGGCATCTCCCAGAAGGCCCTCACCGAGACCCTGCGCGCGCTGGAGCGCGACGGCTTTGTCCTGCGCACCTCGTTTGCCACCATTCCGCCGCGCGTCGATTACGAGCTGACCGATCTGGGCAACGAAGTGCTGCGGATATTTGAAGCCTGGGAGGATTTCTCGCAGCGCCACTGGGGCCGTGTCCTGGAATCCCGCCAGCGCTTTGACAAGTCCCAGGGCGAGGCGCCCCGGTCGGTCGATGTCGTCATCCGTCGCGCCGGGCGCTAGACGGACCTGGAGGTGCCGGGCACTGCGGCCCGGCAACTCTAGGATGGGGCATTAGTCGTCCCAGCTGTCGTGGGTCAGCGAGTTGAGCGACACCACCGGAGCCGTGCGGCTCACGTCCAGCTTGGACAGCACGCGGGTCGCTGCGCCGCCCGACTGGCCGATCTGCTGCAGGTCGTCCTGGTTGTAGAAGGCAAAGACCTGGCTGCCGTCGTCGAGCTTGACCGTCACGCGCATCGTGCTCGAGGTATCCTCGGCAGCGTTCACGGCATTGATGCCGGCATCCTGCAGGCGCTGCAGCTGGTACGATTCATCAAAGCTCCCGAAGTCGCTGGCGAGGGCAGGTGCCGCAACACCGGCGGTCAGGGCAAAGGCGACGAGAGCAGAAGTAAAGAGCTTGTTCATTTGGATGTTCCTTTCGTTGAACACCCCAGAGATGTGCTCTCCTGCTGCGCTTGACAAGCACAGAAAAACCGAATTAATGCCTTGAATTACCAAAGTTAATCATCACTGTTTCGGAAACGAAATCCAGCCACGCGGTGGATACTTGGTTGGACTGTGGGAACCCGGTTTCGAAAACGAAACCAACTGCGTTTCATGGTGTTCTGGACGATTCCGATCACAGAAATCTGCCGCCCATCTGGAACTGCAGGGCCGTCTCGCGCATCATCTTCACGAGCAGGAGAACCCGCAAATGTCTCAATCGGTCGCGATATTAAACATCGGTAAGGTCACCCATAACGTCCGCAGCTACCGCCTGCAGCGTCCCGAGGGCTATGATTTCGAACCCGGCCAGGCGACGGAACTGTCGCTCGACGAGGATGGCTGGCGCGATAGCAAGCATCCCTTCACCTTCACCGCGCTGCCCGACGCGCCCGATCTCGAGTTCACCATCAAGAGCTATTTCAACACCGGTGGCGACGGCATGACCGAGCGGCTCTACGGCTATGAACCCGGCCAGCGTCTCATCCTGCGCGAGCCGTGGGGCACCATCACCTACAAGGGGCCCGGCACCTTCATTGCCGGCGGCGCCGGCGTCACCCCCTTCATCGCCATCCTGCGCGATCTGGCCCGCCAGGGAAAACTCGCCGGTCACCGGCTCATTGCCTCGCACCAGACCGTCGCCGACATCATCCTGCGCGAGGAATTCGAGGCCATGGAGGGACTCGAAACCATCTGGACGGTCACCGGCGAGCCCGATGCCGACGGCGTCCGCCACGACCGCATCAATGCCGCCTTCCTCAGGGAGACGATCACCGATTTCTCGCAGCACTTCTATCTTTGCGGGCCCGACAAGATGGTCGCCGAACTGCGCGACACGCTCGGCAGCCTCGGCGCCAGCACCGAGGCCATGACCTGGGAGAAATAGCCTGGGAAGTATCGGGCGGGGAGAGCCCCTCAGCCCTGCGCCCAGCCGGCAATCGCCGCGCTGACCGCCGCGGGCTGCTCGATCACCGCCATATGTCCGGCCCGTTCAATAATGACGAGCCGGGCCCCGGCGATCCCCTCGGCCATTTCCCTGGCTGCATCGCGCGGCGTGATTGTATCGGCGTCCCCGACAATCACCCTCGTCGGCACATTGATCCGCGCCAGCAGCGGACGCGAATCGGGACGGGCAATGATGGCCGCCTGGTGCCGCACAAACACGTCCGGACCGTTGTCGCGCGACATCGCCTTGCAGAGTTCACGCAGCGCCGTGTCGCCGCGATGTGCCGGATGCACCGCCGTCTCGAACGCCTCGTCCAGTGTTTCCTCGAATCGCCCCGCCCGCGCCTTTTCCATCTTGTCGCGCCGGATCGCTGTCGCCTCTGGCGCATCGGCCCGTGCCGATGTGTCGAGCAGGCAGAGCCGCAGCACCCGCTCGGGCGCCTGCCGCAGGATCTCGAAAGCCAGGTAGCCGCCCATCGAAAAGCCCAGCAGCGCAAAGCGCGGCGGCGCGTCCCGCAGGATCGCGGCAGCCATGCCGCTGATGCCCTCGCCCTCCAGCTGGCTGGCCACCGTCACCGGGCCGCTCGGCCACAGCGCCGGGATAACGTCGCGGAACACCGCGGCGGTGCAGTTGAGGCCGGGAATGAGGAGAATCGGAAGGTTTGGCAATCGCTGTCTCATACTGGAGGGGTGCCGGAAACGAACCAGTTTCACTGCCCGCGATCAAGGGTCATTGCCGCCCGATCGGGTCGCAGCCCGCAACATCCATCCACCCCGGGAGTTGACCCGGCGCCCCCGGGCGGTCCATCTGACCGCTCCCATAGTCGAAGGAGAGCAGGATGCGGTTCATCATCTACGGCGTCGGCGCCATCGGCGGCACCATGGCCGCTGCCCTCACTCTGGCCGGGCGCGACGTCGTCGGCATTGCCCGCGGCAGGATGCTCGACGCGCTGCAGGCCAATGGCCTGCTGTTCCGCAGCCCCGATGGCGAGCAGCGGGTGACATTTCCCTGCGTCGCCTCGCCCGCCGATATCACCTTTCGGCCCGACGACGTCGTGCTGCTGACCATGAAATCGCAGGATACCCACGCCGCACTGCAGCAGCTGCGCGATGCCGGCTGCGCGGACCAGCCGGTGATCTGTGCACAGAACGGCACCGACAACGAACGCATGGCGTTGCGGCTCTTCCCCAATGTCTACGGCATGACCGTCATGCTGCCGGCCGAATACACCGAGCCCGGCGAGGTCAATTGCTATGGCGCCCCCAAATTCGGGCTGCTCGATTTCGGCCGCTATCCGCACGGCACCGACTCGGTCACCGAGGCCATTGCCGGCCATCTCAATGCCGCCGGCTTTGCCGTCTTCGTACTCGACGAGGTGATGCGCTCCAAGTACGGCAAGCTGCTGCAGAACCTCAACAACGTCCTTGAGGCGGCGCTGGGGCGCGGCGTCGACAGCAAGCCCTTCGCCGAACTGGCCCGTGCCGAGGGCGAAGCAGTCTATCGGGCGGCCGGCATCAGCTGGACCGACGCTGCCTTCGACGATCCGCGCCGCAAGGGCGTCTCCGAAATGCGCCTCGTCGCCGGTGCCACCCGCTTCGGTGGCTCCTCCACGCAAAGTCTGCAGCGCGGCGTCGGCAGCATCGAGACCGACTATCTCAACGGCGAAATCGCCCTGCTGGGCCGGCTGCACGGCGTGCCGACGCCGGTCAACCACTACCTGGCCCGTCTCGGGCAGCGGATCGTCGCCGAACGGCTGGCCCCGGGCGGCATTGCTAGGTCCGAGGTCGCGGCGGCGCTGGGCGTGGGCTGAGCCGGGGTTTCAGCCCTCCCTTGCACCAGCCCGACAACGGCGCTATATAGCGGGACAACATCTCTGGCATTTTGCAGAGTGGGAGCCTCCCGGCCCCGCTCTTTTTTATTACCGAAGGCTCTGATGAGTTTTGATCTCGCCGAGCGGCGATACATCAAGGAAACCGGCACCGAGGCCCGCATTGCGCGCATCGTCGAGCCCGTTGCCATCGATCTTGGCTACAGCCTCGTTCGCGTCAAGGTCACGCAGGAGAACGGCTGCACGCTGCAGATCATGGCCGAGGACGGCAATGGCCGCTTCACGATTGCCGACTGCGAGCGCCTCAGCAAGGATCTGTCGCCGGTTCTCGATGTCGAGGATCCGATCGATCGCGAGTATCACCTCGAAGTCTCCTCGCCCGGTATCGACCGGCCGCTCGTACGGGCCCGCGATTTCGCCAACTATGTCGATCACGAGATCAAGCTCGAGCTCACCGACCTGCTCGATGGTCGCAAGCGCTTCCGCGGCTTCATCGTCGCCGTCGAGGGCGATGAGCTGATCCTGCGCCTGCCCGATGCGCCCAAGGGCGACGACCCCAATGTCCGGCTGCCGCTGGCCCTCCTGGCCGACGCCAAGCTGATCATGACCGACGCCCTCATGGCCAAGGCCCGCAAGGACCAGGAAGCCCATCCCATCGACGAGGACGACGAGATCGAAACCGTCGAAATGGCCGATGATGCCGATTCCGACGACACTGACTCTACTGAACTCTCTAGAGGAGACCGAATAAATGGCCGTCAGCGCGAACCGACTGGAGTTGCTCCAGATCGCCGATGCCGTTGCCCGTGAAAAGTCGATCGACCGCATGATCGTCATCGAGTCCATGCAGGACGCGATCGAGAAAGCGGCCAAGACCCGTTACGGCGCCGAAACCAATGTCCGCGCCGAGATCAACCCCAAGTCCGGCGAGCTGCGCCTGTGGCGGTTGCTCGAAGTGGTCGAGAATGTCGAAGAATACGGCCGCCAGATCGGTCTCAAGGACGCCAAGGCCCGCAACGAGGCCGCCAAGCTCGGCGATTTCGTCACCGAGCCGCTGCCGCCCATCGAGTTCGGCCGCATCGCCGCCCAGTCGGCCAAGCAGGTCATCGTGCAGAAGGTGCGCGATGCCGAGCGCGACCGCATGTACGACGAGTACATCAATCGCATCGGCGAGATCGTCAACGGTTCGGTCAAGCGCGTCGAATACGGCAATGTCATCGTCGACCTCGGTCGGGGCGAAGCCATCATCCGCCGCGACGAGCTGATCCCGCGCGAAATGTATCGCTACGGCGATCGCGTCCGCGCCTATATCTACGACGTCCGCCGCGAGCAGCGCGGCCCGCAGATCTTCCTCAGCCGCACCCATCCGCAGTTCATGGCCAAGCTGTTCATGCAGGAAGTGCCGGAAATCTATGACGGCATCATCACCATCCGCTCGATCGCCCGCGATCCGGGCAGCCGCGCCAAGATCGCCGTCACCTCCAATGACAGCTCGATCGATCCGGTCGGCGCATGCGTCGGTATGCGTGGTTCGCGCGTGCAGGCCGTGGTTGGCGAACTGCAGGGCGAAAAGATCGACATCATTCCCTGGACCGACTCCATTGCCGACCTCGTGGTCTCGGCCCTGCAGCCGGCCGATGTCGCCAAGGTCGTGCTCGACGAGCAGGCCGAGCGCATCGAAGTGGTGGTGCCCGACGAGCAGCTCTCGCTCGCCATCGGCCGCCGTGGCCAGAACGTCCGCCTCGCCAGCCAGCTCATCGGCTGGGATATCGACATCCTGACCGAGGCCGAAGAGTCCGAGCGCCGCACCAAGGAATTCACCGAACGCTCCGCGCTGTTCATGGAAGCCCTCGACGTGGACGAGACGCTGGCCCAGCTGCTGGCCTCCGAAGGCTTCTCCTCGGTCGAGGAACTGGCCTATATCGATCTCTCCGAAATCGCCTCCATTCAGGGCTTTGACGAAGAGACGGCCGGCGAAATCCAGAACCGCGCGGCCGAATATCTGGCCGCCATCGAGCGGGCCTTCGACGAGGAGCGCAAGACGCTCGGCGTCGAGGACGAGCTCTACGAGATCCCCGGCCTCACTGCCGCCATGCTGGTGGCGCTGGGCAGGGAAGACATCAAGACCGTCGACGACTTCGCCGGTTGCGCCAGCGACGATCTCGTCGGCTGGACCGAACGCAAGGACGGCGACGTCAAGCGCTTCGACGGCACCTTCAAGGACTTCCCGGTTTCCCGCGAGGAAGCCGAGGAGATGATCCTGCAGGCCCGTCTCAAGGCCGGCTGGATCACCGAGGCGGATCTCGCGGCGCAGGACGAGGACGCGGCTCCGGCAGAAGAGGGGGCGCCCGCGTAATGCGGGCAGTTACCCCGCCCGGTGCCCCGGAGCCCAGACCAGACGCGCGAATGCGCACTGACGCGTGAGACGAAACCCGTAGCGGACCTCGTCCGCTTCGTCGTCTCGCCAGACGGCGTCCTGATGCCCGATATCGACGCGAAAGCGGAGGGACGGGGCGTCTGGGTGACGCTTGGTCATAAAGAGGTCGCAGAAGCAGTAAAGAAGAAGGCTTTCGCCAAGAGCCTCAAGACCAATGTGACGGTGCCCGACGATCTTGCCGGGCTCACGCAGCAGCATCTGGAGGCCCGCTTTCTGAGCGCCCTCTCGATGACCCGCAAGGCCGGGCAGATCCTGACCGGCGGGACCAAGGTGAAGGCGGCGATCGAAACGGGCGATGCCATCGCCCTGCTGACCGCCAGCGACGCGGCCGAAGACGGTCGCAAGAAGATGGCCGGTTCACTCAAGGGCTACGGGAAAGCCGCTGAAGAAGCTGGTCTCGAGGGGGTTTCCGTCCCCCATTTGGAATTGCTCGATTCGGCCCAAATGGGTTTGGCACTCGGGCTTGAAAATGTGATACATGCTGCGCTCACCAAAGGGGCGGCAGCCCAATCGGCGTTGGCAAGGGGCCTCAGACTGGCTCGTTTCCTGGCGTCAGAAGAGAGATAGAGACGTATGGCTGATAACGACGACAAGCGTGAAGATGGCGCTGGCGGCAAGAAGACCCTGACTCTGAAGGGCGCTCCCAATCTCGGGGGCCGCCCCGGCATGGCACGCTCGTCGCGCTCTACCGTCGTTGTCGAGAAGCGCACTCGTGTGGTGCCGCAGCGCGGACCGGGTGCTCCCGGCGGTGCGCCGCGTCCCCATTCCAGCCAGCCTTCGGGCCAGCCGCCGCGCCAGCCGCTGCGGTCGGGTTCCTCCTCGGGCGCGCCGCGCATCGGTGGCGGTCTGTCGAGCACGGAAGCCGAGGCTCGCCAGCGCGCCCTGCGCGAAGCCGCTGCCCGTCAGGCTGATGAGGCTGAACAGCGCCGCGCCGATGACGAGCGCCGTGCCCAGGAAGATGCCCGCCGCCAGGCCATCCGTGACGAGGCCCAGCGCGAAGAAGAACGCAAGGCTGCCGAAGCCGCCGAGGCGGCTCGGCCCGCCAGTGCCGAGCCGGCTGCCTCTGCGCCGTCGGACGCTCCGGCTGCTGCCGGTGCGCCGGCCTCCCGTCCGCGTCCGGCTGCCCGTCCCGGCGCCCGCCCGGCCCCTGGTGGTCGCGGTTCTGCACCCATTCCCAATGCGCCGCCGCCGCCGCCTTCCGAGGCCGATGGCCGCAAGACGCGCACCATTCCGCCTGCCGGCAATCGTCCGATGGTCAACGCCACCGAGCTCGAGAACGCCCGTCGCGGCGGTGCCGCCCGTGCCACGCTCGAGCGTCCGACCCGCAAGACCGGGGCTGACGCCTTCAACCGTGGCCGCCTGACCGTCACCAATGCCGGTTCGGAAAGCGATCGCGATCGCGGTCCGTCGCTGGCCGCCATGCGCCGCCGGCGCGACAAGAAGATGGGCCGCAACCAGCAGCAGCAGCCCAAGCTCAGCCGTGAAGTGACCATTCCGGAAGCCATCACGGTGCAGGAACTGGCCAACCGCATGGCCGAACGCGCCGTGGAAGTGATCAAGATCCTCATGACCCAGGGTCAGATGGTCAAGATCAACGACATCCTCGATGCCGATACCGCCGAATTGATCGCCACCGAACTGGGCCATACCGTCCGTCGCGTCTCCGACGCCGACGTGGAAGCCGGTCTGTTCGATCTGCCCTCCGACGACAAGGCCGAGGATCTCACCGATCGCGCCCCGGTTGTCACCATCATGGGCCATGTCGATCACGGCAAGACCTCGCTGCTCGACGCCATCCGCGAAGCCAGTGTGGTTTCGGGCGAGGCTGGCGGCATCACCCAGCATATCGGCGCCTATCAGGTCGAAAAGAACGGCAACAAGATCACCTTCCTCGACACCCCGGGCCACGAGGCGTTCACCGCCATGCGTGCCCGCGGCGCCCAGGCCACCGATATCGCGGTGCTGGTGGTTGCGGCCGATGACGGCGTCATGCCGCAGACCATCGAATCCATCAAGCACGCCAAGGCGGCCGGGGTTCCGATCATCGTCGCCATCAACAAGATGGACAAGCCCGAGGCCGATCCGCTGCGGGTCCGCACCGAGCTGCTGCAGCATGAAGTGTTCGTCGAATCGATGGGCGGCGACGTGCTCGACGTCGAAGTGTCGGCCAAGACCCATGCCGGCCTCGACAAGCTCCTCGAGACCATCCAGCTGCAGGCCGAAGTGCTCGAACTGCGGGTCGCCCGTGACGGTCGCGCCGAAGGTCTGGTTATCGAAGCCAAGCTCGATCGCGGCCGCGGTGCCGTGGCGACCGTGCTGGTGCAGCGCGGTACCCTCGCCATCGGTGACATTCTCGTCGCTGGTACCGAGTTCGCCCGCGTCCGCGCACTGATCGACGACAAGGGCAACCAGGTCAAGGATGCCGGCCCCTCCACCCCGGTGGAAGTGCTCGGCTTTACCGGCGTGCCGAGCGCCGGCGACCGCTTCTCGGTGGTCGAGACCGAAGCCCGTGCCCGGGAAGTCACCGACTATCGCCAGCGCGCCATCCGCGAAAAGGTCGAAGGTGGCGGCGCCACCAGCCTCGAGCAGATGATGAACCAGCTCAAGGCCTCTGGCATTGCCAAGTTCCCGCTGATCATCAAGGGCGACGTGCAGGGGTCTGTCGAAGCCATCAACGCATCACTCAACAAGCTCTCGACCGAGGAAGTCTCGGCCCAGATCCTGATGAGCGGCGTCGGCGGCATCACCGAGTCCGACGTGACGCTGGCCCAGGCGTCCAACGCCATCATCATCGGCTTCAACGTCCGCGCCAACTCTCAGGCCAATGATCTGGCCCGCCGCGACGGCATCGAAATCCGCTACTACAACATCATCTACGATCTGGTCGATGACGTGCGGAACGCCATGTCGGGCCTGCTCAAGCCGGAACGCCGCGAGACCTTCATCGGCTACGCCGAGATCCTGGAGGTCTTCCAGATCACCAAGGTCGGCAAGGTGGCGGGCTGCCGCGTCACCGAGGGCATTGTCGAACGTGGTGCGGGCGTCCGCCTGCTGCGCGACAACGTCGTGATCCACGAAGGCAAGCTCAAGACGCTCAAGCGCTTCAAGGACGAAGTCAAGGAAGTGGCCGTCGGCCAGGAATGCGGCATGGCCTTCGAAAACTACGAAGACATCCGTGCCGGCGACGTCATCGAATGCTTCCGCGTCGAACAGATCACCCGCACGCTCTAGCGCGCCCGATCCAATCCATGTCTGCCAAGGGCGCCCCTCTGCGGGCGCCCTTTTCATTTCACCCTCTCCCCTTCTTCCCTCGGGGCAGAAGACGTCGCAGTCCGGATGACGCGGTAACGAGATCAGTGTCTCGCAGAATCCGGCAGTTTCTGGCGCTCTCCGGTGGTGCACATGGGCAACAGCTCCAGTTGAAAGTCCAAAATTCAGCCCACGTTCACAATGCGGCCCAATCTGCCCCGCATGTGGCCGCCGTTGGTAACTTTAGTGAGACAGTAGCTTGAATAAGAAAATCGTTGTGATCGCCGGCCTGGTGATGGCGTTGACTTCTACCACCGGGGCGTATGCTGGCGATCAATGCGGCGGAGCATCCTGGTACGGTCCTGGCTTTCATGGAAAAAAATCCGCATCGGGTCAGACCTTCAACCAGAACGCCATGACGGCGGCTCACAAGACCCTCCCCTTCGGCACCAAACTTCGGGTCGTCGACCAGCGTAGCGGCAAGGCCGTGCAGGTCACCGTGAACGATCGCGGCCCCTTCATCAGGGGTCGGATCATCGACCTTTCGAAGGCGGCAGCCACCAAACTCGGTTTCAAGAATGCGGGCCACACCAAGGTCTGCATCGAACGAGTCTAGGCGCGTTTCGCGTCCCACAGAACCTGAGGGTCACCCGATGCATGCGGGTGGCCCTTTTTCTTTGCGTCGGTCTCGGCAACCGGCGTCTCCCGGGGCGGCACCGGGCGGCCACTGACGAGATTGCGGATGTGGCGGCGCTCGATACCCATATCGCCCAGCAGGCGCTCGTCGAACGACCGCAGTCGCTTGATGTCGGACTCGGTTCTGATCCATTCGCCAATGCGCCGAGAGAGACTGGCAAGCATCTCGTATCCTTTCATTAACGCAAGGCTTCGCCAGTCGCGCCCAAGCACGATGGATCCGCCTGCACAGGGGGTCGGGGTCGCTGCGCTCATGAAAATCGACGACGACGTCGCGTCGCAGCGAACGCCCGATAGTTGCGCTTTGCCTTGCAATGCAGCTACATCGAAGATCGCAACGTATCTTTCAGAAATGAAAAACCATGGCCACAGCTCTCGCTGACATCTCCTGGGACGATCTGCGGTTGTTCCTCGATGTGGCGCGACTGGGTGGCCTCACGGCTGCCACGGCCACCACCGGCCTGTCGGCGGCAACGCTGGGGCGACGGGTGTCAGCGCTGGAGGCACAGATCGGCGAGCCGCTCTTTGTGCGCAGCCAAAGCGGCTACCAACTCACCGGGGCAGGGACCGAACTGTTGCGCCGGGCCGAGGATGTCGAGAGCGCCATGCGGGACCTGCTGCGCTGGCGCGACGGCAATGTCGGCGACCGGATCGTGCGGGTGTCGGCCGGCGCCTGGACCTCGGCCTTCATCTCCGCCCATATCGGCGAGGTCTGGCAGGTCGATGACGGCATCCGCGTCGAGCTGGTCACCGCCTACGAGAAGGTCGATATCGGCCGACGGGCCGCCGATATCGGCATTCGCTCGGCCCGGCCGACCGAACCCAACCTCGCAGGCCGCAGGATCGGCACGGTGGCGCACGCGCTGTTCGGCGGCCGGCAGTTCATCAATGGCGTGGAGGCCGGCATGTTCGTGGGCACCACCGGCGAAGCCGCCAACATCGCGTCGGCACGCTGGCTCATGGCCCATCATGGCGACCGCATCGGCGTGCGCGGCAATGACGTGCACACGGTGCGCGAACTGGCGGCGGCCGGCGCCGGACTCACGGTGCTGCCCTGCTTCGTCGGCGACAGCGACGCGCGGCTGGTGCGGGTGGCGAATGCGATTGGCGAACTGGAAACCGAGCAGTGGCTGGTCTCCCACCACGAGGAACGGCACCGCCCCGAGGTGCGCCGTGTCGCCGAGCGGATCACGGCGCTGATGCGGACCCATGCGGCCCTGTTCCGCGGCGAGCTGCGACGGCCGCCGGATTAACGCGACGGCAACCATAACGGGGCAAGGTCCCGGCCGGGAATGCAAGCAAGGACGGGACGGAGCTTTGTTCAAGGCAACAGCCTATATCGTGGGACCGGCCGATGGCCCCGGTGCCGCGCTGATGGATCTGGCCCGGGGGCTGCGGTTCGATGCCGTGCTGCCCTTTGCCGGCGCCGCGCTGGCCGAGCAGCAGCTGGCGCGGACCCCCTTGCTGTTCTTCCTCTTTGCGGCCGTTGACGACGTGGCGAGCCTCAAGCTCAATGCCGACGCCATCCGCTTCTGCTCGCGCCGCTTGATGCGGTTCTCGCCGCTGATCTATTTCTCCGAGAGTCCGTCGCCCGACGCCATCCGCGCCTGCGCGAACATGGGCTTCGATGACGTGCTGACATTGCCCTTCACGCGCGAGCGGGTGGTCGACCGGCTGACCCGGCAGCTCAACCGCAGCTTCAGCTTCGTCGAAACACCGGACTATTTCGGCCCCGACCGGCGCCGCCAGGATGACGCCGCTCCGAGCGAACGGCGCGCTCATCCCGGCCGGGTACGGCGGTTCGAGATCGCCCGGACCATCGGCGCCGGGGTCAGCATTCTCAAGGATGCGCGCGCCGCCTGAGGCGCGCCCGCGATCACCGCCGCCGGATGCATCGCCTTGTGCCGATGGGCCAAGTTCACTAGGTTGCCGCTGTTCTTGCAGCAGGTATTTTCCATGAGATTCGGCCTCGACCTTCCGCCCCGTTACCGGGTCTTTGGCGGTTTCCGCGTCCATTGCGATGGCAGAGGCATCGGGCGCGGGGGTGCCGCATGAAGCCGCATCACCGCATCTTCGGCATCTTCTTCATCTTCGCGCTGACCATGGGGGCGCTGCTGGCGCGGCTGCCCGACCTGCAGCTGTCGCTGGGGCTCAGCGAGGGCCAGCTCGGCCTGCTGCTGCTCTCGATGTCGGTGGGGGCACTGGTCGGGCTGACGATCTCGAGCCCGCTGATCGAGAAATACGGGGCGCGCAAGACGGCCTTCGTCACCGTCTTCGGGGCGTCGGCCTGCTATGTCATCATTCCGTGGATGCCCAATGCCCTGCTGGTGGCGCCGTTCTTTTTCATCGCCGGCATCTTCGCCGGAGCGCTGGAGATCAACGTCAACCTCGAGACCGACCGGCACGAGGCGGTGCTGGGCTATCGGATCATGAGCCGTGCGCATGGCATGTGGAGCCTCGGCTTCTTCGTCACCGCTTTCGTCTCGGCGGGCGTGCGCCAGCTGGGGATCTCGCCGCAGCTGCATATCCTCGGGGCCACCCTGGTGGCGGCGATTGCCGGCTATTTCGTCTTCTCGGGCATCGAGAATGCGCCCTCCCGCAAGGAGAGCCATGCCGGCAAGATGCCGCTGATCGCCTTCCCCACCATAGGTCTGCTGCCGCTCTGCCTGATCGGCGCCGCGCCGCTGCTGGTAGAGGGAGGCGGCATCGACTGGTCGGCGATCTACATGCGCGACGTGTTTGCGGTCGAGCCGTTCATCGGCGGCATGTCGATCACGGTGTTTGCGCTGTTCATGGCGCTGGCGCGTATCTACATGGACCCGGTGGTCGACCGCTTCTCGCCACGCCTCGTCGCCGGCACGCTGCTGGCCATCGCGGCGCTCGGCCTGATCATTGTCGGCCTTGCCCCGCACCCCTATGTGGCGCTGTTCGGCTTCACGCTGATGGGGCTGGGCTGCTCGTCGGTCTACCCGCTGGCGGTATCGGCGGCGGCGCAGCGCACCGACCGGCCGGCTTCGGTCAATGTCGCATCGCTGGGGCAGATGACGTTCGTGGTGTTCTTTGCCGGGCCGCCGCTGCTCGGCTTCGTGGCACAGACCTTCGGCATCCGCTTCTCCTACTTCGTCATCGTGCCGCTGATCATTGCAGCGCTGCTGGTGATCCGGGCGCTGGCGGCGCGGCCGGTCCCCCTGAGCTCGGAACCGGAGCCTGTCACCCCGCATGGCTGAGCCGCCGTCCCCCGATCTGCCGCCCATCGTCGACCTGCGGCAGTCGCCGACGGCGTTGCGGGTGCAGCGGGGGATCATGCGCTTCCTGCGCGGTGCCCATGATTTCTGCTGCTATTCGGAAGTGCCGCTGGCCAATGGCCGGCGTGCCGACCTCCTGGCCGTCGGGCCGAAAGGCGAAATCTGGATCATCGAGATCAAGAGTTCGCTGATCGATTTCCAGGTCGACCAGAAATGGCCGCACTACAAGGATTTCTGCGACCGCTTCTTTTTTGCCAAGCCGCCCGAGCTCGACCCGGACATCTTTCCGGCTTCCGAGGGGCTGATGGTGGGAGACGGGCACGATGCGGCCATCCTGCGCATGGCCGACGAGACCCCGTTGCCGGCGGCCCGGCGCAAGGCGCTGACGCTCAAGCTGACACGCTTGGGTGCCGACCGCATCCACACCCTGATGGATCCAGAGACCGGCAGCTTTCCGTGAACCTCAACGCCCGCATGACCATCCGCCTCGTCTTCCTCTGCCAGGCACTGGCGACCGGATCGATGTTCACCCGCATCCCCGATATCCAGTCCGGCCTCGGCATCAACGAGGGTGTGCTCGGGCTCTGCCTGCTGGGCCAGCCGGTGGGTGCCATCCTCACCTTCCTGCTGTCGAGCCGGCTGGTGGAATCGGTGGGCACGCGCACGGTATTGCTGTGGGGCATCCCACTGGCGGCGGCGACTGTCGCCGGATTGGCGCTGGCACCGACACCGCTCCTGCTGTTCCTGGCGTTTGCCGTGTTCGGCGTGATGTTCGCGCTGACCAATGTGGCCATGAATGTCGAGGCCGATCGGGTCGAGGCGGAGACCGGCAAGCGGCTGATGAATTCCTGCCACGGCATCTGGAGCATCGGGCAGCTGGTGACGGTGACCGCCGGCGCAGTGCTGCGCGGCTATGGCGTGCCGGCCGCCTGGCATTTCAGTCTGATCGTGCCGGCCATCCTCGTCGCCAGCGTGCTGCTGATCCTGCCGATGCGCGGCGCGCCGGCGCGGGCCCACACGCGCACCGGGCCGCAGAAGCGGCTCACCCTGCCGACCGTCGCAACCCTGCTGCTGGTCGGCTACGCCATTGGCGGCGCCATCCTCGAGGGCTCGGTGCGCAACTGGTCGGTGATCTTCATGCGCGACAGTTTCGTCGTGCCCGAATGGGTGGAAACGCTGACCCTGCCGGCCTTCATCGGCGCCACCGTGGGCGGACGGCTGCTCGCCGACCGGCTGATCTCGCGTTTCGGCGCCACGCCCTTCGCCCGGGCGCTGGGCGGCATCGCGCTGGTGGGGCTGGCGCTGGTCGTGGTCGCGCCCAGCCCGGTCTGGGCCCTGCTCGGGTTCTTTGTCATCGGCATCGGCGTCTGCGTCTCGTTCCCGCTCTCCACCTCGGCCGCGGCCCGGCTGGGCGACCGTCCGGCCTCGGAAAACGTGGCGGCACTGACCATGACGACGCAGATCACGCTGCTCGGAACGCCGGCCCTGCTCGGTTGGCTGGCCGCCAGCTTCGGCATCCGCAGCATCTACATCGTCATCGTGCCGGTGGTGATCCTCGCGATCTACCTGGCGCGATACCTCGCGCCGCGGCCCGTCGTCAGCGCCGCGCCGGCGGGCGAGTAACTACTCGCCGCGCTCCTCGCGGGGCTGCCCGGCCAGCGGCAAAGGCTTGCCCGTGGCGGCCGAGGAAACGCCTGTGGCGTCGAGGCGGAGGCGCAGCGCATTCATCAGTTCCAGCCGCTGCCGGTCGGTCTTGGCGTTCTGCAGCTGGTGGCTCAGATCGATGATGAAGCTGGCATAGGCATTGTGCCAGTCCGAGCTGATCTGCTTGGGGTCGATGCGCATCTCTGCCGGCTTCTGCACGCCGGTGATGCCGCTGGGCCGCAGCTCGAAGGCGTCATCGAGCATGGGCAGGATGACCTGGTCGCCGGACAGGCCATCCTCGCGCACGATCTCGGTGCGCAGCGCGTTCCGCTCGTCGTCCTCGCCATGGGTCAGGAAGACCGCGCCGTGGGCCGGCAGGCGCTCCTTGATCCAGGCGCGCAGCTCGCTGTCATCGGCATGGGCGGAATAATTGCCGACGCTGTGTACCTGGGCCCGGACCGGCACCAGGGTGGAGTGGATGCGCACTTCCTTGGCGCCCGACTTGATGATCTGGCCTAGGGTGCCCGGCGCCTGGTAGCCGACGAACAGCACGGCGCAGTTCGAGCGCGGCAGGTTGTTGCGCAGGTGGTGCTTGATGCGCCCGGCATCGGCCATGCCCGAGGCCGAGATGATGATGGCGCCGCCGCGGATCTGGTTGATGGCCTTGCTCTCGTCGACCGTTTCGACGATGCGGAAGCGCGGATCGTTGAAGAGTTCGCTGGCCGATAGCTCCACGTCCTCGAACATGGAGTCGTATTTCTTGTAGACAGCAGTCACCCGCGAGGCGAGCGGGCTGTCGAGGAACACCAGCTTGGGGTCGATCTCGCCGCTCTTGATCAGCGTGCCGATGTCGTGCAGCAGCTCCTGGCTGCGCTCCACGGCGAAGGCCGGGATCACCAGATTGCCGCCGCGCCCCATGGCATCGTTGATTTCGGTCTTCAGGGCCTCGCGCCGCTGCTCGAGCGTATAGGGATCGCGCTCGCGGCCGCCATAGGTGGACTCGCAGAGGATGTAGTCGAAACCCTGCGGGGCGTTGGGCTCCTTGTAGAATACCTTCTCGTCGGGTCCCAGATCGCCCGAGAACAGGATGGTGATGGCTTCGCCATCGCCGTTCTTGACCTCGACCTCGATGGAGGCCGAGCCGAGGATGTGGCCGGCGTTCCAGTAGCGGGCGCGTACGCCGGGACCGGGTTCGATCCACTTGCCGTACTCCACACCCTGGCAGAGCTTGAGCGTCTGCTGCGCGTGTTCGGTCGTGTAAAGCGGTTCGACCGGCGCCTCGGCCCGGCGCGAACGCTTGCGCGTCTCGCGCTCCGCCTCGCTTTCCTGAATGCCGGCGCTGTCGGGCAGCATATATTCCAGCAGGCCGTTGGTTGGGCTCGTGGCGAAGATGGCCTTGCGATAGCCGTGGCGCGTCAGCTTGGGCAGCAACCCGGCGTGATCGATATGGGCATGGGTGAGCAGAACGAAATCGATCGCCTTGGCGTCGAAGGGCAGCGGCTTGTAGTTGAGATCGCGCACCGAGCGGTTGCCCTGGAACATGCCGCAATCGACCAGGAACTGGCCGCCCGGATGCACGACGCGATAGCAGGAGCCGGTGACGGTCCCCGCCGCCCCGTGAAAGTTCAACGTGACGGTCATGGCTCTCTCCCGACTAACTATAACAGGTTATTTTGGCGCCCGCTTGGCGAGGATGCGCTGCAGGGTGCGCCGATGCATGTTGAGCCGGCGGGCGGTCTCCGAGACATTGCGGTCGCAGAGCTCATAGACGCGCTGGATATGCTCCCAGCGCACGCGATCGGCCGACATCGGGTTTTCCGGCGGCTCCGGCGGCTGGTCGCCGGAGGCCAGCAGGGCGTTGATCACGTCGTCGGCGTCGGCCGGCTTGGAGAGATAATCGACCGCACCCAGTTTCACCGCGGTGACGGCCGTGGCGATGTTGCCATATCCGGTCAGCACCACCGCTCGGGCATTTTCACGCTTGAGATGCAGGGCATTGATGACATCCAGGCCATTGCCGTCCTCGAGCCTGAGATCCACCACCGCATAGGCCGGAGCGGCCTCGTTGACGGCGGCAATGGCCCCGGCAACGGTATCGGCGATGCGGACATCAAAGCCGCGCTTCTGCATCGCCCGTTCGAGGCGCGTCAGGAAGGCCTTGTCGTCATCGACAAGAAGCAGCGATCGGTCGGCCGCAAGAAGGTCATCAACTGTGCTCATCGCCGTCTGATGTAGGGCGTCCGCGCCAAAAGGTCAAAGCAGACCGCGATCAATCACGCGGCATCGCGCGGGGTGCAGTGTCGCGCTCCCATGGCGTCACGGCGGCCGCCAGCCTCCTAGTCCGTCTCGATCAGCTTGCGCGGCCAGACGACGCGGACCCGGGCGTGGCCCTTGTCATTGCCGTTCTCGAACGCGATGCGGGCGCCGGTGCGCTCCAGCAGCGTCTTGGCGATGAACACACCCAGCCCCAGCCCGCCGCCATCCGAGCCGATGCCGCGGGTCGAGATATAGGGCTCGCCCATGCGGGCCAGCAGCTCGGGCGCAAAGCCCGGACCGTCATCGGTAATGGTGACGCTGACCGAGGTCCTGTCCCAGGCGCATTCGATATCGACACGGTCGCGGGCGAAATGCACGGCGTTCTCTACCAGGTTGCCCAGTCCGTAGAGCAGGCCGACATTGCGCAGGAATACCGGGGCAGGGCCGGCAGCCGTTTCCTGGCTGATGGCAATGGTCTTGCCGTCGAGTTCGTGCGGCTTGACCACTTCGGCCACCAGTTCGGTGAGCGGCACTGCGGCGAACGGGTCGCCGCCATCCGCCCCCAGATTGCGCAGCTTGGCCAGGATATCGCGGCAGCGCGCCGTCTGGCTGATGATGAGCTCTATGTCCTCGCGCAGCGGCCCATCGGCGACATCGGTGCGCATTTCCTTGGCCGCCAGCGCGATGGTGGAGAGCGGCGTGCCCAGTTCGTGTGCCGCCGCCGCCGCCAGGCCATCAAGCGAGGCCAGCTGCTCTCGGCGGGAGAGCTGCAGCTCGGTGGCGGCCAGCGCGTTGGCCAGCTGCCGCGCTTCATGGGCGACGCGGTTGGTATAGGCGGCGATGAACACGGTGCCGCAGAGGATGCTGACCCAGATGCCGATGATATAGACGCGGTCGAAGACGATGCGCTCGGACGGGTTCCAGGGCAGGTCGTAGTGCAAGATCGAGAGCAGCGACGCGATGGCAATGGCCAGTCCCGCCAGCAGCAGGGTGGAACGTTGCGGCAAGCTGGTGGCCGAGACCGAAACCGGCGCCAGCAGCAGCAGCGAGAACGGGTTCTGCAGGCCACCGGTCAGCGCCAGGAGGCCACCCAGCTGCAGGCAGTCATAGGCGAGCTGCACAGTCGAGAGCGTGGCGCTGGCGCGGGTTGCCGCGCCAAAGCGCAGCAGCAGCCAGAGATTGAGGCCGACCGAGAGGGCGATCAGCAGCAGGCATTCGGCCAGCGGCAGCGGAAACCCGAGGCCGAAATCGACGAACAGCACCCCGATCGCCTGCCCGACAATGGCCAGCCAGCGCAGGCCGACAAAGGTGCCGAGGCGCAGCGGACGCCAGGTGCCCGACGTATAATCCTGCGTCGCAACCGCCGCACTCATGAAAAACCTCGCAAATTCGTTCCGTGGCCGCCGGTCTAGTGAGGGCGCGGAGGATTTCAAGAGCAATATTCGGCTCGAACCTGCTTGATCCTGCCGGCATCGGGGCCACATCCCAATAGTTCGTGACTGGGAGAATTGAAATGAACACTGCAATCATCAAACCGCAATGGGGTCCGCTGACCATCGCCCTGATGGTCCTCGGCTTCATCCTCTGGTGGCCGCTTGGCCTCGTCGTCCTGGCCTATATCGTCTGGGGCGAGAATTTCGGCGGCTCCGCCGAAAAGGCCCAGCGCTTCATGCACAAGGGCAGGGCCTTTGCGCAGAACTGCGGCCCGCGTGGCCAGTGGCGCCACCAGGGCTTCCACAACAGCAGCGGCAATGCCGCCTTCGACGACTACCGCGCCGAGCAGCTCCGCCGCCTCGAAGAGGAACGCAATCGTCTCGACGAAGAGATCAATGCCTTCCACGAGTACATGGCCAACCTGCGCAAGGCCAAGGACCGCGAAGAATTCGACCGCTTCATGCGCGATCGCAACGGGTCGCGTCAGGGCTATGGCGGCCCGACGTCCGAAAACGGCGGCTCGCACGACTGAGCTGACGGTCGAAAACTCTCCTGACGCGGGCACCTTCCTGCTCGCAACTGGCGCTCCGTTCGCGGGGCGCCTTTTTTGTCATGTTGACGCCGCCAAGAATCTGCTCAAATGAAACAACTATGATTGCCCTCATGCAGAAGAAATGGCCGACCGTCACCGAAACCGAGGTCGACGGCCGGATGGTGGAGGTCGCCGTGCGCGTCAGCGTGCGGGCGCGCAACTATCGGCTGTCGCTGCCCCATGCCGGGGGCCCGGTGCTCACCGTGCCGCATCACGGGCGCTGGCAGGAAGCGCAAGCCTTTCTCGACCGCCAGCGTGCCTGGCTGGGCGCCCGGCTGGAGCGGGCAGCCAAGCCGGTGTCGTTCAAGCGCGGCGCGGTGATCCCGCTGCGCGGGGTGGACCACCGCATCATCGCCACCGGCAAGGTGCGCGGCCGCGTGGAAGTGCTCGAAGTCGATGGCGAAATGACACTGCAGGTGCCCGGTGAAGTGGCGCACCGCTCGCGCCGGCTGACCGACTGGCTGAAGGCCGAAGCGCAGCTGGCGCTGGAAAAGCGGGTGGCGGTACACGCCAGGCGGCTCGACGTGACCTACAAATCGGTGTCCATGCGCTCGCAGGCGACGCGCTGGGGCTCGTGCTCGAGCAACGGGCGGCTCAATTTCAACTGGCGGCTGATCCTCGCGCCACCCTTTGTGCTGGATTATGTCGCCGCCCATGAAGTGGCGCATCTGGTGGAAATGAACCACTCGGATGCCTTCTGGGCCACCGTGGCCCGTACCCTGCCGAGCATGGACAAGGGGCGTGCCTGGCTCAAGGCGCATGGCCGCCAGCTGATGGTCTACGGCATCGATGAATAGGCTCCGGCGGGGCCTCAGCCGCCGCCGAAGATATCGCCCAGCGCGTCCATCAGGTTCCGCCTTGGTCGCTGCGTCTGGAACTGCTGGTCCTGCTGGAAATCGCCGCTGACGGTCGGCGCCTGCTCCATCGGCTGCAGGTTGGGGTCGAGCGGATCGGCCGGAGTGAAGCCGCCCGGCAGGTCGGCGACCGGCAGGCCGTTATGGGCAACGGTCATGAACTCGGACCAGATCTCGACCGGCACATTGCCGCCCGACAGCTTGGTGCCGGTGTCATCGTCATTGCCCAGCCACACGCCGGTGACCATGCGCGATGTATAGCCAACAAACAGCGCATCACGCGCCTTCTGGCTGGTGCCGGTCTTGCCGGCGATCGGCCAGCCATTGAGATGCGCCTTCTTGCCGGTGCCGATTTCGAGCGCCGTGGTCATCATGTCGTTCATCTCGCCCACGACGCGCGGTTCGATCACCTGACCGGGGCCGGCCGGGATCTGCTCGTAAAGCACCTTGCCCGAGGCGGTCTCGATGCGGGTGATGACATTGGGAATGACGCCGATGCCGCCATTGGCAAACGGCGCATAGGCGCCGGTCAGCTCGAGCAGCGATACTTCCTGCGTCCCCAGCGCAATCGAGGGCACGGCCTGCATAGGCGAGGAAATGCCGAGCCGGGTGGCAGTGTCGATCACCACCTGCGGTGTCACATCGATGGCCAGCCGGGCCGCAATGGTGTTGAGCGAGTAGGCAAGGCCCTGCCGCAGCGACACCGGACCGGCATATTTGTTGGAGGCGTTCGAGGGACTCCAGCCATTGTAGTCGAACGGCGCGTCATCGGCGACGGTATCGGGGGTGTAGCCCTTTTCCATGGCGGCCAGATAGACGAAGGGTTTGAAGGCCGAACCCGGCTGCCGGCGCGAGGTGACGGCGCGGTTGAACTGGCTCTGGGCATAGTCGACGCCGCCGACCAGCGCCCGCACCGTGCCGTCGACATCCATGGCGACCAGGGCGCCCTGGGTGAAACCGCGCTCGGCGCCATGCGTCTCGACGGCGGTCCGGACGATGTTCTCGGCCGATTTCTGCAGGTCCCAGTTGATGGTGGTGGAGACCACCACGTCTTCGGTGACGTCGCCGATATAGGCCTGCATCAGCGTCTCGACCCAGTCCGCGACATAGGATTCCGAGCCGGTGACCTTGGTGCGGATGCGCTGGTTGGGATCGATGGCGGCGGCCTTGGCCTCGGCGTCCGAGATATAGCCTTCCTTGGCCATCGATTGCAGCACGAGCCGGGCGCGCGCGGCGGCAGCTTCCGGGTTGGTCTTGGGATTGACGCTGGATGGGCGCTGCACAGTGCCGGCCAGCATGGCGGCCTCGCCGAGCGACAGGTTGCGGGCCGACTTGCCGAAATAGGTTTGCGATGCCGCCTCGATACCGGTTGAGTTGTGCCCGAAGAACACCCGGTTGAGGTAGAGCTCGATAATGTCGTCCTTGGAATAGTTCTGCTCGAGCCAGAGGGCGAGCATGGCTTCCTGGGCCTTGCGCTCGATGGTCTGGTCGCGGGTCAGGAAGAGGTTCTTGGCAAGCTGCTGGGTCAGCGTGGAGGCGCCGCGGGTGACTTCGCCGGCGCGAACGCTTTCGAGCGCCACCGAGGCGAGGCCGATCAGATCGATGCCGAAATGCTCGTAGAAGCGGCGATCCTCGATCGCCACGAAGGCGGCCGGCACATAATAGGGCATTTCGCGCAGCGAGATGGCTTCGCCGCCGGTCTTGCCGCGGTTGGACATCAGCTGTCCGTCCGCCGTGACGATGCGGATATTGGCCGGACGGTCGGGGATGGCCCAGCTGTCGGCAGCCGGCATCTGCATGAAGAAGTAGACGGCCACGCCGGCCAGGGCGATGCCACCCCAGAGGCCCAGCACCAGCAGCCAGGTGAACAGCTTCCAGACGATGCGGCCGAAGGTCAGCGGCTTGCGCTCGCGGCGGCCGCGGGTCTTCTTGACCTTCTGGCGCCGCCCACGAGCGGGAGCGGGCTCGTCGTAACCGTCGTCGTAGCCGTCCGAATAGACGTTGTCGACGCTGCCGAGACGCGGCTCGACGCGGGCGTTCTTGGAGGCGCGCGGCGTTTTCGGCGTCTTCTTGCCTGCCGGCTGCGGCCTGGCCTTGCCACGGGCCTTCTTGGGGGTGGCCCCGACCCGGTCCTCAGGCGAAACGTGAAAATCCATGAAGAGGGCCCCGGCATCTTTCTTGCGCATGGCGTCGGTACCCCTCCGTGAGTCTGCCTCGAACGGAACCGGGACGCCGCAGCAATCCAACCGTCTCGCGGCGCCGGACTGTCCAGTCCTCCGCCGCGCGGTCCCCTAGGGCTATCGAGGCCAATTGTGGCCGGTTTATGTGAGTTTAAGCTGCCGGGTCAATGGCTGTGACGCATAGGGCACAGGCGTGGGGCGACCGACAGCACCGGAGGCGTGCTCAACGCCTGCCGCGGCGGCCCTGCGGCGCGTTGCGGGCGCCATCGACGGTGGGGCGGTTGGAGGCGTTCTCGTCCTGCAGCTTGCGCCAGCGGGCGACGCGTTCGGGGTCGAGCGTGCCGGCCGCGACAGCGGCCTGAATGGCGCAGCCCGGCTCGTGCACATGGGTACAGTCGCGGAAGCGGCATTGCGGCGCCAGCTCGGTGATCTCGGCAAAGACGGTGTCGAGGCCCTCGGCCATTTCACTGACGTGCAGGGTGCGGATGCCGGGCGTATCGATGACCCAGCCGCCGCCGGCGACGGGATGCAGCGAGCGCGCCGTGGTGGTGTGCCGACCCTTGGCATCACTTTCGCGTATGCCGCCGGTCAGCTGGGGTGTTTCGGCGCCCGAACCGACCAGCGTGTTGACCAGGGTCGACTTGCCCACGCCTGAGGAGCCGACAACCGCTACCGTCTGCCCGGCCCCGCACCAGGCAGCCAGATCGGTAGCGGCCCGGGCAGTCCGGGGGTCGACGATGACCACATCGAGATCGCGCTGCAGCGCGCTGGCCTCTTCGATATACCGCGCGGCGTCGTCGGCCTGGTCGGCCTTGGTTAGGACGATGACCGGCCGTGTGCCGGCCTGGTTGGCCAGCGCCAGATAGCGCTCCAGCCGGGCAATGCTGAAATCGGCATTGCACGAGGTGACGATGAACAGCGTATCGATATTGGCGCCACCCAGCTGCACGCTGCCGTCGCCAAGCCGGCGCTCGAGCAGGGTGCTGCGATCGAGTTCGACGGACCAGCAGGTGAGTATGAGGTTCCGCCAGGACCCAGTCGCCCACGGCAAACGCGCCGGTATTGGTGCGCGGCGGCAGCACAAGAGCGACGGGCGCATCGCCCGTTATGCCGCTGAGACGGGCGCGATGCACCGAGACGATGCGGACGGGCTGCAGGTCGGTCTCGTCGGGCCCGACCTGATCAGCAAAGAACTCGGACCAGCCCAGGCTGGTCAAGGCGGCGGCCGTGGCGCTCAGTTCAGGCTACTCCCGGCCATCTGCATCACGCCCGCCCGGCGTCATTCGTCGCGAACCGGGTCATCCCCGGTCGTCGAGTCCGGCGTGTCGGTGGCGTCACCCTCCTTGGCCTTGAGCTTGGCTTCGGCCCGTGCAGCGTTCTTGAGCTGCTTGAGGCGATCACGCTCTCTGCGCTCGAAATCGTAGTTCGGCTTGCGTGCCATTGGGGTCCCTTTCCTGGGTCTATGTCTGCTTCTGGTCGTCTGCACGGCAGAAGGCAAGAGAGGCGCCGGTAATCCCTGACAGGCGACGCGCTCGGCGGAGGTGGCCACGAGACTGTCAGTCCCACATGGCCCCTGTGATCGGCGTGGTGATCTGCGTCGCGACAGGCAGTGTACGGATAACGCGGGTGTCCGGCACAAACGTGACGACGATCACCTGGCGCCGGTCCTGCGAGGGCAGTGCCAGTTCCGCATGGCCATCGCCGTCGACATCCCGGCTGTCGGCCAGGCTGAGGTCGCGCGAGCCCATGAAATGCGTGGAAACGCCGGTAAGCGGCGCACCAAGGGCGACCAGATCCGGGCCCTGCAGCGACAGCAGCTCCAGCCTGCCGCCGATATGCGGGGTCTTGACGATGGCGATCTCGAGGCCGGGTGCGGTGGAGAAATCAGCGATGGCAGCGATCGATAGCCAGCGGTGCGGCATGCCGATCGGCGCGGTGGCGTCGCGCTCGACCAGTTTGCCATCGACAAGGCCATAGACGGCCACGGCAGCGCCGGCACCGAGATCGGTGCGGATCGTAACAATTTCGCTGGCGCCGTCGCCATCGAGATCGGCGAGGCGCGGCGTGATGTCCTCGTAGACATAGCGCTCCGGCAGCACCAGCTCGTAGCGCCTGCCACCGGCGTCGATACCGACCAGAGTGCCCGCCTCGACGGTATCGCCAAGGATGCCGTGATCGTAACGATCGGTGGGTTGCTCGTACCACGCCTCGACAATGCCGCTGCCGGCGCTCCGCGCCGTGCCCCCGTCAGGCAGCCGGTCGGCGGACCAGGCAGGGGCCGCGACGGCCACGACGCACGCGACAAGGCCGGCCCGCAGGCCGGCCAGCCGGACGGTCTGTGCGGGGCTAGACGTCGAGATTGGCGACGTTCAGGGCATTGTCCTGAATGAAGTCGCGGCGCGGTTCGACGAGATCGCCCATCAGCTGGGTGAACAGCAGGTCCGCGTCGGAGCTTTCCTTGATCTGCACCTGCAGCAGCGAGCGCACGTTCGGGTCGAGCGTGGTTTCCCAGAGCTGGCTCGGGTTCATTTCACCCAGACCCTTGTAGCGCTGCAGGGAAATGCCCTTGCGGCCGGCAGCCGAAACGGATTCGAACAGCGACACCGGACCGAAGATATCAAAGGTCTGGTCCTTGCGGGCCAGCCGGGCAGTGCCCTCGTAGACATTGTCTAGCCGCTCGACGAGCTGGCGGATCTTGCGCGCATCGGCGCTGGCCAGCAGCTGGGCATCCATCAGGTGGGTCTCGGTGACGCCGCGAACGGTGCGCGAGAAGCTGATGCCCCCCTGTCCGTCAGCCTCGCCGATCCAGCCGCGCTCGACTTCGTCGGAGACGCGATCAAGCCGCACGGCGACCCGGTCGGCGACGACCTGCGCCGCTTCGCGGCTGGTCAGCACGTCGGGATCGAGACCGCCGGCAATGGCCGTGTGCTCGATGATGGTGCGGTTGTAGCGGGTGTTGAGCGCATTGATGGCATGTACGAACTCGCGCGCCTGCCGGGCGATCTGCAGCAGGTCCTCGCCGGCATGGGTCGTGCCGGTGGAGGTGGTGAGGACCGCGTCCTCGGTACCGGCATTGAGCAGGTAATCCTCGAGCGAGCGCTCATCCTTGAGATACTGCTCGGACGAACCGCGCTTAATCTTGTAGAGCGGCGGCTGCGCGATATAGACGTGGCCGCGGTCGATCAGTTCGCGCATCTGCCGGTAAAAGAAGGTCAGCAGCAGCGTGCGGATATGGGCGCCGTCGACATCGGCGTCCGTCATGATGATGATCTTGTGGTAGCGCAGCTTGTCCGGATTGAACTCCTCGCGGCCGATCGAGGTGCCCAGCGCCATCACCAGGTTGCCGATCTGCTCGGAGCCGAGCATGCGATCGAAGCGGGCGCGCTCGACATTGAGGATCTTGCCGCGCAACGGCAGCACGGCCTGCGTATAGCGGTCGCGGCCCTGCGAGGCGGAGCCGCCGGCCGAGTCACCCTCGACGAGGAAGATCTCGGACTTGGCCGGGTCCTTTTCCGAGCAGTCCTTGAGCTTGCCGGCGAGGAAGTTGACGTCCAGCGCCGACTTGCGCCGCGTCAGTTCACGCGCCTTGCGGGCGGCCTCGCGGGCCATGGCGGCCTCGGCAACCTTGCCCACGACCTGCTTGGCCTCGGCCGGATGCTCCTCGAACCACTGCTGCAGCTTGTCGTTGACGCCGTTTTCGACCACCGGACGAACTTCGGACGAAACCAGCTTGTCCTTGGTCTGGCTGGAAAATTTCGGGTCCGGCACCTTGACCGACAGCACCGCCGTCAGGCCTTCGCGGGTGTCGTCGCCCGTCAGCGTCACCTTCTCGCGCTTGGTGATGCCGGAAACTTCGGCGTAATTGGTCACCTGCCGCGTCAGCGCGGCGCGGAAGCCGGCCAGATGCGTGCCGCCGTCGCGCTGCGGGATGTTGTTGGTAAAGCACAGCACGTTCTCGTGGTAGCTGTCGTTCCACCACATGGCGACCTCGACCGTCATGCCGTCCTTTTCGGACTTGAGCATGATGGGGGCGCCGATCAGCGGCGACTTGGCCACATCGAGATAACGCACGAACGCCTCGAGGCCGCCTTCGTAGAAGAGCTCCGTCTCGACGGGCTCGGGGTGGCGGTTGTCCTTGAGGAAGATGCGGACGCCGGAATTGAGGAAGGCCAGCTCGCGCAGGCGATGCTCGAGCGTCTTGAAGTCGAACTCCACCATGGTGAAGGTCTGGGCCGAGGGCGTGAAGGTGACCTGGGTGCCGCTGCGGCCTTCATAGGTGCCGGGGGTTTTGCTGGACACATAGGTGCCGGTCTGCTCGAGCGGGCCATCGGCATTGCCGTGGGTAAAGCTCATCTCGAAGATCTTGCCATCGCGGCGGATCTTGAGCTTGAGCGCCACCGACAGCGCATTCACCACCGAGACGCCGACGCCATGCAGGCCGCCCGACACCTTGTAGGAATTCTGGTCGAACTTGCCGCCGGCATGCAGCTGGGTCATGATGACCTCGGCGGCCGAAACCCCCTCTTCCTTGTGGATGTCGGTGGGAATGCCGCGGCCATTGTCGATGACGGTGACGGAACCGTCGGCGTTGAGCGTGACGGTTACCAGGTCCGCATGCCCGGCCAGCGCCTCGTCGATGGCATTGTCGACCACTTCGTAGACCATGTGATGCAGGCCCGAGCCGTCATCGGTGTCGCCGATATACATGCCGGGGCGCTTGCGCACCGCATCGAGGCCCTTGAGGACCCGGATGGAGTCGGCGCCATAGTCGTCAGGGTCGAACGGGGTTTCGGAGGTGCTCAAAAGATATCCCGAATCAGTGAAAAATCCGCTGCTATCGGTCTAGCGGATGGGGCTGCCATACCCAAGACAAATGGCTATTTTAAGCCCGGTTTTCAATGCTTACACCCGGATTTGGACGCCCGGTTTGATGCTTTTCCGAGCCGGGCCTTGAATTGGCCAGTCGCATGGTCACTGTCCAACTCGACTGGCGACCGGTTTCATTTGACCTGCGCTGTGGCGGCGGCGCGCTAGCCGCTCGGCGTCCACCCATGGCAGTCTTCCGCAAGAAGTGAGGGGGCTCATGGCATCGGAGTTTGAAGCTGCGCTGGTCGCGGGCGATGTTGCAGCGCTCCGCGCCATCCCCAAGGCCGACCTCCACAACCACTTCATCGGCGGGGGTAACCGCGATTTCGTGCGCGAGAAGACCGGTATGGACATCGCACCGATCGACCATGTGCTCAACTCCATGGACGAGATGCACGAGTGGGCCGCCAAGCATACCGGCACGGCGTTCAAGGGAGCGCTTGGACGGATGATGGGGATCGAGGCGAGCTTTGTCCAGGCGAGGCTCCACGGCGTGACGCGGCTCGATGGCGGTGAGGATGTCTGGGCGATGACGCTCTGGGAGGACCGCGACGTCGCGCGCCTCACCCGGACGCTACAGGAGATCCATGCGCGGGTGGCGCCCGAGATCGAATGGCTGCCGCAGATGGGCCTGTCTCGACATTGCCCGATCCAGTATCTGCTGGAATGGAGCGAGCCGTTCTTCGACCTCGACGTCTACAAGTCCGTCGACCTCTACGCGGACGAGTTCGCCCAGCCGATCGAGGTGTTCAGGCCGATCTACCGCATCGCCAAGGCGAAAGGCTTGCGCCTCCGGGCCCATGCGGGAGAATGGGGCACGGCCGACGATGTCTGGCAGGCGGTCGAGACACTCGAACTCGACGAAGTTCAGCATGGCATCGCGGCGGCCGACTCGCCGCAGGTCATGCGTTTCCTCGCCGACAACAAGATCCGGCTTAACATCTGTCCCACATCCAACCTCATGCTGGGCCGCGTCGAGAGCATGGCCATGCATCCGATCCGCAAACTGTTCGACGCCGGCGTCATCGTCACGGTCAACACCGACGATGCGCTGATGTTCGGCATCGGCGTCACCGACGAGTACCTCGCGCTCTACCGTGCTGGCCTGTTTACCCCCACCGAACTCGATCAGATCCGCCGCAACGGCCTCACCGACCAACCGCTGCGACCCTAGCTCAACCGTCCATCCTTCACGGTGTAGACCTGCGCTCGCGCGCCCAGCGCCTCGAACAGCAGCGGGTCGGTGCCGGTCATGAAGCATTGCGTCCCGAGGCCATCGAGCGCCGCAAACAGGGCGGCGCGGCGGCCCGGGTCGAGATGGGCGGCAATCTCGTCCAGCAGCAGGAACGGCGTGATGCCGGCCATGCGGCTGACCAGCCGGGCATGAGCGAGGATCAGGCCGACCAGCAGGGCCTTCTGCTCGCCGGTGGAGCCGAGGGCGGCCGGCATCTGCTTTTGGGCGTGCATCACCTCGAAATCGACGCGGTGCGGTCCCAGCAGGGTACGGCCGGCCGCGCGGTCGAGGCGGCGATTGTCCTGCCAGCGCGCCTTGAGCTCGGCTTCCAGCGCCGAGGACGAGACCGGCTCGTGGCCATCCTCGAAGAGCGGCGTCAGCGCCAGCCGGGCGGCCGGAAAACTCTCCTCGTCGACGCCTTCGAGGATCAGCTCCTGCAGGTGCAGCAGGCTGTCGGCACGGGCAAAATGCATGGCGGCGGCATGCTCGGCCATCTGCGCCTCGACGGCCGCCAGCCAGCGCGCCTCGCCATTGTCCTCGAGCAGCCGGTTGCGCTGGCGCATGGCTTTCTCGAAATCGGAGACCGAGGATGAATGGCCGGGGATCAGCACCGTCACCAGCCGGTCGAGGAAGCGGCGGCGGTCGCCGGCCGGGCCGGTGAACAGCCCGTCCATGGACGGCGTCAGCCAGAGCAGCCGCAGGTAGTCGCTCATCTCCTCGACGGAGCGGGCATTGGCGCCATTGATGCGGACGCGGCGGCCGCTTTCGCCGGGCGAACTGCCGGTGCCGATATCGACCGGGCCGTCCTGCGTCTCGATGGTGGCGGCCACCGCCCAGGCCCCGTCCGAGCCCAGGGCCGCAAGTTCGTCGAACGGGGCGCGGCGCAGGCCGCGGTCCGGGCCCAGCAACGACAGCGCCTCGAGCAGGTTGGTCTTGCCGGCGCCATTGGGGCCGACCAGCACGACATGACGGTGATCGAGGTCGAGCGCCGCCGACTGATAGTTGCGGAAGTGGCTCAGGCGCAGGCGGGAGATGTAGCGGGAGGTCATGCCCCCGATGCTACACCCGCATCGGCATCAGCACGTAGAGCGCCTTGGCGTCGCCATCCTCTTTCACCAGCGTGGGCGAGCCCGCGTCGTTGAACATGAAGACGGCATTGTCTGAGCGGATCTGGCCGATGATGTCGAGGAGGTAGCGGGCGTTGAAGCCGATCTCGAAGCTCTCGGGCTCGAACTCCACCGCCAGTTCCTCGCTCGCGGTGCCGTGGTCGGGATTGGTGACCGAGAGTTCGAGCTGGCCATCCTTGACCGACAGCTTCACCGCCTTGCCGCCGCGTTCGGAGGCGATGGTGGAGACGCGATCGACGGCGACGGCAAAGCTCGTCTTGTCGACATTCATCTGCTTGTCGTTGTTCTTGGGCGTGACGCGCTCGTAATCGGGGAAGGTGCCCTCGATGAGCTTGCTCAGCAGCACGACGCTGCCCAGGGTGAAGCGGATCTTGGTGTCGGACACCTCGACCTTGACCTCGCCATCGGCGCCGTCGAGCAGCTTCTGTACTTCGCCCACGGTCTTTTTCGGCACGATGATGCCCGGCATGCCCTTGCAGCCCTCGGGAGCCTCGGTCTCGGCGCGGGCCATGCGGTGGCCGTCGGTGGCGACGGCGCGCAGCATGGTTTCACTGCCCTGCTCGATGGCGTGCAGATAGATGCCGTTGAGGTAGTAGCGCGTCTCCTCGTTGGAGATGGCGAACTGGGTGCGTTCGATCAGTTCGCGCAAGGCCGGCGCGGGGATCGTGAATTCGTGGGTGAAGCTGCCTGACTTGAGGTCCGGGAAACTGTCGGGCGACAGGCAGGCGAGGTGAAAGCGCGAGCGGCCGGAGGTGAGCAGCATCTGCTCGCCGCCCTCGGTCTCGAGCCGCACTTCAGCGCCGTCGCCGAGCTTGCGGACGATCTCGTAGAGCGTATGCGCCGGCACGGTGGTGGTGCCGGGCGTGGCGACCATGGCCGGCACGCTTTCGGTGACTTCAATGTCGAGATCGGTGGCGCGCAGGTCGAGCGATCCGTCGGCGACCTTCATCAGGACGTTGGCGAGGATCGGATAGGTGTTGCGGCGCTCCACCACGCGGTGCACATGCCCCAGCGACTTGAGGAGATGGTTGCGCTCCAGAGTGACTTTCATGCTCTACTTCCCTGATGCCAAACTCACGGCAAAAACCCCCGGCGAACCGGGGCTGCGACATTTGCAAGCTGAGGATCAAAAGGCAAGGGCGGACGGCGCCGCAGGCGGCCCGGAAGCGGCTTTATCCAGACCTATCGGCGTCAGTTCAGCCGGTTGAGCGCCGCCTCGGCCGCCGCCAGCCGCCGCTCGCGTTCCTCGCGCTCGATCCGCTGCAGCATGGCGTGCCATTCGGGCTCGGCCGAATGCCGCTCGACCACGGGCGCAGGCCGCAGTTCGAGATGCTTGAGCGACTTGCGCAGTCGCACCAACAGACGTGGACTTACCTTACGCACTGACTGACCAACTCACACGCAACAAGGGGCGCCGGGTGGCGCCCCGACTGGAATTATTCCTCAAGCATCCGCTTGAGCAGTTCGATTTCCTGACACAGGTCGCCGTCGTCCTTCATCATGGCTTCGACCTTGCGGACCGAATGCAGGACCGTCGTGTGGTCCCGTCCGCCGAAGCGGCGTCCGATCTCGGGCAGCGAGCGCGAGGTCAGGGATTTGGCGAGATACATGGCAATCTGCCGCGGCCGCACCACGTCGCGCGAGCGGCGCGAGGACAGCAGGTCGTTGCGCGGCACCTTGTAGTGGCGCGAGACGATGCGGAGGATGTCCTCGATGCGGACCCGCCTTGTGTCGCGCGAACGGACCAGATCGGCCAGCGTACGTTCGGCCAGGGTGACCGTGATCGGCTCGTGCGTTAGTTGATTGGCAGCGACGAGGCGATTGACGGCCCCGTCCAGGTCGCGGCCGTGGCTGACCACGACGCGGGCGATGTAGTCGATCACCGCCGGCGGGAAATGCACCCCGGCAAAGCGGGCGGTCGACTGGTCGGCGCGGCGCTGCACGATGGCCTTGCGCAGGTCGGAGTCGAAAGTGGTGATCGGCACCACCAGTCCGCCGGAGAGGCGCGAACGCACCCGTTCGTCGAGCATCTCGAGATCGCGGGGCGGCGCATCGCCGGCAACCACCACCTGTTTGGCGCCGGTGAGCAGCGTGCCCAGCGTGTGGCCGAATTCGGTGGCCGACTTGCCCTGCAGGAACTGCATGTCATCGATCAGCAGCAGGTCGACCCGGCGCAGCCACTCCTTGAAGGCCAGTGCCGACTGGCGCTGCACCGCGGTGATGAAGTGGTACATGAAGTGGTCGGCGGTCAGGTAGACGATATTGCGTGAGCTGTCGGAGGCGCCGGCGGCCCAGGCAATAGCGTTGAGCAGGTGCGACTTCCCCAGCCCGACGGTGGAGTGGATATAGACCGGGTTGAAGGTCACGGTGTTGTTGGCGGCGGCATGCGCCACCTGTTTGGCCACCTGCAGCGCCATCTCGTTGGGCGCCCCGGGCACGAAGCTGTCGAAGGTCATCTTGGAGTCGATGGCCGATCCCGACAGGGCGTCGCCCCGCGGTGGCTGGATATCGCGCAGCTGGCGCGGCGCCGCCGGCACCGACAGCTGGGTGGGCTCGAGCGGCACGCTGGCGATCGGCTCGATCACCGGTGTCAGCCGCGGCCTGGCCTGGCCATTGACGCGTACGGTAAAGTGCAGGCGCGCAATATCGGGCGTCTCGGCCTGGAAAGCCTCGAGAATCTTCTCGGCGTAATTGGACTGGACCCAGGAGCAGAGGAAGCGGGTCGGCACCGACAGGTGCGCCAGATCCTCGACGATCTCCTCGACCTCCATGCGGGCGAACCAGGAACTGTAGACGTCCTCGCCGACAGCCGCCTTCAACCGTGCCCGGACCCGGGCAAATACATCGGTGCTCATCACGGGCTTGCCGTCCTTGCCCATGATCATCATCGTTCCTTTGTTGCCCCCGACTTCTTCCTGCTGATGGTTTTCGCTATCAGCCCAAGCACGACCCGCCGCCGCGTTTCTCGCCATTCCTATAGTGCCCCGTTGCCGCCTCGGCCGGCCCCTGTTCTCGGGGCCATTTGCCATTCTGTTCCAAGGCCTGTCCCGGAAATTGGGACAAACCACTCCGTTCCGCAGCTGGCGCTGCAGATTTTACTCCTCTACTTCTGTTGAATCCGGCCTCTTAACACCCGGACGAGTCCTGCCCCAATATGCCCGGGAAGGACGATTACTCAGACCGCATTTTGTACTTTGTAGTGTTCGTCCTTCAGGGTCCGGCGGCAGCGTCCATGCCACTCCGCACGTTTGATCCCGATGCTCTCGCAACCTACTGTGCCAGCCTTGGTCGGGGGTTCTTTTTGCCCCGTGCGCTTGGCTGATGAAAGTATCTTAGTGAGAGGATTTTTGAACGGCAACGGGGGTTATTTACTGAATCCCTATTGACTCGTCAGTTCGCAAAAACCTTCCAGACGGGCCCGACCGGAGGCGCCAAAATAAGGCGCTGAGACTCATGGCTGAATCGGCATCCGGACCGTCACAGAGAGTCTCGCCGCGGAGCCGCAGCAATGGCCGTTCGGGAGAATTCTTTCCCGCCTCGGGGACCGGAAAAGCCTATATGAAACCCGGCATCCCATTGATATCGCAGCACAACGCGAAAAATTCAGTGAAGTGGGCGCGTCCAATTTGGCTGTCGCGACACTGTTACAAAGCGGTCACACTCGGCGACATCAGACTGTCACACAGGGCCCGCGCCAGGCCAAAGAAAAAGGCCCCGAAAGGGGCCTTCGGCAGTGCAGCGATCGACGTCCGGTCTACCCTCAGGCAGTGGCGCCGATGGCCTTGATGCGGTGGTTCAGGCGGCTCACCTTCCGGGCTGCCACATTGGCGTGCACGATGCCCTTCTGGGAGGCACGGGCGATCTCGGGCTGAGCGGCCCGCAGGGCCTCGGTTGCAACCTTCTGGTCGCCGGCAGCAATGGCTTCCTCGACCTTGCGGACGAAGCTGCGCATGCGCGAACGGCGCGACTTGTTGACTTCGGTGCGGGCAGCGATCTTGCGCGTTGCCTTTTTCGCCGAGGGAGTGTTGGCCATGTCAGTCCTCTTTGCTTCAACCGATCTCACCGCCTTTGTGCGGCGCAATCGATCGGGCATGAAATGAAATCGGCGGCAATACGGGCCGCCAAGTTGGGCGCTGTATAGTGTGACAGGCCCCGTGCGTCAACAGGATTCCGGCAAGGCGGCCATGCGCGCTAGTGCTGGCAGACCGGGCAATAGAAGGTCGACCGGCCGGACTGCACGATCCGTTTGACAATGCCGCGGCAGAGCGGGGTCGGGCAGGGTCCGCCTTCCCGGTCATAGACGGCAAAGCGGTGCTGGAAATAGCCCGAACTGCCATCGGTGGCGCGAAAGTCGCGCAAGGTGGAGCCGCCCGCCTCGACGGCCTCGATCAGCACCGTGCGCACGCCGTCGGCCAGCAGCTCGAGGCGCTGCGACGGCTTGCCCGACTTGAGCACCAGCCGCGCCGCCGGCAGCGTCGGCAGGATATGGGCGCGGTGCAGCGCCTCGCTGACATAGATATTGCCCAGTCCCGCCACCACCCGCTGATCGAGCAGTGCGGCCTTCATCGGCGCCTTCTTGCCCCTGAAGCGCTCGGCCATCTCGGCGGCGTTGAAACTGTTGCCCAGCGGCTCGGGCCCGAGCCCGGCCAGAAACGGACACGCCGCCTCGTCGGTAAAGATGTCCATGAAGCCGAAGCGCCGGGCATCGGAATAGATGAGCCGCAGCGGCCCCTCGCGGACCGTCTCGAGATCGATCAGCACGTGGTCGTGCTTTTCGTCCACCGCCGGCTCGTAATAGCGGCTCGGCTCCTTGTAGCGCAGCTCGGCAAAGCGGAAGCTGCCGGTCATGCCCAGGTGGCTGAGCCAGGTCCTGCCGGTCGAGAGGCGGAACAGCAGGTATTTGGCACGGCGGCCGGCCGTCTCGATGGTGGCGCCTTCCAGCGCCGCGGCAAAGCCCGCGGGAAACGGAAAACGCAGATCCTTGCGGTTGAGCGTCACCTGTGTGATGCGCGCCCCCTCGAGCAGCGGCGCCAGGCCGCGGCGCACGGTTTCGACCTCTGGCAATTCGGGCATGGCGATCCTTCTGGCGGCAATATCTCTATGTGCGCGGTCCCGCCGCCGGAGGCAAGGACACGGCACGCACTTCGGCCAGCCGCCGCTCGGCATAGTCGTCGCGCCAGCAGACGGCAGCCTCCCAGGCCGCCGCGGCCTGCGCCGCAACATCGTGGGCGCCGGGCTCGAGACCGGCTCCATTGTGGGGCAGCGCCAGATCAAGCTCGGGCACATCGACATGCGCCTCGTCCCAGTCGATCAGCGCCACCCGGTCGGCCGTCATGCGGATATTGCCGGGATTGGCGGGATTGCCGTGCACCACGCAGGTCGGCCGCCCGGCGAGCCGCGCCCAGGCCGCCCGGCAGCGTGCCACCGCCTCGGCCGGCATCGCATCGAGATCGATCCGTGTTCCGCTTCGGGCCTCGAGCAGGTCTGTGGCGCCGCGCCAGCCCGGGCGCTGTGGCCAGCCTTGCGTCAGCCGGTGCAGCTGACGCAGCGTATCCGCGACGCGGCGCCAGTCGGCCGCCGTTCCGGGCGGGCCGCCCTCCATATAGGCCATCACCACGAGCCCGTCGGCGAACAGCCGGCCATCCAGTGTCGGAATCGGCACCGGCACGGTCATCCCCTGCCGGTCGAGGTGCTGCAGCAGCCCGGTCTCCCACGCCAGGTCGGCCTCGCTCCGTGTCCCCAGCCGGGCTACGGCGAGCTGCCCATCGAGGCGCACGCTCCAGACGTCATTGACGGTGCCACCGGTCAGCCGTTCAAGCCGCACCGCCTTGCTGCCCCAGTGCCCGAGCGCGTCCCATCCCATGCCTGCCCTCCTCGCCGCTCCGGTCAACCGCTCGTCAGTCCTATGTGAGTGGTTCGGGCGGATGGACGCAAGGGCGGAAGGCGAGGCTGGAGACCCTCACCGCATCAGCATCACCGCGGCCGCCAGCGCCAGCATGAGGGTGGTGATCGGCCCCCAGAGCCGTCGTTCGGCGACCGAGGGCGTGATCCAGTTCAGCAGGGCGGACAGCGCCTGCACCGCGAGGGCGGCCCAGCCGGTCCAGGCCGGCCAGCCGGGCCAGAGGCCGGCGGCGGAGATGATGGAAAGCGCCATGGCGGCCAGCAGCAGCACCGAGATGGCCGCCGCGACGCGGCCCGGTGCCGGCAGCGGGCCGGCATGCCGTCCGCCCTGCGTCAGCCGCCCCCACGGCGCCCCGGCGATCAGCGCGAACTGGAATCCGATGACGCCCGAGCAGGCGACCGCATAGGCGATGGCAAGAATCGAGGCGCTGGTCATGCGCCAAGTGTTACTGGCTCCGTAGTGGCAGGCAAAGCGTGGCGGACCGATGCGTCATCGCGCAGGCCGCGGTGTCGCAGGACGGCCGCAAACCCCGACCGTGCTACAACGGATCCTCCCCCGTTCACGGGGGAGGGGGACCACGCGCAGCGTGGTGGAGGGGGCGCAAACCCCCACGGCGACGGCGTAGACCCTATGGCTAAGTTGACCACCCCGGAGGCACCCGCTCTATTTTGACCGTTCGAAATCTGAACGCTTCAGATTTGGAGTCCGGGCCAACGTGTCCGGGTAGGGAGGAGAGGCGTATGCTGCGAGCCATGACATGTGGCGAGCGGCACTTGGTCAGTGTCCGCTGTTTTCAGATCTGTGACCGACGCGTTCTGATGGCACACTGCCGCGAACGGAAACGGCAGCTGGCCCATGTCTGCTGATCCGGACACGCTCGACCGCCGCCTGCCAAGGGGCTTCCGCGCCCCGCCCCCGCCGGTCCGCCCCAAGGCCAGAAGACCCAGCGCGCTGACGGCCTACCTGTTCTTGATGCCGGCATTCGTCATTTTTGGCGGACTGATCATCTATCCGCTCTTTGACGGCATCGGCACGGCGTTCACCGATCGTGTGATCGCCCGCGGCGGCCAGTTCATCGGCTTCGACAATTTCCTGAAGCTGCTCGATGACGAGGTGTTCATTCGCGCCGCATCCAACTCCTTCTGGCTGACGTTCTGGGTCGTGCTGATCAAGGCTGTGCTGGGCATGTGCTTTGCGCTGGTGCTTGCCCAGCCGATGCCGTTCCGGGGCCTGTTCCGCGCCCTGGTGTTCCTGCCCTGGGCTGTGCCCGGTCTCATCGCCGGCCTTGCCTGGAAGTGGATCTACGACGAGCAGGTGGGTATCCTCACCTATCTCTCATTGGCGCTGGGCTTCTCGGATACGCCAACCTACTGGCTTTCCGACCCCAAGCTGGGTTTGATCTCGGTGGGCGTGGCCATGGTCTGGCACGGCCTGCCCTTCTACACGATGATGTTCCTGGCTGCCCTGACATCGATCCCGAGCGAACTCACCGAGGCTGGCGCCATTGACGGCGCCGGGCCGATCCGCCGGTTCTTCTCGATCACGCTGCCTCAGATGCGCAACGTCATCGCCATCACCGTGATGCTGTCGACCATCTGGACCTTCAACTCCTTCCACATGGTCTACGTACTGACCCAGGGTGGCCCGGCCAACAGGACGCAGATCCTGCCGACGCTGGCATTCGAGTACGGCGTCGTCCGCAGTCAGCTGGGTCTGGGCGCAGCAGTGCTCGTCTCGGTGATCCCGATTTTCCTCGTACTGATCTACGTACTGACCCAGCGCATGTTGCGTGCGGAAAGGGACTAGCAATGGTTGAAGGTCGCACCACCCGCATCGTCAAACGCGTCGCCACCATAGTCGGGCTGACGATTGCCCTGCTCTGGGCACTTGCTCCGATCTACTGGGTGACGGTCACGGCCTTCAAGACCTCCAAGGAGATCTACGGCGCTGTCCCGACGCTCTTCCCGGAACTGCCCACTCTGGAGAACTTCGACAAGGCCCTGTTCCGCTCCGAGTTCCCGCGCTTTGTCTACAACTCCGCCTATGTGGCGGTGGCCGTTACCGTGATCGCCGGCATCATCGGTGCACTCGCCGCCTATCCGATCGCCCGCATGCGCTTTGCCGGCCAGTCACTGACGGCAAGGGCGATCGTCCTGGCCTATCTGCTGCCGCCATCCCTGCTGTTCATTCCGCTGTTCCTGATCCTGCAGCGCATGGGCCTGATCGACAGCAAGCTCGGCCTGATCGTTGCCTACCTGACATTCACGGTGCCGTTCTGCACGTGGATGCTGATCGGCTATTTCAAGACCATCCCGCCCGAGCTCGATGAAGCCGCCGTGGTCGATGGCGCCAACCGCTTCCAGGTGCTCACCAAGGTCATCCTGCCAATTGCCACGCCCGGCCTCGCCGTGGTGGCGCTGTTCGCCTTCACCAACGCATGGAACGAGTTTCTCTATGCCCTGGTCTATGTCTATTCCACCGATTCCAAGACGCTCACGACGGGCCTGACGGGCCTGATGATGGGCGACACGTTCATCTGGGGTCAGCTGATGGCGAGTTCGGTCATCGCCATCATCCCCATCCTCATCATCTACATCGTTGCACAGAGATACATTGTCGAAGGCCTCGCCGCCGGCAGTGTGAAGGGGTGACCGGAACAGGCACTCGAAGGAGCTCGGGGAGAGCTCCAAAAAGGAGGAAACCATGAAGTCGTTTACACAGGCGCTGCTGGCCACATCAGCCATATTGATGGCCGATGCCGCGCAGGCTCAAGACCTCACGATCTGGGGACTGCAGGCCTTCAACGAGCAGGCCGACGCCTATATCGGCGATACCGTCAAAGCCTTCGCCGCCGAGCGCGGCATCACCGCCGAATATGTGGTGGTGCCGGCCAACGTCCTCAACGAGCGGCTCGCCGCCGCTTTCGAAGGCGGGTCGCCCCCTGACGTGTTCATGCAGGTGGGCGCGCAGGCGCAGTACTACCCCGCGCTCGGTCTGACGCTGCCGATTCCGGAAGTCCTCGAGGAGATGCGTGCGGTCGAGGGTGGTATCTACGAAGGTATGGTCTCGCAGGCCATCTACAATGGCGAAGTCCACGGCGTGCCGCTCGAGGTCGACGTCGTGCCGATGTATGCCCGCCGCGATCTGCTTGAGGCGCAGGGTCTCTCCGTGCCCACTACCTGGGAAGAGCTGCGCACCGCATCGCAGAAACTCCTCGCGGCCGATCGGACCCTGACGGCATTTGCCATTCCCACCAGCACCTCGAACGACGCCGAAGGCAATATCAAGCAGGTCGTCTGGTCATTCGGCGGCGCCATGTTCGCCGAAGACGGCATCACCGTGACCTGGGACTCTCCCGAAACGCGCGCCGCCTACCAGTTCCTCGCCGACATGTTCGCCGAGGGGACCATTCCCCGCTCCACCCTGAGCTGGGACGATGCCGGCAACAACACGGCCTATCAGTCCGGTCGTGCGGCCTTCGCCATCAATCCACCCTCGATCTATTCCTGGATGGTCGACAACGATGCTGAACTGCTGGCCAACACCGACCTGATCGCGGTTCCCAAGGGCCCCGGCGAGGCCGGTCGCTCCGGCGCGAGCGCTGGCTCCTGGGTGTGGATCGTCTCCAAGGCGACCAAGCACCCTGAGGAAGCCAAGGCCTGGCTCTCCTATTTCTTCGAGCCGAGCCGCTACGAAACGCTCATCGATACCGTCGGCGGCCGTTGGGTGCCGATCTATCCGAGCCTGACCGCCAGCATGCCGCTGTTCAAGGATACGCCGGCCTTTGCCAATTTCGGCGCCATGGCCGGAAACGGCATTGTCGACGGCTTCAAGGGGCCGCCCTCGGCCCTCAACGCCGAAGTGAACGTCGCCAAGATCGTCACCCAGTCCTTCCAGAAGGTCGTCGTCGACGGAGCGTCCGTCGAGGAAGCCGTGGGCTGGGCCCAGGCCGAGATCGAAAAGCTGGCCGAAAAGTACAAGTAACCGGCTCTTTTCAGCCACCGTCCGGGCGAGCCTGCGGCCCGCCCGGACAACGCCGCAACCCCCGACCGCTGGCTAACCCTTCTGCAATGCCCGCTGCAGGAGCGCGGTTGAATAGAACTCGTACGAGGCCGCCTTGTCCGGGAAATCGATCAGATGAACGGTGAAGCGGCAGGGAACGCCATTTTCGGGAAGGTTGTCGGCGAAGAAGGAGGAATACGCCTCGGCATAGGCCTTGCGGAGGCGATCCTGCTCGGCGGCATATCCGGCGGGGTCGGCGAGGATGTTCGGGGTCTTCGGCTGAGCGCCGAACGCATGCATCTCCACGAAATCGATATCCTGCAAGGACGAGCAGATCCCCGCCTCCACCACCCACTTCTCCCAGCACCTGAAGACCAGGGCGACTTCCTGATGGGGATCCATCGACACCAGTTTGTCGAGTCCCAGGACGCCCTTGGCTGAGTAGCCACCCGTCAGACCAGCAAAATGGATCTTGAGGTCGCCATCCGCCTGTTCCTCGGTAACCAGCGCCGAGAGAACAGGCCGATCGCCTTCGTAGTAATAGGTGAGCTTGCCGCGCTTCCGCACATTGAATGCCATTGATACTCTTCCTTGAAACTGGATTAGTTGGTCAGAACCTGTCGCAGTCGGTCAGCGACGATGTCGGCCTCTTCGCGCGTCAGCGTCTGCGGGTTCAAGGCGATGGTATGCGGTGCATCGGCTGGTGCCGCGACCTCGATCCAGACCTCGCCGGTTTTGAGTTCGTCAACCACCTGGTCGCGCGTCTTCCTGAAGCCGGCATCGAGATGAACGATGGCGCGGGCGTGCGGCTGACCAGCTTCACTGGGGAAGCCGCGCTCCGTCGTCACGCCCGCAATCCCGCCCAGGTGCTTGATCCAGTTCTGCACGATCACCTCGTAACCTTCGAGAAGCGCCTCCTCGTCCTGATCCAGCGTGTACTGCACGGCGGCGAGCATGCCGGCGAGCTCTTCCTTTCCGACTTTCAGAGGTCGACCGATGCCCTGCGTTGGCGATGCGAGTCGGCGGCAGCCGGCGATCAATTCCCTGGTCCCGAGCACCAGACCGGCAGATTGCGGCCCGCGGATACCCTTGCCGCCGCTGAACACCACCCCCTCGCAGCCGAGCACCTTTGTGTAGTGCCAGAAACTCGAAACCGGTGGAATCTGCGCAGCGGCGTCAACCAGCACCGGAACACGGTGTTTCCTCGCGATCGCGATGACCTCCTCGAGCGGCGGCGATTTCGCTGCCAGCGCCCCGGCAAACCAGACGAGGCACGCTGTCCGCCCGGTGATGGCCGCCTCAAACGACTCGAGGCTGTCGTCGCATTCAACGATGGAGGCGCCGGTCTGCAGTATGGCGAAGTCATAGCCGTTGCGCTGCGACGTGAACACGATGGCTTCGGTCCTCGTGATGCCCTTGAGCATGGGATAGGCCATCGGATCGGGTTCGTCCGGCGCTGCCATCAGAGTTGCGACCGCGAGCACGATCCCGCCGGCCGCCCCTGAAGAAACCAATGCGGCATCATTCCGGGTGAGTTCCGCGATCCGGTCGCCGACCCGCGTTTGAAGGAGCGGCAGATCGATAAACGCGCCGGCCGCCTCCTGCATGGCCTCGAGAACTTCCTCTGGCATGCGCGATCCACCAAGCTTGGTGAGTGTTGCCGACGCATTGATGATCGGCTTGATGCCCAGGTCTTGGTAGATACTCACCCGTAGAACTCCTCGCGAATTGCGAACCCATTGGTTGGCCGTCAGCCTACCCAATCCCGACGGCTCCCGCATTCACCGATTCTGCGCGGTTGACGTTGCCCGGACTTTATCCAGCGTAGACCGGGCGGTTGGTTGAGCTGGCCGATAGCGCGACGCTGAACCCCTCACCCTGACCCTCTCCCCTCAGTGGAGAGGGGATTGCCCGGCCGGTGCACATCCAATCGCCGACCGCCGGCCGAACACCCCGACCGTGCCACAGCGACTCCTCCCCCGTTTACGGGGGAGGGGGACCACGCGCAGCGTGGTGGAGGGGGCGTGCCCCTCATGCTGGGCTTGTCTGACCATGAGTCGACCACCCCACCGCACCGGCGTCCTCTCTGGCCGAAATGAGCCTTATGTGAGCCTGTCGAACCACGAGGCGGGCCCCGCAAACCCGGAGATGAACCACATCCCTCCCCCAGCCACCGTCATCCCCGGGCTTGACCCGGGGACACATGACTCAACGTACTCACCCCGCGACCCTCCGGGGACGTCAGGCGAAAGCGACACCTGCCCGGATCACCGTCTTTAGGGGCTGCCGCGGGTTAGCTCGCGGACGCGTCGGCAATAGGTCTTCAGTTCTTCGACGGGCGTACTCTCGGTAACGCTGCCGGCCACTGGCGCATGGTGGAAATTGCGCGTGTAGAAGTTAATGTCCCTTAGGTCGTCTAGCGCGCCCCTATAACGATGGTCAGCAGGCGCTGTCTCCAGCTTGCGGACAATCCCGTCCAGCATTTCATCCGGCGCGAATACCTCAGGATCGCCATTGCGGTAGAAATGCTCCAGCACTTTACGCAGCAGCGCCCGGATTTCTCCCGGCTCGCCTTCGGTGGCGTCGATGAATTTGATCATCTTCATCCGTTCGGTCTCATTGCGAGGCCGGGTTGCTTTCTCGAGATCGAAGGCGGCAAGGCTCGCGATACCCGGCGCTCCCGTCTGGATGGCGCAGGATGAGATCTTCGTCCGGTCGATGCGATCCCATAGAAGACGCAGGAAGCCCAGTTCGTGGGAAAGCACGATCACCTGTGCAGCGCGGTCGGTCAGTTTGTTGATCTCGTTGGCGGTGAAGGTCCGGCGGAACTCGTCCATGCTGGTGAATGGGTCGTCGAGTACGACGATGGTCTCGGCAAGATGCACGTCGGAGTTGACGGTCGCGAGGAACAGCGCAAGCGCAAGCACGGACTTATCACCACTCGAAAGGGTGTTCCTGAAGCTCGGCCCAGCGATGTCGTCGGCGCGCGGGGGCACGGCGGTGCGATTGATCAGGATCGAATAGGCGGCGGCCGGTTCCTTCCCCTTATAGTTGGGCGGCTGATAGTCGATCTGGAACCCGGCCCCGAGCCGGTCGAGATAGGCGTTGATCGTGGTCCCGAGCGTGGAGGTCACGCGGTTGGTGTGAGCAGTCAGTTTGTCGCGCAGCTCCTCCTTCTGCGCTTTCAGGTTTTCCTGTCTGCCCAGAAGCTTCTTCCGCTCGTTGACGATCGCAGCCACGGCCGCCTCATGCCGCTTGCGTCGCGCCTGTAGCACGGCCAACTCGTTCTTCAGAGAGTCGAGGTCGGCACTCGCCTGTGCGCGTCGGACATCTTCGATGCGGCGGCCGAAGGCGGCGACCTCGTCATTATAGTCGACGACGGCTGCCCGCCCTTCGTCCCACTGGCGCGCCAGCGCCCCGTAGACGCCCTCCTCGATAGGCGAGACAAGGTCCTCCTGCTTGTTCTGGAAAGCCCGATCAAGGCCAGCGGCAGCGTCCTCCATGCGGGCGGCGATCTGTGCTACGTCGAGCCCAGCGTCGCTGCCCTCGCCGGTGAGCGTCTTGAGGTTGGCGATCGCCGCGCGGTTGCCATCCGCCTTGTCGGCGAGCGCCTGCCGGAAATCACCGCGCCCGTAGCGTTCAAGTATCTGCCGGCGCTGCTTTACGGAGGCGGCAAGGCTCTTGTAGGCATCACCAAAATAGGCGCCATAGAGGTCGAGCAGGCTACGGTCGCGCAGCTCCTGTCCACAATAGGGGCAGTCGTGCGCGGCATCGAACGTAAGGCCGGATTCGAGCCATGTCTCGTGCGCGACTGACGAAGGGCGACTAGGAACGTGCCGTGCAATGTGTTCCTGCAGCCGGCGGTGCAGGTCGGGGGCCACATCGCTGATGGTCTGGCCGAGCACGGCCGTCAGGTCGGCGGCTGCTGTAGGAACAGGGAGAGCCTGCGGCAGCGCCGCCGTCCTGATCTGCTCTTTCTCGGTGGCGCGGCGGACTTCGACTTCCTTCGCGGCAATGAAGTCATCCGCCGCTTCGAGGGCGGCAAGGTCCGCGAAGGCGGCGGCCGCCATACGGAGGCCGAAGGCGGCGGCGGTTGCAGTGAGGTACTGGTCCTTTTCTTTCAGCACCTGACCGGCTTCCTTCAGCTGCCGGTCAATCTCGATGGCCTGCTCGATCAGCGCGACCCCTTCTGCGCCGACGACAAGACCGTACTGGCGCTTCATGTGATCAAGCGAGACGGAATCGCCGGAGAAGACATTCTCGTTGATGAAGGCCTGATCGAATACGGCGATGCGCGGGCGTATGCCCGTCCAGGCCACCCCGTCAAAGACGCATTGCTGTCCGTCAAAGAGCAGCAGGACCTTCTGCCGACCACCGGTCGCAAGCGTCTCGCGGCCTTTGACGATGTCGGGATGGTTGCGCGTCAGCGAGCGCAGGATATCCGCCAGCGTGGACTTGCCCCAGCCATTCTCGCCGAAGATGAGCACGACTTGGGAGAAGCGCAGGCTTCCGGGCGCGGTTAACTTTTCAAAGCGGCCGACTTTCTGGATGTCGATGATTTTCTGGAGTGTCGGCATCTCGTCTCCCAAACCGCGTCTTCGCAGAGCCCGTCGTCTACGCCGGCGAGCCGCGGCCACCAGGGTCTTGCTGGGTCAGCCAAGAACTACAAACAACATTTGCACGTGACCGAGGTCAATGCTCGTCGAGCGCACCTCAGTAGTTGCGAAATAAGGAAAGTGACCGCACCGTGAAGTGTCGGCTCCTGGCAGAAAGTCGCATCTTGCTCTAACGACTAGCCCCCTACTCCCCCGCCAACCTCCCCAGCTCCATCGCCATATCCGCCAGCCTGTCCTCCAGTTCGCGCATCTTCGTGATGTCGCTCTGGATGCCGACATAATGCGTCAGGGTGCCGGTGGCGCTGCGGATGGGGCGAAGGGAGAGGCGGTTCCAGAACGGTGAGCCGTCCTTGCGGTAGTTGAGCAGGTCGACGATCAGCGGCTGACCGGCGGCGATGCTGGTCCGGATCAGCTCGACCGTTCCGCGGTCGGTGTCCGGGCCCTGCAGGAAGCGGCAGTTGCGGCCGATGGTTTCGTCGGGGGTATAGCCGGTCATCCGCTCGAACCCCTTGTTGACGTAGATCAGCGGCGCGTCGGGACGGCCGAGGTCGCACAGCGTCAGCGATTGCTGCGCCGGATCGAGCTTCTGGTCGGAGAGCGCGGGACCTTCAGTCCCGGGTCTGGCGTTGTGCGTCATCTGGTTCCCTCCCCACAGCTGCAGGTCGCACTGGTAGCATGCCGGTGCGGCGGGGCAAGCGGCGGCAGTGGCACCCGGCTTCAACCATGCGCGCCTTTGGCCGATAGCCACTCCCTGCCGGCTCGGCTATAAGGCCCGCAACTCCGGACCGCCCAGAGCGAGACACAGATGAGCGAAACCACCCATTTCGGCGAGCAGACCGTGCCGCTCGAGGCCAAGCAGGGCATGGTCAACCAGGTGTTCCACGCCGTAGCCGACCGCTACGACCTGATGAACGATCTGATGAGCGGTGGCGTGCACCGGCTCTGGAAAGACGCCATGGTGGCGCGGCTGGGGCCGCCCAAGACCGGCAAGCTGCCCTATCGGGTGCTCGACATGGCCGGCGGCACCGGCGACATCGCCGAGCGGATCATCAATGCCTCGGTCGGCTATGCCGAGGTGACGGTGTCGGACATCAATTCCGACATGCTGCGGGTGGGCGCCGAACGAGCGAAGAAGTGGCGTTTCCCCGACCAGGTCAGGTTTGTCGAGGCCAATGCCGAGGAGCTGCCGTTCGAGGACGCCAGCTTTGACGCCTATACCATCGCCTTCGGCATCCGCAATGTGCCCCGCATCGACAAGGCGCTGGCCGAGGCACACCGGGTGCTGAGGCGCGGCGGCAAGTTCCTCTGCCTCGAATTCAGCCAGGTCGACATGCCGGTGCTGGACGAGGCCTACCGGCTGTTTTCCGACCGTGTCATCCCGCCGATGGGCAAATGGGTCACCGGCGACGCGCAGCCCTACCAGTATCTGGTGGAATTCGATCCGCAAGTTCCCGCCGCCCGAGCGCTTCAGCCAGATGATCGCGACGGCCGGCTTCAAGCGCGTCAGCCACACCGCCTTTACCGGCAATGTGGCGGCGCTGCACACCGCCTGGAAGCTCTGAGACGATGGGACTGGGGGCCTATTTCCGCCTTGCCCGCGCCGGCTACGTGCTGGCCCGCGAAGGCGCCTTCTCGATTGCCGACAATGCCGCACTGCCCCCGTCGCTGCGCGCCGGTGTGGCCATCGGCCGGCTGTTCGAACGTCCGGCGGTCAAGCGCACCGGCAAATTGGAGCGGCTGACGCGGGCGCTCAACACGCTCGGGCCGACCTATGTCAAACTCGGCCAGAGCCTCGCCACCCGCCCCGACGTCGTCGGCATCGAGGTGGCGGCAGAGCTTTCCGGGCTGCAGGACCGCATGGATGCCTTCGATCCGGCCATTGTGCCGGGCCTGCTGGTCGAGGCGCTGCAGGAGCGCGCCGCCGATCTCAAGGAGCTCTCGGCGCCCATCGCCGCCGCCTCCATCGCCCAGGTGCACAAGGCCGTGCTCGACGATGCCAACGGCCGGCGCCAGGTCGCGGTCAAAATCCTGCGGCCCGGGGTCAAGCAGCGCTTCCGTGACGATATCGAAAGCTATTATGCCGGGGCGCTGCTGGCCGAGCGGCTGGCGCCGCGCCTGCGTCGCCTGCGCCCGACCGATGTGGTGCGCACGCTCGATCGCTCCGCCCGGCTCGAACTCGACCTGCGGCTGGAAGCGGCCTCGATCTCCGAGTTCAAGCAGAACACCGCCGGGGACGAGGGCTTTGTGGTTCCCGATGTCAGCTGGGATCACACCGCCGAAACCGTGCTGACCACCACCTGGGTCGACGGCATCCCGATCCGCGACCATGCGGCGCTCGATGCCGCCGGGCTCGATCGCAAGGAGCTGGCGCGCAAGCTGCTGCAGAGTTTTCTGCGGCACGCCATCCGCGACGGCTTCTTCCATGCCGACATGCATCCGGGCAATCTCTTTGCCGATCCGAAAACGGGCGACATCATCGCCGTCGATTTCGGCATCATGGGGCGCATCACCCGGGCCGAGCGGCGCTTCCTCGCCGAAATCCTCTATGGCTTCATCACCCGCAACTACCGGATGATCGCGCAGCGGCATTTCGATATCGGCTATGTGCCGCGGCACCAGTCGGTCGACGATTTCGCGCTGGCACTGCGCTCCATCGGCGAACCGCTGCAGGGCCGCACGGCGCGCGATATCTCCATGGCCAGGGTGCTCGGCCAGCTCTTTGCCACCACCGAGCTGTTCGAGATGCAGACCCGCCCCGAGCTGGTGCTGCTGCAAAAATCCATGGTGCTGGTCGAAGGCGTGTCGCGGGCCCTCGATCCCGAACTCGACATCTGGACCGTCAGCGAGCCGGTGGTGGGCGCGTTCGTCCGTCGCGAGGCCGGGCCGCTGGGCCGGCTGGAGGATCTTGGCGAACACCTGCGGCGCGGCGCCACGGCGCTCGGCCGGCTGCCCGCCATTCTCGACAAGGCGGAGGCGGCACTCGACGATTTTCACGCCGAGCGCAAGCGGCCGCGGTCGATGTGGTGGATCTGGCTGCTGGCGCTGGTCGGCGTGCTGCTGCTGTGGCGCATTCTCGCCTGAAAACCCGTTCAGGTATCGTTCATCAACACGGCCGTACCGAGGCAGGACGCGCTTGCCGTCTCCGGGACCTCCCCATAGATTGCGGTGCAAGGGCAAAGCGGTGGGGCACCGCAATGGGAGAATTCATATGACTTTCAAACTGTTGAGCCGGCTTGCCGGCGTCGTCCTGCTGGCTGCCGGCCTCGCCGGCTGCATGGACGTCACCATGGAAATCGACGTCCAGTCCGAAACCACCGGCAAAGCCACCACCACCTCCGTCATGGGCGCCGACATCTATTCGATGGTCAAGGCCAGCGCCAAGAGCGACGACTCGAGCGACGGCTTCTGCCGCGAAGAGGGCGCGAGCCTCGTCGAAAACGCAGATGGCTCAGCCACTTGCACACTGGTCACGGAAGGCGAGTTTGCGGCGCTGAAGGGCGCCGAAAGCGGGGATGACGGCGCCAAGTTCGAAGTGGTGTCGCCGGGCGTAGTGAAGGTGTCGTTCTCGACCGCCGACATGAAGAACGAAGTCGCCGGCGATGGCCAGGACGAAGAGACCAAGGCCATGATGCAGCAGTTCTTCGAGGGCCGCGCCATCACCATTCGCGTCAAGGGCAAGGAAATCCTCGACACCAACATGACCAGGTCGGGCAACAGCGCCGAAATCGTGATCCCGTTCCTCGACCTGATCAACGGCACGGCCAAGCTGCCTGACGAGCTGTTCGCCACCGTCAAGGTGAACTGAGCCATGACCGAACGGGTCAGCATCGGCTTTCGCTGGCTCGAGCACGGCAAGGGGCTCGACGTCCCGCGGCAACAAACGGCCGGCGCGGCGGGAGTGGATCTCCCGGCCGCGCTCAGCCCCGATGACCTGCTCGAGATTGCTCCGGGGCACAGTTCGCTGGTGCCGACCGGGCTGGCGATCGCCCTGCCGGAAGGCTATGAGGCGCAGATCCGGCCGCGCTCGGGCCTCGCCGCCAAGCATGGCGTCACGGTGCTCAACGCGCCCGGCACGGTGGACGCCGACTATCGGGGTGAGATCAAGGTGATGCTCATCAATCACGGACACGAACCGTTCACGGTGCGCCGTGGCGACCGTATCGCGCAAATGGTTGTGGCGTCGGTGACGGCTGTATCCTTCCTGGAACTGGAGACGCTCGATGACACGGCACGCGGCGACAAGGGTCACGGTTCTACTGGGCGCTAGCCTGCTGCTCGCCGCTCCGGCGCTGGCCGGCGACCGGGCGCAGTTCAATCCGCTGGGCTATTCCGACGACGGGCGCTACTTCGCCTTCGAGGAGTTCGGCGTGCAGGACGGGTCGGGGTTTCCCTTCTCGACCACCTACATTGTGGATCTGCCGGCCGACAAATGGGCGATCGGCACACCGGTACGCGTCCGGCACAATGACGAGAGCGTCTCCATCGAAGAGCTGCGGCAGCTGGCCGCCGACGAAGTCGCCGGGCGGCTGAAGGAATACAAGATTTCCTACCCGGCATCGATCATCGCCATGAACGGCGACGGCGAACCGGATGCGGCGGCCTACGGGCTGCGCTATGGCCGGCCCGGCTATGGCCTGTCGGCCGTGATCGATGAGCACCTGCTGGATCTGGAAGTCATCGACCTGCCCTCCAATGCCGATTGCGCCATCATCGATGATTTAACCAAGGGGATGGTGCTGCGGCTGGATGGCGAAGAGATCATGCGCGACAGCGGCACACTGCCGAAATCGCGCGGCTGTGCGATGGACTACCGGGTCTACGCTGTGATCAGCCCGGCCGACTTCAACAGCAATCCGGGCATGGATGTGGCCATCATCGCCTATTATCCGTTCGGCTTCGAGGGGCCCGACCGGCGTTTCCTCGCCGTGCCGCTCGGTAACTGATGGCACTGTCGCCCGAAGAGAGCCGCCGCTACGCCCGTCACGTCGTGCTCAAGGGCATCGGCGGCGACGGCCAGCAGAAGCTGAAGGCAGCCCGTGTCCTGGTGGTCGGCGCCGGCGGGCTGGGCAGCCCGGTCATCGCCTATCTGACAGCGGCCGGCCTGGGCACCATCGGCGTGGTCGACGACGATACTGTCGGCCTCTCCAACCTGCAGCGGCAGATCATTCACACCAGTGCCGGACAGGGCACACCCAAGGTCACGTCGGCGCAGAATTTTGCTGCGGCACTCAACCCCTTTGTCGAGATCGTGCCGCATGAACGCCGTCTCGATGCGGATGCAGCCGGCAGCCTGGTCGGTGATTACGACTTGGTGGTTGACGGCACTGACAATTTTCCGACCCGCAAGCTCGTGGCCGATGCCTGCCGGGCAGCCGGCAAGCCGCTGGTATCGGGTGCGGTATCGATGTTCGACGGGCAGGTGACGGTGTTCGCACCGGGCGGCCCGCAGTTTGCCGACCTCTATCCGCAGGACCCGGACGCCGACGATCTGCCGGCGTGCGAGGTGGTGGGGGTGCTCGGTGCCGTCACCGGGGTGATCGGCACGCTGATGGCCATGGAGGCCATCAAGCTGATTGTCGGACTGGGCGAACCGCTGATCGGACGCCTGCTGCTCTATGACGGCCGGGCAGCACGCTTTACCGAACTGGCCTACTGAACATCCGGGTGCTGGAAGACCAGCGTGGCATTGGTGCCGCCGAAGCCGAAGGAGTTCGAGAGGGCAATGCCGATATCGACATTGTCGCGGCGCTGCAGGAGGATCGGCATGTCCTCGAACGCCGGATCGAGCGTCTCGATATTGGCGCTCTCGCACATGAAGCGGTTCTGCATCATCAGGATGCAGTAGATCGATTCCTGCACGCCGGTGGCACCGAGCGAATGACCGGTGAGCGACTTGGTCGCCGACATCGGTGGCGCCTTGTCGCCGGTGCCGAAGACGGCGCGGATGGCATCCATCTCGCGCGCGTCGCCCACCGGGGTCGAAGTGGCGTGCGGATTGAGATAGTCGACCTTGCCCTTGACCGTCTCGAGGGCCAGACGCATGCAGCGCTCGGCGCCCTCGCCGGAGGGGGCGACCATGTCGTACCCGTCGGACGTCGCGCCATAGCCGACCAGTTCGGCCAGGATCTTGGCGCCGCGGGCCTTGGCATGCTCGAACTCCTCGAGCACGAGGACGCCGGCACCACCGGCAATGACAAAGCCGTCGCGCGCCACGTCATAGGCGCGAGAAGCAACTGACGGCGTTTCGTTGAAGTCGGTGGACATGGCGCCCATGGCGTCGAACAGGTTCGACAGCGTCCAGTCGAGATCCTCGTGGCCACCGGCAAAGACGATGTCCTGCTTGCCCATCTGGATCTGCTCGTAGGCGTTGCCGATGCAGTGCTTGGAGGTCGCGCAGGCGGAACTGATGGTGTAGTTGACGCCCTTGATGCCGAATGGCGTCGCCAGCGTGGCCGAGGCCGTCGAGCTCATGGCCTTGGGCACGGCCAGCGGCCCGATACGCTTGGGACCCTTTTCGCGGGTGATGTCGGCGGCCTCGACGACGGTACGCGTCGACGGACCACCCGAGCCCATGATGATGCCGGTGCGCGGATTCTGGATGTCGGACTCTTCGAGGCCGGACTGCGCAATCGCTTCCTGCATGGCGATGTAGTTCCAGGCGGCGCCCTTGCCCATGAAGCGGGTGGTACGACGATCCAGAACCTCGAACGGGTCGAGCTTGGGAGCGCCGTGAACATGGCAGCGGAAGCCAAGGTCCGCATAGTCCTTGGCAAACACGATTCCAGGTGTAGCGGCGCGCAGGCTGTCCAGCACCTCGGCAATGTTGTTGCCGATTGAGGACACGATGCCCATACCCGTGACGACGACTCGCCTCACTGCAAGACTCCTTTGAACCCGACTTCTCGCCCGGTCGGTTTAGGTGAAAAGGCCGACCCGGAGGTCCTTGGCTTCATAGATGACCTTGCCGTCGGCCTTGACCCAGCCATCGGCGATGCCCAGCGCCAGCTTGGAACGCATGACGCGACGCAGATCTATTCCATACTCAACCAGCTGCACGTCATCGGTGACCTGACCGGAGAACTTCACCTCTCCACCCAGGGCGCGTCCCTTGCCCGGCGAACCGCCCCAGCACAGGAAAAATCCCAGCATCTGCCAGAGGGCATCGAGCCCGAGGCAGCCCGGCATGACCGGGTCGCCGATGAAGTGGCACTTGAAGAACCACAGCTCCGGATTGACCTTGAGCTCGGCGCGGACCTGGCCTTTGCCATGCTCGCCGCCCGTGTCGTCGATATGGGTGATGCGATCGAACATCAGCATCGGCGGCGCCGGCAGCTGAGCGTAGCCCGGGCCGAACAGTTCGCCCTTCCCGCTGCGAATGAGATCGTCATAACCATAAGCGTTCTGGCGATCCGCCATATACCAGGCCCCAGTTGAATTGATTAAGTCCGTTAGTAGAGGGGGCGGGTATAGGGGTCAATATGGCTTAAGAGCGGCATCCCCGCTCCTTTCGTCGGCATCGGCCATTGCCTGCGTCAGCCCGCCCGGGGTGCAACGCTTGTATGACAGACCCCTCAAAGATATAAGATCGCGGTGTATTTCCCGCGTAACTGGACCGATATGACCGATCGCAGTCTTGTCAGCCGCCCGCTTCCGTCCCGCAAACCCTGCCTTACGGCGGTATTGCGCATGGCTGGATTGCGACCGACACGGCAGCGCGTGGCGCTCGCCGAACTGCTGTTCGGTGGCCAGCACCGGCATGTGAGTGCCGAGCAGTTGCACGATGAAGCCCTGCAGTCGCGGGTCAATGTGTCGCTGGCAACAATCTACAACAGCCTGCACCAGTTCCGCGAGGCCGGCCTGTTGCGCGAAGTCGCGGTGGATGCGTCCCGGTCGTATTTCGACACCGACACATCCGACCATCACCACTTCTATCTCGAGGACGAGCAGCGGGTGATCGACATTCCCTCGTCGGCCATCGTCATCCAGAACCTGCCCGAGCCCCCCAAGGGCACCAGCATCACCCACGTGGACGTTGTGGTACGGGTCAAGCGCGCACGCTGAAGCCGCCGGGTACCCCAACGTGCCCTGAGAGCGTCGCAGCCGGTTCAGTCGAACTCTTCGTTCTGGTAGACGCCCCAGAGCCTGTCTTGCGGCACAAAGCCCGAAATGCTGGCATGGCTGGTCTCGGTCGGGGCATAGGTGGCGCTCACTTCGCACCATGAGCCGTCGCATTTCGAGATGTCGACGCGATAGCCTGAGCCGAGATAGGCGCGGACGTCACTATCGTTTTGGCGGTTGGCCAGGAGGATGACCTGGCTTTCGCCGGCTGGTGGTTCGACCACGCCGGCGCGTTTGCCCGACAGCAGGTTCTGATGAATCCAGCCCTCGGATCCGTCGACGTCGCGGATCTTGCGCCAGGTGTCGAATTCCTGGACGATTTCCACCGGTGTGCCGGATTTCACGTACACCCAGGCGACCCCATACTTGGTGCCGGGCCCGATGCGGACATTGATCGGCGTGGAGCGCGTGGTGGCGAATCGGGGCAGCGGCAGGCCACTGGGTCCTTCGGCCGCCACGACCGGCATTTCAGGCAGGCCGACAGCGCCCAGAGCGAGGGCGCAAAGCAGCGTGCGAAGCGTTTTTGAGGTGATCGAAAAGGGTACTGGTCCAAACATGGCTTTGCAGAGCGAAGCTATTTTACCTATCACTAGGGCACAGACCTTAATGGGCACTGAAAGGGAAACGGCTTGTCGGTTGGAAAGCCGAAAATCCTTGTGACACGACGCCTGCCCGCGCAAGTCGAGGCGCGTATGGCGACGCTTTTTGATGCCCGGTTCAATCCCACGGACGCGCCGCTGTCGGCCAATGACCTGGTCGACCAGCTCGCCGGCCAGGACGTGCTGGTATCCTCGATCACCGACCGGCTCGATGCGGACCTGATCCACCGCCTGCCCGACAGCGTCAAGCTGATTGCCCAGTTCGGCAACGGCTTCGACAATATCGACATCGACGCGGCTTACGGGCGTGGCGTGACGGTGACCAATACCCCCAGCGTCCTTACCGAAGACACGGCGGACATGGCGATGATGCTGATGCTGGCGCTGCCGCGCCGGCTGGTGGAAGGCGCCGGAGTGCTGCCGCGCGATGGCACCTGGCCGGGCTGGTCGCCCACCTGGATGCTGGGCCGCCGGCTGCGCGGCAAGGCGCTGGGCATTGTCGGCATGGGACGGATCGGGACAGCAGTCGCCAGCCGCGCCAGGACCTTCGGCCTGCAGATCCACTATTACTCGCGCAACCGGCGGCCGCCGGCCGTCGAGGAAAAGCTCGAGGCCACCTACTGGCCATCGCTGGACGCGATGATCAGTGAAGTCGATATCGTTTCGCTGCATATGCCGCACACCCGGGATACCTTTCACATCCTCAACGCGGAGCGCCTCGGCCGGATGCGTCGCGACGCCTTCGTGGTCAATGTCTCCCGGCCCGAACTCATCGATGAGGATGCGCTGGTGTCCTGCATCGAAAGCGGACAGCTGTCGGGGGCGGCGCTCGATGTCTTCGAGAACCGGCATGGCATTTCCGAGCGTCTGCTGCAGCTGGCGCGGGTGCACAAGGTGGTGCTGACCGCCCACATGGCCTCGGCGACGCTGGAGGCGCGCGTCGAGATGGGCGAGACAGTGATCGTCAATATCCGCGCCTGGGTCGACGGTCACCAGCCGCCGCACCGCGTGCTGCCCGAGGGACGCTCGTCGCGCCTCGCCTGATCGGCGCAATTGCAGGGTTTTTCGAGAGCCTGACCTAACCATCCCGTTTCACTCCCCGGTAAGGGCGATTGGGCATTGCCGCCAAAAGCAGTGCCGTGGCTGGCATAATGAACGCTCTGTTCTGAGGGCGGACAACTTCACGCCATGACAACGATCGCCACGACCTTGACCGAGCGCATCCTGCCAACGCTGAGCGTCCGGACACGCCTGCTGTCGCTGACGATCATCATCCTGGTGTTCGCCATGATGGCGAACGCCATTGTCGGGTTTACGCATGTCACGGCGCAGCAGCAGGCGTTGATATCGCTGCGGCAATCGAGTGAAGAGATGCGGGCCGTGCATCAGGCGCTGACGCAGGCCGACGCCGAGGTGCATCGCCATGTACTCGCCGACGGCGGCGACCTGTCGGCCTATTTCCGTTCGGTCGACACCATGAAGGCCTGGCGCGGGACGACGCTGGACCGGTTGACGGCAGTGCCGCTGGGCGACGGCCAGGTGGCGCGGACGACAGCGGACACCATCGACGCGCTGCTGGCGATCTGGACAAGGGCCATCGATCTGACGGCCGCCGGGCGTGGCACCGAAGCCGGCAGCCTGCTGAGCTCGCGCAGCACCGGGCCGCTGGTGAGCAGCGTCGGCGATGCGGTGGAGGCGCTGATCGAAGGCAACAATGACAGGATCGCGGCGCATGAACGCGACATCACCATCGGCACGCTGGTCGTGCTGCTGCTGCAGGTGGGCGGCGGGATCCTGGCCATCGCGGCGCTGATCTATGCATTCCGCGCCAGCGCCACCGATGCCGAGGCACGCGTTGCCGCGGCGGCGTCCGCCGATTCGTCGCGCGAGCAGGTGGCGCGGCTCTTCGAGATGGCCGACGTGCTGCAGAGCGCCGCCGATCACGGCGATGCCAATGCGGTGCTCAAGGCCACGGCAGCGGAACTGGTGCCCGGGTTTTCGGGCGCCCTCTATGTCTTCAACAATTCGCGGGACCGGCTGGTGCTGTCGACGGCATGGGGGCGCGACGACGACGCCCAGCCCGAGACGATCAGTCCGGCCGCATGCTGGGCGCTCAAACGCGGCAAGCCGCATCTCAATCGTGCCGATGGCGACAAGCTCTGCTGCGAGCATCACCAGGCAGACGAGGCGCTGCTGGAAATCCCGATGATTGCCCGGGGCGAGATTGTCGGCCTGCTGCAGCTCTATGCCGATGGCGCGCGCGCCGAAGAACGGCTGGGCACGGTGGCCGAACTCGGCTGTGCGCTGGCCGACGGCATGAGCCTGGCGCTGGCCAATATGGCGTTGCGGGAAAAGCTGCGGAACCAGGCGCTGCGCGATCCGCTGACCGGGCTCTACAATCGCCGCTTCATGGAGGACACGCTGCAGCGCTTCGTCCGGCTGGCGGACCGGGAGGACCGGGAGGTGTCGCTGGTGATGGTCGATCTCGACCATTTCAAGCGGCTGAACGACGAACGCGGCCACGGCTTTGGCGATCAGGTGCTGCGCGATGCGGCGCACGCGATCGTGTCGTCGTTGCGCGAGACCGATGTCGTCTGCCGCTATGGCGGCGAGGAGATCGTGGTGATCCTGCCCGACTGCAATGTCGAGCGGGCGGCCGACAAGGCCGAGCTGCTGCGCGGCCGCATCGAGGCGCTCGGCCAGACGCATGGTGCGGCGATTTCGGCGTCGTTTGGCGTCGCCTCGATCCCCAGCACCTCGGGCGGCATTACCGATCTGCTGGCGGCGGCGGATGCGGCGCTCTACAAGGCCAAGCAGAACGGCCGCAACCAGGTGTGGAAAGCACCGATCCGCAGCCATCGCTCCGAGACCGAGCGACAGGTGGGTGATGCCGCCAGTGCCGAGGTCATGACGCTGGCCGCGGCAGAATAGGCCGTGGTCGGCATCAGTCGGACGTGTCCGTGCTTTCCAGGAATTCGCCGAGCCGGTCGAGTCGCTGCTGCCAGGCGAGGCGGCGGTCATTGATCCATTGCTCGGCAGCGCTGAGGGCGCCGGTGTCGAGTGTGCAGGTGCGGACGCGGCCCAGCTTCTGCGTGCGGACGAGTCCCGCATTCTCGAGCACCTGCAGGTGCTGCACGACCGCCGGCAGCGACATGTCGAAGGGGCTCGCCAGTTCACTGACCGATGCCGGCCCCTGGCTCAGGCGATCGACCATGGTGCGGCGCGTCGGATCGGCCAGCGCCTGGAACATCAGATCGAGCGAAGCGGGCGACTGTTGGTTAAGCATGTCCTTAAGTCAGGAGCCGCGGCAATTCTGTCAAGGGCCCGGGAGAGGAGCCGGGACAGGATGCCACACCCTGACCCGGCAAATCCGTAACTGATCAGGCGCCGAGGGCCGCCTGCTCGGATGTGATGCGGTCGATCAGCGGATCGAGGTCCTGGTTGACGGGCGCCTTGGCGTCGAGGCGCTGCTTGAGGAAGCCCACCGACTGCGAGAGGATCTTGTCGAGGTCGGTCTCGCAGGTGAAGTCGCCGGCGACGCGCTTGATCTTGGAATTGTCGAACAGCGTGGTCCAGGTCTTGTCGCCGAGCAGCGGGCCGATCCAGTCCGGCTTGTAGCGGATCAGTGTATCGGTGGGGACGTGGCAGATATTGGCCTCAACCCCGAGGGCCTTGGCGATCGACATGTAGATGGCGTCCCAGGTGAAGCCGACATCGCCGGTGATGTGGAAGTCTTCCTTGAGCGCAGCCTGGTTGCCGAAGAGCTTGACGAAGGGCTTGGCGAAATCCTCGGACCGGGTGACGGTCCAGATCGCCGTGCCGTCGCCGGCCACGATCACCGGCTTGCCGGCCAGCATGCGCAGGGCAACGCTGTCACCTTCATTGAGCATGGTGGGCAGACCGGTGCGCGTCGTGTGGCTGGGGCGCACATTGGTCCACGGCAGCTCCGAGGCCTTCATCAACTCCTCGCAGGCGATCTTGGCCTGGCTGTAGGGCCAGTAGGGATTGATGGCGGGCGTGGTCGCCTCAGAGGTCATGTAGGCATAGGGGTGCTTCTGGTAGACCGAGGCCGAGGAGATGAAGATGTACTGGCCGGTCTTGCCGGTGAATGTCTCGATGTCGCGCTGCATCTGCTCGGGCGTGAACACCATGAACTGGGCGACGACGTCCCAGCTCTGCTGCCCAAGCTGCGCGTAGCTCTGCGCGTCCTGCATGTCGCCGACAATTGAGGTCACTCCGGCGGGCAGTCCGGCATCACGCTGGCCGCGGTTGAACACCGACACCTTGTGACCGGCGGCAACCGCCAGTTCGACGCAGGGCAATGAGATCTGGCCGGTTCCACCGACGAAAAGGACGTTGAGCGACATGATTTTCCTCCATTTTGCGCGGCAGCCTAGGGTGGTTTTTTGAACACGCAAGCCGAAAGGCCGGCCATCAGCCGAATGTCGGACACATGCTTGTCGCCCGGCCGGCGTTGTCGCCTCCGGTTGCTGAAGTTGGATCGGGCCCCGAGGCGCTTGCCGTCTCTGGGTATGATAATAACGAGACGGTAGCCGCCTCGGGGAACCGGGTTTTGTGGCATTGTCCCGCGCTTCGGGAGACTGGAGCCCGACTTGCCGCCCCTTTTCAACTCCGTGCGCCTGGCCCAGGGGCGTGAGACGACTCCCTTCCCCCTCCCGGCAGTCCCCTCCGCAAGCGTTCGTCGCGCTTCCCGTCCGTCGCGGGGAGATGGGAGGAGATTACGCCGAGCGGTGACGGCGGGGACAAGTTTTATGACGGGGCTGGATCATCGTGCTGCGTCAGTGGCTTGGAGGTGTCGTCGGCGCGCGAGTGATATCGGTGGGATGAATGACCCATCGTGGCTCTCGCCCCCCACCCCGGCCCTCCCCGCAAGGGGGAGGGTGACGGAGGGGCTGGTGGGGTGCCGCTGGCGCCGGCGGATACTGGGTCCCGGCCTGCGCCGGGATGACGGCGGTGGGGGGTAGACCATGTGCAACCTTAGCAGAGAGACCTCATCCTGAGCCTGTCGAAGGACGAGGTCGGGTGCGCCGCAGGGTCGGGCCCCGGTGCAGCCCCTCGTGGTTCGACAGGCTCACCATGAGGAGGCTCACCATGAGGGGTGAGAGATGTGTGAATGGTGGGGCAGTGGTGCGACGTCGCCAGAATCCTCAGCCGTTCGCGTGGCGACAGCGGCTTGGTCGGTATCGGAGCGTCAGGTCGTCTCGAGGATCGCTTCGGCGATGAAGCTCATGACCTTCTCGAGCGGCATCTCGCAGGGGCGGAGGGTCGGGGCGGCCTGGGCGGAGCTGTAGAGGTTGAGGCTGATGACGTCGGGGCCACCCAGTTCCTCGGCATAGAGTTTCAGGCTCCTGCCGCCGACATGTCTGGTGTTGGAGACGCCGTAGCGGCGACCGCGGAAGGTGGCGGTGAAATAGCCCTGTGGCCATTGCGCCAGACGGGCACGCGCGGTTTCGGCGGCATGCATCAGAATTGCGGCATGGCCTGCCGGGCGCGGTCGGCCTGCCGGCTGAGGTCGATCTGCGTCTGCAGGTGCTGGAGTTCGAAATCGAACGAGCTGGCCTGCTGCTGCAGCCGGATCCCCGCCGCAATCTCCTGCTGCTGGCAAAGGGCGAGGGCCGCCTGATTCTCGATATAGGCCGTGTCCTTGCCATCGGGCAGGCTGCGGCAGGCCGCCGAAGCTGCCGGCAGGGAGAGGGTGGTCAGAAGCAGTGCCAGGATGATGCGCATGGCACGAATATGGGCGCTCAATTGCGGCGCAACAATGCGCGGTGACCACAACTGATGTTGAACTGGCGCTGGACCATGGGGCCATGACTTCCCATGTAATGATCAGGACCAGACAAGGAGACTTGCATGAGCGACCAGAACAAGAGCGGCTGGAAGACGTTTACCGAGGAGATCGAGGTGTCCGGCCAGCAGTTGCTGAACGAGATCAACCGGCTGATCGCCGAGGGCAATGTTCACAAGCTGAACGTCAAGTCGGCCGATGACGAGGTGTTTCTGTCAATCCCGCTGACCGGCGGCGTGCTGGCCGGCGGCCTGGTGGCCCTGTCGGCGCCGTGGCTGGCGATCATTGCCGGCGTTGCCGGACTGGTGACGCGGGTCAAACTCGAGGTGGTCCGCAAGGAACCGCCCGCCGGCGAGGATGACGAGGACGAGACGCCGCCCGATCAGGCGATCTAGACACAAAAAAGGCCCGGGATTGCTCCCGGGCCTTTCTCATGTAGCGGTGTGACCGATTACTCGGCGGCGGCTTCCGCGCCGTCGGCCTTCAGTTCCTTGCCGGTCTCCTGGTCGACGACCTTCATGGACAGGCGGACCTTGCCGCGTTCGTCAAAGCCCAGCAGCTTGACCCAGACCTTGTCGCCTTCCTTGACGACGTCGGTGGTCTTCTGCACGCGCTGGTCGGCCAGCTGGCTGATGTGCACCAGACCGTCCTTGGCACCGAAGAAGTTGACGAAGGCGCCGAAGTCGGCGGTCTTGACGACCGTGCCCTGGTAGATGGCGTTGACTTCCGGCTCGTCGGTGATCGACTTGATCCACTTGATGGCGGCGTCAATGGCCTTGCCGTCCGAGGACGAGACCTTGACGGTGCCGTCGTCGTTGATGTCGACCTTGGCGCCGGTCTTTTCGACGATCTCGCGGATGACCTTGCCGCCCGAACCGATGACTTCACGGATCTTGTCGGTCGGGATGGTGATCGTCTCGATACGCGGGGCGAACTCGCCGACCTGACCGCGCGCGGCGGTGAGGGCCTTGGACATTTCGCCCAGGATGTGCTCGCGACCGCCCTTGGCCTGATCGAGGGCGACCTTCATGATCTCCTCGGTGATGCCGGCGATCTTGATGTCCATCTGCAGCGAGGTCACGCCATCGGCAGTACCGGCCACCTTGAAGTCCATGTCGCCCAGGTGATCTTCGTCACCCAGGATGTCGGACAGCACGGCGTAGCGGTCGCCTTCGAGGATGAGGCCCATGGCGATACCCGCCACCGGCTTCTTCATCGGCACGCCCGCATCCATCAGCGCCAGCGACGTGCCGCAGACGGTGGCCATGGACGAGGAGCCGTTCGACTCGGTGATCTCGGAGACCACGCGGATCGTGTAGGGGAACTCTTCGGCCTTGGGGCGGATCGGGTTGATGGCGCGCCAGGCGAGCTTGCCGTGACCGATCTCGCGACGGCCGGGGGAGCCCATGCGGCCCGCTTCACCCACCGAGTAGGGAGGGAAGTTGTAGTGCAGCAGGAAGGTTTCCTTGCGGGTGCCTTCGAGCGAGTCGATGTACTGCTCGTCATCGCCGGTGCCCAGCGTGGCAACGACCAGCGCCTGGGTTTCGCCACGCGTGAAGATGGCCGAACCATGGGTACGCGGCAGCACGCCGACTTCCGCCTGGATCGGGCGGACCGTGGAGAGGTCACGACCGTCGATACGGGTCTTGGTGTCGAGGATGTTCCAGCGGACGATCTTGGCCTGCAGGTTGTGGACGACTTCGCCCAGCGCCTCGGACGAGACCTCGCCGGCCTCGATCTGGGCAGCGAAGTGCTCCTTGACCTTGGTATTGGCGGCATCGACCGCAGCGTAGCGCTGGGCCTTGTCGGTGATCTTGTAGGCGGCCCGCAGGTCGGCCTCGGCAACGGCCAGCACGTCCTTTTCCAGCGCCGAGTAATCGGGCGGGGTGAAATCGCGGGGGTCCTTGGCGGCCAGTTCGGCGAGCTTGATGATCGCCTCGATGACCTTGACCGATGCGGCATGGCCGAACATCACGGCGCCGAGCATGATCTCTTCGGAAAGCTCCTGAGCTTCCGATTCCACCATCAGCACGGCATCCATGGTGCCGGCCATGATCAGGTCGAGCTTGCTCTCGGAGCGACGGTTGACGTCGAGGTTGAGCACATACTCGCCATCGACATAGCCGACGCGGGCAGCGCCGATCGGGCCCATGAACGGCACGCCGGAAATGGTCAGGGCGGCGGAAGCCGCGACCATGGCGAGCACGTCGGGGTTGTTCTCCATGTCATGCTGGAGAACGGTGATGACCACCTGGGTCTCGTTCTTGTAGCCATCGGGGAACAGCGGGCGGATCGGACGGTCGATGAGACGCGACACCAGGGTCTCGTTCTCGCTCGGGCGACCTTCGCGCTTGAAGTAGCCGCCGGGGATCTTGCCCGCGGCGAAGTACTTTTCCTGATAGTTGACGGTCAGGGGGAAGAAATCCTGGCCGGGCTTGGCCTTCTTGGCGCTGACAACGGTGGCCAGCAGCACGGTTTCACCGAGCGTGGCGAGCACGGCGCCATCGGCCTGGCGGGCAATCTTGCCGGTCTCGAGGGTCAGCGGCTGGCCGCCCCAGTTGAGCTCGACTTTATGATGATCGAAATTAATGGACATGATCTGTCTTTCCATTCTGCCGGATAGGCGGAAACGCGGGGCGTAGGAACCCGCGAACCCATCCGCTGTGCCAGCTGGTCCAAGGCACCCCATGTGCTGGACCGGCCCAAAATCGGCACTGTTTTCCGCCGGCGACCCGTGAGGGGGACGGAACATGGACAAGACGATGAGCCGCTCCGTATCTGCGCCATGCGCACCGAGCGGCCGATGATCTCGCCATGCTCCGCGTAGATTTTGCCGGTCTACGCTGGACTTGCCCGTATGGCCGGGCTGGACGCGAGGCGTGCCTCGCGATCCGGTTCGTGTGGCTGCAGCCTAGCGGCGCAGGCCGAGACGCTCGATGAGCGACTTGTACCGCGACTCGTCGAGCTTGCGGACATAGTCCAGCAGGCTGCGGCGGGTCGAAACCATCTTCAGCAGACCACGACGGGAATGGTTATCCTTGTTGTGGGTCTTGAAGTGTTCGGTGAGGTTGGCAATGCGCTCGGAGAGGATCGCAACCTGGACCTCGGGCGAACCCGTATCATCGGTCTTGGTGGCGTATTCCTGAATCAGGGCAGCTTTGCGCTCAGGGGTAATCGACATCGTACATCCTTTCAAAAAAGAAGATTGTGGGACGCTCGCGCCCGGGATGTCGTCCAGGCGGAGCCGCAATTGAACGGGGCACCGGATCTGCACCCGGTCCACCACTCGCGGCTCCTATAGGCGAAGTCGCCGCCAAGTGCCAGTTCTTTTTGCCCGGCAGGGCAGCGGCCAGCGGCCCGGAAGGCCTAGTCGCCGGGGCGTTCGCCCTTCGGTTCGACCTTCGGCTCGACCTCGGTTTCGACCTGCGGGCCGCGGCCGGGATCGAGGGCGTCGACGGGAATGGAAAAGCTCCACTCGATGCCATCGGCATGCAGCGTGCGTTCGACATCGGCGCCGAGCGCCCGGCCGACCATGTTTTCGAGCACGGTGGTGCCAAAACCCCTGCGGTCGGGAAGCCGGCCCATCACCGGCACGCGTTCCCGCCACAGCACCTCGACGCGATCGTCCGTCCGGCTCCAGGCGACGCGCAGCGTGCCGGCATCGCTGGAAAAGGCACCATATTTGACAGCATTGGTGGCCAGCTCGTGGGCCGCCATGCCGAGGATCTGGGCGGCCTGGATATTGAGCCGGACCGGCGGGCCGGAGAGGGCCACGCGCACATTGTCGACGGTGCAGAAGGGCTCGATCTGGCGGTGCAGCAGTTCCTCGAGATCGACGCCCGCCGCGCCATTGGCGAGCAGCAGGTCGGTGGAGCGGGCGAGGCCGAAGATGCGCTTTTCGAAGCTGGAGACGAAATCGGGCACCGAGTCGGCGCCCCTGGCGGTCTGCTTGGCCATGGCGGCGATGACGGTCATCTGGTTCTTGGAGCGGTGCGCCAGCTCGCGCATCAGGAACCGGACTTCGACATCGGCGGCACGGCGGCGGCGCGACGCCTCGCTGAGGGCAGCGGCGACGTTGGCGATCTCGGTGATGGGATAGTTGCGCGGCGGCACCAGCTCGCCGGCACCGAGCAGTTCGGCATCGTCCTCGATGCGGTGTACCGAGCGGCCGATCTGCAGGCTGACCCAGTAGATGGCAAGGATGGCGGTGGTGGCCAGCAGCAGGCCGCCGACGATCAGCGACCACATGGCGTCCGAGAGCGGCCGGGCGACGATTTCGCTCGGCGCCCAGGCGACAAGGGCCCAGCCGGTGAGGACGGACCGCTGCACCACAGCCACGGCGGGAGCGCCATTGGCCTCAATCTTGATCCAGCTCTTGGAGGCCTGCAACTGCTCCAGGCTGGCGAGGCTGAACACCGTACCGGTGGCCGTTGCCGACTCGGAGCCGGCGATCACCCGTCCCTTGCCGTCAACCAGCGACACCCGCCAGCCTTCGGGCAGTTTGTCGGCCAGCAGCGTCGCTGCAAGGGCCTGGCCGTCACGGCTCATGCCGAGCACGAGGGGCGGCCCGGTGAGCGGATAGACGGGCTGCAGGATATTGTAGACGTAGCGTTTGGAAACGCTGCCCAGAACCAGGTCCGAAACGACGACGCTGCCCTGGTCCAGCGCCTTGCGACCCGAGACGGGGTCGTTGATCGGGCCCATGGGCGAGGGATAGGGAATGTTGGAATTAAGGATGGCCGTCATCTGGTCATCGAGCAGATAGGCAGAGGTATTGGTACCCTGCAGGCCCGCCTTGGCGCGGTCATGGAAGGCGGCAAAATCGCGGTTCAGCAGCGATGGCGTGGTGGCCAGCACCTTGAGGGTGGTGATGTTGGCCGTCAGTTCGCGCTCCACCGCCTGCACAATCGAGCGGGTGGTGCCGTTGATCAGCTCCTGGACAATACGTTCCTGTGCCTCGTTGTTGCGCTGCAGCAAGATGGCCGAAAACACGAATGTCGGGACCAGGGCAACCAGCGCGAGCAGCAGCAGGTAGACCGCTATAGGGCGCGGAACGCGCTGAAAACCAGTGCGTTTGGCTGCAGTATGCGCATCACTTTTGACGTCCGCCATGGATCCCCGAAATCAAACCGAGCTGTCGTAAACGCGGCGACGTGCGAAAGGTTCCGCTAGAGAATGACGCGTTCAGGCTTGAAATGGCCCGCCTCGACTTTGCCCAGGGCAATGGCCTTGCCGGCGAGGCTCGCCCAGGCGCTGTCGAGCCAGAGCGGCGCGCCGGCGCCGGTCAGCAGCACCGGATTGCCGTGCCGGATGGCGGTGGCCTGATCGGGCCCCATCCGCAGTTCGGGCAGCTGCGACAGCCCGGCCGAGACAGGCAGCAGCAGCGCATCGCGGTCGGTAGCGGCTTCGAGCGCCTCGAGCGTGACCGAACGCGCATCGGTGAAGGGGCCGACGGCCGCGCGGTGCAGGCGGACGACATGGCCGAACGTGCCGAGCGCCTTGGCCAGATCGCGCGCCAGGGCCCGGACATAAGTGCCCTTTTCGCAAGTCATCTCGAAATCGGACGAGGTTTCGCCATGCACGAGCAGGCTGAGGCTGTCGATGACGACCGGCCGCGGTTCGAGCCTGACGGTTTCGCCGGCGCGCGCCAGATCGTAGGCGCGCTCGCCATCCACCTTGATGGCTGAAAACGCGGGCGGGGTCTGCATGATCTCGCCGGTGAAAGCGCCGAGCGCGGCCTCGACCGCCGCCTGGTCGGGGCGGTGGTCGGAGGTGGCAACGACTTCGCCCTCGGCGTCATCGGTAGTGGTCGAACTGCCCCACAGAATGGTGAAGCGATAGACCTTCTTGCCATCCTGGATGACCGGCACCGTCTTGGTGGCCTCGCCGAGCGCGATCGGCAGGATGCCGGTGGCCAGGGGATCGAGGGTGCCGGCGTGGCCGCCCTTTTTGGCGCTGAAGAGCCATCGCACCTTGCCCACCGCCTGGGTGGAGGTCATGTCATAGGGCTTGTCGAGCACGAGCCAGCCCGACACGTCACGTTTGGAGGATTTTGCGGTCAAGGAGACTCAGTCGTCCTGTTGGTCGTCAGTGTTCAGGTCGCGCTGCACGCGATCGGTGCGCAGCAGGGCGTCGATGCGGCTGAACTCGTCAAAGGTAGTATCGACGAAAAAGCGCACTTCGGGCGCGAACTTCAGGTTGAGTTCGGGCGCGATGCGGCCGCGGATGAACTTGCGATGGCGGTTGAGGGCCTCGACGATCTCCTCGGCGCGCTGCCCGCCCAGCGGCATGACATAGGCGCTGGCCAGCTTGAGGTCATTGCTCATGCGCACTTCGGGCACGGTGATCACGGCACCGGTCAGCACCTCGTCCTCCACATCGCCGCGCGCGAACACGGCGGCCAGCGAGTGGCGCACCAGTTCGCCGACGCGCAGCATGCGCTGCGAAGGCCCGGTGGGCTTGTGATTGTCTTTCTTCATATGCCCGAGTTAGGCGCTTGGCGGTCCGCCGTCAACGTGGCGCGTGTCAGGTGCCGGAGCGGAGGATGAGGCTGGACTGCTGCTGGAGTTCTGCGGCCCGGGCCTCGAGATCGGCGCGGCTCACCGGCCAGGTCCCGGGGTCGGACGGGTCGAAGACCGGGCCCTTCCACTCCTGGTAGACGACGCCCACGCCCTTGTCGGTCTTGCGGAACACCGAGACCATGACCTCGCCCTGGCCCTTGAGGGTCTTGATGGCATCGAGATAGGCGCCGCAGATAAAGACCAGGGGCGGGAAGTCGTCGGGGGTTTCCTCGCCAAGCACGAAATAGCCGGTCAATTTGGGATTGCAGGGCTTGGAATAGCCGAAAATGGTGGCATTGCGGTAGTCGGTGAGGGTGCGCGTGGTGTCGAGCGTGATGCGGGCTGCATAGGTCGTGGTCCAGTCGTCAAAGCTCTGTCCGGCCGGAAAGAACTCGACAAAGGCCTGCCTGTCGTCGGCGTAGGTGTTGTGCTGCACGAGGGCGGCAACGTCGGCGTTGAGCCGTTCGGCGGCGGTCAGCCAGTCGGGCAGCGGAAAGGCGAAGCGATGCCCGGCCGAGTCGAAATGAAAAAGCGCGCCGCTCTGGGTGAGTGATGCGTCTTCGCCCTGTGCCGCGGCGCCGGTCACGCAAAGGGCTACCGCCATCGCAGCGCCCGACAGCATCCGTCCCAACGTCTTCATGGCGAACTCCTCCCAAAGGTGCGGCGGGAACCTAGATCACCATGTGCCGGGCGTCGAGGTGCTCGCGTCAGCGTGGCCATTCGGTCACACTGCCCGACCGATGGCACGAATGTGATCGCGGCGGTGCAACGGAGGCCGGCAGACGGCGTTGGTTCGTGCCCTGTCCTCGCCGTGTGAGTATGCCTTGACCAGCCGCCGCCTTTTCCTCCTCGGACTGTCTGCCTTGACCCTGACGGCCTGCTCGTCGACCGGCCCCCGCTCACTCGGCGACGGCCGCGTCGTGATCGATGTGGACGAGCCATGGGCGACCTATTATGCCGCCAAGACCGATGAACCCTTTCCGGTGCCGGCAATCGATGTGCGCCGGGTGCCCAGACAGTTCTGGCGACAGCACGTCCCCTACGCGAGCGCCTATGCGCCGGGCACCATCGTGGTCAACACGACCGAGCGCTTCCTCTACCTGATCGAGCCGAACGGCATGGCAATGCGCTATGGCGTGGGCGTGGGTCGCGATGAGGGACTGAACTTTCGCGGCACGGCAGTGATTGCGCGCAAGGCCGAATGGCCGCGCTGGACGCCGACCGCCAACATGATCCGGACACAGCCGGCGCGCTATGGCCCGGTGGCGTCCGGCCTGCCCGGCGGCACCAATAATCCGCTCGGGCCGCGGGCGCTGTATCTCTACCGGAATGGCAAGGATACGCATTTTCGGCTGCACGGGACGCTGGAGCCCTACACCATCGGGCAGCAGGTGTCGTCCGGGTGTATCAGATTGATAAATCAGGATATTATCGATCTCTACAACCGCGTGCCGACGGGTACGAAGGTGGTCGTGACGAGCTGACGCCGCACCAGGGCCACAGAGATGAACGCCGTCTGAACAGGCCTAGCGGTAGCCGGCGGCCTGCAGTTCGAAGAGTTCGGCATAGCGGCCGCCCTCGGCGATGAGTTCGGCATGCGTGCCGGACTCGGCGACCTTGCCATCGGCGAGGACGACGATGCGATCGGCCATGCGCACCGTCGAGAAGCGGTGCGAGATCAGCACCGCTGTGGTGCCCTCGGCAAGGTTCTTGAAACGCTGGAACACTTCAGCCTCGGCGCGGGCGTCGAGGGCCGCCGTGGGCTCGTCGAGAATGATGACTTCGGCATTGCGCATATAGGCGCGGGCGATGGCGATCTTCTGCCATTCGCCGCCCGAGAGATCCTGACCCTTGGCAAACACCCGGCCGAGCATCTGGTCATAGGCCTCGGGCAGCTTGCGGATCACCGGATCGGCGAGACTCTGTTCGGCGCTGTGCACGATGCGTGCGCGGTCGGCGGAGGCATCGATGCGGCCCACGGCGATGTTTTCGGCAGCGGTGAAGCTGTAGCGCAGAAAGTCCTGAAAGATGACGCCGATATGCTGGCGCAGGTCGGGCGTTGCGAAGGATTTCAGATCGATGCCGTCGACCAGGATGCGGCCCTCGTCCGGGTCGTAGAGCCGGGTCATGAGCTTGACGATGGTGGTCTTGCCGGCGCCGTTCTCACCCACCAGCGCCAGCGTTTCGCCGGCGGGAGCGGTAAAGCTCAGGTTGCGGACCGCCCAGATGTCCGACCCCGGATAGCGGAAGCCGACATTCTCGAAGGTGATGCCCTGGCGCAGCGGGGCCGGGAACGCGACCGGCGTGGACGGTTCCAGAATGGTGGGGCTGATGTCGAAGAACGAGAAGAGATCATCGAGATAGAGGCTTTGCCCGGCGATCTGGGTGAAGCCGAGCAGGATCTGCTGCAGGTAGCCGTTGAGCTGGGCAAAGGATGTGGCGAGGAACACCAGATCGCCGATGGTAAAGTCGCCATGCAGGGTGCGCCAGACGATATAGGCATAGGCGCCGTAATAGGTGAGCGTCGAGATGGCGCCGAGTAGCCCGCCCCACACGGTGCGCTCGGTCTGCAGCTTGCGATTCTCGACAAAGATCTGCTCGGACAGCGTCTTGAAGCGGCCGAAGAGGAAATCGCCGAGGCTGAAGAGCTTGATCTCCTTGGCGCTGTCGGCGCTGGCGCCGATCTGGCGCAGATACTCCATCTGCCGGCGCTCCGGCGAACGCTCGCGGCTGATCCAGTAGGCCAGCCTGTTGAAGCGGGTCTCGCCCCAGACGGCGGGCAGCAGGGCGATGAACAGCAGGAGGATCAGCACCGGGGCATAGACCAGCAGACCGATAGCGAAGCTGACGGCAGTCAGGACGGTTTGGCCTTGCGAGAACACCTGATTGAGCACGGTCGACCGGCTGGCAGCCTGACGACGGGCCCGTTCGAGCCGGTCCTGATATTCGGCCTGCTCGAAATGCTGCAGATCGAGATTGGCGGCATGGCGCATCAGATCGAGGCTGATGCGGTTGGAATGCTTTTCGCCGAGGAGTGCATCGACGAGGCCGATGGCGCGATTGAGGAGGTCGCGGCCGAACACCAGCACGAACTCGCCGGCCAGCAGCAGGAGCAGCGGCTCGAGGCGGCCGCTGGCGAGCCAGTCGGACAGGTCGGGGCCGGGACTTGGCAGCGCCGACTGGCGCACGACTTCGTCGATGATGAGCTTGGTAAACAGCAGGGCAAGCGGCGGAATGACGCCCACGATCAGGCGCAGGCCGATGCTGGCCGAGGTCAGCGCCGGACTGGTACTCCAGATCTGGGTGAACAGCTTGCCCAGATTGCGCAGCGTTTTCAGGCGCTCACCGCGATCAAAGGGCAGAGATGCCGGGGGTTCGAGCTTCCGGCCACCAACGCCGCGCATGGAAATCCTTGGGATGCAACAGAACGCTTCTAGCTAGTCCTGCCTCGCGCCCGACGCAACCTGCACGAGCCGGCAGGTGCGAGAAAGCAGTCGCGGCGGAGGCGCGGCAGGGATAAGCAGGCGGCATGAACAGCGAACCCAGTTTTGAGATCTTCCTCGTCACCGCACCAGGGCTGGAACAGACGCTTTGCGCCGAGGCGCTGGCCTGCGGCTTTGCCGACGCGGCAGTTGTCGATGGCGGCGTGCTGCTGCATGGCGGCTGGGCCGAGATCTGGAAGGCCAATCTGGAACTGCGCGGGGCGACGCGGGTGCTGGTGCGGATTGCCAGTTTCCGGGCCATGCATCTGGCCCAGCTCGACAAGCGGGCCCGCAAGCTGCCCTGGGCCGAGTACCTGCGGGCCGATGTGCCGTTTCGCGTCGAGGCGGCGTGCAGGCGCTCCAAAATCTACCATGCCGGAGCGGCCGAGCAGCGGGTGGCGACGGCGATCCGCGAAGCGCTGGGAGCGCCGCAGGCCGACGATGCCACGGTGCGCGTCATGGTGCGGATCGACGACGACCTCTGCACCATCAGCCTCGATACCTCCGGCGAGTCGCTGCACAAGCGCGGCCACAAGGAGGCGGTGAACCGGGCGCCGATGCGCGAGACCATGGCGGCCATGTTCCTGCGGCAATGCGGCTTTGCCGGGACCGAGCCGGTGCTCGACCCGATGTGTGGCTCGGGCACGTTCGTGATCGAGGCGGCGGAGATGGCCATGGGCCTCAAGCCGGGACGGAGCCGCGCTTTTGCCTTCGAGCAGTTCGCCCGATTTGATGCGGCGGCATGGAGCGGGCTGCGACTGGTGGCCGATGCAACCACAGCGACAGGCCTGCGATTTCACGGCAGCGACCGGGACGCCGGGGCGATCGAGATGAGCCGGGCCAATGCCGAGCGCTCGGGGGTCAGTGCCATCACCGAATTCCGGCAGGTCGACATCGTCGATCTGTCGCCACCGGACGGGCCGCCGGGCCTGGTGATCGCCAACCCGCCCTATGGCCTGCGACTGGGCGACCGACGCGATGTGCAGGGACTTTATGCGGCGCTGGGTAAGACATTGAGGGCCCGATTCAAGGGCTGGCGCGTCGGCATCATCACCACCGAGGCCGGGCTGGCCAAGCAGACCACCTTGCCCTTCCTGCCGCCGGGCCCGCCGGTGCTGCATGGCGGCACCCGCGTGACGCTGTTCCAGACGGCCGCGCTGCGCTGACCGTTTCGGCCGATTGAGCCCTGTGCAGGGGCGACCTCGTGACCGGCGCGATTGCCTAATTTTGACCAATTGATAAAATTTACGAGCGGGGTTAGCCTCCCTCTCTCGATTGGTCCAAGGAGGGAGCGCGGTCCATGGTGCACGATCTGCTCAAGCAAACTGATCTGCTCAAACAGGGTATCGCTGCGGCGCGTCTGGCGCCGGAGCAATATGCCGAGAATTTCTCGGACCTGCATCCGCCGCTGGACCGGCATGAGGCCTTCGTCGAGGCCGACCGCTGCTACTTCTGCTACGACGCGCCGTGCATGAACGCCTGTCCGACCTCCATCGACATTCCGCTGTTCATCCGCGAAATCTCCACCGGCAATCCGCTCGGCGCCGCCGAAACCATTTTCGAACAGAACATCCTCGGCGGCATGTGCGCCCGCGTCTGTCCCACCGAGCAACTGTGCGAAGAGGCCTGCGTGCGGGAAGAGGCCGAGGGCAAGCCGGTCAAGATCGGCCTCCTGCAGCGCTACGCCACCGATATCGCCATGGACGAGGACAGGCAGTTCTTCACCCGCGGTGCCGAAACCGGCAAGCAGGTCGCCATTGTCGGCGCCGGGCCGGCCGGCCTCGCCTGCGCCCACCGCCTCTCCATGCACGGTCACACCGTCACCATCTTTGACGCGCGCCCCAAGGCCGGCGGCCTCAACGAATACGGCATTGCCAGTTACAAGACACCCGATGGCTTTGCCCAGCACGAAGTCGACTACGTCACCGCCATCGGTGGCATCAGCATCGAAACCGGCAAGGTGCTGGGCGAGCATTTCTCCCTCAGCGACCTCACCGCCAGGTATGACGCCGTCTTCCTCGGCATGGGGCTTGGCGGCGTCAACGCGCTGCGCGCCGAGGGCGAGGACGCTCCGGGCGTCGATGATGCCATCAACTTCATCGGCGAACTGCGCCAGGCCAGCGATCTCGCGTCGCTGCCCATCGGCCGCCGGGTTGTGGTCATCGGCGGCGGCATGACCGCGGTGGATGCGGCCGTGCAGTCGAGGCTCCTCGGCGCCGAGGAGGTGACCATGGTCTATCGCCGCGGCAAGGCACAGATGAACGCCTCCGAATTCGAGCAGGACCTGGCGGCCGCCAAGGGAGTCACCATCCGTCATTGGCTGGCGCCCAGGCGCGTGCTGGTCACCGACGGCAAGGTCAGCGGCATCGAGCTGAGCTATATGGCCCTCGACGAGTCCGGCGCCCTCAAGCCGACCGGCGAGACCACCACCATCGCCTGCGACCAGATCTTCAAGGCCATCGGCCAGACCCTCGCCACTGACGGCGAAGGCGTGGCGCTGGCCGGCGGCCGCATCGAGGTCGACGGCGAAGGCCACACCACGCTGCCCAAGGTCTGGGCCGGCGGCGACTGCGCCACCGGCGGCGACGATCTGACCGTGACCGCCGTCGCCGAAGGCCGCGACGCCGCCGAAAGCATCAATCGCTATCTGATGCGGGCCTGAGCGCCATGTGTACTGCTTTGGCCAACCGTCTTTCCACGAAGGGGATCTTTCATGGCTGATATCCGCAACAACTTCGTCGGCATCAAATCGCCCAATCCGTTCTGGCTGGCGTCCGCGCCGCCCACCGACAAGGCCTATAATGTCGAGCGCGCCTTCAAGGCGGGCTGGGGCGGCGTGGTGTGGAAGACACTGGGCGAGGAAGGCCCGCCGGTCGTCAACGTCAATGGCCCGCGCTATGGCGCCATCTGGGGCGCCGACCGCCGCCTGCTCGGCTTCAACAATATCGAGCTGATCACCGATCGCTCGCTGCAGATCAACCTGCAGGAAATGAAGCAGGTGAAGATGAACTGGCCGGACCGGGCCGTCATCGCCTCCATCATGGTCCCCTGCGAGGAGGACGCCTGGAAGGCCATCCTGCCGCTGGTCGAGGAAACCGGCGTCGACGGCATCGAGCTCAATTTCGGTTGCCCGCACGGCATGAGCGAGCGCGGCATGGGCGCCGCCGTCGGTCAGGTGCCCGAATATGTCGAAATGGTCGTGCGCTGGTGCAAGCAGTATTCGCGCATGCCGGTGATCACCAAGCTGACGCCCAACGTCACCGACGTCCGCCGGCCGGCCCGCGCGGCCCACAAGGGCGGCACCGACGCAGTGAGCCTGATCAACACCATCAATTCGATCACCGCGGTCAATCTCGATACCTTCTCGCCGGAGCCCTCGATCGATGGCAAGGGCAGCCACGGCGGCTATTGCGGCCCCGCCGCCAAGCCGATCGCCCTGCACATGGTGGCCGAGATCGCCCGCGATCCCGAAACTGCCGGCCTGCCGATCTCCGGCATCGGCGGCGTCACCACCTGGCGCGATGCGGCCGAATTCATGGCGCTGGGCGCCGGCAATGTGCAGGTCTGCACCGCCGCCATGGTCTATGGCTTCAAGATCGTCGAGGAGATGATCTCGGGCCTCTCCAACTGGATGGACGAAAAGGGTCACGCCACGCTGGACGATTTCGCCGGCCGCGCCGTGCGCAACGTCTCCGACTGGCAGTATCTCAACCTCAACTACGTCACCAAGGCCAGGATCAACCAGGATCTCTGCATCTCCTGCGGCCGCTGCCATATTGCCTGCGAGGACACCTCGCACCAGGCGATCATGAAGGAAAAGGACGGCAAGCGTCACTTCGAGGTCATGGACGACGAGTGCGTCGGCTGCAACCTCTGCGTCAATGTCTGCCCGGTCGAGGACTGCATCACCATGGAGGCGCTCGCCCCCGGCATGCTCGATGAACGCACCGGCAAGGTGGTGTCGGGCGACTACGCCAACTGGACCACCCACCCCAACAACCCGTCAGCCAAGGCAGTCGAGCCCGCCGAGTAGCGCCTCATCCTATCTGTCGCCGAGCGAACCACAGCGCCATCAGCGCTGTGGCGCCGGGAAATATCACGGCATAGCCGACAATTCCGATATTGCGCAGTTGCATATTTCCCCCGGGAATGCCGGACAGCCCGGCAAGAGCGAGCAGTCCGCTCACCACCAGCAGCAGCCGGATCGCCCGGCCCAGCCGGTCGCCGCCGAAAAGCGCCGCAAGGCAAAAGGCCAGCAGCGGAAAGAAGACATCCCATGCGAGAATGTCGAGCACATAGGCCAGTGAGGGCCAGCGAAACGACACCAGCAACGCCGCCATCGGCTGGTTGCTGAACTGCGGGCTGCGGCTCAGCACCAGCACCGAAAAGTGCACCGCGCTGGTGAGCCCGCCGAGCATGCCGGCGAACGCCAGCGCTGCAAGCGCGACCGATGGCAACTGCGACCGGGCAGCCTCGTGTACGGCGACCACTAGTGCGACCAGTACCGGCATCAGCAGCAGGATCAGCACCTCCATGGCGGTGAACCATGGATCGGCAATCGGATCGTCCGGTGTGCGAAGCGTTAGCAGGCCGATGACGGTGACGGTTGCGTAGAGCACTGAAAGGGCGACAAAGACCACAGCGCTGAACAGGCCCAGTCTGCGGGTCACAGGTGAAAGCAGCATGGCCTTCTCCTCGTCATTGGTACTGCGACGCTATTGGCGGCGCACCACCGTTGCCATGACGCAGATCAATTCTCTCGCGATGGTCACTGCGGGCCGCAGAGGTTTGACAGCTCGCCGAACTCTCCCTTAACCATCGCCCCAATGCCCGCTTCGCCGGTAAGGAATAGGGAACGCGCTACCCTGTAGCCTCGCTGTAATTGGGGCGGGGCGCGTAGAATTTGGCACAGCATTATCTCCTGGAGACGGCCACGGCCGGGGCGCGGCAGGCACGTTTCGGCAAGAAGAACGCCAGTACGCGCGGCGCCATCTCCGAGTTCCTGTCCTCGCCCAACCGGTTGATCCTGACCGGCGTTTTCGGCGTCATCTTCCTGCTGTCCTTCTTCATGATCGCCACTCTGGGCGCCGTCAGGATCATCGACACCAAGTCGATCGAGGTCGAGCGCGAGCGCGCCACCATCGCCATCGGGCTGGCCCAGCAGGCCGGCATTGCCCTCGACAGCCCGACGATCCAGAAAATCGGCCGCGACTATGCGCTGCACGATGTCCGCCTCGCCAGGGCCGGTCAGTTGCAGGCCAACGAGGTGTCGATGCCGCTCGCCGGCAGCACGCTGATCTTTGCCTGGACGCCACGCCGTATCGGCACCGAAACCTTTGTCGAGATTGCCCCCTTCCGCATCGGCGCCGCCCTGCTGGTGCTGGCTGCCGTCATCTTCATCCTGTTCCGGCTCTTCAACCTGGCGCGCGACCTCGAGGCCCGGCGCCGCGCCGCCCGCGAACTGGCCACCAGCGATCCGCTGACCGGCCTTGCCAACCGCCGCGGCTTTGCCGAGGTGCTGGATGCCAGTTTCGACTCCGGCGCGCCGCTCTCGCTGCTCTATCTCGATCTCGACGGCTTCAAACTGGTCAACGACAACCACGGCCATGCCGCCGGCGACCAGATGCTGCAGAGCGTGGCCCAGCGCCTCATCAACGGCGTCGGCCCGGGCGATCTGGTGGCGCGAATTGGCGGCGACGAGTTCGTCATCCTGCGCCGCGGCCCGGCGACCCGCGCCGAATTGCACGAACTGGCGGCCGGCATCCATGCCCGTGTCACCCTGCCCTATGGCCTGGCCGAGGCGCAGGCCAGCGTCGGGCTCAGCATCGGCATCGCCATGCGCACCGACACCATGAGCGTCAATGATCTGGTGGCGGCCGCCGACGCGGCGCTCTATCGCGCCAAGGCCGCCGAGGGACTGGCATTCGCCTTCGCCGAGGACGTGTCGGAACGGCGCAACCGCGCCGCCTGAGCCCCGCATCAGTCCGCTGGACATTTGACCTGCCGGGCTCTACGCCCGGCGCCATGTCGCCCCGCCTTCTCGCCCATCTGGGCATGCTGCTGTTCTCGGCCTTCATCGCCGGCTCGTTCACCACGGGCGCGCTGGTGGTGCCCTATCTGGCGCCGGCCCCGCTCAATGCCATCCGCTTCATCCTCGCCGCCCTGCTGATGGGCGCCGCCGCCTTCGGTTTCGCCCGGCAGCGGTTTGCGCTACCCGGCGCCCTCTGGCGCTTCGGCATCACCGGCTTCCTGACGGCCATCTACTTCGTCACCATGTTCGTCGCGCTGACCATGACGCAGCCGGTGGCCACCAGCGCCGTCTATACGCTGGTGCCGATCATGACCGCGGTGACCGCCTGGTTCCTCGTCGGCCAGCGCTCCGGCCCGCCGGTGCTGCTCAGCCTCTTTGTCGCCGGTCTGGGCGCCATCTGGGTGATCTTCCGCGGCGATCTCGATGCGCTGCTGCGCTTTGATATCGGCACCGGCGAGCTGATTTATTTCGTCGGCTGCGTCGCCTATGCCGTCTACACGCCGCTGCTGCGCAAGTTCCAGCGCGGCGAGCCGGCCATGGTGCTCAGCTTCTGGACGCTGCTGGCCACGGCGTTCTGGATCACCCTCTATGGTCTCCCGGAGATTCTCGCCGTTGACTGGCTGCATTTGCCGGCCATCGTCTGGTGGGTGCTGCTCTATCTGGCGGTGGCGCCGACCGCGATCTGCTTTTTCCTGATCCAGTTCGCCTCAAGGCACCTGCCGGCCGCCAAGGTCATCGCCTATGGCTACCTGACGCCGGCTTTCGTCATCGTCTTCGAGGGCCTCGCCGGGCATGGCTGGACGTCGCTGAGCGTCGTCATCGGCGCCCTCGTCACCGTGCTGGGGCTGGTCGTGCTGGCGCTGGTGCCGGACGAGCGCCGGCTCAGGGCGCGTTGACCACTGCCGGCTTGCCGAACTTGACGCTGATATAGCGCTGCGGCCCGTCTTCGTGGATGGCCACGAGGTCGAGCGCTTTGAGCGAATTGAGGAACTTGCCGGCACCGCCGACCCGCGCCGCGAGGTCAGGCGCCTTTTCCTTGATGTAGGTGGCTGCCGTCGACGTCAGCACGCGCCCCTTGGCGCCGCGCTCGCGGCAGACCGAGTGCAGCAATTCGTGCAAGCGCCGGATGTCGAGCTGGTCCAGCCCCCGTTCCACCGCCGCCGGCAGCAGCGGCAGCGGCGTGCGCAGCACATGAAATTCCGTGCATGCCTTGCGAAAGCTCTGGCCGGTCTTGTCTTCACCAAAGCCGAACACCGCGACATTGTCGCTGCGCAGCCGGCGCACCAGCGGCGTGAAGTCGCTGTCGCTGGAGACGATGCAGAAACCCTTGACCCGGCCGGCATGCAGCAGGTCCATGGCCGCAATGGTCATGGCGATATCGGCCGAGTTCTTGCCGCCATGGAACTGGTGCCGGAGTTCGATGCTCTCGCGCTGCGCCACCTCCTGCCAGCCCGGATGCGGCCAGGAGAAGAAGTCGCCATGCAATTGCCAGACGATCGGGTTGCCCAGCGCCTGGACCGGCGCATGCAGCGCTTCGAACAGCGCCGAGGAGACGTTTTCGGCGTCGATCAGAACAGCGAGCGGAATGCGCATGGTGGTCTCCGGAGAGGTGGCGCACCATGCGCTCCTATCCGTTCAGCAGAGGTTTGCGCCGCCCCCGCAGTTTTAGCGCTTGTGTTTACCCCTTCTTGGGCAACAGCCCGTGCAGGAACAGCGTCTCGAGATAGCGCGCCGCATCCTCGAAGCGGCCTTCGCCGCCGCGCTCCGGGCCGAGGACCGCCCGCACCTGCGCGTCGAAATCGGCATAGTGCTGCGTCGTCGCCCAGATCGAAAAGATCAGGTGGTAGGGGTCGGTGCGCTGCAACTTGCCCTGCGCCATCCAGGTCTCGAGGATCTGCGCCTTCTCGTCGACCAGTTGCTTGAGATCGCCCGCCAGCATGTCGATGGTGCGCGGTGCGCCCTGCAGCATTTCATTGGCGAACAGCCGGCTCTGCCGCGGAAAGTCGCGGCTCATTTCCAGCTTGCGCCGGATATAGGAGCGGATCTCGGGCACCGGGTCGCCATCGGCCGAGAACTCCCGCAGCGGCGCCAGCCAGATATCGAGCATCTCGGCGATCAGCCGCTTGTGGATCTCTTCCTTGCGCGGAAAATAGTAGAGCAGGTTCGGCTTGCTCATGCCGGCGGCCTCGGCGATCTGGTCGATCGTCGCGCCGCGAAACCCCTGCACCGAGAAAATGTCGAGCGCGGCATCGAGGATGATGTCCTGCTTCTCGCGCTGGATGCGCGTCAGCGGTCGCCCGACCTTGCCGGCCGGCTTGCGCGCGGCTTTCTCCGGCTTGACGGTCACCGTCACGGCTTACCCCTCTGCACTGTGCCGGCCGCCGAGCATTTTCATCTTGATCGGCGGCATGAGAGTGCTAACATTTTTCCAACTGGTCAAATTTCTGGATAACATGACGTAACGTCAAGCCACAATAAATGTGACCAAAAATATCAACAATAATACGACCGGGAGCCTGAAGGTGTCCAATCGCCTGAACGTCACACCAAACGACCTTAGCGCCTTCTGGATGCCTTTCACTGCCAATCGCCAGTTCAAGAAGGCGCCGCGCATGTTCGTGCGCGCCAAGGACATGCACTACACCACCTCCGATGGTCGTCAGGTGCTTGATGGCACGGCCGGCCTCTGGTGCGTCAATGCCGGCCATTGCCGGCCCAGGATCGTCGAGGCCATCGCCGAGCAGGCGGCCGAGATGGACTATGCTCCCGCCTTCCAGATGGGGCACCCCAAGGCCTTCGAACTGGCCAATGCGCTCGTCGGCATCGCCCCCGAGGGTCTCAATCACGTGCTCTACACCAATTCCGGCTCGGAATCGGTCGAGACCGCGCTCAAGGTGGCGCTGGCCTATCAGCGGGTGAAGGGCGAGGGCGCCCGCTTCCGCCTGATCGGCCGCGAGCGCGGCTATCACGGCGTCAACTTCGGCGGCATCTCGGTGGGTGGCATCGTCACCAACCGCAAGATGTTCGGCACGCTGCTCACCGGCGTCGACCACATGCCCCACACCCATACGCCGGGCAAGAACCAGTTCACCCGCGGCGAACGCGAGGAGGGCGCCGACGACCTGCTGGCCGAACTCGAGCGTATCGTCACCCTGCACGATGCCTCGACCATCGCCGCCGTCATCGTCGAGCCGGTCGCCGGCTCCACCGGCGTGCTTATCCCGCCCAAGGGTTACCTCAAGAAACTGCGCGAGATCACCAAGAAGCACGGCATCCTGCTGATCTTTGACGAAGTGATCACCGGCTTCGGCCGTGTCGGCACGCCCTTCGCAGCCGACTATTTCGGCGTCACGCCGGACATGATCGTCTGCGCTAAGGGGCTGACCAACGGCACCATTCCGATGGGCGCCGTGCTGGTCACCTCGGAAATCCACGATGCCTTCATGCAGGGTCCCGAGCACGCCATCGAGTTCTTCCACGGCTACACCTATTCGGGGAATCCGGTGGCCTCCGCCGCCGGCCTCGCCACGCTCGAAACCTACCGCGAGGAAGGCCTGCTGACCCGCGGCGCCGAACTGGCGCCCTACTGGGAAGAGGCACTGCATTCGCTCAAGGGCCTGCCGCACGTCATCGACATCCGCAATCTCGGGCTCATCGGCGCCGTCGAACTCGAGCCGATCGCCGGTTCGCCGACCAAGCGCGCCTTCTCGGCCTTCGTCAAAGCCTACGAGGCCGGCATTCTGATCCGCACCACCGGTGACATCATCGCCATGTCGCCGCCGCTGATCATCGAGAAGAGCCATATCGATACCCTGATCGGCACCCTGGCAGATATCCTGAAGACGCTGGAGTAAGCTGGAACAAACGTTCTGTTGCAGAACAAATGGAATGCATGTTCTAAGCCGGACACCCAAGCGGAGATTTCGTGATGACCACCATTCAGAATGCCATCGGCGGCAAGCTCGTCACCTCGACGAGCCCCCGCACCCAGCCGGTCTTCAATCCGGCCACCGGCGAACAGTCGGCCACCCTGCCGCTGTCGAGCGTCGATGAGATCAATGCCGCCGTGGCCTCGGCCAAGGCGGCGTTCCCGGCCTGGTCCAATACCCCGCCGATGAAGCGGGCCCGCGTCATGTTCAAGTTCAAGGCGCTGCTTGACCAGTATGCCGACGACCTGGCGCGTGAAATCTCGCGCGAGCACGGCAAGGTGCATGACGATGCGCTGGGCGAGGTCGCCCGCGGCATCGACTGCGTCGATTTTGCCTGCGGCATTCCGCAACTGCTCAAGGGCGAGTTCTCGCGCAATGTCGGCCCCTCGATCGACAGCTATTCCGACCGCCAGGCGCTCGGTGTCGTGGCCGGCATCACGCCGTTCAACTTCCCGGCCATGGTGCCGATGTGGATGTATCCCATCGCCATTGCCTGCGGGAACACCTTCATCCTCAAGCCCTCCGAGCGCGACCCGTCGGCGCCGATGCTGGCCTGGAAGCTGTTCATGGAAGCCGGGCTGCCCGAGGGCGTGCTCAACGTCATCCACGGCGACAAGGAAGCGGTCGATACGCTGCTCGACCATCCCGACGTCAAGGCGGTGAGCTTTGTCGGCTCCACCCCGATTGCCGAATATGTCTACCAGCGCGGCACCAGGGCCGGCAAGCGCGTGCAGGCCCTGGGCGGCGCCAAGAACCACATGATCGTCATGCCCGATGCCGACATGACCCAGGTCGCCGATGCCCTGATGGGCGCCGGCTACGGTTCGGCTGGCGAGCGCTGCATGGCCATCTCGGTGGCCGTGCCGGTGGGCGAAAAGACCGCCGACCGCCTGATCGAGGTGCTGAAACCCCGCGTCGAAAGCCTCAAGATCGGCCCGGCCACCGACAAGGATGCCGAGATGGGTCCGGTCGTCTCGGCCGCACACCGCGACAAGATCCTCGGCTATATCGATTCCGGCGTCGAGCAGGGCGCCGAGCTCGTTGTCGACGGCCGCGGCTTCAAGCTGCAGGGCTATGAGAACGGCTACTATGTCGGCGGCACGCTGTTCGACCACGTCAAGCCCGACATGAAGATCTACCGCGAGGAAATCTTCGGGCCGGTGCTCTCGGTTGTCCGCGCCGGCACCTACCAGGACGCCGTCGACCTCATCCACGGCCACGAATATGCCAATGGCACCGCCATCTTCACCCGCGACGGCGACGCCGCCCGCGAGTTCGCCGACAAGATCGAGGTCGGCATGGTCGGCATCAACGTGCCCATCCCGGTGCCGGTCGCCTACCACTCCTTCGGCGGCTGGAAGCGCTCGCTGTTCGGCGATCATTCCATCTATGGGCCGGAAGGCGTGCATTTCTACACCCGCCTCAAGACCGTCACCACGCGCTGGCCGGCGGGCATCAAATCCGGCGCCGAGTTCAGCTTCCCGAGCCAGAAGTAATGGTGCCATCCCCTCACCCAGTTCCGGGTCAGCCCCTCTCCCCGACCCTCTCCCTTGGGGGGAGAGGGGGCGATGAGGCAGACTCGGTGCTGCAATACCCTCTCCCCGCCGGGGAGTGGGCCAGGGTGAGGGGCAGTCACGGCGAAGGCGTTGCTGAGAACATTCTGGCGGCGATAGCGGGGCACCCCTCATCCGGCCAGCGCTACGCGCCGGCCACCCTCTCCCCTGAGGGACGAGGGTTGAGAGGAGCCAGTGCAGCGACCAGTCGTCAGCGCAGTTACCGGCTGACCGCCTATCTTCCCAGACTGTCCAAGGAGTAGCCCCATGTCCGCGCCCGGCGAAAATCTTCGGATCAATCCTGATCGTCTCTGGGACTCCATTCACGAGCTGGCGGAAATCGGGCCCGGCATTGCCGGCGGCTCCAACCGGCAGACGCTGACCGACCATGACGCCAAAGGCCGGGCTCTCTTTCAGAAGTGGTGCGAGGACGCCGGCATGAGCATGGGCGTCGACCAGATGGGCACCATGTTCATGACCCGCCCGGGCACTGATCCCGATGCCCTGCCGGTCTATGTCGGCAGCCATCTCGACACCCAACCGACCGGCGGCCGCTATGACGGCGTGCTCGGTGTGCTGGCCGGGCTCGAAGTGGTCCGCTCGATGAACGATCTCGGCATCAGGACGAAACACCCGATCGTCATCGTCAACTGGACCAACGAGGAGGGGGCGCGGTTCGCGCCGGCCATGCTGGCCTCCGGCGTCTTCGCCGGCATCCATACCCTCGACTATGCCTATGGCCGCAAGGACCCCGACGGCAAGACGTTCGGCGATGAGCTCAAGCGCATCGGCTGGCTCGGCGACGAACCGGTCGGCGCCCGCAAGATGCACGCCTATCTCGAATATCACATCGAGCAGGGCCCCATTCTCGAAGCTGAAAACAAGCAGATCGGCGTCGTCACCCACGGTCAGGGCCTGTGGTGGCTGGAATTCACGCTGACCGGCAAGGAGGCCCATACGGGCTCGACGCCGATGGCCATGCGCGTCAATGCCGGCCTCGCCATGGCCCGCATTCTCGAAATGGTGCAGACCGTCGCCATGGAGGCGCAGCCGGGCGCCGTCGGCGGCGTCGGCCAGATGTTCTTCTCGCCCAATTCGCGCAACGTGCTGCCCGGCAAGGTGGTGTTCACCGTCGACATCCGCTCGCCCGATCAGGCCAAGCTCGACGGCATGCGCGCCCGCATCGAGGCCGAGGCCCCGAAGATCTGCGCCGAGCTCGGCGTCGGCTGCGCCGTCGAGCCGGTCGGCCACTTCGATCCGGTGACCTTCGACCCGACGCTGGTCAAGCGCGTCCGCGACGCTGCCGAAACCCTCGGCTACAGCCACATGGACATCATTTCCGGCGCCGGCCACGACGCCTGCTGGGCCAACCGCTTGGCGCCATCGGTGATGATCATGTGTCCCTGCGTCGATGGCCTCAGCCACAACGAGGCCGAAGACATCTCCAAGGAATGGGCCACCGCCGGCGCCGACGTCCTGCTGCACGCCACGCTGGAAACCGCGGAGATCGTGGCGTGAGGCAAGTTGCTTCCGACAGGCGCTACTCACCTCTCCCTTTGGGGGAGAGGTCGCCGCGCAGCGGCGGGTGAGGGGGCCTTCGATGAGTGTACTCAAGACCCGCTTTGCCGCGCAGGCAGCCAAGACGCTGCGGGCCAACTCGACCGATGCTGAACGCAGACTCTGGGCTCACTTGCGCAACCGTCGGCTGCTGGGCTTCAAGTTCGTGCGCCAGCAACCGGTCGGACCATTCATTGCGGACTTTGCCTGTCGCGACGCCGATCTGCTGGTTGAGCTTGACGGTGGCCAGCATGCCCAGGCGAACGCCCGCAGGGACGATGCGTCGCGCACAGCGGTACTAGCCGAACATGGCTATGACGTGCTTCGGTTCTGGAACCACGACGTCATGAGCAATTTGGATGGCGTTCTCACCGAGATTGCCGCCAGACTGGAAAAGGCCCCCTCACCCGGACGCCGCTTCGCGACGCCCGACCTCTCCCCCCAGGGAGAGGTGACGGAGGCCACATCACATCAAGGGGCACGATCATGAGCAAAGTCATCAAGAACGGGACCGTCGTCACCGCCGACCTCACCTACAAGGCCGATGTGCGGGTCGAGAACGGCATCATCACCGAGATCGGGCCGAACCTCTCCGGCGGCGAGACCATGGATGCGACGGGCTGCTACATCATGCCGGGCGGCATCGATCCGCATACCCATCTCGAAATGCCCTTCATGGGCACCTATTCGGCCGACGATTTCGAATCCGGCACCCGCGCCGCGCTCTCGGGCGGCACCACCATGGTGGTCGATTTCTGCCTGCCCAGTCCCAACCAGTCGCTGCTCGAGGCGCTGCAGATGTGGGACAACAAGTCCGGCAAGGCCAGCTGCGACTACTCGTTCCACATGGCCGTCACCTGGTGGGGCGAGCAGGTGTTCAACGAAATGGCCGATGTCGTCGATCGCGGCATCACCAGCTTCAAGCACTTCATGGCCTACAAGGGCGCGCTGATGGTCAACGACGACGAGATGTTCGCCTCGTTCTCGCGCTGTGCCGAACTGGGTGCGCTGCCGCTGGTGCATGCCGAAAACGGCGACGTCGTCGCCGCCATGACGCAGAAGCTGCTGGCCCAAGGCAATAACGGCCCCGAGGCCCACGCCTACTCGCGCCCCCCTGAAGTCGAGGGCGAGGCCACCAACCGCGCCATCATGATCGCCGACATGGCCGGCGTGCCGCTCTATGTGGTGCATGTCTCCAGCGAGCAGGCGCATGAAGCCATCCGCCGCGCCCGCCAGCAGGGCATGCGCGTCTATGGCGAGCCGCTGGTGCAGCACCTGACCCTCGACGACAGCGAATATGCCAATCCCGACTGGGATCACGCGGCGCGGCGCGTCATGTCGCCGCCCTTCCGCAACAAGCTGCATCAGGATTCGCTCTGGGCCGGCCTGCAGTCGGGCTCGCTCTCGGTGGTCGCCACCGACCACTGCGCCTTCACCACGGAGCAGAAGCGCAACGGCATCGGCGACTTCTCCAAGATCCCCAACGGCACCGGCGGCCTCGAGGATCGGCTGGCGGTGCTCTGGAGCCGCGGCGTCAATACCGGCCGGCTGACCATGAACGAGTTCGTCGCCGTCACCTCGACCAACATCGCCAAGATCCTCAACCTCTACCCCAAAAAGGGCGCCGTGCTGGTCGGCGCCGATGCCGATCTCATCGTCTGGGATCCGGGCCGCAAGAAGACCATCTCGGCTGCCACGCAGCAATCGGCCATCGACTACAACGTCTTCGAGGGCTTCGAGGTCACCGGTCTGCCGCGCTTCGTCATGAGCCGCGGCAAGGTCTCGGTGATCGAGAACGAGGTCAAGGCCGAGCCGGGCCACGGCAAGTTCGTCGCCCGCGAAGCCAAAAATCCCGTCAACAAGGCTCTCAGCCAGTGGAAAGATGTCGTCGCGCCACGCAAGGTCGAACGCACCGGCATTCCGGCGACCGGGGTGTGATGACATGACCACCGAGTGCAACTGCGGCTGTGGTCAGCCGACTAAGGGTGGCCGCTTTCTACCCGGCCACGATCAGAAGCTTCGGGCGGAGATAGAAAAGCGCGCTGGGGGGCTCGAGGAGTTGCGCCGGATAGTGGAAAAAGTGCTCGATACGAGGATCAATGTACGTGATCAGGCCGAATAACGCATGACCGCAGTCGTCTCCGCCCAAAATCTCGGCCTTACCTTCCACACCAATGACGGCGACGTGGTCGCTCTCAGCGACGTCAATCTCGAAATCGAACGCGGCGAGTTCGTCTCCTTCATCGGCCCGTCGGGTTGCGGCAAGACCACCTTCCTGCGTGTCATCGCCGATCTCGAGCGGCCGACCTCTGGCAGCATCACCGTCAACGGCACCACGCCCACCGATGCCCGGGTCAACCGCGCCTATGGCTATGTCTTTCAGGCCCCGGCCCTCTACCCGTGGCGCACCATCGAGCAGAACGTGGCGCTGCCGCTCGAGATCATGGGGCTCAGTGATCGCGAGGCGCGCATCAGCCGGACGCTCGACCTGGTCAATCTCAAGGGCTTCGAGAAGAAGTATCCCTGGCAGCTCTCGGGTGGCATGCAGCAGCGCGCCTCCATCGCCCGCGCCCTGAGCTTTGATGCCGATCTGCTGCTGATGGATGAGCCCTTCGGGGCGCTGGACGAAATCGTCCGCGACCATCTCAATTCGGAACTCCTGAAGCTCTGGGCCCGCACCCGGAAGACCATCGCCTTTGTCACCCACTCGATCCCCGAGGCGGTCTATCTCTCCACCAAGATCGTGGTGATGAGCCCGCGCCCCGGCCGGGTCACCGACATCATCGAGAGCGATCTTCCTGCCGAACGGCCGCTCGACATCCGCGAGACCCCGGAATTCCTGCGCCTTGCCGCGCGGGTTCGCGACGGCCTGCGCGCCGGCCACTCGTACGAGGAGTAGGCCATGCTGACGGGGGGCGTGTCGCAGATCAGGGCCGAGTTCGACCACGGGCAGGGCTATACCGGCGTCCGCCTGCGCCGCCCCGGCCGCTGGAAGCGGGTCCTGATGCTGCTGCCGGCCATCGCCATCTGGGTGTTCGGCGGCGGTTTTGCCCTGATCATGCTGGCCGCCACCAGCAATGAACCGGCATTCTTCTACATCTGGCTCACCGCGTGGGGGCTGGGCGGCTTCGCATTCATCGCTACCCTGGCCGCGCGCGCCTTCACCACCGAGACGCTGGTCATCCGCTCCGACGGCGTGACCCTGGTACGGCGGTTCCTGCTGCTGGCTTTCCCCACGCACCTGCCCGCCGCGCAGATCGCCGACCTGCGCTTCGTGCCCGACGATCTCACGCGCACCTACACGGTCAACGGTCGCCGCATTCCGCAGACCTCGTTCGAGATTGTCGGCAACCCGCGCAATCTGCGCTTCGCCCACGGCATCAGCCAGGCCGAGGCCCAGGCCGTCATCACCGCCGTCAAGCAGCGACTGGCCGTCTCCTGGAAGCGTCCGCGATGACCGATGCCACCCGCATGTTCCGCGAGTCCAGTCTCGGCCCCATCCTCATCGTGCTCACGGCCATCGTGCTGGTCTGGTATGCCGCCGCCGTCTGGATGAACACGCCGTGGCAGGAGACGCTCAACGCGCGGGCCGAACTCGCCAATGTGCCGTTCACCGAGTTCGCGCTGCAGACCTGGGCGCAGGACAAGCCGCTGCTGCCGGCGCCGCATCAGGTGATCGGCGAAATCTGGAATGCCACCATCGGCACCGATATCAGCTCCAAACGCTCGCTCGCCTACCATGCCTCGATCACCCTTTCGGCGACATTGTTCGGCTTTGCGCTGGGCACCCTGCTCGGCATCGGCCTCGCCGTGGTCATCGTTCACAACGACGCCTCGGACCGCTCGCTGATGCCCTGGATCATCGCCAGCCAGACCGTGCCCATCCTCGCCATCGCGCCCATGGTGGTGGTCGGTCTCGGCGCTGTCGGCGTCACCGGCCTGCTGCCCAAGGCGCTGATCTCGATGTATCTGAGCTTCTTCCCCGTCGTCGTCGGCATGGTCAAAGGCCTGCGCACGCCCGAAGGCATTCAACTCGACCTGATGCGCACCTACAGCGCCACGCCCTGGCAGGTCTTTGCCAAGCTTCGCTGGCCCTCCGCTGTGCCGTTCCTCTTTGCCTCCATGAAAGTCGGTATCGCCATTTCGCTCATCGGCGCCGTCGTCGGCGAGCTCTCCAACAGCGCCGGCGGTGGTCTTGGCGTCCGGCTGCTGACCGGGTCCTATAACGGCCAGACCGTGCAGATCTGGGCGGCGCTGTTCCTTGCCGCGGCCCTCGCGGCCGTGCTCGTCATTCTCGTCGGCTTTGCCGAAAGACTGGCCAATGCCAGGATGGGGGCCCGCGCATGAGCTCCCTGCAGAAAACCCTCGCCTGGCTCGCCGGCATCCTCAGCGCCCTGGCGCTGGGCATGGCGCTGGCGGCCGGCGACGCGCCGATCGTACTGCTGCTCTTTGTCACCCTCGGCACGGTCTCGCTGCTGCGCTTCCGCCGGCCGCTTCCGTTCTGGTTCGACGGCCCGCTGGCGCTGCTCGGCGCCGTCGGGCTCTTGCTGACGCTGCCGGTCTATGCCGAGGAGCCGCCGTTCTTCTGGATCGCTCTCGTTGCCTGCTGGGGCTTTGCCTGGCTGTTTGTCGAACGCCTGTCGCAGGCCATCCGCCTCGGCCAGGTGTCGGGCCGGATGTTCGGCATCCTGATCCCGGTGATCTTCGGCCTGTCGCTGCTGTTTGTGTGGGAGATCGTCACCCGCGGCGCCAATGTGCCCCAGGTTCTGCTGCCGGCTCCCAGCCAGATCTGGGTGCGGCTGATCGACTCGATCCCCACTTTGATCGCCGACTTCCAGCAGACCTTCCTCAAGGCCGTGCTGGCCGGCTACGCCATGGGATGTCTATCGGGCTTTGCCGTCGCTATCCTTGTCGACCGCTCGCCCTTTCTCAAGCGCGGCCTCCTGCCGATCGGCAATTTCGTCTCGGCGCTGCCCATCATCGGTATCGCTCCGATCATGGTGATGTGGTTCGGCTTCGACTGGCCCAGCAAGGCCGCGGTCGTCGTCGCCATGACCTTCTTCCCCATGCTGGTCAACACCGTCGCCGGTCTCAACACCGCCTCGGTCATCGAGCGCGACCTGATGCGCACCTATGCGGCCGGGTACTGGCAGACGCTGTTCAAGCTGCGGTTGCCGGCAGCGGCGCCCTTCATCTTCAACGCCCTCAAGATCAACTCGACTCTGGCTTTGATCGGCGCAATCGTAGCGGAATTCTTCGGGACGCCCATTGTGGGAATGGGCTTCCGGATATCGACCGAGGTCGGCAGACTCAACATCGACCTGGTCTGGGTAGAGATCGCAATGGCGGCGGTCGCGGGATCTGCCTTTTATGGGGTGATTGCCCTTATCGAACGGGCAGTCACGTTCTGGCATCCGTCCGTCCGTGGTGGACGTACGTAACAGGGGTAAGGGACGAAACACATGAAAAAACTTCTACTGGCAATGGCCGCAGGCGCGATGGCGCTGACCGCATCGGCCGCAATGGCGCAGGACAAGCTGACGCTGCAGCTCAAGTGGGTCACCCAGGCACAGTTCGCGGGCTATATCGTCGCCAAGGCCAAGGGCTTCTACAGCGACGAGAACCTCGACGTCACCATTGCTCCCGGCGGCCCCAACGTGGCGCCCGAGCAGGTGATCGCCGGTGGTGGTGCTGACATCATCGTCGACTGGATGGGCGGTGCCCTGTCGGCGCGCGAAAAGGGCGTGCCTCTGGTCAATATCGCCCAGCCGTTCAAGAAGTCCGGCCTGATGATGATCTGCCCCAAGGAAACCGGCATCACTTCGGAAGCCGACTTCAAGGGCAAGACGCTCGGCGTCTGGTTCTTCGGTAACGAATATCCGTTCTTCGCATGGATGAACAAGCTCGGCCTCTCCACCGAGGAAGGCGGCGACGTCAAGGTTCTGCAGCAGAGCTTCGACATCCAGCCGATGATCCAGAAGCAGGCCGACTGCATCTCGGTCATGACCTATAACGAGTACGGCCAGGCCCTCGACGCCGGCTACGGCCCCGACAACCTGACCATCTTCAACTACACCGAGATGGACAACGACCTGCTCGAAGACGGTCTCTATGTGATGGAAGATACTCTGGCCGACCCGGCCAAGGTCGACGCCTACACCCGCTTCGTGAAGGCCTCCATGATGGGCTGGCAGTATGCGCTCGACAATCCCGACGAGGCCGCCCAGATCGTCGTCGACAGCGATGACACCGGCGCCGCCGAACTCGCCCACCAGAAGTACATGGTCGGCGAAGTCAGCAAGCTTGTCGATGCCACCGACCCGGCGCTGGACATGACCACTTATGACCGTACGGTCAAGGCGCTGCTCGACCAGAAGATCATCACCGCCCAGCCCGAGGGCGCATACTCCACCGTCGTCACCGACGCGCTGAAGTAAGCCTCAGAGCGGCGTGATTTGCGAAAGGCGGGGGCAACCCCGCCTTTTTTTTGCCGTCGCGCGAACGACAAAGCCCCCGGAAAGTTCCCTGACATCATGCTCAATTTTTAGGCGTTATTGTCGCAACCAAAAGCCCTCGCCGCAATTGAGTCGCAATCGAAACGCGTCAAAGAAGGGCACTCCCCATGAATGGCATCATTTACCTCGTCGGCCTCGTCGTCGTGATCCTTGCCGTCCTGTCGTTCTTCGGCCTGCGCTGAGCAGCCGCCCCAACAAGGAGAACGAGAAGATGACACTTCCATCCGAAGTCGATGTCGTGGTCGGACCCGGTCCGGCCGAAACCGCTGACCGTGGCTATGTCGATTGGCCGGCGATCATCGCCGGCATCGCCATCGCCACCGCGATCTCCATCGTCCTGCTGACCTTCGGCTCGGCGATCGGTCTGAGCTTCACCAACTTCAACGCCGCCGATGATGTCCCGGTGATCTGGATTGCCATTGCCGCCGCCAGCTGGCTGCTCTGGGTGCAGATCTCCAGCTTCATGGCCGGCGGCTACGTCACCGGGCGGCTGCGCAAGCGGCACGGTGATGCCAATGAAGACGAAAGCGACATGCGCGACGGCGCCCACGGCCTGCTGGTCTGGGCCGGAGCGCTGATCCTCGGCGCCTTCATTGCGGTGAGCGGTCTTGGTGCTGCGGCCACCACTGTCGGCAATGTTGCCGGTGCGGTGACCAATGCAGCGTCCAACGTTGCCGGCGGCGCCGCCGACGGTGCGGCCAGCAATCCGGACGCCTACTTCACCGATATGCTGTTCCGTCCGGCTCCGGCAGGCGATACGGCGGCGGCACCGGCTACGCCGGACGCCACCATCACCCCGGCGCCGGCCGCAGGCACTGACACGGCCACCACGCCGGCCGCACCCGCTGCCACCACGACGCAGGCCATAGCCCCGTCCACGGCAACCGCAACGGACGTTCCTGCCGACACCACTGCGGTGCGTGCCGAAGCTGGCCGTATCTTTGCCCAGAGTGCCGTCAGTGGCGATCTGCCGGCCGATGATCGGGCCTATCTGGCCCAGGCCGTGGCTGCCAATACCGGTCTCAGCCAGACCGAGGCGGAAGCCCGCGTCGATCAGGTCGTAGCCAGCATCGAAGACGCCAAGGCCAAGGCTGCCGAGGCCGCCGAAGCTGCGCGCAAGATGACCGTGCTTGCAGCCTTCATTACTGCCGCCTCGCTGCTCGTCAGCGCCGTCGGTGCCTATTGGGCAGCCCAGAAGGGCGGCAATCATCGCGACCGGAACACGGCTTTCCCCGCCATGTTCCGCCGCTGGTAAGCCGAAAGGAAAACACCATGTTTCGTGGAATTGGACTCTGGCTTCTCGGCGTGCCGATCTGGCTGATCATCATCATCGTCTTCTTCATCCACTAAGGATCGAAGACTGAAGCGACAGGGGCGGAAGCAATTCCGCCCCTTTTCTCTATGCTCAGCCGGTGGCCTTCAAGTCCGGCACGGCCGCGCCGTAGCCGTCGCCGATCAACCCCGCCAGCGCCGCGCGCGGCACCGGCCGGGCAATCAGGAAACCCTGCGCCTCGGCATAGCCCAGCCCGTGCACCGCCCGCAGCTGCTCGGCAGTCTCGATGCCCTCGGCGGTGACCGGCACAGCGAGCCACTCGCCCAGTTCGACAAAAGCCCGCACCACGGCCGGTGCCTTGCCGTCGGCCAGCCGGATGAACTCGCCATCAATCTTGATGCGATCGAAATCGAAGGCCAGCACGTCGCGGATCGAGGACTGGCCGGCGCAGAAATCGTCGAGCGTCAGCTTGACGCCCAGCGCCCGCAGTGCCTTCAGCGTCTCGAGACTGGCTTCGGCATCGGCGAGGAACAGCGAGTCGGTGAACTCCAGCTCCAGCCGTTCTGCCGCCACGCCGCTCTCACCCAGAAGGTCCGGGATGAGCCCCGGCAGATCACCCAGCTTGAACTGCGCCGGCGATACATTGACGGCCACGCGATAGCGCGCCGGCCAATGCGCAGCCTCGGCCAGCGCCGTGCGCATCACCCAGGCATTGAGCTCGGCAATCGCGCTGCCCGCTTCGGCCAGCTCCAGGTAGTCGCCCGGCGCCAGGTCCCCATGTGCCGGGTGCGCCCAGCGCAACAGCGCCTCGAACCCGGCTATCTGCTGCGAGGCCATGTCGAGGATCGGCTGATACTGGAGGCTGAACTGGCCGTCGGCGAGCCCCTGCCGCATGTCGTCTTCCAGCGCCGCCAGACTGGCAAAGAGCGGCGACGCCTCGGGCGCCATCTCGGCGTCTGCCGCGACGGGCGCAGCGTCGTCATCCAGCCCGGCATCCTCGCTGGCGAGGTCTTCGGCCCAGACGACGGTCTCGTCCGGCAGCTCCGGTCCGATGGCGCCGTCGAGCCCCATCATCGGATCATCGCCGATCGCGTCGCCGGGCAAAACCGCATCGCCTTGGGGCGCTGCATCCTCTGCATCCGGCTCTGCCACCGCGGCAGCGCCGGGCCCCGCCTCGAGCAATTCTTCCGCCTCGGCCACCAGAGCCGCAATGTCCTCGACCGGCTCGCCGGCCGGGTCTTCGCCTATATCCGCATCCTCGGCGGGTGCCTGCTCCAGATCGTCGGCAATCGCCGCAAATCCGGCCATCAGATCATCGGCATCTTCGGTGGCGTCGCTGTCCGGGTCGTCGGTGACGGGCAATTCCGGCGGTTCGAGGCCATCGAGCAGCGCGAGGCCGATATCGGCTGCCGTGACCTCAGCGCCTGCCGCAGCCGCTTCGACCAGCGGTGGCTGCAGGGACGGCGGGGCCGCCTGCTCTGCTGCCGGGTGCTGCGTCCACACAAAGCCGCCATCCGGCATCGGCCGGAAGCTCACGGCAATGCTGTCGCCCGACTGCAGCTGCTGCAGGCGGCTGATGGCATGCGCCGTCTCGGCCAGCGCCATGGTCTCGGAAATGAAGCTGGCCTCGTCGACGCCCACCTGCGTTCCAGCCGCAATGCGGGCATCCAGAATGCGTTCGAGGCTGGTGCCGGTGCGGGCGCAGCTCACCGGCAGCCCGAATGTGGTGAGAAAGGCGGGGTTGCAGGCAATCAGCCGCTTGCGGTTGTCGAACATGGCAAAGCCGTGGCCGACGGCATCCACCATGGCGGCAAAGCGCGCTGTCTGCCGCCGCAGCAGGCGCTGCGTCTGGCGCAGCCTGGCGGTCAGCACCGCCTCGGCCGGCTCGCCTGCCGCGCTCATGGCTGCCCGGTCCCGCGGGGGCGCGGGCGATCGGCTTGGCGATGGGCGTGCATTCTGCACATGACAACGGCTCCGGCGCCCCAAGGCCTGCGGGCACTTCCGGTCGTCGAGACTAGGCAGTCGCAGTAAAGATAGGGTTAGTGATTGGTTTCCGACGGCGCGCTGCGCAGCATGCCGGCATAGATGCCCGGGCTGGATTTGGGGATTTCCAGCGCATCGAGCCGCTTCTGGTAAAAGCCCACCGGACCCGGATCGCCGATCACGCAATAGCCGTAGCCGGCCTCCCGCATGCCCTTGAGCGTCGCCATCAGCAGCGCCTCGCCGATGCCCCGCCCACGCGCACTTTCCAGCACGCCGGTCGGCCCGAAAAAGCCCTTGGCCGTCGCGTCATGGCAGGCAAAGCCCAGCAACTCGCCATCCCTGACGGCAATCCAGCAGGTGACCGGCAGGCTGCCGATGGCGACCGCGACCTCGCTGGCCCACACCTCGTCGAACTGCGCACGCACCCAGTCGAGCACCACGTGCCGTTCCGGCGGAATGGCGCGGCGCACCACAATACCGGCGGCGGCGACTTTCGCCTCGGCATCGAACTGCGGCAGGTCATAAAGGCGCACCAGGAGATCGGACATCAGGCTTCCTCGGCAATACCGTAGAGATTGGGCATCAGCCCGACCAGGGCCGAAAAGCGCTGGTAGTCGCGCCGCTCCGGCGCCGTCCAGCCAGTCTCGGCAATCGCCGACAGCCGCGGGAACACCAGCCGGTCGAAAGCCCCCTTGTCGGTCATCGGCTCGGACCAGATGCAGGCCTGCACACCCAGCAGCCGCTCGGTCTCCGCCGCGCTCCAGTCGGCATTGGGGGCATAGTTGTAGGCCGTTTCCGGCGATGACCAGCCCGCCCAGGCGGCGCCGCACTCGTGCCAGTCCGGGCTGTTGGCCATGTCGAGATAATAGGCCTGCCCCGGCGACACCACGACCTGATAGCCCTCGGCCGCCAGTTGCTGGCTCGATTCCTTGGTCCGCCAGCCCACGAGGTAGCAGTTTTCCTTGTCGATGCCGCCGCCATGCGCCGCTTCTTCCCAGGCGCCGGTGATCTTGCCCTGATCGGTCAGCCAGGCCTGCAGCCGCTGCAGGAAAGCCGCCTGCAACGGCGCCACGCCTTCGCCGCCCAGCGCCTTGCGCATGGCATTGGCCTTGGGCGACGTGGCCCAGGCCTCGGCCGGCACTTCATCGGCGCCGACATGGAAGAAGGCCGAGGGAAAGAGCTCGATCATTTCGCCAAAGATCGTCTCGACGACGTCGTAGACCGCTTCGACCGCCGGGTTGAGGCAATTGTTGGGGAACGACTGGATCGAATGGTAGAGGCCATTCTCGCCGGCATCCCTGAGGTGCGGCAGCGCTGCGAGCAGGGCGTAGCAATGGCCCGGTACGTCGATCTCGGGCACGATCTCGACGCCGAAGTCCTCGCCCACCGCGACGATGTCGCGAATGGCATCCTTGGTGTAGTAGCCGCCCGTCATCTCCGGACCGGAGCCCAGCAGGGGCGGGATGTCGAGGCCGTGGCCGCGCCACGCGCCGCGCTCGACCAGCTCGGGATAGGCGTCGATCTCCACCCGCCACGCTTCGTCGTCCGACAGGTGCCAGTGGAAGATGTTGAGCTTGTTCCACGCCAGGATGGCGATGAACTGCTTGATCTCTTCGCTCGAATAGAAGCGCCGCGCCACGTCGAGATGGCAGCCGCGCCAGCGCATCTGCGGCGCGTCCTCGATGCGGCCCCCGGTGGGGAAGGCAAAGCTCTGCGGATGCAGACGCGCCCCGCGCTGGATCTGCCCCAGCGTCACGAGGCCGTAGAGCAGCCCGGTATAGGCGCCACCGGCCACCTCGGCGCCCTCGGGCGAAAAGCTGATGACATAGGCGTCCTCGTCGAGCTCGCGGTCGAACCGGATATCCACCGGATAGCCGCCCTCGCCATCGTCGCGGACAATGCCCTCGCCGGGAAACAGGAACTGTGTCAGCGCCGTGAAATTGTCGGCGACCGTCTCGGTGGCTTCGCCGTCGCCCATGATGGCAAGGCCGGTCGGCGCCGTGCGGCGACCCGACACCTCGACCGACTTCGGCCACGGCACCACCGAAACCTGCACCGGCGGCGCATCCGGCACCGGCATGGCCATGGTGCCGCGCTTGCGCCGGGTCGTCGATCCGGCGAGCGTGGTCGGCTGCGTCAGGGCGACATGGGTCTCCCCGTCGGCGGTGATCACGAAGCTGCCGGTCGTGCCGTCGGTCCAGTGCCGGATCGGGGTATCGAGCTTCGCGATATCGATGGTCCAGCTGGCGCCTGCCGCCAGCACGAACCCGGCATCCGGCGCGATCTCGCAATAGTTCGAGAGCTGGCGGACCATCTTGCCGCCCGCGATCTCGGCGTCGTCGCTCACCCGCGCCGGCCCGGAAAAGCCGAGGATGAACTCGCCGATGGCCTCGCTGCCGTGATTGGTGAGGGTCAGCCGCAGGCGGCTCTGCGCCTCGTCCCACACGCTCGACAGCTCAAACCCGTCATACCAGTTGGCGACCATTTTAATACCACTCCGCTGTGCCGCCTCTGGTTAGTCGACTCTGCCCCGTGCCGCAACGGGCACCGTCTCGATCACGCTGTCTCCCGAGATCAGGTGGACCTCGTCGAACAGGTTCGACACCACGCACGCGTGGTTGGGGATGATCCGCACCCGGTCGCCGATGCGCGGCGTATCCGAGGGCGCCGCCAGCTCGATGACGCCATGCTCTTCGTTGAGATATTTGATGGTGATGTCGGTACCCATCAGCAGGCCGAAGCCCTGCAAATTGCCGATGTCGCTCGACAGCGCCTTCGATCCGGAATCGAGCACGATGCGCGTCGCCGTCGGCCGGCTGACCACTGTCGCCAGCACTGTCAGGGCGCAGTCGTCGAGGCTCGCCGCACCGGCCGCCACCTGCATCCGGTCATAGTAGATATAGGTGCCGGGCCGCCGCTCGGTGACCACGCTCTGCCCGGTCCGCCACATGTCGGGCGTATTGCCGCTGGTCACCCTGGGCACCGCAATGCCGGCCTGGGCGAAGAGGTCCGTCGCTTCGCGCAGCCAGGCCTCCGTCGCGTCGAGCTTGCCGCCCGGCGGATAGGTCATCAGCCCGCCGAATGTCAGTCCCGGCGCCATGTCGATCTGCCGCGCCAGCGCCAGCGCCTGGGCCGGTGTCTGCACCCCGCAACGCATGCTGCCGGTATCGCATTCGACCAGCACGGTCAGCGGCTTGCCGGTGGCGAATGTCTGCGCGTAGCCGGCCACCGTGTCCGGGCTGTCGGCGGTCACGGCAATGCTCACCTTGTCGTTGAGCGCCTTGAGCCGCGCCAGCTTTGTCGCGCCCAGGATATTGTAGGGCAGGAAGATATCGGTGATCCCCGCTGCCGCCATCACTTCGGCTTCGCCGAGCTTCTGCACGGTGATGCCCTTGGCGCCCAGCTCGATCTGCCGCTGGGCGAAGCGCGGCAGCTTGTGGGTCTTGGTGTGCGGCCGCAGCGCATAGCCATTGGTGTCGGCATGAGCCTGTGCCCGCGCCAGGTTGGTCTCCACCCGGTCAAGGTCGATCACCACGCAGGGCGTCTCAAGGTCGGCAATCGAACGGCTCATCGCAACTCTCCAGTTATCCTCGTGCCGCGTTCAGGCCCGTAGACTGGGCGGCAGCTTTTCAATCGCGGAGCATGCGCTACCTCATGGATACGACGCCCCGGCTCAGTTTGCCCTACATCGCGCCCCAGCAGGCGCAAAAGCAAGTCACCTACAACGAGGCTATGCGGGCGCTCGACATGCTTGTCCAGCCAGTCGTCAAGAGCCGCACCCTCGCCACGCCGCCGTCCGCCCCGGCCGAGGGCGACGCCTGGCTCATTGCGGCGGATGCCACCGATGGCTGGGCCGGGCAGAGCGGCAGGATAGCCAGTTATATCGATGGCGCCTGGATGTTCCGCACGCCGCTGGACGGCTGGCTGCTGTTCGTCGAGGACGATGGCGAGTTCATCCAGCGCCAGTCGGGCAGCTGGAGCGCCGTCGGCAGCAGCTATGCAAAGCTCGGCATCAACGCCACGGCCGACCTCGGCAATCGCCTCGTCGTCGCCGCCGACGGCAGCCGCTTCACCCATGACGGCAGCGACCATCGCCTCGTCATCGACAAGGCCACCACCGGCGACACCGCCAGCCAGATTTTCCAGACGGCAGCATCCGGCCGCGCCGAGATCGGTCTCACCGGCAACGATGACCTGCACATCAGGGTCTCGCCCGACGGCGCCACCTGGCACGAGGCCCTGCAGGTCGATGCGGCTACGGGAACTGTCGGCCTGCCGTCCGGCCAACTGGCCTTTCCGCTCACCCCCAATCCGTCCGCTGATCCGCGCACGCTCGACGATTACGACGAACAGGCCTGGACCCCCGGCCTCAGCTTTGGCGGCGCCGCAGTGGGCATCACCTATGGTGCCGCCAATGCCGGCCGCTATACCCGCATCGGCCGGCTGGTCATCGCCAGTTTCTTCCTGCAGCTGACCAGCAAGGGTTCTTCTTCTGGCGCCGCGGCGCTCACCGGTCTGCCTTTCGCGGCGCTTGCCTCGCCGGTGCCCGGCGCGATCAGTATCGGCTGGGCCAGCGCCGTCATCGCCGTTTCGGGCGCCATGCAGGGGACGGTCGCCGGCGGCGGCACGACGCTCGCTTTCTACGCTTCGGCCGGCGGCTCGTCCTCGCCTCTCACCAATGCCCACTTCGCCAATGGCTCGCAGGTGCAGGGCGTCATCATCTACGACGCCGCCTAGGTCTTGGACTCATAACTTCTGGTCCAGAGTCGGATTGAGGCGAGCAGAACGCTGGCGAGGAAGTTGCGGGCGAGCTTGTCGAATCGTGTGGCGACGCGACGGAAGTGTTTGAGTTTGCAGAAGAAGCGCTCGACCAGATTGCGTTCGCGATAGAGGCCCCGGTCAATGCTGCGCTGGACCCTGCGGTCTTTCTGTGTGGGGATGTGGGCACGGGCTCCCCGTGCCGCAGCCAGGTCGATGAGGACGCGAGCGTCATAGCCGCGGTCGGCAACAAGGTCGCGGGTGCGTGTAAGGCTCTCGATGAGGACGGCGGCGGCCTGCTTGTCGGAGGCTTGGCCGGGAGTGAGCATGATGCGGATCGGCAGGCCGGTCCCATCGACCACGGCATTGATTTTGGTGCTCAGTCCTCCACGAGACCGACCGATGGCGTGATCCGGGCCCCCTTTTTTCCGCCCGCGGCGTGCTGGTGTGCCCGGATGATCGAACTGTCGATCAGCGCCATCGACTGCGGCGAGCGCTCGGCGAGGGCTTCGAATATCCCGAGCCACACCCCGGCCTTGGCCCACCGGTTGTACCGGTTATAGGCGGTCGTATAGGGGCCGTAGCGCTCCGGCAGGTCGCGCCAGGGCGAGCCGGTGCGCAGCACATAGAAGATGGCGTTGATCACCCGTCGGTCATCGGTGCGCGGCACTCCGCGCGGCTTGTTGGGCAGGAGGGGCAGAATGATCCGCCACTCCGCATCGCTGAGATCAAATCGAGCCATCGCCACCTCCATTCAGGAGGTTGAATCAGCCTTCGTACTCAAAGGGAATCCCCTTTATGGGTACAGAACCTAGAGCCGCCTGTCGCGGGCCCGCAGCACAAAGCCGATCACCTCGGCCACCGCCTCGAACAGCTCGACGGGGACTTCCTCGTCGAGTTCGGCCCCGCTCAGCGCCTTGGCCAGCGCCGGATTGGCCTCGATGACGATGTCGTTTTCTTCGGCCAGCGCAATGATCCGCTCGGCAATGATGCCGCGGCCCTTGGCAACCACGCGCGGCGCCTCGCGGCTGCCCTTCTCATATTCGAGCGCCACGGCAAGCTTCTGCGGATTGACCGGCAAGTCGCTCATCGCGAGCTGTCCATCAGCCGGCCGGCCGGCCGCGCCGCCTCGCGCGGCACGCCGCGCCGCACGCTGAGCGCTGCCAGTTCCAGTCCCTTGGCGGCCAGCGCCGGCGCCAGTTCGGGCAACATGCTTTCCAGCGTCTCCGCCGTCAGTTCGTCTTCGGCCCAGAGCGCCACGCTGGCCTTGCGCCCCACCAGCGCCACCTGCGCACCGACCTCGCCCAGCACCGAGAATTTCAGCGCAAAGCGCAGTCGCCAGGCCCTGTCCCTGGCCTCGGATTTGCCCTTGCCGTCGCGCGCAATCTGCAGCTGCGCCATCGTCAGTTCGTGCCCGATCATCATCGGCAGCTCGAGGTTCCATTCGGTCGGCACCGCCATCGGTCCGCCGGGACGCGCGGCCTCGGCGCCGTGCGTGCTCAACTGCATCAGCCGGATGCGCGATAGCGCGCCGTCGGTCTGGCTGAGCAGGGATCGTGCAGCGTCTTTCGCGCTGCCCTCGGGCGGCTGCGGCAGTTCGGGCGTCTGCCCGCGCGGCATGGCCCCTTGCCCCGGTGGCGGCGGCGGGCGGCGCGACACCGGATCGACCGGCGCGATCTCCCCGCCCAGAAACCCCAGCAGCGCCGCTCGCAACTGCGTCAGCGCCTGCCGGGTATCGGCCGGTGCACCTGCCTTGGCCGGCGCATCGACAAAGACGCCCGAGCGCAGCACGGCCTGCTTCAGCGTCTCGCCCGTCGGTGCGCCGCGATCGAGGCTGATGCGACTGGCCAGTACCCGCGCGGCCGCCTCGCCCACCTGCGGCGGCAATTGCGGCAGCCGCGCCGCCAGTGCCTGCAGCAATGGCGCCGCACTCTGCTGCTGCGCCGCGGCCTGTGTCGTTGCGGCAATCACCAGCTGCGCCGGACTGCCCGGTGGCGGGGCAGGGGAGGTCGCGGCCGGTGGCGGCGCAAAAGCCTGCGTCAGCCGCTGCAACAGCGACTGCGGCGTGCTCACCGGCGCTGCCGGTGCCGCGCTCGGTGGCATGCTGACGGATGGTGCCGCCGCCGGTGCGGGCGCTGGTGCGGCCGGCGTCCCGGCTGCGGGGGCAGATGCCGACGGTACGGGAGCAGGCGCCACGCTCATCGGTGCTGGCGCAACCGGCTGGGCCTGGAGTGGTGCTCCAGTCACGGGCGCGGTCGTAGGCGCTGCAACCGGCGGTGTCGCAACGGGTGTCGGAGCAGGGGCTGTCCCCGCCGCTGGCGCCTGTGCCTGTGCGGCGGGGGCGGCGGGCGGCGCAGCGGTTACCGCGGGCTGCGCCGGAGTGACCGGCGCTGGTTGGGTCTGCACGGCCGCCGCTGCCGGGGTCTGCTGTGGTGGAGGCGGCATGGCTGGGGGTGTCACCGTTTGCGGCTGCGCTGCAGCCGGACCAGTGGGCATCACTTGCGCGGACGCTGGCGTCATCGACACCGGTGCCGGCGCCTGCGGCGATTGCGAAACCACTCCGGGCGTCGGCGCCATTGAGGTCGGCGTCGCGGCCGTCGCGGCAGGTGCCGTCGTTGGAGCGGCCACACCTGGCGCAGTCACCGACGCGCCACTCATCGGCCCGCTGTTCGGCGCGCCAGGCAAAACCGCTGCACTGCCCTGCGGCTGTGCCGCTGCGGCGGACACACGGCTCACGGGCGCAGCGGCTGCAGCCTGGTTGCCCGGTTGCGGCGACGGCGGCGGGACCGCTGCCTGCGCCCGCACCGCCTGTGCCGGGACGGGCTGGCCTTGTTGCGTGCGCGTCGGCTGCACCGTCACGGCCGGCGCGCCATTGGCACCGGCCTGCACATCGATCCGCACCACCGTGCCGGCCGGCAGCGGTGATGACAGCTTGAGCGTCAGGACCTGGTCATTCACCGCAATCTGGGCTAGCCCGGCGGGAAAATTGGGTGGCGGCGCCAGCACCTTGCCGGTGATCGCCTGCCCGGCCTGCTGGATCAGCATGTCGAGGCTGGCGCGGACGAGCTTGCCCGCCGCGGCGGCCAGCGCTGCTGCGGGGTCCTGTCCAGCCTGCGGCTGGAGGGCGATCTGCACGTCTGTGGCCAAACGCCTCTCCTCCGGCCCTTGGGGCCGGTTGCGCGCATCATCGCGGATTCGGGTTAACGAGAATTAACGACTGATCGGCAAGTTGCAGCCGGCCGCGCGAGGCCCTACCAAGTCAGCGCGGAGGGTTTTTCGATGCGCGTTCTGGTTACCGGCGCCGCCGGCTTCATCGGCTTTCACGTCAGCCAGCGCCTGCTGGCCCGCGGCGACAGTGTCGTCGGCTTCGACGTGGTCAACGACTATTACGATCCGGCCATCAAGGAAGCCCGGCTCGAGCTGCTGCACGGCAGCAACGGCGATTTCAGCTTCATCCGCGACAACCTCGCCGATCGTGCCGCCGTCGAGCGCTGCTTTGCCGACCATAGCTTCGACCGGGTGATCCACCTCGCCGCCCAGGCCGGCGTGCGCTACAGCCTCGAAAACCCGCATGCCTATGTGGAAAGCAATCTCGTTGCCTTCACCAACATGCTCGAGGCCTGCCGCCACGCCAGGGTCGACCACTTGACCTATGCCAGTACCTCCAGCGTCTATGGCGCCAATACCAAAATGCCGTTTTCCGAGCATGACGGCGTCGACCACCCGCTGCAGTTCTACGCCGCCACCAAGCGCGCCAACGAGCTGATGGCCCATAGCTACAGCCACCTCTTCCGCCTGCCGACGACAGGCCTGCGCTTCTTCACCGTCTATGGTCCTTGGGGGCGGCCCGACATGGCGCTGTTCTCGTTCACCAAAGCCATTCTCGCCGGCGAACCGATCCAGCTCTTCAACCACGGCAATCACGTCCGCGACTTCACCTATGTCGATGACATTGCCGAGGGCGTCATTCGCGCCAGCGACCGGATCGCCCCGCCGGACCCCGCCTGGGACAGCGCCGATCCCGATCCGGCCACCAGCAACGCCCCGTTCCGGCTCTACAATATCGGCAACAACGACCCCACTGAACTGACCGCCTATGTCGATGCCATCGAAGCGGCGCTGGGCAAAACGGCCATCCGCGAATTCCTGCCGCTGCAGCCCGGCGACGTGCCCAGTACCTTTGCCGACGTCACCACCCTGCAGGCTGCCACCGGCTACACCCCCGGCACGCCGGTGGTCGAAGGCGTTCGCCGCTTCGTCGAGTGGTATCGCCAGTTCTACGGCGTCTAGGTTCGCCAGGCGCCAGGTTGCCGGCCGGTTCAGTCGCCGTGGCTGGTGGCGTCGAAGGCCTCGCCGCCGGCCATCAGGTTGAGCACTTCCTCGCGCGTCTTCTCGCCGCGCTTGAACTGGCTGGCCACCCGGCCCTGGATCAGCACCGTGAAACGGTCGCCCACCTGCAGCGCATGCGTCGCGTTGTGGGTGATGAACACCAGGGCAATCCCCTGCGCGCGCGCCTTGGCGATCAGGTCGATAACGATCTTGCTTTCCTTGACCCCGAGCGCCGCCGTCGGCTCGTCGAGGATCAGCAGCCGGGCGCCGAAATACAGCGCCCGGGCAATCGCCAGCGCCTGCCGCTCGCCGCCCGACATGGTGCCGACCAGCTGTTCGGCATCGCTGATCCGGCGGATCCCCATTTCGTGGATCTGTTCGAGCGCAATGCGATTGGCGGTCGCATGGTCCAGCCGCCGCAGCGGCCCCCAGCCCTTGGTCGGCTCGTTGCCGAGAAAGAAATTGCGCGCCACCGAAATCAGCGGAATCGAGCCCACGTCCTGGTGCACGGTGCCGATGCCATAGGCCTGCGCATCGCGCGGCGACCTGAAGACCACGTCGCGGCCGTCGAAGGTCAGCCGGCCGACCGAAGGCGGGGTCACCCCCGACATGATCTTGATCAGTGTCGACTTGCCGGCGCCGTTGTCGCCCAGCAGGCAATGCACCTCGCCCGCATGGGCCTTGAGGCTCACATCGTCGAGCGCCAGGTTGTTGCCGAAGCTGCGCGATACGCTGTCGAGGGTCATCAGGGCGGTCATCAGGATTTCTTTCCCTGCTTGAGAGCCAGTTCGCGGACGAAATTGTTGGTCAGCACCGCAATCACCAGCAGCCCGCCGATGAAGGTCGCCAGCCAGTCCGTCGGCCAGCCGGTATAGAACAGCCCCAGGCTGACAATGCCGTAGATGAAGGTGCCCAGCACAATGCCGGTCACCGAGCCGAAGCCGCCCTGCAGCAGCACGCCGCCGATCACCGCCGCAATCGCGGTCTGGAACACATAGCCCTGGCCCTGCGCGGCATTGCCCTGGTTGTACATCACCGCCGACATGATGCCGACAAAGGCCGATGACACGGCGGTCCAGATGAAGAGGATCAGCTTGACGCGCGACACCGGCACGCCGGCCCGTCGCGCCGCATCGGGATTGCCGCCGGTCGCAAAGATCCAGTTGCCGAACGGCGTCTGCCGCAGCACCCAGGCGGCCAGCACGATGGCCACGCCATACCAGAGCACCGAGATGTTGAAGAACATCCACTTGGTGCCCAGCACCACTTCGGCCCAGCCCGCATCCTTGAGCGAGACGTTGGACGATCCCGAGATCAGCCGCGACAGGCCCAGGGTGGTGCCGGCGAGGATGAAGTTCGAGGCCAGCGTCACGATAAAGCTCGGCAGCTTGGTGGCATTGACCAGCAGGGCATTGAAGCAGCCCACGCCGACGCCCATGGCCAGTGCCATGGCAATGGTCAGCTCCACCGGCAGTCCGTAGAACCCGGTGCCCAGCGCCACGATGATGGCCGCGCCACCCACCACCGACCCGGTCGACAGATCGAACTCGCCGGCAATCATCAGCAGCCCGATGGGGATGGCGATGATGCCCAGCTCCGCCGCCGCGTTCATCCAGCCGGCGGTGCCCGCAAGCGAGGCGAAACCCGAGGCGCCGCCAAAGGCGACAAAGAAGAGGTAGATCGCCAGCGCCGCGATGGCCGGTCCGATCCAGACGATGCGCAGCAGGCGTTCGCCGAAATTGTAGGGCCGGCGCGTGTTCGGCTCGGCGGTGGTGCTATCCATGGTGGTCGACATGTCTCGTGAACCCGGTCGGCGATGCTATCGCGGTCTCCTGGGGTGCACGAGGCCCATTTGCTCCCGTGCACCGGCTAGGCACAGCTGTGGCGGGCGGCGCGTCCCGTTCCGCCCGCCACGTTTGCTAGTTGGCGCCGCGCGACCCCGGGATGTCCTTGTTCACCGCCAGCACGTCGGCAGCGTTGTCCTGGGTGACCATGAACGGTCCGACCCAGATCTCCTTGGCCGGCGCCATCTTGTACTTGTTGAACAGGTACGGGATCTGCACGCCGTAATAGCCCTGCAGGAACGGCTGCTGGTCGGAGGCAAAGCTCATCTCGCCCGCCGAAATCGCCTCCAGCACGCTGTTGCCCAGGTCCATGGTGCCCAGGTCGACCGAGCGGCCGGTGGAACGCACCTGCTTGATCGATTCGAGCGCATCCACGCCCACCGCGACGCCCAGCGTCACCACGCCGTCGATCGACTGGTCCTGCATCAGCAGGGCGCTGACGGCGGCCTGCACCTTCTGGCTGTTGCCGATATCCTCGGACGCCAGGATCACCATTCTGGCTGTGCCGCCGGCCTCGGTGACTGCGTCGATATAGCCCTGGCAGCGCTGCTCGAGCACCGGGTTGGCCGCGATCTGGTTGATGCAGAGGCCGTTCTTGACGCCCTTGTCAGCAGCAATCCTGCCGCCCTGATAACCCATCTGGTAGCTGTCTTCGCCGATAAAGCCGATGGCACCCAGTTCCTTGTAGTTGGCCCCGCCCGAATTGATGATGATCACCGGGATGCCCTCGGCGGCGGCCTGGCGGATCAGTGGTTCGGTCGGCTCGGGAAAGAAGTTGCCCACGGCAATGGCGGCCGGCTTGCGCGCAATGGCCGCCTCGAACATCCGCGTATAGACGGGCACGATGTCGTTGAAGTCGGCTGGTGCCGTCCACTGCGTCTTGATGCCGTAATCCTTGGTGGCCTGGTCGAAGCCCTGCTGCACCGCCCCCCAGAACGGGTCCGAGCTCGGTCCGCCCAGCATGATGATGATGTCTTCCTGCGCAGTTGCCGCCACCGGCGCAGCTGCCATGATTGCCGCAAGCGCAAGCGCGCTCAGCTTCCTGAAATTCATGCGATCCCTCCTATTGCAGGCAGTGCGCATCCTCCCGACACGCATCCTGCCCCGGCACCCTGCGGCGCCTTTCATCATCGTTATTAGATCATATGTATTATGTAAAGAGGCTCAACGCGCGCCTCGCATGGCGAGAATGGCCGCCACCTCTTTCGCCAGCGCCTGCCCCAGCACGTCATGCGCGGCCTCGTCGAGATGGATGCCGTCCATGCCGGCCCGCACCACCTTGTTGGCGTCGAAATGGAAGCAGTCGGTGCGCTGTGCCACCTGCTCGAGATAGTGCGCATGGTCGCGACAGCGGCGGTAGCCTTCACCCCAGATGGCCGGTTCGGCCTCTTCGGTGATCGACGGCGGGGTGACGATCAGCACCTCGGGCGGATTGTCCACCATGGCGTAGTGGCCCTTGATCATCAGGATCAGCGTCAGCATACCGCGCGACGAATTATAGGCGCTGATCCGCAGCTGATCCTTGAAATCATTGGTTCCCAGCATGACGATCAGCACATCCATCGGCGCGTGCGATTCGAGCAGTGCGATCAGCGTGCGCGAGCCGTTCTTGTGCAGGCCTTCGATCGGATCGTCGAAAACCGTCGTGCGACCCGACAGCCCTTCTTCCACCACCCATGCCCCGTCGCCGATGGTGCGGCCCATGACATTGGCCCAGCGTCGCTCCGGCACGATCCGGTCGGGCGTCTGGGCGATATTGGCAAAGGGCGGGCAGCCCCAGGTGTTGGAATCACCGAAACAGACAATGGTAGGCATGATGCAATTGGTCCCCCTCCTGTCGCGAAGCAGTTGCTTCACGGGCATGGGGTGAGGTATAAGTCCTACATAACAGCAATTGCAATCGGGTGTGCATCATGCCCGCATCGGGAGCTGACAAAGCGTGACCGTCTACCGCCGTCCAGATCCGATCCCGCTTCGGCGATCATCGGCGTCGCCTGCCGCGACTGCCATCGGCGTCGTGCGCACCGAGCCGGACGACCTCAACCGGGTCGTCGCCCGCGAAATCTTCCATGCCATCGTTTCGGGCCGTTTTGCCGTTGGCAGCATCCTGCCCAATGAGCACCAGCTTGCCAGCGATCTCGGCGTCAGCCGGACCGCCCTGCGGGAAGCGATCAAGGGGCTGGTCTCGAAGGGTCTGGTGGAAACCCGGCGCAAGCGCGGCACCCTGGTGCTCGACCGCAGCCGCTGGAACATGCTCGACGCCGAGGTCATCGCCTGGTCGCGCCGCGCCGGTTCGGCCCGCGTCAGCGAGGAACTGTGGGGGGCCATTGCCCTGACCCAGCCCGCGCTCGCCGAGGCCGCGGCGGCGCAGCGTCGCTCGGGCCGACTTGCCGATGCCATCGCGGCGCTTGATGGCGCGGTCGATGCCGACACACGCCGCCATGCCTTCGGCGCCGTCCTGCTGGAGATCGCGCGCGCCAGCGACAATCGCTTTCTCGCCTCGCTGGTCGAGTCGAGCCTGGGCAATCTGCTGGCCGACGATCCGGCTGCGCTCGATCGCGTCATTACTGGCCTCGACCTCGCCGCACTCCGCAGCTTGCCCGGGTTGATCGTCGCTGGCGATATCGCCGGCGCCGGCGCCCTGCTCCGTCGGCTGCTCTCTGCCAGGGAGCTGGTCGGCTGAGCCATCCGGCGCTGCCGTGATGCTTGACTCGTCCGCGAAAATCTCCGAAGGGAGCCGCCCAACCCGATGGCCGCCCATGTGCCCGGCCACGGTTTCAGCGATTTTCAGCGAGACGGACGATGACGCAGCTTCAGTGCGGCATGGACTTCGGCACTTCCAATTCGACCTTCGCCGTTGCCGGCGGCAACATGCCGCCACGGCTCCTGCCGCTCGAAGGCGATAGCGTCACGCTGCCCTCGGTGATCTTCTTTTCCTTCGAGGAAGATGCCGTGTTCTTCGGCCGCTCGGCCGTCTCCGAATATGTCACCGGCGCCGATGGCCGCCTGATGCGCTCGCTCAAGAGCGTGCTCGGCACCAGCCTGTTTTCCGATACCACCCGTATCAAGCGCCGCGCCGTGGCGTTTTCGGAAATCCTCGGTACCTTCATCGGCGAGATGCGCGACCGGGCAGGGGCCCAGCTCGAGCACGATATCGGCTCGGTGGTGCTCGGCCGCCCGGTGCGCTTCGTCGATGACGACGACGATGCCGATGCCGAAGCGCAGAACCAGCTCGAAAGCGCCGCCCGCACCCAGGGCTTCCAGCACGTCGAGTTCCAGTTCGAACCGATTGCCGCCGCTCTCGACTATGAGCAGCAGGTCACCCGCGAGGAGCTCGGTCTGGTCATCGATATCGGCGGCGGCACCTCCGACTTCTCGGTGATCCGCGTCTCGCCGGAACGCGCTCGCGCCTCCGACCGTCGGGCCGACATTCTCTCGACTGCCGGCGTCCATATTGGCGGCACCGATTTCGACCGCCTGCTGTCGCTCAGGAAGGTCATGCCGCTGCTCGGCTACCGCACCGAAACCGCCGACGGCAAGCGCCCGCTGCCCTCGGCCCCCTATTACGATCTGGCCACCTGGCATCGCATCAACCGGCTCTACAACCAGAAGACCATGCTCGAGCTGCGCTCCACCGAGCGCGAGGCCGCTCATCCCGAACGCGTCGACAAGATGATCGCCATCGTGGCCGAGCGGCTCGGCCATCGTCTCGCGGGCCGCGTCGAGGAGGCCAAGATCGCCCTCACCGACCATGACGAGACGCACTTCGAATTTGCCGCCACCGGCACCGGCATCGAGACGACGATCAGCCGTGGCGATCTGACCGCGGCGCTCGAGGATTCGGTTGATCGCATCGATCGCACCATTCGCGATGCGCTGATCAGCGCCGACGTCACCGCCGACGCCATCGACACGCTGATCCTGACGGGCGGCTCCACCCAGGTGCCCGCCATTGCCGCGCGCATTCGCGAACGTCTGCCCAACGCCCGCCCCGTCGCCACCGATGCGTTCGGCAGCGTCGGCCTCGGCCTCGCCCTCGACGCCGCGCGCAAGTTCGCCTGACGCGTGCCGCACTGACGGCTTGACCTTCGGGCTGCCTGCTGGCTACGCTCCGGTGACGGTTGCGCAAGTCCGCCATTCGTCCGCCGCCCCCACGCGGGGCCGCCAATCCATCTCCCCCTTCGAAAATACCGCTCGCCGTGCGGCATTCCGCCTGCGCGGCATTTCCCGTCAGGACAGGATCATGCAGCGTTTCATCCTCACCGGCGCCCCGGGTGCCGGCAAGACCGTCCTCATCAAGGCGCTCGAGCGCCTTGGCCATGCCATTGTCAGGGAGGCGGCGACCGACGTCATCGCCCTCGAACAGGCTCGCGGCATCGACCGGCCGTGGGAACAGCCCGGCTTCGTCGACAGCATCGCCGCCCTGCAGATGCAGCGCCTCGCGGCCCCGGCCACCGGCGCCGTGCAGTTTCACGATCGCTCGCTGCTCTGCACCGTCGCCCTCGCCGAGTATCTCGGCTTTCCCGTTCCCGCCAGCCTCGAACGCGCCATCGACGCCTCCCGGCCGCAGTTCGACAACCGCGTGTTCTTCGTCCACCTGCTCGGCTTCATCACCCCGACCGCGGCGCGTCGCATCAGCTACGCCGACTCGCTGCGTTTCGAAGCGCTGCACGAGGCCGTCTATCGGCGCCACGGATACCAGCTCGAATACATCGAGCCGGCCGATATCGCGACCCGCATCGCAAGAATTCAGGCCGTCATCTAGTGTTCAGGCAGCGTTCATCCATGGGGCAGAAAGGTGGCGTTGTTACATTTCACCGGAGAGGGACTCCCATCATGCGTTGGCTCATCAGCCTCATACTTGTTGCCGTTTTCAGCCTGCCCGCTGCGGCCGCGGACCGCGCCATCATCATTCTCGACGGTTCGGGCTCGATGTGGGCCCAGATCGCCGGTGAAGCCCGGATTTCCATTGCCCGCAAGACACTCGACGACGTGCTGCAGGCCGTTCCCGACGACCTTGAACTGGGCCTGATGAGCTACGGCCACCGCCAGAAAGGCGCCTGCGACGACATCCAGATGCTGGTCGAGCCGGCCTCCGGCACGGCTGCCGCCATCTCCGACGCCGCCGCCGGCATCAGCCCCAAGGGCAAGACACCCCTCTCAGCCGCCGTCCGCATGGCCGCCGAGGACCTGCGCTACACCGAGGAAAAGGCGACAGTCATTCTGATCACCGATGGTCTGGAGACCTGCGAAGCCGACCCCTGCGCCCTCGCCAGTGAACTGGAACAGAGCGGCGTCGATTTCACCACTCATGTCGTCGGTTTCGGTCTCACCGAGGAAGAAGGCCACCAGGTCGCCTGCCTCGCTGAAAACACCGGCGGCACCTACATCCAGGCCAGCGATGCCGATGCACTGAGCGATGCGCTGCGCACCACCGTCGCCCAGGCCGCGGCCGAAGAACCCGCACCGGCGCCCGCGCCTGCCGCCCTCGACGTCAATCTCGACCCCGAATTCATTCTCGCCGAGGGCGCCGACGAGCCCACCGACAGCGATGTATCCGTCAGCTGGGTGCTGCACCAGGCCAAGGCCGATGGCACTGAGGGCGACTATGTCCGCACCGAATACGGTGTCGACTGGAAGGCCTTTGTCGAACCGGGTGACTACCTGCTGACGGCCGGCGTCGATGACGCCAGCGTCACCGTCCCGGTCAGCATCACCGCCGACCGGCTGGCCACGCCGCTGCTGGTGCTGAACGCCGGCAAGCTGACCATCCGCCCGTTTGCGGCCGCAGGTGAACCGGTCAATTCCGGGGCCGCCGTGCAGTTCGCCTTTGCCCGTGGCGACCAGACCACCAACTATGGCGAGGTCTCCCGCTTCGTCCCCGCCGGCACGGTCGATGTCACCGTCACCATTGGCAGCGGCGCAGCGACCGAGTCGGTCAATGTGCCGGCCGGTGAATTGGTCAGCCGCGACATCGTGCTGGGCCTCGGGCACGTCGTCTTCAATGCCTTCTATGTCGAGGGCATGCGCGTCGAGGAAAGCAATCTTTCCTTCCAGGTCGTCGGGGCCAAAAAGGACATCCAGGGCAACCGGCAGGACTTCGGCTACGGCTATGGTCCCGATCTCGCCTACGACCTGCCGGCCGGCGATTATGTTGCCATCGCCGAGTTGCAGGCTGCCCGGGTGGAGACCCCGTTCTCGGTCGCCGCCGGCGATTCGATGGGTGTCGACACCGTGCTGAATGCCGGCGTCTTCGTCCTGTCGCTGCCCAATGGCTACGGCACCGAAATCGTCAGCGCCAAAAAGGACATCCAGGGCAACCGCGTCAGCTTTGGCTACGACTATGGCGACACGCTGCAGAAGACCCTGCCGGCCGGTGACTATGTGGCCATCACCACCGTGAACGGCAGCGACGACAAGACCGAGACCCCGTTCACCATCGCTGCGGGCGAACGCACGGAACTCACTGTCGAATAGTCTGCCACGGGCGCACGGGTCCCAGCACCCGTGTGCCCTCCGGCATCGCATCGAGATATTTGTCGACGAGGTCGCGGGCCCGCAGCCAGACCTCGCGGAACGACTCTTCGGGCCGGCCGACAACCTGTGTCGGCAGCATGGTCCCGCTGGCCAGTTCGACGAGTCGGCCCCGCCACTGTTCCGTATGGATCAGCTGGATGCGGTGCCCGCGATATTCGTGCTGCAAGAGTGCCCCCGTGGCAGAATCCATTCGAGTCGGCAGGGGCACACCATCTGCGTGGCGGGGTCAAAAGTGAACCTGCAAATCGCCCGCTCGGCCCTGCCTGTGGATACCGGGAACTGCTTGTATTGATATAAGTTTTAGCCAGTCGGACTCAGAGAAAATCCTCCCGGACCGGGGTGAAGCTGTCGATCAGCTTGCCCGCCTCGAGGGCTTTGACGCCATGCACCAGGCCCGACGGCACGATATAGGCGCCGCCTGCCGACAGCGTCTCTGTCACACCATCGATCGTCACTTCGAACACGCCCTCGGCAATATAGCTCGTTTGTACATGCGGATGGCTGTGCAGCGCCCCCACACCGCCCTTGTCGAAGGTGAACTCGACCAGCATCAGTTCGGGCAATGCGAGAATGACCCGGCGGCTGGAGCCTTCGAGCTGTGTCACCTTGCCATCGGTCGATTGCGCAAAAAACTTGGTCATCAGATCACCTCGCCAGCCAGCCGCCGTCCACCGGGACGACAGCGCCATGCATGTAATTGGAAGCATTGGACAGAAGAAAGACCGTCGCATCGCCGATATCGCTCGGCTGTCCCCAGCGACCGGCCGGAATGCGGCCGAGAATGGCACTGGACCGGTCGGGATCGGCGCGCAGCGCCTCGGTATTGTTGCTCTCGATATAGCCCGGTGCGATGGCGTTGACGTTGAGGCCCTTCGCCGCCCACTCGTTGCACAGCACCTGGGTAATCCCCGCAACGCCATGCTTGGACGCCGTGTAGGATGCAACCCGGATGCCGCCCTGGAAGCTCAGCAGCGACGCGATGTTGACGATCTTGCCCCGCCCCGGACCGGCAAAGACCAGCCGGCCATAGGCCTGCGACAGGAAGAACAGCGACTTGAGATTGGTGTCGAGCACATCGTCCCAGTCGGTCTCGCTGAGCTCGGTGGCATCGGCCCGGCGGATGATCCCGGCATTGTTGACGAGGCCAGCAATGGGGCCGTGCTCTGCCCAGGCCGCTTCCAGCATCGTCACTGCGGCCCCGGCGTCGCTGAGATCGCAGCGATACGACGCGCTGACGCCGCCGATCTGCGACACCTGGCGTTCGGTCTCCGCCATCGACGAGCGGCCGACCAGCAGCGCCTTGCCGCCGGCCCGTGCCACCGCCAGGGCAATGCCCTGGCCGATGCCGGTATTGGCGCCGGTGACCATCACGGCCCGGCCCTCCAGGCTGAACGCCGAGAGATCCGTCAACGCAGGTCTCCGATCGCCACCGGGTCGATATCGGTATAGTCGACATTGTCGCCCGCCATGGCCCAGATGAAGGCATAGCTGGCGGTGCCGACCCCCGCGTGGATCGACCAGCCGGGCGACAGGATCGCCTGCTCGTTGGCAACCACCAGGTGCCGGGTCTCGTCCGGCTCGCCCATCATGTGGAACACCCGCGCCGTCTCGGGCAGGTCGAAATAGAGATAGGCCTCCATCCGCCGGTCGTGAATGTGGCAGGGCATGGTGTTCCACACCGAGCCCGGCGCAAACGTCGTCATGCCGACCACCAGCTGGCAGGTCCGTGCCGGACTGTCGGGATGGATGAACTGAAAGATCGAGCGCTGGTTGCTGGTCTCGGAGGCGCCCAGGTCGAGCCGCTTGGCACTGTCGATCTTGAGCAGCATGGCCTTGTGGCTCTGATGCGCCGGCGCCGACAGCAGGTAGAACCTGGCAGGGTTGGCGCTGTCGACGGAGGCAAATGCCACCGACTGCAGGCCCATGCCGAGATAGACCATGTCGCGCGTGCCGACGGCAAAGCTCTCGCCATCGGCAGTGATGCTGCCGGGACCACCGATATTGACGGCGATCATCTCGCGCCGGTCGAGGAAGGCCGCCGTTCCGGTCGGCTTGATCGGTCCGAGTGACAGCGGTGCCGTGGTCGGCGAGGCGCCGCCCACGATCATCCGGTCGTAATGGGTATAGGTCAGCTTGATGAGCCCCGGGACGAACAGGTCTTCGATGAGAAAGTTCTGACGCAGCTCGTCCGTCCCCATCATGCAGGCGGCGTCCGGGTCGATGGCCCAGCGGCTCTCATATTCGGTGTGGCTGTCGGTCATCTACTCGTCCCGGTTGGTCATGGCGTGATGCGCTGCGCGTTCATGCGAGCGCAGTTGATAGCGCGCCTGGCTGCGCGACAGATGGAGCCGCATGGCGGCCCGCGCCGCTTCCGGGTCTCCGGCGATGATGCCGTCCAGAATGGCCTTGTGTTCCACCTGCAGGCCGCGCTGGTATTCCACGCTCTGCACCAGCTCGGTGCTCCACGGCGAACTGACGTCGCAGGGGATGGCGCGCTTGCCCAGCGCCTCCAGCATCTCGACATAGAACGGATTGCCGGTCGCCTCGGCGATGGCCCGATGGAAGGCGAAATCGGCCGGACCTGTCGGCTGTCCCAGGTGCAGCAATTGCTCGAATTCGAAGAACGTCTCCTCGATCCGGACCTGCTGCGAGGGATTGCGACGGATCGCGGCCAGCGCCGCGCTCTCGACTTCGATGGCGAGGCGCACCTCCAGCACGTTCAGTGCTGTCGACACGCGGTTGCCCATCTCGGCGGCCAGCGTGCCGAAGGTCGAGCTGGGATGATTGACGACAAAGACACCCGCTCCCTGGCGCGACTGCACCAGCCCGTCGGCGGCCAGCGTCGCGATTGCCTCGCGGATCACCGTGCGGCTGACGCCAAACTGCTCGCCGAGCTGTGCTTCTGTCGGCAGCTTGCGGCCCGGCGGGATCTCGCCGGCCAGCAACCTCGTGCGCAGCGACGAGACAACGCGCGTCGAGAGTTTTTCGCGCGGTGCAGGCTTGGCCTGGCTCATTATCATCCTCCCCGGAACAGGCGCGGCAGCCAGAGCGAAATTTCCGGCACATAGGTGACGAGTCCCAGCACGATCAGCCCCGCGAGGTAGAATGGCCAGATCGAGCGCATGGCCTGCCAGACAGTGATCCGGCCGACGGCGCAGGCGACGAACTGCACCGCCCCCACGGGCGGGGTGTTCAGGCCGATGCCGTAGTTGAGGATCATGATGACGCCGAAATGTACCGGATCGATGCCATAGGCAATGGCGATGGGCAGGAAGATCGGCGTCGTGATGATGATGGTCGGGCCCATGTCCATGAACGTGCCCAGCACCAGCATGATGGCGTTGAGCAGCAGCATGATCACCAGCGGATCCTGCGACACACCCTGCAGCCATTCCACCAGCTGCGCGGGAATGCGCAGGTAGGCCATCAACCAGGAAAAGGCCGCCGCCGTACCGATGATCAGCAGCACCATGGCCGTGGTCCGCACGGCACCGAACGTGGCGTCGATGAACTCCTTCCAGCCCATCTGGCGATATACCAAGACGGTCACCAGCAGGGCATAGACCACCGCAATGCACGAGCTCTCGGTGGCGGTGAAGACACCCGAGCGGACGCCGCCGAAGATGATGCCGATGAGCAGCAGGCCAGGCACGGCGATGGCGCCCAGCTGCAGGGCGCGGCGGAAGCCGGGGAAAGCCTCGACCGGATAGCCGCGCTTGCGGGCCACGACATAGGCCGTCAGCATCAGCGCGCCGGCAAACAGCAGGCCCGGGATCACCCCGGCGGTGAACAGATCGGCAATCGAGATCCGTCCGCCACCGGCGATCGAATAGATGATCATGTTGTGGCTGGGCGGCAGCAGCAGGGCGATCAGCGCTGCCATCGAGGTGACGTTCACCGCATAGTCGGCACCGTATCCGCGTGCCTTCATCTGCGGGATCATCAGCCCGCCGACGGCTGCCGCCTCGGCCACGGCCGATCCGGAGATGCCACCGAACAGCGTCGAGGCGGCGATATTGACCTGACCCAGGCCGCCGCGCAGGTGGCCGACGAGGGCCCCGGCGAAATTGACGATGCGCTGGGCAATGCCGCCCCGCACCATCAGGTCGCCGGCATAGATGAAGAACGGGATGGCGAGCAGCGTGAACACGCTCATGCCGGAGTTCATCTGCTGGAAGATCACCAGCGGCGGCAATCCCATGTAGAGGATGGTCGCAAAGCTCGCGACACCGAGGCAGAAGGCGATCGGCGTGCCGATCAGCATGAGCACGGCAAGGCTGCCGAACAGGATGACAACGGCCACGGCTCAGGCCTCCTTGCCGGTCTGGTCGACCTCAGGCACGGCCTCGAAATCGATATCTGTATCAACGTTCACGCCGTTCCAGCGCAACACCAGGCGCTCGAGGGCAAACAGGATCATCAGGGCGCCGCCAAACACCACCGGCAGGTACTTGACCCCTTCCGGGATGCCCAGCGAGGGCAGCCGCGCCGGCCAGCCCAGGGCGACCAGCTGCAGGCCGAAATAGATCATGCCGGCAGCAAAGGTGATGACCACCACATCCGAGATCGAGCGCAGCACGCGCTTGGAACTCTTGGGCAGCACGTAGAGCAGCACGTCAAACCCGAGATGGTAGTTCTCGCGAATGCCCACTGCCGCACCCAGGAAGATGAACCAGCTCATCAGCAGCACGGCCGCCGGCTCGGTCCAGGCATTGGACCAGTTCAGCACATAGCGGGTGAAAACCTGCCATCCGACGATCACCGTCATGGCCACAAGGCCGATGCTGGCGAGCCAGAGCGCGGCGGTGGACACCCTGGACAGGATGCCGGCCAGCCGGGACAGGCGCGGACCGGAAGGTTGGTTGGGAGCGATGGGGTCGACCACGATTGGCAAGTCCCTGCTGGGGCAGCCGCGCAGGCCGCCCGGGAATGAACCGGCGGAGGGGCCGATGGCGCCTCCGCCGCCACTTGTCGCTTACTTGGTCGCCTGGATCCGGGCGACCAGATCCTGCAGCTTGGGATCGGTGACATACTTGTCGTAGACGGGCTTCATCGCATCGATGAACGGCTGCTTGTCGGGCGTGTTGATGCTCGAGCCGGCGGCCTCGACCTTGGCACGCGAGGCCGACACCTGGGCGTCCCACAGCTCGAACTGCTTCTGTGCGCTCTCACGCGCGGCCGTCTTGAAGATCGCCTGGTCCTCGGGGGTCAGCTTGTCCCACGACGCCTTGGACATGACGAAGACTTCCGGCACGATCAGGTGCTCGTCGAGCGAGTAGTTCTTGGCCACTTCGAAGTGGCCGGCTGTGTCGTAGCTGGGGAAGTTGTTCTCGGCACCGTCGACCACGCCGGTCTGGATCGCCGAGTACACTTCACCATAGGGCATCGGCGTGGCGGTGCCGCCCAGGGCTGCCACCATGTCCACGAAGATGTCCGACTGCATGACGCGCAGCTTCATGCCCGTCAGGTCGTCCGGCGAGGCAATCGCCTTCTTGGAGTTGTAGAACGAGCGGGCGCCCCCATCGTAGTAGGTGAGGACGACGAGGCCATGCTGCTCGAAGCCCTTGCCGATCTCGTCGCCGATCTCGCCGAGCATGACGTTGCGCATGTGTTCGGGCGAACGGAACACATAGGGCAGCGACGGAATCTGCGTCTCCGGCACCAGGCCGTTGAACGGCCCCATGGACACGCGGTTGAGGTCGATCACGCCCGAACGGACCTGCTCGATCGTATCAGCCTCCTGGCCGAGCTGGGCGGAGTGATATACCTCCACCTTGTAGCGGCCGCCGGTACGTTCCTCGATGAGGTCGCCGAAATACTTCACCGCCTCCACGGTCGGATAGCCATCCGGATGGGTATCGGACGAGCGCAGCACCGTCTGCGCGCTCGCGGCGGTGGCGGACATGGCCGTGGCAAGAAGCGCGGCAGCCGCCAGTTTGGTCATCTGAAACATGTTTTTCCTCCCGAATGATGTCAGATGCGAAGTCGTCAGAGCCTGTACGCCCGTTTGGCCAGCGTATAGGCGAGGTCGCGCGCCACCTCGTGCGCCTCGTCGAGCCCGAGCCGATGCTCGGTGACGAGGCGGGCAAGGAAGGCGCAGTCCACCCGGCGCGCCACATCGTGACGTGCGGGGATAGAGGGAAAGGCGCGGGTGTCGTCGTTGAAGCCGACCGTATTGTAGAAACCGGCGGTTTCCGTCGCCAGTTCGCGGAACCGCTTCATGCCTTCCGGGCTGTCATGGAACCACCACGGCGGCCCCAGCTTCAGCGCCGGATAGACGCCGGCCAGCGGCGCCAGTTCGCGCGAGTAGCTGGTTTCGTCGAGCGTGAAGAGCACCACGGTCACCTTCGGATCGGTGCCGACCGCATCGAGCAGCGGTTTCAGGGCGCCGACATAGTCGGTCTGCGTGGGGATATCGAAACCCTTGTCGCGGCCGAAGGTCTGCATCATGCCGGGCGAGTGGTTGCGCCACGACCCCGGATGGATCTGCATGACCAGCCCGTCGTCGGCGCTCATCCGCGCCATCTCGGTCAGCATCTGCGCCCGGAACAGCGCCCGCTCGTCGCTGTCGGCCTTGCCGCTGCGCACCTTGTCGAACAGCTTGCCCGCCTGCTTGGGCCGCAGGTCGGCCGTGGCGGCGGTCGGATGCCCGTGATCGGTCGAGGTGGCGCCGTAGCTCTTGAAGTACTCGCGGCGCAGCCGATGCGCATCGAGATAGCCGGCCCAGGTACCGGTATCGAGATTGGTGATGTCGCCCAGCGTGTCGACATTGGCCTGAAAGCCGGCAAAGTCGGGATCGACCACGGCATCGGGGCGATAGGCCGGCACCACCCGTCCCTTCCAGCCGCTGTCGCGAATCTGCTGGTGCCAGTTCAGTTCGTCCAGCGCGCCGTCGGTCGTCGAGATGGCCTCGATATTGAAGCGCTCGAACAGGGCGCGCGGCAGGTACTCGGGCTTGCCCAGGCACTCGGCGATCTGGTCATAGGCGGCATCGGCCGTGGCCGGGCTGAGGCGCTCGGAAATGCCGAACAGGCTTTCCAGCGTGTGGTCGAGCCACATGCGCGTCGGCGTGCCGCGGAACAGATAATAGTTCTCGGCAAACAGCCGCCAGATCTTGCGCCCATCCGTTTCCACTGCCGAACCGTCTGCCGTCGGGACGCCAAGGTCCTGCAGCCGGATGCCCTGCGAGAACAGCATGCGGAAAATGTAGTGGTCCGGAACAATCAGCAATTGCGCCGGATCGGGGAAGGGCAGGTTCTCCGCATACCAGCGCGGGTCGGTATGACCGTGCGGCGAAATCAGCGGCAAGCCCTTGATCTCGTTATAGAGTTCACGGGCAATGCCACGAGCATTCGGCTCTGCATCGAACAGGCGATCGTCGTCCAGCAACACTTGGTAGTCTCCTCGGGCCGAGTCCTAGTTGAGACGCGGCACCGATGTCAACATACAACTGCTTGCAGGTTGTATGATGAATTAGCGCCGCGACGCTGCCACCATACGGGCGCCCGGGCCGGCGGCGCAACGGCCGGCGTGCAGCGCCATCATCCAGCGCGCTCTGCCCACCGCGCGCCGCGCGCGATCCCGATGCCAGGGACCGGCGCAGACGCTTGCACTCCGCCGCTCAATCGCTTATCCGTTCCACCGTTGCACCCGTAGCTCAGCTGGATAGAGCGCTGCCCTCCGAAGGCAGAGGCCACACGTTCGAATCGTGTCGGGTGCGCCACCACTTCCTCAATTCTTGAAACCGCACCTGACCAGGACCGCAGGCCGCAGCCTCGGTCAGCGCCATCCGTTCAGTCCCGCCCGTCGGACTGGTCGCCGGCCGCGAGGCGTCGCTACAGGCAGCTGGAGACGAACAGCGTCGGGCCGAGGGTGATCGCTGTCGCAGCGAGAGCGGCGAGAGTGGTCACCGCTCCCATGCGCCGCAGTTCTGTCGGGTCGTTCTGGCGTCGGCGGCCCAGTTGCAGCGTCAGCGCAATGCCGAGCATGCCGACGGCCACCGCGTAGGCGATGATGAGCACGGCACGGTGCAGTTCCGGCGCCCAGCCGAAGCGACAGCCCAGATATTGCAGGCCGTAGACGGCAATGAAGGCCAGCGCCCAAAGCGCGAAGCCGACGAGGAGCGGCCGCAGCGGGCGGAGCATCAGGCGCCACCCGATCCGGCCAGCAGCACCATCAGGGCGAGCGCAGGCACGAGTGCGGCGGCGGCATAATCGGTCCAGAGCACGGCAAGCCGAAGGTCGGTGGCACGTAGCGCCGAGACATGGCCCGATCGCCAGCGCCAGGCCGCGTGACCGGCGACCAGCATGGCAAGGCCGGCATGCAGGGCGCAGTAGGCATAAAGAGCGAACCGCAGCGCCAGATTGGCATGGCTGGTCGCATCGCCCGCCAGCAGCATGCCCGAGATGCAGGCCATTGCGGTGAGGGCGGACAGCGTGGCGGCGCCCAGCAGCCAGCGATAGGGCGAGGTGCCCAGTGCATTCCGCCGTCGCGCCCGTCGCACCACGACACTGCCGGCAAGCGCGGTGACGAGACCGAGAGCCGGAAGCCAGTTGGTGGCTGGCGGCGGCCCGTCCCAGCCCGATGCCACGAGCGCCAGATAAAGCGCGCCGAACAGCAGTGAGGCATAGAGCGTGGCGTCGGCCGCTGCGGCGGCCCTGGCGGCCCACCAGGTGACATTGTCGGTGACTTCGGCATCGATCGGCACAGCCTCTCCCTGGCCGATATCGATCGGCCCGGCGTCCTGCCGGGCGCCCAGCCCGCGCGGCCAGACCAGGAACAGGGCGACGACCGCAATCGCTGCCAGCGGCACCAGCCAGTAGACCTTGAACAGCAGGCCGAGAAAGAACGCCCCGGTGGCCAGCGCGGTCCAGAGGGGCAGATAGGTCCGTCCGGGCAGGATGATGACCTGGTCGGGTTCGCCCGACATCATGTCGACACCCAGCGTCTCCTGGCGACCGTCGCGGACAAAGCCGAGATAGCCGCCCCCGGCAGCCAGCGCCCGGCCGAGTGCGGTCGCATCCAGATCGTCGGCGCGTGCCTCGAGCCGCGGCAGTGCGGCAAAGTTGTAGGCCGGCGGTGGCGTCGGCGTCGCCCATTCCAGCGTCCGCGCCCCCCACGGGTTGCGCGCGCCACGCATGCCGAAACGGAACTGCAGGATGATGTCGAGCAGCACCAGTGCGAAGCCGATCGTCATCAGGAAGCCGCCGACCGAGGACAGCAGGTTCAGCCAGTCCCAGCCCAGGTTGGAGGGATAGGTCGAGATGCGGCGCGGCATGCCCATCAGGCCGGTCAGGTGCATCAGGAAGAAGGTGAGGTTGAAGCCGATGATGATCAGCCAGAAGGCCGGGATGGAGAGGCGATAGAGGCTGCTGCGGCCGGTAAAATGCGGCAGCCAGTAATAGAGCGCCGCCAGCATCGGAAAGACGAAGCCGCCGACCAGCACGTAATGGAGGTGGGCAACCACGAAATAGCTGTCATGCGCCTGCGTATTGAACGGCACCATGGCCAGCATCACACCCGTCAGGCCACCGCAGACGAAGACGATGAAAAAGCCGATGACATAGAGCATCGGCACGTCGAACTTCGGTCGCCCCGAGGCGAGTGTCCCGATCCAGGCAAAGATCTGCACCGCAGTCGGGATCGCCACCAGGGCACTGGCCGCCGAAAAGAAGGCGAGCGCCAGATGCGGAATGCCCACCGTGAACATGTGGTGCACCCAGAGGCCGAAACTGAGGAAGCCCATGGCGACGATGGCAATGATGATGGCGTTGTAGCCGATCAGCGGGCGACGCGCGAAGGTCGGGATGATGGTGGCGAGCACACCGGCCGCCGGCAGGAAGATGATGTAGACCTCGGGGTGCCCGAACAGCCAGAAGAGGTGCTGCCAGAGCAGAGGGTCGCCGCCTCGCGTCGGGTCGAAATAGGGCAGGTCGAAGGCCCGCTCCAGCTCGAGCAGGATCGACCCCAGGATCAGCGGCGGGAAGCCGACCAGCATCATGCCGGCGGTGACCAGCATGTACCAGCCGAAGATCGGCATGCGCGTCAGCGACATCCCGGGCGCGCGCATCTTGAGGATGGTGACGATCAGCTCGACTGCCGCGGTGATCGCCGAAATCTCGACGAAGGTGATGCCGAGCAGCCAGACATCGGCGTTGATGCCGGGCGTGTAGGTGCCGGAGGAGAGCGGCGTATACATGAACCAGCCGGCATTGGGCGCGTAGCCGAGCACCATGGCCACGATCAGGATGGTGCCGCCGAACAGGTAGCACCAGAAGCCGTAGGCAGTCAGGCGCGGAAAGGCGAGGTCGCGCGCGCCCAGCAGCTTGGGCAGCATGTAGATCGCCAGCCCCTCGAACATCGGGATGGCGAACAGGAACATCATCACCGTGCCGTGCATGGTGAAGATCTGGTTGTAGAGCTCGGGACCTATGAAGGCGCTGTGCGGCGTGGCCAGCTGGGCGCGGATCAGCATCGCCAACGTGCCGCCGATAGTGAAGAAGACAAGGGCCAGCACCATGAAGCGCTTGCCGAGGATGTTGTGGTTGACGGCCGAGAGCCCGCCCCAACCTGGCGGCGTGCCCCAGATCCGGGTCAGCGCCTTGTGCAGGGCAATGGGAGACAGCGGCGCGCTCATGGTGTGCCTCCGATGGCGGCAGCATAGTCGGCGGCGACATGCGCCTCGACGACAAAGCCCATGGTTTCGTGGCCCTCGCCGCAATATTCGGCGCAGATGCCGCGATAGGTCCCCGGCTTGTCGGCCTGCAGGCGGATGACGTTGGTCTTGCCGGGGATCGCGTCGATCTTGCCGCCGAGCCGTGGCACCCAGAAACTGTGAATGACGTCGGCAGCGGTGACCACGATATCGACCGGTTCGCCGGCCGGCAGGTGGAGGATATCGCTCGATGTCGCGCCATTCGCTGCGGGATAGCTGAACTGCCACTGCCACCGGCTGGCATGGGCGGCAATGCGCAACGGCGCCTCGCCGCCCGGTTTGGGCAGTGACTGTTCGCCGAGGACGAGCGCGGTGATCAGCAGGGCGAGGAGGATCGGCAGCGGCATCACCAGCCCGCCTCCAACGATCCAGTGCACGGGGCGCAATCCGGCGAGGGCCGCTGGACGCAGATAGCTGACGGCCAGCAGGGCGATGACCAGCATGAAGAGCGCCGTCGCCCCCCAGAACATCACCCACCAGAGGGTGGCAATGCCGGCGGCGGATGGACCGGCCGGATCAAGGCTCGACAGCGGCGCAGCGCAACCTGCCAGCACTCCGGGCGTTGCTGCCACAGCAGCAAGGCGCATGGCGCGGAGGGTAACTTGGCCAAACTGGACACTGAACAGACCGAAATCGAAGCCGAGGAAACACCGCCCGAGGCCACCAGCAGCGACCCCAACCCCGGCATCCGCGAAGTGGCCGACAAGGATATCGGCTCGGCCATCGCCGTGGCGGGTCACCCGATCCATGCCATGCTGGTGCACTTTCCCATCGCTCTGGTGATCTGCACGCTGGGTGCTGACGGCCTCTACTGGCTGACCGGCGATCCGTTCTGGCTGCGTGTCGGCCTGTGGTCTGCGGGCGTGGCCTTCGGCTCGGGTATTCTTGCATCTCTGGCCGGCACCGCCGAACTGCTGGCCGTGCCGGGCATCCGCGTGCGCGTTGCCAGCTGGAACCACGCCATTGCGGCCATGACACTGATGGCTGTCGTCGGCGCCAATTTCGGCCTGCGCATCAACTTCCCCGATGCAGTGCTGCCGCATGGCATGCTGCTGTCGCTGCTGGCGGCCGGACTTACGGCACTGGCGGGTTGGCATGGCGGCAAGCTGGTCTTTGATCATGGGGTGGGTCTCATCATCTCAACCAAGCAGTAGCGTCGCCCAGCATCTCGCCGAGTGCGCCGGGGGCGAAGACATCAACCAGCCAGCCGGTGGGGAGTCCGTCCGGCTTGCCGAGCACTGTGACGAGAATGGCGCCGATGACCGTGGTGGTGAGGCCGGTAAAGACTGCAAACTCCCAGCCGCGATAGATCCGGCGCGGCGCGAACAGCTGCAGGATCACGAGGCCGCTGGTGACGTGGAGCAGCACCAAGGCCGCCACGAAGGCCAGCTTGACCGAGAACCACGGCTCGTATGTCGATTGCACGAAGATCAGCACAATCCCCGAAGCGACGGCGAGGAAGGCCGCGGGTGACACGAGGCCGACATAGAGAAAGCGCGTGAAGTTATGCAGGCGATGCAGCGCGTCGTCTTTCAGTCGCTGGCGTTGCAGGTAGAGAAACGGCAGGCAGAGCAATCCGGCCGACCAGCCAGAGATGGCCAGCACATGCACGAATTTGAGCAGGATGGCGGTCACGCCCGGCGGGCCTCGGCCGACCGCAGCCAGTGCGCCAGTCTCACCATGGCAACCAGCAGATTGGGCAGGCTGGCGGGGACCCACATGATAAGTCCGGCCAGTTGCTGATCGGTGTGCGCCGCGAGACCAAAGCCGGTGGTCGTGGTGAGGTGCGGCCAGTAGAGCGGCCGGTCGGCAAAGACCAGCAGCGCGCCCAGCAGGCCCATCTGCACGGTGATCGCCACAAGCCCCGCAATGGCCCGGGCCGGCGATGCGACCAGCACCGCTGCCCAGAACAGGGTGGCGCTGCCCAGCAGGCTGAGCTGCATGGCCCAGTAGACCGGCGTGCTGGTCAGGGCCAGGGCATAGGCGTCGGGCACGTGCCACAACCAGAAGATCACCGTATGCAGCGCTGCCAGCGGTGTCAGCAGGCGGCCCAGCCCATCGGCGGTGCCGGCCTCAATGCGGCCCTTCAGCCAGACGGCCAGCAGCGGCGCGGCCACGGCCACCAGCAGCACGTGGTGCACCACCCGCGCCGAAAAGATCGCCACTGTCAGCGCACAGAGCGGGCTGATGAAGATGACGGCCAGCACCCCCAGCCCGGAGAGAAAGGCGAAGCGCTCCCGCAAGGTAACACTGCGTCCGACGAGCACGGTCAGCGCCGCCATAGCCAGGAGAGCGATCAGCAGGGGATCAAGATTCCACCGCCCCCAGAGATCGTCCGGGAGCGGCGGTGGCCCGCAATAGCTGGTGATGGGCAATGACGCTGACATGGGACCTGACGCTGGCCGTGACCTAGGGTGACTCGCTTCGCGGCAGGGCGTAGGCGATGAAATAGTCGCCAATCGGCGTTTCCATGAAATCGTGACCGCCGGCATTGATCACCACGATCTGCTGGCCCTCTGCCTCATAGGTCATCGGTGTGGCCTGGCCGCCGGCCGGCAGCGTCACCTGCCAGATTTCGTCGCCGGTCTCGATGTCGATGGCCCGCAGGATGTTGTCGGTGGCTGCGGAAATGAAGAACAGACCCGAGGCCGTGATGACGCCGCCGCCATTGTTCGGCGTGCCAATGGTGACCGGCAGCATGGAGGGGATACCGAACGGACCATTCTGCCGGGCCGAGCCGAAGGGACGATCCCACAGGATTTCTCGCGTGTTGAGATCAATGGCGGCGATCCCGCCATAGGGCGGCTCCTTGCACAGCAGCCCGGTGAAGGGGACGCGCCAGCCGGCATTGACCCGGATACCATAGGGCGATTGGGCCTGCGGGCTGATGCTGCCATGCGAACCACCACCGGCTTCCGGGTTGTAGTTCGGATCGGTGATCGGCAGGATGCCGAGCCTGTCCACTTCCTCGCGCGGCACCAGCTGGTTGTAATTGGGCATGTTGTTGTAGTTGGCGATCATGATGCCCTTTTCCGGGTCGATCGCCACGCCACCCCAGTCGGTGCCGCCGTTATAACCGGGGAACTGGATCCACGGCCGGTCGACGGTGGGCGGCGTGTAGACGCCCTCGTAGCTCGCCTGGCGGAACTGGATGCGGCACCACAACTGGTCGAGCGGCGTGGCGCCCCACATGTCGGCCTCGGTCAGGTCGGGCTTGAGCAGATTGGGGAAGTCGGTGACGTAGGGCTGGGTCGGCGATAGCCGCTCCGGCTCCACACCGCCCTGCGGCGCGGGCCGCTCCTCGATATTGACCAGCGGCTCGCCGGTCTCGCGGTTGAGAATATAGAACTGCGCCTGCTTGGAAGGCATGACGATGGCCGGCACGGGGCCATCCGCGGTGGGGAAATCCACCAGCGTGCCCTGTGCACCAAGGTCGTAATCCCAGATGTCGTAGTGGACGGTCTGGTAGCTCCAGGCCACCTCGCCACTCTCGACATCCAGCGCCACGATGGCCGTCGAGTAGGTATTCTCCGCCTCGGAGCGGTCGCCGCCCCAGTAGTCGACGGCGGAGTTGCCCATCGGGATATAGACAAGGCCGAGGTCGTCGTCGCCCGACGCAATGGTCCAGCTGTTGGGTGTGCCGGGCGTGTAAATCTCGCCTTCCGGAGGCAGGCCGGTTTCGCCGGGGCGTCCCATGTCCCACGCCCAGTCGAGCTCGCCGGTGACCGCATTGAAGCCGCGGATGACACCCGAGGGCGCCTCGCGGGTCTGGCCGTCGCTGACTTGGCTGCCGACCACCAGCACGTCGCGCACCAGCGTCGGCGGAGATGTGGGAGCATAGAAGCCCGGCGCCGTATCGCCGATGCCTTCCAGCAGATTGACGATGCCGCCATTGCCGAAATCCGGGCAGAGCTGGCCGGTCTGGGTGTCGAGCGCAATCATGCGCGCGTCGTGCGTCAGGTTGACGACCCGCGTCGCGCAGAGATCGGTCGCAGCGGCGGCCGTGTTCTCGAAATAGACAAGGCCACGGCAGGACGCGTTATAGCCGATGGCATCGACAGGGGTCTCGGGGTCGTAGGTCCAGAACTCCGCGCCGGTGGCGGCATCGAGGGCACTGATCTTGTTGAGCGCCGAGCAGAGGTAGAGGCGATCCCCGACCTTGACCGGCGTATTCTGGTTGCCGAACGGTTCGTCGTTCTCGGGCAGGTCGCCGGTGCGGAACTCCCAGATCTTTTCCAGCTGGCCGACATTGTCCGGCGTGATCTGGGTAAGCGGCGAGTAGCGCGTCGCGGCGTGCGTGCCGCCATAGGCAGGCCAGTCGACACCGGTTTCGAGCCGGGCGTACGTCACGGGAGCCGCGGGGGCGTCGGTCGCAGCCGGAGCCGCATCAGATGAAACAGGAGCGGTCTCGTCTGGGGAGACCTCGGGAGCGGGCGCGGCTTCTGCAGAAGGGGCCGCCGCATCGTCCGTAATCGTCTCCTCGGCCGCGGGCGCCGGGGTCTCCTGCGCGAAGAGCGTCTGGTCACGCATGAGGCTCATGCCCAGGATCGCACCGACAGCAACGATGCCCACAGCAGCGCCGGCCATGGCGCCGCCGGGCATCCTCAGGCGTCCGCGCAACACCGGGATGGTGGCCAGCACGAGCAGCAGGATCAGTGTGGGGGCAACGAGCCGCGGCACCTGGGCCCAACCGTCAAATCCCGCCTCCCACAGCGCCCAGATCACCGTTGCAGCGAACACCGCGCAATAGATCCAAACGCCGACGATGGACCGACGAAACAGGAAATAGGCCGTGAGCAGGACACCGAGGCCGGCAGGGGCGTAGTACCAGGAGCCGCCAAGCATGATGAGCCATACTCCGCCGACCAGAATTGGCAGGCCGAGGATGACGAGCACGCCGGCCAGAAAAACAGTGGCCCAGTAGCCAGATCCGCGGTGAAGGTCAGCCATTAAGGACGCTCCTGACTTTGGTGGGACATCGTCGCCCCAACGCCTCGGTTCGGCCATGGTTCCGCCACTCGGCCGGATTGCTTCTGCACTGACGTGGAAGTGGTGACGCGGAGTGACGCGGCTTCTGACGGCGCCGGAAGCAGCCTTGAAACGCCATGCTGGCATGTTACCAAGGCGGGGCCTCCAGTGCCTCAGGATCCCCCGCCATGACCGATAGACTGCCCCCCGACCTCTTTCTGCCCGACGAGAAGAAGGCATGGTTCACACATGACCGGTTCGGCATGTTCATCCACTGGGGCATCTACGCGCTGGCGGCGCGGCACGAGTGGGTGAAAAGCCGCGAAGAGATCGACGATGCGGGGTACCAGAAGTATTTCGACAACTTCGATCCCGATCTCTACGACCCGCGAGAATGGGCCCGCCGGGCGCGTGACGCGGGCACGAAATACGTTGTGCTGACCGCCAAGCATCATGACGGCTTCTGTCTCTGGGACAGCCAGGCGACCGACTACAAGGCCACCAACACCCCCTATGGCCGCGACCTGCTCGGGCCGTTCGTCGAGGCGTTCCGCGCCGAAGGGTTGAAGATCGGCTTCTACTATTCGCTGCCCGACTGGCACCACCCGGACTTCGGCATCGACATGTACCATCCGCTGCGCAACCGCGAGGATGCGGCCGAACTGAACAAGGCGCGCGAGGGTGCCCGCTATGCCGCCTATCTGCGCCAGCAGGTGACGGAACTGCTGACCGGCTATGGCAGGATCGACATCATCTGGTTCGACTTCAGCTATCCGGAGCGCACCTACAAGGGGCTGCCCGGCAAGGGGCGCGACGACTGGCAGAGCCTCGAACTGCTCAAGCTGGTACGCCAGTTGGCACCCGACATCATTGTCAACAATCGACTCGACCTGGAAACCGATACGCCGGACATGATCACGCCCGAGCAGTACACGCCGCGCACGCCGCCGCTGATCAACGGCAAGGAGCTGACCTGGGAGATGTGCCAGACCTTCTCCGGCTCGTGGGGGTACTATCGCGACGAGGAGAGCTGGAAGAGCGCCGAGCAGCTGATCCAGATCCTGATCGACGGCGTGTCGCTCGGCGGCAATCTGTTGATGAATGTCGGACCGACAGCACGCGGCACCTTCGACCAGCGCGCCATCGATGCGCTTGAGGCCTACGCGAAGTGGATGCGGCTCCACAGCCGCGCCATCTACGGCGCAGGGCGCTCGAGCTACACGGCGCCCGACGGCTGCAGGTTCACCCAGAAGGGCAACCGCCTCTATCTCCACATCTACAACTGGCCCAACCGCTACCTGCATCTCGACGGCCTCGCCGGCAGAGTGACGTACGCGCAACTGCTGAACGATGCGAGCGAGGTGCAGTGGGTCGGGGCGCACACCGACCCGCATTTTGTGCCGCCGGTCGGCGAAACGACGCTGACCCTCGACTTGCCGGTCAAGCGCCCGGACGTGGTGGTGCCTGTCGTCGAACTGATCCTGAGGGACGAGTAATGACCACCACGATCCGCCAGGAACGCCTGGCGCTGCCGATGTCACCCCTCGGCAAGCCCAGCAATCTGCCGCGCTTCCGCTGGCAGCAGCCGATGCCCGATCGGGAGACGCCACCAGATTTCGGGCTGTCCGAAGAGGAAAGCCGCCACGGTTTCAGCTGGGGCGAGGATTCCATCCTGCCCTATCAGGTGTCGGACGACTATGGCCGCGACCTCAAGCAGGGTGAACTCGAGGTGCTGGTCATCGAGAACGGTCGGTTGCGGGCCGTGGTCGCGCCCGCGCTCGGCGGCCGGTTGCTGGAGCTCAGGGACCTGAGGAACGGTCGTGACCTGGTATTTCGCAATCCGGTATTCCAGCCGGCCAATCTCGCGGCCCTCAATGCCTGGTTCTCTGGCGGCATCGAATGGAATGGCCTCATTCCAGGACACACGCCCTTCACCTGTGCGCCGGTCTTCGCCGGCGTCCGCGAGACGCCGGAAGGGCCGCTGCTCAGGATCTACGAGTTCGACCGGATCGTCGAGGCAACCTGGCAGGTCGATCTGTTCCTGCCGCACGACTCGCCGCAGCTATTTGCCCACGGCCGCATCGTCAATCCGTCGGTCGAACCGCGACTGGCCTATTGGTGGACCAACGTTGCGGCGCCGATGAGCGCCGGCACCCGCGTGCTCAGCCCCGCCGACTACTCGATCGAGCACATCTGGCCGGGCAACAATCTGGGCCGCTGCGACTTTCCACGCGCCGACCTCGACACCTCCTACCCCGACAACTGGGTGAACGCGACGTCGGTGTTCTTCCGCGCGCCTGCCGCGCCGCGCCGTTTCATCACCTCGGTGGACAGTGCCGGCTACGGACTGATGCAGACCAGCACGGCCGAGCTGCAGGGGCGCAAGTTCTTCTATTTCGGCAGCGCCGTCGGCGGGCAGAACTGGATGGATTTTCTCGCCCGGCCCGGTGAAGGCGCCTATCTCGAAATCCAGAGCGGCGTCGCACCGACGCAGAACCAGCGCTTCGAACTGCAGCCCGGTGAGGAACTGGAATGGACCGAGGTTTACATGCCGGTCCAGCTCGATCCCGACAAGGCGCATGACACTGACTATCGGGCGGCCGTGACCCATGCTGCAGGCACGTTGGACAGATTGGTGTCGGCCGACGAGTTGCAGCGCGTCGATGCCCTGCTGCGCACTCAGGCGCGCTTGCCACTCGATACCCGGCACTCGACTGGCGACCGCTGGGGCGATCGTCAGGAAAGGTTGCTCGGCACCAGTCTGGCGGCAGGCCTCGATTTCAGCGTCGCTGGAGCGGACGAGGTCTGGGATCAACTGGCGCGGGATGGCGTCATCTCTGCCGCAATGCTGGAAACGGTGCCGCAGGGGATCGTGGTCTCGAAGGCCTGGATCGACAGGGTCGAGGCCAGTGCCGCGGCGCAGGGAACCAGCTGGCTGCACGAGCTGATCCTCGCCACCGCAGCGCTCGATCGCGGCGATCGCGCGTCAGCCGGTAAACATGTCGCGGCATCGCTGGCCCTGAAACCGACCTGGCCGGCCCACCGGCTGGCGGCTTTGCTCGCCGATGATGTGGATGCGGCGGTGCGCAGCTACTTTGCAGCCTGGGCGACGGGTGCTGCGCCGCCGGAGCTGGCTGTCGAGATTGCGACGTACCTGATGGCCCACGAACGGTCAGCGGAGCTGAAGACCTTCCTCGGTGCGCTGCCGGACAATGTGCGCAACAAGGAACGGATCATCCTCGCGCGCGCCGTGGCGGCCGGCAATGACGGGGCATATGACGAACTCGAACGCCTGCTGCTCGGCCAGCAATTTGCGTCGATCCGCGAGGGCGAGACGCTGCTGTCGGACCTCTGGGTGCAACTCCGCCAAGGACGGCTGGAGGCAAGTCTGGGGCGGCCATCAACCGCCGAGGAGCGTCGCGCCGACCTTGTGGCGCACCCGTTGCCCCGTCAGCTCGATCTGCGCATGCATGACGCCTAGGTTGTTCGGGCCCGGGCAGCGGCATTGCGTGCCGACAACGAGGCGGCGATGTGCTTGAGCATCGGCTCGTCGACGGCAATGCCATGGTGTCGCAGCGCCAGCACGGCTGCGCCGACCGTGCCATCGCCGGAGAGCCGGATGTCCGGCTCGTGGCCGGCGGCGCGCACCGCGTCGGCTATGGCCAGGGGCAGGTCGCTCAGATGTGCGGCGATGCTGCCACCCAGCACCACCGGGCCGGGCATGCCGGGGTCGAAGACGTGCCGGAAGTCGGCGAGCAGGTAGTGCTCCGACTGCACCAGCAGGCCGTTTGCCACGGCATCGTCGCGATTGGCGATCACCAGCGGAGCGAAGCCGGCAAGTTCGATCGGCCGCATCTTGTAGATGACGTCGATGAACTGCCGCAGCGGCATTGGTCGCCCGTCGAACGCGCGATCGTCCGATTGCGCAATGCCAAGCTGATCGAGTACCGCCTGCGTCAGCGCTGTCTTCGGGCCGCGGTCTTCGAGCGCGGCGGCGACCGCGATCGCCGTCTGATGTCCGAGCCAGTAGCCCGAGCCGAGATCGCCGAGCAGATAGCCGGCCGCATCGACCACGCTCTCGATCTCGCCGCCGCGCACGCGCACCGCGCCCGAGCCGGTGCCGCAGAAGACGCAATAGCCCTCCGTCGCTGCGGTAACCGACGGCAACATGGCATGCGTGTCGCCGGTCATGACCAGCGGTCCCGTCAGCCCCAGCGCCCGGAAGGCCTCGTCCAGGCGCCGCTCGACTTCAGCATTGCGGGGGCCGGCGATGGCGAGCAACGCCACCTTGATGTCGAGCGGCAACCCCGCGTCGGCGGCTGCGCCCTCTGCGGCGGTCACGATGGCCGCTGCGGCCTGCTCCGGCGGGTTGGAGCCCGGGTTGCCGCCGCGGTTCCGGCCCACGCCGAGGCAGTTGCCGTCTCGATCGATAAGCGTGGCGCGTGAGGTGGAGCCGCCGACGTCGATAGCCAGAAACGCTGTTGTCATTCTGTCATACGACCGCTTGTCATATGCAGACTTGCTGGATAAGAATTGTTTTCATCCATCGGGTGGCCGTCTTGAGAGTGATTTTCAGGCATGAGCGCGTAGCACAAATATGACAGCTGTCGCAAAGACCTTCAGTGTGCTGGATCGCATCGAGACTTACCAGTCCCAGATGCCAGCCACGATGGCCAAAATCGCAGCTGTGCTGATGGACGATCCCAAGGCGCCACTCAGCCTGTCGATCACCGATCTCGCCGAACGCGCCGGCACCTCCGCCGCCAGCGTCACCCGCTTCTGCCGCACCATCGGCTATACCGGTTATGCACAACTGCGCGTCGGCATTGCCGAGGACGTCGGCCGCGGCGGCTCCAAGGCTGCCTGGATCGCCGATATCGGCCGCTCCTTCGGCCCGGACGATCCGCCCGACCAGATCCGCACGGTGCTTCTCAATACCCACACCCTTTCGCTGCAGACGACAGCCGGCCTGCTCGATCTCGACGCCGCCGTCCGTGTCGCCGATGCCATCGGCAAGGCCCGGCATGTCGATGTCTACGGCGTCGGCGGCAGTTCGCTCACGGCGCTCGAAACGCAGCACCGGTTTTACCGCATCGGCATCAATGTCCATACCTGGGCCGAAGTGCACAACGGGCTGACCAGCGCCGCCATTCTCGACCAGAACTGCGTGGCGATCGGCATCTCAAACACCGGCCGTACCGACGAAACCATTCACATGCTGAGCGTCGCCAAGGCGACCGGCGCGTACACGGTGGCGATCACCGGCAACCCGGAGTCCCCGCTCGCCAAGCTGGCGGACGACGTGCTGACGGCGGCGTCCCCGAATGGCTATCTGCAGCCGGCGGACCTGTCGGCGCGGCACTGTCAGCTGTTCGTCGTCGATCTTCTCTACCTGCTGATCGCGCAAGCCAATTTCGAACGGACCACGCGTCTGCTCGCCGCTTCCGGCGCTGCGGTGGCCTCACGCCGCCGCCCTGCCCGCGGCACCGCCCTTGCCAACCACAACACCCGTCCCGCGACGGCCTGAAGTCCGAAAGACCGAGAAACGATGACTGACCTGAATGCACAATACCTAAAAGAAGTCTCGACCCGCCTCGAGCGTCTCGCCGGCCCCAATCCGGCCATCGACGAGGCGATTTCGGTGATCGCCAACTCGCTGGAGAACAATGGTGTGGTGCAGGCGTTCGGCACCGGTCACTCCGAAGCCTTCGCCATGGAGATTGCCGGCCGGGCCGGTGGCCTGATCGCGACCAACCGCATGGCGCTGCGCACCCTGGTGCTGCGCGGCGACCGCAAAGTCTCCGAACTCGGCGGCGCCGAGTTCGAGCGCGACCCCAATATCGGCGAGAACCTTCTGGCCCTGTTCGACGTGCAGCCCAATGACGTCTTCATCATCGCCTCGAACTCGGGCGTCAACGGCTCCATCCTCGGCGTGGCGCTCGCCGCCAAGTCGCGCGGCCACAAGGTGATCGCTGTCACCAGCCTCGACCACACCATGAAGGTTCAGCCCAAGCACCCCAGCGGCAAGCGTCTCAGCGAAGTCGCCGATATCGTCATCGACAATCTGGCGCCATATGGCGACAGCACCATGAAACTGGAGGGCGGCATCGGTATCGGTGCGGTGTCCTCGATCACTGCCGCCTTTATTGCGCAGCGCATCACCATCGGCGTCGCCGAGACGATCCGCCTGCGCGGGAAAACACCCCCGGTCTATATTTCGGCCAACATTCCGGAGGGGGATGAGCACAACCGTGCTCTCGAAGATCTCTACGGCGACCGGATTCGCAGGGAAGCGTAAGCGCCTTGCAGATCCGGCCGGCGTGAGGTTGTATGAGTTTCAAATATCTACAAGGGAAGGGACTGACATGAAGAAGTCTTTTGATCGCCGCACGTTCCTGCGTGGCACCACCGCCTTGGCAGCGGTTGCGCCATTCAGTGGCCTGCTCGGCTCGACCAGCGCTCTCGCGCAGGACGCAGCCAACCCGTTCGGCCTGGCCGAGGGGTCTACCGTTGACGCCGTGATCTTCAACGGCGGCTACGGCATCGACTATGTCGAGTTCGCCGCGAACCTGATGCAGGCGAACCACCCCAGTGTCACGGTCAAGGTGTCGCCGTCGACCCAGATCGCCCAGGAGCTGCAGCCGCGGTTCCTCGGTGGCAACCCGCCGGATCTGATCGACAACTCCGGTGCCCAGGCCATCGGCTTCAGCGCCATCATCGACCAGCTCGAGGACATGAACTCGGTGCTCGACGCGCCCAGCCTTGAGGGCGTCACGATCCGCGACACTCTCGTGGGTGGCGTCGAAAAGCCCGGTACCTTTGGCGACAAGTTCATCGCGCTCAACTACGTGATGACGGTCTACGGCATCTGGTACTCGGCCCAGCTGTTCGAAGACAATGGCTGGACTCCGCCGACCACCTGGGCCGAAGCCATCGAACTGGGCAAGGCCGCCAAGGAAAAGGGCCTCTACCTCTTCGGTTGGGGCAAGGAAGCCGCCACCTACTACCGCACGACCGCAGTCGCTTCGGCGATCAAGGAAGGCGGCGACGAGGTGCGTCTCGCTGTCGAGAACTTCACGCCGGGCTTCTGGTCGCATCCGGCCTTCCAGTCGGTGTTCAACTCGCTCTACGAGATCATCCAGGGCGGCATGATGAAGCCGGGCGGCGCTGGTACCCAGTTCACCGCTGCGCAGGCGCAGTGGTCGAACGACCAGTCCTTCCTGCTCTATCCGTCGGGTTCCTGGATCGAGAACGAGATGAAGCCGGCGACCAAGGAAGGTTTCCGCATGACCGGCATGGCGGAACTCTCCGTCTCCGACAATGGCGCTCTGCCCAAGTCGGCACTGCATGCCACTGCGGGCGAACCCTTCATCATCCCGCTCGGCGCGCTCAACCTCGCCGGTGGCAAGGAACTGCTCCGCACCATGCTCTCGAAGGAAGCCGCGACGAACTTTGCCAAGAGCAAGCTCGCCCCGACGATCGTCAAGGACACCGTGCCGGCCGATGGTTTCGGTTCGACCGCCCTTGTCTCGCAGAGCAAGCTGCTGGCTGAAGCCGGCAACGACGTCTTCACCTGGAACTCGTTCGACCTCTACGGCACGAACCAGGATGAACTCGTCGCCTGGAACAGCTTCCTCGATGGCAAGCTGGACGTGGCGGCCTTCACTGCTGCCCTGCAGCAGATCACGGACGCAGTCTACAACGACGCTTCGGTCACGAAAGTCGAAGTGAAGTAATGGACGGCACGATGGCGAGGTCACCGGTCACAGCGAACCGCCGGTGGAAATTACCGAGCCTGGAGAACACCGGCTTCATGCTGGTGTTCCTCGGCATTCCTCTGGCGATCTACGTGGTCTTCGTGATCTCGCCATTCGTGCAGGCCTTCTATTATTCCCTGACCGACTGGTCGGGGTTCTCCAAGAACATGAATTTCGTTGGCTTGGCCAACTACGTCGCCTTGCTCAGCGACCCGGTCTTCACCAAGGCCGTCTACAACAGCATCTTCCTGGTGCTGGTCCTGCCGCCGCTTGTCATCATTCTCTCGCTGACGCTCGCCACCCTGGTGACCGTTGGCGGCGTGACCAAGGGCGAGGTACGGGGCCTCAAGCACTCCGGCATCTACCGCGTCATCTCGTTTTTCCCCTACACCGTCCCCGCCATCGTCATCGGTATCCTCTGGGCGCAGATGTATGATCCGTCCAGCGGCCTGCTGAACGGCATCCTGACAGCAATGGGGTTCGAATTCTTCAAATCCTTCGCCTGGCTGGGTGACGAGCGCACGGCCATGGGCGCCTCGATCTTTGTCATCGCCTGGTCGATGGTCGGCTTCTACATGGTGCTGTTCATCGCGGCGATCAAAGGCGTGCCTGCCGACGTCTACGAGGCGGCGCGTGTCGATGGCGCGGGGCGCTTCCGCACGGCGATCAGCATCACCGTGCCGATGATCCGGGACACCATCCGGACCGCCTATATCTATCTCGGCATTCTGGCACTCGATGCCTTCGTCTACATGCAGGCGCTCAACCCCTCCGGCGGCCCGGCGAACTCCACCGTGGTTATCTCCCAGCATCTGCTGAACACGGCCTTCAAGAAGGGCAAGTTTGGCTATGCGACGTCGATGGGCGCGACGCTTGCGATCATCACCCTGGCCTTCGCCGCCATCGTCTTCCTGGTCTTCTGGTGGACCGGCCGCCCGGCAAAATGGACGACCACCGGCACCACTGCAGCACCGGCCGCCCGCGCCGTCACCCCAGCAAGCACACCCAAAGCGCCAGCCAGCCGGAGCGAACGGGCGGCGCCCCGCAAGCCGTTCTGGACCGACAAGACCGTCGCCGGCATTTCGCACGTGGCGCTGATTGCCTGGGTGATCGTCATCTGCGCACCGCTCCTCTGGGTGCTGATGAGTTCGTTCAAGACCACCTCGCAGATCTTCGGGTCACCGTTCTCGCTGCCGACGAGCTTCAACTTCGACAACTACATCTCGGCCTGGACCACGGCGAGCATCGGCACCTATTTCGTCAATACGATCATCGTCGTCGGCGGCGCACTGGTCATCGTCATGCTGCTCGGCTCGATGTGCGCGTACTATCTGGCGCGCTACGAGTTCAAGGGCAGCAAGATCATCTACTACCTCATGCTGGCAGGCCTGACCTTCCCGGTGTTTCTCGCCGTGGTGCCGCTGTTCCAGACATTGAGGGGGTTCGGGCTGCTCAACACCTTCCCGGGCCTCATCCTCACTTATGTCGCCTTTGCACTGCCGTTCACGGTCTTCTTCCTCTACGCCTTCTTCCGGACCTTGCCGCAGGAAGTCGCCGAGGCGGCCATGCTCGATGGGGCCGGTCCGTGGCGCATCTTCTTCACGATCATGCTGCCCATGGCCAAGCCGGGCATCGCATCGGTGGCGATCTTCAACTTCCTCGGCCTCTGGAACCAGTTCCTGTTGCCGATCGCGCTCAATACCAACACCGCCAACTACGTGCTGAGCCAGGGCATGGCGTCCTTCGCCTCGCAGGCGGGCTACGCGGTCAATTTCGGCGCGCTGTTCGCCGCCGTGGTGATCACGGTGCTGCCGGTGCTGGTCACTTACATCATCTTCCAGCGCCAGCTGCAGGGCTCTGTGTCGCCCGGCCTATTGAAGTAGCGATTACTGTGCCGTGCCCGAGAGGGCGCGGCGCAGCACGCCGCCGGCTTTGGCGAGACTCTGGCGCGCCGCGTCGGCGGCCTCGCCACTGAGGAGCATCAGAATCGCGAGCTTGCTGTCGTTGCTAGCACGCGCCAATGCCACCTCGGCCTCGTCGAGCGTGCTGCCCGTCGCCTCGCTGACGATGCGGGCGGCCCGCGCCACCAGCTTGCCATTGCTGGCGATCATGTCGACCATCAGGTTGCCATAGGTCTTCCCGATCCGCACCATGCTGGCGGTCGACAGCATGTTGAGCACCAGCTTTTGCGCCGTGCCCGATTTCAGACGGGTCGATCCGGTGATCACCTCCGGGCCGACGACCGGTGCAATGGAGATGTCGGCCATCGTGGCGACGGGAGAGTCGGGGTTGCAGGTCAGCGCAACGGCAGTGCAGCCCAGCGACCTGGCATAGTCCAGTGCGCCGATCACATAGGGTGTGCGGCCGCTGACCGCGATGCCGACGACGACGTCGCGCGGCTCGAGCCCGATGCCGGCAAGGTCTGCCGCGCCTGCCGCGGTGCGGTCCTCGGCGCCTTCCGAGGCGTTGACCAGAGCGCTGAGCCCGCCGGCGATGAGGCCGACAACCATGGTCGGGGACACCCCGAAGGTCGGCGGGCACTCGGACGCGTCCAGCACTCCGAGACGGCCACTGGTGCCGGCGCCGATATAGACCAGTCGGCCGCCGGCATTGAACGCCGCGACGATGGCGTCCACGGCCTGCGCAACCTGTGGCAGCGTGCGCCCCACCGCTTCCGCCACCCCGTGGTCCTCGGCGTTTATGGCGGAAACGATCTCGAGGCTGGACATCAGATCGATGTCGGTGGTTCGCGGATTGCGGCTTTCGGAGACGAGTGACTGGAGCTGGCGATGCAATGTTTCGCTGCCGGACATGACGGATTCCTGGATAGTGATGATCAATTACCGCGGGGCAGGCGGTCCGACGGTCACGCCGCCTGCGGTCCTCAGTCGCCCAGCGGCTCGAGAACCTTGCCCTTGCGGTGGTTGAGCACGGTGTACTTGATCCGCCGCAGCGTCTCGCGAGCCGAGGGATCGAGGCGATATCCCACGGCCGTCGACAGCAGGTCGATGATCAGCAGGAAGGCGTAGCGCGACGCCGTCGGCTTCAGCGGGTCCGGATATTCCGGAATATCCACGGTGAGCTTGACGTCGCAGACGGCAGAGAGTTCGGAGTCCGGCGCAGTGATGCCGATGGTCTTGGCCCGATAATGCTTGGCCAGTTCCACCACCTCGATCACTTCGCGCGTACGGCCGGTGCCGGAAATGGCGATGACCACATCGTTGGGCTTGAGCGCCGCGGCCGTCATCTTGAGGACATAGGGGTCCGAATGCGCGATGGCGACCACGCCATAGCGGAACAGACGATTCTGGGTTTCCTGTGCCAGCGCCGTCGAACTGCCACCCAACCCGAAGACCAGGACCTGATGCGCGCTGGCGATCAGGTCGGCGGCCTTGAGGATATCACCCGGGTCGACGCTCCGCTCGACGGCGGAGATGGCATTGCGTGCCTCCCCGAACACCGTGCTCCAGAGCGGCGATCCATCCGTGGTCTGCGGGACGGGTTCGCCAGGGGCGAGATAGAGGCGGCCGACAACGACGCTCTGCGCCAGCTTCAGCTTGAAATCCCGGACGCCATCGCAGCCGATGGCGCGGCAGAACCGGGTCACGGTGGGCTCGCTGGCATTGGCCCGGCGGGCGATCTCCGCGTTCGAGGCGTCCACCGCAAATGTGACATCGGCCAGAACGACATCGGCGACCCGGCGTTCTGCCGGTCGGAGTTCGCCGTAGGAATCCTTGATGATCGAGAGGATATCGGGAATCTGCTTTGAGTAGCTGTCGCCACCCTGATCGGCGGATACGTGCGTGCGCATTACGGCGCCTTTCCGCAGGTTGCTGTCGGTGCTTCCTATAACACCGCTCGCTGCAATTTCACTGCTTTCTGACACGGCTTGTTCTCTTGGCAGCCTGACTGACATCAGCAAAAGCAAGTTATTCCTCCGGATCGTGTAGGAAAGTTACAAGACCCGCAAGGGCAAAATAGGTCAGCAATTCTGGCGTTCGTAAGGTAGGCGCGCACTGAAGCGTTTGGTCGCTTGACTCAAAATGTAGGTTAGTTACACACTAGGCGGGCCGGTGGCGGCCGCTCTGAGGGGAGCAGCCGCGGGGACACTGGCGGGCACCGGGTCGCGAGGGACAATGACTGCCGCAGATCAGCCAAAACTGAGAGTGAACGACGCGACCAAGGCGTACAGCACCCGCTCGGGCGAGTTGCTCGCCATCGACCGCTGTTCGCTGGACGTGCGGGCCGGAGAAATCGTCTCGATTGTCGGCCCCTCCGGCTGTGGCAAGACGACGTTGCTCTGGTCGATGTCAGGGCTTCACAAACTCAGCGCCGGCGAAGTGCTCCTCGATGGTGTGGCGATCGACGGGCCCAGTCCCGAGATCGGCATGGTCTTCCAGGACGCCAACCTGCTCCCGTGGCGCAACCTCGATGCCAACATCAATTTTCCTTTCGAGATCAAGGGCACCAAACCTGATCGCACCTGGATCAACGATCTGTTGGGTCGTGTCGGCCTGGGCGGTTTCGGCGGCCGCTTCCCGCGCGAACTCTCGGGCGGCATGCAGCAGCGCGCCGCGCTGGTGCGCGCACTCTCGTTCAAGCCTTCCGTGCTGCTGATGGATGAGCCATTCGGTGCGCTCGACGCCTTCACCCGCGAAGAGATGAATCAGCTGGTCGAAGAGATCTGGATGGCGGCGCCGACCACGATTGTGCTCATCACCCATTCGATCGAGGAAGCCATATTCCTTTCGGACCGTATCGTGGTGATGAGCCCGCGCCCGGGCCGTGTCGCCAGCATCCACGAGGTGCCGTTCCCGCGGCCGCGTTCGCTGGAGATCATGGCGACGAGAGAGGTCTTTGACCTCACCAACATCATCAAGATGGAGATCGTCGGCGAGCAGAAGAGCCGCTACGCCCGACCCTCCGACGCCCCTGTGGCCCAGCCCGCACTTTGAGGACGACATGAGCGAGACTGACGCCATTCCCGAGTTCAAACGCAAAGGCGCAACCAGCGGTGAAGTCGGCATTTCTGGCGGCATGTCGGCGCTCGCCGCCGGCCCCGGTATCCGCTCGCTGGGCGAAGCGCTGGCCATCGTGCTGGTTGCCGTGTTCATCGTCGGCGGCACCGAGCTGCTGCTGAACCTGTTTGCGGTGCCGCAATACGTCCTGCCAAAGCCCAGCGAGATCGCCGTGGCGCTGGTCACCGACTTCCCGCTCATTGCGCCGCATCTTGGTCATACCCTGATCGAGCTGTTTGCCGGCTTCGGCATCGGCGCTGTCGTCGGCCTGATCCTCGCGGCGGTGATCACCCAGTTTCCCTTCGCCGAAAAGATCATCACGCCCTACATCCTGCTGCTGGTGACGACGCCGATGCTGGCGCTGGTGCCGCTGCTGATCCTGCGCTTCGGCTTCGGCTACGAGCCGCGCATCATTGCCGTGGCGCTCGCCTCGGGGCCGATGGTGATGATCAATGCCGCCACCGGTTTCCGCCGCGTCGACAGCGGCAAGATCGCGCTGGCCCGCTCCTACGGTGCCTCCACCCTGCAGATTTTCTGGAAGGTTCGCGCGCCGATGGCGCTGCCAATGATCTTCGTGGGGCTGATGGTCGGATCGATCTTCGGCCTGCTCACGGCAGTTGGCGCCGAAATGGTCGGCGGCGGCTTCGGGCTGGGCAACCGGCTCACCTCCTATTCCTCCATGATCCAGATGCCGCAGTTCTTTGCTGTGGTGCTGATCCTCTCAATTCTGGGCATCCTCATCTACGTGCTCTTCTTCCTTCTGGGAAAGAAGTTCGCCAGTTGGGAGGCCTGAGACTGCACCGTCGTCAAGGGAGGCGACGGCCCGAAAGACTACCAAAACAAACCGTCATACAGGGGTAGAATATGACCAGCTTCTTGACTTCCGGTGGCCTCAGCCGCCGCACTTTCCTTCAGGTTTCCGCAGCCGGCGTGGTGACTGCCACGGCCCTGGGCGGCATCGGCAGTGCCCATGCTTCGCCCTATTCGAAGTTCACCTGGCTTTCGCCGCGTGGCACGCTCGAGGTGCTCGACGATTTCGGCTTCTGGATGGGCAAGAAGCTGGGCTATTTCGACGACCTCGGCGTGCAGGTGGACATGCAGCCTGGCCCGTCCGATGGCACGGCGACGGTGAAATTCGTCGATGTCGGCCAGGCCGACATGGGCTTCCCGTCGCCCGGCATCTTCTCGTTCGCGCTCGAGAACGGCATGAAACTGAAGTCCGCCTTCCACTGGGGCGCGCTGGATACCTTCAGCCTTGCCTTCCGCAAGGGCGAAGGCAACAACGACCTCAAGGCGCTCGAAGGCAAGACCATCCTCCTCGGCTCCGCCGCGTGGCAGTCGATCGTTGATCCGATGCTGGCTGTGCACGGCGTCGACATCAGCAAGATCAAGTACGTCGAGGCCGGTTGGCCGACCTGGGGCACGGCGCTCGCTGCCGGGCAGGGCGACGCCGCCCTCGCCTGGGAAGGCCTGCGTGCCGAGTGGATCTCCACCGGTCTCGATTTCGAGTACTGGCTCGGCGTGCAGCGCTCGCCGTTGTTCGCCAACACCTACGTGGTGCGTGCCGCCGATCTTGAGGATCCCGACAAGAAGGCCTTCCTCGACAACTACCTGCGCGCCTGGTCGATGGGTCTCGAGGCGTCCTATCACAACCCCATGGCTGCGGTGCATGCCGTGTTCGAACAGTTCCCCTCGGTGGCCCAGGCCAACGGCCCCGAGCAGGGCGCCATGTCGATGCTGCAGAACCTCAACGTCGTGCGCGGCGACATGTCCAAGCGCAAGGGCTGGGGCGATCACGACATGGCTGCCTGGCAGACCTTCTTCGACAAGGTCCACGAGCTCGGCCAGATCAGCAACCCGATCAAGGCAGAGGACGTGGTCACCAATGACTGCATCGCGGCCGCCAACGACTTTGACCACGAAAAGGTCAAGGCCGACGCGCTCGCTTATGAACTGCCGGCCGACCTGGCCGCGGTCGATATCGAGGCCGTGAAGGCCCATCTGTTCGACCAGGCCATCGCGTGAACTGAATGACGACGTGGGCGGCCCTGCGCCGCCCACGGTTCTTGCTCAATTGCATGGGAGGGCCGGATGGCCGACAAGGTGCGTGTCTTGGTGGTGGGGCTTGGAAACATGGGCAAGTCCCATGCGAGCGCCTATCATCGCAACCCGGGCTTCGAAATCGTGGGCATCATGAGCCGCACGATCACGTCAAAACCGCTGCCGGACGAACTCAAGGGCTATCCGCTGTTTGAGGACTTCGATACGGCGCTGGCGGCGACCAAACCCGATGCGGTGTCGATCAACTCCTGGCCGAACACGCACGCCGAGTACGCCATCAAGGCCATGAACGCCGGCGCCCACGTCTTCATGGAAAAGCCGATTGCGATCACTGTCGAAGATGCCGAGAAGGTCGTGGCGACAGCACGGGCCACCAACCGCAAGCTGGTGCTGGGCTACATCCTGCGCGTGCATCCGAGCTGGATGAAATTTACCGAACTGGCACAGACACTGGGCAAGCCGCTGGTGATGCGCCTCAACCTCAATCAGCAGTCGGGCGGCCCGACCTATGACTGGCACAAGAACCTGATCGACTCCCTGATCCCCATCGTCGACTGCGGCGTGCACTATGTCGACGTGATGTGCCAGATGACGGGCGCCAAGCCGGTGCGCGTGCACGGCATCGGCGCCAAGCTCTGGGCCGAGGCCGACAAGCAGAACTACGGCCACCTGCATGTCGAGTTCGATGATGGCTCGGTCGGCTGGTACGAAGCCGGCTGGGGTCCGATGATGAGCGAGGTCGCCTATTTCGTGAAGGATGTGGTCGGCCCCAAGGGCGCCGTTTCGATCGTCCCCAATCCCAAGGCGCACAAGGATGGCGTCTCGGACTCGTCGGACATCGACCAGCACACCAAGACCGATGCCATCCAGTACCATCACGCCGAAGTGGCGCCAGGTGACAAGAGCTTCGTCCACAAGGACGAGATCTTCACCATGACCGACGAACCCGATCACCAGGAACTCTGCGACCGGGAACAGGCCGTCTTCCTCCAGGCGATCAACGAGGACATCGACCTCTCGGACTCCATGGATGCGGCAGTCAACAGCCTGCGCATCGTGCTGGCCGCCGAGCAGAGCATCAACGAGAAACGGGTCGTCGAACTGGCCTGACCGAACAACGCCGCAGAGTCGCTGCAACGGAGCCGGGCGGCCCCGTTGCAGGGTATTGCGCACCCCGGAGGCACCACGTGTCAGTGTCTGAACAAAGATCGAACTACGACCTCGTGCTCAAGGGCGGTCGCGTCATTGACCCGCGCAACGGTGTTGACGGCACGATGGATGTGGCCATCAAGGGCGGCCGCATTGCCGCCATCTCCACCAGCATCGATGCCGGTACCAGCAAGGTGCGCGACGTGGCAGGCTGTGTCGTGGCCCCGGGCCTGATCGACATCCACACCCACGTCTACCACAAGGCGACATCGCTCAGCGTCGACCCGGGCCTGATCGCCCGGCGCTCCGCCTGCACCACGCTGGTCGATGCCGGTAGCTCAGGCGCCGGCAACTATGACGGCTTCCGTGACTATGTCATGGCCCAGTCGCCCTACCGGATCTTCGCTTTCCTCAACATTTCATTCCCCGGCATCTTCGGCTTTGACAAGGATGTGTCGATCGGTGAGGCGACGCTGCGCTCCATGCTGCCGGTGCACCGCTGCGTGGAAAAGATCGAGCAGAACCGTGACCGCATCATCGGCGTGAAGGTGCGCATCGGCGGCATCGTCACCGGCGACTTCGGGCTGGGTGCACTCGAACTGGCGCTGGAGGCCGCCGAGGCGGTCGGGCTGCCACTGATGACCCATATCGGCACGCCACCGCCGAGCTACTCGGCGGTGGTGGACATGCTCCGCCCCGGCGACATTCTCACCCATTGCTACCGTCCCGACCCCAACTCGGCGATCGGCGAGGACGGCAAGGTGCTCGACGCTGTGTGGAAGGCGCGTGAGCGCGGCGTGCTGTTCGACATAGCTCACGGCATGGGCGCCTTCGGCTATGACACGGCCGAGGCCGCATTGCGCGACGGCTTCAAGCCCGACCTCATCTCCTCGGATGTGCACGTGGTCGCGGTCGAAGGGCCGGGCTACGACCTGCTGCACACCATGAGCAAGCTGCTCAACTGCGGCCTGACGCTGGCCGAGGTGATCGACATGTCGACGAGCCGGCCTGCCCTCGCCATCCGACGCCCCGAACTGGGTCATCTGGGTGTCGGGGCAGCAGCGGACATCACCGTGCTCAAGCAGTTCGACAGCAACTACGTATTCGAGGATGTGGTTGGCACCAGACGGCAGGGGTCCACGCTGATCCAGCCCGTGGCCGTGTATCTCGGAGGGGGCGAGATGGAAGTCAGTCGCCGGCCGTTCGAAGAGGCCTTCCTCGTGCATGGCCATGGACCCTCCGGGATGGCGTCATGAGCTACAAGGCAATCTACAGCTACGCCTGGGACCTTGCAGAAACCGGCGTCGGTGCTGCCATCGACGAGTTCCAGGCCCTCGGCCTCGACACCGTGACCATTGCCGGCAGTTATCATGCCGGCAAGTTCCTGCGGCCGCACGGCAAATCCGGCAAGGTCTACTTCCCCGAAGACGGCACGACCTATTTCCAGACTGATGCCATGCGCTACGGCGCCATCAAGCCGCTGCCCAACAGCCTGCTCGCCGGGCAGGACGTGCTCCGCGAGCTCGTCGACGACGGGCGCATGGCGGTCAATGTCTGGCTGGTGCTGCTGCACAACAGCGCCCAGGGCATGCGCCATCCCGACAATGTCGTGCGCAACGCTTTCGGCGATCCTTATGTCTATAACCTCTGTCCATCGGCGCCGGAGGCCCGCGCCTATGCCAGGGGCCTCGCCAAGGACGTGACCGAGAGCTATCCGGTTGCCGGCATCTCCATGGAGGCGCCCGGCTTCACGCCTTACGCGCATGGCTATCATCACGAGTTTGCGCTGCTGCGCAGCAACCCGTGGCTTGAGAACCTGCTCGGGCTCTGCTTCTGCGACCATTGCGTGGCGCGGGCCGAAGCGCAGGGGATCGACGCCCGCCGGCTGAAGTCACAGGTCGCCAGGGATATCGGCGCCTATCTCGACAGCGACATCGACTTTCCCCCGGACATGGCCGAGGCGTTCTGGCGCGCCGATATCGTCGCCGATGGTGATCTGCGGCGCTATCTCGATTTCCGCAACGGCGTGGTGACATCGCTGGTCGCGGAAATCCGGGCCGATGTCCGCGCCGATGCCAAGGTCTCCGTGGTCCCGTCGGTGGCGCGGCCAACTGGCGGCGCCTGGTACGAGGGCAGTGACCTCAGCGCGTTGGGCAAAGCCACCGGAATCATCGAGGCCTGCTTCTACGAACCGTCGCCCATCCGCATCAAGGCAGACCTCTTCGACATCCGTCGTCGCATCGGATCCGATGTGACACTGCGCGGCATCCTCAGGCCGTCATTCCCGGACCTCGCGACGGAGGGCGACTTCATCGCGGCCGTCGAGGCATTGCACGCCGGCGGCGTAGACGAACTGGCCTTCTACAATTATGGCCACCTGCGGCAGGCCAATCTGAACTGGATCGCCGCCGCACTTAAGAGGGTCGCATGAGCAAGGCATTTTCGGGCAAGACCATCGCCATCACCGGCGCTGCCGGTGGCATCGGCCAATGGCTGTGCAAGTTCTTTGGCGAGGAGGGCGCGACGATCGCTGCGCTCGACCGCAGCGAGGCGGTCCTGGCGCTGCCGGCGACGCTCGGCAAGCAAGGCATCACGGCAAAGGCCGCAGTAGCGGATATAGCCGATGGCGACGCGGTGGCGCGGGCCTTCGCCGGCCTCGGCGAGGTCCATATCCTCATCAACAATGCCGGTGTGTCGCGCTACCCAACGCTGGCCGCGACCGACCCGACCGCATGGCGGGCCGACATGGACGCCAATCTCAATGGCGCGTGGGCCTGTGCGCATGCCGTGCTGCCGCAGATGGTCGAGCGACGTGCCGGAAATATCGTCAATGTCGGTTCGGTCAATGGTCTGTCGGCGCTGGGAGATCCGGCCTACAGCGCCGCCAAGGCCGGCATGATCTCGATGACGCGCTCGATCGCGCAGGAATATGGCCGCTACGGTATCCGCGCCAATATCGTGCTGCCGGGTACCGTGCGCACCCCCATCTGGACCGAACGCCTCGCCAAGGATCCGGATGTGCTCAAGACGCTCGAGCGCTGGTATCCGCTCGGCCGCATCGTCGAACCGGACGAAGTGGCGCGCGTCATCGCCTTCCTTGCTTCCGATCTGGCGAGCGCTGTCACCGGCGCCGCCATCCCCGTCGATTGCGGGCTGACATCGGGCAATATCGTGATGGCCCGCGAACTCACGGTGGAAGACTTCTGAGGGGGAGAACTGACATGGACAAGCTGCGTATCGGTATTATCGGCCTGGGGTGGTTCGGCGAAATCCATGCCGAAACCATCGCCGGCGTCGCCAATCTCGAGCTCGCCGCACTCTGTACCCGTACGCCGGACCGGCTGCAGGCGATGGGCGAGAAATTCGGGGTGAAGAAGCTCTATCGCGACTATCACGACATGCTCGCCGACCCCGACATCGACGCGGTCTCGATCTGCACGATGTGGGATCAGCACACCGAGCCGGCTATCGCGGCGCTGCAGGCCGGCAAGCACGTCTTCCTGGAAAAGCCCATCGCTTCGACCGTCGACGACGCGCGCAAGATCACCTCCGCCTCCAAGGGCGCCAAGGGCATCCTGTTCATCGGGCACGTGGTTCGCTTCAACCCGCGCTATCGCATGGCCAAGCAGGCGATCGATGAAGGCCGGATCGGCAAGATCCTGGCCATGTCGTCGCGGCGTAACATTCCGGCAGCGTGGACGCCGTCCATCCTCGACAAGATCGGGCCGATCGTCGGCGATGCCATCCATGACACCGACATCATGCTGTGGTTCAGCGGCGACAGGATCGCCTCGACCTACGCCCAGACGGTTGACCTGCGCGGCCTGAAACATCCCGATATCGGCCAGACCATGTACCGGTTCGCGGGCGGCGCGACGGCGACGCTGGAGACGGTCTGGTGCATGCCCGACAAGACGCCGTTCGACATCGACGAGCGCATGTCCATCATCGGCACCGAGGGTATCATCCACGTCCAGGACACGTTCCCGAACCTGGCAGTGGTCGATGGCAACAAGCTGCATTCTCCCGACACGACCTACTGGCCCATGTTCAACGGCACGCGGGGCGGCGCATTGCGCGACGAGTTCGTCTACTTCGCCGCCACGGCGCTGAGCGGTGGCGACGTGACCATCGGTACACCGGAAGACGCCACGGCCGCTCTTGAGGCGACATTGGCGGCAGAAGAGTCGGCGCGCACCGGCGAAGTGGTGCGGATCCCATGAGCGACTTCGTCTTCGACCATATCGGCCTCACCACAACCCAGCCGCAACCGCAGGAAGACTGGGTCGAGGCTAGCAGGATATGGGTCACAAATCCCCGCAATCACCCCGAGCACATCGAGTTCCTGCGCTATCGCGAGGACAGCACGGTGCCCGACGCCGTCCGCGACAACCCGCACGTCGCCTACCGGGTCAAGGACCTCATGCCGCATCTGGAGGCCGATGGAGTCGAGGTACTGATCCCGCCATTCATCGTCGGCGATTTCCTCGAGGTTGCGTTCGTGCGCAAGCACGGCATGATCTTCGAGTACATGCGCTACCTCAGGGAGGGGTGGTTCGGCGCCTGAAACGAAAGGGGCTATGAACACACAGTCCGAGACCGTAACGGAACCGATATCTACCGGTTCAACGACGTCCTGATCATGATCAAACGTGCCCTGCCAGGTGAAGCGCCCGAGGCGAGCGCGACGATCAGGGAAGCGGAGGAGCGCTGGCGGCTTGCTGTCGGCGAGTGCTTCAGTCAGTCTTGGCGGCCCACGGACATGATCTTCGATCTCGGCACAGCCGGTCGATGACATTGCGCCCGTGGGGTCGAGGATCGTGCACGTTTAGAGGGAGAGAGAAGTGATGTCGGGTAACAGGCCTGAGCAACGCTGGGTTGCGAGCCAGCACAATTTCGCGCCGGGCGTAGACGTTCCTGTCCACCCGGTCGAACTGCATGACCTTACCTTGCGCGACGGCGAGGAAGCTGCCGACCTTGCCTTCACCACTGCCGACAAGGTGATGCTGGCTGAGGCATTGGCCCGGCTCGGCATACGGCGCACCGAGATATTCCTGACCGTTCCGGGATGGCAGGAGGTTATTCGCGAGATCACCCGCAGGCAGCTCGGCCTTGACCTCTGGGTCACCTGGCAGCCCGGCAAGGTGGAAAAGGCATTTGAGCTCGGCGCCCGCCACGCCATGGTCTGGTATCGCGTCGGCGAGGCGTTCCAGCAGCACGTGTCCAAACGGCCCGAGGCGGAACTCTTCGACACCATGGTCGAGCAGGTCCAGGCTGCACGGCGGGCCGGCGGCGTCGTCAACCTGTTCATGCCGGAATCGACCCGGGCCGACATCGGACACATCACCCGCGCTGCCAGGGCCGCGGAGGAGGCCGGCGCCAGCTACGTCACCCTCGTCGATTCCCAGGGTGTCGCCCGGCCGGCGGCCATGGCCTTTCTGTTGCGCCACCTGAAGGCCAACACGGGTCTCAAGGTTGAGGTTCATTGCCACAACGACTTCGGGCTTGCAGTTGCCAACGTCCTCGCTGCCTACGAAGCGGGGGCCGACGTTCTGCAGGTGTCTCTCAACGGCATCGGCTACAGGGCCGGCAATGCCTCGCTTGAATCCGTCGCCATGGCCCTGGAGGTGCTCTACGGCGTCGACACCGGCCTCCGGCTCGACCTGCTTGTCGATACCTGCCGTCACGTCGAGTCGATTACCGGTCTGGCCAATGGCTACTTCAAGCCAATCGTTGGCGAAGGCGCATTCCGCTTTGAGCAATGGGGACCGATCGAGGCCTTCACGGCAGCCGGAGAGCGTCGCCACGCGTTCCCCTTCGAGCCCGAGATTATCGGCCGCGTGGCAGAGGCTGTCATCGGCAAGTGGAGCGACGTGGCTGCGGTAATGCAGAAACTCGCCGAATATGGACTGACCGCCAGCGCTGACCAGGCTGCAGCCATATTGATGTCCTGCCGGCGCCACGGTGCTGCCCGGCACAGGGCGCTCAACGACAGCGAGTTTCTGACGATTGCCGAGCGCCTTGGCGCCTCCGGCTCCGAGGCATGAGTCTGGTCCTCCCTCGCATGGCTCACCTGACCGGGCCGTCACCGCAATAATGGATTGCCTCGACGGCATCGCGTGACTGGGCGCGAGCTGTGAATCAGAACCGGGAGCCTGCCGTGAAGACCGTCCTTGTGATGTTCGATTCTCTGAACCGCCATGTTCTGGGACCGTACGGCGGCAAGGTTGCCACGCCCAATTTCGACAGGCTTGCGGCGCGCTCGGTCACCTATGACAATCACTGGGTCGGGTCTATGCCATGCATGCCCGCCCGTCGCGACATGCTGAGCGGGCGGCTTTCCTTCCTGCATCGCAGCTGGGGGCCGCTCGAGCCCTTCGACCAGACCTGGCCGGACCAACTGCACCAGCAGAAGAGCACCTACAGCCATCTGGTGACCGATCATTTCCACTACTGGGAAGATGGCGGCGCCACCTATCACAACCGCTATGACAGCTACGAGTTCTTTCGCGGGCAGGAGGGCGATCCATGGGTGCCCCTCGTCGACCCAGACTGGACCGCCCAGGCCGCGGGCTATCATCCCAGCCAGCGCGGCAGCGCCAAGCGGAGCTACAACCGGCACAACATCCTCAACCGGACCCGGATCACCACGGAAGCCGATTTCCCGTCCGTGCGCTGCTTCGATTCAGGTCTGAGCTTTCTCGACGCCAATGCAGAGGCGGACAACTGGATCCTGCAACTCGAGACGTTCTCGCCGCACGAGCCCTTTGTGCACGCTGACCGCTTCCGCGCCGCGCCGCGCCCCAATTCCGGGATCCGCGACTGGCCGCCCTATGGTCGCGCCGACGCGGCCGATGCGGAGGAGTCGGCCGAACTGCGCGAAAGCTATCAGGCGCTGGTACGCATGTGCGACGATCAGCTCGGCCGCTTGCTGGACCGCTTCGACCGCGACAATCTGTGGGCGGATACGGCGCTGATCGTCACCACCGATCACGGCTTCCTGCTGGGCGAACACGACTTCTGGGCCAAGAACCGGATGACGATGTATGCCGAACTGGCCCACATCCCGCTCTTCTTCCACGATCCGCGCCAGCCCGCCGGAGGAACGCGAACGGACGCTCTCAGCCAGACCCCGGATATGGCGGCCACCCTCTACGATCTCTACGCCGCGGCGCCGCCCGACACCTGCCAGGCGCTGTCGCTTGCTGCGCTGCGCGATGGGCAGGCCTCACGGCAAGCGGTGATGTTTGGCTACTTCGGCGGGGCGGTGAACCTGGCGGACGGCCGCCACACCTACCACCGCTATCCCGGCGATGTGATGGCGCCGGGCCTCTACCAATATACGCTGATGCCCACGCACATCATGTCGTTCTTTTCCGCCGAAGAGCTGCGGCAGGCCACGCTGGCGCCTCCCTTCAGCTTCACCATGGGCATGCCCGTGCTGAAGGTGCCTGCCATTCCCGCTTCGCCGATGAACCGGCACTACGGTCCCGGTGTCCTGCTCGAACACGAGACAAGACTGTTCGACCTGCTCGAAGACCCGCTCCAGACGACGCCGCTCGACAGTCCCGAACTTGAGACACGGCTGGCGGAAACCATGACCTGTCTGATGCAGGCCAACGACGCGCCGCCCGAGGCCTTCCAGCGGCTCAGCTTGGCCCGAGCAACGCGATAAACAACTTGGCGTGCTTGATCCCCGCAACCGTCTCGTCTTCAAGTGAAGCAACGTTTGGTGATGACTCTGGCAGTGCCGGCGGGCATTGCTCTGTGGCCAGATCGGAGGAGGAACCATGTCGTCGTCTTGCTGCTCGCCCAGTCGCGGGATGTCAGCGCCCCTGCCGGTCAGCGCTGATACGGACGCCGGTCGCGGCGATGCAGGGGAGCGGATCCTTTTTCCGGCAACCCGCAGCTTCGTCGGCACCAGCAATCCGCTGATCCCGCAGGATGGCGAGGGGCCGAAGCGACAGGTCAACCTCGGCGCCTTCTGGCTCGAGGCCACTACCGTGACCAATGCAAGGTTTGCATCTTTTGTCGCGGCCACCGGCTACACCACCGAAGCCGAGCGCTACGGGTGGTCGCCGGTGTTTCGCGGCTTGCTGGACGAGACGGCGCCGCCGCCATCGATCGGTCAGACCCCGTGGTGGGTCAAGGTGGATGGTGCCTGCTGGTCGGCGCCGGAGGGCCCCGGAACCACAATCGAGGGACGGGAAGATCATCCCGTCGTGCAGGTGTCCTGGGCCGACGCCAAGGCATTTGCGGCCTGGTGTGGCGGTCGCCTGCCCGGCGAGGCGGAGTGGGAACACGCGGCGCGTGGTTCGCTGCCGGATCCGCGCTTTCCGTGGGGCGATGCGGAGCCCGATAACAGCACCGTCTATGCCAATATCTGGCAGGGGCAGTTCCCGCACACCAACCTGATGACCGACGGCTATCTCGGCACCAGTCCAGTCACGGCGTTTCCGCCCAACGGGATGGGCCTCTATGGCATGGCGGGGAATGTCTGGGAGTGGACGAACGACGCCTTCAGGGTGCGCTCGCAGAGCCGTCAGGCAAAACTGCGCAACGAGCATGCGCGGTCGGCCAACGAGCGCGTGATGAAGGGCGGCTCGTTCCTCTGTCATATCAGCTACTGCTATCGATACAGGATCGCCGCGCGCTCCGCCCTCGCGGCAGATTCCTGCGCCAGCAATACCGGCTTTCGCGTCGCCTACGACGTCAAGTGATGACCAGCGCCGTGAGCGCTGACAGGATGACCAGTACAAGGGTTGCAAGTAGCAGCCGGACGCGGTCGCGCCGGTAACGCGGCTCGAAGAGTCCCGCGCGAAACGCCTGCAACTGCGCCTTCATGTTCGGCAGTGTTTGACCTGAGCTGGCCACGGCTTCGGCGCGCAATGCGAACAGCAGGCGAAAAGCCAGCACCGCCCAGACCAGAAAGGCACAGCCCTGGACGACAAGCAGGATCGGTAGCACGCGATCAGGCCCTTCCTTATGTTCAGTCGACTGGCGAGTTGTGCGCCCGCGCCATGGCTACATCGCGCCGGGGCCGGGAACGGCGCCGGGCGGGCACTTGCCCAGAATGATCATGCCGAGCACTTCGTCCTTGGTCACCTTGCCCACTTCGGCAGTGCCGACGACGACACCGTTCTTCATCACCGCGATGCGGTCGGCGAGATCGAACACGTCGTGGATGTCGTGGCTGATCAGGAAGATGCCGATGCCCTGTGCCTTGAGCTGCTTGATCAGTTCGCCGACCTGGGCCGTCTCCTGCGGACCCAGAGCCGCGGTCGGCTCGTCCATGATCAGGATACGGGCATTGAAATGGATGGCGCGCGCAATTGCCACCGATTGCCGCTGGCCGCCCGACAGTGACTTCACCGGATCCTTGAAGCGGCGGAAATTGGGATTGAGCCGCCCCATCACTTCGCGGCACTGCGCCTCCATGGCGATATCGTCCAGCGTCCCCCAGCGCGTGCGGAGTTCGCGGCCCAGATAGAGGTTGGCAGCAGCATCCACATTGTCGGCCAGCGCCAGTGTCTGGTAGATGGTCTCGATGCCGAGCGCCTTGGCATCGCGCGGGTTGTCGATGCTGGCCTCCTTGCCGTCGACGAAGATGCTGCCGGAGTCGCGCCGGTAGGCGCCCGACAGCACCTTGATCAGCGTCGACTTGCCGGCGCCGTTGTGGCCGAGCAATCCCACCACCTCGCCGGGATAGAGATCAATCGAGGCATGGTCGACGGCTTTGATGCCGCCGAAGGCGATCGACACGTCGCGCATTTCGACAAGCGGCACGCCGCGCGCACCTGCCTGTGTCTGCATGGATTCGGTTGTCATCTGTGCCTCCCTACTTCACCCGCCGCCGATAGAGCTGGTCGACGAACACGGCCAGCACCAGCACAAGGCCGACGACGATATTTGTATAGGCGGAATCCACATTGAGCAGCGCCATGCCCGACTGCAGCGATTGCATCAGCAGGGCGCCGATGATGGCACCGTAAATGGTGCCCACGCCGCCCGCCAGCGAGGTGCCGCCAATCACCGCGGCAGCAATGACATAGAGTTCGCTGAGCGTGCCGAGCGCCGTTGTCGCCGCATCGAGACGTGCCGAAGCGATAACGGCCGAGATGCCGACGAGGCCGCCCATCAGGCTGAAGACCATGACGGTGAGCCGCTTGGTATTCACGCCGGCCAGCTCCGCCGCCTCGGGATTGCCGCCGGTGGCAAAGACATAGCGGCCGAACCGCGTCCGTCGGGCGATGAAGGTCATCACCAGGCCGACCGCCAGCGTGATCAGCACCGGGATCGGATAGCCGGTCTGGAAACTCAGCCCGTCAATGCAGTTGACCACCTTGTCGCCGGCCATGCAGATGGCCTGGCCACTGCGGTCTTCGACGCCGGCCGGGATCGGAATGTTGTTCTCAAGGGCAAAGCGCTCGGCCACACGTGGCGGCCACAGATAGGCGTTGACGATGGCGGTCGTGCCAAGCACGGCGACGCAGCCCACCACGGCGGTCATGATTTCGGCCCAGACCGGCTTGGGTGCGAAGTTGAAGGTAAGCCGGCGGCGGCGGCTGAGGAGCACGGCCGCACCGATGGCAACGCAGGCTACTGCCGCAAGCACCCAGCTCCAGGTCGGGCCGATGGAGGCCAGCGGACCGTTGCCGCCGATAAGCTTGAAGGTCTTGTCCATCGGCGCCACGGTGACGCCACTGGCAATCAGGAAGGCACCGCCGCTGAAGGCGATCAGGCCGCCCAGCGTAACGATGAAGCTCGGGATCTGGCCATAGGCAATCAGAAAGCCGTTGAACATGCCGATCGCTGCGCCAAGGCCTATGGCGAACACCACGGCGATGATCCAGATCGCCGGATGGCCGACGCCCAGCAGCGGGCCGAGATAGAAGACCTGCAGCACGCCGGTGGCCACGGCGACGATGCTGAGCATCGAACCTACCGAGAGGTCGATCTGACGCAAGACAATGACCAGCACCATGCCGGTAGTCATCACGGCGATCGTCGAAGTCTGGACCAGCAGGATCCAGAGGTTGCGCGGCGTCAGGAACGAGCCGCCGAACAGCCCGCCGCTTCCGGGTCGCAGAATGCCGCTGGCGATATCGAAGCCGCACCAGATGAACAGCAGTGCTGCCAGCATGCCGATCATGCGGGTGTCGATCTCGGCCGCCCGGATCAGCCGCTGCACGATGTTCTCGCTCGCATTCGCCGGCCCACCGGCATTTGTATCACTGGCCATGCCCACTCCCATGGCCGATCGTTGCGGCCGCTATTCGGTGCGGCGATCACGCGCCGTCGGTGTCTATGAGTGTTGACGAAAGACCGCGCCACCCGTTGCTGGTGACGCGGTCAGACGTTCAGGTCAGGTCGGTCAGTTGCAGGCAGCAACCGTACCGGCGGCGACGCCGGCGCAGGCCTGATCCTTGGTGATGTGACCAGCGTCGATCGCCACCTGGATGTTGTCCTTGGTGATCGGCGTTGGCGCCAAGAGGATCGAGTTCATCTCGACGCCCTTGGCGCCGCCGCTGAACTTGCCGACGCCTTCGATCGAAGTCGGGTCGGTGCCATCGGCGAGAGCCAGCGCGGCATTGGCAGCCACGGTGCCGAGGTCGATCGAGTTCTTCCACACCGACACCAGCTGCGTGCCCAGGGCAACACGGTTGATGGCAGCGAGATCGCCGTCCTGGCCGGTGACCGGCACGGTGCCGGCGAGACCCTGCGCATCGAGGGCCGCGACCACGCCCGAAGCCATGCCGTCGTTCTCGCTCAGCACGGCATCGACGCCGTTATTGGTCGAGGTCAGGCACTGCTCCATGTTCTTCTGGGCATTGTCCGGCTTCCAGCCGTCCGTGAAGGTCTCGCAGACATTGGTGATTTTGCCGCTGTCGAGCGAGTCCTTGAGTACTTCCATCATGCCCTGGAACAGGAAGGTCGCGTTCGGATCACCCTTGTCGCCCTTGATGAAGGCATAGCGGCCCTCGGGCTTCGCCTTGAGCATCTCCTGGGCCATGATGCGACCCACACCCACGTTGTCGAACGTGATGTAGAGCGCGCTCGGATCTTCGAACTGCACGTCATAGGCAATCGACTTGATCCCGGCGTCGTTGATCTTCTGGATCGAGGGCAGGATGGCGTCGGAGTCATAGGCGACCACGAGGATCACGTCGACATTCTGCGAGATCAGGCTTTCGATGTCGGCGGCCTGCTTCTGTGCCGAACCCTGCGCGTCGGTTGACACATAGGTGTTGCCCGCGCCCTCGACGACCGCCTTGATCGCGGATTCGTCAGTCTTCCAGCGCTCTTCCTGGAACGTTTTCCAGGACACGGCGATGGTCTTGCCTTCGGCCAACACCGCCGTCGGAGCAAAGCTCACGACTACGGCCCCTGCGAGCAGGGCCATTTTCTTGAATACCATTATGGAGTCCTCCCAGACTGCATGCGGAATATGTTTCGCATGACCTCTACTTGGGGCAATCCGCACAATAGTTCCGCGGCTAGGGTGTCGACTTGACCCGATCAATGCGCCACGAACGCTGCAGCAACTGGCGCGCGCTGTCAATTGCGATGTCATCTTGCACAGAAATATAAGTCTGGTTCAGTCAAGTCAGACGTTGGTCTCACCCATTGACCGCCGGCCCGGCTGCAAGTGAAAGTGGCACCTCGTAACCTGAGCCGCCGAAAACAGGCTGCAGGGAGGGGAGGAGTCATGAGCGGTCGTCGACTGGCAGCGCTTTGCGTGGTTCTGGTGCTGACGCTTGCCGCCTCGCTGGCGGCGCGCGCCGAAAGTCCGCAGCCCACGCCCGAGGTGGCGCTGCACAACTGGTATGGATTGCTGCTAGAGCTGGTCCGGCACACCCCGACCTACTCGCCGCCAGTTGCCAGCCGTGCCTTCGGCTATCTGGGTGTTGCCGCATACGAGTCCGCTGTCGGCGGCTCGGGGCACCTGGTTTCGCTTGCCGGTCAGCTCCGCGAACTCGATGCCGTGCCGCAGCGCGAGGCCGGCGCCACCTACGATGAGGCCGTGATCATCAACTCGGCCATGGCCACCGCCGTGCAGACCCTGTTCAGCAATACCGGTCCGACCGGCCAGCGGGTCGTCAAGGCTGCCTCCAAGAAGTGGCGGTCCGAAGTCAGCGCGGGCGTCGATGACGACGTGGTGGCGCGAAGCGAAGCATTCGGGCAGGCCGTGGCCGACGCCATTCTCGATTGGTCGCAGTCCGACGGCGGGTCCGTCGTCACCAATATGGGGTTTCCGTTCGAATACGATCTGGCCAAAGGCGATGGCAAGTGGGTGCCCACCAGTCGCATCGCGCAGCAGCAGATGCCCCTGCTGCCCGGCTGGGGCAATAACCGCCCCTTCGCCATGCCGAGCGGAAAGGCCTGCCCCACCCATCCGCCCCTGGCGTTCAGCGAGGACAAGACCTCGGAATTCTACCGCGAAGCCATGGAAGTGTACGACACCAGCAAGGCGCTCGATGCTGAACAGACAACCATTGCCCGCTTCTGGTCCGACGATCCGATGCTGTCGACTACACCGCCCGGGCACTGGATCTCGATAGCGCTGAAGGTCGCAGATCAGAACCAGCTTCGGCTCGAGGACCGGGTCGATCTCCTCGCCCGCCTCGGTCTGGCCATGTCGGACGCCTTCATCGGCTGCTGGCGCGACAAGTTCGAGCACAATCTGATCCGGCCGGTGACCTATATCAGAAAGCTCATCGACCCCGCCTGGGAGCCGGTCCTCATCACCCCGCCGTTCCCGGAATATCCGAGCGGACACAGTACGGTTTCGGCGGCAGCCGCGACCGTGCTGACGGGCTTTTTCGGCGATAGCTTCGCCTTCGAGGACGCCACCGGCACGCCGGACGGCCGCGCGGCCCGGCGCTATGCCAGCTTCTGGGATGCCGCCAACGAAGCCGGAATTTCCCGTCTCTACGGTGGCATTCACTTCCGGGCTGCCATCGCGTTTGGCCTCGATCAGGGGCGCTGCATCGGCGCCTACGCTGTTGCCTTGAGGACCCGGAAATGATCCGTATCTGGCCCTTCGCCGCTGGTCTCCTGACCCTCTTTCTCGCGATCCCTGCAGTGGCCCAGGACGCCCTGCTTGTCCCCAGCTTTGTCGATGAGACGGCCAGTTCGGGCGTCGTCACCAGCTATGATGGCGAGTGGTTCTTCATGGTCGGCGGGGGCGTCGCGGTCTTTGACTGCAATGCCGACGGCTATGCCGACATGCTGCTGCCCGGTGGCACCGCTCCGGCCACCCTTTACCGCAACATCGGCAGTCGGGGCGGACCACTCAGGTTCGAAGCCACGTCAAGCGGCCTCGAGATCGACAGTGTCAGCGGCGCCTACCCGGCCGATATCGACAGCGACGGCATCACCGATCTCATTGTCCTGCGGGTCGGCGAAAACCTTGTCATGCGCGGTCTGGGCGACTGCCGGTTCGAACGGGCCAACGCGATCTGGGGCTTTGACGGCGGCAACGCCTGGAGCACGTCCGCGGCCGTGACCTGGGAACACGACGCCGCCTGGCCCAGTGTCGCTATCGGAAATTACATCGACCGCGAGGAGGAACTCTCTCCCTGGGGCTCGTGCACCGACAACTGGCTGCATCGCCCGGCCACCGGCGCCGCCTTCGCGCCGCCCCTGGCGCTGACGCCCAGCTACTGCGCGCTGTCCATGCTTTTTACCGACTGGAACCGCTCGGGCACGCCCGGCCTTCGTGTCTCCAACGACCGTGAATACTACGAAGGCGGCCAGGAGCAGATGTGGCGCCTGCCGCCAGGCGCTCCCCCTGCCTTGCTGACCGAAGCCGATGGCTGGAAAAACCTGCGCATCTGGGGCATGGGCATTGCCAGCCACGATCTCGATTCCGATGGCTATCCGGAATATTTTCTCACCAGCATGGCCGACAACAAGCTGCAGACCTTGGCAAGCCCTGCGGAAGACGCGCGTCCGGATTACAAGGATGTCGCCTTCGATCGGCGCGTCACCGCCCACCGCCCCTATTTTGGAACCGATCTCCGCCCCAGCACCGCCTGGCACGCCGAATTCAACGACGTGAACAATGATGGCCTGGCCGATCTCTTCATTGCCAAGGGCAATGTCGCTGAAATGCCCGACTTCGCCATGCACGATCCCGACAACCTGCTGTTGCAGGCCCCGGACGGAAAATTCGTCGAGCAGGGCGAGGCGGCCGGCATCGCCAACAACGGCATTGCACGTGGCGCGGCGCTGGCCGATTTCAATATGGACGGACTGCTCGACCTGGTGGTGGTCAATCGCAATGCCGGGGCCCAGCTCTGGCGCAACCGCACCGAGGACGCCGGCAACTGGATTTCCCTTGCCGTGCATCAGCCGGCGCCGAACCGGAATGCCATTGGTGGCTGGATAGAGGTCAGCCGTGGCGGCGCCGTCATGCGTCGCGAACTGACCATCGGCGGCGGCCATGCCGGCGGACAATTGGGTTGGCTGCATTTCGGCCTCGGTGCCCAGACGTCCGCGACAGTCGCCGTCATCTGGCCTGACGGGTCACGCAGCGAGTGGGACGGCCTGCAGGCCGGCGGCTTCTATGACCTCGATCGCGGCCAGCCGGCTGCCGTGAGCTTCGCGCCGCGCGACTAGCGGAACCGTTGCCTCTGGCCCGTCGGCACCCAAGCGCCTACATCTCCGCCATGACAACGCCGCCCCCGATCGCCGCAACGCCGCCGCAGATAGCGGTCAAGACCGATATCGTGGTGATTGGGGCGGGGCAGGCGGGCTTGTCTGCTGCCTATCATCTCAAACGGCGCGGGCTGACGTCCGGCCGCGGCCTGATCATCCTCGATCAATCGCCGCAGGCCGGCGGGGCCTGGCAGTTTCGCTGGCCCTCGCTGACACTCTCGACCGTCAACCGCATCCACGATCTGCCGGGCATGGCCTTCGCCGAAGCGGTCGACACCAGCGCCGACACGGTCGAGGCCGCCACGGCCGTGCCGCGCTACTTCGCCGCCTATGAGCAACGCTTCGAACTGCCGGTCCTGCGGCCGGTGGAAGTCAGGGTGGTCTGCGAGCGCAATGATCGCTTCCGTGTCGAGACCGATCACAGCACATTTTCGGCGCGCGGGATCATCAACGCCACCGGCACCTGGGAAACCCCCTTCATTCCCGATTACCCGGGTCGCGAAGCGTTTCTTGGCCGACAGCTCCACACCCGCGACTATCGCACCGCTGCCGAGTTCGCCGGCCTGCACGTGGTTGTGGTCGGCGGAGGCATCTCCGCCATCCAGCTGCTGGATGAAATCTCGCAGGTCACGCGCACCACCTGGGTGACCCGCCGCGAACCGGTCTTCACCGAAGGCCCTTTCGACCAGGACGCTGGCCGCGCCGCGGTCGCCCAGGTTGAGGACCGGGTCCGGCGCGGAGTGCCGCCCAACTCGGTGGTCTCGGTGACCGGCCTGCGCATGACGCCGCGCATCCAGGCCATGCAGGATCGGGGCGTACTCGTCCGCCAGCCGATGTTTGCCGAAATCACGCCGACGGGCATTCGCTGGCCTGACGGACGCGAGGAGCCCGTGGATGTAATCCTCTGGTGTACCGGTTTTCGATCCTCGCTCGATCATCTGGCCCCGCTGCTGCTGCAAGAAGCCTCTGGCGGCATCACCATGACCGGCAAGCTGGCGACGCAAGTGGCGCGCGAGCCGCGAATTCATCTCGTCGGCTACGGACCATCAGCCTCTACCATCGGCGCCAACCGTGCCGGCGCCGCGGCGGCGCGCGAACTGATGCAGACTCTGGGTCTCTAGGGAGAGTTGGCGGCAAAAAAAACAAAAGGCCCAGCCGCGAGGCCAGACCTTGAAAAGATTTGGTGGAGCTTAGCGGGATCGAACCGCTGACCTCTTCCATGCCATGGAAGCGCTCTCCCAGCTGAGCTAAAGCCCCATCAACGATCCACCGGATCATGTCAGGTGGCACGAATGGCCTTGGCCGTCGTGCCTCTGGAACTGCGCTGCGGCGGATGCCGTCGCAGCGCGGGTGTACTTACCCACGACGCCCCAAGCATGCAAGGGGCTTTTTCGTGAGTGCGACGATTAACGCTCGTCGCTGGTGTTCACGTCGAAGTCGAGATCGTCGTCATCGTCGTCATCTTCCTCAAGGAAGGTGTCGGCATCGTCGTCGCCGAGATCTTCGGCATCTTCGACGTCATCGACGTCGGGAATCTCTTCGTCTTCGCCACTTTCCTCGGCGTCAGCCTCTTCAAGCGACACGATCTCGGGAGCAGAGCTGTCCTCGACCGTCTCTTCGACTTCCGCCTCGACTTCTTCTTCTTCCTCGTCGTCATCCTTGACGGCACGTTCCGGTGCCGCCTTGGCCCGAACGGCAGTCACCGAGTCGAAATAGGATCGGGGATAGGACTTGCCGGTATAGGGCGAGACGATCGGATCCTTGTTCAGATCGTAGAACTTCTTGCCGGTTTCGGGGTCTTCACGCTTGGTGCCGCGGTCTTCTTTGGCCAATGCTGCTTCCTCAAGACTGAAAAGGCGGGGCCTCCCGCTCGTTGGTCGTCCGGTTAGGGGCAAAAAATCTGTCTGTCAAACCCAAAATGCGGGGCTTTCCTCTGCCAGCGGGATACGCACTTGCGACGGTGGCTCTGGTCCGCGTCCTGCCGCCCGTGCTAAGCCCGTCCAGTTGCCCGATATCCCGTAATTGTGCCAGTTAGTTACCGATGTCGCATCATTCACCTGCGCCACGACCACTTGCCACCGAGCGCTCGCCCTGGCTGCGCGGCATATTGCAGGTCCCCGGTGATCGGGCCATTTCGCATCGCGCCCTGATCCTTGGCGCCATGGCCCGCGGCGAAACCACCGTGGAGGGCCTGAACGAGAGTGCGGACGTGTTCGCGACCGGCCGCGCCATGCAGTCCCTTGGCGCCCGCATCGAGAAGCGGACGAATCGCTGGCACATCATGGGCATCGGCGTCGGCGGCTTTCTCGAGCCGGAGGACGTGCTGCACTTTTCCAGTTCGACGGTGGCCTTGCGGCTCTGCATGGGCCTGATCGGAGCCTACGACTTCACGTCGCATTTCACCGGCGACCACGCCCTGATGACGCGGTCCCAGGCCCATATTCTCGAAGCGCTGCAGCATTTTGGCGTCGGTGTCGTCGGCAATAGCCGCGATCATCTGCCCTTCAGCCTGCGCGGAGCCCGACTGGCCACACCGGCCGATTTCACCATGAGCGCACCATCGGCCCTGCTGAAATCGGCTATGCTCCTGGGCGCTCTCGCTATTCCGGGCGTGACCACTATAACCGAGCCGTTGCCGACCCGCGACCACACCGAGCGCATGCTCAAGGCCTTCGGCGCCCGGCTGGATATCCAGGACACGCCCGAGGGCGGGCGCCGCATTGAAATCGAGGGTCTCGCCAATCTCCGGGCCCAGCACGTCACCATCGCCGGAGACGCCTCGGCCGCCGCGCATGCCATCGTCGCCGGCCTCATCGTCCCCGATTCCGAGGTGCTGGTCGAGGACGTGCTGGTGAGTCCCATGCGCACCGGCCTCATCGACACGCTGCGCGAAATGGGCGCGCAGATCGATCTGGTGCGCCCGCGCAAGGCGGGAGGCGATGACATGGCCGACGTGCGCGTCATTCAATCTGCCCTCAGGGGCGTCACGGTGCCGGCCGAGCGGCTGCCGGCGATGGTCGAGGAGTTTCCGCTGCTGGCCGTAGCTGCCGCCGCCGCCGAGGGCGAGACAATCATCCACGGTCTGTCGGCTCTTCAGGACCGGGATTGCGATCAGGTCGAGGCCGTTCTCAAGGGCTTGACCGCCGCGCATGTCGCCGTAAGCCGCGATGGCGACAGCCTGACCGTCAGCGGCACCAGATCGATCCGTGGCGGTGGTCGTGTCGTGACGTTCGGCGATCCTGCCATTGCCATGGCCTTTCTGGTTCTGGGGATGGCGGCCGATCAGCAGGTGACGGTGGACGATCAATCGTCTATCGCCCAGATCTACCCCGGCTTCATTTCGGATTTCGAAAAGCTCGGCGCCAGTTTCGTGCGCTACACCTGAGGGAGAGCACATGATCATCGCTGTCGACGGACCGGCCGCATCGGGCAAGGGCACGCTGGCGGCGGGGCTGGCACGCCACTACCGCCTGCCGCACCTAGATACCGGGCTGCTTTACCGGGCAGTCGGCTGGGCGGTCCGCGACGTCATCGACTCCCCCGGGTTCGAGGCCAGGGCGATCGCTGCCGCCCGGGCGATCGAAGCGGCCGACCTGATCGACACCGAAACACTCACCAGCGCCAATGCCGGCGTCTATGCCTCGCGCGTTGCCGTGATTGCCGATGTGCGGTCGGCCATGCGGCAATATCAGCGCGATTTTGCCCATCAGCCCGGCGGCGCCGTCCTCGATGGCCGCGACATCGGCACTGTCATCTGCCCGGAAGCCGACGCCAAGCTTTTCATCGTTGCCGATTCCAAGGCCCGGATGGAGCGCCGGGCCCGCCAGCTCGAGGCCAGGGGGCTGACGGTTGATCGCTACGCCCTCTATCACCAGATAGAAGAGCGGGACGCCCGTGACATGGCGAACCCGCATGGCGGTTTCTATCAGGCCAGTGACGCGCACTTGCTCGACACGACCCAATTGGATATAGAAGCCGCACTTCGCGCAGCCGTTGCCATTGTGGACGCGGCCGTAGCAGGCAAGGCGGGGCACTAGCCCCTAATCCAACCGAGCCGCTAGCGGTCCCCGTCGGCGATACCAGAGCCGGACGCGATAACTCTACCCATCAGCTTTCCGAACGGGCGCTCGCGCGCCGGATCCCGCTTTGTGGATCGGGCCCCGTTCCATCTGGTGTTTCAACCTCAAACCGCCGGCGCCACTGGAGAAATGTAGTTTGGCTATTCAAACTGAAGTCAAAGAAGACTTTGAAGCCCTGTTGATGGACTCGTTCATGGAGAACGAGCCGCTCGAAGGTACCGTCGTCAAGGGTACGATCGTTGCCATCGAGAAGGACCTTGCGATCATCGACGTCGGTCTGAAGACCGAAGGTCGCATCGCCATGAAGGAATTCGGCGCGGCTGGCCGCGACGGTACCCTCAAGGTCGGTTCCGAGGTCGAGGTCTATGTCGATCGCGTCGAGAACGCGATGGGCGAGGCTGTCCTCAGCCGTGAGAAGGCCCGCCGCGAAGAGAGCTGGGTCAAGCTCGAAGAACTTTATGCCAAGAACGAGCGCGTCGAAGGCATCATCTTCAACCAGGTCAAGGGTGGTTTCACCGTCGACCTCGAAGGTGCCGTGGCCTTCCTGCCGCGGTCGCAGGTCGACATTCGTCCGATCCGCGATATCGCGCCGCTGATGAACGTGCCGCAGCCCTTCCAGATCCTCAAGATGGACAAGCGCCGCGGCAACATCGTTGTCTCGCGTCGTGCCATTCTCGAAGAGTCGCGCGCCGAACAGCGTTCGGAAATCGTCCAGCAGCTCGAAGAGGGCCAGGTTGTCGACGGCGTGGTCAAGAACATCACCGATTACGGTGCGTTCGTTGATCTCGGCGGCATTGACGGCCTGCTGCACGTCACCGACATCGCCTGGCGTCGTGTCAACCACCCGACCGAAGTCCTGTCGATCGGCGAGACCATCAAGGTCCAGATCGTCCGCATCAACCACGAGAGCCATCGTATCTCGCTGGGCATGAAGCAGCTGCAGGCCGATCCGTGGGATGGCATCGAAGCCAAGTATCCGGTCTCGGCCAAGTTCACCGGTCGCGTCACCAACATCACCGACTACGGTGCGTTCGTGGAACTGGAGCCGGGCATCGAAGGCCTGATCCACGTCTCCGAAATGAGCTGGACCAAGAAGAACGTCCACCCGGGCAAGATCGTCTCCACCTCGCAGGAAGTGGAAGTCATGGTGCTCGAGGTCGATCCGGACAAGCGTCGTATCTCGCTCGGTCTCAAGCAGACCCTGCAGAACCCGTGGGAAAGCTTCGCCGAGAAGTTCCCGATCGGCGCCACCATCGAAGGCGAAGTCAAGAACAAGACCGAGTTCGGCCTGTTCATCGGCCTCGACGGCGATGTCGACGGCATGGTCCACCTCTCGGACCTCGACTGGCAGAAGCCGGGCGAACTGGCTCTCGAAGAGTACAACCGTGGCGACATGGTGCAGGCCAAGGTGCTCGACGTCGATGTCGACAAGGAGCGCATCTCGCTCGGTATCAAGCAGCTCGCCACTGGCGATGTGGCTGATACGTCGGGTGAAGGCCTCCGCAAGGGCTCGGTGGTCACCGGCACCGTGACCGAGGTCAATGATGGCGGTATCGAAGTCCAGCTCGCCGACAGCGAGATGACGGCCTTCATCCGTCGCGCCGACCTCAGCCGCGACCGCAACGACCAGCGTCCCGACCGCTTCTCCAAGGGTGAAAAGGTCGATGCCCGCGTCGTTTCCTATGACAAGAAGACCCAGAAGGTCTCCCTGTCGATCAAGGCGCTGGAAATCGCCGAGGAAAAGGAAGCCGTGGCCAACTTCGGTTCGTCGGACTCGGGCGCCTCGCTCGGCGACATCCTGGGCGCTGCGCTCAAGGACCGCGAGAAGAAGTAATGACCGACGCGGGCACCCCCCCGTCTGGTCCAAGTTCGAGGCTCGCGCCAAAAGCGCGAGCCTTCTTCTTGGCCGATCAGGCCAGGGATTCACGCTACCGGGACGTCGCCTGGCGGGCCATGACGGCATTCGACATGACGGCGGTCGAGGCGATCGCTGCCCAGGTCCACCCGGATTTCTTCGAAGCGATTGAAGTGATGGCCGAACGCCAGCAGCTCTACCGCAACGGCTGCTATGTCCTCGAGATCGCCGAACGACCCACCGGCTATGTGCTCAGTCATCCGTGGCGCCGCGGCGACCTGCCGGCGCTCAATACCCAGCTCGGCGAAATCCCCGCCGACGCCGACACCTACTACCTGCATGACCTCGCCTTGCTGCCGGTCACCCGCCGCATCGGCGCCGCCGGCTATATAGTCGACGCACTTTCCAAGCACGCCGCGGCGCAGGGCTTTGCCACCATGCACCTGGTCGCCGTCAATGGCTCGCAGGGCTTCTGGGAAAAGCAGGGCTTTGCTGTCGACGATGTCCCGGCATTGGCGGACAAACTCAAGACCTACGAGGCTGCCGCCAGCTATATGGTCAAGGCGCTGTAGCGTCAGCGCCTTGTATTTGCCGTCCCGGAGGGGTACCTCGCGCTGACCTGTTGCGGCCCGAGGCAATCATGACCGACCTGAACGGCGACTCCGCCAATCTGATACCTGCAAACTCGAAGCTGCGTTCGTCGCGGCGGCTCTGGCGTGTGCTGTTCTTCATCGCGCTCGCTGTGGCTGTGCTGGCGCTGGTCGGGCGCTTTGCCCTCGAAAGCACGGCGTCGGGCGGCGACCGGATCGCCCGCATCAGGGTCGATGGCGTCATCGCGACCGACCCCGCCCGCCTGAAGGCCATTGCCGACCTCGCCGACAACGAGGCGGTCAAGGCCGTCATCGTTGCCATCAATTCGCCGGGCGGCACCACTGCCGGCGGTGAAGAGCTCTATGAGACACTGACCCGCCTGCGCGAGAAAAAGCCGGTCGTCACCGTCATTGCCGAACTCGGTGCCTCGGCCGCCTATATGACCGCCATTGCCACCGACCGGATCTTTGCCCGCCGTCTCTCGATCGTCGGTTCGATCGGGGTGCTCTACCAGCACGTTGACGCCAGCAAGCTGCTCGAGACCATCGGCATCGACTTCGACAAGGTGGCCACCGGCCCCCTCAAGGCCGAACCCGACCTCGACGAGCCGATGACCCCGCAGGTCCGGGCCTCGCTGCAGTCGCTGATCGATGACAGCTTCCAGTGGTTCGTCGACATCGTGTCGGAGCGCCGCGGCCTTGCCCGCCCGCAGACCCTGGCGCTCGCTGACGGTCGCATCCTCACCGGTCGCCAGGGCGTCGAGACCGGCTTGATCGATGCCATCGGCGGCGAGGCCGAGGCCATTGCCTGGCTGGAGACCGAGAAGTCCGTCGCCGAAGACCTTCCGGTCTATACCTACTACCCGCTGCCCCGCACGACCTGGTTCAACCTCGGCGACATGCTGGGCCAGAGCGCCCGCGACATTCTGGGTTTGAGTGACGCCCGACCGATGGCGCTTGACGGGTTGGTTTCGCTTTGGCAGGTTGGGCCTTCGATGTGAAGGGCCCACTTGACTTCGTGGAGGAACGCCGGAGGGCGGTATGATAAAGTCTGAGCTTGTTCAGAAACTTGCAGACGAAAATCCGCATTTGTTCCAGCGTGATGTCGAGAACATCGTGAATGCCATTCTCGATGAGGTTGGTGATGCGATGGCTCGCGGCGACCGGGTCGAGTTGCGCGGCTTCGGCGCCTTCTCCGTCAAGAACCGCCCGGCCCGTGTTGGCCGCAATCCACGCACCGGCGAACAGGTGGATGTGGGTGAAAAATACGTCCCGCAGTTCAAGGCCGGTAAGGAAATCCGCGAGCGTCTCAACCGCTAGCTCGGTCGGGGCGCCGCCAGGGAATATCGATGGTTAAACGCCTTGTTGGCTGGTTTGTGCTGGTGCCGCTCTGCGCGGTACTGGTCATTTTCGCCTTAGCCAATACCCAACCGGTTATCGTCAACTTCAATCCCTTCGCGCAGGCCGACCAGCTGGCCGTGTCGCGCGTCGGTGTGCCGCTGTTTCTCGTCATCTTCATGATCCTGCTTGTCGGGGTGGTGCTGGGCGGGATAGCCACATGGTTCGCGCAGAGCACGCATCGGCGCGACGAGCGGCACTGGCGCCGCGAAACGGAACGACTGCATCGCGAGCTCGATGCAGCACGGCGGGCTCCGGCCAATCAGGCCCTGCTCGATGTGGACGACCTGGCTCACCTACATTGACCGGCTTTACACCCATCACATCACATGGCTGACCCCATCATTATCAAGATCTGTGGCATCAAGACCCCGGACATCCTCGAGACTGCAATCGAAGCTGGCGCCGATATGGTCGGTTTCATGCATTTCGCCCGCAGCCCGCGCCACGTCGATATCGAGACCTTGCAGGAGCTGATCTCGCAGGCCCGCGGTCGCATCGAAACCTGTGTCGTGCTGGTCAATCCGGACAACTCCTGCGTCATGGAAGTGGCGGCCCTGTCGCCGACCTGGATCCAGTTGCACGGTCCCGAGACGCCGCACCGCGTCGAGGCCATTCGCGACGAGGCGGGCATCGCCGTCATGAAGGCGATCCCCATTGGCTCGGCCGAAGATGTCGCCGGTGTCGCGGCCTTTGCCGAGGTCGCCGACCGCCTGCTGCTCGATGCCAAGCCGGCCAAGGGCGCCGATCGCCCCGGTGGCCTGGGCGAGACGTTCGACTGGGACCTGCTCAAGGCACTCGGTCCCGGCGTCGACTATCTGCTGGCCGGCGGGCTGAAACCCGAAACCGTGGCCGACGCCATTCGTGCCGTGCGGCCGATGGGTGTGGATGTCTCCTCCGGGGTGGAAACGGCGCCCGGGGTCAAGAGCAGCAAACTGATCCGTGCCTTCATCGAGGCCGCCCGCGCAGCCGCCTGAGGTCCGCTTCGCGGCGCGGTGCGCCAAGAAACCGTGACCGAACGTCGTCTTGCCCTCGAACGGCGTTCCGCTATAACGGGCCCCGCCGCGCGGGCCTGTCCGCCGGGCAACGGGAGACTTAGGTCATGCACTCGGATGGCGCCAATTCGCTGCGAAACGGTCCGGACGATCAGGGTCGCTTCGGCATATTTGGTGGCCGCTTCGTCGCCGAAACGCTGATGCCGCTGATCCTCGACCTCGAGAAGGCCTATCGCGCGGCGCAGAACGATCCCGACTACCAGGCGGAACTGGAATTTCTCGGCAGGCACTACACTGGCCGGCCGTCGCCCCTCTATCTGGCCGAGCGCCTGACCGAGCACCTGGGCGGCGCCAAGGTCTACTTCAAGCGCGAAGAGCTCAACCACACCGGCTCGCACAAGCTCAACAACTGCATTGGCCAGATCCTGCTGGCCCGGCGCATGGGCAAGACCCGCATCATCGCCGAGACCGGCGCCGGCCAGCATGGCGTGGCGACGGCCACGGTATGCGCCCGTTTCGGTCTGCCCTGCACCATCTTCATGGGTGCCACCGACGTGGAGCGCCAGCGTCCCAATGTCTGGCGCATGAAGATGCTCGGCGCCGAGGTGCGCGCCGTCACTGCCGGCGCCGGAACGCTCAAGGACGCCATGAACGAGGCGCTGCGCGACTGGGTCACCAATGTCGAGAACACCTATTATCTGATCGGCACGGCTGCCGGCCCGCATCCCTATCCGGAAATGGTCCGCGACTTTCAGTCCGTCATCGGCGAGGAGATCAAGGCGCAGCACCAGGAAGCCGAAGGGCGGCTGCCCGATGCCCTCGTCGCCTGTGTCGGCGGCGGCTCGAATGCCATCGGCACCTTCCACCCCTTCCTCGATGACGCCGATGTCCGGATCTATGGCGCCGAGGCCGGCGGCCACGGCATCGACGTCGAGAACGGCCACGCCGCCTCCATGACCGGCGGCCGGCCCGGTGTGCTGCACGGCAACCGCACCTACCTGCTGCAGGACCAGGATGGCCAGATTCTCGAAGGCCACTCGATCTCGGCCGGCCTCGACTATCCCGGCGTCGGCCCGGAACACTCGTTCCTGCACGACACCAAGCGGGTGACCTATGTGCCGATCACCGACACCGAGGCGCTCGAGGCGTTCCAGCTCTGCACGCGGCTCGAAGGCATCATCCCGGCGCTCGAAAGCGCGCACGGCCTCGCCCAGGTGATCAAGCTTGCCCCCACCATGGGCAAGGACGAGACCATCGTCCTTTGCCTCTCGGGTCGCGGCGACAAGGATGTGGAGTCGGTCGGCAAGTATCTCGGGCTGGAGATGTAGCCCGGCTCAGCGCACTTCGTAGTCGGCAAAGTCCAGCCCTTCGCGCAGCTGTTCCAGCCGCTGGGTGCCCAGCCGCATCGCACAGAACAGCCGCCGCGGGTCGGCATCGCGCGGCTTCACTTCGGCATGGTAGGCGCATTGCGTGAGCCGGTAGGCCTCCCACGTCACCTGCGCTGCCCGCAGCCCGACCGCATGCTCCGGCTCGGCAGCCGCCAGCGCCTCCAGTGCCGCCGCAATTTCGGCTTCGGCCGCGCTCTGCTTCTCCTCCATGCAGCCGAGAACCAGCTTGTCGATCGTCCCGTGCTCGGCGATGCAGGCCTCGACCTGGCCCTCGAACATGGCGCGTTCGTCAGCGCGATCGGCAAGGCCTGGGCCGGCGCTCAGACCAATGAGGGTTGCGGCAAACAGCGCGGTACGGATCATCTGGGCAGTTCTCCTCTCGGGTGACAACACCGGCAAAGCTAGCGGTGATTCTTCAAGGTGTCGTTGACATCGGTCGCAGCCTACCCCTAAACGACATGTCCCTCACCGGCAGAGATGGTGCCCGCCGCATGTCCACCCGCATTTCCGAGCGTTTCGCCTTGTGCGCCGAACAGGGGCGTCCCGCCCTCGTCACCTTCGTGATGTCTGGCGACCCGGACCCGGAAACCAGCGAGCAGATCCTGGCCGCCCTGCCGGGCGCCGGAGCCGATATCATCGAGTTCGGCATGCCGTTTTCCGATCCGATGGCGGACGGTCCGGGCGTGCAGATGGCCGGACAGCGGGCTTTGGCCGGTGGCCAGACGCTGCGCAAGACGCTGGCCCAGATTACCCGTTTCCGTCAGAAGGATGCCAACACGCCGGTTGTGTTGATGGGCTACTACAATCCCATCTACATCTATGGCGTCGACGCCTTTCTCAAGGACGCCGTTGCTGCCGGCGTCGATGGCCTGATCGTCGTCGACCTGCCGCCCGAGGAAGACGATGAGCTTTGCGTGCCGGCGCTGGCAGCCGGCCTCAATTTCATCCGCCTCACCACCCCGACCACAGATGACAGCCGCCTGCCGGCCGTGCTGAAGAACACTTCGGGCTTCGTCTATTATGTCACCATGACCGGCATCACCGGCGCCGCGATCAAGAGCAATGCTGCCGTCGGCGTTGCCGTCAAGCGCATCAAGAGCCACACCGATCTGCCCGTTGCCGTCGGCTTTGGCATCAAGACTGCGGAAGATGCGGCGCTCTTTGGCCGGGACGCCGATGGCGTCGTCGTCGGTACGGCCATCTGCAATGCGGTCGGCGGTTCGCTCGACAACGGCAGGGCCACGCCCGCGACGGTGGCTGCCGTCACCGCTCTGGTGTCCGACCTCGCATCGGGTGTGCGCCGCGCCCGTGGTTAAGCCGCCTGAAAGCCTTAACCACCCCGCCCAAACCTGATAACATTCGCCATAATCACCATATAGGCCTCGGCATAACGAGACCAGCAACAGGTCAAGGCTGATGAACTGGATCAATAACGTCGTCCGTCCGCGCATCCGCTCCTTCCTCAAGCCGAAGGACAGCGGATCCGAGAATCTCTGGGTCAAGGACCCCGAGTCCGGCGAGATGGTGTTCTATCGCGATCTTGAAGCGAACCAGTGGGTGGTGCCCAATTCGGGCTACCACATGAAGATCAAGGCGACCGACCGGCTGAAGAATTTCTTCGACGGCGGCGTCTACGACTCCGTGCCGCTGCCGGCTGTTCCGCAGGATCCGCTGAAATTCCGTGACTCCAAGAAATATGTCGATCGCCTGCGCGAGAGCCGCACCAAGACCGGCATGGATGATGCCGTACTTGTCGGTACCGGCAAGCTCTACGGCGTGGATGTGACTGCCGCCGTGCAGGATTTCGACTTTATGGGCGGGTCGCTCGGCATGGCCGCCGGTCAGGCGATCATCACCGGTCTCGAAACGGCCGCCAGGCGCAAGACGGCTTTCGTGCTGTTTGCCGCGTCAGGCGGCGCCCGCATGCAGGAGGGTATCCTCTCGCTCATGCAGATGCCGCGCACCACGGTGGCGGTGCTGCGCCTGCGCGAGGCCGGACTGCCGTTCATCGTCGTCTTCACCAATCCGACCACCGGCGGCGTCACCGCATCCTACGCCATGCTCGGCGATGTGCATCTGGCCGAACCCGGCGCGCTCATCTGCTTTGCCGGCCCGCGCGTCATCGAGCAGACCATTCGCGAAAAGCTCCCCAAGGGCTTCCAGCGCTCGGAATATCTCTATGACCACGGCATGGTCGATATGGTCGTGCACCGTCACAGCCTGCGCCCGACCATCGGTCAGCTGGTGACCATCCTCACCAAGACTCCGGCCCCGGCCGAACTGGCGGGTGCCGTGCCGGCTCCATCGGTGGCCCCGGCAAAGTCCGATACTGCCGAAGATCTCGTCGTGGCTCCGCCGGAAGCCGCGCACGCCGAATGAGCCGCTGGGGCGCCGGCCCCCTTTCACCGTGGGAGAGTGTCGGTGCGGCTCGCCTGCCGCTTTGTCCGATGCTAGAAGCGCGCCGTGCTGCTGTTCGAGAACCTCGTCCCCGTGTCCCGTACCGACGCTATCCTGAAGCGCCTGCTGGCGCTGCATCCGAAACTCATCGACCTCAGCCTGACGCGCATGCACAGGCTGCTCGAGCGGCTTGGCAATCCTGAACGTCACTTGCCGCCCGTCATTCATGTGGCCGGTACCAACGGCAAGGGCTCCACCATTGCCTATCTGCGCGCCTTCCTCGAGGCTTCGGGCAAGTCGGTGCACGTCCTGACATCACCGCATCTGGTGCGCTTCAACGAACGCATTCGTCTGGCCGGCAAACTGGTCTCCAGCCGCAAGCTCAATCGGGCGCTCGAGCTCTGTGAAGAGGCCAATGGCGGCGAGCCGATCACCTTTTTCGAGATCACCACGGTGGCGGCCATGATGCTCTTTTCCGAGACCAAGGCCGATTATCTGCTGCTTGAAACCGGCATGGGTGGCACCTTCGACGCTTCCAATGTTGTCGATGACCCGCTCGGCGTCATCATCATGCCCGTCGACTATGACCACCAGAACTTCCTCGGCAACACCATTACCGAGATTGCGGGTGAAAAGGCCGGTATCCTCAAGCGTGGCGCCAGGGCCGTGTTTGCCCGGCAACGAGACGAAGGCCGCGACGTGCTGGTCCGTCGCGCTGCCCGGCTGGGCATCACGCCGATCATTGCCGGGGAGGATTTCGACGGCCGCAGCGAAGACGGCCGTTTGGTCTATTCCGACGAAGCCGGCCTGCTCGACCTGCCGCCGCCGGCATTGGCCGGTCCGCACCAGTTCGACAACGCCACGGTCGCCATTGCGGCCGCACGTCACTTCGGACTGCCGGTGAGCGAGGCCGACATCGCCACCGGGCTGCGGACCGTGCAGTGGCCGGGCCGCCTGCAGCCGCTGCGCGGTACCCTGCGGGGCCTCTTGCCGGACGGCTCCGAACTCTGGGTTGACGGTGGCCACAATGCCCATGGCGCTGCCGCCCTGGCGGCCGCCATAGACGAACTGCAGGCCCGACGTCCGCTGCCGCTCAAGCTCATCATGGGCATCATGAACACCCGCAAGCCTGCCGAATTCCTCGCGGCATTTGCCGGCAAGGTCGAGCACGTGTACGCGCTGACCATCCCGGGCGAACCCAATGCCCACGCGGCCGCCACCATCGTTGCCGAAGCCCGCGCCTCAGGGTTCGAGGCCAGCGAAGGCGGCTCGATCCTCAATGCGCTGGCGAGCGCGGCGGCCGGACCGCCGTCACGCGTCGTCTTTTGTGGCTCGCTTTATCTGGCCGGCCACGTGCTGCACCAGAACGGCACGCCGCCCACCTGAGCTACGGCGCGTCTGCTCCGGCGGCCGCCTCCAGCCATATCGCAACGGCCACGGCGCCGGGGTCCGGGTTCCCCAGCGCGCGGTCGCCGATATAGCTCGACCGCCCGCGTCGCGGTCGCATCGCCGATGTCTGTTCCGCGCCGCGCCGTGCGGCACCGGCCGCAACCTTGAGCAGGGTGAGGGCATCCGGCTCGGCAGTTGCCATCGCGGCGACGGCCGGCAGCAGGGCATCGGCCATGGTCCGGTCACCTGCCGCAGCGCCGCCCAGCCGGGTCAGCGCCTCGGTGCCGGCGGCAAAGGCCCGCCGCAACGCCGCACCATCTGCCGCTCCCGCCTGGAGCTCGCGTCCGGCAGCAATGGCAAAGATCGAGTAGAGCGGCCCCGAAGTGCCGCCAACGCTGCGGCGCAGCGTCAGCCCGATCTCGTGCAGCACTGCATCAAGCGGCCGCCCGCGCTGCGCCTCAAGCCCGGCAAGCACGGCGCGCGCGCCGCCGGCCAGCGAGTGGCCGATATCGCCATCGCCGACCAGCCGGTCCATTTCGGTCAGTTCCGGCTCCGCTGCCACAATGGCGTGGCAGGCTGCCGCCAGCCGGTCGATGAAGGCCTCGGGGGTCCCGGGTCCGCTGCCGGCAACCGTCGAATCGATTTGCTCCGGCGCCGGGATCACCTGTGGCCCGTCGGGCAATCTGCCCCCGCGCTCGGGCCAGGCCGGCGCCTCCACCGGTGCATCGAGCGCCGCCAGCATGGCATCGTCCACCGGCAGCAGGCTCAGCGACATCCCGGCCATGTCGATGGCGGTCAGGAAGGTGCCGCAATAGGCCCGTTCCACCTTGAGATCGCGCGCCGCCAGGCTCGCCAGCGCATCGCCTGCCACGATGTTGAGTTCCATCACTGGAGTGGCGCCCAGATTGTTGACCAGCAGCACCACGCGTTGACCCGCTGTCAGTCCCCGGTCGGCGACAATGGTTTCGATCAGCTGGTCCACCACCTCACGCGCTGCGGCAACGGCGACGCGCTGCACCCCGGCCTCGCCATGGATGCCTAGGCCCAGTTCCATCTCGGTGTCGCCCAGCGTGAAATTGGCCTTGCCCGCGGCGGGCACCGTACAGGCTGACAGGGCCACGCCCATCGATGCCACCAGTCCAATGGCGCGCCGGGTCGCGGCCGCAACTTCCGCCAGCGGCAGGCCAGCCTCGGCCGCCGCACCGGCAATCTTGTGTACCAGCATCGTTCCGGCAATGCCGCGCCGCCCGGCGGTCTGTTCGGCGCTGCCCAGCGCCGCATCGTCGTCGACGACGACCAGTTCCACCGGAATGCCTTCCGCCTGCGCCATCTCGGCGGCGAGGCCGAAGTTCAGCCGGTCGCCGGTATAATTCTTGACGATGATCAGGACGCCCGCCGGACCACCCACCGCCTTGATGGCAGTAAATACCGCATCGGTGCTGGGTGAGGCGAAGACGTCGCCGCTCACGGCGGCCGTCAGCATGCCCCGGCCGACATAGCCGGCATGGGCCGGCTCGTGGCCGGCGCCGCCGCCGGTGACAATGGCAACCTTGCCGCTGGCGCGGAACGCCGCGAGGTCGGCGCGCACCACGGTGTCCTCGGCGCCCAGCAGCGCCAGTTGCGGATTGAGCGCCACCAGTCCGGCCAGTGTCTCCCGCACCACATCCGGAACGCTATTGATCAGCTTCTTCAAGTCATCCTCCCCTTTGCCAGGTGACTGCGATCGAAGCAGACCCTGGCGCCGGCGCGACTATACCTGCTTGGACTATATGGTCACCTCTTCCGCACCCGATCGGCCAACAAAAAGCCGCCAGACGATATCGTCCGGCGGCCGCACTGAGCACTGCGCAGGTTAGCCCTGGAACTCGTCCAGCCATTTGGTCAGTTGCACCCGGGACTGGCCGGAGCCGACGCGCGCGTCCACCGGCTCACCATCGCGAAACACGATCATCGTCGGCATGGCGCGGACGTTGTAGCGGGTCACGATGTCGATGTTCTCCTCGACGTTGAGCTTGACGATCTTGACCTTGCCGGCGAGGTCGCGGCTGAGGTCGTCGAGGATGGGGTCCATCGCCTTGCAGGGCCCGCACCATTCCGCCCAGAAATCCACCAGCACCGGTTCGCTGGCGCCGAGCACCTCGGCATCGAAAGTGCTGTCGGTAACGAGTTGGGCCATCTCTTGTCTCCATCGGTGTCTTGCGATGAAGGCTAGGCCGAGTCGGCGCCGCTGGGAAGGCACAGGTTTCCACCGAGCGGCCCGACAATGAAAAACGCCGCCGGAAGGTCCGGCGGCGTTTTTGGGTTCAGAAGTGGCGAGACGCGCGCCCGATCAGGCAGCGTGACCCTCAAGCCACTTGGAAAGGCCGGCCTTGGGCGTACCCGCGCCGATCTTCATGTCGGCAGCTTCGCCGCCCTTGAAAAGGATCATGGTCGGGATCGAGCGCACACCATACTTGACGGTGGTGTCGGGATTCTCGTCGACGTTCAGCTTGACGATTTTCACCTTGCCCGCGAGTTCAGAAGAAAGCTCTTCCAGAATCGGACCGATTGCACGGCAGGGGCCGCACCATTCCGCCCAGAAGTCGACCAGGACGGGTTCTTTGGAAGACAGTACTTCCTCGCCAAAATTGGCGTCGGAAACCTGAGTTGTCATTGCATTTGCCTTTGGGTTGAAAGCGGCGGTCTGTTTGATGGAAAACCTAGGGAGAGTCCAGTCACACTTCAACGATTGTCACCGCATGGTGAAGCCCCGGCTGGCCTCTGCCAGTGCTTCGCCCGGCAATTCTAGCAGGGATTCCAACGACGTCCAGAGGATGGCCGCCCGCACGGGGAGACCGGGGTAAAGCTGCCTTGCAACCAGTGCATAGAGCCCGAGCTGGGTGAGGTAGGCGGCCGGCACCTGGGCGGCGTCGGCGGGGGCGAGTGCATCGGATTTGAAGTCCACCACCAGCACCTTTGTGTCCGTCACCACCAGCCGGTCGAAACGCCCGGCCAGCCTGATATCCTGCCCATTGCGCCGGGCCTCGGTGAGGAACGGTACCTCGGCGCGCGACTGCGGTCCGAAGAGCTCGGCAAAGTCCGGATTGCCGAGGATCGAGAGCGCCCGCTGCGCGGTTTCGGCGTGCAGTTCCGGCGCCCTTGGCAGCAAGGTCGCCAGCGCCTTGTTCGCCACGGCCGCACGATCGGCGACCGGTACCCGGCCCAGATGCTGCAGCAGCGCATGAATGGCAATGCCGCGCTGCCGCGCCGTTTCGGCGTCGAGTAGCGACTCGGCAACCGTTTCGAACACCTTGACCGGGTCGGCCGGCACGAAGGCCGACGAGGGCCGGACGACCTGCACCGTCGCCGGCGCGGGGAGGGGCGGCAGGCTCAGCGGTTCGGCCAGCGCTGCGGTTGCAGTCTCTGCAACGCCCACCGGTGCCGGAACCGGCCGCTGCCGCGGATAGAGCAGCGCTGTCTCGTTGCCATCACCGTCCAGTATGGCCTCGCTCTCCGGACGCAGCGAGCTTTCGATGGCCTCGTACCAGGTGCCGTCGAGCTTGGCCTGCTTGGTCAGCGATCCTGTGACATAGAGTTCGTCCTCGGCCCGTGTCATCGCCACGTAGAGCTTGCGCCAGTATTCGGCCTGCTGCCGCTCGTTCTCGCGGTCACGCAGCGCCAGGGTTTCCGGCACGTGGTCCGATCTGGACGAGGCATGCAGCAGCAGCGGACCCGGTGTGGCCACCGGCAGATAGACCGGCCGCGACGTCTGCCGGCTATCGGGCCGGCTCGCCGCATCGGCAAGGATGACGATTGGCGCTTCGAGCCCCTTGGCCCCGTGCACGGTCATCACCCGCACGCCGCCGCCGCGTTCGTTGAGCTCGCGCTTGATGGTCACATCGCGCGACCGCATCGCAGCCAGGAAGCCCTGTAGCGACGGCTGCGATGTCTGCTCGTGCGCCAGCGCCAGCTCCAGGAACTCGGCGAAGACATCGTCGACCTCGCGGCCGAAGCGCTCGTGAAAGAGCTTCAACCCGCCCTCGGCGTGCAGCACCTGGGCGAAAAAGCCGTATGGCCGGTCGAAATCCAGACGACCGCGCCAGGCACGCAGCTTCTCGTGGGCCGCCATGACGCGCGGTTGCGTCGACTCGCGCAGGGCGCGCCAGAGTCCGCCGGGGCGCGGCTGCGCCAGCTCGTAGAGCTCCTCTTCGGAGAGGCCGAACAATGGCGATCGCAGCAGCGCCGCCAGCTGCAACTGGTCGGCCGTATTGAGCAGCACATCGCTGAGTGCCAGCAGGTCAAGGACGGCGATATGCCCGGTGACCGCCAGCCGGTCGGCGCCCGGCGTCGGCAGGCCAAACCGGTGCAGCGCCCGGATGACCTCATGAAACAGGCTGGAGCGCGATTGCACGAGGATCAGCACATCATCGGGCCGCACCGCGCGGCCGCGCGCTGCCAGCGGCCGGTGCTCGCGGATCCAGGTGGCAATCTCCCCGGCCATGCGCTCGGCCACCTGTCGCGCCGCGCTGCGCGCATCGCGGGGGATTTCGAGCGGCCACTTGTCGGGATCGGTCTCGTCGTCGATGTCGCGGATCGGCGGCCACAGTGTCACCGAACCGCCGGTGTCACGTCGCGCCGTTTCATGGACGATCGCCATTTCCTCGAGCACGGCATCGCGACGTTCCTCGTCCCTGAACGTCAGGTCGACCGCTTCGAGCACGCCGGGAAGAGTGCGAAAGCTGGTACGCAGCCGCACCCGGCGGAACGGCAGTTTGCCCCCCATCGCCTTCCATTCATACTTGACCCCGGAATCGTGAAACAGCGCCGGTTCCGCACCCTGGAACGAATAGATCGATTGTTTGCCGTCACCCACGGCAAACAGCGTCCGCGGCCGCTCGATACCGCCGGGCTCGAAGAATTCCTCGACCAGCGCATCGATCACTTCCCATTGCTCGGGATTGGTGTCCTGGCTCTCGTCGACCAGGATATGGGTCAGGCCGCCGTCGATCTTGTAACGCACCCAGAGCCCCTGCGCCGGGTCGCGCAGCAGTCGGCCCATGCGGGTGACGAGATCGTCGAAGTCCAGCAGCGAGCGGGCGCGCTTTTCCGCCTCGTATCGCGCCGAAATGGCAGCGAGAATGTCGAGCAGCGCTTCCGAGCGCTCCACCAGCGCCGCGCGCGCCATATCCCGCGACAGCTGGTGGATGCGCTCCCGCTCCGCCTCCAGCCGGGCCAGAAGTTCGGGGTGTGCACTGGCGTCCTTGGCCGGCATCAGCGTTCCGCGTGGATCGCCATCGGCGGTCAGGAATGCTGCCATCAGCTCATCGGCGCTCGGCCGGTCGGGGGTGGCCCGCGCCAGTACGTCGGCAAAGCGAATGCCGCGTGTCTTCAGCGGATCGCCGCCCAGCAACTCGACCAGCTTGCGGCAATCGTCGGGATGCAGCAGCGATTGATGCTCCATCGCATCGCGCAAGGCCCCCGAACCGGGGCTGCTCTCGGCATGTCCGACCAGTCGTCGCAGCCGGCGCTTGGCTGCGCTCCTGTCGGCGATCACCTGCTTGAGCTTGCTGTTCTCGCTCAGCGCCAGGTCGATGGCCTTGGCGATGGCGAAGTCGCTCAGCGCGTCGAACAGCACCTCGACCGGCAATTCCAGCTCGGGGTCGCCATTGATTCCGGCGGCAATCACCCGCTCCCGCGCCTCGAGCACCATGGTCTCGCGCTCGTAGTCGTCGACAACCTTGAAGTCGAACGGCACGCCCGCTTCTGTCGGGAAGCGGTGCAGCACGCTTTCGCAAAAGGCATGGATGGTCTGGATCTTCAGTCCGCCCGGCGTTTCCAGGGCGATGACAAATAGCGTCCGGGCCCGTTCGAATGTCGATGGTGCCGGCCGCTCGCCAAGCAGGTCCGTCAGCTCGGCAACCAGCCTGGCCTCTTCTGCCAGCGTCCATTCGGCCAGCCGGTCGGAGAGCCGCTGCCGCATCTCTGCGGCTGCCGCCTTGGTGTAGGTAAGGCAGAGAATCTGGTCCGGCTTCACCCCGGCCAGCATCAGCCGCAGCACGCGGTCGGTGAGCACGCGCGTCTTGCCGGACCCGGCATTGGCCTCCACCCAGGTCGAACTTCCCGGATCGGCAGCCTGCCGCTGCAGGTCGGTGACGTGCTGGGGCAGGGGGTCGAACAGCGGACGCTCGCTCATTCGTCCTCTCCCGCCTGGATGGTCCACTCGTCGGTGCGGGCCAGATGGTCGTAGTCGCCGCGATAGCGCCGGGTGATGTCAGGACGGATGCGCGCCGCCAGCGGCCGGGCGTCGCTCATCAGCAGCGCCTCGACATGTCCCTGCAGCCGGCGCGCGACCTCGTCGGTTGCCGTCGGCAGGTCGAGTCCGTCACGCGCCTTGAACGGCGTCGTCGAGAGAGCATCCGGTCCCAGCCCGATCTTGATATAGGTGAGGGCCGAAATCTCGGCCGCGGGCACCCCCCCGAAGGCGCCGGCCTGCGCCATGGCCGCTTCCAGCAGCAACTGCGGGGCTTCGAACGCCTTCATCGATTTGGGCGTCGGGATCGAGCCGGTCTTGAAGTCGATGATCTGCACTGTCCCGTCATGCAGTTCATCGATGCGGTCGGCCTTGCCCGTCAGCGTAAAGCCGATCGGCAGGTGCCATGCCCCGGAAATCTCGGCATGACGCTGGCGTACGACCGGCTCGCGTGACCGCTCATAGGCGAGAAACTCTTCTGCGGCCCGCTCGAACCGCTTCAGCCAGATATCACGGCGTTCGCCGATCGCATCGAGGCCTGAGAAGGCCTGCTCCGCCATCGCCATCAGCTGCGCCCGCGCATCGGGGGCGGCAAAGTCGTGCCCGCCTGAAACAAACCGGTCGAAGACGTCATGGATCATCGATCCGCGTTCGCGGGCATCCGGCTCATCGCCTAGCGCCGGCAATTTTCTGAGCTTCAGCACATGCCTGGCGTAGATGTCGTAGGGCGAGCGGAACAGCGTCTCGATCTCGGTCACCGAGAGCTTCGACGGGCGCAGGGCCACCGGCGGACTGGGGAGAGGTCGAACCGCTGGCACCGGAAGCGCCGCGACGGCATCGAGCCGCCGCGCCATGTCGATCCAGCGCTGCCCGCGTTGCCTGAGCGGCCCGGCCGCTTCCCCCAGGAAGGCTTCGAGCCGTTGCAGGAAGCGCGACGGCAATGCCGGCGACGTGCCGCGCCGCTCGGCGTAGGCCAGCACCACTTGCGCATTGCCCATCGCCATCTCGAAGTCGTGCGCCGCCTGTCCCTGCTGGCGTTCCGGCGGCTCCAGCCCCGCCGCCAGCCGCATGCCCCGGCTGAGCCACGGTCCCGGATCGGCGACGCGCGGCCACACGTCCTCGTTGAGCCCGGTGAGGATCAGCAGGTCGGGGTTCTGCAACCGCGCTTCCAGCTGGCCCCAGATCATCACGTCGTCGCGTCCCGGTTTCTGCGCCGTCACCGTCATTCCGGCCATCAGCGTTCCCAGCACGGCGTCGAGTGTCACCGGTGGGATTTCAGGACCTTCGCCGGCCTGCGCCCCGAGCTCCTCGGCCCAGCGCCGGAACTCTGCAAATCCCGGGAAGTCCTTGCCGTCGGTCACGGCCTCCATCGTCGTGGCCAGTTGCGTCGCCAGATCGGCGACACCGAACCTGCCCCTGGCCAGCAGGTCGCAGAGCGGCTGCAGGGCACGCGACAGCCGGTCGAAGAGCTCGGCAATGGCAACGCCCTCTTCCGGCTCCAGCTTCCTTGCCGGATGGCGGGTGAGCCGATCGAGGTTCGCCGTCAGCAAGGCGCGCAATCCCCTGAGACCGGTTGCCGGACGCTGTCCGCGCAACAGCCCCAGATCGATCAATTGCCCGACGCGCGACACCTCGGCCCGTTCCAGTCCCAGCGTCGTCGCGCCGTTCTGCAGCAACGCCATCAGATCCACCGGCGCAAAGCCGGACGCCGCACAGGCCAGGACGATCCGCACCAGTCGTCCCGCCGGCGACTGGAACAGCGGCACGCCCGCCGCGTCGTCGACCTCGACGCCGAAGCGCCGGAACTCCATGGCAATGCGCCGTGACAGGGACTGGTCCGGCGAGATGATGCCCACACTTTGGCCGGCCACCAAGGCCTCCCGTGCCGCCAGCACCACGGCGCGCGCCTCTTCATCCTGGGTGCGCGCAGCGATAACAGACACGCCGTTCATCGCCGAAGATAACGTGCTATGCAAATCGGCGCGCAATCCGGCCCAGCCCTCGGTTTCTGCCGCCAGAGCCAGCGCGGTACGAACCACGCGGGTGCGCGGCTGGGGCTTTTCGGCAAGCTCGGTCACTTCGCCATGTGTCGTGCCAAACTGCCGCAGCAGTTGAGAGAGTCCGTACTGTGCATGCCCATGAGGCGACGCGCTCTGATCGAGCAGAGCCTCGTGTTGCTCCGAAGATAACGTGGTATCAAGTCCGGGCAGCACAACCGCACCGCGCGGCAGACCAGCGACGGCCTGCAGCAACTCCGCCGTGGCCGGGATCGAGCCGGTCGAGCCCGCCGCAATCACCGGGCGGTCCCCGTAGAGCAAACCCGCCGTCGCGGCCTGGCGCCGCAGGCGCTCGTTGCGCAGCTGCGGCGGGTCGGCTCTGCCGTTCGCCGCCAGTATGTCCGGCCATGTCCGCAGCGCGATGTTGAGGAAGTCCAGCACCTGCTGCCAGTTCTCCGGCAGGTTCTCGGCCGGTACCGCCAGCACCGCGTCCGCCGATACGCCCTCGATCACCAGGTCATCGAGCAATCCGCCCAGCGAATTGGCCAGTCCCAGCACTTCCGCAGCATTGGGCGGCGTGGCCAGCACGCGTTGACCGTCGGTGGTCCGTGCCCAGGCGTCGATCAGCCGCGCCAGCGTCAGCGTCCGCGCAAACGGCGGTGCTGCCTGCGGCAGTGCCGGCAGGTCGAACGGCGGCAGGAACGGTTCCTCGTCGGCCACCTCCCCGCCAAAGGTACGGATATCGGGCAACAGCGTCTGCCCGCGCTCCATCAGCGCCTGCGCCAGCTTCAGCCGCGCCCGCCGCGTCGGCAGCACGATGGTGACATCGCTGAGCCAGAACGGCCCGGTCTGTGGCCAGCCCTGTAGCAGCGTGCCGTCGATGATCCGGTCGGCCAGCGTTGCCAGAAACGGCGCATCCGGCGCGATGGTGAACAGCTTCTGCGCCCGGCTCATCGGGCAAGCCGCGCCTCGGCTGCCGCCAGCGCCTGCGGGTCGCCGATATGCAGCCAGTCGGTGCCCAGTGCGACACCCCGCAACGCCCCGCGCTCCAGCGCCGCCTCGAACAGGTCGAACAGCGAAAACGGTCCGTCCGGCGTGCCCTCGAAAATCGATCGCGGCAACAGCGCGGTCCCGGCATAGATCACCGGCGCGCCGCGGTCATTGGTGATCTCCCCGTCCGGCGCCAGGCAGAAATCATGGCTGCGGCGGGAAAAGCCGGAGGCTCGCATCGGGTGCACGCAGAGCAGCACGATCCGTCCGTCATAGGCCGCCCGCATCCGCTGCAGCGGCCGGTCGCCTGCCAGCCACAGGCTGTCCGCGTTCATGACGAGAAACGGATCGGTCTCCAGCGCCCCCAATGCCGCTTTCACTCCGCCGCCGGTATCGAGCAGGCTTGCCTCCGGTGACAGCACGAAATCTCCTCCGTCCGGAGTGGCATTCATCGCCGCCACATGTGCCTCGACTTGGTCGGCATGATGATGCGCGTTGACCACGAAGCGCCGGGCGCCCTCGTCCTGCGCCAGTGCGGCGACCCGGTCGAGCAGCGGCACGCCTGCCACCTTGAGCAGCGGCTTCGGCGTCGCCTCCGTCAGCGGCCGCATGCGCGTGCCGAGGCCGGCTGCAAGGATCATCACATCGGGGAATCGGTCCATGCCGGATTTGAGCGAGGGCGAGCCCCCCTGTCCAGTCAGTCCAGCCCCCGGCCATCGGCAAACGTGATCTCGACGTCTCGTCCGGCCCCGTCAGCAGGCACCGACAAGGCGACGGTCACATCGGCGCGGCCCGCCAGTGACGGGGCACGCTCGGGCCACTCCACCAGCACAATGGCACCGGCCCGGTCGAACAGCCCCAGTTCATCGATTTCGGCCTCGCTTGCCAGCCGATAGAGATCGGCATGCAGCACCGGCACGCCCTTCGCCTCATAGGGCTGCACCAGAGCAAAGCTTGGCGACGGCACGTCGAGCCGCGGGTCGCCGACGAGCTGCCGGATCACCGCACGGGCGAGGGCGGTCTTGCCGGCCCCAAGGTCGCCATCGAGCAGTACCAGGTCGCCCGGCTTCAGTGCTGCCGCCAGGCGCGTGCCGAAGGCGGCGGTGGCAGCATCGTCGCGAAGGTGGTGGCGTGTCATCGCCTATTCGGCGGCGCCGGCCTGCTGCAGCGAGGCATCGGCCGGCAGGTTGACGGTGACGCGGCTGCCGCGGGAGCCGCGCTTCTCAACGGTCACGGTACCGCCATGCAGGTTGACGAAGGCCCGGACGATGGCGAGGCCAAGCCCGGCGCCACGCTGCCGTCCGGCAATCGCCTGCGTGTCATTGCGTTCCAGCAGGGCGGCGCGCATTTCCTCGCCCATCCCCGAGCCCTCGTCTTCAACGATGAACAGCATGCGATCGCCGCGGCCGGTGATTGTCAGCTTCACTTCGCCGCCGGGTTCCGAGAACCGAGCCGCCGAAGACAGCAGATTGTAGAGCACCTGCACCACGCGCGTCCCGTCGGCCACGAACAGCGGCAGGTCGGGCGCAATCTCGACGACAAGGTTGATCGAATTTTCGCCGTCGATCTCGGGGAAGGTCGCGGCCAGTCCGGCGCGGGCCTTGTCGACCAGGGCACCGATATCCTGCGGCTCGGGCTGCAGCTCGGCAATGCCGGCATCCACCGTTGCCAGGTCCAGAATGTTGTCGATCAGGACGCCAAGGGTGACGCTCGAGGCCCGGATATAGTCGGTATAGGACTGCTGGCGTTCGTTGAGGTCGCCCGCGGCCTTGGATGACAGCAGGTCGGCGAAGCCGATGATATTGGTCAGCGGCGAGCGCAATTCGTAGGACACGTTCTGCACGAAGGCGTCCTTCAGGCGGTCGGCGGTGACCAGTGCCTCGTTGCGTTCGCGCAGCATCAGCGAGTACTTGGCGCTGTCGGTGACATCGAGGAAGGTCATCATCGTCTGCCCGTCGGGCAACCGGACCACCGCATAATCCAGCATGCGCCCGTCCGCGCGGGTCAACCGGCCGGACTGGTCCGAGCGGGTCGGGTTGAGATCAATGATGCCGCGCTTCAGGTCGCGCCACAGCGATGGTCCGTCTTCCGGCATGGCCGTCGCGACGGCGGCCGCGATCTGGTCGATATGCGGATTCTCGTCGAGCAGCGTCGTCGACACCTTCCACAGCACCGAAAAGCGCGGGTTGTAGAGCGTCAGCCGGCCATTGGTGCCGAACACTGCCACGCCTTCCGACAGCGCATTGAGCGTCGAGCGCTGCACATCGGTCAGCGCCTTGTTCAGGCTCTTGAGCTGCAACTGGTCGGTGATGTCCTCGAACACATAGATCACCCCGCCATTGGGGCCAGCCGGTGCCGCGATCACCTGCACCGTGCGGCCGTCAGGCAGGTGCCATGGGTCGCTCTCGCGTGGCTTGCTCAAGGCGTAGCTGGTCAGGTGCCGGGCGCGCCATGCCTGGTAGTCGGGCTCGTTCGGCAGCTTGCCGTCGGTCCGCAGCTTGTCGAGGATGGCGCGTTCGTCCATCCCCAACCGCAGCCAGTTGGGGTCGAGCCCCCACAATGCGCAATAGGCGCTGTTGTACTGCACCAGCTCGCGATTGCCATTGAAGATGGCGATGGGCGTCGCCAGTGCATCGATCACCGACGACAGATGGCTGAGATTGGCGTCGCGGGCCTCGCGGGCGCGATCCTTGCGGGGCCGCAGGAAGCCTGCTGTGCCGTCATTGATGTGGAACTGCATCAGTTCGTAGGTGCCGGCTTCGGGCAGTACGATGGTAGCCGGCTGTGGCCGCGTTCCGGCCGGGGCGGCAAGCAACTGCTTTTGTGCGGCCTGCAGGTCATGCAGTTCGGCCGGCTGCGCATCCGAGCTGCGCTTGCCCAGCGTCCGCGCCAGCTCGTGATAGGCGGCATTGGCAAAGACCAGCTTCTGCGCGCCATTGCGCAGGAACGCGGGAACACCGAGGGCGGCCAGCACGGTCTTGGCCACGGCAAAGTCGGCGCTTGCCTTGCGGGAGTCGAGCTCCGGGTCGACAGGGATCTGCTGTGCCGCGCGGCGCAGCTTCAGCGCCGTCCCGCTGCCCAGCACCCAGCCCGAGGCGCGGATCAGCATGTTGTCGCGGGTGCGCAGCGACAGGTCAAAGCCGCGCCCATGCACTTTCAGTGCCTCCAGCGCGTGAGCCAGAGCATCGGCCTCTTCGTCGCGCAGCCAGAGATCGAATTCCAGCACCGCCTCGGGGCGTCGCCCCGGGGGGAGGATGATCGACGTCTGACCCAGAAATTTCGGCCCGCCGGTGTTCTCGGTCCAGAGCACGGTGACTTCACCGGTGCCTGACAGCAGGGCCTCGTATTCATCGACCAGTGCCCGAAGCGAGGCGATTTGCTGGTTGGACTGGCGCTTGTCCTGCTTGGCATCCTTGAGCAGCCGGCGCACCAGCGTCATGGCCAGAAGCGCAAACGCACCCGCACCCAGCGCAATGGTCAGCGGCATGGCGCCTGAAAGAACGCCGGTGCTGAAGCCCTGGCTTTGCGCCTGCGCGAGAGCCGGACTGGCACTCAGGAGGGCCAGGACGGACGCGGACAGACCCGCGAATCCCCAACCATTCCGGATTGTCTCCGGCTTCATGCATTGCCTCATTCTAAGAACCGCCGCCAATGCACCGATCGCGATTGATCGATGCTACGCTTACTCGTTACGCGAGGCTGGCCGTCACGCGCATGCGCGTCGAATCGCCAGCGCCGCCAACGTTTCCGCCAGCGACTACGTCTTGCAGCCTGAGCCCCCAGACCACCGAATCACTGCAAGATAGCGGTCCGGGGAATCGCGAAAAAGAGTCTTTAGGGGTGTGGACAGCGGGCAAAATGCCCATAAAGGCCATTGACCGCGGTCCGAACAGTGAACGCTTCGTTAACGCCCGCGCCGGATCACAAGATTCTTTAGCAAAAACAAAGAGCCCTACCCGCGCACGGATAGGGCCCTAAAAGCCACAGACGGCGATAATCTTAGTAGCGGTACTCGCCCGACTTGAACGGGCCGGCCTGGCTGACGCCAATATAGTCGGCCTGCTTCTGGGTCAGCTTGGTCAGCTTGGCGCCCAGCTTGGCCAGATGCAGTTCGGCAACCTTCTCGTCCAGGTGCTTGGGCAGCACGTGCACCTTCTTCTCGAGCGACTTGCCGTTGGTCCACAGCTCGATCTGCGCCAGCGTCTGGTTGGCGAACGAGGCGCTCATCACAAAGCTCGGGTGACCGGTGGCATTGCCCAGGTTCACCAGACGGCCTTCGGACAGCAGGATCAGCCGCTTGCCATCGGGCTTCTCGATCATGTCGACCTGCGGCTTCACATTGGTCCACTTGAAGTTGCGCAGACCGAGAACGTCGATCTCGTTGTCGAAGTGCCCGATATTGCAGACGATCGCCATGTCCTTGAGCTTGCGCATGTCGTCAACCATCAGCACGTCACGGTTGCCCGTCGCGGTGACCACCACGTCGGCGCGATGCGCGGCTTCCTCGAGGGTCACCACCTCAAAGCCTTCCATGGCGGCCTGCAGCGCACAGATCGGGTCGACTTCGGTCACCAGCACGCGGGCGCCGGCGCCGCGCAGCGATTCCGCCGAGCCCTTGCCCACATCGCCGAAACCGCAAACGATCGCCACCTTGCCCGCCAGCATCACGTCGGTGCCGCGGCGGATGGCGTCGACCAGCGATTCACGCGTGCCGTACTTGTTGTCGAACTTGGACTTGGTGACCGAGTCATTGACGTTGATGGCCGGGAACGGCAGTTCGCCCTTGGCATGCAACTGGTAGAGACGCATCACACCTGTCGTGGTCTCTTCGGACACGCCGCGAATGCTGTCGCGGATCTTGGTGAAGAAGCCCGGGCTGGATGCCAGGCGGCGCTTGATGGTGGCAAAGAAGATTTCTTCTTCTTCATTGGTGGGCTTTTCAAGGAAGGAGGGATCAACCTCGGCCTTGGCGCCGTTCAGAATATACATGGTGGCGTCGCCACCATCGTCGAGGATCATGTTGGGTGTGCTGCCCGGCCAGTCCATCATGCGGTCGGTAAAGGCCCAGTACTCTTCCAGCGTCTCGCCCTTGTGGGCGAAGACCGGGATGCCGGCGGCGGCGATCGCCGCGGCGGCATGGTCCTGGGTCGAAAAGATGTTGCAGCTGACCCAGCGCACTTCCGCGCCGAGTGCGACAAGCGTCTCGATCAGCACGGCCGTCTGGACGGTCATGTGCAGCGAGCCGGCAATGCGCGCGCCCTTGAGCGGCTGCGATGCGGCATATTCCTCGCGGATGGCCATCAGGCCGGGCATTTCGATCTCGGCGATATCGAGTTCCTTGCGGCCATAGTCGGCGAGCGAAATGTCTTTGACGGCGTAGTCGGTGGTCTTGGTGGCCATGTGGCTGAAGCTCCGCGTTGTGCTGTTGGCCCGCTTATACGCAAGCCGGGCCACGGGATCAACGTAGGACATAAAGGATTCTTTATATCCCCTTTATGGGCGGGCCTCGCGGCGGCGGCGAAGAGGCAGCAGGGCAAGCCACGTCAGCCCCGACGTCAGCAGATAGCCGAGCAGGAAGCCGCCGCCGGCATAGGCGATACCTTCAAGGCTGACCGGCACGGCGGGCTCGAAATCCTCCAGCGCTCGCGCCCCGATCTCGCTGTCCATGAACTGCGGCAACAGCATCAGGCGCTGCGCCGCATCGGCGCCCCGGATGCTCTCCAGCATCGCGCTAAGTTCGTCATAGCGTGCAAATGTTCGCGCCGCCGACTGGCCGCGCCCTGCAATGAAGGTGTCGCCGGTGGCCGAATAGCGGGCAATGGCGTCGTCGCGGGTCAGTCCGGCCGCGGCGGCGGCGGTGTCGAATTCCACCGTGATGATCCGCAACTCGTCGACCGCCCCGCCGAGGCGCTGCGTATATTGCTGGGCATATTCGGGAAACTGGCTCAGCGTGACGCCGAGAGCCAGGCCGCCGACAATGCTGAGAGCTCTGCGCACCAACGATCCTCCTCTGTCCCGATAGCTGGGGCGAACCTCGCCTCAAGTCAACGGCGCAGGGCGGTCGTGAGTTCAATGCTGCCGTGCCGGACCGCCCAGTGACAGCACCAGGTCATCGATGAACGCCGACTTCTGCGTCGAATAGGTCTCCCGGTCGTCGCGATAGCGCGCCGCCAGCTCGGTCTTGAGCGCAAGGTAGGCGTCTCGCACAGCGGGGTGGCTCCGCAGGTGGTCCCGAAACAGGAGATGGCGTTGCACTTCGTCGGCATCGTCGTGGATATGCAGGTGATGCGTCCGGCGGGGTGCTGGCGGCAGGCCCCTGACCAGAAAGAGCCGTGTCTTGTCCGGATTATCGGCCCAGAAGCTGTAGCCGGTAGCCTCAAGCGCCGGGATGGCAGCCCTGGCCACGTCGAGATCCTCGACCAGCACGATGATGTCGATGATCGGCTTGGCCGGCAGGCCGGGGATGGCCGTCGACCCCATATGTTCGATCAGCTTGGCACTGGCACCGAGGATAGGCGCGATCAGTGCACGCTCACGGACAAACGCAGCAGCCCAGCCAGGGTCGGGGGCGCAGAGCTCCACGGCCTCGCTCAATCGGCCTCGACACCCTCGTTGTCCTCGTCAAAGCCGTTATTGACGAGCGTGGTGATCGCATCGAGCGCCTCGCGCGCCTGCTTGCCGGTGACCTGCACCAGAATGGTGGCGCCCGGACCGGCCCCCAGCATCATCAGGCCCATGATGGAATTGCCGGCTACCGACTGTCCCTCGCGGACAACCTTGATCTCGGCGTCGAAACACTCGGCTGTGCGCACAAATCGCGCCGACGCCCGCGCATGCAGACCCTTGCGATTGACGATCGTCAATTGCTGAGCCAGCGCCCGATCTGAACCTGCCGCAGTATCCATCGAGCCATTGTGCCGGAAAACGGCTCAACCGCCAAGCGTATCGCTGGCCACGTTGATGTATTTGCGCCCGGCTTCCGCCGCCATGCTCACCGCTGCCTTGATGTCGAGCTCGCCGCGGACGCGCGCCAGTTTGACCAGCATCGGCAGGTTCATCCCGGCGATGACCTCGACGCCACGGTTCTGCATCACCGAAATCGCCAGGTTCGAAGGCGTACCACCGAACATGTCGGTCAGGATGACCACGCCCTGACCCTGGTCGGCGGCATCGACGCAACCGAGAATATCGTTCCGCCGCTCTTCCATGTCGTCGTCGGGCCCAATGGCTACCGTTTCCACAAACTCCTGTGGACCGACGACATGTTCCAGTGCGGCTTTGAACTCGATGGCCAGCGCCCCGTGGGTCACCAGAACCATGCCAATCATGCATATTCCCCAATCGGCATGCCGGAGGCGGCACCCCGGGGAGTTTTGCCCCTCATCCTTTCGGATTCAAGTGTCTTTTTGACGCGTCTGGCCCTTTCCGGCCGAGACTTCCCGCAAAGCCTCCCGGATCAGCATGATCTGATGCCGCGCATCAACGATTCCCGCCTGCGGAACCGGGCAGCGCGGCAACCGCACCCCCATCACCTCGGTGACCAGGTCGCTCTCCTCGACCATGCGCTCGAGCAGGGGTACCAGATCGACCACCACATGCACCTGGCAGCGCGCCACCGACGCACGCCGCACGATGCCCCGACCGCGCAACTCGATCAGTCCCGCGATGTTCTCGGGGCCGTGCATCATCAGGCGCACGCCATCGACCAGCAGATCCAGCCGGTCGTCTCCCACCAGCAATGCCTCGAGTCCGCGCGCCTCCCACTGGTCGAACAGTTCCAGTGCCAGCAGCGACTTTCCGGCTCCGGACGGCCCCCGCAGCATCACACCCAGTCCACCGAGCCGCAGCCCGGTGGCATGGATATTCTCGGGGATACTCATTTCCGGGCCTTCTCGGTCGGCGTCCGGCGCAGCGTCACGGTGAACCGCGCGCCGCTGCGATCGGTGCGGTTCTCGGCTTTGATCGTACCCTTGTGGGCCTCGATGATCTGCTTGGAAATCGACAGCCCGAGCCCCGAGTGATCGCCGAAATGCTCGCCATCGGGCCGGTCGGTGTAGAAGCGCTGGAAAATCCGGCTGATATCGCCTCGAATGCCGGGGCCCTCGTCGCTCACCGTCACGGTGATCTGGGTTTCCGTCGTCGATACCGCAACATTGACCGTGCCGCCCGGCGGCGAGAACGACACCGCATTGTCGATCAGGTTGTTGAACACCTGCGCCAGCCGGCTGTCATGCCCGAGCGCCATGGCCGCCTGCTTTCCGGACCGCTTGTCGAGCTTCACCGTCACGTTGCGGCCCGAGGCGAGGTCGGTCTGGATCGACACCATGGTCTCCACCAGCTTTTCGACGTCCACCACTTCCACGCTCTGCCGCGCCAGTTCTGCGTCGAGGCGGCTGGCGTTGGAAATGTCAGAGATCAGCCGGTCGAGCCGCTTGACGTCGTGCTGGATGATGGCGTGCAGTCTCTCGCGGTCTTCCGCGCGCTTGGCCCGCGGCAGCGTCTCGACCGCCGAGCGCAGCGAGGTCAGCGGGTTCTTGAGCTCATGTGCCACGTCGGCGGCAAACCGCTCGATCGCCTCGATGCGGTTGTAGAGCGCCGAGGTCATGGCGCGTAGCGCCCGCGACAGGTGTCCCACTTCGTCCGGGCGATCTGAAAAGTCCGGGATTTCGGCCCGCATCGTTGCCGAACTCTGCACCCGTTCGGCCGCGCTCGCCAGCCGACCCAACGGCCCTGCAATCGTGCCCGCCAGCAGCAGCGAGAGGATGATTGTCACCGTTGCCGCCACCAGCGCAATGCGCAGGATGCCCCAGCGCTCGGCGGTATCGATCTGGTCGATCTCCCCCGGATTGGTCGAGAGCAGCAGCACGCCCACGGTGGCGCGCACGCGCTGCACCGGCACCGCCACCGACACCACCAGCTGGTGCTTGGCATCCACCCGGACGATCGCCGTTGCCGCCCCGGTCAGCGCCGCCGCGACCTCCGGATAGCGGGTGCCTTCGTCGGCGCCATATTCCTGATACAGCGGAAAATCGTCGCCCGGCAGCCAGGCCATCAGCGTGTTCCACCAGTCGAACAGGAAAAACCCGGTGCCGTCCTGCTGCCGGCTCAGCGACCGCAGCACTTCACCGCGGGCATAGAGGTTGGCGCTGTCGAGGATCAGCAGTCCTTCCCTGTCGTAGATCCGGGCCCGGGTCCTCGTCGGCGTCACCAGGTTGCGCAGCAGCGGTGCAATCCGCTCCGGATTGATCGGAAAATCCAGCGCCGGATCGAAAAAGCTGAGAGACGACACGGCATCGCCGGTCTTGAGTTCCAGCAGCCGGTCGGGATTGACGGTGATGACGTCGCTGTCGACCGTCGCCGATGCCGCAATCGCTGAAGCAATGATCTCGCCCTGCACGCGCAGGCTCTGCAACCGCGCATCGATCAGCCCGGTGCGCCACTGGTTGAGGAACAGGATGCCCAGCACCAGCACGGCGAGCCCGGCCAGATTGAGTACGATGATGCGCTGTGCCAGACTGGAAAATATCGTGGCGCCGATAAAGCGCCCGACACTTCGCCAGGCCCGGCTGAGGCCACCGAGGACGCGTCGGAGAAACGCACCGCCGCCGTCGCCGCGCTGCGCGTCACCACCGGGCTCGGATTTCTCGTCTTGCAGATCGTGCCCGGTAACGGCCACAGACGCTCCTACTGTTCCTTGAAGCGATAGCCCACGCCGTACAGCGTCTCGATCATTTCGAAGTCGTCGTCGGTTGCCTTGAACTTCTTGCGCAGCCGCTTGATGTGGCTGTCGATCGTGCGGTCGTCGACATACACCTGGTCGTCATAGGCCGCGTCCATCAGGGCATTGCGCGACTTGACCACGCCCGGCCGCAGCGCCAGGGCCTGCAGGATCAGGAACTCGGTTACCGTCAGCGTGACGCGCTGCCCTTTCCAGGTGCAGGTATGCCGTTCCTCGTCCATCACCAGGGCGCCGCGCTCGATCAGCGCCTTGCCCGGCGTCGGCTCGCTGCCGGCGGTGGTGGAGGTCGGATCGCGCGGCGCGGCGCGGCGCAGGATCGATTTGACCCGCTCGACCAGCAACCGCTGGCTGAATGGCTTGGTGATGAAATCATCGGCGCCCATCTTAAGGCCGAACAATTCGTCGATTTCCTCGTCCTTGGAAGTGAGGAAAATCACCGGCAGATCCGATTTCTGCCGCAGCCGGCGCAGCAGTTCCATGCCGTCCATGCGCGGCATCTTGATATCGAGGATGGCCAGATCCGGCCTGTCATTGGTGAGGCCCTCAAGCCCCGATGCGCCGTCAGTATAGGTCGAGACATTGTAGCCTTCTGCCTCCAGTGTCAGTGACACCGAGGTCAGGATATTGCGGTCATCGTCCACCAGGGCAATCTTGGGCATCTCGTTCCCTTCCTTATAATCCCCGGCGCGACGCATGCCGGATTGTGGCAGAGGTTGACTGCCACATTTACGCATAAATAAGGCGGGTTCTCTCCGGTTACCAGTTAATAGCTGGAAAGGTAAGGCGAAGCACCCCGCTGAGACTATGGTCGTAAGACCGATTCGGGGATGGCCGGAGGACCTGAACTGCCCGTACCACTTGGCCCGACCCAGCGAGTTGCGAGGCAGACAAGATGACTGTTCTGGACCACGACGACCTGCATTTGCGTATCGCCGAACAGGCGGCAGCGGTCACCTGGGACGCCGACGTTCCGGCCCTGATGACCGAGGCACTTGTCCGCAACGAGGGACAACTGACCGCTGACGGCGCCCTCGCGGTGACCACCGGCGTCTTCACCGGGCGTTCGGTCAAGGACAAGTTCATTGTCGCTGACACGCTCACCGCCGACACCGTGTGGTGGGACAATTCCGCTGCGATGCGGCCCGCCCAGTTCGAAGCTCTGGCCGAGGACATGCTCAATGCCGTCGATGGCCTGAGCTTGCATCGTCAGCATCTGCTGGCCGGCGCCGACCCGCGCCACCAGCTGCGTGTAACCGTCTTCACCGAAACCGCCTGGCACGCGCTCTTCATCCGCAATCTGCTGATCCGGCAGGACAAGCCGCAGCCGGGCGCCGATGTCACCATCCTGCATCTGCCCAGCTTCAAGGCCGACCCGGCGCGCCACGGCACGCGCAGCGACACCGTCATCGCCCTCGACATGACCCGCAAGCTGGTGCTGATCGCCGGCACGGCCTATGCCGGCGAGATCAAGAAGTCGGTGTTCTCGCTGTTCAACTTCCATGCGCCGCGGGCCGATGTGCTGCCCATGCATTGCTCGGCCAATGTCGGTGCCAGGGGCGACGTGGCCCTGTTCTTTGGCCTCTCGGGTACCGGCAAGACGACGCTCTCCAACGATCCGGCCCGTCCGCTGATCGGCGACGATGAGCATGGCTGGTCGATAGACGGTGTTTTCAACCTCGAGGGCGGCTGCTACGCCAAGACGGTCAAGCTCAGCGCGACCTCAGAACCGGAGATCTTCGCGGCCACCCGCAGCTTTGGCACGGTGCTGGAAAACCTCAGGCTGGGCGCTGACAGGCGGCCGCTCTACGATGACGTGTCGTTGACGGAAAACACCCGCGCCGCCTATCCGATCGAGACGCTTCCGGCCATCGCCCCGGGCGGCGTCGGCGGCACGCCGAACACCGTGGTGTTCCTGACGGCCGATGCCTTTGGCGTCCTGCCGCCGATTTCGCGCCTCAGCCCGGAACAGGCGGTCTACCATTTTCTCTCCGGCTATACCGCCAAGGTCGCCGGCACCGAACGCGGCGTGACCGAGCCCGCCGCGACGTTTTCGGCCTGCTTCGGAGCGCCCTTCATGCCGCTCCACCCCAAGGTCTATGGCCGTCTGCTCGAGGAGCGGCTCCGCACCAGCGGTGCCCGCACCTGGCTGCTCAACACCGGTTGGACCGGCGGCGCCTATGGCACCGGCCAGCGCATCGATATCGCCTCCACCCGCCGCCTGCTCGACGCTGCCCTGTCCGGTGAACTCGACAACGTCCCGATGCGCCGCGACCCGGTTTTCGGCCTCGATGTCCCTACCGCTGTGCCCGGCGTCGACCCCCGCCTGCTCGACCCGCGCCAATGCTGGCCCGACCCCGCTGCCTATGACACGGCAGCCCAGGCCCTGCTCAAGCGCTTCACCGACAATTTCAGGAAGTTCGACGGGCCGGCCATCCAGGCCGCGGAGTAGCTGAAGAACCCGGAGAGGCGTTTGCCTCTCCCCTGGCTCACATCGCCATCCGGCCATGCCAAACCCTCCTGCCAAGCTGCGCTGCAGGGAGACGCTTGAGGCTTTTGCGGCTGTCGCACCTTCGCCACTGCACATCGCGCATCTCTCTCACCCCTCATAGTGCGCCTCCTCATGGTGAGCCTGTCGATCCACGAGGGGCCGCACCGGCTGCGCCACCTGCTTGCACGCTCCGCAACCCGACCTCATCCTTCGACAGGCTCAGGATGAGGTCTCTCTGCCGTTGGTAGCCCCTCACTTGCCACCCCCCACCGGCGTCATCCCGGCGCACGCCGGGACCCAGTAGACGCCAGCGCCTCCATTATTCGCCAGCCCCTCCGTCAGCCTCTCCCTCGCGGGGAGGGTCGGGGTGGGGGGGCGAGAGCCACGATGGGTCATTCATCCCGCCGATGTCACTCGCGCGGACGACAGCTGCAAGCCACTGACGCCGCGGGATGATCCAGCCGCATCGTAAAACTTGTCCCCGCCCTCTCCGCTCGGCGTAATCTTCCCCCATCTCCCCGCGACGGACGGGAAGCGCGACGAACGCTTGCGGAGGGGACTGCCGGGAGGGGGAAGGGAGTCGTCTCACGCCCCTGGGCCAAGTGCACGGAGTTGAAAAGGGGCGGCAAGTCGGGCTCCAGTCTCCCGAAGCGCGGGACAATGCCACAAAACCCGGTTCCCCGAGGCGGCTACCGTCTCGTTATTATCATACCCAGAGACGGCAAGCGCCTCGGGGCCCGATCCACCACACACCAACCGGAGGCGGCAACGCCGGCCGGGCGGAAAGGCATGCAAAAAAGGCGCGGCTTGTGCCACGCCGTATCAGCCGATCAGAGACGGATCAGTTCGAGGAGTAGAAGACGTGAGAGCCGATGGCCGCCACACGGCGGAAGCTGTGCGACCACTTCGGCGCCACCGCGGTGGTGTGGTAGAACAGTGCCGAACCCGGCAGCACATCCGGGCGCTCGCCCTGCTGGAACTCGGAGAAGGCCTTTTCCGCCATCTTGACCGAATTGTTCCAGGCCGTGCGCTCGGTGCCCATGTCGCTCCGCCCGTCGCAGGCGAAGGTGAACTGGCACTTGTATTTGCCCTTGTCGGCGTTCTGGAACACCACGCCGCAGATCGTCGACGGGTACTTCTTGGAGAAGGCGCGGTTGATGATGACGTTGGCGACCGCCATCTGGCCATCCGTCGATTCACCGCGCGCCTCGTGATAGATGGCCTGCGCCAGGCAAAGGCGTTCGCTGTCGGCCAGCTTCACCTTCTTGACGGTCGGCACGTACTGCTTTTCCGCATAGGCAACCAGCACGGCAGGCGTCAGAGCCGGGCCGCTGGTATCGACACTCTCGATGGCATCGAGGGCGTCATTGCGGCGCTTGGCGATATAGCTCGAGAGCACGGCTTCGGTGAGTTCGACGCCGGTCGGCGTGACGTTGAAGCCGTTGAAATTCTTGATGCTGCGCTGCCGCTCGACATAGGCGGCCAGCAATTCAGGGGTCAGCTTGGGCTGGGTCGCTTCGAAATACTGCTGACGCTTGGCGGCAACCGCTTGCGTCATCGGGGCTGGAAAAAGCGTCGCGTCGACAACCGCAACATCCTCGGCGGAGGCCGACGACAAGGCGCCAGCCAGCAACAGGGCTGCGGCACACGAGGCCACGACGTGCTTGAAGCGACACGCCAATCTGGTCAACGGCTGAGCCGTCAATCTGCCACCCTTCCCCCGATACCACCCCCGCGGCAGCATCGTCTAAACGTCCGGGCCAACACGGAACCGTGACCCGGCGGCACCCTAGCCGAGCTCTTCGGCCGATGGAACCCAAAATTTACAGTTACTTAACCATGAATGTTAGCGTCTTAATTTGTAGTTAATTGCGCCAATTGTCCAGCTAACACATTGAACATGCATGCGAATGCCTGCCGCCGCGAACAGGGTCGCGATGGCTGCAAGTTAATTCAAATGCGAATCGTTGCCGCTGCACCACACTGGTGTGGTGCACTGCAGCCCGAAGTGACGAAGGGCGGCTAGGGCCGGAAGGCCGCGTGGCGCAGGTCGTGCAGGCTCTCGAGCACTGCGGCGCAAAGCTGGCGGATTTCGTCCGACGGATGCACGAGATCGGGCACCATGATGGTCTGCATGCCCGCCGCATGCGCGGCGCGCACACCGGCATGCGAGTCTTCGACCGCCAGGCAATTGCCGGGCGCGATGCCGAGGCGGCCGGCCGCCGTCAGATAGGGTTCGGGATGCGGCTTGGGGTGGGTGACGTCGTCCCGCGTCACGATGGTCTCGAACGCATCCAGCAGGCCGGCCGCGCCCAGGTGGCTGATGGCATGCGGCGACCGCGACGAGGTGGCGACCGCCGCGGGAATGCCGCGCGTCTTCAACTCGCCGAGCATTTCGTGCACCCCGGCCTTCACCGGCACCGCCTCTTCCATCCGTGCCTTCATCTTGATGCGGCAGTGATGATCGAAGATCGCGTAGGGGAACGTCACCCCGTAGGCTTCCACCAGCAGGGCGTTGGACGCCTCATGGCTGGACCCCACCATCCCCAGATGGATGGTCTCGGTCATCTCGAAGCCCAGCGTCCCGGCCACGTCATAGACGATGTCGCGGAACACCATCTCGGTATCGAGCAGGGTGCCGTCCATATCAAAGACGATGGCCTCGAAAGGCGCCGGGCGAAACGGGTTGAGGGAGGTCATGGCCGCGATATAGCCAGATTCACCCGGCTTCGCCAGTCCTCACTCGCCGATGCTGAAGGGCATCGAGATGGTCGCGGTCTCGTCCGAGGCGATGTCATGCGCCAAATATTCGAGCACATATCTGCCTGCCGGCGCTTCGTTCAGCGACAGCGTCAGGCTGACCAGGAACTCGCGGTTCTGCGCCTTGCTGACCAGCTCGAAATGCGCAAAGCCATCCTTGCCGGCGACGATGTCGCCGTCGGCGGTCTTGACCACGAGGTCGAAATCGAAGCCGAACGCATAGGTGCCATCGGGGTTGTTTCTGTAGCCATAGCCGACCGGTTCGGCATAGACCACGATCGGCTCGCCGGGGGCGAACACGGTGCCGGTCTTTTCTGTGTACACCCCGAAGGCGTCGATGCTTTCGGCGAACAGCGTCTTGCGGAACGTCAGCGGCGTGGCGTCCCAGGCAGCGCTGACCTGCGCCTCGGCAGCGTCGAGCGCCTCAAGCGTCTGCGCCTGCACAGGCGTCAGAAACACCAAAATCGCCATGAAGATGAACGTCAAAATCCGGCACATGAACAACTCTCCAGCACTCGGCGCGGGTCATAGTGCGGTCCGCCCCGACAAGCAATCGTTTACCATACGGGTCTAGCATAGACCTGTCGTCGCACGTCCGGAAAGGACAACTCGAAGGGGAGAGAGCGATGGAATGGCTGCTGATGCTGGCGATCCTGGCGCTGCCGGTGATCCGCTTCATGCTCTTGCCGGCGCGTGTCGTCGGCGCCGTCCGGCGCCTGCCGCTCGGCCAGATTGCACTGCTCAGCCTGGGGCTGATCGCTCTCTGGATCGTGCTCGGCGCCCTCAACGCACCGCGCGAATCCACCGGCCGCTACATGCGTGGCGACGCCGAAATGCGCAAGCTGCTCGAGTAGCCAGGACCTAGCGCAGCTGCGCTGCGAGGCGGAGGCCGGCGGAGCTGCCGGTCTGGTTGTCGCAATAGCTCTCGAACTGCTGCCGGACGCGCAGGCAATCGGCGATATCGGGCTCGGTCGGGCTGCGCTCCAGCAGCCGGCGAAGCAGCATGTCGAGCACCTTGCGGTGCTCGGGCGGAATTGCGGCCAGCTCGTCCGGCGCAAAGGCCAGCAGCGCCAGCGCTTGCAGACGCTCGGCCGAGCGTCTGTCGGCAATGACAGATTGCAGTTCAGTCTCGTGACGGTTTCCCGACCCTGCCAAAGCGTCCACTCCCGGCTGGTACTGCGACCGATTCCCCTCGGCCACGCCGGAGGGGTACGACAGGCTACCCGCCCGGCGCAACTGCCAGCCGAATTGGCTCGCGCGGTTTTGAACGGCATGACGGGCCGGTGACGCGGTTTAGCTCGCTAGCAGCTCCAGCGTCCTCGGATCGCGCACGCCGTCATAAAAGCGGTCAAGTGCATCGGCAAAGGGCTGCGGATCGGAAGCCTTGGCCGCAGCCTCGAACAGCGTCAGGCTGGAGCGGAATTTCAGATCGTCCGGGGAATGGAAGATCTCGTGCGCCGTGCGATTCTCGACCCCCAGCACGGTGGCGACGCAGTCGCGCAGCCGCGCACCGAGCACCGGATCGGCCAGATAACGTTCGGCCCCGGCGAGATCGGCAATCCCGAACCGCCGCGCCGTCTCCGACCGCCCCAGCGCCCGCAACTGCGGAAAGATGAACCACATCCAGTGCGTCCGCTTATCCCCCTGCCGCAGTTCGGCGAGCACAGTGGCGTAGATCGGGTCCTGGGCGGTGCGGAAATGGGTGAGCATGTGCGGTCTCCTTGGGGGAGTATAACGCGGATATGGTTTTGGGGTGCGGTGGCGCGAGGCAATTGCCGGTGAAGAATGAAGGCCCCCTCTCTGCTGCGAGTAGTTCGCTGCGCTCACACTCTCGCGTCTCCCCCTCGAAGGGGGGAGAATTGCAGGAGCCGAGGCGTCTCGGTTGTCTGGATTGAGGCGCCTTGGACGTGCAGTGGTGCAGTCGCTCGCCTCTCCGGAGGGATGGTGCGGCAACGGCGGGGTGGGGGAAGGGGTTCCGCGCTGCGAGTGCAACACCACGAGGTCCGGACGGGCGAGCCCCAATCTCTCAGGCACCCTCCCCCTTGCGGGGAGGGATGGGTCAGTGATGTTGGGGTGGTGTCAGATGTCTCGGACGCCGGAACCGGGCTCCCGCACCCCCCTCCGAGCTGCGCTAGGCGCGGCGCGCCAAGCCAAGCTGCGCTTGCCTCCCCCGCAAGGGGGGCGGTGACCCGACTGAGGGTTTGGCGAGCGGCAGATCAAAGGTGGACGCCCGCCAAGACGGTCGCGCTGATGGAGCAGGGCTGGGAAGGCCTGGCGCTGCTGGCACGGCCAAAGACCAGTTCTTCCCAGGGCTACTGGGAGCGGCTCTGCCACACCCTCGTCCTTCGACAGGCTCAGGATGAGGGTTACTGATGGGGCGGTGCGGGATCGGGGAAGTCCCTGTTCTCATGACACCCTCAGAGGACCTCATGGTGAGCTTGTCGAACCACGAGGTCCGGGCGCACCATCCCCTCCATGAGCGACGAGTTGCACCTCTGGGTCTACATCCTGCGCTGTGCCGACGGCTCGTATTACGTCGGCAGCACCAAGCAGGAGCCCGAGGCGCGGGTTTGGCAGCACAACGAGGGCGTCGTGCCCGGTTATACCCACGGGCGCCGGCCGGTGGTGCTGGTTTATGCCGAATACTTCGAACGGCTGACCGAGGGGTTTGCGCGCGAGCGGCAGATCAAGGGTTGGACGCGCGCCAAGAAGGAAGCGCTGATGGCGCAGGATTGGGAAGGGCTGGCGCTGCTGGCGCGGTCGAACACCAAAACGTCCTAGGACCTCATGTGAGCCTGTCGAACCACGCGGTCCGGGCGCACTGCTGTTGCGCGGGGGGGGGGGGGCACGCCTCGTGGTTCGACGGGGCTCAGCATGAGGCTGCTTTTGACATCGGGCGACGTGAAAACTGTCTCAGCGGGGACGTTGTGGTGGGCGGGTGGCGCCAGATGCCCAAATCGCTCCGACGCGGCAGAGGCTCACAATAATCGATTATAAGGGCATCGGCTACCGGACTGGACGTAAGTCGCCGCGTCCAAGCACCATAGCCCCACTCTCATGACTGACGATACAACGGCATGTGGGTAGGCTGTAAACGAGCTAACAGCTGAGTCGTATAACTCTCCAGACGTTCTGGCTAAAAACTCGAAGAATCAGGCTTCCTGTTGAGATCTTTGTGCGAGAATGTAAGCGGGCTCGCCGCGAATCAAGCATTCATTAACCATTGAGAATCGGTCGGCTGATCCATCAAATATGAATCTACAGGTAGAAATGCAGGGGCGGGCAGAATACAAATGGCAAGTAACCCATTGATATATATATATAGTTTTACGTCCAATTTGTTGTACGTCCATTTTGCTTAGCAGGGCCATCTGTACGACAGCATGCACGGCATCTCGCTGCTCCGCCTATCTCTTGACTGCTTCCGGGGTTTGTGGCAGCATTCCGATGAATTGGAGCGCCGCAAATGAACGAATACTCGGTCGATGCACTCTCTGGATTTCTTGACTATGGGGCGAGCAAGGGCTTGCTCAACAAATCGACCGCAAGTGCGAAGAAGATTGCTGTCGAGCGCGTTTTCGAAATCGCTAACAGCGCCGAGCGGGAAGATGTGCGAACTATCGATGTAGGCGACATGATGTCCCGTTTCATCAACGTGGCGGGGTCTGGCTTCCGCCCAGAGAGTTTGGCCAGCTATCAGAGCCGGGTGAAGTCGGCGATTGAGGACTTCATTGCCTGGAAGCAGAACCCCATGGGATTTCGTCCCAGCAAGCGAGGTACTGTTAAGAAGGCGAAGGGAACGGTAGCCGCCACCAAGCCAACGGCGATCCCGTCTGTGGATATTGTGGCGGACATTGTGTCGCCGATACCCAAGACCCTATCGCTACCCATACCCATCCGCTCTGACCTTATGGTCCAGATTGACGGCATCCCGTTCAACTTGACCAAGGCCGAAGCGACCAAGATTGCCAATGTTGTGTTGGCGATGGTGACGGAGGGGTAGTCATGAGGAGGGTCTAGAGCCTCTTTGTTTGCCGACCGAGCAATGAGGCGACAACGAGACAGGAAGGGTCGCCACCCAATCCCCTGCAAAAGGCAGGTAGCGACCCTGAATCGGATTTGGCTCCGAGACGGGACGATTTGCATCGCCCCTCTCACGCTAGCGCACGCCCAATGGCGTGTCCAATCAAAGCTAACGAGAGAACAACGACATGCACGACCGTAAAGTGTCCCCAGATATGGTTCCGACAATCAAGCTGGCCCGTAGTCTGAAGTATAACTATGCGCGCATTGCTTCATACTTTCAGATCAATCAGGGCCGTATCGCTGACGTTATGAAGGGGCGCATGTACCCCGACATTCCGGCAGCGACACGCTTGCCAGCCGACTTTCCGTCAGCATAAGCAAGAAAGGGCGGCCACCGGCCGTCCTTTCTCAGGCATTATCCCTAAATTCGCCACCATGGTGCCGCGGATGACAGTGGCCGAGCATGGCGTGCTCCGGGGAGGGAAGGACACTGCTTCCCTTCTCCTCTTGTGGGAGAAGGGAGAGACACGAGAGTGCGGGGCAAGTGCCTAATGCGCCCCGTCCCAGTCATGCGCTGCGGCCGCGTCCACCTTGATCGGCACGGTCAGATGCACCGCCGGTTCGGCCGCGTTCTCCATCGTTGCGACGATCACCGGCATGGCCGTTTCCACCGTGCCTTCGGGCACTTCGAAGATCAGTTCGTCATGCACCTGCAGCAGCATGTCGGCGGCGATGCCGGCAGACTTCAAAGCCGGCTCCATGCGGATCATGGCGCGGCGGATGATGTCGGCGGCAGAGCCCTGAATCGGGGCGTTGATCGAGGCGCGTTCGACGAAGCTGCGCTCGGCGGCGTGTGAGCTGTTGGCGTTGGGGAAGTTGATCTTGCGGCCGAACAGCGTCGTCACATAGCCGTCGGCCTTCACCCGGCGGCGCTGCTCTTCCATGTAATCCTTGATGCCGGGAAAGCGTTCAAAGTAGGTCTTGATGTAGTCGCCCGCCTCGCTGCGCGGAATGGAGAGCTGGTTGGCGAGGCCGAAGGCGGAAATGCCGTAGATGATGCCGAAGTTGATGGCCTTGGCGCGTCGCCGCACGTCGGACGGCATGCCCTCGATCGGCACCTTGAACATTTCGCTCGCCGTCATGGCGTGAATGTCGAGGCCTTCCTCGAAGGCGTCCTTGAGCGTCTGGATGTCAGCGATGTGGGCGAGGACGCGCAGCTCGATCTGGCTGTAATCGGCCGAGATCAGCGTCTTGCCGGGCGCCGCCACGAAGGCGGTGCGGATCTTGCGGCCGTCCTCGGTGCGCACCGGGATGTTCTGCAGGTTCGGATCGTTGGAACTCAGCCGGCCCGTCAGCACCGAATGCTGCGAATAGGTGGTGTGGACCCGTTTGGTGCGCGCGTTGATGTAGCTGGGCAGGGCATCGGTATAGGTACCCATCAGCTTGGTCAGCTGTCGCCAGTCGACAATGGTGCGGGCCAGCGGAATGCCCTGCAGCGCCAGCTCCTCGAGCACATCGGCGCCGGTCGACCAGGCGCCGGTCTTGGTCTTGGTACCGCCGGGCAGTCCCATGCGGTCAAAGAGGATTTCGCCGAGCTGCTTGGGCGAGGCCAGGTTGAAGTTGGAACCGGCCAGCTCATAGGCCTGCGCCTCGAGCGCTGCGGCGCGCTGCGCAAAATCGCCCGAGAGACGCGACAGGATCTGCCTGTCGACGGTGATGCCGCGGCCCTCCATGCGGGCCAGCACCGGCGCCAGCGGGCGCTCGATGGTCTCGTAGAGCACCGTCATCTTTTCGGCGGCGAGCCGGGGCTTCAGCACGTGCCACAGCCGGAAGGTGAGGTCGGCATCCTCGGCGGCATATTTCGCCGCGTCGGCGATCGGCACCTGGGCAAAGGTCTTCTGCGTCTTGCCGCTGCCGATCAGGTCCTTGATGGCAAGGCCGGCATGACCCAGCCAGTGCTCGGACAGCTGGCCCATGGTGTTGAACTGCGGCCCGTCGAGCGCATAGCTCATCAGCAGGTTGTCATCGACCGCATTCACCTCGATGCCATAGCGCGCCAGGATGCCGAGATCATATTTGACGTTATGGAAGATCTTGAGGATCGACCGGTCGGCAAACAGCGGCTTGAGCATGTCGATGGCCTGGCGCATGTCCATCTGGCCTTCGGCCTTGCCGCCGCCGAAGATGTCGCCCTCGCCTTCGGTGTGGCCGAGCGGCAGATAGGCGCCATTGCCCGGCGCGGTCGAGAAGGAAATGCCGACCAGATCAGCCGTCTGGTTGTCGAGGCCCGTGGTTTCGGTGTCGGTGGCGACAATGCCGGTGAGGTAAATGGCGTCGATCCAGCGCTGCAAATGCGCGGCATCGCTGATGATCTCGTAGGCGCCGTGATCGACCGGGATGGCCTTCATCTTCTCGTGCATTTTGGCGGCATGGGCGACCGCCGGGGCATCGGCGCGGCCTTCCGCCTCGAGGCGCCCGGCCCGGGCTTCGGCACGCGCGGCGTTGTCGAAGCCGACCGGCGATGCCGGTTCCACCGCCAGCTCCGGATCGGGCGCCCAGGCGTCCGGATCGGCGCCGAGCAGCCCGGCGAGCCGCTTGGTGATGGTGGCGAATTCCATCGCCTTCAAAAACGGGAAGAGCTTTCCCGGCTCCATCGGCTGCCGGGCCAGCGCGCCGAGGTCGAGTTCGACCGGCACGTCCTGCGCCAGCGTCACCAGCCGCTTGGAGATGCGGGCCAGCTCGGCATTGTCGCGCAGCTTTTCGCGGCGGGCGTTCTGCTTGATGTCGTCGACATGGGCGAGCATGTTTTCGATGTCGCCATAGGTATTGATCAGCTCGGCCGCCGTCTTGACGCCGATGCCCGGCACGCCCGGCACGTTGTCGACGCTGTCGCCGCACAACGCCTGCACGTCGATCACCTTGTCCGGCGTCACGCCGAACTTGGTGAACACCTCGTCGGCGCCGATCCAGCGCAGCGGCGGCTGGCCGGGGCGCGGGATGGTGTCGAGCAGCCGGATCGAGCCATCCGGCTCGACCAGCTGCATCAGATCCTTGTCCGAGGAGACGATGGTCACCTTGCCGCCGGCGTCGCGCGCCATGCAGGCATAGGTGGCGATGATGTCGTCGGCCTCCCAGCCCTCCATCTCGATCGAGGGGATGTTGTAGGCGCGGGTGGCGGCGCGGGTGAGCGGAAACTGCGGCACCAGCTCGGGCGGCGCCGGCGGCCGCTGCGCCTTGTAATCGGGATAGAAATCGTCGCGGAAGGTCTTGCCCTTGTGGTCGAAGATCACCGCCATATGCGTCGGCTCGTCCTCGCCCTTGAGGTCCTCCATCAGCTTCCACAGCATGTTGCAGAAGCCCTGCACGCAGCCCACGGGCAGGCCATCGGACTTTCGATTGAGCGGGGGCAGGGCATGGAAGGCACGGAAGATATATCCCGAGCCATCGACGAGGAGCAGATGCATCAAACGATTCCGGTTTTGTTCGGCGCGGACCTTAGCCTAAGCGCGCGCCCTGACAAAGACCGGGACGGTACCGAATGCAGCGTCCCCATGCGGGTTGACAGGTGTGTAAGTCATAACTTACAGTAAGCCATGACTTACGATACTGCGCTCGATGCCCTGGCCGATCACACCCGACGTCGGGTGTTTGAAAGCCTGCGTGCGCGTCCGATGACAGTGGGCGAACTGGCTGCGCTGCAGCCCGTCAGCCGGCCGGCCGTGTCCCAGCATCTCAAGGTGCTCGAGACCGCCGGCCTGGTCGAGGCGGAGGCGCAGGGCAACCGCCGCATCTATTCGATCCGCCGCGAGGGTCTGCGCGACCTCCGCGCCTATCTCGACAGCTACTGGTCCGACGTGCTCGGGGCGTTTGCGGCCGAGGTCAGCCTTCGAAAAACCAGGAACTGAGGGAGAACTGCCATGTTGCCACCGGTCGTTGTGAGCATCGAGGTCGACTGCGACAAGCCCACCGCCTTCAGCATCTTTGCCGAGCAGATGCCGACATGGTGGCCGCTGACCAAGCGGGCCATGTCGCTCTATTCAGGCAGCAAGCCGAAGGCGCTCGAGGTGCAGGCCGAGGCTGGCGGCACCATCGTTGAAGTCGGCGAGGATGGCGTTCGGCACCATTGGGGCACGTTCCGGCGCTTCGAACCGTCGGACCTGCTCAGCCTGGATTTTCACATGGGCCTGCCGCCGGAACAGTCCGGTCAGGTCGAGGTGGTGTTCACCGAGCTCGATCGCGGCCGCACGTCGGTCCGGCTCACCCACAGCAACTGGGAAGGCTATGGCGAGATGGCCGACACAATGCGCAGTGGCTATGGCGGAAGCTGGGGGCTGATCTTTGCCGATGCCTATGGCAGCGCCTGTTACGCTGCCGGCAAGAGCTAAAGCGACAGGGCGTAGGCCCCGAACATGGTGCCGAGTGCCATGAAGTAGAGGGCGGAGAGAGTGAGAGCGCGGGCCAATTCGGCCTCCTTCTTGGAGGGCTCGGGCGTCGCGCCTTCGCCGGTGAGGAATGGATGCAGCGCAGCGGCTGCTTCCATCCCCAATAACGGCGAAACCGTGTTTCGGTTGCGTCTGACGGGTGGCCGCGATCAGGCCCCCGTCACCCGCCAGATCACATCGCCGACGTCGTCAGCCATCAGCAGCGACTTGCCGTCGCCGCCCACGGTGACGCCCACCGGGCGGCCATAGGAGAACTTCTCGTCCGGCCCGAGGAAGCCGGTGAGGATCTCGCGCGGCGGCGCGCCGGTCGGCTTGCCGTTCTCGAAGGCCACGAACACCAGCTTGTAGCCCGAGAGCTTGGAGCGGTTCCATGAGCCATGCTGGCCGATGACCATGCCTTCGCCGAAACCGGGTAGAGTGCCGGCCGGCATCCAGCAGAGGCCGAGCGAGGCGGTATGGCCGCCCAGCGCATAGTCGGGAACCAGCGACTTTGCCGCCATTTCCGCATCCTGGGCCACGCGATCATCGGCAATGCCCCAATAGGCATAGGGCCAGCCGTAGAATCCGCCATCCTGCACCGAGGTCAGGTAGTCGGGCGGCACTTCGTCGCCCAGCCCGTCGCGCTCGTTGACCACGGTCCAGAGACTGCCGCTGACCGGCTCCCAGGCCATGCCCACGGGATTGCGCAGCCCGCCGCCATAGATGCGGCTCTGCTTGGTGGCGAGATCGAGTTCATAGATACAGGCACGACCCGCTTCGGCTTCCGTGCCATTTTCGTCGATATTGCCCTTCGAGCCGACCGCCACGTAGAGCTTGCTGCCGTCCTTGCTGAGCAGCACATTGCGCGTCCAGTGGCCGTCGGTCTTGGTGCTCATCAGCTTCGGGCTCGGCGCCGCAGTGATCTTGGTCTGCCCCGCCTCATAGGGGAATGACACGACGCCATCGGTGTTGCCGACATAGAGCGTGTCACCCTTGAGCGCCATGCCGTAGGGCTGGTTGAGCCCGGTGAGGAATGGCTCGACGATCTCGGCAACGCCGTCGCCATCGGCATCGCGCAGCAGCATGATGCGGTTGGGGCTCGGGCCCACTGCGCCGGCACGGCGCATGGTGGAGGTGATGGCGTAGTCGAAGGCCGACTTGACGGCGCCGGCCTTGGTCAGCGATTCCGAAGCCAGCACGTCGCCATTGGGCAGCACATAGACCTGGCGCGGATGCTGCAGGTTGCGGGCAAACGCGTTGACCTTGAGGCCCGCTGCCGCAACCGGCGTTTCATTGTTCTGCCAGCCGCGGGCGGTCGGCATCTTCAGCGTCGGGATGTTCTGCGGTACCGCCTTGGGGATGGACGGCGCCGCGCCATAGACCGGCTGCTGCTGCGGACCGTCCCAGCGCCGCAGCAGGATCATGCCGGCGCCGATCCAGGCCACAATGCGCGCAAAAATGCTCGAAAAACTCATCTACCAATCCCCGTACCTGATATTCGGCGCGAACCTAGCGCAAGGCGTCCGCCGAGGGAACGGGGTCAATCGGCCTCGGCCATTAGACCTGCGTAGCGTCCGAGATCGACCTGGGTGCGCTCGGCCGGCGGCACATCAAACCTGATATCGGCACCCAGAATTGCCGGACGGCCTTGCAGCGTAACGGCGCGATCGGCCAGCCGCACCGCATCGTCGATCACATGCGTGACGAGCACGGCGGTTGCGCCGCTCTCGGCGATGAGGCTGCCGACCAGCCGCTGCATGTCGCGGAGGAGGTCGCGGTCGAGGGAGACGAAGGGTTCGTCGAGCAGCAGCAGGCCGGAACTGGCGGCCAGCGCCCGGGCGAGGGCGACGCGGCGCTGCATGCCGCCCGAGAGCTGATGCGGATAAGCCTCCGATACGCTTGAAAGTCCAACGCGATCAAGAAGGTGCAGCGCCGTTGCGCGGCTGACGCCGGGGCTGAGTTCGGTGATGTTCTGCACCGCCGTCAGCCAGGGCAGCAGGCGCGCGTCCTGGAAGACGAAGCCCGGCGGCGGGGCTTTTGCCGCAGAATCGTCACCGACATGAATGCTGCCTGAATAGGTTTTATCGATGCCGGCAAGCATGCGCAGCAGGCTCGACTTGCCGATGCCGGACGGTCCGACGATGGCCAGCGTCGTTCCCGGCTCAACCACGAGCTTGAAGCCCGCGAACAGCGGTTGCGGCGCACCCGGATAGCGCTTGTGGGCGATGTCGATCGTCAGGCGCGGGCCGGTCGCCATCTGTCCATCCGCTGGTCGAGGGGGCGCAACACGAGGCTGTCGAAGGCGATGACCACGAGCACGAAGCTGGTGGTCATGGCGAGAATGCCGGTGATGTCGAAGAACTGGAACATGAGGCTGATTCGAAAGCCGACGCCGCCATCGCTGCCCAGCACCTCGAAGACGAGGACGATCTTCCAGATCAGCGCCAGTCCCGTGCGCGCTGCAGCGACGAGAAAGGGCAGCAATTGCGGCAGGAAGATCAATCGCAGCCGGCGCAGCGCTGGCAGCCGGTGGGCCAGCGCCAGTTCGTCATAGCCCGGCGAGAAGCTGCGCACGCCCTCGCGAATAGTGGCGACCACCAGCGGCACCTTGTTGAGGATGACCGCCAGGCCCAGGGCGAACTCGGTGAGCCCGAGCCAGATGTAGAGCGCGATGGCGAGGACGATGGCCGGCAGGTTGAGTCCCACCACGACCCACGGCGCGGTGAGCCGGTCGAGGAGGCGATTGCGCCCGACGCCGATGCCGATCGCCGTGCCGATCAGCATGGCAAAAGCAAAGCCGATGCCGACGCGCAGCAGCGTCTTGCCCAGATCGGGCAGCAGCCGGCCCGATGCGGTGAGAGTCCAGATCTCGCCGACGACAGAGACGGGTGACGGGAACAGCCGGCTGGGAAATACCATTGCCAGCACCTGCCAGAGCGCCAGCACAAGGAGGACGCTCAGCAGTTCGAGCGGCAGGCGCCGGATGAGGGCGGCGCGCGGCGCTATTTTGTATAGCCCTGCCAGAAGGTGCCGGGCGACAGATCGGCAACGCCGCCCACCGCATCGAGCCCGCCATGGCTGGCAATGACGGCGAAATACTGCGCCGCCGTCGCCACATCCTCCGGTCCGTAGCTGGTGATGATGCCGGCGCGGTAGCTGTCGCGCAACCGTATGAAGAGGGCGTCGTCCTCGCCGACATTCATGGCGTCGCGGATCCTGTCCCACAGCTCGTCATCGGTCAACAGCCGCGCCTTGGTCTCGAACGAGGCATCGAGAAAGGCGGTGATGGCGCCCGACGCATCGGCCTCGTCGAGGAAGGCCCAGCCGAGCAAGGGCGGCGTCCGGGTGACGCCGAGTTCTGCCAGCAGCGCCGGAATGCTGACCAGTTCGGTCATGCCGGCGACCTGCGCGCGGGCGTTCCAGCTCCAGATATTGAGCCCGGCCTGCGCCTGCCCGCCGATGAGCAACTCGTTGACCAGCGGCGGTGCGCCGAAACGCAGGTTGGCATCGTCGGCAAGCACCCGGCCGGTCTGCCGGTTGTAGGCGGCAGCGAGCACCACAAAGCTCTTGTCCACCGGACTGCCCGAGACGGCGATGGTCTTGCCCTCGAGATCGGCAAGGCCGGCTATGCCGGCGGCCGGATCAACCATCAGGCCGCCCACGCTCAGCGAATGCGGCACCATGGTCACGGCACTGCCGGCGTGCCGCTGCAGCGACACCCAGACGAAGTCGGAAAGGATGACGTCCGCCTCATCGGCCTGCAGCGCGATCTGTCCGGCGCGGCTGTCGGCGACATCGCGGATCTCGAGGTTGAGATCGTGCTGCCGGTCGAGGCCCAGCGCCTGCATGGCGACCAGTTCCCATTTGGCGGTGCCGGTGCCCTGCAGCGCCAGGCGCAGGTCATGGGCTTGCGCCGGCAGGGTGGCGGCGAGAGTGGCAAGGACTACGAGGGCGCGGACGAGGAGTGAAGTCGGCATCGGTCTTTCAGGGTCGGAGGCGCAAAGACGCGCGGCGCACCATGTGCGCAAATACCCGTCTGCCGCAAGGTGCCAGGCGGCACCGGAGGAGGCTAGTTGCTGGCGACCCAGAGCACGCGGTCATCCTCGACATCGACCCATTCGTCCATATTGGCCGGGGTCTGCATCTTGATGAAGCGGTAATAGGTTTCTCCCCAGTCGAGGATGTCGCCGACCAGATTGTCGAGCACCAGGTCGCCGACATCGGTCACTGCGACCAGCACCGCATGGGCATTGCCGTCCGATTGCCGGACCAGCGTCATCAGCAGCGCCGTTGCCGGCCAGCCGCGCTCGATCAGTGCCCGGCGCTTGGCGAGGGCGTAGTCTTCGCAATCGCCATAGCCGTCGGGATAGGTCCAGAATTCCCGCTTCTGGTAGTAGACCTGGTCGGTAACGGGCGCGACCTGCGTGTTGAACTGCCGGTTGATGTCGTCGAGATCCTGCAGCAGCGATTCGGTGAGCACCACCGGTCCGGCCGCTGTTTCAGCCGGCCGGCAATCGTCCGGATAATCGCCACAGAACTGACGCGCGCCGATCGGCGTCTTCGTCATGCCCTTGATGATCAACGGCGCATGCATCCCAGTTCTATTGATGTCTGCTGCGCCAGCGTGCGCTGCCCCCAGACATAGGCCGGCAAGTAGAGTTGCCAACCCCAACAAGCACTTGTTCATCTCACCCCTGGTCACACTCCCGGAGGTTGCCCTCCGGCCGAACCGACCCCCGTCGACCCGTGTGATTTGAGGAGCGTACAACAAATGTTAGTGGCGGCAAGACCCCCGCGCCACCCGCCGTCTTTTTTGTGTCATGGTGTGACGCTCACGACATAAAGCGGCAAATCCGGTTAACCTGTTGTTAACCTTTGTGAACTGGCGGGGACAAGGTCAGTCCAATGTCGGTTTGCCGCTGCGCAGTTTCTTGACGCCGCCGCGTTTGCTCTTTTCGTCCATGCGCCGACGCTTCGACGCCAGCGTCGGCCGTGTGGCCCGGCGCGGCTTGGGGGGCACGGCGGCCTGCGCCAGCAGGGCAACCAGCCGCGCGATGGCATCGTCGCGGTTCAGCGCCTGGGTGCGGAAGCGGTCGGCGGTCAGGACGATCTCGCCTTCGGTCGTCAGCCGGTTGCCGGCAAGCTTGCGCGCCCGCGCCTTCACCGGTCCGGGAAGCGAGGGCGAGCCGGCGAGATCGAAGCGCAGTTGCGCCGCCGAGGACACCTTGTTGACGTTCTGCCCGCCCGGGCCGGAGGCGCGGATATAGCTCAGCACCAGCTCGGACGGGTCGAGGCTGAGCCCGTTCGCAATGTCCACACGCTCGCTCATGCCGGCAAACTAGCGACAAGTGCAACCGTCTGCGACCCCTATTGCAGCAGCGGCTTTCTGAGGAAGGAGTTGCGGTCGGCCGACTTGATGCGCAGCCAGCTGTCCCGTCCGTCACGCACGATGCGCATCGGCAGTTCGGCACCCGCCTCGCCGCTGCTCCATACCTTGCGGTAGAAGTCGGCGAGGCCCTCGACCTCGCTGTCACGGACGTCGGAGATGATGTCGCCGCGGCGCAGCCCCGCCCGTTCGGCCGGGCTGCCATCGGCAACGCTCATTACCACCACGTCGCCATTGCTCTCGGCCGAGAACACGCCCAGCCACGGCCGCGGCGGGCGGTCGGCCTGACCGCGGGTTAGCAGATCTTCGAGGATGGGCGGCAAGAGGTCGATCGGCACCACCATGTTGATATCGGCCACTTCGTTGTCCTGCATCATCTGCAGGCGCAGCGAGCCGATGCCGAGCAGATCGCCATCGGCGCCGATGAGTGCCGCGCCGCCCCAGGAGGGATGCGCCGGCGCGGTAAAGATCGCCTCGTCGAGGAGATACTCCCAGTAGCCGGCAAATTCCTGCTTGGCGACGATGGTGGCGCGGATCGAATGTCCGATGCCATCGGCAAAGACCACATCATCGCCCAGCCGGGCTTTCGCCGAAGAGCCGAAATCGAGGGCCGGCAGGTCGAGGTCGCCCAGCGCCTGGACGATGCCGAAGCCGGTTTCCTGGTCATAGGCGAGCGGATGGGCGGCCAGCACCCGGCCGTCATGGGTGGTCAGCCACACCTCTTCGGCCTCGGTGATGAGATAGCCGATGGTCAGGACCAGCCCGTCATCGCTGATCACCACGCCGCTGCCTTCGCGCAGCGTGCCCAGGCCGCTGGCGGTAAATGCATCTTCCGGAACGATGGCACGGACGGCCACCACGGACCTGAGATTGGAGTCTATGTCCATTGATCTGCCTTGCTGGGCGCGCCGGCGAGGGCGCGCGAAAAATAGCTCTGGTCTCAAAACTAGGCATGAGACGCCAGTGCTGCAAGACCGTGACGGCGGCGATGGGTGAGGATCGTGCCTAAACCCTGCCGATGCGATCGGGTGCCTCGCCGGGGGCGAGGATGTAGCGCCAGAGCACGGCGCCGAGGGCGGCACCCAGCAGCGGTGCCAGCCAGAACAGCCAGAGCTGGCTGATGGCGCCGTTCTGCGCAAAGATCGCCGCAGCGGTGGAGCGGGCCGGATTGACCGACGTGTTGGTCACCGGGATCGAGATCAGATGGATGAGCGTCAGCGACAGGCCGATCGCCAGTGGCGCAAAACCGGGTGGCGCCGACTTGCTGGTTGAGCCGAGGATGACGAGGAGGAAGAACCCGGTCAGCACGATCTCGATCAGCAGCGCCGACACCATGCTGTAGCCGCCCGGCGACAGCGCATCATAGCCGTTCGAGGCAAAGCCGCCGGGCAGGTAGCCGGCGGTGCCGGAGGCTATGACGTAGAGAATGCCGGCCCCCAAAACGCCGCCCAGCAACTGGGCGATCCAGTAGGGAACGAGGTCGCGCACATCGGTGCGTCCGGCGAGGACCAGCCCCAGCGTCACCGCCGGATTAAAATGGCCGCCCGAGATGCCGCCCACGGCATAGGCCATGGTCAGGACGGTCAGCCCGAAGGCCAGAGCCACGCCAACAAAGCCGATCCCGACTTCAGGAAATCCCGCCGCCAGAATGGCGCTGCCACAGCCGCCGAAGACGAGCCAGAAGGTTCCGAAGAATTCGGCCGAAAGCTTGCGAAACATTTTCAGTTGTCCCCCGCCTGACATTGCATTCCTACACCTTGATGCTTGGCGCAAGAGGGAGAGATACAAGGCTGTGCAAATTCAGGTGGAGACCTGCAGCTAGCGGAAGCCGACTTCCTCGAGCAGGCCCTGACGCTTGGCGTCGTAATAGTAGCCGCGGGAGTAGTTGCGGACCGCCTGGTCCTGATTGCGGCCGCCGACCACATAGGCACCGGCCAGATATTTCACGGCGTATTTGAGGTTGGTTTCGGCATCGAGCAGGCCATCGGGCGAGCCGCGATAGCCCATCGACCGGGCCGTATCGTGCCGGATCTGCATCAGCCCGAGATGCGGGCCGTTGCGCGCTGCCGGATTGTAGCCGCTCTCGCGCTGGATGACCCGCCGCACCAGCGATTCCGGCACGTTGTTCCGCGCCGCATACTTGCTGATCAGGCCATCGAGACTGCCGGACTGCGGCGCCGGCTGCACATAGGCCATCGGTTCGAATGGCGCGGCTTCGGGCGGCGCCGTTTCCGGCGCAGCGGCTACCTGCACCGGCGCTGACCTGGCCTTGAGCATCGCAAAATTCGGCATGCCGGCGACCGAGCAGGCAGACAAGGCCGCCGCGGCCAGCAGGCCGGCGGCAATCCTGACGATAGCAATGGGACGGCGGAAGTTCATGCGCCCCTCATACCAGAAGACAAAGAGCGCGGAAACTCCGCGTTAAGGGATGCAATGCCGCAGCGGGGAAGGCACGCGCCTCCCCCGCCTGTGGCTCAGGCGAGCTTGCCGTTCGCCAGCGTATCGGTGATCGGCGCCGGACGGTCGACACGCGTCTGGATCTCGACTGTGCGGTTCTCCCGGCTGGACACGTCGAAGGCTTCCATGACTTCGAGCGCATGCAGCGCCAGATCGCCGGACGCCCGGTGCGGACGGTCGTTGACGATCCCGTAGGCCATGTCGGCAACGCCCAGCGAACGGTAGTTGCCATCGGCATAGGGCAGGGTGACCGGCACGTCTTCGTAGTCGGCGCGCGGTTTGGCGACCTTGACCGGACCGGCAAAGGCATTGGGATCGGGCACCAGCATCGCCGCTTCGGTGCCGAACAGCTCGTAGGGCAGGTGGCTGTGCTTGGGCACGTCAAAGCTGAACGTCACCTGGATCAGGGCGCCCGACGCAAAGATCAAGGTGCCGGTGACATGGGTGGCGACCTTGACCGGCATCATCTGGCCCTTCTTGGGCTCGGAGCGAATGGGGCGCTCGAGGGCCGGCGTCAGGCTCAGGGCATGCACCTTTTCCACTGGGCCGAGCAGGTTGACCAGTGCCGTGACATAATAGGGACCCATGTCGAGCACCGGGCCGCCGCCAATGTCATAGTAGAAGGCCGGATCGGGATGCCAGTACTCGTGGCCCGGACAGGCAAAGAACGCCGTGCCGCCAATGATCTGACCCAGCGTGCCGCTGTCGACGACGGCGCGAGCCTGCTGGTGACCGCCACCGAGGAAGGTGTCGGGCGCCGAGCCGACGCGTACGCCCCTGGCTCGGGCCGCCTCGAGCAGCGTCTTGCCTTCGGCGAAGGTGATCCCCAGCGGCTTCTCGCCATAGACATGCTTGCCGGCCTCGACCGCCCGCAGGCCGATCTCGACATGGGCGCGCGGGATGGTGAGGTTGACGATGATCTCGACGCTCGGATCGGCGAACAGGGCATCGACCGACTTGGCCGCCGGCACGCCAAATTCGGCGGCGCGCGCTTCGGCGAGGTCCTGCTTCATGTCCGCGACCCCGCGGATGTCCAGAACCTCGAACCCTTTCATCGCCTTCAGGTAGGCAGACGAGATGTTTCCCGTGCCGATAATGCCAACGCCCACACGCCTTGCAGCGCTCATGGTCTTCTCCTCGATGGTGCTGAGCGGCGGCGCCCGGCCGGGCGCGCCTGAATCTCCCGACCGCCATATTGCAGAAGGAGGGCGTGGCCGCCAAGGGGGCTGAGGTACGTAACGCATCGGTTTGTGATGTCGCCGCCGCCTGCTATAGGGCCCCATGCTTTCGCCTGTGCCCACATCCTATGTCTATGAGCCGCCCACCGATCCCTGGCTGACGGTGCTGCACCATGATGATCGCATGCTGGTGCTCGACAAGCCGAGCGGGCTGCTCACCGTGCCGGGCAAGGACCCCTCGCTCAAGGATTGCCTCGAGGCCCGGGTGCGCGAAAAGTGGCCGGCCGCGACGATGGTGCACCGGCTCGACAAGGACACCTCCGGCATCCTGCTCATGGCGCTCGACAAGAAGGCGCTCGGCGACCTCGGCCAGCAGTTCGAGAAGCGCCGCACGCGCAAGACCTATGTGGCCCGTGTCTGGGGGGCGCTGGCGGGCGATGCCGGAACGGTCGACATGCCGCTGGCGACCGACTGGGAAAACAAGCCGCGCCAGCGCGTCGACTGGGAAAACGGCCGCGCCAGCCAGACCGAATGGACCGTGCTCGAGCGTGAGACCGCGGCGACACGCGTGCAGCTGAAGCCGCTGACCGGCCGCACGCATCAACTGCGCGTGCATATGCTGGCGCTGGGCCACCCTATCCTGGGCGACCAGTTCTATGCGACCGGAGCGGCCCTGGAAGCGGCGCCCCGGCTGCAATTGCACGCCCAGGAACTGACGTTCTTTCATCCCGATGACGGTCGCGAAATGACCTTCATCAGCCCCGCCCCGTTCTGAGGGCGGGCGGCTTGGCCGCGAAATCACCCCATTCTCGCCCCGCTACGGACCCGCGCCGCCCCTAGGCTTGACCTCCGCGACCAGAACGGAGGCGATGACATGGGTAGAAACGACCGGGTCCCTAGCGCCGGGCTCAATGCACCGGAAACGATGGCGGAAGCCGCATTCGACGAGGAAGGCGTTGTCGGCGTGGATCGCGATCCCACCGACGAGAGCCTGGAAGCCGGCATTGCCGCTGTGTTCGAAGCCATCCGCAATGGTGGCGATGGCGAGAGCAGCGCCGACGAGGCAGACGTGCCGTCCGACGATGATGGCGCCACCTTCGCACTTCTGAGCGAGCTCAACCGCCTGTGGGAACGCGCCCCGGCCGGACCTCAGGCCTCTTCGGGCGGCCGTCCGGCATAGACCAGCTTCAGCGCCAGCCGCAGCCGCGCCGCCACATGGGCGCGGTCGCCCTGCACCGCGGCGCCCTGCAGCACTGTCATCAGTAGATCGGCGATCTCGCCGGCGCGTTGCCGCGATGGCTCGTCCAGCCGCACGACGATGGCGTGACGCAGGCATTCGGCGCAGCCGGCGTCCGCGGTCAGTAGTGAGACTTCGAGACCCGCCAGTACCGCCTCGAGAAACCCCAGAACCTGGTGTGCACCCTTGTTGGTGACCGGATGGGCGGCGATGAGCTGCTGCAGCGCATCCAGCCCGCGCCGGGCCACGCGCTGCGCCAGGCCCGCCTTGTTGTCGAAGCGCTGAATCAGGGCGGCGCGACTGAGCCCCACTTCCCTCGCCACATCGCTCAGCGTGAAGCGCTCGGTGCCGTCGCGCAGCATGACGCGTCGAGTGGCGTCGATGACGTCGTCGTCTGATGCAAGTTTGGGGCGTGGCATGGCCCGTCCATAACCGACGCGCGAGTTATGTTCCAGCCCCGTCGGCGTAGAGGGCAGCAAGTTTCCTCGCGTCCTCGGCAATGCGACTGCGCAGCTCCGCTGGTTCGAGCACCACCAGCTCCGGGCCGATCCGGCGCATCTCGCGCGTCGCCCAGCCGATTTCCTCGATGGGAATGACCAGCTCGGTCCAGCCAGCCGCATCGAACGTGGCCGGTGTTGCTTCGACCGCATCCTTGACCGTCTGGCTGATCTCCCTGAGCCGCCGCAGGCCCGTTTCGGTGGCCCGCACGCGGGCCGTCGCGATGTAGATGTCCTTTTCGAATTGCGCCGTTGATTCAGCCCAATAGGCTGAAAGATCGAAATTTTTCGGCCGTTGGAAATGGTCGTCGAGGACCAGCATGGCAACGATGCCGGAGAGCCGGAAGGTACGGATCTTGCCCGGTTCCGTCTGCGCCACGACGTACCAGATACCGCCCTTGAGCACGAGGCCGAGCGGCTCGATCTCGCGGTCCGACACCCGGGTCCAGCTCTGGTAGCGGATCGACAGCCGGGTTTCCGACCACACCGCCTCGGCCACCGCCTTCAGATGCTGGTGGATGTAGCCGGGCTGGAACCAGCCGCCGGGGTCGAGATGGAAACGCGAACTCAGCCGCCTCGCCTCCGCCTGCCAGTCCGGCGGCAGGGCGGCGAGCAGCTTGAGCTCGGCCTGCTGCATGCTGTCGCCGAGGCCCAGTTCGCGCGCCGGTCCGGGCAAGCCGGCCAGAAACATTGCCTGCGCTTCCGGCGGGGTGAGCCCGGTCAGCCGCGTCCGCCAGCCATCCAGCAGGGCAAAGCCGCCATTGCGGCCGACATCGCCATAGACCGGCACGCCGGCGGCGCTGAGCTGGTCGATGTCGCGATAGATCGTGCGGACGGAAACCTCGAGCTCGGCCGAGAGCTGCTCGGCGCTCATCCGGCCGCGCGTCTGCAGCAGCATCATGATGGTCAGCAGGCGGCTGGCGCGCACGATATTCTAGTCCCGTAGTAAACGCTGACATTCGATGTCAGCGTTCTAGTCCTAGAGTGTGCGCCTGGCAATCGAGGGACGCGGACGTGATCGAACAGCAGCACATCGGGATAACCGGCCTTCCGGCCGGCGACATTCATGATTTCAACTTCCTCTTCGGCAACTGGAGCGTCCGCAACCGTCGACTCAGGCGGCGGGGCATCGGCTCGGATGATTGGGAGGAATTTCTGGGCATCTCGCGCTGCGAGCCCAAGCTCGGTCACGCCGCCAATATCGACGAGATCTGCTTTCCGGCGCTCGACTGGTCGGGCCTGACCGTGCGGCTGTTCGACCGCGCCACGCGGCGCTGGTCGATCTATTGGATCAATTCGCAGGGCGCGACCTTGTTTCCGCCGGTACAGGGCGGCTTCGCCGGAGATCGCGGCGAATTTTTCGGCAGCGACGAGGACGATGGCAGGCCGGTCGAGGTGAGATTCGTCTGGGAAAAGCGCGGCCCGGTGCGGGCGCGCTGGAGCCAGGCCTTTTCAGAGGATGGCGAGGACTGGGAGACCAACTGGATCATGGATTTCACGCGCATGGCGTGACGGGGTCCACCGCCGGATCGCACCGTCCCCCGGAATCACTGCCCAACGGCGCAGGTGACAAACAGGGCGCAGTTGATCATTATGCCGGTCCAATTCTCTGCGGGGAGCGGCGGAACAAATGAAACCTGACCATCGGTTCGCATGAGCGACGTCAATATCGATGCCTATTTCGAGCGCATCAGTTTTTCGGGGTCAATTGCTCCGACGCTTGAAACCTTGCAGCAGCTCCATGCCCTGCATCCGGCAGCCATTCCGTTCGAAAACCTCGATCCGTTGCTGGACGTGCCGGTACGGCTCGAGCTCAAGAACCTCGAGCAGAAGCTGCTCTACGACAAGCGCGGCGGCTTTCGCCTCGAGCACAACCTGCTGTTCAAGGCTTTGCTCGATTCGCTCGACTACAGCGTCAAGGGGCTCGCGGCGCGCGTCTACTGGAACCACCCCGAGGATGAGGAGCGACCGCTCAGCCACGTCGTTCTGCTGGTCGAGCTGGGCGGCAGCACCTATCTCGCCGATGTCGGCTTCGGCGGGCTGACCCTGACGGCGCCGTTGCGCCTGCGCGCCGAGACCGAGCAGAAGACGCCGCACGGCCTCTACCGGCTGATGGGCGGCGATCCGATCTGGCGGGTTGAGGTCAAGGTGGGCGAAGACTGGAAGCTGCTCTACATTTTCGACGTTGCCGAAAAGACCTTCGAGGACTACCAGGCGATGAACGATCTGGTTTCCGCCGACCGCTACTTCCACGAGAACCTGATCGCCTCCCGGTCGGAAAAGGGTCGCCGGCTGGCCCTCAAGAATACCCGCTTTACCGTCACCCCGGTGGACGGCGACAGCGAGATCCAGACGCTGCAGTCGGTCGCCGAGCTGCGCGAGGTGCTGTCTACCGGCTTCGGTATCAATCTGCCGTCGGCCGAACGGCTCGACCCGGTTCTCGAGATGGTGCTGGCCAAGGACCAGAGCTGATGGCCCCGGTTCGGGTCGATCCCGACAAGGTTCGGGAGTTTGCCGGCTTCCAGGACTTTTACGATTGGCTTGCGCAGCATCACGACAGCGCCGACGAGGTGTGGATCAAGATCCACAAGGCCGGCTCCGGACTGCCCTCGATCACCCCCAAGGAAGCGATCGACGCCGAGCTTTGCTGGGGTTGGGTCGATGGCATCCGCAAGAGCTTTGACGACAAGAGCTTCCTGCAGCGCTACACGCCGCGCCGGAAAGCCAGCGTCTGGAGCCAGATCAACCGCGACAACGTCGTCCGACTGACCCAGGCCGGCCTGATGCAGCCGGCAGGACAGGCCGAGGTCGACCGGGCAAAGGCTGACGGACGCTGGGACGCGGCCTACTCGATTTCCAACAATCAGGTGCCCGAGGATCTGCTCGCGGCCATCGAGGCCCAGCCTGAGGCCGCGGAGTTCTACCGCACCCTCAGTTCGCAGAACCGCTTCGCGCTGAGCTTCCGGACCAGTAGCCTGAAAACCGCGGCCGCCCGGACCAGGAAGATTGCCGCGTTCGTCGAGATGCTCAAGCGGGGCGAGACCATCTACCCGCAGGGCCGGAGAGATAAGGGCGGGCAAACGGAATGACCGGCTGGGTGGCCTTTCTGCGTGCCGTCAATGTCGGCAAGCGCAAGATGAAGATGGCCGAGCTCAGGAGCCTGTGCGAGGACTTGGGTTTCGAAAACGTCAGGACGGTCCTTGCCAGCGGCAACGTGCGGTTCGACGCCGCCGGCAATCCCAAGCAGGTGCTGGAAGCGGCAATCGAGACGCATTGGGGCTGGACCAGCGAAGCGATCATCCGCTCGGACGCGGAAATCAGCGCCATGCTGGCATCAGACCCCTTCGCCGCCTACCCCGAGAACGGGCCCTTTCATCGCTACGTCCTGCTGTTCGACCGGCCGCTGCCAGCGGGCGCCAGCTTCACCGGCATCGAAGGTGACTACGACGTGGTGCGGGTCGACGCTCGCGAGATCTACCTCGTCGGCTATCGCCAGCCCGATGGACGGCACGGACCGGGGCTGGACAAGTTCGACCGACAGATCGACAAGGGCACGGTTGCCACGATGCGCAACTGGAACACGATCCCCAAGGTGTGTGCATGATTACAGTTCTCGGATCGGCCAATCTCGATCTCATCGGCACCGTCAGCCGCATCCCGCAGCCGGGCGAAACCGTGCCGGGGGACACCTTTTCGACCGCCGCCGGCGGCAAGGGTGCCAACCAGGCCCTCGCCGCCCGCCGCGCTGGTGCCGCGGTGCGGATGTTTGCCGCCGTGGGCAGTGACGCCTTTGCCGGCGAGGCCACCGCCGAACTCAACAAAGGCGGCGTCGACATGACCGCCGTGCGGCAGGTCCCCGACACGGCCACTGGCGTGGCCATGATCTTTGTCGACAGGAAGGGCGAAAATGTCATCGCCATCCTGCCCGGCGCCAATGGCACATTGGGCATCGACGAGGCCAATGCGGCAATGGCCGGGCTGGGCCACGGCGATGTGGTGCTGCTGCAGCAGGAAATCCCGCAGGCCGCGACTGAACGGGCCCTGGACCTTGCCCGCACGCAGGGCGTGACCACGATCCTCAACACCGCGCCATTTCTCGAAAGCACGCCGGCGCTGGCCGCCAAGGCCTCGATCGTGATCGCCAACGAGACCGAATTCGCCTTGCTCGCCGGCGATGCCGGGCCGCTGGAAACGCTGATGTCGGCCTGGGCCAGGGCGCATGAGCAGACCATCATTGTCACGCTCGGCCCCGACGGGGCGCGGGCCGCCACGCCCGACGCGCTGATCTCCGTACCAGCCATGCCTGTGGTACCTGTCGACACCGTGGGGGCGGGAGATACCTTTTGCGGCTATCTCGGCGCCGGACTGGATGCCGGCCTCGATCTCGAGGCGGCCATGAAGCGGGCCGCCGTCGCGGCCAGCCTTGCCTGTCTGAAGCCCGGGGCGCAGCCGGCCATCCCGACGGCCGACGAGGTCGACGTCAGGCTCTGAGCCGCGGCTCCAGATGGTCCTCGAACAGGCCGTCGGGCTGGCGTGCGAGATAGGCGTCGAACTCGGCCTCCGCCTTCAGCGAAATCTCGAGGAAGTGTGACAGGCCTTCGGCGGCCCGCGGGTCAGCCATCGGGTAAGAGCCGGCCGCCAGCCGCCCGAGCAGTGTGGTCTTGGCAGCGATCATCCGTTCGGTGGCTCCGGGGCCGTTGCTCATCGAACTGCTGACCTTGACGTAGTCATGCAGCGGCGTGCCCAGATGAAACGTACCGCCCGCGGTGCGCCAGAGCTGCATCAGCAGGTCGAGATCGGTCATGTTGGCCAAGGCGGTATCGTAGCGCCCGTCGCACACCCGGCGGTCCCAGACGATCATCGAGTCCATGGAAAAGCTGGTGAACTTGTAGTCCCCGGCCGCCAGCACCCGATCGGCGCCCTCGCCGACATAGCGGCGATGCCGGTAGGTGTCGTCCATGACGTCGAGCGCCACCGAGACGATGGGCTGCTGCTCGAGAGCTGTGAGCGCCAGTTCGAGCTTGCGCGGCTTCATCCGGTCGTCGGCGTCCAGAATGGCCGCATAGGGCGCCGCGATCTCGTCGAACAGCTGGTTCCGGGCGCGTGTCGAACCGCCGCCCAGCTTGCCGGTCGAGCGGAAGCGCTGCCGGCTGTCGGCCAGCCCCTGATCGGCCAGAAGCGCTTCGTAATCGACCAGATCATCGGCGATGATCCAGTGCTCCCAGTCGGGATTGGTCTGCGCCAGCACGCTCCGCACCGCCTCCGCGATGAGCGTCTCGGCCTTGAAGGCGGGGGTCACGATGGCGATTGTCTGGCTCATGCGGCAGTCCTCATGTCCCCGAAAAGGTCTTGAAGCCCGGGGGGCATAGTCCCATATCTCGTGCAGGAAAGCGGTGCCACTGAAACTCGGGCCGCGATTCAACGTTGCTTTCGATAGGACGGTTTTATGTCACGCGTCTCGATGTTCTCGGCGCCTTTCCTTCTGGGGTTCGAAGCTCTGGAGGAAAGAGTTCGACCGGTTGGCAAAGGCCGCAGACGGTTATCCGCCCTACAATATCGAGAGGACCGTCGATGCCCAGGGCACCGAACGGTTCCTCATCTCCATCGCGGTGGCTGGGTTCCATGAAACCGAGCTCGAGATCACTGCGGAAGACAACCAGTTGCTCGTGCGCGGCCGCCAGAAGGACGAAGGCCAACGCGAGTTCCTGCACCGCGGCATCGCGGCACGTCAGTTTCAGCGCAGCTTTTTGCTCGCTGACGGCGTTGAGATCGGAGAGGCGACGCTCAGGCACGGCATGCTCACCATCGCTGTCGTGCGGCCCAAGGCCAGCAGACTGGCCCGGCGTATCGAAATCCGTTCTGCCTAGGAAAGGGGAACATGAAGATGCAAACGCGCGAACAACAACCTAACGACAATCCCCTGCGCCACCTCACGCCGGCCCAGTTCATGGCTTTGGGCGGCAACGCAGTGGTCTATGTGAAGTCGATCAAGGGCGACCAGCTTGCCGAGCTGATGAGCGAGCCCCAGTTCGACGTCGATGAGGAATTCCATCTCGTCGTTTCCGCCGACGGCTCGCCGCTCATGGTGGGCGATACCGAAGAAGCGGTCGGCGAATGGCTGAGCGACAAGAACTACGGCATCGTCGCGCTGCACTGAGCGCCGGCGTCGTGCTATGCAAAAAGCCCGGCTGATCGCCGGGCTTTTCCTGTTTTGATATCGCCCGTGAGGATCAGGCGGCCTGGGTGACGGCCACCGGCTGGGTGATGATCTCATAGATGCGTTCGGCACTTGGCGCCCGGCGGATGGCGTCCACCACCGACTCGATGCGCAGGATGCGCGCCACACGCGCCAACGCCTTGAGATGGTCCGCGCCGGCGCCGACGGGCGCCAGCAACATCATCAGCAGGTCCACCGGCTGGTCATCGACCGCATCGAAGTCGATGGGGTCCGACAGTCGTGCAAAGACGGCCGTGACGCCGGGCAGCCCGGCAAACTTGCCGTGCGGAATCGCAATGCCGTTGCCGAGACCGGTCGAGCCCAGTTCTTCGCGGGCATTGATCGCTTCGTAGATCGCCGACGCCTCCTGGCCGGTGACGCGGGCCGCCAGTTCTGCAAGTCGTTCGAGCACTTCGCGCTTGGTCGTCACACCTGTACAAACAACAACGGACCCCTCGGAGAGGATGTCAGCAAGTTCCATTAAAGCAGCCTATCTATTCGTACGTCTTGCGGTGCGCGCTGAAGGGGCTAGTTGGCCCGCAGGGCCGGATCAATCCAGCCAATATTGCCGTCGGCGCGGCGATAGACCACATTTAGCCCACCATGTCCAGCATGGCGGAACATGACCACATCCCCTTGTGTCAGGTCGAGTTCCATGACCGCTTCCCCGACGCTCATCTGGCGCAGGGTTGCGGTGGTTTCGGCGATCACCGGTGGCGAATAGTCCTCCTGCAACTCGTCATGCGCATCGGACGATCCGAGCACATAGGACTGCGCCTCGATCGAATCGTCGCCATTGGAATGCCGCCGGTGCGACTTCAGCTTGCGATTGTAGCGCCGCAGCCGCTTCTCGATATTGTCGGCCATGCTTTCATAGGCCGAGGTGGCGTCGCCACCATAGGCGCTCGACTGCAGCATCGCGCCCGAATCCAGATGCACCATGCAGATGGCTGAGTAGCCGGAACCTTCCGGCTCAAGCGTCAGATGGCCCGTATAGCCGCCATCGAAGTACTTCTTGACGACGGCGTCGAAACGCTCCTCCGCCCTGCCGCGCAGGGCGTCGCCGACGTCCATGTTCTTGCCTGAGACTCTTAAGGTCATGGGTCCCTCTTGTGTGGGTTTCACCGTGACGAGTGCACGGCTCCTTTTTGAGTTGGGCACTCGTGCTGAAAGAGTCTAGACCCCCGTCGGGGGTGCGGCAATGTGCAACTCGGGCAAAGCGGACAAATGCTGGCGTGACAGCAGGGCGCCAGCGCACTAACCTTCGCAGCGTCGTTTTCCGATCCTGCGACCGGACAATGCGGCAATTTTCCGAAAAGAGCCCGGTCTAGGACGCTTCGCTGCGGGCGGCCAGTATGGCGCGCTTCTGCCGGCGGCGGATGACCGAAGACGGAATTCCCATACCTTCCCGGTATTTGGCGACCGTCCGGCGGGCGACCTCGATGCCCTGTTCCTTGCCCAGCATGTCGGCTATCGTATCGTCCGAGAGGATGCTGGCGGGAGCCTCCGCATCGATCAGCTGCCTGATGCGGTGGCGCACAGTCTCGGCCGAGTGCTCGCCACCATCGCCGTTCGATGAGCCGAGCGCAGTGGTGAAGAAATATTTCATCTCGAACAGCCCGCGCGGCGTGGCGACATATTTGTTCGAAGTGACGCGGCTTACGGTGGATTCGTGCATGTCGATCTCGTCGGCCACCAGCTTGAGGGTCATCGGCCGCAGATGCGTGATGCCGTGCACCAGGAAGCCGTCCTGCTGCTTGACGATCTCGGCAGCCACCTTGAGGATGGTCTGGGCCCGCTGGTCGAGGCTCTTGGTGAGCCAGTTCGCGGTCTGCAGGCAGTCCGTCAGGAAGGACTTTTCGGCGCTGTCGCGGGCCTTGCTGGTGACGGCGGCATAGTAGGTGCGATTGACCAGCACGCGCGGCAGGATGTCGGCATTGAGCTCGATCTGCCAGCCGCCATCGGAGCCGACCCGCACAAAGACATCGGGCACCACGGCCTCGACCGGACCGCCCTCGAAGGCCCGGCCCGGCTTGGGGTCGAGCTGCCGCAGTTCGCCCAGCATGTCGGCCAGATCCTCGCGATCACAGCCGACCGCGCGCGCCAGCGCGGCCAGATCGTGGGCCGCGATCAGCTCGAGATTGTCCAGCAAGCGCTGCATCATCGGATCGAGCCGATCCAGTTCCCGCAACTGGATGGCGAGGCACTCGCGCACGTCGCGGGCATAGACGCCGACCGGATCACAACCCTGCAGCTTGAGCAGCACGGCTTCGACCATGCCGGACGTGGTGCCCAGCTGCTCGGCGATCGCTTCGATCTCCGTGGCCAGATAGCCGGCTTCGTTCAGGCTGTCGGTGAGGAAGCGGGCAATCAGCCGTTCCGCCGGGTCCTTGATGATCAGGTTGAACTGTTCGGCCAGGTGTTCGCTCAGACTCGGGCGGCTGGCGACATACTGGTCGATATCGGGAGCCTCGCCACCGCTCGAACCGCTGCGTTCCGACCACTGCCCGGAGAGATCCGGCGAATCCTGCGCCGACTGCTCGGGAAAGACGTTCTCGACTTCGGTGTCATAGCCGCTGGCGATGGAATCGGCCGACTGGATGCGGTCGCCATGGTCCACGGTATCTTCGTAGGCGTTGATTTCAGCCACAGCCTCGGGGCGCTCGGGGCCATCGCCTTCGGATGCGTCGCCGCCCTCCTCGCGCTCCAGCAGCGGATTGCGCAGCAGCTCGGTTTCCACAAAGACGTTCAGTTCAAGATGACTCAATTGCAGCAGTCTGATCGACTGCATCAGCTGAGGCGTCAGGGTCAGGCTTTGCGCCTGCCGAACCTCAAGCCTTGGCGACATCGCCATGCCTAATTCCCCACTCGAACTCGTCCCGCAGAGGCGACCATGCCCCATTGCGACAAAGAGGGCAAGTTTTGTGCCACGACCTCGTCAGCCGTGACGCGGGAGTTATCACATTGCCGCGTCGAGAGGTCCTAGACCGAGAACGTGTCGCCCAGATAGACCCGCCGCGCCTCGGGATCGGCCGCGATTGTTTCGGGCTTGCCCTGGATCATCACCCGGCCGCCGTGGATCAGGTAGGCTCGGTCGACCAGCGACAGCGTCTCGCGCACCGAATGATCGGTGACCAGCACGCCGATGCCGCGCGTCGTGAGCTGTTTGACCAGCGCCTTGACCTCGGCCACCGCAATCGGATCGACGCCGGCGAACGGCTCGTCGAGCAGCATGAAGATCGGATCGGCGGCCAGCGCCCGGGCGATCTCGACCCGCCGCCGTTCGCCGCCCGACAAGGCCAGGGCATTGGCGTTGGCGAGGCGCTCGATGTCGAACTCGGCCAGCAACTGCTCGAGGCGGCGCTTGCGCTCCTTGCCGTCCCGCACATGCCCCTCGAGCACAGCGAGGATGTTGTCCCGCACGTTGAGGCCCCGGAAGATCGACGGTTCCTGCGGCAGATAGCCGATGCCAAGCCGTCCGCGCTGGAACAGCGGCAGCGTCGTGATCGACCGGCCGTCGAGCAGGATCTGGCCCTTGTCGGGTTTGATCAGGCCCATGATCATGGTGAAGACAGTCGTCTTTCCGGCGCCGTTCGGGCCGAGCAGCCCCACGGCCTCGCCGCGCCGCACGGCGATCGAGACGTCGTGCACGACCTCGCGCTTGCCAAAACTCTTGGCTAGCCCGTGGGCCACCAGCCAGCCGGTCTGGTCAACGCGGGTCATTGCGTAGAAAATACGCCGGTGACCCGGCCTCCCTTGCCCTTGCCACCGTTGAACACGGTGCTGTTGTCGGCGAGGTTGACGATCAGTTCGGGACCGTTGAGCGTGCCGGTCGCGTTGACCACCACGACATTGCCCGTCATCCGCAGCACGTTGCTCTTGGGATCGAACACCGCACGGTCCCCGGTCGCATCCTGGTCCTTGGTCTTGAGCCGGACCCGCCCGCTGGCGACGAACGTCTTGACGTCTTCGGGGCCGCCGGCGCCGTAGTCGATGACGACCTTCTGTGCCCATACGGTGAGGCCCGTGCGCACGATCACCACGTCGCCGGTGAACGTCGCCTGTCCCTGCGCCTCGTCGATCACGAAGGTATCGCCGGTTACCTTGGTTTCGCTCTGCGCCAGGGCGGCGGCGGTCCCCAAGAGAACAAGGATCAGGGCAAGCAGGTGGCGGATCATGGTGTCACGTCTTCTGCGGCAACGGATGCAGGCGCCGGCACGACCAGGCTGGCGCCATTGAACACCCAGGTCTGCGTGTTGCCATTGTAGCTCATGGTCTCGGCCTCCAGCCGGGTGCCGTTGTGATAGACGATATGCGCCGGGCCATCCGAAACCATGGTCTCGGCCAAGAGATCGACATGCACACCCCTGATGATGCCGGTCGTTCCCTGCGAGTCGGAAAACTCCATCTCGTCCGGCACGAAGACGTTCTGCGACGAGAGCCGCATCTCCGCTTGCCTCGCCCTGGCCTCCATTGTCGAACCCGACGGCTTGGTCACGGTCAGTTGCGCTCTTGTCAGATGCAGCAGGTCCGTATCGCCCAGCGAGGCCCGGGCATCCTGCGAGGAGACCGAGTACATGGTGCCGTCCGCCGTCATGCTGGAATAGGACGGCGTATCGACCACCAGGTTGTCGCGGTCGATGCGGACATTGGAAATGCCGAAATCATTGAGCAGACTGCCGATCACCAGCTGCAGCACCAGCCCGGCCAGTACAACCGCGCCCAGCGCCGGCAGGCCGACCCGCAAGATCCGGACGAGCCGGTTCCGGCGTCCCAGTGCCGCGTAGATCTGGCTGCGCTCTTCTGCGTTCTGCGCGCTGGCAAGCATGGCAATTCCGGCCCTAGCTGTGGGCGAAGATGTCGGTCTCGTCCCATCCGAGCAGGTCAAGTTCGATACGCGACGGCAGGAAGCGGAAGCAGGAGTTTGCCAGCTCGGTCCGGCCTTCGCGGCGCAGCATGCGATCCAGGTGTCGCTTCAGATCGTGCAGGTAGAGCACATCGGAGGCCGCATATTCGAGCTGCGCATCGGTGATCTTTTCAGCGCCCCAGTCTGAACTCTGCTGCTGCTTGGAGAGATCGACATTGAGCAGTTCGCGGGCCAGATCCTTGAGCCCGTGGCGGTCGGTGTAGGTGCGCACCAGCTTGGAGGCGATCTTGGTGCAATAGACCGGGCCGGTCACCACACCGAAGCGGTGCTTGAGCACGGCCATGTCGAAACGGGCATAGTGAAAGATCTTGGTGATGGCCGGATCGGCCAGCAGCTTTTCCAGATTGGGCGCGCGCGTCAGATCGGCCGGAATCTGCACCACATCGGCGCTGCCGTCGCCCGGCGACAGTTGCACCACGCACAACCGGTCGCGACGCGGATCGAGCCCCATGGTCTCGGTGTCGATCGCCACCTCCCTCGTATAACGCGAGAGGTCGGGCAGGTCGCCCCGGTGCAGCCGAACGGTCATGTGTGGATCCTGGTCGTGAGTATTGCCGGCCAAATGCCGATTGCCCTAGATGCCACACGATCTTGTCGTTGGAAAGGCCGCGGCCGACAGGCTCAATCCTGCCTTGCACTTTGTCGCCCAATCGGCTCTTGAGTACACCGCAAGTAGAAAGCGAAGCAGCGGTAGATGTTCGTAGCCCTCCGGAATGTTCTCAATGGCCTGCCGCGCGGGTGGAAGCAGGCGGTTCTCATCGCCTTCGACGCGACGTCTCTGGCACTGGTACTCTGGCTCAGCTATTCCTTGCGGCTCGGTCCGGCATTTCGCAGCGAGGGCGTGCATCACCTGCTGATGGCGTCTGCGCCGATCGTCGCCATTCCGGTTTTCGTGCGTTTCGGGCTCTATCGCGCCGTCATCCGCTATCTGCCCGAACGGGCGCTGTGGACCATCCTGCAGGCCATGGTGGTGGCAACGCTGCTCTGGGTGTTCCTGCTCTATCTGGCAGAAGTCACCCGCCTCGGCGTCCTGCCGCGCACGGTGCCGATTTTCTATTTCCTGATCGGCACCATCGTCATCGGTGGCAGCCGTTTTGCCGCCAAGTATCTGCTCTGGATGCCGGGCCGCGGCAGCCCCAGGATCCCGGAAGTCGCCATCTATGGCGCCGGTCAGGCGGGCACCCAGCTGGCCAATGCGCTGCGCACCCAGGGCGGCAGTTTCGTTGCCGCCTTCCTCGATGACGACGTCAATCTGCAGGGTCGCGACGTCTCGGGCATTCGTGTCTATGCGCCAGGCTATCTCGGGCGCCTCGTCGCCGACCATGGCATCAAGGAAGTCATCATCTCGGTGCCCGGCATCGGTGCCGCCGAGCGCGCCGCGATCTATGCCCGGCTGAGCCGTTTCCCGGTCAAGATCCGCACGCTGCCGGCCATCACCGATCTGGCGACCGGCAACTATGTCGTCAGCCAGCTGCGCGAGATCGATATCGACGACCTGCTTGGCCGCTCCTCGGTCCCTGCCGATCCCGATCTGCTCCGCCAGATGATCGCCGACCGTGTGATCCTGGTGTCAGGGGCCGGCGGCTCGATCGGGTCGGAACTCTGCCGCATCATCGTGCGCTGGCAGCCGGCCAAGCTGATCCTGCTCGAGGCGAACGAGTTTGCGCTCTACGAAATCGAACGCGGCCTGCAGCCGCAGGCCTTTCCGATCGTGCCGGTGCTGGGGTCGGCCGGCGATGCCCGGCTGGTCAGGCGGGCGCTCGAAAAGCATGGCGTCCAGGTGGTCTTTCACGCCGCGGCGCACAAGCATGTCCCGCTGGTCGAGGCCAATCCGCTTGAAGGCGTGCGCAACAACGTATTGGGGACGAAGGCGATTGCCGAGGCCGCGCTGGCGGCGGGCGTGCAGAACTTCGTGCTGATCTCCACCGACAAGGCCGTCCGCCCCACCAATGTCATGGGCGCCACCAAGCGCTGGGCCGAACTGATCGTTCGTCACTGTGCCGAGGCGGCCGCACAAGCGGGGACGGGACAGCGCTTCTGCGCCGTTCGCTTTGGCAATGTGCTGGGCTCGAACGGTTCGGTGGTGCCGCTGTTCCGCGAGCAGATCGTCGCCGGTGGCCCGGTGACCCTGACCGACGAGGCGATGACGCGCTATTTCATGTCGATCCATGAAGCTGCCGAACTGATCGTCCAGGCCGGCGCCCTGTCGGAAGGCGGCGATCTGTTCCTGCTCGAGATGGGCGAACCGGTGCGGATTCGCGCGCTGGCCGAGAACATGATCCGGTTGGCCGGCCTGCGGCTGGTGACGCCCGAAACCCCCGATGGCGACATCGAGATCAAGGTGACCGGCAGCCGGCCGGGCGAAAAGCTCTATGAGGAGCTGTTCTACGATCCCAGTCAGGCCACGCGCACGCGGCAGCCGAAAATCCTGCGCTCGACGGTTGGCGAGCGGGCCGACGGCGATCTGGATGTCGCGTTGGCAGGCCTGCAGGACGCGCTCGACCGCGAGGACGAGGACGCGCTTCGGCGGCAGCTGTTCGGTTTCATCCAGAACTAGGGGCGCCCGAGGCGCCCCTGTCGGTCGGTCAGGCCGCGGCCTGCAGCGTCTCGCCGTGACGGATCTCGGTGCCGAGAACCTTGAGGCATTCCCGCATGAAGGCGGCAAGGCCGGTCCAGCCCTTGGCCGACACCATCGTGCCGTCGACATAGGCCTCGGTCGGGCCGACGTCGATATAGGTACCGCCGGCGAGGATCACCTCGGGCTCGCAGGCGCCCAGCGCCGCCACCTTCTTGCCGCGCACCACGCCATCGACGGCGACGAGGATCTGCACGCCATGGCAGATGGTGAAGATCGGCTTCTTCGCTTCGTGGAAGTGACGGACGAAGGCCTGGACCCGCTTGTCGGTGCGGATATACTCCGGACCACGCCCGCCGGCGCAATAAACGGCATCGTACTGCGCCGGATCGACCTCCGAGAAGGTCTTGTTGATATCGGCGAAATGACCGTACTTTTCGGTGTAGGTCTGGTGGCCTTCGAAATCGTGCAGCGATGTCTGTATCTTGTCGCCGGCTTTCTTGTCGGGGCAGACAACATGGACGGTATGTCCGACTGCCTCCATGCCCTGCTGGAAGACAAAGATCTCGTACTCTTCGGTAAACTCGCCTGTCAGCATCAGTATTTTCTTGCCGGCCATCATCCCCTCCTCAGTTGGCGCAGGCGTGAGACTAGTGCGACTGAGGTACGTGTGGCAAGCACTGACATGTTAGCTTGGCGGCGCGTGTAAACTGTGCAAGCTACGGCCAGTATTCTACATTACGAGACCATCATGCCCTTTATCGATCTGCCGCTTCCCGAACTCGAACGCTACCGATCCAGTGTCACCAGACCCGCCGATTTTGACGCCTTCTGGGAAGAAACGCTGGCCGATGCCGCTAGGACGCCGCTCGACCCCAGGTTTGAGCCGGTGGACGCCGGTCTGCCGCTGGTCGAGGTGTTCGATACGAGCTTTTCGGGCTATGGCGGGCACCGGGTCAAGGCGTGGTACATCAAGCCGCGCGGCGCCACGTCCGGCCTGACGGGTCTCGCGAAATTCATCGGCTACAATGGCGGCCGCGCCTTTCCGCATGAGCATCTGCTCTGGCCGGCGACGGGGCGTGCCGTGCTGGTCATGGACACGCGCGGGCAAGGCGGCGGCTGGTCGCGCGGCGAAACCCCCGATCCGGTGGGCTCCGATCCCGCCCATGCCGGCTTCATGACCAAGGGCATCGCCAGTCCGCAGACCTATTTCTACCGGCGCGTCTTCACCGACGCGGTGCGTGCCATAGCGGCGCTGCGCAGCCGGCCCGAGATCGACGCCGGCAAGGTCGCGGCGATCGGCGGCAGCCAGGGCGGCGGCATCACGCTGGCCGTGGCCGGGCTTGTGCCCGACCTGAAGGTGGCCATGCCCGACGTGCCGTTTCTCTGCGACTTTCCCCGGGCAGTGGCCATTGCCGGACGCGACCCCTATGGCGAAATCGCCCGGTTCCTTGCCGTCCATCGCGACCGCGTGGCCTCGAGCTTCGAGACGCTGCGTTATTTCGACGGGGTCAACTTCGCGGCGCAGGCCAAGGCGCCTGCGCTGTTCTCGGTAGGCCTCGTTCGACGATATCTGCCCCGCCTCCACCGTTTACGCCGCCTACAATGCCTATGCCGGCAGCAAGGCGATCGAGATCTATCAGTTCAACAACCACGAGGGCGGCGGAACATTCCAGGACCGGCGACAAATGGCGTGGCTTGCCGAGCAGGGGCTCTAGCCATGCACCGGGGTGGCAGTGCTAGAACTGTCCCGCATTTGAACAGACGGGACTGAGGAGCATGCGTCCTATGTCGATGACCCGGCAGGCTTTCGATCGTATCCGCGACGCCATTGTGTCCGGCGGTCTGGAGCTGGGCGAGCATCTGTCCGAGGCGGCCATTGCCAATGCGCTGGGCATGAGCAAGGCGCCGGTGCGGGCGGCATTCATCGAGCTGCGTGACAAGGGGCTGGTGAGCGTCGTGCCGCAATCGGGCACCTATGTGTTCTCACCATTGCCCGACGAAGTGCGCGCCATGAGCGAGTTCCGTGCCCTGCTGGAGGAACAGGCCCTGCGCGAAGCCTACCGGCTGCGGCCCGACGTGATGTTCAGGCGGCTGATCACCGCCGTGGCCGGCATGCGCAGGGCCATTCCGGCTCGCGACTGGGACGGCTATCGCAAGGCCGACAACGAATATCACATGGCTTTCCTCGAGGAGTGCGGGAACCCCTATATCCTGCACGCGCATGACCTGACGGCGAGCACGCTCGAGGCGCTGCGCGTCCGCCTGCAGGGCGGGGCCGGCAATTTCCGCGAGCGCTCGTTCCGCGAGCATCTGGAAATGCTTGAATTGCTGCAGGCCGGTGAACTGGATGAGGCCGCCGGCGTCCTGCGCGACCACATCCTCATCATCAATCAATGGATGTCGGGCCGGCGCTTCAGCGCCGACCGGGGCACGCGCAAGCTCAAGGGCGAGGACCGCGACTACACCTCGATCTTCGCGCCGCGGCCCGCCTGAGACCGGCCGGTTCTGCCGGTCAGCCCTTCCGCGTCCTGTTGGTTGACTGAGCGTAGGCGAGTGCCGCGATGGCGCACCCGAACATGATGACAGTTGCGACGACGAACAATATGCTTTCAGCTGGCATGATGGGCCTCCGGTAGGCGTGTTGACACCAGAGAAACAAGCGCTTTGCCGGGGTCGGCTCATTGACCTGGATCAAACTCGAACCTCGACCGCCAAAGGACCGGCAAGCCAGATGATGTTCAACGCGTCGCAGCGTCATACGAACCGGAGCTTGTCGTGATACGATGAGAATTGAAGTGGAAGGCGGTGACACTCGAATGCCCGGTCAGGACATGCGCCGTGCCCTGGCGCACGCCCCCGGACGGCAAGACCTGGTGGTCGCGCTGGTGGCGGTGGTTGCGCTGCTGCTGACCGCCGGCATTGCCCTCGGGCCGGCACAGGTGCTGCCCGAGGAGCAGCGCGTGGTCGCCGCAGCGCTTGCCGCCCTGACCGGTCTGGCGGCCATCTTCTGGCTGTTGCGCTCTATCCTTGTGCTCCGCGGCGATGCCGAGCAGACCAAGGAGACCCTGTATGAACGCGATGAGCACCTGAAATCGGTTCTCGACACCGTCATTGATGCCACCATCGTCATCGAATTCGACGGCACCATCCGCTCTTTCAACGCTGCCGCCGTCCGTCAGTTCGGCTATCGGGCCGACGAGATCATCGGCAGGAATGTCAGCGCGCTGATGCCCGAGCCCTATCGGCGCCAGCACGATTCCTATCTTGGCCGCTATCTGGCCACCGGCGAAAAGAAGATCATCGGCATCGACCGCGTGGTTGTGGGTCGCCGCAAGGACGGTTCGACCTTCCCGATGAAGCTGGCCGTTGGTGAAGTGCGGCGCGGCGATCTGGTCTATTTCACCGGGTTCATCCGCGATCTGACCGAGCAGGAGGAATCTGCTGCCATGCTGGGGGAGGCGCGAACCGAACTGGCGCGGCTGGCCCGACTGAACGAACTGGGCGAAATGGCGTCAACGCTGGCCCACGAACTCAACCAGCCGCTGGCAGCGATTGCCAACTACGTCCAGGGTTGCCGCCGCATGGTGGAGAAATACGACGACGAGCACGGCAAGCGCTTGCGCGGCGCCCTTGACGAGACGGCCCGTCAGGCCATTCGGGCCGGTGACATCATTCGCCACCTGCGCGAGTTCGTCACCCGTGGCGAGGCGGACAAGGCGCCCGAGGACATCAAGCATCTGGTCGAGGAGGCCGGCGCACTGGCGCTGGTCGGTTCGCGCGAACGGGGCGTCAAATCCGTCTTCGAGTTCGGCGAGGACAGCGGCCTGGTGGTGGCCAATGCCGTCCAGATCCAGCAGGTGCTCATCAACCTGATGCGCAATGCCATCGAGGCGATGCGGGACAGCCCGCGTCGCGAACTCGTCGTGCGAACCCGTCCGGTAGAGGGGGAACGCATGCTGGTGGAGGTCGAAGACAGCGGCCCGGGCATTTCCGAGGAAATTCTGGTACGATTGTTCCAGCCGTTCGTCACGACCAAGCCGGGAGGAATGGGCATCGGCCTCTCGATTTCCAAACGCATTATTGAGTTCGCATGGTGGCGAGCTGAGCATGCATCCCAACGCCGCGGGCGGCGCCACGTTCTCTTTCACCCTCCCGATACTGACCGAGGCATCCGTTGAGTACCACTGACACCGTCATTCACATCGTCGATGATGAAGAGGCGGTCCGCAACTCGCTGGCCTTCCTGTTGTCGGCGTCAGGTTTCGCGGTGCGGGTGCACGAAAGTGCCGCCGCCTTTCTGGCGATCGCGCCCTCCATCAAGAACGGCTGCCTGATCACCGATCTGCGCATGCCCGACATCGACGGCGTCGAACTGCTGCGCCGGTTGCGCGATGGCAATATCAGCCTGCCCACCATTGTGGTGACGGGGCACGGCGACGTGCAGATGGCCGTCGAGGCGATGAAGAACGGCGCCATCGACTTCATCGAAAAGCCGTTCAGCGACGATGTGCTGATCGAGTCCATCGGACGCGCTGCCAGTCATGCGGCCCGTCGCGTGGAGGCAAGCGTCGCGCTCGAGCAGACCCGGCAGCGCCTGAAGGCCCTGAGCGAGCGCGAGATGCAGGTGCTCAAGGGCGTTGTGGCCGGCCAGCCCAACAAGGCCATCGCCTTTGAGCTCGAGATCAGCCCCCGGACGGTGGAAGTCTATCGCGCCAGCCTGATGGGAAAGATGCAGGCGCAGAGCCTGCCCGACCTGGTGCGCATGGTCCTGGATGTCGACCTTGGCGAGAAAGACTGACCCCCTCGCCGTAGCCGCTTGATCTAGCGCAAATCCTCTGAATTCGGCGGGGCTACTGTCCGCAGGTCGTCTATTTCAGGGATTTCGTCTTGATGACTCCGAGCAGCATACTCGTTGTCGCGCCGGACGGTGGCTTTCGTGAGTCGCTGGTATTCGCGCTGGAAGAGGATGGCTATGCCGTCACCAGCACAGATGTACTGCCGACCATTTCCTGGATGCAGGAAAATCGCTTCCGCTGCACGGTTCTCGACCAGAAGGCCCTGACCGGCGCGAGCTATCAGAACATCGCTTTCTGTATCAAGGCCCACCCGGTTGTGCTGCTGGCCTCACGGCCGCGCCCCGAGCTGATCGAGTGGGTGGCGCAGGTCGTCGAGACGCCCGCTCCGGCCGACCAGCTGGCCGCAGCCGTCGCCAGTGCCATGGCGGGCGGTGGCCCGGGCGAGGGGCGACCGTCCTGACCTCAGCCCATCAGGCGGAGCAACTCGCGCTCGTGCCGGATATGTCGTCGGACGCCATCGAAGAACCCGCGCAGCATGTAGCCGGTCGCCTCCGGAGCGAGTACTGGCCTGCCCTGACCGAGCTGCAGCAGTTCGTACTGGATTTCCTCGGCAAAGCACTCGTCCTCGAGATGTTCGAGCCGCAGCGCTTCCACCATGTCATCGGCATCGCCCCGACGTCCGGCGACAGACGGGAAGAGCAGCAGTTCCTCAGCGGCATGGGCGCGCTTGATGAGGGGGGCAATCAGCCGGGCGACATGCAGGCACTGCTGCCGGTCCAGCCGGTCCGGCAGCGAATCGGCAATGCGCTCGAGTGCGTCGCACAGCTCCATCTGCATGGTGAAGGCCCGCTGCAACTCTGCCGAAATGACGCGCGTGGACATCTGCTCCCGGTGTCTCCCATGCCGGTGAACCGGAACAGTGATTGTGAACAGATCGCGCCACCTTGATCTGGATCAAGGCGCGCCGTCCCCTTTGTCAGCATTTTCCATGCCTTGAATGGGCTGGATATGGGGGCCAAGGTTGCAACATCTCAAAGGTTTTATCGTGCTGGTCGTGGGAGCGTTCGTCACGTTTCTGCTGGCCGCGCTTGGTCAGGACGCTCCGTTCAGAACGCATATGGGACTGCTGACCGTCGTCCTGGGTCTGGCAGCGATCGTCGTCGCGCGCTTGCCGGAAAGGCCGACGCTCGTCGCAGCTGGCGAGAAGGCCGGCTATTTCGATGCGCCCATCCGGATCGGCTCGATTCTTACGGTGTTCTGGGGCGTCGTCGGCTTTCTGGTCGGCGTCGTGATTGCCCTGCAGCTCGCCTATCCTGACCTCAACTTCGGCCCCTGGTTCAACTTCGGCCGCATGCGACCGCTGCATACCTCTGCGGTTGTCTTCGCCTTCGGCGGCACGGCGCTGATGACGACCAGCTTCTACGTCGTCCAGCGCACCTCCCGGGCGCGGTTGATCAGCGATGGCCTCGCCTGGTTCGTCTTCTGGGGCTACCAGTTCTTCATCGTCATGGCTGCCACCGGCTACCTGCTCGGCATCACCGAGAGCCGGGAATATGCCGAGCCCGAATGGTACACCGACCTCTTCCTCACGGTGGTCTGGGTCGCCTACCTGGTGCTGTTCCTTGGCACGATCATCAAGCGCAAGGAGCCGCATATCTATGTGGCCAACTGGTTCTACCTGTCCTTCATCGTCACCATTGCGATGCTGCACGTGGTCAACAACCTGGCGATGCCGGTCAGCTTCCTCGGGTCCAAGAGCTATTCGCTGTTCTCGGGCGTACAGGACGCGCTGACGCAGTGGTGGTACGGCCACAACGCCGTGGGCTTCTTCCTGACCGCCGGCTTCCTGGGCATGATGTACTACTACATGCCCAAGCAGGCCGAGCGTCCCGTCTACTCCTACCGGCTGTCGATCATCCACTTCTGGTCGCTGATCTTCCTCTACATCTGGGCCGGTCCGCACCATCTGCACTACACCGCATTGCCCGACTGGGCGCAGACGCTCGGCATGGTGTTCTCGATCATGCTCTGGATGCCCAGCTGGGGTGGCATGATCAACGGCCTGATGACGCTGCGTGGCGCCTGGGACAAGATGCGCACCGATCCGATCATCCGCATGATGGTCATGGCCGTCGCCTTCTACGGCATGTCGACCTTCGAAGGTCCGGTCATGTCGATCAAGTCGGTCAACGGGCTCAGCCACTACACCGACTGGACCATCGGCCACGTGCACTCGGGTGCGCTCGGCTGGGTCGGCATGATCTCGTTCGCTGCCATCTACTTCATGGTGCCGCGGCTCTGGGATCGCAAGCAGCTCTACTCGCTGCGCATGGTCAACTGGCACTTCTGGCTGGCGACCGTCGGTATCGTCATCTACGCCGCCGTCATGTGGGTCTCGGGCATCACCCAGGGTCTGATGTGGCGCGAGTATGATGAGCAGGGCTTCCTGGTCTACTCGTTTGCCGAAACCGTTGCCGCGCTGCACCCCTACTACATCGCGCGTGCGGTGGGCGGGCTGCTCTACCTCGCCGGCGGCCTGGTGATGGCCTTCAACATCTGGATGACCATCCGCGGCAATGTCCGGGACGAACGCCCGATCGTCACCGCCGTCATGCAGCCTGCCGAATAGGAGCAAGAGTACCCATGGCACTTCTAGACAAACATGGCGTTGTCGAACGCAACGCCACCCTGCTCCTGACGCTGTCGCTGGTGGTCGTGTGCATCGGCGGCATCGTCGAGATCGCGCCGCTGTTCTACTTCCAGAACACCATCGAAAAGGTCGAGGGCATGCGGCCCTACACGCCGCTCGAACTGGCCGGGCGCGACATCTATATCCGCGAAGGCTGCTATGTCTGCCACAGCCAGATGATCCGTCCGTTCCGCGACGAGACCGAACGCTACGGCCATTACTCGCTGGCCGCCGAGTTGATGTACGACCATCCGTTCCAGTGGGGCTCGAAGCGGACAGGTCCCGACCTCGCCCGTGTCGGCGGCCGCTACTCGGACGAATGGCATGTCGAGCACCTGACCCATCCGCAGGCGCTGGTGCCGGAATTGATCATGCCGCGCTACGGCTTCCTGTCGCAGACCGCGCTCGATTTCGACAACATCTCGGCGCACCTGCAGGCCAACGCCATGGTCGGCGTTCCCTACAGCGAGGATGCCATTGCCAAGGCCCGTCAGGACGTTGTGGCCCAGGCCACACCGGACGCCGACACCTCCGGCCTGCTCGAACGCTACCCCAATGCCCTGGCCGAGGATTTCGACGGCGATCCGACCCGGATCACCGAGATGGATGCTCTCGTCGCCTACCTCCAGATGCTTGGCACGCTGGTCGATTTCTCGACCTACGACGCCGAAGCCAACTACCGCTGAGGACCCAGAGATGGAGACTGCATTCTACGACATGCTCCGGCACTTCGCCGACAGCTGGGGCCTCCTCTACATGATGACGATCTTCCTCGTGGTGGTCTTTCTGGTGCTGCGGCCCGGCGCCAGGCATAGCGCCATGGAGGCCGCCCGCATCCCCCTCGACGATGCCGAACCGCTCCCCGGGAGGAATGGGAAATGACCGACAAGCATAGCGAAAAGCACGTCGACGAGGTCACCGGCACGGCAACCACCGGCCATGAGTGGGACGGCATCAAGGAACTCAACACCCCGCTGCCGCGCTGGTGGCTGTGGACGTTCTACGGCTGCATCGCCTTTGCCCTGGGCTACACGGTGCTCTATCCGGCTTGGCCGCTGGTGTCGTCGGCGACCACGGGCGTGCTGGGCTATTCCAGCCGCGCCACGCTCGATGAGGACCTTGTCCTTGCCAAGGCCGCCCAAGGCGACCTAGTCGCCAAGGTGGCCGCCACGCCGGTCAGTGAAATCCTCGGCGACGACGACCTGACCCGCTTCGCGCGGGCCGGCGGCAAGTCGCTGTTCAAGGTCTATTGCTCGCAGTGCCACGGCACGGGCGCGGCCGGCTCGCTTGGCTATCCCAACCTCAACGACGACGAGTGGATCTGGGGGGGCGAGATCGAGCAGATCTACACCACCATCGCGCATGGGTCGCGCTCGCCCACCGACCCCGATACGCGCTTCAACATGATGCCGAGCTTTGCCGACGGCGTCCTGACACCGGAGGAACTCGACGCCGTCGCCAAGCAGGTGGCCTCGCTCTCGGGCATCGAGGGCGGAGTCGCCAGCAGCGAAGGCCAGCGCATCTTCAGCGAGAACTGCGCCGCCTGTCACGGCGAGACCGGTGGCGGCCTGATCGAGCTGGGCGGTCCCTCGCTCAACGATCAGGTCTGGCTCTATGAAGGCACGCTCGCCTCGATCAAGACCCAGCTCCTCACCCCGCGGCATGGCATCATGCCGGCCTGGGCAGACCGGCTTGGCGACACCGCCGTCAAGGAACTGGCGGTCTATGTGCACGGACTTGGTGGCGGCCAGTAAGCCGGCCTGCCGCTGAGGGGCAGGGGGGCGACCGCAAGCGCCCCCCTTTCCCCTCCAGGGGGTTTGACCCAGATCAAGCTCCGCGACGCCGGGGCATGACACAAGTGCTCCAGAACGACCTATGGACCAGCCAATGCTTGCGGACTCTTCCGACACCGAGAGATTTGACGTCGAGGCGGTAAATTCCCCCAAGACGCGACAACCGCTCTACGCCAAGCGCAAGAAGATCTTCCCCAAGCGCGCCAGCGGCAGCTTCCGGCGGTTCAAGTGGCTGGTGATGGCAATCACCCTGGCGATCTACTACGTCACGCCGTGGATCCGCTGGGATCGCGGCCCGTTTGCGCCCGACCAGGCCGTGCTCGTCGATCTCGCCAACCGGCGCTTCTATTTCTTCATGATCGAGATCTGGCCGCAGGAATTCTACTACGTCGCCGGCATGCTGGTGATGGCCGGCATCGGACTGTTCCTCGTGACCTCGACGGTGGGGCGCGCCTGGTGCGGCTATGCCTGCCCGCAGACGGTATGGGTTGATCTCTATCTCTGGGTCGAACGCGCCATCGAGGGCGACCGCAACGCCCGCATCAAGCTCGACGCTGCGCCCTATACGGCCGGCAAGCTGGCCAAGCGCATCAGCAAGCACGCCATCTGGATACTGATCGGCATCGCCACCGGCGGCGCCTGGATCTTCTATTTTGCCGATGCCCCGTCGCTGCTGCTGGACGTCGTCACCTTCCAGGCTCCCGCCGTCGCCTATTTCACCATCGCGCTCCTCACCGCCACGACCTATGTCTTCGGCGGTCTGATGCGGGAGCAGGTCTGCACCTACATGTGCCCCTGGCCGCGTATCCAGGGCGCCATGCTCGACGAGAACTCCCTCACCGTCACCTATAACGAGTGGCGGGGCGAGCCGCGCAACCGGCACGCCAAGAAAGCGGCAGCCGAAGGCAGGGAGGTCGGCGACTGCGTCGACTGCAATGCCTGCGTGGTGGTCTGCCCGATGGGCATCGATATCCGCGACGGGCAGCAGCTCGAGTGCATCACCTGCGCCCTCTGCATCGACGCCTGCGACGACGTCATGACCAGACTGGGAAAAGAGCGCGGTCTGATCTCGTATGCGACGCTCAACGATTACAATTCCAACATGCGCCTGGCCATCGGCGACGGTCGCAACGTGGCTCCGGCCAATGTCCGTGACAGGGTGACCGGCAAGCTCGTCGATGCCATCAAGCACACCAACTGGCGATCGATTATCCGCCCCCGGACGATCGCCTATTTTCTCGCCTGGGCCGTGATCGGCCTGGCCATGCTCACGGTCCTCGCCCTGCGTTCGCCGATCTCGCTGAACGTGCTGCATGACCGCAACCCGCTCTATGTCGAGCTGCGCGACGGCTCGATCCGCAACGGCTACGACGTCAAGATTCTGAACATGACCCCGGCCCCGCGCACGGTCCGGCTCAGCCTTGACGGCCTGCCGGGTGGAGAGCTGGCCCTGGCCGACAGCGGCGATACGACCACGCCGGTCCTCGACATCGATCTCCAACCGGACAAGGTGCTGCCACTGCGGCTCTACATCCGCGTCGATGCCGACAGCCGGCCGACGGAAAAGACGCGGTTCAATATCGTCATCGCAACCCCCGACGGTGTCAGCCGGACCTCCACCGAGACCACCTTCGAAGTCCCCGAGAGCGGCAAATGAGCAACGCACGTACACCCCAGGGTGAATTCACCGGCCGGCACATGTTCGTGCTGATCTTCAGTTTCTTTGCCGTGGTCTTTGCGGTCAACATCGGCATGGCCGTGGTCTCCTCGACCAGCTGGACCGGTCTGGTGGTCACCAACTCCTACGTCGCCAGCCAGGAGTTCGAGGACAAGCGCCTCGCCCGCGAGGCGCAGAGCGCCGCCGGATGGGCCTCGGTGTTCACCCATGCGGACGGACTGGCCACCCTCAGGGTCGACGACGCGGCCGGCCGGCCGGTCGACCTTGTCACCGTCACCCTCATGATCAACCGCCCGGTGGGCGGCCATGACGACCAGCGCCTGGTGCTGGAACGCGGCGCTGACGGCACCTACCGGGTTCCGCTGGCCCTCAAGTCCGGCGTGTGGGAGGCTCGGCTCAGCGCCCCTGCGACCGAGCTGGGGCCCTATGAACTGCACGAGCGGTTCAGCACCACGGGAGACTGAGGTGACCTGCTGCGTTCCGGGCGAGCATGCCATTGTCGATGTGGATGCCAACAGCGTCGAAGCCGACAGCGAGGCGCTGCTGGCACTGAGCCGGCGCCTGGGCGACGGCACCCGACAGCTTGAGTTCGCGGTGCCCGATGCACACTGCGCCGCCTGCATCCGGTCGATCGAATCCGGCCTCGCCGCCCTGCCCATGGTGCGGTCGGCGCGCGTCAATCTCACGCGGCGGCGCGTGCGGGTGGTCTTTGATCCCGAGCGCGGTGCACCGGCCGAACTCGCACCTGTCATCCGCCGCTCCGGCTATCACACCTATGTTCTCGATCCCAGTCAGGACGACACCGGTGATCCGGTGCTGGCCGAACTGGTCCGCTCTCTAGGTGTGGCGGGCTTTGCCGCAGCCAACATCATGCTGTTTTCGGTTTCGGTTTGGTCAGGTGCCGACGCCGCCACCCGCGACCTCTTCCACTGGCTTTCGGCGATCATCGCTTTGCCGGCGATCGCCTATTCGGGCCGGCTGTTCTTCCGGTCGGCCTGGCGCGCGGTGTCAGTGGGCAAGACCAACATGGACGTGCCGATCTCGATCGGCATCCTGCTGGCTACTGCACTAAGCCTGTTCGAGACGGTGATGTCGGGGGAGCATGCCTATTTCGATGCCTCCACGACGTTGCTGTTCTTCCTGCTGGCGGGGCGCACCCTCGATCATCTGATGCGCGAACGGGCGCGCAGCGCCATCACCAACCTGGCGCGACTGCAGCCGCGTGGCGCCACGCAGATTCTCGAGGATGGCCGGCGCGAGTATGTGACGCTCGACGAGATCACGCCGGGCATGCTGCTCGAATTGAAGGCCGGCGAGCGGGTGCCGGTCGACAGCGTGCTGACGGGTGCCGGGGCCGTATTCGACTACTCGATCATCACCGGCGAGGCCGCGCCGCACTCGATCGCCGATGGCGAAGCCATTGTCGCCGGCGCCGCCAATCTCTCCGGGCCGCTGCAGATCCGGGCGCAGAAGGCCTCGGTCGATTCGTTCCTGTCGCGCATGGCGGCGATGATGGAGGCGGCCGAGAACGCCCGCACCAGGCCGCGCCGTATCGCCGACAAGGCCGCCGCGGTCTATGCGCCGCTGGTCCATACCATCGCCATCGCGACGTTTCTGGGCTGGGGCTTGCTGAGCGGCGACTGGCACGCCGCATTGCTCAATGCGGTTGCGGTGCTGATCATCACCTGTCCCTGCGCCCTGGCGCTGGCCGTGCCGATCGTCCACGTGGTGACGGCCGGGCGGCTGTTCGAGCGCGGCATCCTGATGAAGGATGGCGCAGCGCTCGAGCGCGCGGCCGAAGCCGATCGCGTCGCCTTCGACAAGACCGGCACCCTCACCCTCGGCCGGCCGCGGGTGGTGTCGCATCACGAGGCCGACGCTTCGGCCCGCCGTGTGGCTGCCGCACTGGCCACCGCCAGTACGCATCCGCTGTCGCGGGCACTGACCGAGTTCCTGGGGCCGGAACGGAGCTTTGACGGTGCCATCCGCGAGACCGCCGGGTTGGGCATCGAGGGTGTGGCGGGCGAGACCGTCTGGCGGCTGGGCAGCGCCGCCTGGTGCGGCGTCCCTGCCGACGTGGCGTCCCTCAATTCCGAGGTCTGGCTGACTCGCGATGGCCGTGTGCAAGCCTCCTACCGCTTCGATGACGAACTGCGGACCGATGCCGGAGCAACCATCGCAGAGATCGGCCGCCTCGGCCTGCCCGTGGCGCTGCTTTCGGGCGACCGGCCGCAGGTTGTCCGGAAGCTGGCAGATGCCATCGGCATCGTCGACGCCCAGGGCGGACTGTTGCCGGAGCAGAAAGTAGCTGCAGTTTCCGCCGGCCACACCATGATGGTGGGCGATGGCGTCAATGACGCTCCGGCCCTGCGTGCCGCCTATGTATCCATGGCACCGACCTCCGCCGCAGATATCGGGCGCAATGCCGCCGATTTCGTCTTTACCGGTGAAGACCTGGGCAGTGTGCCGTTCACGCTCTCCATCGCGCGGCGCGCAGCGGCCATCGTGCGGGAAAACCTTGTCATCGCCATCGGCTATAATGCCATTGCCGTGCCGCTGGCCGTCCTGGGCCACGTGACGCCGATGATCGCGGCCATCGCCATGTCGAGCTCGTCGCTGGTGGTGGTGCTCAACGCCATGCGCCTGCGGCTGGGCGGGACGCGTCGGGCCAGTGCCGGCGAGCCTCAGGCAGTGCATGTGGAGAAACCGGCGTGAGCGGGCTGCTGGTCCTGATTCCGATCGCCATAGCCCTGGGGCTGCTGGCGCTTGTCACCTTCCTCTGGGCCCTGCGCTCCGGGCAGTACGAGGATATGGACGGCGCCAGCCAGCGCATCCTCGATGAGGACGACTGAGCTCAGCCGGTGCGGGCCCGCAGACAATCGATGTCAGGCACCTCGATGTGGCGGTGCCCCGTGACTTCGATGATTCCCTCGTGCCGAAGCTTGCTGATCTGCCGCGACACCGTCTCGATGGTGAGCCCCAGGAAATCGGCCATGTCGGCCCGCACCAGCGGCAGTTCGAATGCCACCCGACCGCTCAGCGCCTCGCCTCTGCCCACCGTGCGAATGGCGAGCAGCAGCAACAGGCTGGCGATACGCTCCGAGGCGGTCTTGCGCCCCAGCGTCACCATCCACTCCCGCGCCTGGTCCAGATCCTCGAGCGACTGATCGAGCAGCCGTTGCTTGAGCGCTGCGCTGCCACCGACCAGATTTTCCAGCAGCACCTTGGGCATGCGGCAGAGTTCGACCTCGGATACCGCCTCGGCCGTCAGCGGGCTTTCCCTGGCGAACAGCCGGCCGAGCAGGTCCGCCGCAAACTGCAGCCCCACCAGCTGCTGGCGCCCGTCGCGCAGCACGCGCGACAGCTTGATGACGCCCTCGATGACGTTGGCATAGCCGGTGACCTCGTCGCCCTCCAGGGTGAGAGCTTCGCCCGGCGCGTGAAATGTGTGGCGGGTGTGGGCGGCCAGCTGGGCGAACTCGTCCGGCGTCAGCACGGAGCATATGCCCTGGCGGCGCGACTGGCACTCGGTACAGGCGACGGGAAGCCCCGCCCCGACGCTGAGAACGTTCAAGATTAACCTCCGCAAGCAGTTGGCCCCTTCTCGCATGGCGCTCGGCGCAACAATTGATCCTGATCAAGGAGCCGGGACTGGAACGCTGCCATCGAGAAGACGAAAGGTCCCACGCTCCATGTCCGATGAACTGATCCGCCGTTACGCCAAGCCGGTGCCGCGCTACACCAGCTACCCCACTGCACCGCACTTCCATGCCGGGGTGGACAACGCCACCTATGCCGGCTGGCTGGCCGAACTGCCGCCCGCCACGCCGATCTCGCTCTATCTGCACGTGCCGTTCTGCGATCGGCTGTGCTGGTTCTGTGGCTGCCACACCAAGCAGGTGCTGCGCTACGACCCGATCGCCGCCTATCTGCCCTCGGTGCTCAGCGAAATGCAGACCGTGGCCGGGCATCTGGGCGGACGCGGGCAGGTGACGGCGCTGCATCTGGGCGGCGGCTCGCCATCGATGCTCAAGCCCGACGACCTCGCGGCCATTGCCGCCGCCGTGCGTCAGAATTTCGGCACAGGAGACGATCTCGAGTTCAGCATCGAGATCGACCCCAATGACATGACCGAGGACCGCTACGACGCCTTCGCCGCGGCGGGCGTCAACCGGATCAGCATCGGTGTGCAGGATTTCGACCCCAAGGTGCAGCGCGCCATCAATCGCGAGCAGAGCGTGGAATTGACCCGTGCCGTGGTCGAGGGCATGCGGACGCGCGGCGTTGGCTCGGTCAACCTCGACATCCTCTATGGCCTGCCGCACCAGACCATCGAGACGATCAACCGGACCATCGATCTGGCGCTCGACATGCAGCCCGACCGGCTGGCGCTGTTCGGCTATGCCCACGTGCCGTGGATGAAGACGCACCAGAAGATGATCGACGAGGCCGCGCTGCCGGGCGTGGCCGAACGGTTCAGCCAGTCGCAGGCCGCCGCCGAGCGCATCATCGCCGCCGGCTATGTCGCCATCGGCATCGACCACTTCGCCCGGCCCGGCGATTCGCTGGCCATTGCCGCCGGCAGCGGACGGCTGCACCGGAATTTCCAGGGCTACACCACCGACCGCGCGCCCGCTCTGATCGGCTTTGGCGCCTCGGCCATCGGCCGCCTGCCGCAAGGCTATGTGCAGAACGTCACCGCCACCGGCGAGTATATCCGCGGCATCACGGCCAATTCGCTGGCCATTGCACGGGGCATTGCCCTCGACGCCGAGGACCGGCTGCGCGGCTGGGTGATCGAGCAACTGATGTGCAATTTCTCCGTTCCGATTGCCGAGATGCTGGAAGAGTTCGGCGTCGACGCCGAGACAGTGATCGAGGAGATGCGCTATGCCGCGCTCTGCGATGGCGACGACCTGGTGAGCCTGGGCGCCGACAGCTTTGCCGTGACCGAGCGCGGTCGACCCTTCGTGCGCTCCATCGCCGCGACCTTCGATACCTACCTCTCGGGCGGGGCGGGGCGACACTCGGTCGCCGTCTGACCCGCAAGCGCACTAAGTAGAGTCCCTGAGGCGCGAACCGGAATTTTCCGCCCGCCCGCCGTGCGGCATCCTCTCAGCATCAGAATGGAGGATGTAGGCGATGCATATTCAATCCAGTTTCCGGGCCGGCCTTGTCGAAACCGGCGCCATCCAGAGCGATCGCGATAATTCGGCACTGCTGGGGGCCATGCGCCCGACGGCGATCACCCTCTATGCTGCCGACACCACCATCTACAATGACGGCGACGTTGCCGGTCCGCTTTATCTGGTCGAGTTCGGCACCATCCGTATCGCCCGCGTGTCTGCTGACGGACGGCGCCAGATCACCTCGTTCCATACCGCCGGCGACGTCTTCGGCTTCGAGGCCGACGGCTTCCACAGCTCCAGCGCCGAGGCCATCGATGCTGCCGGCGTCAGGGTGCTGCGTCCGGTAGCCGGTGAGCAGCCGACCGGCAGCCTGCTGCTGCTGGCGCTGAGGAGCCTCGCGCGTACCCAGCAGCACCTGATGGTGCTCGGCCGCCGCACCGCCAGCGAACGCTTCGCCTCGCTGCTGCTCGACCTTGCCGAGCGCCAGGGCGACGACCAGCGCGTGCATCTGCCGATGCAGCGCAACGACATCGCCGACTACCTGGGGATCACTTTCGAGACCGTCTCGCGCATCCTGCGCACCTTCCGCGAACGCGGCCTGATCCGGCTGCATTCGGTCAGCGATATCGACATTCTCGATATCGATGCGCTGGAGGCGCTCTGCGAATAGCAGCTGCCCGAGGGTAAGCGCCCGGAGGGCGGGCCAGCAGATTGACGCGGATCAATATCCTGACGCCATGCGCGGGATAGGCTTGGGTTTTCGGCAAGAGCGAGGAACCGTCATGCACACCGAGACCGTCCAGACGCAGTCGCAGCCCATGATCTACGTGCGCCACCAGACCAGCATGGAGTCCGGCGAGATCGGCCGGAAGATCGGCGAGGCCTTCCAGACGCTGGGTGCCTTTATCAACGAGCACGGCATCGATGTCGCCGGACCGCCGCTGGCCATCTACCACGACTATTCCGCCGCGGGCATGACCATGGATGTCGGCTTCCCGGTCCCGGCCGCCGTCCTGGCCAAGGCAGCCGGCCCGATCCGCGCCGGCGAGACCCCCGCGGTCCCCGCCATCAAGACGATCCACAAGGGCTCCTACGAAAACCTCCGCGCCACCTACGGCGAAATCGAGGCCGACTTCAAGGCCAAGGGGATGACCATGGGCCCCATGTCCTGGGAGGTCTACGTCAGCGATCCGGAAACCACCGCCGAAGCGGACCTGGTGACCGAGATCTACATGACGACGGCGTAAGCCCGGGCCAACGACGGCGTCAGGCAGAGCTTTCTGGCGTAGGGTCGTGGGAAGTGCGCTTCGGTCTTTCTGGTTGGTAGTCCAGAAAAAATGGTGCCCTGGAGAGGACTCGAACCTCCACGTCGTTAAACACACGGACCTGAACCGTGCGCGTCTACCAATTCCGCCACCAGGGCAAACCGATGGGCGCCGTTCCCTAGGGCATGGGCCCGGGCCTGTCAACGGCCAAATCGGGCGGGACGGACCTGCGGCCGGTTCGACCCGGCTGGGCGGAGTGTCCTGGCGCGGGCAGACCGGCCGGTGGCCGGCAAAGGGCCCGAAGATCGGCAAAAAGCCGGGGCGGTGAGCCATTTGGACGCCTCGACAGCAGGGAGGCTGCACGCTAGAAGCAAAACTCCTTCCCGCGCATGGAATTTCGGAGGCCTCGCCCATCATGGATCGCACCAACAAACTGGTCACAATTTTCGGTGGCTCCGGGTTCCTCGGGACCCAGCTGGTGCAGTTGCTGGCGCGGCAAGGCTATCGCATCCGCGTCGCCGTGCGCCGCCCCGATCTGGCCGGGCATCTGAAGCCGCTCGGCGCCGTCGGGCAGATCCAGCCGATCCAGGCCAATATCCGCAATGCCGACTCGGTGATGCGCGCCGTCAAGGGCAGCCAGATCGTCGTCAATCTGGTGGCCATCCGCTACGAGCGCGGCCGCCAGCGCTTCCGCGCCGTGCACGCCATGGGCGCCCGCACCGTGGCCGAGGCCGCGCAACGCGCCGGCGCCACCAGCCTGGTGCAGGTCTCGGCGCTGGGCGCCGACGACCAGAGCGTCAGCACCTATGCCCGCACCAAGGCGCTGGGCGAGGCGGAAACCCTTGCCGCCTTCCCGCAGGCGGTGATCGTCCGGCCGTCGGTCATGTTCGGACCGGACGATGATTTCTTCAACATGTATGGCTCGCTGGCCCGCATGCTGCCGGTGCTGCCGCTGGTCGGCGGCAAGACCCGCTTCCAGCCGATCTATGTCGGCGATGTTGCCGAGGCGCTGGTGGCGGCCATCGAGGGGAAGGTCAAGCCGGGTCGGATCTATGAGCTTGGCGGCCCGGAAGTGGTGACGCATCGCGAGATTCTCGAGCGGGTGCTGCACGAGACGCGGCGCAGCAATCCGCTGCTGCCGCTGCCGGCCGGCATTGCCAAGCTGATGGCCCTGCCATTCGCCATCCTGCCGTTTCCGCCGCTGCTGACCAGCGACCAGGTCGATCTGCTGCAGACCGACAATGTGGTGTCGGACGAGGCCATCAAGGACAAGCGCACGCTGGCCGCCTTCGGCGTCACGCCGACGCCGATGGAGGCCATCCTGCCCGGCTACATGTGGCGTTTCCGCAAGAACGGCCAGTTCGACCGCCAGCCGGCATAGCGGGCCGGCGGCGCTGCTGCCGCGGTCGCAGGCCTACTTGAACAGCAGGATGCCCCAGAGGCCGAGGGCGCCGACGAAGATCCTCCAGTAGGCGAAGATGGCAAAGCCGTTGCGCGAGATGAAGTCGAGCAGGTAGCGCACCACGAAAAAGGCGGTGATGAAGGCTGCTGCAAAGGCCACGGCAATGCCGAGGCCCAGCTCGGTGGTGATCAGGTCCTTGCTCTTCCAGAAATCGTAGACGAAGGCGCCGCCCATGATCGGCATGGCGATGAAGAAGGTGAATTCCGCCGCCGAGCGCTTGTCCGTGCCCATCAGCAGCGACCCCACAATGGTGGCGCCCGAACGTGACACGCCCGGCACCAGGGCCAGCATCTGGAACAGGCCGATATAGAGGCAGAGCAGCGGCGGGTAGTTGTAGATGTCGGTATATTTGGGCTCGAGCTTGAGCTGGTCGACATAGAGCAGGATGATTCCGCCCACGATCAGCATGACGCAGATGACGATCGGCGTCTCGTAGATCACCGTCTTGATGAAATCGTGCAGCAGCACGCCGGCCAAGGCGGCCGGTGCCGAGGCGAGGAAGACGCCGAGAATGAAGCGTAGCGCCCCAGGCTTGCGGGCGAAGGCGTCGCGGGCAATGCCGACCAGCCGCTGGAAGTAGATGACGGCAATCGCGAGGATGGCGCCGAGCTGGATCAGCACCTCGAATACCCGTCCCGGGCTGTCAAAGCCGAGGAAGTGTTCGACGAGAAGCAGGTGGCCGGTGGACGATACCGGGAGGAATTCGGTAACCCCCTCGAGAATCCCGAGGAGCAGATGCACAAAAAGACCTTGATCGGCGTTCATCTGATCCCCTAGTCAATTCTGACGTCATGAAGCGCGCCGCTTGTAGACCGATTTGCCGGAGCGCGCCAAGGATCACCGTTCTTATGCCCAGGCTGCTGCAACACCGCCTCGACCCCGCCGCCAGACTTGTTCGCCTGATGTGCGCCGAATATGGCGTACCGCTCGATCTCGATGACATCAAACCCTGGGCTCGCGACCCCGCGCTGCTGGAGATCAATCCGGCCGCCACCGGCTGCATCCTGCTCGATGCCGGCGAGGCGCCGGTGGTCGGTGTGCTGGGCGCCATCCACGCCATCGAGGAGCGATTTGCGCCGACTGCCGTGGCCGGGCTGTTCCCGGCCCAGTCGCGCGAGCGCGCCGAGATGTGGCGCCTGCTCGAATGGGTGCTGATGAAGTTCCACGACGAGGTGACGCGCTATGTCATCGAGGAAAAGATTGTCAAGCGCGACAAGCGCGGCGCCACACCAGAGCCCGGCGTGCTGCGGGTGGCCAAGGCCAATCTCGTCGAGCACATGCTCTATTTCAACTGGCTGTTCGCCACCCGGCACTGGGTGGCCGGCGACTCGCTGACGCTGGCCGATTTCGCGCTCGCCGCGCACCTCTCCAGCCTCGACTATCTTGGCGATGTCGCCTGGGATACCTCGGCCGAAACCCGGCAGTGGTACGCCCGGATCAAGTCGCGCCCGGCCTTCCGCACCCTGCTCAACGACCGGATTGCCGGCATGCCGGCCGCCAAGGGCTACACCGACCTCGATTTTTGATAGTGTCGGAGGGTGAAACCCGAAACCCTGATCGCCGAATTGCGCAGCCGTGCCAAAGCCCTCGGCTTTGATGCCTTCGGCATTGCGGCCGCCGACGCCCGCCCCGACCTGCCCAAGAGGCTCAGTGCTGCGCTGGCGCAGGGCTGGCATGGCGACATGGACTGGATGGCCGAGACCGCCCAGAGACGCGGCGCGCCGACGGCGCTCTGGCCGGAGGCCCGGTCGGTGATCATGCTGGGCGTCAACTACGGCCCGGATACCGACCCGCTGGCCCAGCTCGAGCAGCGCGGCATCGGCAATATCTCGGTCTATGCCCGCAACCGCGATTATCACGACATCATCAAGGGCAAGCTCAAGGAACTGGCCGGACTGCTGTCGCGCCGCAGCGGCGCCGCGGTCAAGGTGTTCGTCGATACCGCACCGCTGATGGAAAAGCCGCTGGCGGAAGCCGCCGGGATCGGCTGGCAGGGCAAGCACACTGTGCTGGTGAGTCGTGCCTTTGGCTCCTGGCTGTTCCTGGGTGCCATCCTGACAGATGCCGACCTGCCCGCCGACGCACCACATGAGGAGAGCTGCGGCACCTGCACGCGCTGTCTCGATATCTGCCCCACCAATGCCTTTCCGGCGCCGTTCCAGCTCGACGCGCGCAAATGCCTTGCCTATCTCAATATCGAGCACAAGGGTCCGATCCCGCACGAGTATCGCATCGCCATGGGCAACCGCATCTATGGCTGCGACGATTGCCTCGCGGTCTGCCCGTGGAACAAGTTTGCCAGCGTGACACGCGAGACGAAACTGCAGGCCCGCGACGAGCTGCGCTCGCCCTCGCTGGCCGACCTGGTGCAGCTCGATGACCAGGGCTTCCGCGCGCTGTTTGCCGGCTCGCCGGTCAAGCGCCTTGGCCATCCGCGCTTCCTGCGCAATGTCCTGATCGCCCTCGGCAATTCGGGCGATACGAGGCTGGCGCCATTGGCCGAAGACCGTCTCCGCGATCCCGATCCGCTGATCCGCGGCGCCGCCGTCTGGGCGACGCGCCGACTGGTGTCGGCCGAGCGCGCAAGGACATTGGCGCTTGCCTTTTTGGACGCCGAGGCGGACATGGACGTCCGGTCGGAATGGCAGGCGGACAACCAGCCTGCGTCAGCAGCTTAGGGGTGCCATGAACGTCTTCTTTTTCGGCATGGGCTACTCCTCGATGGCCAGCGCCCGCGCCATCCACCAGCTGGCCGGCAACACCGTGCCGATTGCCGGAACCACCCGCAGCGAGGAGCGCGCCGCGCCGCTCGCCGACAGCGCCTACAATATCCATGTCTTCGACGGCGAGACGGCCGGGCCGACGCTGGGCCAAGACCTGACGAAGGCCACGGATGTCATCCAGTCCATCCCGCCCGAGGAGCAGGGTGATGCGGTGCTCAATCTCTGCCGCCGGGAACTGGACGCGGCGCAGGGGCTGGAATGGCTCTGCTATTTTTCCACGGTGGGCGTCTATGGCAACGCCGACGGTGCGTGGATCGACGAGACCGCTGCGACCAACCCGATCAACCGGCGTTCGCAGCACCGCGTCGAGGTCGAACAGCACTGGCGCGACTACGCCGCGGCGCGTGGCGTTCCGCTGCTGATCCTGCGGCTGGCTGGCATCTATGGCCCCGGACGGTCAACCTTCGACAAGCTGCGCGATGGCACGGCACGGCGCATCGTCAAGCCAAACCAGGTGTTCAACCGCATCCATGTTGAGGATATCGGCCGGGTGACCGCGCTGGCGGCGATGCGCAAGCTTGCCGGCACTTTCAACCTGGCGGACGACGAGCCGGCGCCGCCGCAGGACCTCGTGACCCATGCGGCCGCCATGCTGGGGGTGTCGCCGCCGCCCGAGGTGCCGTTTGCCGAGGCGGAGATGACCGCCATGGCGCGCAGCTTCTATTCCGACAACAAGCGGGTTTCCAACGCGGCGATCAAGCAGGCGCTCGGCATCGATCTGCTCTACCCCACCTATCGCCACGGCCTCGCCGCCATTCACGGACAGCACGCATGACGACGCTCAAGCCTGCCTCCCCACCCGCGCGTCTGGTGCTGGAGGGCCGATATACGCGGCTCGAGCCTCTGGGGCCCCAGCACGCGGCCGACCTTTTTGCGGCTGCCAACGTGCCCGACGCGACCGAACGTTTTGCCTATCTGCCATCAGACCCGCCGGCCTCGATCGAGGTGGTGCGAAACTGGATCGCCGGGCAGCAGGGCGTCGCCGACCCGCTGGTCTTCGCGGTGGTCGACACGGCCAGCGGCCGCGCAGGCGGCTGGCAGCAGCTGATGCGGATCGAGCCGCAGCACGGCGTCATCGAAGTCGGCTACGTCTACTGGGGGCCGGCAGTGGCGCGGACGCGGCTGGCGACCGAGGCCTTGTTCCTGCTTGCCCGCCACGTCTTCGAGGATCTCGGCTATCGCCGCTTCGAGTGGAAGTGCAATGATCGCAACGCACCCAGCAAGCGGGCGGCGGAACGCTTCGGCTTCACCTTCGAGGGCATCTTCCGCCAGCACATGATCGTCAAGGGCGCGAGCCGCGATACCGCCTGGTTCTCGATGCTCGACAGCGAATGGCCGATCCGCAAGGCCGGCTTCGAGCGCTGGCTCGACCCGTCGAACTTCGACGGCAAAGGCCGGCAGATCGAACCGCTGCACGTCGGCTAGAAGCCGCCCCGCTGGCGCACCAGCGCCTGCATCTCCATTTCGCCTTCTGCCGCCAGCCCGGCGGCAACGCCGAGCCGGTCATCCATCGGCCGGTTCTGGCTGGCCTTGAACTTGCCCGAGATCGTGTCGATCGGGATTTCGATCCCGACAATGCCCTTGAGCTGCGCGGCAATGAACGGTTCGGGGGCGTCGGTTACTGCCCAGGGTTTGTGCTGCCGGCTCTCGTGTCGGTCGGTCAACGCCGTGACATTGGCATGGAGCCAATCCGCATCGTGGATGACGCGCGCACTGCCACGCGCCTGCACCATGGCATAGTTCCAGGTGGGTACCACCTTGCCGGTTTCGGCCTTGGTGGCGTACCAGTTCGGCGAAATATAGCTCTGGCTGCTCTGGAAGACGACCAGCGCCGCCGGCGTCTCGGTGAGGGCCTGCCACTGCGCGTTGGCCTTCGCCACATGGCAGCGCAAGGTGCCACGTGCGCCCTCATCGGCATAGAGCAGGAACGGGATCGGATTGGCGAGAAGGCCATCGGGGCCCGCGGAGATCAGCAGCCCGAGCGGGCTGGCCATGATCAGCGCCTGCTGTGCTGCCAAATCGTCGTCCCGAAAATGTGCGGTCTCATACATGGCCGAGCAGCCCTGTAGTGGTGTCCAGTGACAGATGCAGTTCGTGTCGTCCGGCCGTTTCACCCGGCAGATAGCCGAAATCGAGCATGAATCCGGTGGATTTGAGGCCATGCATGGCGGCGTGCACATGCAGGCGTTCGAGGCTCTCAGGAATGTCGGCTTGCGCGCCGTCATGCAGGGCGCGCAGATAGCGTTGCGCCGGCACGATGATCCGGGTCATGCCCGCCGGCACCTCGGTCTTGCGGGCCGCGAGAAAGCCGACAAGTGCACGGTCGACGTCGTTTTCGGCCGGCAGGCCGATCTTCAGGAAGGCACGCGCGCCAGTGTCCATCTCGAACAGCCGGCGCCACGCAACCGGCAGGTCGCGCTCCAGCTCGGCGGCGGTGCCCTCGATCGGCAGTCCGATGGCAACAAGTTCGGGTAGATCAACGGTCTCGATCAGCATTCATGGTCCGCCGCATTTGACGCGCAAGAGTTCAGCAAGGCCTCGCGCCATGCCATTAACTGCCGATCTGCCACTAATCGGACGTGCTTCCAACTCCCATCACGCATCGCAGTGGACGTTTCGAGCGCGCAAATGGATCGCGCCGGATCAATTGCAAGGCGACTTGACGGCAGGAAACGCCCGAAATGCAAGCCTGTGACCGGCTTGTCACACTCCTTAACAAACTCTTGCACATATCCCGTATGTGACTCGCCTGATGGGAGAAATGCATATTCACTAATGCCATTGGGAAAAGAGGAAGTGCGTCATGGGTCAAGTTCGTTTCTTGCGATCGCTGCTGCTTGGCACGGTGTTCACGCTTCCTCTGGCCCTGTCGGCGCGCGCTGCCGACCTCATCCTCTATTCGCCCCAGCCGGTCGCCGAGCAGAACACCGACTTCATGCTGCCTGCCGTATCCGGCATCAATGGCAAGCTCGAGGTTGCCGGCGGCTTCCTGCGGACCCCGGGCACGACCATCGGCCATGCGCGGGTCAACGGATCGCTCAGTCTGCCGGTCACCGACCGGTTCGGCGTGCAGGGCGATCTGGCGCTCTACAACACACCGTCCGGAATTGGCCTGTCCGGGGCCATCCATGCGTTTACCCGTGACCCCAGTTCCTATCTGCTCGGCGTTACCGCCGCTGCCGTGCGCGTTCCCGGCGCAACGCTGATGGGCATCGGCCCGGAAGCCGAACTCTATATGGGCGACGTGACGCTCGAGGCCTGGGTTGGCGTCGCCAACCTCAACTACGACGACGTGCTGCTGAGCGACGCGACAGGCGTCTTTGCCATTGCCGACCTCGCCTATTACGTCAATCCGGACCTGCGCCTGAGCATCGGCGGCAGCCATGTCCTCGGTTTCAACCAGCTGCGCCTCGCCGCCGAATACCAGGTCACCAGCCTCGACTTCCCGTTCTCGGTGACCGGCGAGGGCCGCTTCGGCCAGGACGGCAGCGTGATCGCCACCATCGGACTCAAGCACTACTTCGGCGACCCGGACAAGTCGCTCATGGACCGCCACCGCCAGGACGATCCCCCCGATCGGGCCATCGATTTCTTCGGGGCTGCGGGGAGCCAGCTGTACAAGACGGCACCGACGCCGACGACGCCAACGCTTCCAGTCGAATCATCGTAAGATCGCGAGGGTGATCCTGACGTTCAGTCAAACTCGTTTACATATTCTATGAACTTGCCCTCAGCATTGAGAGGTAGGTCGGCAACTTGCTTGAAACGCAATGTTGCATCCGAATATGTCCATTGTCGAAATATGTCGGCGAACGCATGTTCGTCGGGTTGAACGTGAGAGCTCGGTACATACCGAACCTCAAACTGCCTCTCGCCCACCTGAGCAAACTGCCACTTCAGAGCCCCTATGAGATTTCGCGCGCTTTCAGGAATTTGCTTCGAGATTCTTCTACCGTCTGGATGCGAGAACATATGTCTCACTCGCCCTTCCACCCCCGAAAGAACGGGCAATAGGTTGTGGTTGTCCGGCACTCCGCTCCAACGTGCCAGGTCGCCCGTGTCGTAACGAACTAGTGGCTGAGCAGTGTTGTAGAACGGTGTGGCAATCACCCTACCCTGGTCGCCCAGTCCGCACTGACGATCGAAATCATCAACGATCTCAAGGTAGACCAACTCAGCGTTTACACTTAGTCCCGTGCCTGTGGCATTCTGATGCGCCATATACTGCCCCTCTTTAGAACTGTAGAGTTCGAGGAAGCTGCATCCGAAGATCTGCAATGCTGTCTTCTTTTCGTTTTCCTCAGGCTTGGCTCCAAAAGAGATAATTGTGTCGATTGAAATATCGACGCCCATGCGATCAAACTCCAGGGCGAGCGTGAAGGCGCTCTTGGGAGTCGTTTTGAGGTATCTCGGGCCCAGCCGCGACAGCTCCTGCAACACCGCGGAGACTGGAACGAGGTAGTTTAGTTCAAAGGTGTCGCCGCCCTGTACCCATGGAGGACCCCACGCACCAAAGTTGCACGCAGTGGGTCCGGCAGCCTCAGGTCGAGTGCCTTTCCAGCTAAAAGCAGTCTGGGACCAGTCAATCGAGTGCCACACTTGAGCACGCCAGCCAGCAACCTGATTGGCCAATGGTCCTAGAGAGTTGAACGATAGAGTGACCGGTAGGCCGGTCGACCCCGAACTTGAGATGGTACTTACCTGCCCATGCCCCGGCGGCAACTCTCTTGCCTGCATGGCGTCGCGGTGCTCGATCAGGTCGCTGCGCTTGACGATCGGGATCTCGTTCCAGCGCTCCCAGTCGATGTCGCCGTTCGGCTGCATGACGGCGTCGAGGCGGTTCTCGTAGAACGGCACGTTCTTTTTCGCGTGCCGCAGTAACTGGGTGAGCTGGCTGCGCTGATAGTCGCGCATGCGCTCGGGTGACCAGTACTGGCTCTGCATGAGCATGTCGTAGAAGGCGTGCTGCAGGTCGATGGTGGCATTGTCCATTGGCAAACTATGCCGCAGCGGCGCGTCGGCGCATAGGCTGGCGGGTGCGAATATAGAACCAGCCGACCAGTGCCAGAACCGTGCCGACCGCGATCAGCGACGGCGTCCAGCCGGCGTTGCTGCCGAAGAGCATCTGGTTCAGGCGGCGGTCCGGCAGTAGCGTGAAGGCGCCGGCAAGGCCGAGGGCCTGGAAGTAGACGGCCCGCATGGCGGCCCGGTGGCCGCGCACATTGCCCTGGCGGATCTGCCAGATGCCCTGTGCGATACCGGCATAGGTAAAGATCGTGAACAGGTGGATCGGGCTGAAGGGGCCGATGATGCGGATCTCGTTGACAAAGATCGCGCTGGTGGCGACCACCAGCATGAGCAGCGCCCACACACGTCCGAGAAACTTGTGCGTGGGTGTCCCCTTGCGGCGGAAGAGCACCATGGCGCCCAGTAGCACCGCCAGAATGGCAGAAATGGCATGGATCTGGACGGCGAGTGGGGCGGCGAGCATGGGAGCGAGTGACATCTGTAGAAACCTTGGACATGGTGGATGGCGCTCAACGCGCCTTGCCCCACAGGCTTGTCTGCGGACCGGCTTGCCTCAAGTTCGTGTGCGCGGCAGGGGGAGAAACTTCGTGAACAGCAGCCGACTGCAATCCGCGCTTCGTGAAATACGCCGGCACTTTTCGGATCCTCGTGTTCTTGCAGGCATGGCCATCGTCGCCGTGCTGCTCGGCCTCTCCGGTCCCTTCGGCACGTTCGAGGTTCTCGGGACGGCACCTCGAATTGTCTATTGGGCGACCATTGTGCTTGCCACCTACGGCATCGGCTTTGCCTTCGGCGTCCTGCTTGGCCATGCCATCTACGATCGCTTGCGTCAGCCGGCCCTGCGGGTGCTGGTGCTCGGCGGCCTGAGCGGTCTGCCGGTCACCGCTGCCGTCGTGGTGATCAACCGCCTGGCCTTCGGGGCAGCAGGCTGGACTGCCATCGACCTCTTCACCCTCTGGGTGGATACAACCCTCGTCGCCATGGGCGTGATGACGTTCTCGATCATCCTCAAGCGCTCGCCTCGGCCAGCCCTGCAGGACACCCCGGATGGCCGGCCTGCATTGCTCGAACGGCTTCCCTTGCCGCAGCGGGGGGCGCTCGTCTGCCTGTCGGTCGAGGATCACTATGTCGATGTCACCACGACCAAGGGCCACGCCCTCGTGCTGATGCGTCTGTCCGATGCGATCAAGGAAGCGCGGCCCACACCGGGCTTGCAGATCCATCGATCACATTGGGTCGCGCTCGATGCCGTGGCGCGGACAGTGCGCGTCGATGGCAAGTTGCTGGTCGAGACACGTGACGGCAAGCGTCTGCCTGTCAGCCGCAGCTATCTCGAAAGAGTGCGCGAGGCGGGCCTGATGGCCTAGCTTCAGCCGGCGCCCTGCTGCCGGAGTTTCTGCTTGCGCGCCCTGTTGCGGGCCGCTGTCGTCAAGGCATCCTCGCCCAGATGGGCCTCGCCGCGCGCCTGCGCCAGCGCCATCTGGCGGTCGCGTTCCAGCGCCCCTTCGGCCCGGTCGGTTGCGCGGCAATCGGCGCAGATGCCATCGATCAGCGCATGGGGTTGCAGCGGATTACGGCAGGCCCGGCACAACTGCGCCTCACCCTGCTTCAGGCCGTGTCCGACCGCGACGCGCTCGTCAAAGACGAAGCATTCGCCGCGGAACCGGCTCTGCGCTTCCGGCACCATTTCGAGATATTTGAGGATGCCGCCCTTGAGGTGAAACACTTCCTCGAAGCCTTGCGCCAGCAGGTAGCTCGAGGCCTTCTCGCAGCGAATGCCGCCGGTGCAGAACATCGCCACTTTCTTCTGCCGGGTCGGGTTGAGATGCTGCGCGACGTAGTCCTTGAATTCGGTGAAGCTCTTGGTGCCTGGGTCGACGGCGCCCTCGAACGTGCCGATCGCTGCTTCATAGTCATTGCGCGTGTCGATCAGCATCACGTCGTCCTGGCCGATGACCTCGTTCCAGTCAGCGGGATCGACATAGGTGCCGACCAGCCGGGCGGGATTGGCTTCTGGCGCCCGCAGCGTCACGATCTCGGATTTGAGCCGGACCTTCATGCGCAGGAACGGCATCTGCGCCGCCCACGAGATCTTGGCCTCGGCGCCGATCAGCCGCGTCCCGAACGGGCCGGAATAGAGATAGGCCGACAAGTCGTCGATCGCCGCTTCGCTGCCGGCTACGGTGCCGTTGAGCCCCTCGGGCGCGATGATGAATGTGCCGCGGATGCCGCGCGCGCAGCAGAACAGCGCCAGGTCGCTCTTGAGGGTGGCGCAATCGGGCAGCTCGGCAAACTTGTAGAACGCCAGAACCTTGTAGGGATCGGAGCGTTGCTGCAAACTGGAGGCGAGGACATCATCAGGGCCGGACATGGCGGCGGTTTAGCACCGCTCAGCGGCCTCCGGCAACTTCGACATGTTGGGAGAACACTCATGACCTACCGGGCGAGCGACACCCGCTATGACAGCATGGAATATCGATATAGCGGCCGCTCCGGGCTGAAGTTGCCGGTCATCTCGCTCGGCCTCTGGCAGAATTTCGGCGGCACGCGCGATTATCCGTCGGCGCTCGAAATCCTCTCCTATGCCTTTGATCACGGCGTCACGCATTTCGATCTGGCCAACAATTACGGCCCGCCGCCCGGCGCGGCCGAGGAGCTGTTCGGCGACATCATGGCCCGCGACTTCCGTCCCTATCGCGACGAGATGATCATCTCCTCCAAGGCCGGCTACAACATGTGGAAGGGCCCCTATGGCGAGTGGGGCAGTCGCAAGTATCTGCTGGCCTCATGCGACCAGAGCCTCAAGCGCATGGGCCTCGACTATGTCGATATTTTCTATTCGCACCGCTATGACCCGAACACGCCGCTCGAGGAGACCATGGGCGCGCTGGCGCATCTACACCGGCAGGGTAAGGCGCTCTATGTCGGCATCTCTTCCTATCCCGAGCAGCAGACGCGCGATGCGCACCGCATCCTTAAGGAAATGGGTGTCCCCTGCACCATCCATCAACCGAGCTACTCGATCCTCAATCGCTGGATTGAGGACGACAAGACCATCGAGGCATGCGGTGACCTGGGCATTGGCGTGATCGCCTTTTCGCCGCTGGCGCAAGGCATGCTGTCGGGCAAGTACAACAAGCTCGAAAAGTCGGACCTGACCGGCACCCGCGCCGCCGAGAATGTCTCGCTGTCGGCCAAGAACATCGAACCGCGTGTTCTCAAGGCGGTCAAGGCGCTGGGCACCATTGCCAAGAAGCGTAAGCAGACCATGGTGCAACTGGCGCTGTCCTGGGTGCTGCGCCGTCCCGAGATGACCTCAGCGCTGATCGGCGTGCGGACGCTCGAACAGCTCAAGGACTGCCTTGGGGCGGTCGGCGCGCCGCGCCTGACGCCGGCCGAGGTCAAGGCCATAGATGCCGCTACCAAGGATGGTCTGCTGGATAACCGGCCGAAATTCTAAGCCTCGCGAAGCGCGCCGATCACCAGTGCCGTCAGATAGGCATAGAGCGTGGTCGGCGCATCATAGCCGAGGGTCGAGTCGGTGAGCCCGAAGATGGCGTAGCCGGCGCTCAGGACGAGACATGCATAGAGCCGCACCGAAAAGTACCGGTCGCGCGGTGCGGCCAGAGCTCCGGCGATGGGCGCCACCAGCAGGGCGGCGAGGCAGACAAAGCCGATAATGCCGGCGGCAACGCCAAAGTTGACCCAGTCATTGTGAAAGAGAAACGCGGTCCCCGCGGCATCCGCGAACCTCGGCGGATTGATCTCGGCCGCTGCATTGCCCAGATTGGCCCAGCCCCAGCCGATCCAGGGCGACTGCTGGAAGGCCGCAAGGCCCGCCTCGTACATGTCGAGCCGGTCCTGGGTCGCGCCGTCCGAGCCGGCATTGCCGCTCTGCATCACGGTGCTGATGGTGTCGACGATGCTGCCAAAGCGGCCGAACAGGTCCGGCCCCTCAAGCGCAATCCCGGCTGCCAGTCCGACCACGAGCAGGGCACTGCCGGCGATAACCAGCCGCCGCGCCTGCCGGTCCTGCCAGAGAAACACTACGGCAATGAGCGCCATTGCCGGAATGGCTAGCGCTGCCCCGCGGGAGGCGCAAAGAATGGTGGTCATGATCGCAGCCGCAGGTGCGATCAGGTACATCCAGCGCTTCCAGCCGCTATCGACGAAGAGGCCCGCGAGGGCGACGAAGCCGAGGGGCAGGGCAATCCGCGGCATCAGGTTGGGATTGCCGATCAGCCCCTGCGCCCGGGTCAGCCCGAGACCAAAGACATCGAACAGCGCCGAACCCAGCCCGACCAGCGTTCCGAGGACGCAAAGGCGCAGCAGCAGGATAGCCGTATCGCGACCTCGCTGCTGCAGGGCGATGAGGTAGACGACCGCTGACAGCAGCATGCCGAGGAAATTGGCAAAGAACAGCACATCGGTGGGCTGGCGGGCGGTGATGGTGTAGAGCGCCGTCAGCACGAGGACCACGCCGGCAAAGATCAGCTGCGCCGGCGCCTGTCGCAGGGCCGTCAGGCTGCCGGGGCGCCAGAGCAGCGCCAGGAGCGGCAGGCTGAGGAGCAGTGCCAGCACGCTGCTGGCACTTCCGAGGGTCGGGGAAACCACCAGTTCGAGGATGAGCACCAGCCAAACGAGGCCGGTGCCGATCACGTTCGGCACGCTTGCAGGAGTGACGCTGTTCATGGGTCCCGGCTCTGGATGCTGTAACCCAAGTGTGTAACGGCCGCGTCGCAGGCATGCCAGCCGAAATCGCGGGCAGGTGTCGCAAGGCGCTGGCGGGTCGCCCGACTTGTGCTACTAGGACCGGCAATCGCAGCAACTGCAGGCAGAGTATGACCGGCCCGATCCATATCGTCCTGACCTTTGACGACAATTTCTGGGCGCCGGCCTTTGCCGTATCGCGCTCGATCTGCCTCTGCACGACGCGCCGCGATCTGGTGTTCCACCTGCTGCATGACGGATTGAAGCCGGAACGGCTGGCCGATTTCGACAAGCTGCGCAGCGAGTTCGGCGTCACGGTCAACCACTACGAACTCTCCGAGAACGCCCGTTTCAACGAAGTCTGCCGCAACCTGCCGGTCGACAATCGCCTGCATACGGTCATGTACGCGCGCCTTCTGATCGACGCCATCCTGCCCGCCGGCATCGAACGCGTGATCTATCTCGACTGCGACACCTTTGCCGTCTCACCCATCGAGAAGCTGTTCGAACAGGACATGCACGGCAAGCCGGTTGCCGGGGTCAGCGACCCGATCCGCCAGCTCAACATGCTGGGCCGCGACATTCGCACCAAGACCGGCATTTTCGATCCGGCGCAGGACTATTTCAATTCCGGCGTCATGCTGATCGACCTGCCCAAATATGCTGCTGCCGACATTCCGGGACGGATCGAGGAATTCAGGTCGCGCGGGATTCTGGAAAAGCTCTATTTCGATCAGGACATGCTCAACCTGATCTTCAAGGACAACTGGACCAAGCTGCCCTGGCGCTTCAACGTCACCGATCCGCAGGTGGCGCATCAGGCGATGGATCCCTACATCCTCCACTATACCGGCCGGGCGCGGCCGTGGCTGATCTACGCCAATGTCGCCTACCGCCGCTCCTACCGGCACGTGATGACCAACGAGCTGTTCTATCGCTACATGCGGCATCGCTGGAAGCGCTTCTGGCTGAAGCGCTGGAACAAGCTTATCGGCCGGAAATAGCCACGCCTTCGCTGGCGCAGAGCGCCGCCAGTGCACTGTCCGGCTCGGGCACTTGCATCGCCTCGCGGCCGCGGCGCGTGAGCTGGCTCGACCAGAGGTGGACGCAAAGCGTCCGCTCGGTGATCGACGTGTTGATCGAACTGCCGGCCTTCATCAGCCCCGGAATGCGCTCATAGGGCACCGGATAGAGGACTTCGCTGGGCAGCACCTGGCTGAGCAGATCATGCTTCTTGACGTAGTGGGTCAGGGCAAACGGGCCGGTGGCGCCATATTGCATGTATTCGGCCGGCACCTTGATGCCGGCCAGCCGCTTGGCGGCAACTTCGAGACGGCGTCCGAGCGGCAGATGCGGCTCTAGCAGCGGGCGCTTGCCATCCTCGAAAATGCCGAGCAGGTCGTCGAGCAGCGGTGCATCATGCTGGATGTGCAGCACGGCGCCGTTGACCGAGCCCGGCCGCTCATAGGCCATCAGATAGCCGTCGGTGCGCGGGATCGGCCGGACCGAGTAGACATCGCAGTCCGCCCAGATGCCGCGCTGGTGGCGCAGCAGGGTCATGCGCACGAGGTCGGAGAACACCCCGACCGTGCCCTTGCCCTTGTAGTAGAACATCCGCTCGCGCGGGATCAGCTCATTGAGGTCCCGCCACTCGGCGCCCTCCGGCAGCCCCTCGATCGGCTCGTAGGCGTAGACATGCACCGGGTGGCCGTTGCGGAGAAACGAGCGCACCGAGAGCTGCTCAAGCCAGCCGAACGGCCCGTGCCAGAACGAGCAGATGACCGGCAGGTCGGTCACGTGCGCAGCACCCCGCCGGTCGCCTTGCTCACTGCGCCGACGATTGCCGACGAAATCTTTTCGATGTCCTCGTCGGTCAACGTCTTCTGCAGCGGCTGCAGCGTGACCTCGATGGCCACCGATTTCTTGCCCTCGCCCACCCCTGTTCCTTCGAAGACATCGAAGACGTCGACGGAGGTGATCAGGGATTTTTCGGCGCCTTTGGCGGCCCGGAGGATTGTGGCGGCGGCAACGGACTGGTCGACGACGAAAGCGAAGTCGCGCGACACCGGCATCAGGTCCGAGAGGATCAGAGCCGGCTTCGACTTCGACGCCTTCTTGCGTGGCTCGGGCAGGGCATCGAGATCGAGCTCGAATGCGGCGACCGGACCGTCCAGATCGAATGCTGCGAGCACCGACGGATGCACTTCACCGAACCAGCCGAGGATGACTTTCGGGCCGAGCTGCAGCCGGCCGCCGCGCCCCGGATGGCTCCATGACGGCGGCTCGGCAATGACCTGAACCTTATCGATATCAAGGCCCAGGACATCGAGCAGGGCGCCGATATCGGCCTTGGCGTCGAACACGCCCGCCTTCCTGGCCGCACTCTCCCAATGCCGGCCGGCGCCGGCCACGGAGGCCGTGCCGGTGCGGATGCCGCTGGCGTAGGTGTGCTGGCCGTCCGGCTGGACCGAGAGAAAGACCTGACCGACTTCGAACAGCTTGAGGTCGTCAAAGCCGCGATTGCCGTTGCGACGAGCCGCGCCGAGCAGGCCCGGCAGCAGCGACGGACGCATCGATGTCAGCTCGGAAGCGATGGGGTTGGCGAGCTTGAGCTCGTCCTGTCCGCCGCCAAAAAGCCGCGCTTCGGCCTCCGAGATGAACGACCAATTAACGGCCTCGTCGAGCCCCCTGGCAGCGAGGGCGCGGCGCGACAGGCGACGACGGTTCTGGATGCTGGTCAGCATGCGCGGCGCCACGTGGCTGAGACGCGGAAGCGGCTCGACCGGCACGTTGTCGACGCCGACCATGCGCATCACTTCTTCGGCGAGATCGGCCTTCTGTGTGACGTCCGGACGCCAGGACGGCACCAGGACGCGACGGGTGTCGGTGACGCCTTCGAGCACGAAGCCGAGCTGGCTCAGGATACGCTCGACTTCCGGGGTCGGCGTGCGCAGGCCGGTGAGGCGCTCGACTTCGCCGAACGGGAAATCGACGACGGTGTTGGGGAAAACATCCTCGCCCGAGATCGAGCGCTCCAGCGGCTCGCCGCCGCAGAGTTCGAGGACGAGACGGGTCGCCAGTTCGAGTCCTGGTTCGGTCAGGGCCGGATCGACGGACCGCTCGAGGCGATACCGGGCATCCGAGACGATGCCGGTCTTGCGGCCGGTCTGGGCGATCAGGTCGGGGTCCCAGCTGGCGCATTCCATGAAGACGTTGACCGTCGTCTCGGTGCAGCCCGAGCGGATGCCGCCCATGATGCCGCCGATGCAGAGCGGGCCCTGGTCGTCGGCGATCACCGTCATGGTGTCGTCGAGCTTGTAGACGCGGTTGTCGAGCGCATCGAACTCTTCGCCGGGCCTGGCGTTGCGCAGCACCGGCTGGCCGACGATCTTGTCCGGATCATAGGCGTGCAGCGGCCGGCCCCAGCCGAGCGAAACGAGGTTGGTGATGTCGACCACGGTATTGATCGGGCGCAGGCCCACGGCGCGCAGCCGCTGCTGCAGCCAGTCGGGCGACGGGCCATTCCTGATGCCCTTGATGTAGCGCCCGGCAAACTTGCGGATCGCCTTGGGTTCGCCAGCGGCAAACTGATGCGGCAGCGGCGCGATCGGCGTCGGGCCGGTGGAGGCGACCGGCGACATATCGGTGGCTTTCAGTGTGCCGAGACCGAAGGCGGCAAGATCGCGCGCCACGCCATAGACGCCCGTGGCGTCGCCGCGGTTGGGGGTGATCGAGATATCGAAGACCACGCCGTTGATCCCGGCATAGTCGACATAGGGCACACCCACCGGCGCATCGTCGGGCAGCCGGATGATGCCGTCATGGTCGTTGGAAAGCTCCAGTTCGGCGGCCGAGCAGAGCATGCCGTTGGACGGCGCGCCGCGAATGACCACGCCGGCCTTGAGCTCGAAATCCTTGCCCGGAATCCAGGTGCCCGGGGCCGCGAAGACCGATTTCATGCCGGTGACGACATTGGGCGCGCCGCAGACCACATCGATCAGCGTGCCGGTGCCGGCATCGACCTTGCAGAGATTGAGGTGGTCGGAATTGGGATGCGGTTCGGCATGCGCCACCTGCGCCACCACGAACGGCCGCAATGCCTTGCCCTGTTCCTCGACGCTTTCGACCTCGAGGCCGATCATCGTCAGTGCCCGCGAGATCTCGTCGGCCGTGGCCGTTGTCTCCAGATGTTCCTTGAGCCAGTCGAGGGTGAACTTCATGTCGTCATGCTTTCGATCGGGTCGATCCGGGCCTTGGCCTCTCGGATCAGGAAGAGTGCAGCGGTATCGGTCAGCTCGAGAGGCCGCCAAACAGGGTCGGCAGGTCCAGCGGCCGGAAGCCGTAATGGTCGAGCCAGCGCTTGTCGGCGTCAAAGAAGGCGCGCAGATCGTTCATGCCGTATTTGAGCATGGCGATCCGGTCGATCCCCATGCCCCAGGCAAAGCCCTGATAGACATCGGGGTCGAGGCCGCAATTGCGCAGCACGTTGGGATGCACCATGCCGCAGCCGAGGATTTCCAGCCAGTCGCTGCCTTCGCCGATCTTCACCTCGGCGCCGGAGCGATCGCACTGCACATCGACTTCCATCGACGGTTCGGTGAACGGGAAAAAGCTCGGGCGGAAGCGCAGCGTAACGTTGTCGACTTCGAAGAACGCCTTGAGGAATTCCTCCAGCACCCAGCGCAGCTGGCCGATATGGCTCGACTTGTCGATGACGAGGCCTTCGACCTGATGGAACATCGGCGTATGCGTCTGGTCCGAGTCATGGCGGTAGGTGCGGCCCGGCATGACGACACGGATCGGCGGTTCGATCGGCTGCGTCAGATAGCCGGCGGCGGGCGGCTCGTTGGACTGCTGCATCACCCGGATCTGCACCGGCGAGGTATGCGTGCGCAGCACCCGCTTCACCCCGTCCGGCGAGGGCGCCATGAAGAACGTGTCGTGCATTTCACGCGCCGGGTGTCCCTCGGGGAAATTCAGCGCGGTGAAATTGTAGTAGTCGGTCTCGATGTCGGGCCCTTCGGCGATCGAGAACCCCATGTCCGAGAAGATCGCGGTGATTTCGTCGATCACCTGGCTGACCGGATGGATACGGCCTTCCGCGGTCGGCGCCGGCCGCAGCGGCAGCGTGATGTCGACGCGCTCGCCGGCGAGGCGGGCGTCGAGCGCCGCCTGCTTCAGGTCGCTGCCCCTGGCTTCGATCAGCCCGGCAATTTCGAGCTTGAGACCATTGATTGCCGGGCCGGCGGTCTTGCGGTCTTCCGGGGCCATGCTGCCCAGCGAGGCGAGCAGGGCCGAGACCGAACCCTTCTTGCCAAGGGCCGCGACGCGGACGGTGTCGAGCGCCTGTTCGCTGTCCGCCGCCGCAATGGCTGCCGAGAGGTCGGTCCGCAGGGTCGAGATCTGTTCGTCGAGGGACATTCTGGTTTCGCTCGTCTTTGAGTAGCCCTGATTGCGGGCCTGTCGAAGGACGAGGGCGTGGCACGTTCGGCGCGTCCGACCTCGTGGTTCGACAAGCTCACCATGAGGTCTCACGGGGTTGTCGTGGCATTGGCCGCTATAGACCAAAACAAAACGCCCCGCGCCAGCCCAAAGGGCGGCGCAAGGCGCTATTTTGACCTCAGCAAAGCTGGGGAGATTAGGCGGTGACGCGCTCGTGCGTGGTCTTTTCGACCGACCCGAGATAGTCCAGCGCCTTCTTCGACTGCACCACGAGAGCAGCGAACGCTGCGGGCTCGGTGATCGCGAGATCGGAAAGCACCTTACGGTCGACGGCAATCTCAGCCTTGCTGAGGCCGTCGATAAATCGACCATAGGTCAGGCCATGCTCGCGGACGGCAGCATTGATACGCTGGATCCACAGGGCGCGGAAGTTGCGCTTCTTGTTGCGGCGGTCGCGATAGGCATACTGACCGGCCTTGTCCACCGCGGCCTTGGCCGTGCGGATGGTATTCTTGCGGCGGCCGTAAAAACCTTCGGCCTGCTTCAGAACTTTCTTGTGACGGGCGTGAGCGGTTACGCCTCTTTTAACGCGTGCCATGAGCTCGGCTCCTTAACGGTTGTAGGGCATATACCACTTGACCAGACCTTCATCCCCCTTCGACAGCACCTTGGTGCCGCGGTGGGAACGGATGTAGTCTGCGTCGTGGCTGGACAACCGGTGACGCTTGCCTGCAACGCCGGCTTTGACGCGGCCGCTCGCAGTCATCTTGAAGCGCTTCTTAGCGCCCGATTTAGTCTTCATCTTTGGCATTTTGCTTCCTTCGATATTCAAGGGGGCTTGCGCCCGCGCATCAAAAACCGCCACGGCATGCCTTTTTGGCCGGGCGGTTTGGAAGGCGGTTACATACAAGGGGCAGGGGCCGAGTGCAACCCCAAACTGCCCGTGCCAGCGCGGTTTTAGCGGCGATGGCAGGACGCTAGCGCTTGCGCGCCGCCTCGATGGCCTCGTCCAGCGCATCCATCAGCTGATCGCGCTCGGTCCGGCTGGTGTCGCGCAGCGCATCGGCATTGAGGTGCTGGATGGCGCCAAGGGCCCGCGGCAGCACCGTCTCGGCCCGTTCGGTGAGGTAGAGTCCCTGCTGGTTGCCGTTGGCACGGCGCTCGATCCAGCCTTCCTTCTCGAGGGTTGCCAGCGTGCGGGCTACCCCGGGCTGCTCGAGATCGAGGGTTTCAACCAATTGCTTCTGGGTCTGGCCCTCGTCGCGGGCGATCTCGGCAATGGCGGTGAACTGCGCCGGCAGCAGGCCAAGCGGTGCCAGCGCCTCGCGCATGCGGTTGGCAAGGATGCGAGCCAGATGGGCCGAGACATAGGCCAGGGTCTGTTTGTGGTCGAACATGCCGCCAAGCATAACATGTTGTGTGCTGCGCCGGAATGGCGGGCGTCAGACGAGGATGTCCTGCCAGGACTTGCTCGCCCGGGTGATCTTGGCGACGGTGCGGATGCGAGCCTTCTCGCGGATGTCGAGCTCTTCGGAGATGATGTTGTGGGCATTGGCCGGATCGAGGACGCTGCGCGCCACGAAGTGATCCTCCAGATAGCCAAAGACGCTCCACACATTGTCCGAGAGCTCGCGCGCCTTGCTGCGCAGCGCCGCGACGACGGTCATTTCGAGATAGAAGCTGGGAAAGCTCAGCCGGTTCTTGTCGCGCCAGAGTTTGAGGACGCGCACCTCGTCACGGCGGTTGGCCTTGATCGCATCGAGCACATGCCGGTTGAGGTCGGTGATGAAAGACTTGCCGCTCAGCCCGCTATAGAGCCAGTGCTCGTCCGTCTGCGGATTGTCCCGGCGCGCCGGGATGATGTCGATGGTCAGCCCGCCGACATTGAGGCCGATCGAAACGTTACGCGCCTGCGGCCTGAGCCCCATCTTATCGAGCGAGTGATAGAGCGACTCGTAGATCTCGCGCGACGAGAACGGCGCGGCCGGGTTGATCGAGGCGAGGAAGTCGATCCGCATCCCTGAGGCATTGGCCATGCCCTTCTCGAACGCCCCCGAGGGGACGACCTCGAGCAGATGCTTGCCGGCCCAGGCCCTCGCGATCTTTTCGACGCGCGGCGTCAGCTGGCGCAGCGGTGAATCCGCGGAATCGTCGACGCGTTCGCGATCGAGAATGCCGCGAAGGTAGCTGCTCGCCGTTTGCAGAGCCGTCTGCACGTTTCAGAACCCACCGTTGAGGATGGTTTATTTAGTCCTAATGCGCCGCCATGACGCAAGAATTTCACTGGCATGGTTTACGCCGCCGCAGGCAGGCGGCGGGGTGTTTCATCGATCTGGAAGCTGTCGACGATGCGGTCGAGGTCGGCAGCCTGGGCCTCGGTCTGCTCGATCGCGGCATTGGTTTCCTCGACCAGGGCGGCATTGTGCTGGGTCATTTCGTCCATCTGCCGCACTGCCAGGGTGACTTCGCCGATCGATTCCGCCTGGTCGCGCCCGGCCGACGAGATCGACTGCATCAGCGACGAGTTCTCGCGCACCGCTTCGAGGATCGCCGAAAGCTTGGCCGCGGCGGTTTCCACCAGCCGCGAGCCGCCGCTGACCTCCTGGGCGCTCTGGTCGATCAGCGCCTTCACGTCGCTTGAGGCCTCGGCGGCGGACTGGGCCAGACGACGGACCTCCACGGCCACTACGGCAAAGCCCTTGCCCGCCTCGCCGGCCCGCGCCGCTTCCACCGAGGCGTTGAGGGCCAGGAGGTTGGTCTGGAAGGCGATATCGTCGATCAGCCCGATGATGTTGGAAATCTTGTCCGACGAGGCGGTGATCCGGCTCATCGCCTGGGTGGCTTCGGTCATGGCCTGGCCACCCTCATCGGCCATGCTGGAGGCGGCCCGGGTCTTGGTCGAGGCTTCTTCGGCCTTGGCCGCATTGGTGCGCACCGTGTTGGCGAGTTGCTCGATGGCGGCGCTGGTTTCCTCGATGGTAGCGGCCTGCCGGGTGGTGCGCTCGCTCAGGTCGTTGGCGCCCGAGAGGATTTCGCCGGTGGCCGAGCGCAGTGCGCGCGACGTCGACTTGAGCTGGCTGACCATGTCCGAGAAGCGGTCGGCGGCGCGGTTGAGATCGTCCTTGAGCGCCCCGAAGGCCCCGCGGTAGTCGCCGTTCATCCGCTGCGTCAGGTCGGCACGGGCGAAGGCGCCAAGCACATGCCCGGTCTCGCCCAGGCCGCGGTCGACCGTGGCGACGAGCTCGTTGATGCCGGACGCGAAAGCCTGGAGTTCGGGCAGGTCGAAACTGCGGGTGATGCGCTGGCTGAAATCGCCGTCCACGGCCGCTGCCACCAGTGCCTGCACTTCGCTGAGCAACTCGTCATTGACGGCGCGGCGCTGGGCCTCGGCCGCGGCGGCATGCGATTTCTCCTCGTCCAGCGCCCGCACGGCCTGGCCATTGGTGCGGAACACCTCGAGCGCCTTGGCCATCTGGCCCAGTTCATTGCGCTGCTCGGCGCCGACAATGGCGAGGTCGAGATTGCCTTCGGAGAGTTCGCGCATGCTGCCCACCATGCGCCGGATGGCGCGGGAAAGGCCGCGACCGATGACCACTGCAGCGGCGAGGCCCAGGAGGACCGCCACGGCGCCGGCGCCAACCACCAGGGCGCTGGTGGTCTCGACCTGCGCGGTGCCGGCGTCGCCCGCTGCTTCCTGGCGGGTCACCACGCCGCGCTGCAGGTCCGCGAGCAGCGCTTCCATCTCGTCGCCCCGGGCATCGAGTTCGTCGCTGCGCAGTGCCGCGCGTTCGATAGTGGAGGTCTTGAGCTCGTCGGCGGTTGCCAGATAGGGGGCGATGCCGGCCACGGCCTTGTCGGCGGTTGCCGCCAGTGCGGGCCGGAACATGTTGAGTACGGCAATCAGTCCGTTGAGCGCGTCCATGGCCTTGTTGCCCTGCACGCCGATCTCGGCAAAGTCGGCTTCCTTGCCGTCGACCCGATAGCGCTCGGCGTTGAGCAGCATCTGCAGGATGGCTTCCGATGCCTGGCCGGCCTGCACCACCGATGCGGTATGGCCGGCAGTCGAGGAGGCCGACAATACCTCTTCGGCGGCGGCGCGAGCGGCGCTGGCATGCGCCAGCATGCTCGCCAGCAGGGCAGTGCGCTGCTCATGCAGTTCGGTGCTGCGGGAAAGGGCGGCACCGAAGCCGTCAATATGCTGGCGCAGCGTGTCGAGGGTGGCGAGTGCCTGGGCATCTGAGGCAAAGGCCGCCTTTGCCAGGTCGCTGGCGGCGATGGCCTCGGCAACGGCCGGCTCGAACTTGGCGGCTGTATCGGCGCTGCCGTCTGCGCGGTAATGCGTGTCGATCAGGCGCAGGTGCGAGACCTTGCCGACCATATCGCCGATCGCCAGTGTCTGGTTGGCGGCAACCTTGTAATCGGCGAAGATTCCGTGTGTTGACTGGGCCCCGAGATAGCCTGCGGCCGCCACACAAATCAGCAGCGCGATCATCGCTGCGAAAGCCCCGTAGATCCGCTGGGCAATGGTCATCCGCGCCAACATCAGCAATCCTCCCGAACATACGTGTTCGTGAAGTAGGGTAGCGGCACCGATTTAACATTCTATTATTGCTATTAGGCTGTGCGCCGGGCAGTAAAGACTGCAGACAATACAATGATGTAGAGCAGTTCAAACGAAAAGGGCGCCTCGCGGCGCCCCTGGTCGATCGGTGAAAGTGTGGCGCCTTACTTGGGCGCCAGCACCATGACCATCTGCCGGCCTTCCGAGCGTGGCGACGATTCCACCTTCGCCCGTTCGGCCAGTTCGTTCTGCACCTTGATCAGCAGCTGCATGCCGATGTCCTGGTGCGCCATTTCGCGACCGCGGAAACGCATGGTCACCTTCACCCGGTCACCATCGTCGAGGAACCGGTGCACGGCCTTCATCTTGGTCTGGTAGTCGTGGTCGTCGATATTCGGCCGCAGCTGGATTTCCTTGACCTCGATGACCTTCTGCTTCTTGCGCGCCTCGGCAGCTTTTTTCTGCGCGGCAAACTTGAAGCGGCCCAGATCCAGGATCTTGGCGACGGGCGGGTTCGAATTGGGAGAGATGATCACCAGGTCGAGCCCAAGCTCCTTCGCCATGCTCATGGCCTCGCGCGTGGGCACGGCGCCCTTGTTTTCGCCTTCAGCATCGATGAGCTGGACGTCAGGGCTGGAAATATCTTCATTGGACTGCGGCCCATCTTTCTGGGGCGCAACGGGTCTCATGGGACGACGAATGGCAGACGATCCTTCAATTGTTACCGAAGTGGCGGAAGTCACATAAAATCGGGGCCGGCAGCCCATAAGTCAACAGGCACAAGCGCCACAACTCGCTAGAATTGCACTCAACTTGCGATCTGCTGGCTGGTTGCGACCGTAGAGCCATTATTGCATGAAAAGGCCGCGCAAACCAAGGGAAGTCACATATGCCCGAAATGATTGGCGTCGGAACCGCCGCCGAGGCACGCGACATCGCCGTGCTGCGCCGGCCCGGCATGAGTCCGGGCCTGTTCTGGATGGGCGGCTATCGATCGGAAATGACCGGATCGAAGGCCTCCGCCATACATGCCTTCGGCGCCGCGCGAGGGTTGGCGGTGACCCGCTTCGACTATTCCGGGCATGGACAGTCGGGCGGCGATTTCCTCGACGGCACGATCTCGCGCTGGCTCGATGAGTCGCTGGCGGTGTTTGCCACCACGACCGGACCGCAGATCGTCATCGGCTCGTCGATGGGCGGCTGGCTGGCCTTGCTGCTCAATCGCGCCCTGCGCCTTGCCGGCAGCGACCGGGTCAAGGCGCTGATCCTGATTGCCCCGGCCGTCGACATGACCTCCGAACTCATGGAAGCCGGTTTTACAGAGGCCGAGCGGCGGGCCATGGCCGACGTCGGACGCGTCGACCAGCCATCGGCTTATTCCGACCAGCCCTATCCGATCACCCGGGCCCTGATCGAGGACGGGCGCAACCATCTGCTGCTCGGTGCACGCGGCATCGACACCGGCTGTCCCGTCACCATCCTGCAGGGCGGCCGCGACCCGGACGTGCCCAAGGAACATGCCCTGCGGCTGGCGCAGCACCTGCTTGTCGATCCGGTAACGTTCACCCTGGTGCCCGACGGCGATCACCGGCTCTCGCGGCCGCAGGACCTGAAACTGCTGGAAACCGCGATGGCGCGTGCCATTGCCGATACCGTGCCGGCGCAGTCGGAATTGCCCCTTGGCTAGGCTTTTTCTCGCGCCCCGCGGTTCGAGCCGCTAGGATCGCCCGGAGGGGGACACCGACATGAGCGTTGATCCGTTCAAGATTCGCGACATCGTGCCCGATTTCGATGCCGTCAACAGCGGCTACCGGCAGGCGAGCACCGTGACGCGGCAGCGGCTTCGGCATACGCTCGACATTGCCTATGGTACGGCGCCGCGGCAGCGGCTCGACCTGTTCTTTCCGCCGGCGATGACCGAACCGGCCCCGGTTCACATCTTCATTCACGGTGGCTACTGGCGCGCCAATGACCGCGAAAACTATCACTTCGTCGCCGAGACCGTGGCCGCGGCAGGGGCGATCGCGGTGATCGTCGAGTATACGCTGATGCCTGGCGCGCGGATGGCGCAACTGGTGGCGGAGGTACGTCAGGCGACGGCCTGGGTCGGCGCCCATATCGGCGAGCATGGCGGCGATCCGGCCCGGATTTCGGCGAGCGGGCATTCGGCCGGGGCGCATCTGGCATCGTATCTGGCGGCGCTGGCGCCACATGAGCACGGCATGCCGCCCGTCCGTCCCGGGGCGCTGCTCCTGGTGAGCGGCATCTACGACCTGCGGCCGATCACCGGCAGCTTCCTGCAGCCCGAACTGGGTCTGACCGAGGAGGAGGTCAATGAATGGTCGCCGTTCGAAGCCAGTCCCGCGCCGGATACGGCAGTGACCCTCGTGGTCGGCAAGGACGAGACCGAGCCCTTCCATCTCCAGGCGCAGGATCTGGCCTTCGCCGCACGGCGGCGTGGCGTGGCCATGGAGCGGATCACCGTGCCCGGCCTCGATCACATGACAATCATGCGCGATATGGGCGTGCCGGGCACGCGGATGGCGGCGCTGCTGACCGAGACGATCAGCAGGTCGAGCGCAACGGCAGACTGAACAGGGCGACGCCGCACTGATCGATGATGTGCTGCGTGGCCGGCGGGACGCAGAGGCCGTCACCGCCCTCGCATTCGATGAGCACGGCGCCTGGCGTCACCTCGCCGCCAGCCTGCGAGATTCTCGCCGCGGAGGCCGAGATAGCCGCGAACGGCAGCAGCTGACGGCAGGCCGCGCGCGATGGCTTGCCCGAGAGATCAGCAATGGCGGTCGAGAGGTCCGCCGCTTCCATGCTGGTGGCGAAGCCATTGTAGTCGGGGAGCCAGTCGGCCGTATTCTCGACAATCAGCCGGTTCGCCTCTTCTGCATCGACCGAGCTCTTTTCGGCGCCGGCGATGATTTCGCGGACCCGGTCGAGACGGCAGGCACTGTCGCTGGCCATGTCCATCGGGGCAGCATCGGCGAGGACCGCGGAGATCGATGTGAGCGACGCAAGGACGGCGATGACAAGGCGCGCGCAGGCCATGAGTTTCTCCCGGATGGCATTCTTCCAACTGCCGCGAGACTGAGCCTAGCGCACACTGGCGCGCTTCGCTAGGTTGCGGCCAGTGCGGAGCGGCGGCAGTGAGCGTAAACCAGACGAGGCATCGGCCTCTTCCCCGCGGATCTTCGATTGCGGTGATCGGTGCAGGTATCATTGGCACGAGTGCGGCCTTCGCCCTCGCCGAACGCGGCTTCAAGGTGACGCTCTATGATCGTGCGCAGGCGGGTTCGACCGGACCCTCGCGTGGCAATGGCGGTCATGTCGTGGGCTCCGGCATTTTCCCGCTGGCCGAACCGGGCATCGGCTTTTCCGCACTCAAGATGCTGCTCGATCCGGACGCGCCGCTGAAGATTCCACCCGCCTATTATGCCGCCATAGCACCTTGGCTCTGGCGCTTCTGGCGGGCCGGCCAGCGGCCGGCCCATGAACGCGGCGTGGCCGCACTGGTCGAACTCAGTCGCGGCGCAGTGGACGAGGCTGAACGGCTCTGGGCCCGGGCCGGCATCGGCCGCATGCTGCGGCGCGATCCGGCGCTCTACCTTTATGAGAGCGAGCAAAGCTACAGCGCCTCGGTGGGCCACTGGGACAAGCGCGCCGAGGTGGGGCTGCAATGTACCCATGTCGACGCGCGCGACATTGGCGAACTCGAACCCGGCCTCGCACCGATCTTTCCGCGCGGCGTCATCAGCTACGAATACGGCGTGGTGACCGACCCGTTCGAGGTGGTCACCGGCCTGTTCCAGGCAGCCCTCGCGCGCGGCGTCGTTCATGAACGCGCCAGGGTCGATGGATTGGCGCCGCATGGGGATCTGGTGACGGTCAGCGCCAACGGCACGGCCCGCACCTTCGATGCAGCCTTGATCGCCGCCGGTGCCTGGTCGAAACAGCTGGCCCGCAGTCTCGGCGACTATCTGCCGGTGGAAGCCGAGCGTGGCTACAACCTCACCTATCCCGGCCGCGCCGGACTGATCGAACGGCCGCTGGTGCTGGCCGATCGCGGCGTGGTCGTCTCGCCGCTTGAGCCGGGACTGCGGCTGGGCGGCTGGACCGAGCTGGGCGGCACCGAGTTGCCTCCCAACCCGAGCCGCTGGAAGCGCATGCGGGAAATCACCGACGCCGTGTTGCCCGACCTGCAGGGGGCGCCGGCCAGTGAATGGATGGGGCACCGGCCGTCCATGCCCGATTCCGTGCCGGTGATCTCACGGTCCGGCAGGACACCGGCGGTGTTCTACGCCGTGGGTCACGGGCACTACGGCCTCAGCCTCTCGGCGCGGACCGCGGGCCTGATCACCGCCATCATCGGCGACGCCGCCGACGAGACCTTTGCAGCCTACGGGATCGGCCGCTTCAGCTAGACCTCGATATCGCAGACGACGAGGCCGTCGAAGCCGCCCTCTAGCGCGGCAACGAAGCGCGCGCCGGCCTTCTTGTGTCCCTCGTCTGCGAGATAGGCGTCCCGCGCCGCCGCATCGGCAAAATCGATGGTGAACCCGTGCATGAAGCCCTGCTCCAGCCCCTCGGGGCTGACGCTGCGGCCAAAGCTCATGTCGGTAATGCCGCTCAGATGGCCGCGCAGCGAGGCGAGCGCGGCAAAGATCTCCTGCCGCTCCGCCTCATCGATCGAGGCCTTGAACTTGCACAGAACGATGTGGCGGATGCTCACGCTGGCTTTCCTTGTGGTTCGAGGCGGCGAGGTCCGGCCTAGTAGGTCGCCCGTCCACCGGAGAGGTCGAAGACCGAGGCGGTGGTGAAGGAGTTTTCCTTCGACACCAGCCAGGCCACCATATTTGCTGCCTCGTCCACCTCGAGGAAGCGGCCGCGCGGAATGCGCGAGAGCATGTAGTCGATGAATTCGGGCTTGAGCTCATCGAGAATGCGGGTCTTGGCGGTGGCCGGGGTGATGGCGTTGATGGCGATGTCGTATTTCGCGCATTCCTTGCCGACGGCCTTGGTCATGCCGATGACGCCGGCCTTGGCCGCGGCATAGGCCGCTGCGTTGGGATTGCCTTCCTTGCCGGCGATAGAGGCGATGTTGACGATGCGTCCGTAGTTCCGCGCCTTCATGCCGGGCAGGACGGCGCGATTGACGTAGAAGGCGCCATTGAGATCGATGTCGATGACCCGACGCCATTCGTCGAGCTCGTATTCGTCGAGCGGCGCGTTCTTGCCGGCGATGCCGGCCGAATGCACCAGGATGTCGAGGCTGCCCAGGCTTTTTTCAGTCTCGGCCACTGCTGCGGCGACCTGGTCGTAATTGCTGACATTGACCACGACGGAGGAGGCAGCGGCGCCCAGGTCGCGCTTGGCGCTCTCGAGCAGTTCGGCATTCATGTCCCAGAGGCAGACCTTGGCGCCGGAAGCGACCAGGCGTCTGGCGATAGCAAAGCCGATGCCTTGCGCGCCCCCGGTAATGACGGCGACCTGGTCCTTGAGATCAATCTGGTTCATGTGCTCCATCCCCTTCGAAACTCGGTAACATGTCAGCGTCTAGCGCTTTAGGCGGCGGCCTGCCAGTCGGATTCGGCTAGGGTGAGATCAGCAATTGGCCGTAGGCCTGCAAAACCAAGAGGAAGACATGACCGAACTATCGAGTTTCTCGCTGGCCGGAAAGACGGCACTGGTGACCGGCACCGGACGCGGCCTCGGCCGCTCCATCGCTCTGGCGCTGGCCAATGCCGGCGCCGACGTGGCGCTGGGACTGCGTGACACCAATGCCGATGGCGGCCTGGCTGAAGAAATCACGGCCATGGGCCGCCGCGCCCTCAAGCTGCAGATGGACGTTCTCGATCTCGAGCAGGCCTATGCGGCCATCGACGAGGCGATTGCAGAGTTCGGCCAGCTCGACATCCTGGTCAACAATGTCGGCGGCGGCACCCAGGGGCCGGTCGAAAACTTCACCGAGGAGGAGTTCGACTGGACCATCGATTTCTCGGTCAAATCGACCTTCTTCGTGTCGCAATATGTCGGGCGCCACATGCTGGCTCGGAAATCGGGCACCATCATCAACATGGGATCGCAGGCCGGCGCCGTGGCGCTGCCGGGGGAGGCGATCTACTGCCTGGCCAAGGCTGCCGTCAGCCATATGACCAAGTGCTTCGCCGTCGAATGGGGCAAGTCCAATGTGCGGGTGAACTGCGTCGCGCCGACATTCTTCCGCACCGACGGCACGGCCGCCGCCCTGGGCGATCCTGACTTCAAGGCCGATGTCATCGAGCGCATCGCCGCCTTGCATCGCGTCGGCGAGCCCAAGGAAGTGTCCGGCGCCGTGGTGTTCCTCGCCTCGGAGGCGGCGGCCATGATCACCGGCCATACCCTGCTGATCGACGGCGGCTGGACGGCACGCTGAACCGGCTCGCGCCGCCGTATGCGACTTTGGTATGAGTATTTTCTGATACTTTAGTTGTAGGCGGGCGGATTGACGTCGAGGCCAATCGCCTCGAATGTGCGTGGCAACAGGGGTGGCAGGTGCCGCCCGGAGTGAGGAGACACACCACTTGGCCAGCGTAACCATCAACAAGGCGGGCAAACACTACGGCTCGTTTGAGGCCCTCAAGGGCGTTTCGTTCGACATCGCCGACGGCGAGTTCGTCATCCTTGTCGGCCCCTCGGGCTGCGGCAAGTCCACGCTGCTGCGCATGATTGCCGGCCTTGAAGACATCAGCTCGGGCGAGATCGAGATCGGCGACCGCGTCGTCAACGACCTGCCGCCCAAGGAACGCGACATCGCCATGGTGTTCCAGAACTACGCGCTCTATCCGCACATGACCGTGGCGCAGAACATGGCCTTCTCGCTCAAGCTTAAGGGCGTGCCCAAGGCCGAGATCAACGAGAAGGTGAACCGCGCCGCCGAGATCCTCGGGCTCGAGAGCCTGCTCGCCCGTCAGCCGCGTCAGCTCTCCGGTGGTCAGCGCCAGCGCGTCGCCATGGGCCGCGCCATCGTGCGTGACCCGCAGGTGTTCCTGTTCGACGAACCGCTGTCCAACCTCGACGCCAAGCTGCGCGTGCAGATGCGCTCGGAAATCAAGGAACTGCATCAGCGGCTCAAGACCACCACCATTTACGTGACGCACGACCAGATCGAAGCCATGACCATGGCTGACAAGATCGTCGTCATGCGCGACGGCATCATCGAGCAGATGGGCTCGCCGCTCGATCTCTACGATCGTCCGGTCAACACCTTCGTCGCCGGCTTTATCGGTTCGCCCTCGATGAACTTCATCGAGGGTGCAGTCGGCCCCGATGGCTTCAAGACCTCGGACGGCATCATGCTGCCGCTGCAGAAGGATCAGGTCGACGCCACCACTTACGGCGTGCGTCCCGAGCACCTGATTCTCGATCCCGAGAACGGCATCCCGGCCGTCGTCGTGGTGGTCGAGCCGACCGGCTCGGAAACCCAGGTGGTGATGCGCATCGGCAAGCAGACCGTGGTCGGCATCTTCCGCGAGCGTATCGCGGCCCGTCCGGGCGAAACCCTCAAGGTGACGCCGGATCTGGCGACGATCCACCTGTTCGGCAAGGACGGCAATCGCGTCAACTGACGCTGCCGATAGAATGCGAGAGGGCGGTCCGCAGGGGCCGCCTTCTGTTTTTTCAGCCTTGAACTGCGGCGGCGTGAGCTCGTTTGGACTCTGGTCGCTTTATCGATAATACGACCTGACGGAATTCCGAGGAGAGCATCGATGGATTATCTACGCCTGGGCCGCACCGGCCTTGAAGTCAGCCGCATCTGCTTTGGCTGTATGTCGTTCGGCAAGCCGACCGAGAACCGGCCCTGGGTGCTGGGTCTCGAAGAGGCGCGGCCGATGTACCGGCGCGCTTGGGACGCCGGCATCAACTTCTTCGATACCGCCAATGTCTATGCCGAGGGCACCAGCGAGGAGATCACCGGCACCCTGATCAAGGAACTGGCGCCGCGCGACGAGATCGTGCTGGCCAGCAAGGTCAATGGCCGCATGCGCCCCGGTCCGAACGGCATGGGACTGTCACGCAAGGCAATCCTCTCCGAGATCGACAACAGCCTCAAACGCCTCGGCACCGACTATCTCGACCTCTACCAGATCCATCGCTTCGACCCGAACGTGCCGGTCGAGGAAACCATGGAAGCGCTGCACGACGTCGTCCGTGCCGGCAAGGCCCGCTACATCGGCGCCTCGTCGATGTGGGCCTGGCAGTTCGCCAAGTACCAGCATGCCGCCGAGCGCAATGGCTGGACGCAGTTCGTGTCGATGCAGGATCAGGTCAGTCTGGTCTATCGCGAGGAAGAGCGCGAGATGCTGCCGCTCTGCCGCGACACCGGCATTGGCGTGCTGCCCTGGAGCCCGCTGGGCGGCGGCAAGCTCACCCGCCCGTGGGGCGAAACCGGCAGCGCCCGCGCCCAGACCGATCGCTGGGGCAAGGAGATGTACAACCAGGACGGTGCCAAGCCGGTGGTCGACGCGCTCGAGGCTGTCGCCAAGGCCAAGGGCAAGCCGATGGCGCAGGTCGCCATGGCCTGGCTGCTCTCCAAGCCCGGCATCACCTCGCCGATCGTCGGCGTCAGCAAGCTGCAGCACCTTGAAGATGCCATCGCCTCGATCGACCTCAAGCTGAGTGCCGACGACGTGGCAGAGCTCGAGGCGCCCTACAAGCCGCTGGTCGTCACCGGCTTCTGATCTGCATAATCGGCCCGAAGCCGAAGAAACAACTGGAGGAATACAAGTGGCCAATCTCGTGATCCCCGATCTCAAGGACAAGGTTGTCCTGATCACCGGCGCATCGACCGGCATCGGCGCCGCGCTCGCCCGCGCCTTTGCCGCACAGGGGGCCAAGGTCGGCCTCCACTACAACTCGAGCAAGGACGCCGCCGAAAAGCTTGCCAAGGAAATCGCCGATGCGGGTGGCACCGCGACGCTGATCAAGGCCGACGCGACCAAGTCGGATGAAATCCGCGCCGCCGTGGAAGCGACCGTCAAGGCCTTCGGCCGGCTCGACGGGCTGATCAACAACGCCGGCGGCATGGTCGCCCGGCAGCCCTATCAGGAGTACACCGAAGAGCTCTACGACCAGGTGATGGACCTCAATGCGCGGTCGGTGCTCGCCGCCTCGCATGCCGCCATCCCGCACCTCAAAAGCGCCGGCGGCGGCTTCATCATCAACACCACCTCGATCGCCGCCCGCAACGGCGCCGGTGGCGGCGCCGGGCTCTATGGCTCGTCCAAAGCCTTTGTCGGCAACGTGACACGCGGCATGGCCAAGGAACTGATCCCCTTCGGCATCCGCGTCAACGCCGTGGCACCGGGCGTCATCGATACGCCGTTCCATGAGCGCTATTCCACCGAAGCCCAGCTCAAGGCCATGCTGGCCCAGGTGCCGCAGGGACGGCTCGGCGTCTCCGAGGATTGCGTCGGCGCCTTCCTCTTCCTCGCCTCCGAGGCGCTCTCCGGCTACGTCATCGGCCAGACGCTGGAAGTCAATGGCGGGCAGTTAATGCCCTGATCGGTTCGGGCCGGCAGCAGCCGGCCCGTCCCTACTGCAGCCGCTGCCGCATCAGGACGAGCGCCTCGTCCAGACTTGCCGCCAGCGAATTCAGCGCCCGTGCCGTATCGAGCACGCGCGTATCGGCCGCCACGTCGGGCGGCAGTTCCTGCATCATCTGCAGCAGCATCTCCTGATGCCGGGCGACGGCGCTGTTCAGCGCCTCGGCTTCCTGCACCAGTCCGGGTTCATGGCCGCCGCTGGCCCGCAATTTCCGGGCCTGGGCGAGAAGACGTGCCGTCTTGGTCTGCCACGGCCCGATCCGCTCGCTGATCGGACCCAGGGCCGCAATGGCCTGTCGTTTCTGCGCGACGTCGGCGCGCATGGCCCGACGCCGCGGGGATTCCGGCATCATCATAGTCTCCACGCTTGTTTACGCTCAGGGTGAGGCCTCGTCGCGGTGGCCGCACTAACACTTATTAAGTCTAGCGACTTAAGTCTGGCGACCGGGAGTGGGCTGACTGGAGGACCACGCCAGAATCTGTGTGCCGTCATCGTCGGGGACGTAGACGTCGGACCGGCGACCGGGGTCGCCGAAGGCCTGGGCCAGATGCACGGCATTCTCCGCCGCCTCCTTGCGGGAGACGAACGGGCCATAGGCCTTCCCCTCGCAGTCGACCCACCAGGCCGACGGCGTCCTTATGACTATGAACCAGCACGTCTTCATGCATCTCCCCGCTCGCGAGAGAGCAACTCGCCGCCCGGCGACAGGTTCCTGCCGCAGGCCAACCCTGTGTCGATGCCGGCCACGCCGCGTCCGGCGTCGTTGACAGGCCTGGCGCGGGGTGGTAGCCGAAGTAGTCATACTAATTTGGAGGCTGCAGCCCATGGACTTGGAACAGATCAAGCGCAAGATCGGCTCAGGCCTGCTGTCGTTCCCGATCACCGATTTCGCCGCCGATGGCGAGTTCGACGAAGCGTCCTACGCCAAGCGGCTGCAGTGGCTCTCGTCCTATGATGCGGCGGGCCTGTTCGCCGCCGGCGGTACCGGCGAGTTCTTCTCCATCGGCTATGACGAATATGATCGCGTCATCCGGACCGCCGTCGAGAACAGCGCGGCCGACGTGCCGGTGCTGGCCGGTATCGGCTATGGCACGCGCATGGCCGTCGACCTCGCCAAACGCGCCGAGGCGGCCGGCGCCGCAGCGGTTCTGGTCCTGCCGCATTATCTGATGTTTGCCGAAGAGGCCGGTGTGCTCGCCCATATGACGGCGATCTGCAATGCGGTCGGCATCGGCATCATCTACTACGCCCGCGACAACACCAGGCTGTCGCCTGCCGGCCTCGAGAAGCTGGCCGAGACCTGCCCCAATTTCATCGGCTACAAGGACGGTATCGGCGACGTGCAGCTGATGCAGCGCATCTCCAGCCGGCTTGGCGATCGCCTCGTGCATATCGGTGGCCTGCCCACCGCCGAAGTGTTTGCCCAGCCCTATCTCGAAATGGGCGTCACCACCTATTCGTCTGCCGTCTTCAACTTCGTACCCGAGCTGGCGCTGCGCTTCTACAAGGCCGTGCGCGAGCACGACACCCAGACCATCAACGCCCTGATGAAGTCGTTCTACCTGCCGCTGATCGACCTGCGCGATCGCAAGAAGGGCTATGCCGTCTCGATGATCAAGGCCGGTGCCGACCTCGTCGGCCGCTCGGCCGGCAAGGTGCGCACGCCGCTGACCGAACTCGATGCCAGCGAGCGCGCGACGCTCAAGGCGCTGATCGACGCCAACAGCTGAAGGCTACGTCCAGTCGCAAAAGAGAAGGGCCCGGATCTCGCGATCCGGGCCCTTTCTCATTGAGTGAAAATCTCAGGCGCCGTACGGGTCCCAGCCATTGGCCTGGAACAGCGCGATGATGTAGCCGAAGCAGAACGAGAACGCCGTTTCCATCGGTGCGCCGCCATCGATATGGGGCACATGGTCGGGCATGATCATCCCGTCATAGCCGACCTCGTGATAGATCTTGAAGGCTTCGGCCATGTTCATGTCGCCCTCGTCGGGGAACACCTCGGTGAACGAGAACTTCTTGCCCTTGATGTTGCGGAAGTGGACGTTGAAGATCTTCTTGCGGCTGCCGAACCAGCGGATGATGTCACCGATTTCCTCGCGCGGATTCTCGAGACTTTCGGCGATCGTGCCCTGGCAGAAGTTGAGCCCGTGATAGGGGCTCTCGGCAATCGAGACGAACTTCTTGAGCCCGTCCACGGTGCCCAGAACGCGATCGACGCCGCGATAGCCGGGGCGGGTGATCGGATCATGCGGGTGACAGGCGAGACGGAACTTGTTGGCCTCGGCCACCGGCACGACGCGCTCGAGGAAGTAGGTGATGCGTTCCCAGAACGTGTCGGCATCGACGCGGCCGGCCATGGTCATGACCTCGTCGTCGGTGGTCTTGTCATGCCGGAAGGTGGAGAGCTCGGCGCCGCCGCGCCCCAGCTCGGAGGTGGTGCGCGGAATGCCCACCAGGTTGAGATTGTACTTGGCCGATTTGACGCCCAGCGAGGCCAGCATCTCGATGAGCTTGCAGATCCCCTCGATCTCGCGGTCGCGCTGCTCGGGAATGCCCATCATGATGCCCTTGGAGCGATTGCTCTCGATGCCCGACGACTCCAGCGGCAACTGGATCATGTCGAGGATGAGGCCGGCCTTCTCGATCCGCTCGATATGGCGGGCGAAGCTGTCGCGCGTCCAGTCGTAGGCGCTGCCTTCCGGATCGATGCAGACATGCTTGAGGCCAAGCTGTGCCAGCTGGCGCAGGTAGCGGTCTCCCCCGGCATTGACCAACTGGCTTCCGCCCATCTGCGTGCCGACATACATGGCCCATCTCCCTGATGTGTTCTATGACTTCTTGAAAGCAGTATGATAGATTGTGCCGGCGAGCAAGTGAATGTCGGGGTTTGGCCGGATCGGCGCTGGCTGCGACAGGGGTCGAGGCGGTATGGCTGGTGCTTGAGCGACGGAGAGAGCGTCAAACGATGTCGACAATCGAGGGAACCGGACTGACCGACCGGGTCAAGCACGATCTGGTGCGGTTCATGGAGGCCCAGAACCTGCGGCCGGGCGACAAGCTGCCGCCGGCCGAACGGCTGTGCGAACTGTTTTCGGTCAGCCGCACGGTGGTGCGCGAGGCGATTGCCAGCCTCAAGGCCGAAGGCCGCCTGCGCTCGCTGCGCGGCAGCGGCGTCTATGTGGAAGAGCCCTCCGCAAAGCTGAACGGGCTGTCGCTGTTCATGTCGGCGCCCCAGGAGATCGGCGACGTCCTCGATCTGATGGAGTTCCGCATCAGCGTCGAGACCGAGGCCGCAGCGCTCGCCGCCGAGCGCCGCACCGAAACCAACCTGGTGCGCATGGAGCAGGCCATGACGCTGTTCGGCCGCAGCTTCGACGAGAACGGCCTCGCCTCCGATGCCGACCGGGCCTTTCACCGAGCCATCGCCGACGCCACCAACAACGCGCGCTTCCGGCTCTTCGTCGACGAGATGGGCGAGCGCCTGATCCCGCGTCGGGCGCTGGGGGCCAGTTTTGCCGATGACAGGAGCAGGAACGAGTTTCTCGACGTCATTCAACGCGAGCACCGGCTGATCTTTGATGCCATCAGCGATCGCAAGCCCGACCTGGCGCGGACCGCCATGCGCCGGCACCTCGAAGGCGGACGCCGCCGCTATCGCGAATGGAGCCTGGCGCAGGAGTTGCCGAAGTGAAGACACCAGAGATCACCGTCATTGCCGCCGGGCGCTTCGAGGTCGGCGAGGGCCCGGTGTGGGACGATCGCAGCGGCTGCCTGCTCTGGACTGATATTCCGCGTGGCGAGATCCGTGAACTTGACGTACAGACCGGGGCCTTGCGGCAGTGGTCGTTCGGCGAGCCGGTGGGCTGCTTCGGGCTTTGCGACAGCGGCCGGCTGGTGGTGGCCCTGACCCGCGACGTGGTGCTGTTCGATCGCCAGACCGGACAGCGCTCGCCCCTTGCCAGCGTCGCGCACGGCAGATCCGGCATGCGCTTCAATGACGGCAAGGTCGGGCCGGACGGCGCCTTCTGGGTCGGGTCGGGAGACGGCAGCGGCGCCGACGATCCGCAAGGCGTGCTCTACCGAGTCAGCGCCGATGGCCGCGTGGAGAGTGTCACCACCGGCCTGCGGGTCTCGAACGGACTGGCGTTCAGTGCCGATGGCAGGCGGATGTATCACTCGGACTCGCGCGGCCCCTGGCTGGATGCGCTCGATCTCGATCCTGCCACGGGAACCGCCACGAACCGCCGCCGCCTCATTGACCTCGATGAAGCCACGGGCCGGCCGGACGGTGGCGCCTGCGATGTCGAAGGCTGCTATTGGTCGGCCGGAATATCCGCCGGCCGGCTGAACCGGTTCTCGGCGGATGGCAAGCTGCTCGACTGGATCGACCTGCCGGTGTTCCGGCCCACCATGCCCTGCTTTGGCGGGCCTGATCTGATGACGCTCTATGTCACCAGCCTCAGTTCGGGCGTCTCGGCCGCCGACCTCGAGCGGCATCCGCTCTGCGGCGCCGTCATCGCGCTGCCCGCGCCAGTGCGCGGCGTTCCGGTCGGACGCTTCGCCGACTAGGTCTTGAGGCTGATCCAGACCGGCGCGTGATCGCTGGCGCCCGCCGCGCCGCGCACTTCACGATCCACACCGGCGTCGACCAGCTTGCGGCGCAATTGCTTGCTCAGCAGCAGATGATCGATGCGCAGCCCGGCATCGCGCGGCCAGCGGTTCCGCATGTAGTCCCAGAAGGTGTAGACAGTCTCGTCGGGATGGATCCTGCGCACGGCATCGGTCCAGCCCTGGGCCAGCAGCTCGGCGAACAGCGCCCGGCTTTCCGGTTGCACCAGCGCATTGTCGCGGTACGAGGTGGTGACGTAGATGTCGCGCGGCTCGGGCACGATATTGTAGTCGCCCGCCAGCACCACCGGCACACCGGCCCCGAAGAGGTCTGCCGCATGCGCGACGAGCCGGGCCGTCCAGGCCAGCTTGTAGTCGAATTTCGGCCCCGGGCGCGGATTGCCGTTGGGGGCATAGAGCGAGGCGATGAGCACGCCGTTGACGGCCGCTTCAATGTAGCGGGCCTGCCGGTCGTCGGCAGCGCCGGGCAGGGCATCGCGGGTGAGGATCGGTTCGGCGCCGCGCGCCAGGATGGCGACACCGTTCCAGCTGCTCTCGCCCGACCACACAGCGCCGTAGCCGGCGTCGGCCAGGGCGGTCGCCGGGAACTGCCGGTCGCTGGCCTTGAGCTCCTGCAGGCAGACGACATCGGGCGCTGCATCGGCGAGCCAGGCCATGAGAGTGTCGAGACGGCGATTGATGCCGTTGATGTTGAAGGTCGCGATCTTCATCGCATCAGGTCGCGAGCCGTCCCGCCCAATCGCTGACCTTGCCGGCAATCACCTCGAGTGCACCCGCCTGGTTGAGCCCGGTCACCGACTTGCGCGGCTTGAGGTCATGATCGCCATCCTCGACGAAAAACAGTTCGATGCTTCCGGCCAGCTCGTAGCCGGCGATTTCGTCGGGGGAGCCGAACTCGTCGCGCGTGCCGTGGCAGATCAGCGCCGGCGTCCGCAGATGTGCAAGATGCGCGGTGCGCAGCTGTGTCGGCTTGCCAGGTGGATGGAAGGGATAGCCGAGGCAGATCAGCCCCGCGATGCGGCCGGCGTCGAACAGCGCGTCGGCCACCATGCTGGCGACGCGTCCGCCCATCGACTTGCCGCCGATCAACAGCGGTCCGCTGGTCGGTCCGAGGTCGTCCACCGCCGCGATGAATTCGGGCATCACCTTCTCCGCCCGCGGCGGCGGCCGGCGTCCCGCTGCAGTCCGGCGGCTGGCCATGTAGCCGAACTCGAAGCGGGCGACGCGAAAGCCTGCAGCAGCCAGTGCCCTGGCAGTCGCTGTCATCGACGGCGAGTCCATGGCTGCACCGGCGCCATGGGCAAGCAGCACAGTGCCGCGCGCGTCGTCCGGGCCGTCGAACAGAAAGGATGTGGCCATCAGCCGACGAACTTCCGCAACTGCCGGTCAATCACCGCGATGCCGGCTCTGGCCCGTCTGGACCACTCGGAACCGGCGTCGAGCTCGAGATAGCGGAGCCACCAGGCGCGGGCCGGCTGCAGCGCGCCGGCGTCGTATTCCAGCGCGCCCAGATTGTAGATCGCATCGGCATAGTCGCCATCGAGTGCGACGGCGTGCGAGAGGTGCTTGCGGGCGGCGTCGGTGCGCCCTAGGTCGCGGAACAGGCCGCCCAGGTTGAACCACGCCTCGACGAATTCGGGGTCGCGCTTGATGGCGGTGGAATAGGCGTGGATGGCCGCGTCGGGATCGCCGCCGGCCCGCTCGCAATTGCCCAGGTTGAAGGCGGCGGTCGCGTCGCTCGGGTCGAGCGCCAGGCACTGCCGGTAGAGCGTTGCCGCCTCCGCGAAGAGGCCGGCATCCTCGGCCGCCTCGGCGAGGCCGAAATAGTCTTCGCTGTCCTCGCCGGTATCGTCGAGAGCAAGGATGCGCTGGCCGTCGAGCTCGGCCAGCGAATGCGCATCGCGCGAGACGATCCTGCCATGTGTGGACGATTGCAACGTCAGGGCAGTGAGCGAGGCGACGGGTCCGATGGCGTGCACCGAGCGGGCGATGTCGCTCCAGCTGGCCCCGCTGGCCACCAGCCCGGCATATTTGCGGGCCAGGATCAGATCACGGAACGAGAATGGCTCGTGGTCGTGCTCGAAGGCATCGAACAGCGCCAGGTAATCGAGCGTCCGGCCATCCAGCCGCGACTGCTCGACCAAGGCCTGTCGCGGCATGTCCGCCGGCCCGGCATCGGTGGTGCCGTCGATCTGGCGCAGAAATCCGGCCTCGCTGTGCACGGGAAGATCGGCCGCGCGAGCCGCCTCGACGCGGGCCTCGATCTGCGCCTCGCTCTGCTTGACCAGCAGGGACCGGCCGAGCACCACCTGGGTGGTGCGCCGCGTCGTGCCGCGATGCAGGCGACCGCCCATTTCCGCAACCCGCTTGACGGCCAGCCGGAGCGGGAAGGCGCTGAGCGCTCCCAACACCCCGATGCTCTGGCCGCGGATGGGCATGGATCAGCTCAGGCCTTTTTCTTGGCGCCGGGCTTGCTGCTGGCTGCCTTGGAGGCCGCCACGGCTGCCTTCAGCGACACCTTGGCCGCGCTCTCCTTGGCAGGCGCCGGCTTGGCCTTGCTCTTGGCCGCAGGCTTGGCGTCGCCCAGCGAGGCCTTGAGCGCATCCATCAGGTTGATGACATTGCCGCGTTCCGGCGCCGCCGCGATGATCGGCTGGTGGCCCTTGAGCTTTTCCTTGATCATCGCCATCAGGGCCTGCTCGTAGCGGTCTTCGTAATCCTTGGGATTGAAGGCAGTGACCTTCTGCTCGATCAGTTTCTGCGCCAGGTCGAGCATTTCCGGGTCCGGCTTGCCGACCGGGATATTGTCGAAATACTCGGCCGTGCCGCGCACTTCGCTGGGATTGCGCAACGTGCAGACGAACATGCCCTTGTCGCGCGCGCCGATGGTGACGACCCGTTCGCGGCTGGTCATCACCAGACGGGCAATGGCAAGTTTGCCGCTCGCCCGCATCGCGTCGCGCAGCACCACGAAGGTTTCCTCGGCCATGGCGCCATCGGGCGCCAGGTAATAGGGCGCGTCCTGATAGATGACGTCGACTTCGTCTTCGTCGACAAAGGCTTCGATGTTGAGCGTGTGGCTGGACTCGATGCGGACGGATTCGAGATCGGAGTCCTCGATGACAATGTACTGATTGTCTTCGTACTGGTAGCCGCGCACCAGATCGGAGCGCTCGACCAGACCCAGCTCGGGGTCGACCGGCTTCATGTTGATGCGGTTGTGCGTATCCTTGTGCAGCTGGTTAAAGCTGATGCGCTCAGCCGAACTCGTTGCCGGAAACAGTTTCACCGGACAACTCACGAGGCTCAGCCGCAGATGTCCCTTCCAACTTGCCCTCGGGGCCACATTCGCCTCCATACGCGCGAAACAACTGACAGAACTCAGGAAATCATGCCGGAAGAAACCGTGCGGACTGGTTAATCTCTGCCCACGGATCGCCCGTCGTGGTTAACAAACCCGGAAGCGAAGAATAGTTGAGATCCTCCGGAGAGTCGATGGATTCAAGGTCGGCCCAGGCCACCGGGGTTGACGCCGGCAGGTGCGGCCGGGCCCGCAGCGAGTAGGCGGCAACTGCCGTCGCCGAGCGGGCATTGCGGTGAAAATCGATGAAGATCCGCCTCTTGCGGTTCTGCTCGCCCATCACCGTGACAAAGGTATCGCGCCCTGTGGCGGCCAGTTTTGTGGCGATCGCCGAGGTGGCGGCATGCACCTGCTTCCACACCAGCCTGGGTTTGATCGGCACCACGATGTGGAGGCCCTTGCCGCCGGTCGTCTTGACGAAGGGCACCAGCCCCATGGCTTCCAGTTCGGTGCGGAGGTGTACGGCGGCCGTGACGATCTCGCGCCACTCCATGCCTTCACCGGGGTCGAGATCGAAGATCACCCGGTCGGGCTTGTCGAGATGGCTCTCATGCGTGCCCCAGGCGTGGAACTCGACCACGCCGAACTGCGCCAGAGCCAGAAAGCCCTTGGCATCCTCGATCGTCAGATAGGACTTCAGCTCCTCGTCCGAGTTCTTCGTTTCGAAGACCTTCAGCGTCGGCGGCATGCCGGTAAAGGCGTGGCGCTGGAAGAAGCAGTCGGCCGGCTTGCCGGTCGGGCAGCGGAACAGCGACACCGGCCGGTTGAACAGATGCGGCAGCATGTAGTCGCCGATGGCCGCGTAGTAGACGGCGATGTCGAGCTTGGTCGGGCCCGACCGCCCGAACAGCCGCCGCGTCGGATTGGTGACCCAGATGCCGGCCAGATCGGCGTCCGAAATCAGGCGCTTGCGCCGGGTCTTGAGCGGCGTCGACAGCTCGGCTTCGCGCAGGCCCTTGAAAACGGCGTGGCGCAGCGCGTTGTCGGCGGTGCGCGTCGCATACTGGACGCGCGCGGTAAGCGACGGGCGCACCGGCAGGATGTCCTTGGGCAGCCCGTCGATCCGCTCGTCGATCCGCAGCTGCTCCAGCCGCTCCAGCAGCGCATCCATGGTGGCGCCGTCAAGGCCGGTCCCCACCTTGCCGCGATACTCGAGTTCGCCATCCACCCACTCGGCCACGGCCAGGGCACCGATGCCGCCTGCCGCCCGCGAGGCAGAATAGCCGGCGATCACGAAGTCGCCGAGCTTGAGCGACTTGGACTTCAGCCACGCCTGTGAGCGGCCGCCGACATAGGCACCGTCCGCCCGCTTGGAAATGATGCCTTCGAGTCCGATCTCCGAAGCGCGCTGGTAGAGCGCATCGCCGTCGCCCTCGACATGATCGCTGAACTGGATGGCCGAGCGTCCGGTCAGGTGCCCGGCGAGCAGGCGCGACAGCATGTCCTTGCGCTTGAGCAGCGGCACCTGCCGCAGGTCATAGCCATCGAGATGCAGCAGGTCGAAGGCGTAGAACACCAGCCGGCTGCCAGCGCCGCTGGAGAGCGCCTCCTGCAGGTCGGCAAAGCGACTGATCCCCCTGGCGTCGAGAACGACGATCTCGCCATCGATCACCGCCTCGCGGCACTTGAGGTCGGCAAAGGCCTGCGGCAGGTCGCCATAGCGCCTGGTCCAGTCCAGTCCGCCGCGGGTGACGAGCCGCGTTGCACCGCCGTCCACCATCGCCAGGGTGCGGTAGCCATCGAACTTGATCTCATGCACCCAGCCGGCGGATTTCGGCGGCTCGGTGCTCGGACTGGCCAGTTGCAGGTCGATCCGGTCCGGCATCGGAGCCTTGACGGCGCCGGCGAGCCTGCCGGGCTGCAGCCTGACGGCGCGCACGGGTTTGGCCGGCTCGACCGGCGCGACGAGGTCCTCGATGCGACGGCCGCTCTTGACGCTTTCCGGACGCGCCTCGAGAATGTCGGTCTCGGTGTCCATGGCCGTGTCGTGTTCCTTGAACAGCAGCCAGCCTTCCTTGCCGCGATCCTCGGGCTTGCCCTTGAGCCGGGTCAGCATCCAGCCGCCCTTCAGCTTTTCGCCCCAGAGCCTGAACTTGAAGGCCCCCTTGCGGAGGTCCGCCTGCGGGTCACCCATCGGGGCCCAGTCGCCGGTGTCCCAGACGATCATCGGCCCGCCGCCATACTCTCCCTCGGGAATGACCCCCTCGAAGTCGATATAGTCGATCGGATGGTCTTCGGTGGCGGCGGCGAACCGCTTGTCTGCCGGGTTGAGCGACGGACCCTTCGGCACCGCCCAGCTCTTGAGCACGCCATCGAGTTCGAGCCGCAGGTCGTAGTGATCGGCGGTGGCCGAGTGCTTGTGGACGACGAAGCGGCTGCCGCCCTCGGCCTCGTCCGAGCCGGCGGGCTCGGCAGTCCGGGTGAAGTCACGCTTCTGGCGATAGGGGGTGAGCTTGGAGGGCATGGCCCCAAGCTAGCCGCGACCGCCGGTTCCGCAAAGGGTCTATTGGAGGGTGGAGGAGCGGTCGATCTTCTGGTCGACAAAGAACATCGAGTAGACAATCCAGCAGGCGATGGCCCAGGCGGCGCCCAGCGACCAGCCGGCCAGCACGTCGGTGGGGTAGTGTACCCCCAGATAGATGCGGGAGATGCCAATGGCCACGGTGAGGACGATGCCCAGCCCGATGAAATAGGCCTTGAGCCGCCGCTTCCCCGCCGCCTCGGCCAGCAGCAGGCCCAGGGTCAGATAGACCACCGCGGACACGGTCGCGTGACCGCTGGGAAAGCTGGCGCTGAATACTCTCGCTGCCGCAGCGAAGTCCGGACGCGGCCGGTCGAACAGGGCCTTGAACGCGGTCGAGAGGATCGTGCCGCCGATCACCGAGGCGAGCACGAAAAGGGCGCTGCGTCGCTTTCCCGAGAACACGAGGAACAGCACCGTGGCGACGACGACGATGCTCAGGATGATGATGCTGCCCAGCGAGGTCAGATCGCGGACCGTCTCCTCGACCCAACTCGGCCCCCAGAGTTCGTTCGGCTGACCGGGTTCGCGAAACCACGAGATGATCAGGTTGTCGACGGTGAGGGTGTCGCCCTCGAGCACCTCGTCGGCCACCGAGGCGAAGCCCCAGAGCAACACGGCGGTGATGCCGGCAAGGATATAGGGGACGCGGCGATTGGCGGGCAGAAATGGCATGAGTTGACGCTCCTCGCGACCTAACGCACCGGACAGGAACAAAGTTCGCCGCCCAATGTAACCATTTTGCGCCTTCCGCCGTTGCAACAGGCGAAAGGCGTCCATCGTGCTCGAGACATCTCATCATATCGTGCTCAACTCCAGTTTCGGCACGGCCGCCGACAAGGGCGTCACCGCGGCCGAACTGATGCAGCGCTTTGCCGGGCTCGGTCACACCGTGAGCATCGATGCCGACTCCAGCAAGCCGTTTGCCGAGCGCTTGCAGACAGCTCGCGAAAGCGCCGCGCCCATTCTCGTGGCCGCGGGTGGCGACGGTACGGTCACCGCCCTGGCCGAGGCCGCCATCCAGTCCGGCAAGACCCTTGCAATCATCCCGCTCGGTACCGCCAACCTGTTGGCGCGCGACCTCGCGATCCCGCTCGTGCTCGACGACTGGTTCGCCAGCTATGACGGGCTGGTCAGCCGCAAGATCGATGTCGGCGAGGTCAATGGCCGCATGTTTCTCCACAAGGTGGTGATCGGGGCCATTCCGGGCATTGCGGCGGCGCGCGAACAATTGCGTGGCCGCAAGGATATCGGCGCCAAGATCGGTTTCCTCGCGCATTTCGTGCGCCGCATGTCGCGGGTGCGCCGCTTCGCGGCAGAAATCACCCCCGGTCATGGCGAGCCGCATATCGAGCGCGTCCAGTCGATCGCCGTTGCCAACAATGACTACGACGAGGGAGCGGGCCGCTTCTTTTCGCGCTCGCGCCTCGATCGCGGCACGCTCAGCGTCTATCTGCTGCACCACCTCAGCGCCGTGGATGCGTTCAGGCTGGGCGTGGAGATGCTGTTGGGACGCTGGCGTCAGGACGAGGTTCTCGAGATCGGCAACGTTCACTCATTGGTCATTCGTACCCGCAGCCGGCACGTGCGGGTGATGCTAGATGGCGAAGTCGAAATGCTGCCCGGCCCGCTCGGCTTTCGTTCCGTGCCGCAGGCGCTTAGGGTGCTGGCACCGCCACCGCCCGAAGCGGCGACTGAAACTGACGAAAAAGAGGCCGCTACCCACTGATAATGCGTATTTGCCATCTCTCCGACCTGCACTTCGGTCATCACGACGAAAGCCTTGCAGAGGGGCTTGCCGATGACGTGACGGCGCAGAACCCGGACCTCGTCATTGTCAGCGGCGATTTCACGCAGCTGGGCACAGAGACCGAGTTCCGCGCTGCACGGGCCTTCCTCGACACCCTGCAGACGCCGGTGTTCTCCGTGCCCGGCAATCACGACATGCCGGCGCGCAATCTCCTGCAGCGCTTCATCAATCCCTACGGGCTCTACCGCCACTACATTGCCGAGGACCTCGAACCGTTCCTCGATCTGGGTGACGTCGTTGTGGCCGGCCTGCGCACGTCGCGGCGGGCCCGCGCCGAACTCAACTGGGCGCACGGGTCGATCAGCAGGGGGCAGTTGCGGCGGCTAGAGGCGCGGCTTGAAAACACCAGCAAGGATGCCTTGCGCATCGTGGTGGCGCACCATCCGCTGATGCAGCCCGATGGCGACGTCCTCAAGCCGATGCGGCTGGTCAGGCGGGCCAATCTGGCGTTGCAGACGTTTTCAAAGCTCGGCGTGCGGCTGGTGCTGTCTGGACATTTCCATCTGTCCTACGTGCGCGAACACGGCATCAGCGAGGGCACACCCGAAGGCCTGCGTCAGGCGCAAAGCGCGCCGATCCTCGTGGCGCAGGCGTCATCGACCATCTCGACGCGACTGCGCGGCGACAGCAATGCCTACAACCTCATCGACATCGCCGACGGCCGCATCTCGGTGACCGTCCGCGAATGGAGCAATGGCGCTTGGGTGACGCGTGAGAAAACTTCCGCCGTCTCCGAACGCGTCATGGGACTTTGATGTGACCGCGTCAGTCGTCCTCGACGCTGGTCTCTGGCCGGTCGCCGCCGGGAGACAGTTCGGAGTGCCAGGTGCCGTCCCGGTCCTCGTACTCGATGGCATCGGTCTCGCCGCCCACCTGCTGCCGGGCCGCCGCCTCCGCCGCCGCAGCGTGAGCCGCCTCATGGGTTGCGAAGGTCTCCGAGAAGACGTCGCCCACCTTGTAGGCCCATCCCCCGTCGTGCTGCACCACTTCATACGTCACATGCACCATCTTGCCGTTCCTTTGCCTGACTGTCCCCTCAACGGCGGGGCGGTCGGAAAGCTCCATTCTGATACTGGTGTTTCCGTCCTGCCTGCTGTCATCTGCAGACTACCACGACCAGGATTCCATTGAATGTCCGAAAAGCTCGATCAACTCGCCAAGGCCTACGGCATCGCCACGTCCTATTACGGCCTGGATGGCCAGTTCCACGAGGTCAGCGACGAGACCAAGGTCAGCATTCTCGCTGCCATGAACGTGCCGGCGCATGACGAGGACGCCATTGTCGCCAGTCTGGCGGCTGTGGTCCATCCAGTGGCAGCGGGTGAAGACGAGATGCACGGCATCCGCTGCTACGAGCCGGAGTGGTTCGGGAAAGCGCGGACCTGGGGCATCGCCATCCAGCTCTACGCGCTGCGTTCGGCCCGCAACTGGGGCATCGGCGATTTCGTCGATCTGGCCGCGTTCACGCGGACGGCCGCTGCGCATGGCGCCGACTTCATCGGCACCAATCCCTTGCATGCGACATTCCTCTCCGAGCCGGATCGCCGCAGCCCGTTCTCGCCATCGAACCGGCGCTTCCTCAATCCGCTCTATATCGCCGTCGATGCCATCCCCGGCTTCACCCCCGAGATGGCCGATGCCGATGCGATTGCCGCGGCGCGTGACACCGAGTTCGTGGACTATGCTGCCGTCACCCGGCTCAAGCTCGATGCATTGCGCCGGCTCTGGCCGACGTGGAAGGCAGCTGGCGACCTGCCCTACCAATATGCCCATGAGCCGTTCCAGACATTCTGCGACGCGCAGGGGCAGGCACTGCAGCGCCATGCGCTGTTCGATGTGCTGTCGCTGCAGCTTGTGGCCGACGGTTACTACAGCAACTGGGACAGCTGGCCGGAGAAATACCGCTCGGCCGATAGCGCAGAGGTGAAGGCGTTCGCCCTCGACCACGCCGACGAGATCCGCTTCCACATGTGGCTGCAGTGGCTCGCCAGCGTGCAGCTCCTGGCGGCGCGCGATGCGGGGCATGAGGCGCGAATGCGGATCGGCCTCTATCTCGACTTCGCGGTGGGAGAGTCGCCGGATGGATCGGCCACCTGGGGCGAGCCGCTGCTGTCGATGCGTGGCGTCCATATCGGTGCGCCGCCCGACTATTTCAGCACCACGGGTCAGGACTGGGCGCTGGCGCCGCTCTCGCCGGCAGCGCTCATGGAAGACGGCATCGAGGCCTACCGCGCCACCGTGCGCGAGTCGATGCGCTATGCCGGCGCCCTGCGCGTCGACCATGCCATGGGGCTGCGCCAGCTCTTTCTCATCCCGGCCGGCCGGCCGGCAGCGGAAGGCACCTATGTTCGCTATCCGATTGGGCGCATGGCTGGCGCACTGGCTTCGGTCTCGCATGATTGCCAGACGGTGCTGATCGGTGAGGACCTCGGCAATGTGCCGGAGGGCTTCCGGGACACCATGTCGGCCGCGGCGATCCTTTCGTACCGCATCCTCTATTTCGAGCGACACGATAGCGGTTTTGCAGCACCCTGGGACTACCCGGCCGATGCCATGGCCTGCATCTCGACGCACGACCTGCCCACGTTCGAGGGCTGGTGGCGAGGAGATGACATCCGCCTGCGCCAGCAGCACGATCTGATCGATCCGGACTCGGCCGGCCGGCAGCTCGAGCAGCGCGTGCACGAGCGCGAGCAACTCCTCGCCGTGCTGCTGCCGGGGGACCTGCTGTCACAGGCGAGCGCCGACACGGCGCTTCGGCTGGCCAGCGACGCCGACAGCGACCTGCCCGTCGATCTGCTTGTCGGATTGCACCGCTACATCGCCCGGACGCCGTCGCGACTGCTGGCAGCGCGGATCGAGGACATGGGCGGCGAGCGCGAGCCGGTCAACCTGCCCGGGACCTACATGAGCTACCCCAACTGGCAGCGCAAACTCCGCCTGCCGATCGAGGAGATCGCCGAAACGCCGCTCTTCGGTGCGATTGCGAAAGGTCTGTCGGCGGAGCGGCCGACGCGCGACTAAGGGTAGCGCGCTACTCGCGCACCAGCCGGAAGCCGAGATTGTCGGGTGGCGCGCCAACCGAACAGCCGCCGCCGACGGCATCGCGCACAAAGCTGCTCATTGCCGTGCGGTGCTGTCCCTCGAGATAGCGGACCCCGCACGATTCAAGCCGTGAGGTGACATTGCCCTGCGCGTCCAGCGTGGTCCGTCCGCCACAGCTGCTGGTCCATTCCCATACGGGGCCCGAGAGGTCGGCGACACCGAACTCGTTGACGCCGAAGCTCCCGAGCGGCCCGGGGGTGCTCAGCGCATTGCTCCCCAGCGCGGCCTGCTTTTCATAATTGGCCAGCCAGCGATCGGCGGGATTGCTGCCTTCGACACCGACGGCCTGATCGACCGCCTTGCTGCCGGCGGCAAATGTCCATTCGGCAATCGTCGGCAGGCGCCAGGTGGCGCCGGTCCGCTGACTGAGCCAGGCGGCATAGTCGGTCGCATCGCGAAAGCTCACGCCGGTGACCGGCACGTTGCCTGTGCCCCTGCGCTTGGGGTCGGCCTTTTCGCAGGCGCCATCGGCAACGCAGTCGGCATAGTCGGCGGCGCTGACCTGGTAGGTCATGATCTGCAAGGGCGTCGGGTGATCCTCGGTGATCAACGGCCCGTCAATGCTGGTGGTGCCGCGAACATATTCGCCGCTGGCGCGATAGCTGTAGCGGCGCGGCGCGATGGTGACGGTCTCCGGCCCGGCAATTGCGGGCTGCGGGGTCGGCAGGTGCACCAGACCGGTCTCGACGCCCATGTAGCCGACCAGACCGGCAAGGAGTACCGCCGGCAACAACAGGCTTGCCAGATGCGTCTTTGGCACAGCAGCGTGTGACATTGCGACGGCCTCCCGGAATGCGGTGAACTCGGCGGCCCGTGCATGTCGGGCCGCCGCAACAGGCCGACCTAGCCGCCGATCGGCGTGGGGGCCTGAACCTGGGTCATCAGATCGTCGTCCCAGTTGCCTTCGACCTTGAAGTGGGCGGTCGCGCCAAGTTCCACCGCCTCAATGAGGTTGTGATTGACGTAGGCGTAGATGCCCGGCTGCAGGAACGTGTAGAGCGCCGATGCGGCCGAGCCGCCGGCCACGAACCAGGTTTCGAGATCGAGGTCAGGCGCGTTGGCGAACTTGCCGCTCTGCCAGACATAGTCCCCGTGTCCGCCGATCAGGTGCGGGCGGGTGTCACGGTTGGCCTGCGAGTGGACGATCAGCACGGTTTCGCCGACCTTGGCGGTCAGGGCGTTCTCGCCGGTCAGGGCACCGACCGCGCCATTGAACACGACGTGGCTCGGAGTCAGCGTACGCATCACCTTGAGCATGTCGTCATAGCCGTCGCCGGCCGATTCATAGGTCTTGAAGTTGCCCTCGTCGTCGCGCGGGACGTAGTAGTCCTGCTCGCCGACATAGTAGACCCGGTCGTAGCTGAGCGGCTTGCCGTTGCCGTCCTTGAGCCCGTCACGCGGCAGCACCATGATGGCGCCGTTCATGCCCGACACCACGTGCCAGGGGATCATCGGGCCCCCGGGTGCGCAGTGATAGACGAAGGTGCCGGTGCGGGTCGCCCGGAACCGCAGCTTCACCTGCTCGCCCGGATTGATCAGGGTCAGCGCGCCGCCGCCCAGCGCCCCGGTCGAGGCGTGGAAGTCGATATTGTGCTGCATCGAGTTGGTGTCCGGGTTGATCAGCGTCAGTTCGACATAGTCATCCTGGTGCACCACCATCAGCGGGCCCGGGACCGAGCCGTTGAAGGTCATCGCCTGTACGGTCGTGCCGTACTCGTCGATCACCATTTCCTTTTCCTCGATGGTCAGCGTGAACTCGACCACTTTCGGGCCGCCGACCGCAATATAGTCGTGCGCATGCACGAAGGGCGGGGGAACCAGTTCCACCTTCTGGCGCGGCAGCGCCGAGAGGTCCGGGGCCGGGCCCATTTCCGGCGCTTCTTCCTGGGCAAGGCCCGGAGTGGCCGCCAGTACTGTCGTGATTACGCCCGCAAATGCCGCTCCCGCAAGCAGTGCCCGCCGCGATACGTTGATCTCTTCGGTGCCGTCCATTTTCCGTCCTCGCAATGCTCCGGTACAGCTGTTGTCCCGGTTCGCTGCAGTAACTAGGGCGGAGTGGACGCCGCTACTTTGATCCGGCGCAAACAAATCTACGCTTGCTTCTCGCCACTCTTTCCCGGCCCGCATCGCGGTAGCCCTGGGCTTGATCCTGGTCAAAGGCCCATGCCCCGCCATGGTGCATGCATGCGTCTCGTTCAGAACAAAGCACAGGCTCTGGGACGGCGGATGGGGCAAAGATGCAATCTCAGATCAATCGGGTGACGGTGCAGCACCTGCCGCTGTTTGAGGCCATGGATGCCGCCGAGATCGACGACGTCCTGCTGACGGCGGCGAGCCGGCGCTATGGGTCGGGTGATGTGGTGTTCGAGCAGGGGCAGACGGCCGACCAGTTCTTCCTGCTGCTGTTCGGCCGTCTGCGGGTTACCCAGGTCACCAGCGAGGGCCAGCAGGTGGTCATCCGCATGGTCAATCCCGGCGATCTCTTCGGCATTGCCAAGGCCCTGCAGCGCGACACCTATCCCGGCACGGCGACCGCGGCCGCCGAGAGCGTCGCCATCGCCTGGCCGATGTCGAGCTGGAGCGGTCTGCTGGCGAACCACCCGGCTTTGGCCGTCAACGCCATGCAGACCATGGGCGGTCGCCTGCTGGAGGCGCAGCAGCGCCTGCGTGAACTCTCGACCGAGGAAGTGGAGCGGCGCGTCGCTCATGCCGTGCTGCGTCTCGCCAACCAGGCCGGGCGCAAGGAAGCGGACGGCATCCGGATCGATTTTCCGATTTCCAAGCAGGACATCGCCGAGATGACCGGCACCACACTGCACACAGTGTCACGCATCCTGACGGCCTGGGAGCATCACCAACTGGTGCAGGGCGGGCGACAGAAGCTGCTGGTCAAGGATGCCCACCAGTTGCTGCTGATCGCCGATGGCCTCAAGCCCGGCCACCTTTAGCGCGCGCTTCGTCCTCCGCCACCACTGCCGCGACCTCAGCAACCAGTGTGTCGACCGGCAGTCCGTGCTCCTCCGCTGCCTCGACCAGAGTGTGAAAGGGCGAGATCGGGCAGCCGACACAGTGCATGTGATGCTCGATCACCAGCCGGATGGTCGAGGGCCAGCGGCCCATGATTTCACCAATGCTGAGGTCGAGCAGATCCGGTTTTGGCAAGGCCAGCACTCCGATGTGTGGCCAGCCTAGAGCCACCAGGTCACGCGGTCTTTGCGCACCAGCAAAGACGGAAGCGCAGCGAACGGGCATGCCAGTCCACACAATTGGAGGCCTTGAGCATGCAAACCGAAGTCGGACTCACAACACTCACCCGCAAGCCGGTTCCGCGTGGCATCGCGACGACGGGACCGGCACTTCTCTCCTATGGCTTTCGCCCGTTCTTCCTTCTCGCCGCTCTCTACGCGTTTGTCGCCATGGCGACCTGGATCGGCGCACTGAGCATGGGCTGGAGCCTTGGCGGCGAGGCCGGCATGCTGGCCTGGCATGCCCACGAGATGCTGTTCGGTTATGCCAGCGCGGTACTGGCCGGGTTCATGCTGACGGCCATTCCCAACTGGACCGGCCGCCTGCCGGTATCGGGCCGCCCGCTGCTCGCGCTGCTGCTGCTCTGGCTGGCGGGCCGGCTGGTGATGGCATTTCCCGACATTCTTGGAGAAACGCTGAGCCTGCTTGTGGATGCGAGCTTCCTGCCATTGCTGGCCCTGATCGCCGGCATCGAGATCGCCGCCGGCCGGAACTGGAAGAACCTCAAGATTCTTGCCGGGCTGGCGGCACTGTCTCTGGCCAATGTCTGGTTCGCCGTGATGATGGCACTGACGGGGTCGGCCAGCGATGCGGCGCGCCCCGCCGTCGCCGTCTACATCATGCTGATCGCCCTCGTCGGCGGGCGTATCATTCCAAGCTTTACGCGCAACTGGCTGGTCAAGCGCGGCAACGGCACTGTCAGTCTGCCGGCGCCCTTCGACCGCTTCGATATCGTGGCGATGTCGCTTCTGCTTTTTGCTCTGATCACCTGGGTGGCCGAGCCAAGCGGCATTGTCACAGCCGGGCTAACCATCGTTGCCGGCAGTCTCAATGCCGTCCGCCTCTGGCGCTGGCGGGGCTGGCAGACGCTGGAGGAGCCGCTGCTGGTGGCGCTGCATCTGGCCTATGGTTTCATTCCGCTCGGCCTATTCGGCATCGCGCTGGCCGCCATCGACTGGATCGCTGCCCCTTCGGCCCTGCATATCCTCGTCGTCGGCGCCATCGGCAACATGACCTTCACGGTCATGGCACGCGCCAGCCTCGGCCATACCGGCCGGCCGATGGTGGCATCGCCGGCCCTGTCGATTGCCTTGCTGATCCTGTTGCTGTCGGCCATCGTACGGCCACTCGCCGAACTGTTTCCGTCGCACTATCACCTGTTGCTTGAGATCAGTGGGGCATCCTGGCTGCTGGCCTTCGGTCTCTTCGTCGCGGTCTTTGCGCCGATCCTTGTGCGTTCGCGAGTGCGCGCCAAATCTATCTGATCGACGGCGCCGGATTGCCTGTAGTAGCCTCCGGACGAACAGAGACCTCTGACCGCGCAAGGTGCAGGCGATGACGGATCAAGTGACCAATTCCGACCTTCAGGCCCTGCGCGAGGCGGCCGTGCCGCGTGGCGTGGCGACCATGCTCCCGGTGTTCGCCGCGCGGGCCAGCAATGCCGAGTTGTGGGATGTCGAAGGCAAGCGCTACATCGACTTCGGCTCCGGCATTGCCGTGCTCAATACCGGCCATATGCATCCGCGCGTCACCGCCGCGGTGCGCGAGCAGCTGGAAAATTTCTCGCACTCGGCGTTCCAGATCACGCCCTACGAGAGCTACGTCCGCCTGGCCGACCGGCTCAATCGACTGGCGCCCGGCAGGACGCCCAAGAAGACCATCCTGCTCACCACCGGCGCCGAGGCGGTCGAGAACGCCATCAAGATCGCGCGGGCCCACACCAAGCGTCCCGGGGTCATCGCGTTCTCGGGAGCCTTCCATGGCCGCACCATGATGGGCATGGCGCTGACCGGCAAGGTGGCGCCATACAAGACCGGCTTCGGCCCGTTCCCTGGCGCCGTCTATCACCTGCCGTTTCCCGTGGCGTATCACGGCGTCACGCCCGAGATGTCGATGGCGGCGCTGGCCACGCTGTTCAAGGCCGACATCGATCCGGCGAGTGTGGCGGCCATCATCATCGAACCGGTGCAGGGGGAGGGCGGTTTCTACATCGCGCCGCCCGAGTTCCTGCGCCAGCTGCGCGCACTCTGCGACCAGCATGGCATCCTGCTGATTGCCGACGAAATCCAGACCGGCTTTGCCCGCACCGGCAAGATGTTCGCCAGCGAGCATGCCGACATCGAGCCGGACCTGATGACGCTGGCCAAGAGCCTTGCCGGTGGCTACCCGTTGTCGGCGGTGACAGGCAAGGCGGCGATCATGGACGCCGCCGAACCGGGCGGGCTTGGCGGCACCTATGGTGGTTCGCCGGTGGGCTGCGCGGCGGCGCATGCGGTGCTCGACGTCATCGAGGACGAAGAGCTCTGCGCCCGCGCCAATCATCAGGGTGACCTGATGGTTGCGGCGCTGCGCGACATGCAGCAGAGCAACGAGTTGCGGCAGACCATCGGCGACGTGCGCGGGCTGGGCGCCATGGTCTCGATGGAACTGGTCGAAGGTGGCGACGCCGAGAGACCCGCCGCGGCCTTTACCAAGGCACTGGTCAATCGTTGCGCCGCTGCCGGGCTGATCATCCTCTCGTGCGGTGTGCGCGGCAATGTCATCCGCTTCCTCGCGCCACTGACGGCCTCCGACGAGATTCTCCGCGAGGGTCTCGGCATTCTGCGCCAGCAGATGCTCGCCCTGGCGCAGGACACCGCTGCCTGATCGACAGTCGGCCCTCCGCGCTGGGTGCGACCTGCGACGTGCAGTTCCTGCGGGCGCATAGGTCGTGGCCAACGCCGTCCAAAGTCTAACGACGGTGGCGTTGACTCGGTGCGTCACCAAAATCACTGTTGGAACACATCACTCCATATGTGGAACACCGCGCGGATTGTTGCGAGGACGGTGGTCGCACCGGTGGAACTGCTGTTCCGCCCGGGCCGGGATTTGTGCACGACCGATGGCGGCCGACCCCAGCGCTGCAGCAGACGACGACAGAGGGAGACAGTCGTGAAGATCAAGAGCATCCGCGCCTTTGCCATTACCAACCCGATCGCCGGGGGCACCTATGAGGAGGCCAAGCAGCGGGGCACGGCGCGCCGTCCGCCCTGGACCAAGGACGCCGAGGTGGCCAATCCGATGTCGCGCTATCCGCGCTACAAGGCCCTGCGCGCCAGCTGGAACGCCAAGTTCCCGGCTGTCGGCGTCATTGTCACCGCCGACGATGGTTCATGGGGTTTCGGCACCACCGGTTACGGCCAGCCGACGATCAGCCTGATCAACGATCACATCGCGCCGTTGCTGGAAGGCGAGAACGCCCTCGCCACCGAAAAACTCTACGACATGATGATGCGCATCACATCGCCCTACTCGCCGTCCGGTCTCGCCTCCTATGCGATCTCGGGCATCGATCTGGCGCTCTGGGATCTCAAGGGCAGGGTGCTCAAGCTGCCGGTCTACGAACTGGCCGGCGGCGCCGCACGCGACAGCCAGTTCTGCTACGCCACCGGCAATGACACCGACTGGCACATGGAACTGGGGTTCAAGGCGACCAAGCTGGCCTGTCCCTACGGCACCGCCGACGGACTTGAGGCGCTCGACAAGAACGAGGCCTTCGTCGGCAAGGCCCGAGAACTGATCGGTCCGCATGTCGAACTGATGCTCGACTGCTGGATGGCTTTCGATGTCGAGTTCGCGGTGCGGCTGGCGCACCGGCTGCGGCCGTTCAATCTGAAGTGGATCGAGGACTGCCTCATCCCGGAAGACCACACCTCGCATCGCGCGCTGCGCGAGCGCCTGCCGTGGCAGACGCTGGCGACCGGTGAGCACTGGTACACGCCCTACACCTTCTTCGAGGCGGCAAAGGATCGCGTGGTCGATATCTTCCAGGCCGACATCCATTGGGTCGGCGGCTTCACCGCCTGCCAGAAGATCGCCGCGATCGCGGATTCGGCCGGGCTCGAACTGATCTGTCATGCCGGCATGAACACGCCCTATGGCCAGCACTTCACCTATGCTTCCACCAATAGCCGGTGGGGCGAGTTCTTCGTGGGCGGCGCACCCGGCCAGCCGCTCAAGGAAACCAACAACTATCCCGGCATGGCCGTGCCCGAAAACGGCAATGTTGTGGTCAGCGACGAGCCCGGCTTCGGCCATGGCCTGTCGATGAAAGCCATCGAGGCGATGGCAATCTGACGCTCATGCCGGCCGGCACTGCCGGCGGCTGATCCGACCTCCTGATATGCGAAGGGCACCTTCATGCCTCTGCAGCTTTCCGACCGGCGCCAGGTGGGCGCGACAACACTGGCCTTGCCGCCCTTCGGCTTCGGCGCAGCGCATCTGGGCGGCATGTTCGGCCGGGTGCCCGGCGAGATCGCGCACGCCACGCTGCAAGCGGCCTGGGATGGCGGCATCCGCTATTTCGATACGGCGCCCTATTACGGCCGCGGTCTCAGCGAGCACCGCGTCGGCGACTTCCTGATCGACCGGCCGCGCGATGCGTTTCTGATCACCACCAAGGTCGGGCGCTATTTCCGCCGCCCGGCCGATCCGGCGACCTTCGACCGCACCCCGTGGCAGGGCGGGCTCAACATGGAGATCGTCTGGGACTATTCCTATGACGGCATCATGCGCGCCTATGAGCAGAGCCTCGTGCGGCTCGGTCTCGATACGGTCGATGCGCTGCTCATCCATGATCCCGAGCAGGCGGCAAGCCCGGGCGGGCCAAGCCTGGCCGACCTTACCGCCAGCGGCATCAGGGCCCTCGAGGAGCTCAAGCGTTCAGGCCAGATCAAGGCCATCGGCATGGGGCTCAATGCCGCCGCCTCGCTCGCCGAGATCGCGCCGCTGGTGCCGCTCGATTTCTGCATCGTCGCCATGCCCTATACGCTGCTCGACCAGCAGGCGCTGCACAGCGGCATGCAGCGCTGCGTCGATGAAAACATTTCCGTCATCATCGGCGCGCCCTACGCCTCCGGCATCCTGGTCACCGGTGCAGTGGAGAACGCCCGCTATCGCTATCGGCCGGCGACCGACGAGATCATGCAGAAGACCCGGCGCATCGACGAGATCGGCCACGCCCACGGCGTCGCCCTGCCGGCCGCCGCCCTGCAGTTCCCGCTCGCCCATCCAGCAGTGGTGTCGATCATCCCTGGCGGCGCCCGACCGGAGGAAGTGACGAGTAATCTCGGCTTCCTGCAGCAGCCCATTCCTGCCGCCTACTGGGACGACCTGCGGACTGCCGGGCTGATCGATCCGGACGCCCCGACGCCCGGCTGACAGAGCTTCGACGGCCGGCGCCCTACGTCTCCAGGCCGGGTCGGCCGCAGCGCTCCAATGCAGTTTCGAAAACACGTTCGATCCGCACGATGGACACGTTGACTCGGCTCAACGCGTCGTTTATTGCATGCGTTAATGTAGCAATAAATGGAGGGTATGCGAATGGCGATGACGAAGACGGTCGTCTCGATCGAGGGCGAGAAGTTCCTGATCAATGGCAAGGTCCTGCACGAGGGCAAGAGCTACAACGGCCATAGTATCGAGGGTCTGCTGTTCAATTCGCGCATGGCCAACGCCATGTCCGACGACGAGAACCCCTCCACGCGCGGCGTCTGGGCTTACAAGGATGGTCCGTTTAGTGCCGAGCGCAATGTCAGCGAGTTCATCGCGCAACTGCCCGAGTACCATCGCCATGGCCTCGATGCTGTCTGCATCAACATGCAGGGCGGCAGTCCGCAGGGCTACAGCTGGGTCCAGCCCTGGGAAATCTGCGCCTTCCGTGCCGACGGCTCGATCAAGCCCGAATGGCTGGAGCGCCTCGACCGGATCATTACCGCCTGTGACGAACTGGGCATGGTCGTCATTCTCGGCCTCTTCTACTGGAAGCAGACGCGCGTCTTCGCTGACGAGAATGCGGTGAAGAATGCAGTGACCAACACCGTCGACTGGCTGGCCGAGCGGGGTGCCCGCAACGTGCTCATGGAAATCGGCAACGAAGTCGATCTCAAGTTCTCGTTCGACATCATCGAGGCTGCCCGCGGCGACGAACTGATCAAGCTGGCGCAGTCGCGTTCGGAAGGCCGCTTCGAGACGCCGAGCAAGCGACTGCTGGTCAGCACCAGCCTGGCGTTCCCCAACCAGCCGATCGACGCAATGATGGAATGCGCCGACTTCCTGCTTCTGCATGGCAATGCCACTCACCATCCCGACAGCGTCCGCCTGCTGGTGACGCGCTACCGCGCCAACCCCGCCTATCGCGGCCAGCCGCTGGTCTTCAACGAGGACGACCACTTCGATTTCGACATGCCCGACAACAACATGCTGGCTGCCATCCAGATGCATGCATCCTGGGGCTATTTCGATTATCGCATGAGCCGCGAGGGCTACGAGTACGGCTACCAGTCCCTGCCTGTCGACTGGTCGATCTCAACCGATCGCAAGAAGGGCTTCTTCGGGCTGCTCAAGCGGGTCACCGGCAAATGACGCAGACCGATGGTCATGTGGTTCTGGTGCAACTGAGCGTTGCACCGGAACGGAAGGACGAGTTCTTGCCGTTGATGCAGGCCAATGCAGCGGCCTCGTTGCGTAACGAGGCCGGCTGTCGGCAGTTCGATGTGTCCGTGGTCCGGGACAACAGCGCCGCGGTCCTGCTCTACGAGGTCTATGATAGCGCTGAGGCCTTTGCCGCTCACTTGCGCACGCCGCACTTCCTGGAGTTTGACCGCGCGACGGCGACCATGGTGCTGAGCAAGACCGTCACGACGGCCACGCGGCTGGGCGGATTGGCCTAGTCATGCGGCTTGGCGTCATCGCCGATGACTTCACCGGTGCCAGCGACATTGGCAATGTCATTGCCCGTGCCACGCTTCAGGACCGCGCGCTTCGCGTCGTACAGTATTTCGGCCTTCCTCCCGCCGGAGATGCGCCCGACGTCGACGCCGCGGTCCTGTCGATGAAATTCCGCTCGGTGCCGGCCGCGGATGCCGTCGCCCAGGCCCTTGCGGCGCTCGCCTGGTTGCAGGCGCAGGGCGCCACGCAGATCATCTACAAGTACTGCTCGACATTCGACTCGACGCCGGCCGGCAATATCGGCCCGGTCGGTGAGGCACTGGCGGCCGCTTTGGGCGCCAGGGGCGTGCTGGCCTGTCCATCCTTTCCGGCGAATGACCGAACGGTCTACCAGGGTCACCTCTTCGTCAATGGCCGGCTGCTCAACGAGTCCGGCCTCGAAAACCATCCGCTCAACCCCATGACCGACGCGTATCTGCCGCGCTGGCTGGCACTGCAGACGCGGTCGCCGGTGGGTCTCGTGCCGCACCAGACTGTTGCTGGCGGTGCAACGGCCATTTCCGAGGCGCTGCAGCGGGCGGCCGCCGCGGGCGAGGTGCTGGTGATCGCCGACGCGATCAATGAGGGCGATCTCGATCAACTGGCGCGCGCGGCAGTTGCGGCCCCCTTGGTGACCGGCGGCTCGGCCATAGCGGGAGGACTGGCGGGGCTGGCTCTGGAAGCGGGTGCCGGTGGACCCGCGACGGCGCGGATTATGCGCGTTGGAGGGCGAGCAATTGTGCTGGCCGGCAGCTGTTCGGCGGCCACGCGGCGTCAGATCGCTGCGTATCAAAATGCACATGCATCGCTCTTTCTCGATGCCACCGACACCATGAGCGGCAAGCTCGCGCCGGACGACGTCGTCGCCTTCGCACGCCTTCACGCGCCGGACGCGCCGCTGATCTACTCCTCGGTCGAGCCCGCAGTGCTTGCCGAACTGCAGGCCCGGTTCGGTGCGGCGCGCCTCGCCGAGCGCTTTGACCGCTTCTTTGCCGATGCCGCCCGGCTGCTGATCGAGGATGGCGTGACCCGGCTTGTGGTGGCCGGAGGCGAAACCTCGGGCGCCGTTGCGTCGGCAATCGGCAGGAGCAGCGTGGGGATCGGTCCCGAAATCGCTCCCGGCGTGCCGCTTCTTTACGCCCCGGGCGATCCACCTCTTGCGCTGGCGCTCAAGTCAGGAAACTTTGGCGGCGACGACTTTTTCGCACGCGCGCTGGAGATGATGGACGCATGACTCAGGCCGAAATGCGCCGACAGCTTGTCGAACTCGCGCGATCATTGTTCGACCGCGGCTACTCGGTCGGCTCGTCCGGCAATATCAGCGTGGCTGTGGACGGCGGCTATCTGGTGACGCCGACCAACAGCTGCCTTGGCCGGTTGCAGGCGGAGACCATCTCCTATCTCGATGCCGACTGGCGGCATGTCGATGGCGACGCCCCTTCCAAGGAGGTGTTCCTGCATCGCGCCTTCTACGACAGCCGGCCCGGGACGGGCGCGGTGGTGCATCTGCACTCGACCTACGCGACGGCACTCTCGTGCCTGGCCGAAACGGACCCTGCCGACTGCATCCCCTCCATTACCCCCTATGTGGTGATGCGCGTCGGCCAAGTCCGGATGGTGGAGTACGTGCCACCCGGCGATCCGCAGTCGGGCAACCTGATCCGCGCACTCGAGGGCAAGCATGCCGCCGTATTGCTGGCCAATCACGGCCCGATCGTGGCAGGAAAATCGCTGGCCGCGACAGTCTACGCCGCCGAGGAACTTGAAGAGACGGCCAGGCTCGTCTTCATGATGCGCGGCATGCCCCAGCGACATCTGGATGCGGCGCAGGTCGCCGAGTTGCAGCGCCGGTTCCCGGCCTGAGCGTCAGGGCTAGATCTGCGTCAGTCCGAGGCGCTCGACCAGTTCGACCAGCATCTTGCCGGCACGCCGTCGGTGGTTCTCATGAATGCGACGCGCCTCGTCGGGTTTGCCGTCGATGATGGCCTGAACCACGGCTTCGTGGTCGCGGTTGGAGTCGGTTGGCGCCGGCCGGAGGCGCAAGGTGAGCAACCGGGCCCGGTGCGCTTGGTCCCAGAGCTGGGCGACCATCTGGATCAGCCGCTGGTTGCCGCTCAGTTCAACCAGAGTCAGGTGAAAGCGCTCATCGGCAGTGGCCCAGGCCTGCAGGTCCTGCTGCTCGAGTGCCTTGTCCATATCGTGCACGGCGCCCTGCAGGGACGAAATCTGCCGCGCGGTCACGCCGCGCCGCGCCACCGACTCTGCAGCGGTCCCTTCGAGCGCCGTCATGATCTCGTAGATGTCGCGCATGTCGTCGGCCGAGATCGGCAGCACGCGCATGCCGTGGCGCGGGCGGATCTCGACAATGCCTTCCTGGCGCAGCCGCACCATGGCTTCGCGCACCGGCGTGCGGCTCATGTTGAGACGGGCGGCGGCCTCCAGTTCGAGCATCTGCGCGCCGGCAGGCAGGGTGCCATCGAGAATGAGCTGCTTGAGCTGAACATAGGCCTGGTCGGCCTGGCTCCCCCGATCGGCAGTCTTTGAGGCAGCGTCAGGCCGCGACAATGTCGATCGCTCGGCCTTGCTGATGGTCTGACTCATAGATGGCGTCCTCAATCCGGAGGTTGTTGAGATATGGCCTCGCCAGACTGACCGGCGGTGTCCTGCCAAGGATCCCGTCGACAATGGCTTGCTGCGTTCGATACACGCAGTCTCCCCCAAAGTCTTCGTTTCGCCAATCGAAGTCGACGTCTATCGGTTCGTTCTGCCCAAGATAGCGCACGCGGATCTCGCCGTTGCCGGAGAGCGAAAGGCTGCCCTTCTCGGCCTCGATGAGCATCTCGCCCAGCGTCAGGCGCCGGTTCTCGGCCGGATGATCGGCGAGCCGGTTGGCGTCCAACACGGCCAGAACCCCATTGTCCATTTCAAGCGTCACGATGCCGGCGTCCTCGCCCGCGATCACCGGGTTCAGGCGTCGCAGCCGGGCCGATACCGAGTGCACCTCGCCGAACAGGTAGCGGAAGACATCGACGAAATGGATGCCGGTCTCGTTCACCATGAAGCGGCGCATCCCGCGGAAATAGGGTTGCCGCGCCAGATAGGCGTCAGGCCCGCCGCCATCGCCCGGCCGCAGCCGAAACGTCGCGCCGTAGACCGCCCCCAGTTCACCGCTGGCCAGCAGCCGCGCGATCTCACCATACCAGGGCTGGAAGCGGAAATTCTCGTGCACGAAGAGCTGGATGCCCGCTGCTTCTGCAAGAGCAACTGCCGACTCCGCGGTTGCGAGATCGCCGCAGAACGGTTTCTGGCAGATAACGTCGATGCCGCGGCTGGCGGCCGCCTCGATGGCCGTCAGGTGGGCTGCCGGCGGCGCGATGATGTCGAGCAGCGCGGGCCGAGTTTCGTCCAGCATCCGCCCGAGGTCACCATAGGCAGACGGGATGTTGTAAGTGGCCGCGGTCTCACGCGCCCGCCCCAGATCGAGATCGCAGGTGGCTATCAGCTGGACGTCGGGCACGCGGCACCAGGCACGATGGTGGAACTGGCTGAAATAGCCGTTTCCGACAGTGGCGACGCGCAGGGCCGGGGTCATGCGTATTGGTGTTCCAGTGCCGCGTCTACAGCGGCGGTGATCGCGGCGGTACCATCCGTGCCGCCGATCTCGAATGGCACCAGTCCGCGCGAGAAGGCAAGATCGACCGCAGCGCTCAACTGCCGGCTGGCGTCACGGGCCGTCTGATTTTGATACCGGCTACCCAGCCAGTCGAGCATCATCGCGCCCGAGAGGATGGCAGCCGTCGGATTGGCCATGCCCTTGCCGGCAATATCGGGTGCCGAGCCATGGCTGGGCTGGAAGACCGCATGATCGATGCCGATATCGGCCGACGGCGCAAACCCCATGCCGCCCATCAGCCCGGCACCGAGATCGGAGAGGATGTCGCCGAACATGTTCTCGGTGACCATGACGTCGAAATCCCAGGGCCGCTTGACGAGGTTGAGTGCCGTAGCATCCACATAGGCACTGTCGGCGATGATATCGGGGAAGGCGGCGCCGCGTTCCTCGAAGATCTTGCGGAAGAAGGCGAGGCTGGCGAACACATTGGCCTTGTCCACGCAGGTGAGGCGCCCGCGGCTGCCATTCGCCTTGCGATCCCGCGTGTAGTTATAGGCAAAATCGAACAGTTGCTCGCTGATTTCTCGGGTGATGACCATCGTGTCGCGCGCTTCGCGATTGTCGACCACCATGCCTTCATTGCGCAGGGCAAAGAGTCCCTCGACGGATTCGCGGATCAGCACGAAGTCGATCTTTTCGCCGCGCGGGTCGCGCAATGCACTGGGTACGCCAGGTATCGAGCGGATCGGCCGCACGCCGGCGAAGAGCTGGAATTCGGTGCGGATGTCGAGTTGCGGCGCGATCTCGGTGCCGTCTTCGTAGCGAAGCTCCGGCCATCCCATGGCGCCCAGCAGGATGGCGTCCGACGCCCGGCAGGTTTCCATGGTCTCGGTCGGCAGCGCGTCGCCGGTCTTCTGATAATGCAGCGCGCCGGCATCGCAGTGGTTGAAGCTGAGGGTGAAACCGCCGAGCCGCTGCTGCAGCTTGCCCAGCAGGTCGACGGTCGGCGCAATGACCTCGACACCGATCCCGTCGCCCGGGAGGACCGCAATTTCAAAGTGCGACTTGCTCGTCATTACAATTCCAGCGCTGAAAGTAGGGGGGCGATATCGGCCCCGTAATGGAGCGGCCGCTGCCCTTTGACCGGGGCTTCGGCTGCGATGATGCGGTCACCCAGCAGGCAACCGAGGAAGACAGTCTTCATGTCCGGCCCGCCAAAAGCCAGCGAGGAGATATTGCGCAGAGTGGTTGCAGGTGAGCCATCGAGGTGCTCGCGCGCCATCCGGTTTTCCCAAAAGGCCGCTTCGACCGCCGCCAGATGTACGGGATCGCTTTCCTCCAGCAGCACGTCGCGCTGCTGGCCGTCCACCCGTATGACCCGGTTGGAGACAATGCTTGTGATCCACAGTCCGCCAAGTTCGTCGAGTACCAGGCCATCGGGGAAGTCTCCGCTCCCCAGCTGGGCGACCGTCGTCTTGTCCGAGAGCGTGCCATCGCGGTCCACGGCAAAGCGGCTCACGCGCCGGGCAAAGGTCTCGTTGACATAGGCCTGGCTGCCATCCGCCGAGAACGCCAGTTCATTGGTATATCCCAGATGGTCGGCGACGATGCGGGCCCGGCCGTCTTCGATCAGGCCGATAAAGCCGCTATCGGCATCCGGCCGGTAGTCGTCCGCCCGCGGCACCTTGCGCGTCGACACCGTGAACCAGATTCGCCCCATGGGATCGGCGATGACGAAATTGCAGGGGGGCAGGGGTTGGTCATCAAGCTCGGTGCAGACCGCCTGCGTGCTGCCATCGGCGAACAGCCGATAGATGCCGCCGGTCTCCTGGCCCAGGTGGGCCATCAGCAGGCTGCCCTCGGGCTCGAGCGCAATACCGTTGGGACGCAACCCGCCCTCGATGTCGGCAATCTGGATGCGCCCCACCACGCCGGTCGGCGAGACCACGGCCACGCCACCCGTCCCCTGCCAGTCCGAGCAGAACAGCATGCCCGACTCATGGCTGAGCACGCATTCCGGCCGGTTCAGGTCAGAGCCCATGGTGCGGAGTTGTGTGAGACTGGACTGGAGCACGTGATATCCCGGTTGTGGCTGCTGTAACGCATGCATAATTGAAAAGATATTGTTTCGCAAGTCACCCAAGGACCTGCCGAAATTCGCAAAAAGAGGCCGGAATGCCTTTGCCTTTTGCATAAAATCTCAGCGAAACCGGCAGAAACCGCGCCTAAAAAACGACTGTTGACGTAGGCTATAATGAATGCATTAATTGGTGGATGGGGTGCGCATGTGCTGCCGAGGCAAAGGCGTGGATGTCAGCCCCTGCATCGAGACGGCTGCCTCAAGGAGGAGGGAAACATGATTTCTACATCGAAGGCCGGTGCCACGGCCAATGGACTGCGTCGCTTGAAACTTGCGCTGCTGTCGACGGCGTTTGTCGGGCTTGCCGGTGCCAGCACACAGGCCGAGTCCATTTCGTTCTGGAGCCAGCCTCAAGGGGAACTGCTCGCCTATCAGGACCTGATGGCCAAGCTCGCCGGTGAGTTCAAGCAGGAGTCCGGTATCGACGTGAACGTCGAGATCATCAACTGGTCGGTTGCCTTCAACACGTGGCTGACCGTCGCCCAGGGTGGCGCGGCACCCGATTGCGCCGAAATGTACTGGCTGCATTCGTATTCCGGCATTGGCGGCGACAAATACGGCCCCATGCCGATCAACGAGTACCGCGACCAGTGGCCGACGCTCGAAGACGACTTCTATACCGGCAGCCTGCAGGACGTGCAGTGGAAGGGGGACTTCTACGGCATTCCATGGCGCGTCGATATCCGCCCGATCATGTACAACACCGACGCCCTTGCCGAAGCCGGCATTGCCGCACCGCCCGACACCTGGGACGAGATTATCGAGCAGGGTAAGAAGCTGACGGTTCGCGATGCCAACGGCAACGTGACGCGTTGGGGCTTTGCTCCCGGCGTGAACAACCCTGCCCAGGCCATGCTGCCCTACTACTGGCAGGCCGGCGGCCTGATCCTCAGCGAGGATGGCACCCAGGCCAATATTGATAACGAGGCGATGCGCACGGCTCTGAAGTTCCTGCAGGATCTTGTCTGGGTTCACGAGATCACCTCGCCCGAGATCTTTGAAAAGAGCTACAATCCGCAGGAGAGCTTCGCCTCGGGCACCGTGGCCATGATCGGCAGCACCCCCAATGCCTGGGCCGCACAGCTCAGCCGCGAGTATCCGGAACTTGACGGCAAATGGGCCATGGCCATCAACGCCAAGGGCCCGGTCAACCGCGATTCCTACAGCGGCGCCGGCTACTGGGGCGTGTTGCGCGGCACCGACAAGGTCGAGCAGTGCGTGTCCTGGATCAAGTTCCTGTCGCGCGAAGACAACATGCAGTTGCTGAGCGAATCCACAGGCGCCGCAAGCCCGCGTCGGTCGGTCATGAGCTCGGCCTCTTGGGCCGACTCCCAGTGGGAGCAGGCCGTGGCCGAGACCCTCAACTATGGCCATACCTCACAGCATGCGACCTCGGTCTGGGGCGCACTTGCCTCGCCCGAGCCGGGCGCGGTGCTCTATGACCTCGTCTACTCGACCGTCATCGCTCGCGAGGACATCGACGCCGCCGTCGTCAAGGCACAGGCTCGCCTGCAGGAAGAACTCGACCGCGCCCGCAGCGCCAACTAGATCGCATGGCCGGCGCCTCGGTGCCGGCCATCCCTTGCCTATCCCGACAACGGATCGCCCGGATGAACCGTCAAAAACTGCTGTTCTGCTATCTCATGCTGACGCCCGCCCTGATCCTGACGATCGCGCTGGGCATTTATCCGATGGTCTACTCGTTGTGGATGGGCTTTGTTGAATATGACCTGCTCCGCATCCAGGAGTTCGGCACGCCTTTCGTCGGCCTCGACAATTACATTCACGTCTTCGCCGACCCCAAGTTTGTTCAGACGCTGGTCAACACGGTGCTTTTTACCGGCATTGCCGTAGCCGCAGTTCTCGCGATAGGACTGCTTATCTCGCAGCTGCTCAATGCTAATTTCCGGGGGCGCACGGCGCTGCGCATGCTGTTCTGCGTGCCCTGGTTCGTGCCGCCTGCGGTGGCCTCCGCCATCTGGATGTGGCTGCTCAACACCGACCGTAGCCCGATCAACTTCCTGCTGCGCGACATGGGTTGGATCACTGGCAACATCAAATTCCTGACCGACACCGCGACCTGGGGACCGATCAGCATCCCCATGCTGGCGATTGCCGCCGTACGTGTCTGGAACGGCCTGCCCTTTGCCATTATCTTCATTCTCGCAGCCCTGCAGTCGATCCCCAAGAGCCTCTACGAGGCCGCCGAAATGGATGGCGCCTCGCTGCTACAGCGCTTCTGGTACATCACGCTGCCCATGCTCAAGCCCGTGCTGGCGATCCTCACCACGCTGCTCATCATCGGCGGCCTGGGGTCGTTCGAGATCAACTATATCATGACCGGCGGCGGGCCACAGAACCTGACCAACATCATGGCGGTCTATTCCTACCAACAGGCCTTCTCGTTCTACCGCTTCGACCTCGCCTCGGCCGCAAGCGGCGTGATCCTGATCCTGACCGGTCTGGTCTGCGTCTTCTACATCCGCAGCCAGATCCAGAAAGTCCAGTAAATGACGTCCGCCATTCTCGGTCTTCGCCGCCGCATCAGCTCCATGTCGCCCGCCGACATGATGACGCGTCTCGTCGCCTTCGTGCTGTCGGCACTGGTCCTCGTCTACGTTCTGCTGCCGGTCTACTGGATGCTCAAAAGCTCCTTCCAGCCGACACCGGAAATCCGCGCCGTGCCGCCGCTCTGGGCCCCGGTCGCCCCGACACTCACCCCCTATGACACGGCCAACAAGCTCATTCCGGTCTGGCGCTATCTGGCAAACTCGCTGTTCGTCTCAATCACTGCTGCGGTGATCTCGACGGCCATCGCTGCATCGGCCGCCTATGTGCTGGCTCGCTTTCGCTTTCCCGGCGCCACGTTCATCCTTGTGTTGATCCTGCTCACCAATCTCATCCCCGGCATCACCCGCGTCTTCCCGATCTATTTCTTCATCCAGAGCCTAGGCCTGATGAACACCTATACCGGGCTGATCCTCGCCTATATCGGGTTCTCAGTGCCGTTCGCCGTGCTGCTGCTGCGCGGCTATTTCGAAACCAGTGCACCCCCCGAGCTGGAAGAAGCGGCGCTCATGGACGGCTGCAGCCATTTCTCCGCCTTCTGGCGCGTCATCATTCCGGTATCGCTGCCGGGTATCGCAGCGGTCGCCATCTTCACTTTCCTCAACGCCTGGAACGACTTCCTCTGGGCCAGCCTGCTGCTCAGCCAGGGGGAACTCAAGACCATCCAGGTCGGCATCGGCGACTTCGCCTCCGAAGGCGGCGGCGTGCAGTATGTCAACGCCTTCATGGCTGCCTGCGTCATTGCCACCATCCCGGCTCTCATCCTCTTCGTGGTGATGCAGCGCTGGCTGGTCGGCGGCCTGACATCGGGTTCGGTCAAGAGCTGACACCGAAAACTGGAAAGCCCGGAGCCATTCCGGGCTTTCGCAGCGAGGCATCCACCTATCTCTGTCCATGGCAGTTCCCCACGCCTGATTTTCTAGGTACGTCAGGCGCATGGATATCGTTCTGCTCACGGCGGTCATCGCGTCGCTCTTTCTGGTGATCGGCGTGGCCGAGCCTCTCGCGGCGCGGCTGCGGCTGCCTTACAGCGTGATCCTCGCTGTTCTGGGCATCCTCATCGGCTCCGGCGCGATCTTTTTCCTGCGGACCGAACTGACCGATGCGCTCAACCCGGTCGCCGAGGCCATCCTCGGGCTGCCGATCCGTTCGAACGTCTTCCTCTATGTCTTTCTGCCCACGCTGCTGTTCCAGGCGACGCTGGGGATGAACCTGCGCCGGATGCTCGACGACTGGGTGCCGATCATGGTGCTCGCCGTGGTGGCCGTGGTGGTGGCCACCCTCAGCATCGGCTACGCCCTCTCCTGGACAAGTACCCTGCCGCTCGCTGCCTGCCTGCTGATCGGCGCCATCGTGTCCACCACAGACCCGTCGGCGGTGGTCTCGATCTTCCGCTCGATCGCGGCGCCGCGGCGGCTGGCGCGGATCATTGAAGGCGAGAGCCTGCTCAACGACGCGGCCGCCATTGCGCTCTTCGGACTCTTCATGGGGTTCGTGACGTTGGGCATGCCCGATCCCGACCTGGGCGATGCGCTCGCCCGCTTTCCGATCCTGATCGCCGGAGGCGCCTTCGCCGGCTGGCTGGCGGCCCGGATCGCAGTCTCGATCATGGCCCTGTTCCCGCGCCACGAACTGGCGCAGATCTCGATCTCGGTGGCGCTGCCCTACCTCGCCTATATCGGAGCCGAGCAGAGCATCGGCGCCTCGGGTGTGATCGCCGTGGTGACGGCGGGCCTGACGCTGAACCTGACCGGGCCGGGCCGACTGCCGCCGCAGGCCTGGGCCAACCTGCGCGAGGTCTGGGACGTCCTTGCGCACTGGGCAGGGGCGCTGATCTTTATCCTTGCCGCGCTGCTGATCCCGCGGCTTCTCGAGGAGGTGCGTCTCGAGGATGTGGCGCTGATCGGCGTGGTCATCCTTGCCGCCATCGTCGCCCGGGTGGCCGTCCTTTTCGGGCTGCTGCCGCTGCTGACCGCGCTCAAGGTATCGCCCGCCGTCGAGCGTCCTTATCGGATTGCCATCCTCTGGGGCGGCCTGCGCGGCGCCGTGACGCTGGCCCTGGCGCTGGCGGTCACCGAGAGCTTCTTTGTACCCGTTGAAATCAAGCGCCTCGTCGGCATCCTGGCCACGGGCTTCACGCTTTTTACGCTGATCGTGCAGGGCGCAACGCTCCGCACCGTCATCGGTTGGCTCGGGCTCGACCGGCTGTCACCGGTCGACGAGGCACTGTCGAGGCAGGTGGTTGCCGTGGCGTTGCAGACCGTGCGCGAGGAAATGGCGCGCAACGCCGAGAACTACGAGCTGAGCCACGACATCGTACGCTCGGAGGCCAAGCGTTTCGGCGAACGACTGTCCGAAGCGGTCGGTACCGCCGAAGACAGCGCCGACATCCTCAATCGCGACCGTATCACGCTGGGCCTGATCGCCCTCGCAGGTCACGAGCGTGACACCATCCTGGCCCGCGTGCGCGAACGCCTGATCTCTGCGCGAATGGCCGAACAGATACTGCTCGATGCGGACCGGCTGATCGAAGGCGCCCGCGCGCAGGGCCGCAGCGGCTATCAGCGGGCCGCCCGGCGAAGTGTGGCCTACGGCCGCTCCTTCCGGCTGGCCGTCATGCTGCACAACCGGCTGGGCCTGTCCGGACCGCTGGCGCGCATGACAGCGGATCAGTTCGAGTTGCTGCTGTCGCAGCGTCTGATCTTGCGCGATCTCGGCGCTTTCATCGATGGACGTATTCGCCGCATCCACGGACGGCGGGTGGCGGACCTGCTGCACGAGCCGGTGGCCCGGCGGGTCGAGGCTGTCGGCACGGCGCTGGACGGCCTGCGTCTGCAGTACCCGGGCCACGCCGAGGAGGTGGAGCGGCGCTTCATCCGGCGGACTGCCCTGCGTCTGGAGGAGCGCGAGTATACCGCCATGCGCGAGGACGGGCTGATCGGCGCCGAAGTGTTCACTGCCTTGATGCAGGATCTCGGCGCCCGCCGCGCTGCCGCCGAGGAACGCCCGCGCCTCGACATCGCGCTGCAGCGGGCCGAACTGGTCCGGCAGTTCCCCCTCTTTGCCGAACTGGACGACGCCGCGCTCAAGAAGCTGGGCCGGGGGCTGGAGACCCGCTACGTCAATGCCGGCGAAGTGGTCATGCGCAAGGACAGCGTGGCGCGGAGCGTGTTCTTCATCGCCTCGGGTGCGATGGAACTCGAATCTGCCGGCCAGACCTGGCGGCTGGGCCGCGGCGAGATGTTCGGCCAGATGGCTATCCTGATGAAAAAGGCGCGTCGCGCGGAAGTGCGCGCCATCGTGCCATCGACACTCCTCGTTCTCGACGAGGCGCGATTCCGGCGCCTGCTGGGCCGCAGCCCGACCCTGCAGGACGCCGTTCGCTCAAGCGCAGAAAAGCGCGGCATTGAGCCTGACTCGATTCTGCCGGACGGTACCGACCTGTGATGAGCCGCAAGGGGCGCTGAGCATGGGCGCATTCGGGGTGACGAGATGCTATGGTCGGTGGCGACGCACTCCGATTTGCACCGCTGACCTTATGGTTTCGATCACCCTATGAAGCGTAAGATGCTCGTCAATCACAGGAGGCGCGCATGCGCATCACGTCCAAGGCCATCTGTCGCCATCGTTCCAGCCCCATGACCGGTGCCGCTCGCGCCCTCGTCCGCCTTGTCGCTCCATCCGCCCTGCTGCTGATGTCAGGAGGAGCCAATGCGCAGGACGAGCAGCCGGTCGAGACGGGACGCGCACTGGTCACCATGTACTGCGCCGATTGTCACGCCGTCGGGGCGACGGACACAGGGCGTCTCGCCATTGCGCCGCCGTTTCGCGAACTGCACCTCCGCTATGACGTCGAGCTTCTCAGTGAGGCTCTGGTCGAGGGCCTTGTGACGGCGCATCCCGACATGCCGGAATTCGAGTTCGACCCCCAGCAGGCCGCGGCAATCATTGCCTATCTCAAGTCGCTCGAACCCGGTGCAGGCCAGCCGGAATAGTAATTGCCGAAAGGACCGGTCTCGTCCCGCGATCGCAGTGTCAGCCCGTTAGCGATCGCGGCTCAGCTCAAGCTGCCCCGCAACGCGTTTTGATGGTCGTCAATGCGCTGCCGTCCCGGTCGGCACACACTGACTGGATCAGGCGGTGAGAACGGAACCGGTCGAGTTCGACTGGACGCCGACGGATCGCTCGCCGCTCGCAATGTACAATCGGAGTTGATCAAGATGGCTGACAGCAAGTCCAACCTGCCGATCAAGGGCGCCGACAAGGCGCCGTCCACGGGCGCATCCTGGCACCCGTTCGAGAGCATTCACCGCGAGTTCGACCGGCTGTTTGCGGATATGGACCGGATGCAGTGGCTGAGCCCGTTCTCGCGCATGGCCGGCGTCGTGCCCAAGGCCGGCAACGGCGAAACGCCATGGATGAGCGCGCCCGCAGTCGATGTCATCGAAAAGGATGACGCCTATGAGATCACGGCCGACCTTCCCGGCATGGACGAAGAGAACATCGAGGTGGCGCTGGTCAATGGCGGCCTGAGCATCCGCGGAGAAAAGCGCGAGGAGGCCAAGGACGAGTCCGCCGATCACTACGTGCGCGAGCGTCGCTTCGGCGCCTTCGAGCGCAGCTTCTCGCTCCCCGAAGGGGTGAACGCCGACAAGATCGAGGCAAACTACGCCAATGGCGTGCTGCGCGTCGTCCTGCCGAAAGACCCCAATGCCAAGGCCGCCAAACGCCGGATCGATATCAGGAAGCATTGATCCGGACTGGCCGACTGGAGTGCTGCAGCCGTCAGGCGGTGCCGGACGAGATCACAGGTCCGGCAGCGTGTCCGCGTTGGTGCGGCTGCGGCGGTCTGGACCGGTAGGTGTCGCTGGCTGCGGCGCATTGAGCTGCAGATCCGTCGGTCTGAAAACCCGCAAGTCAGCATCGCTGACGCCCGAGATGGCGAGCAACCCGTCCTTGTCGAGGATCTCGAAATGGTTGCTGTCGATGATGCGAATGATGCCCCGGCCTGCAAGGTAGTTGAGGTGGCGGCTGATGGTCTCGAACGTCGTGCCGAGATAGCTTGCCAGGTCGACGCGCCTGATATGGGACGCAGCGATATCCCTTTGCGACCGCACGGAGATGTCGGTCAGCATCTGCACCCGTCGTTCCAGCATGACCAGCAGATAGGTGGCGACCCGTTCCAGCGTCGTCTGGCAGCTCAGCAGCAGCATGCTCTCGCGCGCTACGGCAAGCTCGTGCAGGCTGTTCATCAGGACGAGCTGCTTCAGCCTGGGGTAGCGCATGACCAGCGCCTCATAGGCGAGCCGATCGGCCACGCACAGCTCAACGTCCGTTGCCGCCTCGATGGCGACGTCCATCCTGTCGCCAAACAGCTGCCCAAAGAACTCGCCCGGATAGACAAGTCCGACGATCTGCTCGCTGCCGTTGAGCAGTGTCTTGGAAATCTTGAGGATGCCAGCGAGCACCGTACCCACCAACCGGGCTTCGCCACCGTTGGCCAGGATTGTCGCACCGGCATCAACAAAGCGCCGGCCGGAAATCTGCGCAACTTCGGCCTGGGCCGCTGCATCGATGTGCTGGCAGGTGGAGCATACCGACGCGCTCCGGCGCGCACAGGAGAACGGCTCCTCAACACTCTTGACGACATTGTCCATATGATAAATCCGACCCTTGAACGGAGGCAGCTATCAATCTGTCCGGCTGGATACATGTCTCCAGATCCATGCCGCAGGGCGACACTATTGCGACGAGCGTACCTCAGCTTGACATGGATCAAGCTGCGCATGGTTGGAGGCATTGGTACTGTATCGCACAGTCTCTACAGCTTGCTGCGAGCCGCTTACTTCAGGCCGACGCGCGCAGAGGCAGAAAATCTTCCGGCGTGATGGTCTCGCGCTCGAGCAGCAGTGCGGCGCCGGCCTCGAGATCGTCCTTGCGCTGCACCAGAATGGCCGTGGCGCGATCAAAGCTGCGGGCGATCAGGGCCCGCACCGCCAGATCGATCTCGCGGGCGGTCAGTTCGGAATAGTCGCGTTTGCTGGTCTCGAACCGGCCGTCGCCAAGAAAGGTCTGGCGCTGCTCTTCCAGGACGGCCTGTCCCAGCTCGTCGCTCATGCCGAACCGCGCCACGATCTGCCTGGCAATGTCCGTGACCTTGGCGAGATCATCGGCGGCGCCGGTCGACATGTCGCCCATCGTGCAGCTCTCGGCTGCCCGCCCGGCCATCAGCACGGCCATGCGGTCCTGCAGTTCCGACAGCGTGATCAGGAAGCGGTCCTCGGTCGGCCGTTGCATGGTGTAGCCCAGTGAGCCGATGGCGCGCGGGATGATCGAGACCTTGTGCACGGGATCGGTGCCCGGCAGGGTGGCAGCGACCAGTGCGTGCCCCATCTCGTGATAGGCGACGCGCTTGCGTTCCTCAGGCCGCAGGACCCGGCTGTGACGCTCCAGCCCGGCGACGATCCGTTCAACGGCAGCGGTGAAATCGTCCATGATGACGGCTTTGCCGCCCCGTCGCGTGGCCACGATGGCGGCCTCGTTGACCAGGGTGGCGAGGTCGGCGCCGGTAAAGCCGGGGGTGATTGCTGCGATGCGGTCGGGATTGATGTCGGGGCTGACGGTAATCTTTTGCAGATGCACCTTCAGGATCGCTTCGCGCCCCAGTTTGTCGGGGCGGTCCAGCGCCACCTGGCGGTCAAAGCGCCCGGCACGCAGCAGCGCCGGGTCAAGAATCTCGGGCCGGTTGGTGGCCGCAAGCAGCACGATGCCCACCCTGGGGTCGAAGCCGTCCAGTTCCGAGAGCAACTGGTTGAGGGTTTGCTCCTTCTCGTCGCCGCCGCCCATCCCGCCGAACGCAGAGCGCGCGCGGCCCAGAGCATCAAGCTCATCGATGAAGATGATGCAGGGCGCCGCCTTGCGGGCCTGTTCAAACAGATCGCGCACCCGTGCCGCGCCCACGCCGACGAACATCTCGACAAATTCGGAGCCGGAAATGGAAAAGAACGGGACGCCGGCCTCGCCGGCCACCGCGCGGGCCATCAGCGTCTTGCCCGTGCCGGGCGGGCCGACAAGCAGGATGCCCTTCGGAATGCGGGCGCCGAGCCGGCCGAAGGTCGTCTTGTCCTTGAGGAAGGCCACGATTTCCTGCAGTTCGGCCTTGGCCTCGTCGACGCCGGCCACGTCGTCGAAGCTGATGCCGGTCTGCTTTTCGACATAGACCTTCGCCTTGGACTTGCCGATGCTGGTCAGCCCGCCAAGGCCGCTGCGCTCCGCCATGCCGCGGAACACGAAGAGCCAGAGGGCAAAGAACACGATGATGGGCAATACCCAGGACAGCAAGGAGGTGAGCCAGTTGCTGTCGCTGGCGCCGTTGATCTCGACCCCGGCAGCCTCGAACATGGCGACGATCTCGGGGTCGACCCGATGCGTGATGAAGTAGTCGGCACCGTCCTGCGGGGACTTGAACCGGCCCTCGACCATGGACTCGGTGATCGTCACGTTGGCGATTGCGCCATTGGCCAGATAGGTCTGCAGTTCGGAATAGGAAATCTGGCTGACCGAGCGGCTGCCCAGCCAGACCTGGAAGGCAAAGACCAGAAAGAAGGCGACAATCACATAGTAGAGATTGATCTGCTGCTTCTTGTCCATTGCCTGTCCTCTGTCCGGAAAGCTCCGTTCTTAGCGCAGCGTGCCACGCAGCCATTGACCAAGGTCAATTGACAGGCCGCGATCGACGATAAGAAGGACACAGGCTAGCGGGGTACAGGCAATGGCAACACTTGCGCAAAAGGTACGCTTTTTGAGCGAACCGGGCTCGTATCCGCACGGGCCGGCAAGTGTCGAGCTCATGGAAACCCATTGGTCCTGGGTCTTTTTCGCCGGTGACCGGGTCTTCAAGTTCAAGAAACCCGAGCGTCTGCCCTTTCTGGATTTCAGCACGCTGGCCGCGCGGCATCGCAACTGCGCCGAAGAGCATCGCCTCAACCAGAGGCTGGCCGGCGACACCTATCGGCGCATCCTGCCATTGACCGAGTCAGCCGACGGCCAGCTTGCGCTCGATGGCAAAGGCACGATCGTCGAATGGCTGGTGGAAATGGTCCGCCTGCCGGTATCGATGATGCTCGACCGGCGGTTGGCGGAGGGCACGGTGCAGCAGACGGACATTGTTCCGGTCGCAGAAAAGCTGGCCGACTTCTACGCCGCCTGTGCGCCGCAGCGCGCCGACGGGCATCTCTATCTCGAACACCTGGTGCAGGAGCATGCCGTCAGTCGGGACCTGTTGACCCGTCCCCGCTTCGGTCTGGCCGACGCAGCCACTGCGGCCCTCGACAGGGTCGACGCGCAGCTGGCCGGCGTCCGTGAGGAAATCGAGGCGCGCATTGCGGCCGGGCACGTCGTGGAAGGCCACGGGGACCTGCGCCCCGAGCATGTCTGCCTGACCACCCCGCCGCTGATTATCGATTGCCTCGAGTTCAATCGCGGCATGCGGATTCTCGATCCCTATGACGAAATCAACTACCTGGGGCTGGAGTGTCGGTTTCTGGGAGCCGATTGGATCGGTGCCCTGCTGCTGGAAACGCTCGATGACCGGCTGCACGCCCGACCATCGGCAGAGCTGATGGCGTTCTACGGTGCGTTCCGGGCGGTGCTGCGCGCCCGCATCTGCATTGCGCACCTGTTGGACGAGAACCCAGCAACCCCTGAGATCTGGCCCCGCAGGGCGCGGGCCTATCTGGCCATGACACAGGCTGAATGGACTATTCCTGGCCCGCCAGAAGACGGTGGATCGAACCGCCTCCGTGCAGGCGCATGATCGCCTCGGCGAATATCGGCGCCGCTGGCAGGATGTCGAGGCGCCGCACGATCAGCTCTGCAGACGGGCGAAACGGCGCCACGCTGTCGGTGACAACGATCCGGTCAAAGGCGTCGTCGTCGAGGACCGTTTCTGCACCGCTGTGGAACAGGCCATGGGCCGCGTAGGCGAACACTTGCTCTGCACCGCGCTCGCGGCAGGCCCTCGCCGCCCGCAGCATGGTGCCGCCGCTGCTGATCATGTCATCGACGATGACCACCGAGGCGCCGTCGACATCGCCGGCAAACAGGGAGCCCGACAGGACCCCGCCGCTACGCCGCTTTTCAAGGAAGCCGAAGCCGGGCGTCGCGCCGGTCAGCTCCTCATAGGCCTCCTGCAGCAACTGGGCGCGTTTGACCCCGCCACCATCGGGCGACATGATGACCAAAGGCCCATCGGCGACGCGCTGCCGGATATCGGCGGCAAACAGCCTGCAGGTATCGAGATGGGTAGTGCCGCACCGAAAGGCGTTCTGGAACGCAGCGATGTTGTGCACGTCGAGCGTGACCACCATGTCCGTGCCTACCGCCTCGAACAATTGCGCGACATAGCGGGTGGTGACGGGATCGCGCGGCTTGGTCTGCCGGTCCTTGCGGGAGTAGGCCAGGTAGGGAACGATGGCCGTGATCCGCGCGGCCCCGTTCTCGCGGCAGGCCGCAATAAAAAACAGCAGGCGGATGAGCTTGTCGTTGACCGAATGGCTGTCATTGCCGTTGAGCGCATGCAGCACATAGACGTCTTCGCCGCGCACGCTGATCAGGGGGCGGGTCTTGTGTTCCCCGTCCTCGAAATCGCGTTCCTCATGCGGGTCGAGGGTCACGGCCATCGCTCCTGCGATGGCCGTTCCCAGCAGTTCCGAACCGTGCAGAGCAAAAAAGCGCATGCGCAGACCATACCACGCCGGCGCCGCGCTGTATTGATCATGGTCAAATCGCCGGCATGGCGGACGGCCTAGTCTCCTGGTCGATGGTTGTGCAGCGGGAGATCGAAATGCCACCGGTACGGATACCAATCTGCCGCCCTGTCTTCGCACCCGTGGGGAAAGACAGATGACGAGGGTGTTTGCCGATCGGCGCGACGCCGGGCGCGCCCTGGCCGACCGCCTCGGTCCGCTCGACCCAGACAACACTGTGATCCTCGCGCTGCCGCGGGGCGGAGTGCCCGTTGCCGTCGAGGTCGCGGCGCGGTCAGGGGTACCTCTGGACCTGCTGCTGGTACGCAAGATCGGCGCGCCCGGACATGAGGAACTCGCCGTCGGGGCGGTCGTCGAAGGGGAGCGGCCGGAGGTGGTCGTCAATCACGAAATCGCCACCCGCCTGGGTCTCAGCGACGAGGATGTGCGGGGGATGAGCGCGGCCGGGCTCGCCGAGATCGAGCGGCGCCGGACGGTCTATCTGGCCGATCGCGCGCCACTCCCCGTCGCAGGCAAGACGGCAATCGTCGTCGATGACGGCATTGCCACCGGTGCAAGCATGCGCGCTGCGCTGCGGGCCCTGAGACGCCGTCAACCGGCCCGCATAGTCCTGGCTGTTCCCGTCGCGCCGGCCGACGTGATGACTGCCTTGCGCGATGACGCCGACGAACTCGTCTGCCTGGAAATTCCGCAAATGTTTTATGCCGTCGGCGCCCATTATCGCGACTTCCGGCAGGTCGATGACGCAGCGGTGGTCGCCGCATTGCAGAGCATACCTGCGCCAGAACCGCCGCCTCGCAGATCGCCAGAACCCTGATCGCGCCACCCCGCTCCGTCTTGACGCAGATCAACGCTTCACGGGCCGGCCCGTGCACAATGGCAGTCAACAGAGAGCAAGTCGTTGCCCGCCGCAGGGCAGCAATGAGGGCGCCGGTGTTCCGCGGCCCTGCATTCCACGGCCTCATGGATAATCAAAGGGAGAACAAAGCTATGTCTAAACTCCGGAAATACCTAATGGCGTCGGTTCTGTGCACCAGCCTGCTTGCGGGCGCAGCACCTGCGGCAAGTGCTGCCGACTTCACCGCCTGCCAGGTCACCGATACGGGCGGGATCGACGACAACAGCTTCAACCAGACCGCATGGCAGGGTGTGCTGGATGGCCAGGAGAGCCTGGGCATCGATGGCAGGTTTCTCGAATCCCAGGCAGAGACCGATTATCAGGCCAACATCAACGCGCTGCTGGGTGGCCAGTGCGGCATCATCATAACGGTGGGCTTCCTGCTCGGTGACGCGACCAAGGAAGCTGCTGAAGCCAATCCCGAGCAGAAATTCTCGATCATCGACTTCGCCTATGACCCGGCGATCCCCAATGTTCTGAGCCAGGTCTATGCAACCGATCAGGCCGCGTTCCTTGCCGGCTATGTCGCTGCCGGCGTGACGAAGACGGGCATACTGGGCACTTTCGGCGGCATCAACATTCCGCCGGTGACGATCTTCATGGACGGCTTTGCCCGCGGCGTTGACTATTATAATGCACAGAAGGGCACGAGCGTGACGGTGCTCGGCTGGAACCCGGATACCCGCGAGGGCCTGTTCACCAACAACTTCGACTCCCTCGATGACGGTCGGGCCTTCGCCCAGAACCTGTACGACGAAGGCGCCGACATCGTGCTGCCAGTGGCCGGTCCTGTCGGGCTGGGTTCAGCGGCCCTTGCCAACGAACTCGGGGTCGACAAGCTCAAGATCATCGGCGTCGACGCCGACCTCTACCTGACCGATCCGGAAAAGCGTCACGTCTACCTGACCTCCATCACCAAGCGCATGGACAAGACGGTCCTGGAGGTCATCCAGAAGGCCATGGACGGCACGTTCACGGGCGGCATCCTGCTCGGTACGCTCGAGAATGGCGGCGTGGCGCTCGCCCCGTTCCACGAAATGGACAGCCTCGTGCCCGATGCGCTGAAGGCCGAACTGGACACGGTGCGGCAAGGCATCATCGACGGCACCGTCAAGGTCGGCAACTAGCCCGCAAATCACATCGCATCTGTCGCGGCCACTCCGGTCGCGACAGGCCGGACGACTGGCAAGAGGGGGTGGGAACCGTGGACATTGAATTGCGCGGCATCACCAAGCGCTTCGGCGAAGTGGTTGCCAATTCCAACGTCAACCTGTCGATCAAGGCCGGTGAGGTTCTTGGCCTGCTCGGCGAGAACGGTGCCGGAAAATCGACACTGATGAATGTGCTGAGCGGTCTCTACGCCCCCAATTCAGGTGAGATCCTCGTCAACGGAAAACCCACCGTATTTGACGGTCCGGGGGACGCGATCCGGGCGGGCATCGGCATGGTGCATCAGCACTTCATGCTGGTGCCGGTGTTCACGGTCGCGGAAAATGTCGTCCTGGGCGTCGAGCCCACGGGACCTGTCGACTTCCTCGACCTGAAGACCGCCTATGAGCAGGTCCGCGACATCAACGAGATCTACGGTCTGCGTGTGGATCCGGACGAGCTGATCGAGAACCTTCCCGTCGGCATCCAGCAGCGGGTCGAGATCATCAAGGTGCTGTTCCGGGAAGCCGATGTCATCGTCTTCGATGAACCGACTGCCGTGCTGACGCCGCAGGAAGTCACCGAATTCTTCGAGATCGTGAAGTCGCTGCGCGATGCCGGCAAGGCCATCGTCTTCATCACGCACAAGCTGCACGAAATCCTGGAGATAGCCGACCACATCAGCGTGCTGCGGCAGGGGGAGATCGTCGGCGGCGGGGTCCCCGGGGACATCACCGAAATGGAGCTTGCCGAGATGATGGTCGGTCGCCCGGTCAGCTTCTCGGTCGAAAAGCAACCCTATGCACCGGGACCTGTCCTGCTGGACGTGCAGGACCTGACGGTGCTGCGCGACAATGACGAACTGGCAGTCGATCATATCAGCCTGACCGTGCATGGCGGAGAAATTGTCGGCATTGCCGGCGTGCAGGGCAATGGCCAGACCATGCTCGTCGAGGCGCTCACCGGCCTTCAGCCGGTCGCCGGCGGCCGGGTGACCTATTGCGGCAAGGACATTACCAGGACCTCGCCGCGCGAGCGCCATCGGCTCGGCATCGCCCATATCCCTGAGGATCGCCAGCGAACCGGGCTGATCGCCAATTTCACGGTGGCCGAGAACATGGTGCTCGACACCTACTATGACGAGCGTTTCTCCGCCGGGCCGCAGATGAACTGGAAAGCGGTCAACACCAATGCCGCCGAACTGGTAGTCCGTTTCGACGTGCGCACGCCGTCGGTCTTCACCCCTGCCGGCAGCCTGTCTGGCGGCAACCAGCAGAAGCTGGTGGTGGCCCGCGAACTGTCGCGCGAGATCGGCCTGGTGATTGCGGCCCAGCCCACACGCGGTCTCGACATCGGTTCGGTCGAATACATCCACGAACAAATGGTCGCGGCCCGCGACAGCGGCGACGGCCTGCTCGTCGTCTCGTCCGAACTCGATGAGATCATCTCGCTGTCGGATCGGATCCTCGTGATGTTCAAGGGTCGCTTCGTCGCCGAATTCGGAGAGAACGGACGACCTGTCGACAAGAATGCCATCGGCCTGGCTATGGCCGGCGCCGAGCCGGAGGCAGCAGCATGAGCGAGCAGCCAACCACGACGTCCACCATCAACGCCCTGCTCAGGAAGGCTGCGCCGGACCGGGTCAGGTTCGAGGACCTTGTGATCGTGCCGGTCTTTGCCGTGGTCGCCGCACTGGTCCTCGGCATGCTGGCCATGCTCGCGACAAATGTCGACATTGCCACGATCGGCCAGTCATACGTCGCCCTGCTGCTGGGGTCCCTGGGATCGATCAATGCGCTGTCCGAGACCCTGACCGCGGCCACGCCGCTGGTGTTCGCCGGCCTTGGCCTGGCCCTCGGGTTCCGCGCCGGCATGTTCAACATCGGTGCCGAAGGCCAGCTGCTGATGGGCGGCATGGCTGCGGTCATCGTCGGCTTCAGTTTTCCGGGACTGCCTCTGGTCGTCCACCTGCCGCTGGCTCTGCTCGCCGGGGCTGTCATTGGCGGACTCTATGCCGGGATCGCCGGCTGGCTGCGCGCCGCGACCGGGGCCCATGAAGTCATCACGACCATCATGCTCAACCTGATCTCCTATCGGCTGGTCGACTACCTGCTGCGCCTGCCGGTGATTCAGCGCACCGGGCGCGCCGATCCGATTTCCAAGTCCGTACTGGAGAGCGCCGAACTGCCCAAGCTGCTCGACTGGATCGACCCGGGGCTGCGTTTGCATGGGGGCGTGCTGCTCATGCTGGGCGCGGTTTGGCTGGTCCACTGGGTCCTGTTCAAGAGCAAGCTCGGCTTCGAGTTTCGCGCCAGCGGTGAAAACCCCGAGGCGGCCCGCTTCGCCGGCATGCGCTCCGGCCTGATCATCGTGGTCGTCATGGTGTCGGCCGGCGCCCTGGCCGGCCTCGCCGGCGCCAATCAGGTGCTCGGGGTCCTGGGGCGCGCTTCGCCGGGGTTCTCCGCCGGTATCGGTTTCGACGCGATCGCTGTGGCCCTGCTGGGCCGCTCCCACCCCGTCGGCGTTCTGCTGGCCGGACTGCTGTTCGGTGCGCTCGAGGTGGGTGGCCGCCAGATGCAGGTCGATGCCGGAGTGAGCATCGACCTGATCGGCATCATTCAGGCCCTGATCGTGGTGTTCATCGCCGCACCCTTGCTGGTCCGCGCCATCTTCCCATGGGGATTTCGCCGCGCCGCCAGAGCGGAAAAGGAGTAGCCCGGATGACCGCAGTCGCTGACACAACCGCCCCCGCACAAACCAAGCTCAACAGCGCCAGACTGCGCCAGTCCCGCATCGTGGGCGGGTTGCTCATCGGCCTCGCCATCATGGTGGCGCTGACCTTCGGGCTTGGGGTTTCCGGCAATGCGTCGTTCGGCCTGTCACGGCCAACCGACCCCTTCGCCTTGCCCAACCTGATCGTGCCTGCCGGTCCCTTCAACTACGTCATCGCCGCCGTGCTCGCCTTTCTGGGTGTGCGCCAGTTGCTGCAGGGTGGCGTCAAGTGGATCGGGCTGTCGCTCGGCATCGGGCTGGCGCTGGCGGTGATGGCCTTTCTGGTCTGGGCCACGGCCGGCAAGTCGTTCTCCATGACCGGCATGCTGCAGGCCACCATGGTGCGTGCCGTGCCGATCGCTCTGGGCGGCCTCGCAGGCGTACTGTCCGAACGCGTCGCGGTCGTGAACATCGCCATTGAAGGCATGCTGCTGGCGGGCGCCTTCACCGGCGCGCTGATCGGCTCACTGCTCGGCGGTTATATCGGACTGGCCGCGGCGGTGGCCGCTGGTGGTCTTTTCGGCTTCATTCTTGCCGCGCTCGTCGTCACCTACAGGGTTGACCAGATCATTGCCGGCGTGGTGATCAATCTCTTCGTGCTGGGCGTGACATCCTATGTCAGCAGCCAGGTCTTCCAGCAGTACCGTTTCCTCAACAATGCGCCGGTATTCGCCCCCATCCGGATACCGCTGCTCAGCGACATTCCGGTGCTCGGGCCGGTGCTGTTCCAGCAAAACCTGTTTGTCTATGGCGCCCTGATCCTCGTCGCCATCGCCACCTACTATCTCTTCTACACCCGTACGGGTCTGCGGGCCCGGGCCGTGGGCGAACACCCGCAGGCGGCAGACACTCTGGGCATCAATGTTTATCGGACGCGCTACATCAATGTGACGCTGGCCGGCATGGTGGCCGGTTTCGGCGGCGCCTGGTTCACGCTCGGCTCGGTCGGCATGTTCGACGAGGGCATGACCGGCGGGCGCGGCTATATCGGTCTGGCAGCCATGATCTTTGGTCGCTGGCATCCGGTCGGTGCGCTACTGGCTGCCCTGGTTTTCGGCTTCGCCGATTCCCTGCAACAGAAACTTGCGCTGCTGCAGACGCCCATCCCGTCGGAGTTCCTCGCCATGGCGCCCTATCTGGCAACCATCGTGCTGGTGGCCGGATTGGTCGGCCGCGCCCGCCCGCCTGCCGCGGACGGCAAGGCCTACGTCAAGGAGTGATCCTCGCCACGCGACCGGGCCGAGATCCTGTCCGCGATGCTGGAGAGTGTAGTCGCAGCGCCGCCCTGCCGGAACCGGCGGGCAATGCCCCGCAGGGCACGGCGCTACGCCGCAGGCGCTGCGCCGGCCTCGGCGCTCGCCACCTGACGCTTGACCGCCAGAAAGCTGTCGGGACTGACGGACACCGAGTTGATCCCGCATTCCACGAGGAACCGCGCAAATTCGGGATAGTCGCTGGGCGCCTGACCGCAGAGGCCGATCTTGGCCCCTACCTCGCCGGCCTCCTTGATGACACGGGCAATCATCCATTTGACCGCTTCGTCCTGTTCATCGAACAGCTCGGAGAGGTCGCTCGAGTCGCGATCGACGCCGAGCGTGAGCTGGGTCAGATCGTTCGAACCGATCGAGAAGCCATCGAAGCGCTCGGCGAATTGCCTCGCCAGGATGACATTGGCCGGGATTTCGCACATGACGTAGACCTGCAGGCCGGCTTGTCCGCGTTCCAGGCCATTGGCCGCCATCTCCGCCAGTACCCTGTCGGCTTCCTTGATCGACCGGCAGAACGGGATCATCACCACGACATTGTCAAAGCCCATCTCCTCGCGCAGCCGCTTGATGGCCTTGCACTCCAGGGCGAAGCCATCGCGGTAGCGCGGTGAATAGTAGCGCGACGCGCCGCGGAAGCCGATCATCGGGTTGTCTTCCTCGGGCTCGAATTCGGCGCCCCCGAGCAGGCCCGCATATTCATTGGTCTTGAAGTCGCTCATCCGCACAATAACCGGCTTGGGATGGGCCGCCGCCGCCAGACGCGCCAGCCCGCGCGAGAGCTTGTCGACGAAATATTCGGGCTTGTCCGCATAACCGACTGTAAGCGCGGCAATCTCGCTTTTCGCCGCCGCGTCGGTGAGCGTGTCGAACTTGACCAGAGCCATGGGATGCACCTGGATGGCATTGCTGACGACGAACTCCATCCGCGCCAGACCCACGCCGTCGGCGGGCAGGCGCCACCAGCGAAAGGCCGCTCCCGGATTGGCGAGGTTCAGCATGACCTCGGTGCGCGTCTGCGGCACGTCGGTAATATCGACCTTGCTGACCGTGAATTCTGCCTTGCCATCATAGACAAAACCTTCCTCGCCTTCGGCGCAGGACACCGTCACGACCTGGTCGGTATGCAGCATATGGGTGGCGTTGCCACAGCCCACGATGGCCGGCAGACCCAGTTCGCGGCTGACAATGGCGGCGTGCGATGTTCGCCCGCCATGATCGGTGATGATGGCGGCGGCGCGTTTCATGATCGGTCCCCAATCGGGATCGGTATTGGAGGTGACGAGAATCGAGCCGTCGACGAACTGGTCAAAATCCTTGACGTCCCTGATCAGGCAGACCGGGGCCGAAACGATGGCATCGCCCACTGCGGCCCCCGACACCATGAGCCTGCCCTTCTTGCCGATCTCGAACGAGGTGAAGACCCCGGCTTCGCGGCGCGCCTGCACCGTCTCGGGACGCGCCTGCACGATGAACATCTCGCCGGTCTCGCCGTCCTTGGCCCACTCCATGTCCATCGGACACGCGTAGTGTGCCTCGATGGTTGCTGCCCAGCGCGCCAGGGTCAGGATTTCCGCGTCGGTGAGGACGAATGCCGCCCGCTCGGCCAGCGATGTGGGCACATTCCGGGTCGGAGACTCGCCGGTGGCATAGACCATCTTCTTGGCCTTGCCGCCGCAGCTCTTTTTGATGATCGGGGTGAACCGGGGCTGGGACAGCAGCGGCTTGAAGACCTCGTATTCGTCGGGGTCGACCGCACCCTGTACGACGTTTTCTCCCAGTCCCCATGCAGCATTGATCAGCACCAGCCGGTCAAAGCCGGTCTCGGTGTCGATGGAGAACATCACACCCGAACCCGCCAGATCGGACCGCACCATGATCTGCACACCGATCGACAGCGCCACCTTGAGGTGATCATAGCCCCTTGTCTGCCGGTAGTTGATGGCGCGGTCGGTAAAGAGCGACGCATAGCAGCGACGGCAGGCGTTCAGCAGCGCTGCCTCGCCGCTCACATTGAGATAGGTTTCCTGCTGGCCGGCAAAACTGGCGTCCGGCAGATCCTCGGCGGTCGCACTCGACCGCACCGCCACGGCGGCATCCTGCTTGCCCACCCGGCCCGACAGCTCCCGATAGGAGGCGACGAGCGCCGCTGCCATGTCGGCCGGCCAGTCCCCTTGCAGGAACAGCGCGCGCACTCCGGCGCCCGTGTCGGCGAGCGTCGCCTTGCCGGCCTGCCAGGTCGCGATCAGCGACGCGACCTTGTCGCGCAACCCGTTGGCTTCGACATAGGCCCAATAGGCATCGGCGGTCGTGGCAAAGCCGGGCGGCACCTTGATGCCCTTCCCGCCGAGGGCGCGAACCATCTCGCCCAGCGAGGCGTTCTTGCCCCCGACCCTGGCCACATCGGAGCGACCGATATCCTCGAACCAGGCGATGGGCGACGGAGTCTGGGTCATGGTGATCAATCCCGATTGCAGCTGTCAAAGGTGGCTGGTGTGACTGGACGTCCTGTCGATCACCTTGGGACGACGGGGCCGGCATGGCCTTGATCCACGTCAATATGCGGCTCTGCCGCTGCCTTAGGGTGCCTGCAGTATTCGATACGAGCAGGACCCCAGATCATGACAGACTATGCGCGCAAGGCCCTCGTGGGCGATATCGGGGGCACCAATATCCGGTTTGCCGTTTCCGACTTCGATGAGTTGACCATCGATCACTTTGCCTCGTTGCGGACAGCCGATTTTGCGTCGCCGCAGGAGGCGCTCAAGCAGTACCTGCGCACCATCCCAGCGTGTCCCGCCAAGGTTGGACTGGCCATTGCCGGCGCGGTCACCGGAACGACAGCCACGATGAGCAACGTTCCCTGGACCTTCACGGCGGACGATATCCGCGCCGCCACGGGGGCAGAGGAGGTCACGCTCATCAACAATTTCGAGGCCGTCGCCCTGATGGTGCCGCACCTCACCGACTATGATCTGATCACCGTCGGTGACAGCCACCCCGCCGATGCAAAGGCACCCAAGGTCGTCATCGGCGTCGGGACCGGCCTTGCCGTCGCGGCCCTTGTCCCCGCGCCAACGGGCGCGGTCGCCATCGCTGGCGAAGGCGGGCACGCCTCGTTCGGCGCACAGAGCGCGGACGAACTGGCGCGCATGACGGCCGTCACCGCCGGTCATGACTATCCGGCGGCGGAGTTCCTGCTCTCGGGCGGCGGACTGCGCCTGCTCTATCAGGTCATCGCCAAGGAAACCGGCACGACCGTCCGCCAGTTGGACGCGCCCGATGTGGTCAAGGCCGCAGCAACCGGCGAGGACCCGGTCGCCGAAGCCAGTCTCGCCCAGTTTGCTCAATGGCTTGGCCGCTTTGCCGGCGATGTTGCCCTGCTCTACGGGGCGCGCGGCGGGGTCTATCTGGCGGGCGGCATTCCGTCGGCCATCGCCGCCGCCCTCAACAGCGACGCCTTCGAGACCGCCTTCCGTGCGAGAGGCCGCCTTGCACCCTATGCCGCCACGATCCCGCTCCAGATCATCAAGGCAACGTCGGATGCGGGTTTGCGCGGCGTCGCGCTGACCTTCGAGAAGCGGTCCTAGGCGATATGATCTTGCCGTGAGTTCTCGACTCCTCGGCGGGCGCATGCACCACTTGCGGCGTCTGTCGTTGAGGACATCTTTGCGAAAGGAGATGCGGGGTCGACGCCATGCATGACGCCGCACGGTTTCCATACCTGCGACATCAATGTGCGGCGCCCGCCGTGTGGAGTGTAGCTTGGCGGATCTGCTTGAAAACCCACATGCGCAATCGATCGAGGATGTTGCGACAGCCCTCGACACCGATGCCGGCAGGGGGCTCGATCCCGAGGCGGTGCACAAGCGCCGCGATCTCTACGGCCCCAACCTGTTGCGCCGGCGGGCGACCAAAAGCGCGCTCACCATCCTCCTGCATCAGTTCGAGAGTTTCATCGTCTGGCTTCTCGCAGCGGCAGCGGCTCTCTCTTTTTTCCTCGGGGATATCCCCGAGGGCGTCGCCATTGTCGTCGTCCTGGCAATCAACGGCGCCATCGGATTTTTCACCGAACTGCGGGCCGCGCGGTCACTGGAGGCGCTGTTGCGGATCGCCATGGTCCGCACCCGGGTGCGCCGCGATGGCCACGAGATGGAGGTCGACGCGCGCGACCTGGTACCTGGCGACCTGGTGGTCCTCGAGGCGGGCGATATGGTCACCGCCGACCTGCGGCTGATCGAAGCGTCGAACCTGCAATGCGACGAATCCGTGCTGACCGGCGAGTCCGTGCCGGTGACCAAGCACATCGAGGCAGTACCCCCGGAGGTCGGGCTCGGCGATCGCCTGAGCATGGCCTTCAAGGGCACCGCAATCACGCAGGGCACCGGCGAAGGCATTGTTGTGAGGACGGGGATGAGGACCGAGCTCGGTCGCATCAGCGACCTCGCGCAAAGCGCCGAGGGCGAGGCGCCGCCACTCGAGCGGCGGCTCGACCGACTCGGCCATCGGCTCGTCTGGTTGACCCTCGCGCTGGCGGCATTGACTGTCGGCCTGGGCCTCCTGCGGGGCCATTCACCCATAGATATGATCCAGACCGGGATTGCGCTTGCCGTAGCGGCCGTGCCCGAGGGTCTGCCGGTCGTGGCGACGCTGAGCCTAGCCCGCGGCATGTGGCGCATGGCAAGGCGCAACGCGCTGATCATGCGGCTGTCTTCGGTCGAAACGCTCGGCGCGACCACAATCATCCTGACCGACAAGACCGGCACGCTGACCGAGAACCGCATGACGGCGGTGCGCTATCTGCTGGCGGGTCAGGATGTCGAGGTCAAACCCGAGGGGGGTGCGCTTTCATTCGCGGCTGAAGGCACGCGCCTCTCGCTCGAGGACGATGCGCGGCTGGCCTGGGCGCTGCGCATCGGAGCGCTGTGCAACACAGCGTCGCTCGGCAACGGTGCCGATGGGCACTCGGGCGACGGGCGTGCCGGCGACCCGATGGAGATTGCGCTGCTGGCCGTCGCGCACCAGGCGGGTATGCGCCGCACCGAAATGCTGGCCGACTACCAGGAGGAGCGCGAGCACGCTTTCGATCCGGACGCCAAGATGATGGCAACGGTCCACAGGGCAGGGGAGGCGCATGTCTTTGCCGTCAAGGGCGCACCCGAGGCGGTCATCGCCGTCTGCGACAAGGAGCTCGGACCCGACGGACCGCGTCCCCTTGAGGACAAGGGACGCAGCGCGTGGGAAGACCGCAACGCAGCGGCTGCCAGGGAAGGGCTGCGGCTGCTGGCGCTCGCCATGAAACGGGCAGATGCCTGCGACGCCGATCCCTATGGCGGGCTCACCCTGGTCGGGCTGGTCTGCCTGCAGGATCCCTTGCGCGCCGACGTTGCCGAAGCCATCCGTGCCAGTCGCCGGGCGGGCGTGCGGGTCGTGATGCTGACCGGCGACCACGCCGAAACTGCCGAGGCCATTGCGCGCGCTGCGGGGCTTGGCGATGGCGACCTCAGAGACATCCGGGGCGATGAACTCGAAAACATCGATGCGGACCATTTGGACGACGCCATGCGCGAGCGCCTGCTCGCCGCCGACGTCTTCGCCCGTGTGTCGCCGGCGACGAAACTGACGCTGGTGACGCTCTACCAGCGGGCGGGGCACGTCGTGGCGATGACCGGCGACGGGGTGAACGATGCGCCGGCCCTCAAGAAGGCCGACATCGGCATCGCCATGGGCCAGCGCGGCACCCAGGTTGCCCGCGAGGCGGCGCACATGGTGCTCAAGGACGACGCGTTCGGCACCATCATCGAGGCCATGCGCCAGGGGCGCGTCATCTTCGCCAATATCCGCAAGTTCGTCGTCTACCTGATGTCGTGCAATGTCAGCGAACTGCTGGTCGTCGGGCTGGCCGTCGGCATGGGCCTGCCGTCGCCGCTGCTGCCGCTGCAGATCCTGTTCCTCAACCTGGTCACCGATGTCTTTCCGGCCTTCGCGCTGGGGCTGGGCAGGGGCGACGACACGGTGATGTCGCAGCCGCCGCGCGATCCGGCAGAGGCCATCGTGGACCGTTCGCGCTGGATCCTGATCGGCTTGCTCGGCGGGGGCATCACCCTGTCCACGCTTGGTGCCTTTGTTCTGGCACTGTTCTGGCTGCAGCTTGCGGCCGCCAATGCGGTGACGGTGGCGTTCCTGACGCTGGCGCTGGCGCAGCTCTGGAATGTGTTCAACGTGCGCGACCCGGCCGGCCGCTTCCTCCGCAACGACGTGACGCACAATCCCTATGTCTGGGGCGCGCTCATCCTCTGCCTTGCAGTGATTGCATTGGCGCTCTGGCTCCCGGGTCTATCCGTCGTCCTCGGCCTGCCGGATCCCGGCATGGCGGGGCTGCTCCTCGCCGCAGCCATGAGCACATTGCCCCTTGCCGTTGGCCAGATCCTGCTGCTGGCCATGGGCCCTGGTTGGCTCGCATCCCGCGGGCGGGCGTGAACGGGCGTGGCGTGGCGGGGCCGTGAGGCGCGGGCGAAGCACGAGCCGCAGCCATGGACTATGAATTGGGCGCATTGATCCGAAGGCGACGTCGAACGTCTCCGCAGGGGGGCTTAAGATACTGACGCATTCAAAGGAACTGGCGGAGAGAGAGTCCGCCATTAGATAGACTGAGAAGGTCTGAGGTGCTCTGGGTACTCGCCGCAAGTTGATGTAATTGCATGATATACCGACGTTTCTTCGTATCAAGAGCTATGGGGATGACTGAGAAGATATGGGAGTGTAAGGTGGCCCATAAGGTGGCCGGAGTAAAGGTCACTGATCGCGTCTGCCATGGAGACCTGGACTGTGGCCTCAGCAAAAGACCCAATGACTCCGCTCACCGGCCGTAGTCGTGCCGAACGGCGCCTGACCACCCGACAGGTTGAGACCTTCGGCCCCGGCATCTACCACGATGGCGGCGGGCTATATCTCCTCGTCTCGGACACCCGGCGCCGGTGGGTGCTTCGATACAAATCTCCGCTGACCAATAAAAGGGTTGAGATGGGGCTAGGTGCCGCCAAGCGGGCGGCCAAAGACCCGACTGGCGTCACGCTTGATGAGGCCCGGACAAGCGCACGGCAAGCACATGACCTGCTCAAACAGGGTCTCGACCCTATAGCGGAGCGCGACAGACGAGCCGCAGAGATTGTCGAGCAGGCGTCCAAAGCGCCCCCCAAAACGTTCGGGCAGTGGGCAGAGGAATGGATCGACCTAAACGTCACCCGCAACACTGCCGAGCATCGCAACGCAAAGCACAGAGAGCAGTGGCTGAGCACCATTGGGACCTATGCCAAACCCCTTTGGGACAAGACCCCCGACCTGATCACGCAGGAAGACGTGCTGGAGATTCTGACGCCGCTCTGGACTCGCGTTCCGGAAACCGCGAAGCGCGTGCAAGGGCGACTGGAGAGGCTGCTAGACGCAGCTGGAGTCGTCGGGCTTCGAGACAAGTCGAAAGAAAATCCTGCACGCTGGAAGGGTCACCTGAAACTGGTCCTACCTGCTCGGCCAAAAACATCTCAACGGCACCACCCGGCGCTGCCCTACGAGAAGGCCCCGGCCGCCGTTGCGGCGCTGCGGGAGCGCAACGGCGTCGCCGCGCGTGCGCTAGAGTTCTTGATCCTCACCGCCGCTCGGTCGGGAGAGGTTCGCGGCATGCGGTGGAACGAGTTGGACGGTGACCGCAAGGTCTGGACCATACCGGCCGAGCGCATGAAGGCCGGACGCGAGCACCGGGTGCCACTCACGGATCGGGCACGGGCAATCCTGTCCGAGATGGACATGCTGCGAATGAAGGATCAACCAGCTGATGGCCTGGTGTTCCCCGGTCAAAAGACAAGGCGCTCCAAACTGGACACGCCCCCGCTATCCGACATGACGCTGAGCGCCGTGCTCAAGCGCATGCGGGAGGGTAAGGGCGACGAGGCCGAAGCGATGCGCGGGCTTCTCCGGGATGCCCGTGGGGACGACGTGGTTGTCCACGGCTTCCGGTCCACGTTCCGGGACTGGGCCGAAGACGCGGCACGGTTCCCCGCGCGGGTTGTCGAGGCCGCCCTTGCCCATACGATCAAGGACAAGGCTGAAGCCGCATACCGGCGCGGCGATGCTTTCGACCAGCGTGTTGAACTTATGGCGGCTTGGGATGCCTTTCTGGGCAGCATCGGGGGTGTCGGCGCGGAGGTCGTCCGTCTGTACCACAAGCGGGCATAGGTTCACGCACCAAGGCCTCTCAGATCTCAGCGGCTCGGTCCTTAAAGACTGGGCCGCAACTCTTTTTGCTCCGTCCGTCAGGAGCCCCAACTTCGCTCTGACAAATCACCGACTCGCCTGTTACCCGAGTTGCTCCAACAAGCGCAGGAGGACGATCAGCAATGTAAGCGACTGGCCCATAGTCGGGCCGCTGGAGAACTGACGTGACCACCCTCAACGACCGCCTGATCCCAATCTATGAGGTCTCTGCCATGACTGGCATCCCTCAGTCGTCAATCTACGAGCTTGTTCGCGCTACGCACGCGGGCGCCGGCACCTTCCCCCGCCCCATCAAGCTTGGCCCGCGCCGCAGCCGCTGGCGGGAGAGCGCAGTGCATTCCTGGCTTGCAGAGCAAGAGGCCGCTTCGAAGCGCGCGTAACCGATCAAAGAGGAAAGCCCGCCACGCGCCGACTTAATGGCGAATGACGGGCTGGGCACCGAGAACATGCTTAATAACACAATCGAAACCGCTTCGGCGGGACCTACTTTGAACCGGCACGCCCGTCGTGCGGCTGAGTTTGAAATTCGTGCTGAGTTGGGCTTCGCGCCCACCAAAGAGAACGTCGCGGCGCTTATCAATGACGCGCTCGCGAGCGGTCTTGTGGCCGCCGAACTCCGCTTGGTTCTGGGTGCAGCAGCGCAGGAGGTCCTGGGCGGCACCACGCCTCCAGAAATGGCCTACGCCGCGCTTCTGGCAGCGTCCCGCGAGAGCGCCAGCCAGAAGGTTCTTTCGTGGCTGGGCAACCTCTACGACCCGGACACGGTCATTGAGTTGAGCGCTCTGGATGAAATGACCGGCCGCACAAGGCGCATTTCGTACAGCGGGCAACTCGGTGACCCGGCCCAGTTGGAGCGTATGCGGAGCTTCATTGCAGAGCACTTCGGGCGCCGGAACCTCTACGCCGGCATCAACCCGCGTCCTACGGAGTTCGCTGGCGCCCCACATCAGGCAAAAGCCACCGAAATTCCGGAGCGCCGGTATGCTGTGCTTGACTTCGACAATAAGGACGCACCGGAGGACGACCCGAGGCATGCAAGCATGCTCGCTGCGCTGCGCTTGCACCAGCCGCTGGCTGAGGTGATGACCGGCAACGGCACTCATCTCTGGTTTAAGCTTGCACCGGGCGCGCCTGTTGATGAGGCCAGTAGTGCCGCGCTCGGCAGCGCCATGAAACCTCTTCGTGCCGACAGCAGCATGAAGAACCCGGATAGGATCACGCGTCTTCCGTGGACCATCAACGTGCCCACCGCGATCAAAAAGAAGCGCGGGGCGGGGGTGTCCCTGGCCAAGATCGTCAGCCCAGTGGACAATACTTCCCCCGTGCGGTCCGTGGACGAACTGATCGCCGTTTGGCGCGGACACACTGCAACGGGTGAAACTGGGTCGGCGTCCGTGCTGGCAAAGGTGAGTGAGAGGGTGGGCGAGAAGAGGCCCAGCCCCGCCCCGAGTGCCGACCTGTTGCGTCTCGCGCTGAGCCACACCCCCAACCAGTCCGGCGGCCATTTCGACGACCGCGACGAATGGACTTCCTTTGGGCACGCGGTGAAGGGCGCGGCCGTTGCGGCAGACGTGGAGAGCGAGGGTCGCGAAATCTGGCTAGAATGGTGCGAACAGTGGGGCGGCGATCCCGATAAGAATGCCGAGTTCTGGGATACCTGCCGCAACCCACACACGGGTTGGGGCACGATTATGCAGACGCTGGCGGCCCTCAACCCCTCGGGGTACGAAGTAGTCGAAAAAGCCTTCCGGGCCAAACAGTTGGCTGACCTTGCGTCTGCTCCTATTGACCCCGTCCAGCTCGCACAACTCGCTGCGCTGGTGCCTACTGCCGAGCCCGGCGTCCCACAATGGGTGACAGACCTCAACAGGGAGTACGCCCACGTGCTGTCCCTCGACCGCGTGGTGGAGGTCGATGAGCGGGGAATTACCGCGCAGCACACGCTCGCCGCCTTCAAGGCATTTCATGACGGTGCCGACCGGGTGGGACGCGTTGGCCTCGGAACGGCTTGGCTCAAGTCGTCGGACGCGCGCCGTTACAAGAGGGTCGGACTGTGGCCGGTCGGAAAAGAACCTGCTGACTCGTTGAATCTTTGGCACGGCATCCCCACCCGCTCCGGCTGGCACAAAGACTCTCGTGCGGCGCCGCCTGTAGACTTGCTTTCGCCAATTCTGTCCTTTGTCCGCGACGTGATCGCTTCCGGCCGTCCTGTAGAGACAGACTACGTCCTCGATTGGATCGCATTTAAGGTGCAGAATCCTCTGTCCGCCCCCGGAACCGTGCTCGCGTTGGTGGGGCAACAGGGCACCGGCAAGAGCACACTCGCAGAAATGCTCATCGACATTTTCGGCCGCCACCACTCCGTCACCGCGTCGCAGGAGCGTCAGATGGCTGGCAACTTCAACGCGCACTTTGAAGGCAAAGTGCTCGCCGTGTTCGAGGAGGCATTCCTGGGCAAGGACCCCAAAATGGCCGGGCCATTCAAGGACCTTGTCACCGGTTCCCGGCTGCACATTGAGGCGAAGGGGCGGGACCTCCGTGACGCTGACAACATGCTCGCAGTCGTTCTGACCTCCAACAGCGCTGCGGTAGTCCCTCTTGAACCGGGGGACCGCCGGACAACCTTGCTGCGGGTGTCCGATGCGAAGCGTGCAGACAATGCCTACTTTGGCGAGCTTCGTTCCGTCTGGACAAACGGGGGGCGCGAGGCCTTCATCGAGTTCCTCATGGGGCGCGACGTGGCGAAATTCGATCCCAGGCGGCCGCTCAATACCCCCGAGAAAGCAGCGGCGTTGGCGGAGGCGGGAGATATCATCTCGCGTTTCTGGGCGGATGCACTGGAAACTGGCTTTCTTCCTGGCGCCGTGTCCAACACGCAGGATTGGGCGGCGGGTGCCATCTTCAGTAGCAATGCAGACCTCTATGCAGCGTTCACGCGCTTCGCCCAGGGCGCGGGCGTCACTCGGCACCTGCCGTCTCAAATCGAGGTGGTTCGGCGCATTGGTGAGATGTGCCCAGGCCGCAAGCCACATCGTCCCCGTGTAAACGGTATTCCTGTCAGGGGCTTTGAGTATCCGGCCCTTGGCGAGTGTCGGGATGCGTTCTCAAAAGCGGTGGGCACGCCCAGCCCGTGATCCAGTTATGATCCAATCCTGATCCAGCCGGAGTGCTCCCGTGGAACGGCCGGCACGAGGGGGGATCAGAGTGGATCAGTCGCGGATCAGCGGAAGCCCTGCAGACCTTGGAGTTTCTGACTACTGATCCAATGATCCACTGATCCAAGAGGGAAGTCACAAGAGAGTAGTTCCTGACATCATAGTCAGAACTTTCATGGTTCCTGACTGTTTTGGCAGCGTTTTCTAGAGGTGATGAAAGCGCGTGGATCGCCGGAACACTGGATCAAGCACAGGGGATCCCCGGTGCCCAAGATATGGCCCACGCAAAGTACGAGGGCCGCCACAAGTTGAACCGGGGAACCAGATGACCAGCCCATTCGCGAAAACCAAACCTTGGCAGGACAAGGTGCTCGAACTCGCCGTGAAGTGGTTCAAGACCGGCGCACCCACCCGTGCCGAGTGGGACGAGTGGACCAAGGCCACCTACGAAGCGTACGAGGACCGCGAGGCGTCCCGCTGGGACGGTGAAGACAGCATCTTCGAGGACGGCTACGCCAACGGCCAGTCTAGCCGTGACGAGGAAGTGGAGTACTGGCAGATGGTCGCCCGCGACGGCCCGTGACGCGCCAAGCAGACCATCAGCCCCCCAACCAGAAAGGAGGTGTCCATGACCCCGTTTCCGGGCTCGCGGTGAGCCCGTAGTTTCGGAGATACAAATGCCTCAGGACAGCCCCGACTTCCACGTTCCGTTCCACCCGACACTTGACATCAACCGCCCCACTCGCCGCCGGGGGCGTCCGGCGACTAAGGAAGCGTTGATCCGCAAGGGCCGCGAAGCACTTACTCGGACGAGCCGGGATGGGCTGGCGCATTGCGATGGCTGCCGCCGCGCAATCCGCACTGGCGAGCTTGTTGTGATCACCGCTGGCATGGGACGCAAGTTCGCGCGCCTGTGTTCCAGCTGCTATGACTCAGGCAAGGCGCGCGGCCTCCTGGTTGGAGTCGCGCAGTTGTCCCCAGACATCACCCTGCCGGAAAAGTCGCGGCAGCACTAGGCGCGCGACCGCAGAGCGCTGACCATGTCCAGCCAGCGGCGCATCGCGGCGTGGTGTTGGGGACGGTCCAGATAGCTCTTCAGGGTCCCGATCACCGCTCTCTGTTCGACCGCGGTGCCGCACAACTTCAGCAGCGGGGAAAGCACTTCCCGCTGCTCATACGCGACCATCGCCAGGGCGGTGGCGTCGTGTTGATCCTCCGCCGCGCGGATGACCGGCACCGGTTCACCGGCCACGACACGGGGGCCGTCGGCGTTGTTCCGCCGGGACCAGTGCGGCGGCGCCTCTGCCGTCCACATCGGTCGACCGATACCGAGTTGCGACGGATCATAGGTCGGTGGGGGCGGTCCTGCATCCCGCACCCGGCGCGGATACTCATCAAAGACCACCCGCGCCCACTCATCATCGCGGCGCCCGTCTACTTGAAGGCGGCGGTAACGCCACCGAAGCCAGTCAAGCACGGCCGGGGGCACCGGTGTGTCGAGCCGGGCAAGCCCGGACACGGTCTGAAACCGGCGCTCGTGTTTCCCGAGGTCAATAGTTTGTCCGGGTGTCCACGGGTCGCGCCGCCAAGCGTTGCGCAGTGCATTGATGGCCCGCCGCGCCTCAAACCGAGCAAAGTCCTCGTGGGAAAGCTTGCCCCTGGCCAGAGCCTCGAACTGCCGCTGGCGATGGGCGCGGGCGGCGTGAGGACCTGCATGCCGCAGGCAGCGCGCGCCGCCTACCAGAGGTGGCTGACCGCAAGTGCCTCCGCCACGAGTGCGGGCACCACAAGTCTTCTCTGCCTGCCCCCCTCGGCGCACGGCCCGAGACGCTGCAGCGAACGTTACTTCATGACCCTGAGAATAAAATCCGCCCGCGAGTTTCATTGCGCCAGACCAACTGTGATGTACATGTCATCTTATCTGATTTGGGGACCGCCAGCCTGAGAAACTCTATGTACGCCCATGTCGACGTGAGATTATCCATACTCTGGAGTAGGCACATCACTGTGCTTTTTGACTTTTTGTGAGGGCCGTCGGTGTCCGGTGCGTGTGCAATTTCCATTAGCTTCATGAGTTTCGATTGAATGTCGGCCGCTCGCCAACTAGCTTGCCCGCAATCCCACAGAGCACCTTAATTGGCCGATTTCTGAGCACGTTGGAGCGCAAACACTTGACGAAGACATTAGGCCGACATGCGGGGTGGCTGAGACGTGATTGAAATACTTGATGCCCTCGTTGAGGACACATTGGATCTGAACAGTAAATTGATACTTTTGACCGGGGCGCCGCAATCTGGGAAGAGCAGTCTCCTCGGAAAGCTTGCTTTGCGTCGGCAGGCGCGAGTTCTGAACGCTAGCGCTGCTCTTGGCCGCGAGCTCCTTGCTATTCCTAGTATGCAAAGACATTTGCGGGCAGCCGACATGTTGAAGAACCTCGCGGACGACTTTGCCAGCCATGGGCTATTGCTCATGGACAACATCGAGCTTCTTTTTGACCGGACGCTGCAGCTCAGCCCGCTCGACTTACTGAAGCGACATGCTCATGCGCGCCGCGTCGTTGCAGTATGGCCGGGAGACCTTCGGGAAGCCCGACTTTCCTACGCTACGACAGGACATCCAGAACATCAGGACTACGGCACAGACGGCCTGGTCCCGTTCAAAATTCATTGAAGGGGGAACACGGGATGCCGATGCGTTATGGCGATCTCATTCAATTCGAGCCGATCGAGTCGGTCATTCAGCTTCTGGACGCCAACCGCCCAGACGAGGCGAAGAAGCTTGTTTCGACCTACGTCATTTCCGACGACATGGCAGAGCGGATTGCGAGGCTCATAATTCCCCAGCTCTCGTTCGACGCGGCGGTGGACCATATGGGCGTGCTGGTTGTCGGCAATTACGGGACCGGCAAATCGCACCTGATGTCAGTGCTTTCGCTGGTGGCAGAGGACGCCGCCTATGTCCCGATGATCCGCCATCCAAAGGTCGCCGAAGCCGCAGCTGCGATCGCTGGAAAGTTCAAGGTACATCGGATCGAAATCTCCAGCCAGATGTCACTTCGAGACATCGTCACGCAGCAGCTTGAACTCTTCCTGGAAAGGCACGGCGTCAGCTACACTTTCCCGCCAGCCGAAAAGGTGACCAACAACAAGGCGGCATTCGAAGAAATGATGGCAGCGTTCGCCGAGGGTCACCCGAACCATGGCGTTCTTCTCGTCGTCGACGAGTTTCTGGATTATCTTCGCTCTCGAAGGGATCACGACCTCGTTCTCGACCTGTCGTTCCTGCGAGAGATCGGCGAGGTCACGAAGCACCTCCGCTTCCGCTTCGTCGCCGGCGTCCAGGAAGCGATCTTCGACAGCAGTCGCTTCCAGCACGTCGCCGATAGCCTGCGTCGTGTGAAGGATCGCTTCACACAGGTCCTTCTCGCCCGGCAGGACGTCAGCTTCGTGGTGGCCGAGCGGCTCCTCAAGAAGACAGCCGATCAGCAGAACAAAATCCGGACCTACCTTGCGCCGTTCGCCAAGTTCTATGGCTCGATGAATGAGCGCATGGATGAGTACGTCCGGCTTTTTCCGGTGCATCCTGATTACATCGGAACGTTCGAGCGCCTGGTGTTCACCGAAAAGCGCGGCGCACTGGTCACGCTCCGGGATCAGATTCAGGCCGTCCTCAACAATGAGGTGCCCGACGATCGACCAGGGCTGATCGGCTACGACAAGTTCTGGGAAACGGTCACGTCGAACTCCGTCCTGCGCTCGGATCCGAACATCGGGCCTGTGCTCAAGGTGTCGGAGGTCCTGTCAGAACGCGTGCGGAAGGCGTTCACCCGACCGACCTACAAGCCGATGGCGCTTCGGATCATTGACGGTCTCGCGGTCCATCGCCTGACGACGGGCGGGGACATCTACGTTCCCGTCGGCCCAACCGCCGAGGAACTCCGTGACACGCTCTGCCTGTTCCAGCCCGGAATCGAAGATATGGGTGGAGAACCGGAAGCCGACCTGCTGTCACTCGTGCAGACCGTCCTGCGGGAGACGCTGAAGACCGTCAACGGCCAGTTCATCTCCAAAGCGCCGGACACCGAACAATACTATCTCGATCTGAAGAAGGACGTCGACTACGACGCCCAGGTCGAGAAGCGCTCTGAAGCCCTTTCCGACGATGCGCTGGATCGCGCCTACTACAGCGCCATCCGACAGCTTATGGAGCGCACTGACGAAACCACCTACGTGACGGGCCACCAAATCTGGCAGTACCAGATCGAGTGGCAAGACCGGCGCGTCGAACGCAATGGTTACCTCTTCTTCGGCGCGCCCAACGATCGGCCGACGGCTCAGCCCGAGCGGGACTTCTACATCTATTTCATTCAGCCGTTCGAGCCGCCGCGGTTTCGAGACGACCACAAAGCCGATGAGGTATTTCTTCGGCTGAAGGGGCTCGACGATGCGATCCGGCGTCATCTCTCTTTCTATGCTGCCGCTCAGGATCTCGCATCGACCGCCAGCGGCGGTGCGAAATCCATCTACCTCGACAAGGCCAAAGACGCTCTGCGTGATATGAGCAAGTGGCTGCAGGAAAAGCAGATGGCGGCGTTCGAGGTTACCTATCAGGGAAAGACGAAGACCCTGCAGGAGTGGACCAAGGGCGTCTCGCTGCGCGACAAAGCCCGGCTTGGGCCGGAGGAGCGGATCAACTTCCGCGACGCCGTGAACGTCATCTCCGGCCTGGCACTGAACAACCAGTTCGCCGAAGTGGCGCCCGAGTACCCCACCTTCTCCGCGCTCGTAACCGAGTCAAACCGCAAGCAGCTCGTCGGGAACGCCATCCGCGCGCTTGCAGGCGGGAACCGCACGAAGGACGCGGTCGTCATTCTCGACGGGCTGGAGATGCTTGACGGCGATCGGATCGACCCCACCCGGTCTCGGTACGCACAGGAGGTGTTGACCCGGCTCAGAGCCAAAGGGCATGGCCAGGTGCTGAATCGCGGCGAGTTGATCAGCGGCGACGCCGACGTTGAGTATTTCGCCCCGATCAAATTCCGCCTCGAGCCCGATCTTCTGGCCACCGTTCTCGGCGGACTGGTCTATGCCGGCGACATTGTCCTGGCGATCACCGGCGACAAGATCGACTCCGGCAAGATCACGCTGCTCGCCGAACGGCCGCTGGACGAACTTAAGCAGTTCAAGCACGTCGAGGCGCCGAAAGAGATTAACGTCGCCGTCCTCCGCTCGCTGTTCGAGATGTTGGGTCTGCCGCCCGGTCTCGCCCAGCAGGCAACGCAAGGCTCCGACGAGCCTGTCAAGCTGCTCCAGGAGGAGGTCGGGAAGCTCACGCGGCGCGTGCTCAGCGCGACCACGGACATGACCGGCAGGTTAAGCTTCTGGGGTCAGCCCCTCTTGCGGGAAGAAGAGATCCGCGACTGGCGTACCAAACTTGATGCGCTAAAGACCTTCTCGGAAAGCTTGGCACCCTACAACACGGTCGGGAAGCTCAAGAACCTTCGCATCGGCTCCGACGACATCGCGGCCCAGAAGAAGAACCTCGAAGTCCTGGAAGCCGTCGAGGGGATGCTGGAGCTGGTCACCGAGCTCGGCGCAACGGCCAGCTATCTATCGCAGGCCGAGATGGTCCTGTCGGCGGATCATGCCTGGGCGAAGCAGGCGCAGGAGACCCGGAAGCAGATACTCGACAAGCTCGCTTCGGATCGCACCGCGCAGCATGCGGCCGAGTACCGGCAGACGCTGGCCCGGCTTAAGAAGGACTACATCACCGCCTATGTCGGGCAGCACAGCAAGGCGCGCCTTGGGGTTACGGAAGAGAAGACGAAATCTGCCCTGCGCAAGGACCCCCGGCTCGTCGCGATGCGGGCACTGGCTGGCATCTCTCTGATGCCGACCAGCCAGCTCACGAGCTTCGAGGATAAGCTGGACAAGCTGAAAAGCTGCGCGTCGCTGGTGGAGTCCGAGCTCTCGGCCAGCCCGGTCTGCCCGCACTGCAACTTTAGGCCCGCGAACGAGCAAGGCGACCTGCTTCCAGCCGCGAATGTGCTGAAGCAGCTCGATGACGAGCTTGACCGCCTTCAGGAAGGCTGGGTGCAGACGCTGGTCGACAACCTCGAGGATCCGATCATTCAGTCGAACTTCGAACTCCTGAAGGACTCGTCGCGCAAGATCGTCACCGGCTTTGCCGAAACCAAGACCCTTCCCGAGTTCGTCACACCCGAGTTCATAGCTGCCGTTCAGGAGGCGCTGTCTGGTCTTGAAAAGATCAGTGTTGCCCAAGAGGACATCAGGAAGGCGCTGCTCCAAGGTGGGTCGCCGGCCACGCCCGAGGATCTGCGCAAGCGCTTCGAATCGTTCCTGAACGACCGCTGCAAAGGCAAGGACACGACCAAGCTGCGCTTCGTGGTCGAATGATCGCTCGCCATCTGGAAAGAGAGAACCAATGAATGATCAACTGACGATGGCGAGCGGGAAGACGAGCGGCCCAGTCGAGTGCCTTGGAATGACGTTCCCAAGCGAGGACGCGCGGCGGGAGCATTTTCTGGAGCTGCTGGCTGAGAAACTGAGGGATCCGGCGTTCCGGAACCAGGAGGGCTTTCCGCAAGGATCTGACGACGCGATCCTGGCCATGTCAGATCCGCCATATTACACGGCATGCCCCAATCCGTGGCTTTCAGATTTTGCGACCAATTACGGGACAAACTACGATCCGTCCGCGCCATACAGCAAAGAGCCATTTACCGCCGATGTGAGCGAAGGAAAGAACGACCCCATCTACAATGCTCATAGCTATCATACAAAAGTGCCGCATAAAGCAATTATGCGCTACATATTGCATTACACTAAGCCTGGTGACCTGATTTTCGATGGATTCTGCGGAACCGGTATGACGGGAGTTGCTGCGAGCCTGTGCGGCAATCGAAGAACGATCGAGGAGCTCGGATATCGAATTGCGCATGATGGAACTATTCTAACACAAGAAAACGTGGAAGGACGTTTGGAATGGATACCGTTCTCTGAGCTTGGTTCCCGCAGAGCAATACTAGCTGATCTCTCGCCAGCTGCCACGTTTATTGCACAAAACTATAACGCTCCCGAGGACATCGACTCATTTGGTGCGTTGTCCAGAAAAATCCTCGGAAAGGTGGAGGACGAATATGGCTGGATGTATGAAACTAGCCACGGCGGTAGCGCAGCGACTGGGCGGATAAACTACACGGTTTGGTCAGACGTATTTACCTGCCGTGAGTGCACGGGCGAAGTGATATTTTGGCGCGAGGCAGTTGATCCAATCGGCGGGCAAGTAAAAGATATATTCCCGTGTCCGCACTGTTCTGCCGAGCTGTCGAAGCGCAATATGGATCGTGCCTGGACTTCCAAATTAGACATGGCGCTTGGAAAAATTGTCCGCCAAGTGAAACAGGTTCCAGTCCTGATCAATTACTCCTTTGGCGGAAAGCGATATGAAAAGGATCCAGACGAACTAGATTTTTCACTTATAGAAAAAATTGACGCCGAAGCATTTCGGCACCAGTTTCCCGTGGACGCAATTCCTGATGGCGACAAAACTGGTGAGCCGATTAGAATTGGTCTTACTAATGTGCATCATCTTTACACAAAGAGAAGCCTTCTAACTTTTTCAGCTCTTTATTCTCGGGCAGATTCTCCACTTACAAGATTAGCATTGCTTGGCGGCTATACAGTCGGACTAAAGACTGCGCGCTTTCTTCCACTGCGCTGGATTCAAAAAGATACCGGTCCAATGAAACCGCATACGGCCGGTACAATGTATATTCCATCCATTTCCGGAGAACAGAACTGGCTGAACATATTTCAGAGCCGGTGTGCCGCATCAGCGCGAGGCGTTCCGCCGGTGACTGACTCTAGGCGGAGCATTATATCGACTGGATCTGCCAGTAGGCAACATATTGGCGACTCGCAGGTTGACTACATTTTTCTAGATCCTCCGTTTGGCTCGAACCTAATGTACTCTGAGCTGAATTTTCTTTGGGAGTCTTGGCTCAAAGTTTTTACCGATACGAAACCGGAAGCGATCGAAAGTAAGTCGCAAGGCAAAGATCTGTTGTCGTATAGGAAGTCGATGACGAGATGTTTTTCAGAGGCCTACCGGATACTCAAGCCGGGCCGATGGATTACGGTTGAATTTTCGAACACGCAGGCCGCCGTATGGAATGCAATTCAAACATCGATTCAGGAAGCTGGCTTCGTGATCGCGAATGTGTCTGCCCTTGATAAGAAACAGGGCAGCTTCAATTCGGTGAACAACAAGACATCTGTAAAACAGGATCTAGTCATTTCAGCCTACAAACCGAATGGCGGCTTGGAAGAAAGGTTTAGGAAATCTGGTGGAACTGAACAGTCTGCCTGGGATTTTGTTCGCACTCACCTAACGTACTTACCTTCTAGTAAGACAAAGGGAGAGGTGTTGGAGTTCGTCTCAGAGCGGGATCCAAGGATCATGTTTGACAGGATGATCGCTTGGTTCGTTAGACATAATGTGCCTGTTCCACTCTCTAGCCAAGAGTTTCAGGATGGCCTGCGCACTCGCTTTTCTGAGAGAGATGGCATGGTCTTTCTTCCTCAGCAGGCTACAGAATACGATCGAAAGCGGGCCCGAGTCCCACATGCACCACAGATGGAGCTGTTCGTAGCGGATGAACGCAGCGCGATCGACTGGCTGACGGACTTCCTGAAAAGGCGTCCCTCGACCTATCAGGATATGCATCCAGAGTTTATGACGCAGCTTGGCGCTGGCTGGAAGAAGCACGAGGAGAAGCCAGAACTTTCAGCTTTGTTGGAGGACAACTTCCTCCGCTACGACGGCAATGGCGACGTGCCGAGCCAGATCCACAGCTACCTGTCTTCAAATTTCAAGGATCTCCGCGGTCTGGAGAAGGAGGACCCGCGTCTGAAGGCCAAGGCGAAAGACCGTTGGTTCGTGCCCGACCCGAGCAGGGCGAAGGACCTGGAGCAAAAGCGCGAGCGGTCGCTGCTGAAGGAATTCGAGAATTATAAGTCCGCCCCCGGACGGCGGCTCAGGGAATTCCGGCTCGAGGTGCTGCGCGCGGGCTTCAAGGCCGCGTGGGCGGCGAAAGACTACAAGACCATCATCGGCATCGCCCAGAAGGTCCCCGAGGAGGCGCTGCAGGAGGATGAGAAACTGCTGCTCTGGTATGACCAGGCGCTCACCCGCATGGAGGCTGATGCGTGACGCATGCGGGCAGCGGACACGGCATCGGCGAGTGGTGCTGGCATGAGCGACATGCCGCACCCTGCCGCGTCGTTGACCGGGAGGAGATCTGGGGCGAGACCGCCTATCGGGTCTGGCTGCCCGGCAAGGACGCCGTCGTTCGCGCCCGTTCACGCGACCTGAGCCCGCTCGACGCAGTCCAGCCTACGGTTGAGCAGATTTTGCACACTGCTGCGGCGGCGAAGCTTCTGGACGCGCTGGAGGACAACCTCTTGCTGGCGCCGATCCAGTCGAGCGTCGTGCCGCTGCCGCACCAGCTCTACGCGCTCAACCGAGCCATGAGCCGGGACCGGATCCGCTATTTGCTGGCGGATGAAGTCGGGCTCGGCAAGACGATCGAGGCTGGTCTCATACTGCGCGAGCTCAAGCTGCGCGGGATGGCAAAGCGGATCCTTGTGGTCGCGCCCAAGGGGCTGGTCCGGCAGTGGCAGGCGGAGATGCGGCTACATTTCGGAGAAAACTTCCAATTCATCGAGCCCGCCGAACTCTCCGCCTTCCGCCAATGGCGCAGCGACGAGGAAAACCTCTGGCGGCTGCATGATCAAGTAATCTGCTCGCTAGATTCCGTGAAGCCGCTCGAAGGCCGTCGCGGCTGGAGCCTCGAGCAGCTCAGCACCTACAATCGGGAGCGCTTCGAGGACCTGATCTCGGCGTCCTGGGATCTGGTCATCATCGACGAAGCCCACCGCATGGGCGGGAGTACGGATCAGGTCGCACGCTACAAGCTGGGCGCCGCATTGGCGGAGGCCGCGCCTTACTTGCTGCTCCTTTCAGCGACGCCGCATCAGGGAAAGACCGACCAGTTCCATCGCTTGCTGCAGCTGATCGACCGGGATTCCTTCCCGGATGAGAGCAGCGTGACGAGCGAGCGGGTGCGCCCCTTTGTGGTCCGCACAGAGAAACGCGTCGCGATCGATGCTGAAGGCAAACCTCTGTTCAAGCCGCGCATAACCCGGCTTCAGCCTGTTCCCTGGCAGGACCGGCATGCGGCTCAGCAGAAGCTTTATGAGGCTGTCACGGACTATGTCCGCCACGGCTACAACCAGGCCATGGCCGCGAAGCAACGCCACATCGGGTTCCTGATGATCCTGATGCAGCGGCTGGTGACTTCCAGCACGGCCGCCATCCGCACGACGCTCGAGAAGCGGCAGGCCTTGCTGGACCAGCCGCAGTTCCAGCCATCCCTGTTCGAAACGGCCGACGTCGATGAATGGACCGAGCTCGATGGCCAAACCCAGGTGGATCTCGCCGTCCAGACCAGAGGCTGGGAGATGGAGAAAGCCGAGGTCGACACGCTGCTCGAACTGGCCCGGTCCACTGAAGCTCAGGGCACGGACGCCAAAGCCGAAGCACTCCTCGAATTGATCTACAAACTTCAGCAGGAAGAGAACGATCCTGAGATGAAGGTGTTGGTCTTCACCGAGTTCGTGCCAACGCAGGCGATGCTCGCGGATTTCCTCGAAAGCCGCGGCTTCTCGGTCGCCACGCTGAACGGGAGCATGGATCTCGAAGCACGCGCGCGGGCTCAACAGGTTTTCTGCCGCGATGTCCGCATTTTTGTCTCAACCGATGCCGGCGGCGAAGGCCTGAACCTTCAGTTCTGCCATATCATCGTCAACTTCGACATGCCGTGGAATCCGATGCGCGTCGAACAGCGCATCGGCCGGGTTGATCGTATCGGACAGCCACATATCGTTCGCGCGATCAACTTCGTGCTGGAGGACACGGTCGAGCATCGTGTCCGTGAGGTCCTGGAAACGAAGCTGGCGGTCATTGCCGAAGAGTTCGGCGTCGACAAAGCCTCCGATGTGATGGACTCGGTCGAAGCCGAGCCCCTTTTCGACGAGCTGTTCGTGCAAGGCCTTCAGAACCCCGATGCGATCGAAAGCGAATGCGACGCCGTTGTATCGCAGCTCCGATCGACGATCTCAGAGAGCCGCAAGAGCAGCGAGCTTCTGTCCGATGGGCACGAGCTTGATGCAGACGCTGCCCGCAAGTGGCGGGACCACCCGGCGCAGTTCTGGCTGGAGCGGGCGATCACGACCGGGTTGCCCGCACGTGGCGGGAAAGCTGTCAAGGAAGGCGACGCATGGCAAGTGCGTTGGGCGGATGGCAGCGAGTCAGCCAAGGTCTGCTTCGACGCGAGAACAGCAGAAGACCGGCCCGAAATCGAATGGGTGACGCTTGAAGATCCCCGCGCTCGGGCTGTGATCAGCGATCTGCCGCGCTGCGTTTCGGGTCAACCACTGCCGACAGTCCGGATTGCAGGGCTTACTGACAGCGTCCGGGGCGTATGGTCGCTTTGGGAGATCAGCCTGTCCGCCGATGACTTCAGCCGGCGGCGTTTCCTATCCGTGTTTGTCAACGACGAAGGGCGTACCTTCCTGCCGACAGCCAAGCGGATCTGGGATCTTCTTCTCACGGAACAAGTCGAGCGGGTCGGAGCAGTCGCTGCGGGAGATGCCGATGGCTGGTTTGGTCGGTCAAGGAATGCCGCTCTCGCTCAGGGTGAGCGTATCTTCACCGATCTGGTCGAGGAGCACAGGACCCGGATCCTGGAAGAGCGCGAACGCGCCGAGTACGCCTACGAGGCGCGACACCAGGCGATCGGCCGGATCGGCCTCCAGACGGTTCGGGATTACCGTCGCAAGCGTCTGAAGTCCGACCATGATGCCCGTATGGCCCAGCTCGATGCTGCCGATGCGTACACGCCCGATCTCAATGCTGTCCTCATGTTGCGCGTCGGCGAACCGGCGCTCGGTGCATCATGAGCGCTTGGACAGACCGCATACTGCAGGAGTTTCCTGCTGATCTTTCCCGCTTCTGGATCGCGTGCGACCCCGACGATCTTCTGTTGGATGAGCGCATCCTTCACAGTCTTCGGGAACGGGGCTTCGAGGTGCTGCCCTTCAAAGACTCCGTTGCCTTCAGAACAGAATATGAAGAGCGCTACCGGGCCGCTTGGGATCGCGGTGACGAAGGGTCATCGAAGGCGCTCGTCTTGCAGCTGCGCGGGACAGATCTGAACACGCTGCCCTGGGACTATGTCCGCATGGGCCGCAAGGTAAGCCTGAGCCTGGCCGATCTGTTTCCCAGGCTGAGCTATGGTGTAATCCGGCAGATCGACTCGGAGCACCACGAAGCCATGTTCCTGGCGCACAACAAGCATGCCACACAGCCGCTCGGAGAAGGCGCGACCAAGGACTTCATCCTCACCCACATCTTCCGCATCAGCCCTTACCTGCTCAGCAGACCAGAGGACTTCTGGCGAGAGGTCCTGCGACTCCATTACCGTGGAGCCGGGCTGCCGGATCTGCTCGCGAGGCATGTTGCGGCAATATTGAAGGACACGCCCCTCGGCGACCTGCCCATCGCAGAGCTGCTCTCGACGAAGAGCTACATGGTGCGCACCGTGCAGGATGCATGGAGCCGCTTCTTGTCGCAGTACGGGATCCAGAGTGATCGTGCATCGAACGACGGAACTACAGAGGCGCTCGAACCGGTTTCGGTCCCGTTTGAGCATCCCGATGTCAGGGTCATCGTCGACACGATGTTTCTCGAAGGAGCCATTCAGCCGGTCGGTGTGCAAGGGTCTCTCCCGGCTGACTTGCCGGGGTGGATCAATGTGGGGCTGGTTGAAGATCCTCACGCGCTCGGCAACCTTGTCTCCGAAGGTGTGAAGAGGATCGCCGCCGATCTGCCTTCGGTCGCGTCATCGCATCGCGACTGGGTGGAGCTGGCCCGCCGACTTGGAGAGGTCATCTCCCGGTTCAATGGTCTGAGCGCGCAAACTGCTGAGCCGATACAGAAGCAGGTCCGTGCGCTGCAGCGCGACGTGGACGAGCGTTTGAAAGATTGGCTGTTCCAGCATTTCGCGGACCTGCCGTCTCTTCCAGCCGCGAAAGGGCCCGTGATGGTCCATCATGTGCCGCGGTATCTGGCATTGCGTCGGAGCGCCGGCGAAGAGCGGGTGGCGCTGCTTGTATTCGACGGCTTGGCCATGGATCAATGGACCCAGATCCGAGAGCATCTGACGGCACGCGTCCCCAGCTTTTCGGCGGATGAAAGCGGATGTTTCGCCTGGTTGCCCACTCTGACGTCGGTTTCACGACAGGCCCTGTTCTCGGGTCTCAAGCCCCGCGAATTCCAGAACTCGATCGAAACCACGTCTCAGGAACCTTCTCTGTGGGCCCGTTTCTGGCAGGAGAATGGACTTCGAAAGTCAGAGATCATTTACCAAAAGAGCCTGAAGCGGACTGAGCAACTGGCTGAGTTAGAGGAGGCCATCGCCAGGCCGACGACGAAGGTTGCCGGAATAGTCGTCGATATGATCGATGAAATCGTTCATGGGGCGATGCTCGGGAAGCGAGGTATCGCAGGGCAGATCCATGCATGGTGCGAAACTGGCTTTGTCGAGAAGCTCTTTCTGCTCCTCGCTGAGCATGGGTATCAGATCTACCTTACAGCGGACCACGGGAACGTCGACGCGGAAGGCATTGGACGACTTAGTCAGGGTGTGGTGTCCGAACTGAGGGGCGAAAGGGTTCGAACTTATCGCAGTGAATCCCTAGCATCTTCTGTACCGCCGGAAATCGACGCCTTCCGGTTTGATAGTCCCGGACTGCCGCCGGACTTCTTGCCGCTATACGCTGGCACGCGGGGAGCATTTGTTCCGAAGGGAGATCGAATCGTTGCACACGGTGGTATCTCTGTAGAGGAGCTGATTGTCCCTTTCATAAGAATAAATGTCACGAGCACTGCTTCATGAACTCGCCGTCCCCGCAAATCGGATTTGACCGCTTCATTCAGTTGGACTGGGCTGCAATCGCGCTCCGCATCAGGGTGGGCGTGGCCACTATTGAAGATCTCATGGAGGATCTGGGCTCGTCGCACGCTGGGCCGGCAGCCAAGAAGAAGACCAGAACTGTACTTAATCGCCTTTGGCTGGAACCGCGGCCTGACCTTGTCGATTTCGCAGATCGCGGCATTCGAATCTATCGCGATGCACCCGATACCACTGCTCCCGCACTGACCTGGGGTATGGCCCTCGCCACGTATCCTTTCTTTGGAAGAGTGTCAGAGATCGTCGGCCGACTGACGGCGCTGCAAGGCGATTGCACGTCCGCAGAGGTCCATCGGCGTATGACCGAGCTCTACGGAGAACGGGAGGGTACTCGCCGCATGACCAATATGGTTTTGCAGTCTCAGGCAAGCTGGGGGGCGATCGAACGCCTCGACGGGCGAAAGCGGATAGTTCGAACTTCGCCAAGAAATCCAGTCGGCACGAGATTGGCCATTTGGCTCATAGAATCAGGTTTGCGCTTCAGCGGAAGAGATACTCCTCTCGCCGGCATCCAGTCGAGCCCCGCTCTCTATCCGTTCGACCTATCTGCGGCGAGCACGTATTCTCTTGCCCAGTCCAAAGTGGTTGAACTGCGGGTCGACAGCGCAGGCAGTCAGATCCTAAGCCTAGACACTAATCAGCTGCTCCGGCGGCCGTGAAAAGTTCGTTTTTGACTAGATTGTCAAAAAGATTAGAAAGCCTCCGCTTTACGCTGCTCCTAGATAGGAACAGCGGCGAGCAATCCAGTGTAGCCGGGGGGGGGGGGGAGCGTCCGGGGATAGAACGGCCAGTGTGATGGCGACGCAAGCCTTAGTAGTGGCTCGCTGAGTGATTCCCGTACTGGGTGGCCAACCAGAAGCTTGCGTCCAGACACTCTGTGCACATGGTGGCATTACATTTCTGAAGGCTGCGGAAGCTTATCGAGACAGCTCTTGCCATGCTATTCCACGCCCCATCGCTGTTGCGACCATACCTCACAAGGCCTGCTTACTCGCATGAGCGCCGATTGATGACCGGAGATGCATTGGAGAAGGGGGCCCACAAGGTGGCCGGGCCGCCGCTCAACTGACAATGCGCGAAATAATTAATTAAAAACAACGCTTTAGAAAAAAGACTGGCGGAGAGAGAGGGATTCGAACCCTCGAGACGGTTACCCGCCTACACACTTTCCAGGCGTGCGCCTTCGACCACTCGGCCACCTCTCCGCTTGTCTTCCGACGGAAGGCGGGGTCGGCCGCGATCCGCATGCATGGGCACATGGCCGGTCGCAAGCGGGCGCAATATACTCAGGAACCGCTCGACCGCAAGCCATCAGTGACCGAATGCGCGTCTTTGTCGGCTCGCGGGGCGGATTGGCTTGTACGACGGACCCGGGCTGTGCCAGAAAGGCCCGGAACTCCTGGGGCGGCGCGGTCCGGCCCGCGCGAAGGGAAACATGCGGCTTCTCCTGCGGATCATCGGCACGACGCTTCTGGCGCTGGCTCTCATCCTGATCATTCTCGACGGCACGCGATCCCTGGGCGAAAACGCGCTGGTCATCACGCCGCTGGGTACCACCTGGGCGACGATCCACGCCGAGAGCCTCGTGCAGCTGCAGGCCTTTATCGACAGCCGGTTCTTCGGACCGGTGCTGGAAGGCATGATCGGGGCGTTGCTGGGCTTTCCCGGCTGGGCCGTGCTCGGCATTCCCGGTGCGCTGCTGGCCTGGCTGGGGCGCTCCAAGCGAACCCGGGTCTTCATCAAGCAGGAACGGATCTGAGCCGTGGCGGGGCCGTCGGGCCAGGCGCTGGGCCTGCATGACCGGGCGGCGTTTGGTGCGTTTATCGGGACGCTTCCCGGCACAACCCTCACCCCGCAATGGGAGAGCCTCGTCGCCAAGGTCGGCGGCAAGGTATTCTGCCTCTTGGGCGACGCGGACAGTCCACTGGTCTTCAAGGTGACCGAACTGGCCTTCGATGGCCTCGTCGACCTGCCCGGCATCACCCAGGCGCCCTATTTTGCCAGACGTCAGTGGGTGCGGGTGAACCCGGGCGCCCTGCCGGAAGACCTGCTGGCAGGTTATGTCACCCAGGCCCATCACATCATCGCCGGCAAGCTGACGCGCAAGTTGCGCCGCGAATTGGGGATCGCTCAGTGAGCCTGTTCGAGCGGGCTGCGTTCGAAGCCTTCGTACTGGGCCTGCCAAAGGTTACGCTGGTGCATCAGTGGCGCGACGATTCCGTCGCCAAGATCGGCGGCAAGGTGTTCGCATTGTTCGATCGGGATGGCGGCGAAATCTGGTTCAAGGCGTCCGACATGGCCTTCCGCATGCTGCCCGAACTGCCCGGAATTCGTCCGGCGCCATACTTTGCGCGCGCCGGCTGGGTGGCCGTCGGGCCGCTCGCGCCGCTCAGCCAGCCCGAACTTGCCGCCTATCTGACCGAGGCGCACGCTCTGGTTGCCGCGCGGCTCACCCGAAAAGCCCGGGCAGCACTGGGGCTGTAGTCGTTCGGCGGAAACCCCGAAAGTCTGTCGACAGTTGACGGAACCGCGGCAGCCGAATTTACTGCAGTCCCGGCAGCGTGGGGGAGATCATGGTCGCTGGACTACTTTATCTGATCGGCTTGATCGCCGTACTCGTCAGCATTGTCATCATCGGTTACAGCGCCCCGGCGATGTTCCAGAGCTTTTCTGCGGCCATGGATGCCGGCAACCAGAACATGTTCGGAGTGGTGGGCGGCCTGCTCGGCAGCCTCGGCTGGGCCGTCACGCCGATCGTCGGCGGCCTGCTGCTGATGGGCGTGGCCCGCATCATCATGCTGCTCGGCGCAATCAACCGCAGCCTGCGCGGTCAGGCCTGATCGGTTAGACCAGGCTCTGTTGCGCGGTCCAGAGCAGCAGCATGGGGACGAGGGCAAACGCCAGCGCTATCGGCTGCCGCGCATTGACCACGCGACCGATCGAGTAAAACGCCGCCACTGCCAGGACGATGGCGAAGACGATTGGCGCAGTTTGCGTCACCGCTGTGATAAATTGCATGGCGACCCTCCGCACAACGCTTCGGCCCTCGTTGGGCCTGACTGCAGCAGGCGCCCCCGAGCATTTCCGGACAATTGCAGCGGGTGGTCGGTTTTTAATCTAATTGTCGGCTTCTACCGGGCCGCAGCGGCCGGAGCGCCATTGGTCCAGGTGACGTCCCGGCCACCGAGGGGGACGACCGACAGGGACATTTTGCCCGAGCCCTGCTGCAGTTCTCGCGCATGGGCGAGATAGAGCAGCGAGTTGTTCTCGGCGTCATAGACGCGCGACACCCGGATCGATTTGAAGATCAGCGAGCGGCCCTGCTTGAAGATTTCCTCGCCGCCCTTGTTCAGCGAAATATCACCGATGGTCAGTGGTCCGCTGGCCTCGCAGTCGACAGCGGAATAGGAGGGATCCTCGAACCAGTTGCCCTGGCTGATGCGGTCGATGAAGCTGCGGTTGAAGTAGGCGATATGGCAAACCACACCCTGCACCTCGGGATCGGCGACCGCGTCCACCGAAATGTCATTGCCGGTCCAGTCGACGCCGACACTGCCAACTTCGTTGTTCTTGCCGCAGCCGGCAAGTAGCGCGAGGAGCGCCAGCGGCAGTGCAACGGTGGCAATTTTCTTGAACATCTGTGGTCCCGGGTTCGGTTGACGACGCGCTCTACATGGTCACCGGCGCTCCGCATAACAAGAACATGGGCGCGCTTCGGTTCCCTCTATCGGCGGCGCATCCGCGATTCCAGCATGCGAACCAGCAGCGACAGGCTGATAGTCATGGTCAGATAGAGCAGGGCCACGACATTGTAGGTCTCGAAGAACTTGAAAGAGCCCGACGAGTAAACCTTTCCCAACTGGGTTATGTCCTGGACGCCAAGCGCCGACACCATCGCCGAATCCTTGATCATCGAGATGAAGTCGTTCCCGAGCGGCGGCAGGATGGTGCGCAGGGCCTGCGGGGCGATGATGAAGCGAAAGGTGTGCCAGCGCGACAGGCCGAGGGCCCGGGCGGCCTCGACCTGCCCCTCGGCGACGGCTTCGATGCCGGCCCGGAAGATCTCCGAGATGAACGCCGAGTAGCAGATCGTCAGGGCAACGATGGCCCGCCAGGTGAGATCGAAATTGCGGACCGTCAGGCGCGGCAGCCAGCCCTGGTCGATCACCGGGCCGAGGACGAAATTGGCGGCCTCGACCATGGCCGGTGCCCCCACGAATGCGACGTAGAACAGCGCCACGAGGATCGGAATGCCGCGCAGGATCTCGGTGTAGAAGGTCGCCACCTGCCGCAGGATCGGGTTGTGCGAGGTGCGCGCCACGGCCACAAGCAGGCCGAGCGCAGTCGCCAGCCCGAAGGCGACGAGCGTCACCCACACAGTCGTCACCACGCCGCGCGTCAGGATGTTGAAGATCTCGGAATAGCCCTCGTCGGCGATGATTGCCCAGAAGAGGACGACAAAGAGCAGCGCGATCGCCAGCAGCCACCACGGGAACGCGGTTCCACGCTTGTGCGGGGGTGTTGAAACGGACATGGAGCGGGGCGCCGGGTCGGCGCCCCTCTCGCTTGCGGCTACTGGCTCTGGCCGTATTCGAAGAACCACTTGCGGTTGAGCGCGTCGATCGTGCCATCGGCCCGCATCGAAGCAATCGCCGCATTGACGGGCTCGACGAGGTCGGAGCCCTTCTGCAGGATGAAGCCGAATTCGTCAGAACCGACCGGCTCGCCGACTGTCTTGAAGACGCCCGGGTCGGCCGCGATATAGCCGTCGAGCGAGGCCTGATCCATCAGCACCATGTCGACGTCGCCAGACTTGAGGGCCTGCACCGAAGCGCCGAACGTGTCGAACAGCTTGATGCGTGGATTGGCTTCGTCGCCATCGAGGATGTCGTAGACCGCGGCGTAGAAGTTGGACGTGCCGGCCTGGGCGCCGATCAGCAGGTCGGTGTTCTCGGCAAAGGCCGTCTTTTCCTTGATCCGGTCGTCGTCGGCGCGGATCAGCATGAACTGCTGGCTGGTCAGGTAGGGCGCGGAGAAATCGACCTGCTCCTTGCGCTCGTCATTGATGGTGATGCCATCCATGCCGATATCGAATTGTCCGCTCTTGACGGACTCGATCATCACGTCCCAGCTCGACAGGTTCCATTCGATCCTGGCGTTGAGACGCTTGCCGATCTCGTTGACGGCATCATACTCCCAGCCAATGCCGTCGCCGGTCTTGGGATCGGCAAAGTTCAACGGGTAGTAGGCGTTTTCGGTCACGGCGCGGATGGTGCGGCCACCCAGGTCCGGCAGGTCCTGCGCGACGGCGGGTGCGGCAAGGCTCGCAGCGATCAGCGCGGCGGCAAGGCGAAGGATCGATTTCATGAGGCGGCGGTCTCCCGTGTTGGCGGCCGGGATCCTTGCCCCGGCATTGGCGCGGACTCTAGCCATGTCGGCGGCCACCGCTCAACACGTTTCTCGCCCACCGCGGCGGAAGGCCTTCATCGTCCCGCAGCCGGGCCGTGCGGGCGATCGATATGGCCCAGGTCGCGGTCGGGATCGATGCGGTCCCGGACCATCTGCTTGAGTTGCTTGACGTCGGGGAAGCCGCCGTCGCGCTTGCGTTCCCAGATCAGCTGGCCATCGAGGCGAATCTCGAAAATGCCGCCGGTGCCGGGGATCAGTGTCACCTGGCCCATCTCCAGGCTGAAGGTGGAGAGCACCTCCTGCGCCATCCAGGACGAGCGGAGCAGCCAGTTGCACTGGGTGCAATAGGTGATGGTGAGCGAAGGCTTGTCCATCCTCAGACCTGCGGGTCCGCCCAGTCGGAGAACACGTAATGCGGCAGGATAAGCCGTTCCTCGTCCTCTTCGACGCCTGGTCTGGCTGCCATCAACGCGCTTGTCGTGCTGTTGACGCGCTGCGCCAGCAACCGGGCGATCTGCAGCGTCCAGGCCGGATGGGTCTCGAGCGCCTTGAGGGCATCATGGATGACGTAGCATTCGACATCGCTCACCGAGCGCACCGTCGCCGTATGGGGTTTCTCGAGCAGCAGGGACATCTCGCCGAAGATGGCGCCGGGGGCACTGGTCGAGGAAATGAAGGTCCCGTCCCGAACCACTTCCAGCTCGCCATCCTTGAGGACAATCAGCTTGCCCGTCTGCGTGCCCTGTTCGAGCAGCACGGTACCGGCGAGGAAGAACTCGAACTTGAGCCAGTCGGGAGCGTCGGTCACGGCTTTCCCCTGCGTTGTCCGACGCAAGCCTAGCCGAGGGCGAGACAAATGCAAGCCGCCCGGCGACGGGGTCGCCGGGCGGCTCAGGGACGGGAAACCGGGAGCGCTTAGCGGACCCAGACCACCGTGCGTGTACCGGCGTCGACCAGTACCGGACGGTCATTGATGTAGACGTACTTGTAGGTACGGGAGTCCGGGATGTCGTTCAGGGCCACGTTGGCATCGAGCGACAGGCCGGCCTCGAGATTGCCGCTGACGCTGACCGAAGCGGTCGGATTTGCCTCGGCATAGGACACGGCTTCGTTCGGGATCAGATAGCCCGGCGACTGCACCACGGCGCGCTCGTTCAGATCGATGATGTAGACGCGATTGTTGGCATAGATGTAGCCATACTGGTCATCGCCTTCGATCGGATAGATCGTGACGTCATCGCCCACCCGGGTGCCAACCGTCAGATCGCCTTCCAGATACACGACATCGACGGGGTTTTCGCCGGCATAGCGGACCGAGGCCTCGGATACGGCGGCATCGCCACCGATCACGGCACCGGCCCAACCGCCGACAATGGCGCCAATCGGGCCACCCAGCAGGAAGCCGATCGTACCGCCGGCTGCACCGCCCGCAGTTGCGCCGACCACGGCCTTGCCGGTTTCGGAGGATTGGGCGAGGGCGGGCATCGCGGCGCCAAGCGAGAGTGCAGCAACGCTGATCAGAAGAAGATTACGCATGTGAAATTCCTTTCGAGGTCGTTTTCTTGTGTGCCCCATGGCCCAGCTAACGGCGCCGAACGGGCTTGGTTCCGAACTCGATTGACCGCGTTCCGGCGCCGGGGCAGGGTCGCGCCATGAGCCTTGACGCCGCCCCCCTCCATCGCCCCCGCTATCCGCTGCTGGATGCCGCACGGGGCATAGCGATCATCGCCATGGTGATCTTCCACGTCGCCTGGGACCTCTATTTCTTGGGCTTTACGTCCCTTGATATTTCCACCGATCCGCTCTGGACGGCCTTCCAGAAGGCCATCGTCACGGGGTTTCTGGCACTGGCCGGGATCGGCCTGTGGCTTGGCCATGGCCAAGCCATCCGCTGGCGCAGTTTCTGGCGTCGCGAGGCCATTTTGGTGGCCGCCGCGCTGGCCGTGAGCGCCGGCACCTGGCTGGCCTTCGGTGACTACTTCGCGTTTTTCGGCGTGTTGCACGCGATCGCTCTGTTTTCGCTGCTGGCATTGCCGTTCCTGCGGCTACCGCCGCTGGCAACCGCCGCCGTCGGCATCGCCGTGATTGTCGCTCCTTTGCTGGTCACGCACCCCTTGATGCGCGAGCGCTGGCTGGCCTGGATCGGCTTCTGGCCCGTGTCGCCGGCAACGGCAGACATCGTCCCGGTGTTTCCCTGGCTGGGCGTCGTGCTGCTGGGGTTGGTGGCCGCACGATTTCTCGACGGCCGGGTCTTCTGGACCCTTCCGGCGCCCGGCTGGCTGGCCACCATGGGACGCTGGAGCCTGGTCATCTACCTGCTGCATCAGCCGTTGCTCTATGGCGGCCTCTATGGGGTGAGCCTCTTGCTGCCATCGGCAGGTGCGGAACGCCAAGCGCAGGACTTTGTCGAGAGTTGCCGGGCCACGCGTCTCCAGAGTTCATCCGATGCACTCGCTGCCGAGCGCTATTGCGGCTGCGCTCTCGAGCAGGTCGAGGCCGACAACATGTGGGAAATGCTCACACGCGAGCGCACCGCCAGCGAGGAAACCGAGCTGCAGGCCATGATGAGCCTGTGCGAGGCCATGAGTTCATCGCCGATCGAGGATGTACCGCTGCCGCAATAGGCTAGCGCCCCAGCAGATCGTAGACCTTTTCGAGGAACTCGAGATCGGATGTGTTTTCGAGCTTCTCGCGGCTGTCGACAAGAAAACTCGTCGTGGCCCCCAGCCGCCGCGCCAGGATCTGCGCCACCTTGTAGGTGAGTTCCGGCCGCTTCTTGAGCGCATCCCGGGCATTCTCGACCACATGTGCCATGACGGTGGTCTTGGCGCGGACGGAGGCCGAATGCGGCGCGTCGAGCAGGACGCTCATTTCGCCGATGATGGCTCCCGGCTCGGCAATGGTCGCCACCACCATGCCGTGGCGCAGCACCTCGACCTCCCCAGACTCGAGCACATAGAGATTGCTCGGGGGGCCGCCCTCCTTGAGCAGCAGCTGGCCTTCGGTGAAGATGCGGGGAGGCGAGCGATCAAACGACTTCAGCATCATTGCTTCCGGCTCCGTGAGCACCGGACAAATATGCCTCACCGGGTGGTCCGGTGTCCATCTGCGATCCTGCGCCGCCCCGCATCTGCCGTGCGAGCTTGCCTGCCACGTGCAAATGCCGGACAGTTGTGCCTCGCGCCGGAACGGGAGGCCGGCACCAAAGCGTTGCGTTCGTGCGGGGAGGCACGGACCTCGAACGAGCGGAGCGCGCCATGAGCGACGTCACCACAGCAATCGAGAACCTCCTGCACCAGATCTCCTGGTTGCCCGACTGGGTAATCTCCCTGCTCCTGCTTGTCGCCGCGGTGGTCCTCGCGCTGCTGGCGCATCGCGTGCTGGCGAGGCTGCTGACCAGAGCCGCTGCCAGGCGCGACATGTTCTGGCGCTCGCTGGTCAAGCGGACCGGCACGGCCTTGCGGCTGGCGCTGATCGTGATCTTTGTGCGCGCCGCTGCCGCCGTGGCCCCGCTCAGTACTGAGCAGGCAGACATCGTGTCGCACGCGGTGGTCCTCGCCATCATCGCGCTGGCCGTGCTCGGTGCCCGCACCGCGCTCCACATCTGGATGACGCTCTATCTGCGCCGCTTCGAGCTCGATTCCGAAGACAACCTGCTGGCCCGCAAGCACGTCACGCAGAGCCGCATTCTCGAGCGCATCGCCGTCACCCTGCTGGTTGTCGTCGGTATTGCAGCGGCCCTGATGACCTTCGATGGTGTGGCGCAGTGGGGCGTCAGCCTGCTCGCGTCGGCCGGCGCGGCCGGACTGGTGGTGGGCCTGGCACTGCAGCCCCTGCTCAAGAACATCTTCGCCGGACTGCAGCTGGCGATTACCCAGCCGATCCGCATCGATGACGCGCTGCTGATCGAGGGCGAGTGGGGCAATGTCGAGGAAATTACCTCGACCTATGTGGTGATCAAGATCTGGGACTGGCGCCGGATGATCCTGCCGCTCAGCTATTTCATCGAGAACCCGTTCCAGAACTGGACCCGCGAGGGGGCTGCGCTGATTGGCGTGGTGACCATCTACCTGGACTATCGGACACCGATGGATGCGGTCCGCGCCAAGGTCGACGAGATTGCCCGCGCTTCCCCGCTCTGGGAGGGCGGTGTCGTCGCCGTGCAGGTGACCGACTTCAAGGAGTTCACCATGGAGGTGCGCATCCTCGTCTCGGCCCGCAACGCGCCCCGGACCTTCGACCTGCGCTGCGAAGTGCGCGAGAAGCTGGTCGCCTTTCTGCAGCAGGAATATCCGCAATCGCTGCCACGCCTGCGCGCGGAGGCCGACGGCAGCCAGCCGGCGGGCGGCAACGTCGGGTTGCGATAGTTTTCGTTCGATCTGGCCCAAGCATGGTCGCCCTCGGCAGTGCATCTGGGCTAGGGTGCAGGGATGACCCAGTCTCCCGTTCGCTCTCCGCTGCTCGCAGCCGGCGCCATCTATCTCAGTGTGGCGCTGCTGATCATGGGCAATGGCCTGCAACTGATGCTGCTGCCCATCCGGGGCGGCATCGAGGGGTTCTCGCCGGTCGAGGTGGGCCTGCTCGGTTCTGGCTATTTCTTCGGCTTCGTGCTCGGATGCGCCGCCACGCCGCTGCTGATCATGCGCGCCGGTCACATCCGCACCTTCGCTGCGCTGGTGTCGATCGCGTCGGCGGTGGCGCTGGTTTACCCGCTGGCGGTTGATCCCTGGGTCTGGGTGGCTTTCCGCCTGATCACCGGCTTCTGTCTCGCCGGGCTCTATCTTGTCGTCGAGAGCTGGCTCAACGACCAGGCGACCAACGAGACCCGCGGCACCCTGATCTCCACCTATGTGGCGATCAACTTCATCGTCATCACTTTCGGCCAGATGATGGTGACGCTGGTGCAGCCGACATCGTTCGTGCTGTTCTCGATTGCCTCGGTACTGGTATCGCTTGCGGCCGTGCCCATCGCCCTGACCCGCTCCCGGCAGCCACCTCCGATCACCTATGTCCGCTTCCGACCCCTGCGCATGTTCCGCCTGTCGCCGACCGGCACGGTGGCGATCTTCCTGATCGGCCTCGCCACCGGTTCGTTCTGGTCGATCGGCCCGACCTATGCCAACCAGATCAGCGGCAGCGTGACCGAGGCGGCGCTGTTCATGAGCACGGCGGTGCTCGCCGGCGCTCTCGTGCAATGGCCGGCCGGCAAGATCTCCGACAGTGTCGACCGCCGCTGGGTCATGATCTTTCTGGCCGCTTTCTGTGCCGTTGCGGGCGCAGCCATCATCGTCTTCCCCTTCAGTCCGGTGCTCTGGCTCGGGCTTGGCTTTGCTTTCGGGGCGGGGCTGCTGCCGAGCTATGCGGTGGCAGCCGCGCATGTCTTCGACTTTGCCGACCGCTCCGACTATGTCGAGCTCTCCGCCGGCCTGCTGCTGCTCAACGGCCTCGGATCGACGGTGGGACCGTTGCTGAGCTCGCTGGCCATTCAGGTCTACGGCCCCAATGGCCTCTTTATTTTCAACCTCCTGGTCCAGGTCGGGCTGATCGGTTTTGTCGGCTATCGTCTGTCGCGCCGCGAAGGCCTGCCCGAGGCCGAAAAGCAGAGCTTCGATCTGGGCACCAGTGCCGCCGTCTCGGTGGTGGGCGACGAAGGCGCCGTCCAGCTCAGCGACCTGGTCGTGCAGGAAGCCGAGACCTGATGCTTGGCTGCGGCGGCCTGCCTTGACGGGCCGCCGGTTTGCCGCAACCCTCCCACCCCAAGAGTCGGCACCAGACCGGCCACCCACCCGGAGGAGTTTCCCGTCATGGCCGTACCGGCTCAGACCATGTCTGCCCGCCTGCTCGAACAGCTGCGCACCGCCTATTCGTTTCAGATCTCGGTCGATACCGGCTCGCTGAGCCTGGGCCTGAACGTTGCCGCCGCGGCGCTGACCGCCGGCGTCACGCTGGTCGAGATGGGCACGCCACTGCTCAAGTCCGAGGGCGTGCTGAACGTCGTACCGGCCTTCCGCCGACAGTTTCCCGATGCGCTGTTGCTGGCCGACATGAAAACCATGGATGGCGGCGGCTTCGAGGCGCGCTCGGTCTATGCCGGCGGCGGCAATATCATCGACTTTCTGGCTCTCGCCGGGGTCAACTCGGCCAGAGCGGTCTGTGCCGTGCGCGACGAGTTCCGCAATGCGGAACCGGACGTGCCGCGTCTGGCCTTTGCCGATATCCTCGTGCCGCACCAGGGGCCTGCCGATGTGGCAGTCGATGTCGCCCGGCGCATGCTCGACGCGGGGGTCGATGGCGTCGGCCTGCATCTGCAGCTCGATGCGCGGCGGGCCGATCCGGCGTTGCACCAGTCGAGCTACCTCGCCGATGTGGCGCGTGCCGTGTTCGAGGCAGTCGGCGAGGCCGCCTCGGTGCAGGTCGTGGGCGGCCTCAGCATCGCCCAGGCGCAGGGCCTCGCGGAAAGCGGCCTGCGGGCTTTCGTCATCAGCGGCAATTTCGGTCTGCCCGACAGCCAGGCACGCTACGACCTGCCGGCAGCAGAGATCGAGGCGCTGGTCGCCGATTTCATCGCCCGGGTAGCGGGGACGGAGAAGTGAAGTCGGTGCAGGTTGTTTTTTCTGCCGAGCGGTCAACAGATAAATGAATCGATGGAGAAGTAGAAACAGATAGATATGTTTGTCTATCGGGAAGATATAAGAGCAATGGAGGGCTCTATATCCGACATCAGACCTGACAGGAAGAGGCGGGATATCGGCGGCGATGTTGCCGGAATGGGCCGAAGCTGTCCCATTTGTCGCGGTTCGATTAACGTTTGAAAACCATTTTGCTGCATCTTGCTGGCGAGATTGCCGATCGCAAGGAAGGTGCTGGTGCTGGAACGGTTGAAAGATGTGGTGCGTCGCTTCCGCCGCGACGAGCGGGGCGCCTTCCTCGTGCTGTTCGGGGTGATGGCCCTGGTGCTGATCGCGACCGCCGGGGCGGTGGTTGATTTCACCCAGATCGAGCAGACCCGGACGCGCGCGCAGAACGCGCTGGACGCTGCCGCGCTCGGCCTGCAACCGCATGTCTTCGACGACCCGGCCTGGACCGAAGCCCAGTATATCGAGACGGCCGGCCGGTTTCTGGCCGAGCGGCTGGGTGATGAGCAGATTTCCTCCAGCATCACATCCGCCACCTTCAATGCACGCAACGGCCAGTTGATCCTCAACGCCGAGGTCAGCGTGCCGACGCCCTTCGTCTCGCTGGTGGGGATCACCACGGTCAAGGCCAAGCTGCTGTCGGAAGCGACGCGCAAGCGGCTCAACCTCGAGGTCGCCATGGTACTCGACAATTCCGGCTCGATGGGCAGCTACTCTCGCATGAGCAAGCTCAAGGAAGCGGCCAAGAGCGCCACCGATATCCTGTTCGATGACCAGGCGACCCAGCCCAACGTTTTCATCAGCGTCGTGCCCTTCACCCAGTACGTCAATGTCGGCACCGCCAACCGCTATGCCAGCTGGATGAGCCAGACCGGCGCCTCCAGCATCTCGCATCTCAACTTCGACGATGACGACGACGAGGATACGCCCTTCACCGACACGGTGAACCGCTGGACGCTCTACGACGAGTTCTACAACGAGAGCTGGAAGGGGTGCGTCGAGGCCCGCGTGGCGCCGTTCGATACCGACGATACGGTCCCCAACAATGCCGTTCCCGACACCATGTTCCAGCCGGTGTTCGCGCCGGACGGCCCGCCCGACAATTACATCAGTGATACCCCGACCTGGTGCCAGAAGACCCGCACCTGCAGCTGGACCGAGACGCGCTATGGCTGCAACTCCTCGGGCCGGAACTGCTGGTCGGGCCGCGACAACGACTACGAGGCCAGCTACCCCGACGGGCATACCGAGAGCGGCTCGAGTGCCTGCTCGTGTTCGGGTGAGGACATCCTCTCGGACACGCGGGATGTCGATTGGGTCAACGGCTACTACAAGTACAAGCGCACCCGCATCCGCACCTGCTTTGACAAATACGATCCCGATCTCAGCGACCGCGAAAAGCAGGAGCGCCTCTGCAAGTACAAGGGCGCCAGCTTCTCCGGCAGCGGTCCGAACTCGGATTGCCCCTCCACGGCCCTGCTGCCGCTCGACAACACGCGCGCCACCATCAAGGACCGCATCGACGCCATGGTCGCCTCCGGCTCCACCAATATCGAGCAGGGCACGGTGTGGGGGTTCCGCTCGCTGTCGCCCACCGAGCCCTTCACCGAGGGCCGCCCCTACGACGAGGCGACGTCCAAGATCATGATCATCATGACCGACGGCGAGAACAACCCGAACTACCAGTACTATTCGTCCAGCAATCCCTACGGCAACTCGAGCTGGACCGCCTGGGGCTTCCGCTCCAACAAGCGCCTGCTGACCGAATCCACCTCGCCCAGGGACTCCACTGCCAGTTCCTCGCAGGTCATCGGCGAGGTCAACCGCCGCACCGAACTGGCCTGCGCCAATGCCAAGGCCAGGGGCATCATCGTCTATACCATCGGTCTGTCGGTCCCCAACTCGACCACCAGGACCATGCTGGAAAACTGCGCCACGCCCTCCAAGGTCGATGGCGGCAAGACGGTGAAGTTCTCCTATTTCCCGTCGAGCTCCTCCGATCTGGTCGCCGTGTTCAAGGAAATCGCCGAGCAGCTCTCGGAACTGCGCCTGGCACAGTAAGCGAAGCGGCGCCCGCGGGCGCTTCTTGCAGCTTGCGATGCAGCCCCTCGTGGTTCGACAGGCTCACCATGAGGGGTGTGAGATCTGCGACGGCAGCAAGCAAAGGCCACCTCACGTTCAAATCTCCCCTTCTCCCCTTGCGGGAGAAGGTGCCCGAAGGGCGGATGAGGGGTCGGTTTTGAGCGTGTCACCCCTCATCCGTCTGCTGCGCAGCCACCTTCTCCCGCAAGGGGAGAAGGAAGTCTGGGGGCTGGCTGGGTCGCCCGACCGAACCGGAGAAAACCGCAGCCGTTGCCGCCGGCCGGGTACGAGACCCGCCGGGGACAGGCAGAACAGACGGACCCCGGGTGCGGACGCATCCGATGGGATAGTTTTGTGGATGCATCCGCATCCGGGGCACCGGGGTTTGTGGCATTGTCCCGCGCTTCGGGAGACTGGAGCCCGACTTGCCGCCCCTTTTCAACTCCGTGCGCTTGGCCCAGGGGCGTGGAGCGACCTCCTTCCCCCTCCCGGCAGTCTGACACCACATCGTTCGTCGCGATCCGTCCGCGTGGGCAGATGGCGGCCAGTCTAGTCCTGCCCGAAACGACGGGGATAACTCCACGTCTCTGCCGCCTCAGCTGTCGGTTCGACACGCGGGGCGTAGGGGTCGATACCCATCTGGCGCAGCCGTTCATGGACCTTGCCTTCGATGTGTCCATCGATGCGCCGTGCCAGCTTGGCGCGCAGTTGCGGCATGTTCTCGCCCTCGACGGCGGCCAGTGACGGCGGCGGCGCCTGCGGATGCAGCCGCTGCACCGGCAGCTGCGTGCCATCGGCGAGCAGCCAGACGACATGCTGCCGCTTCTCGATCCAGCCCGTATGGGCCGCTTCATATCCCTGCAGCACCGCCAGCGCCTGACCGAGCTGCGCCGCCAGTCCGCCCAGATGCGGCGCCGCGCCGACGAGGCCGCGCCGCTGGCCAGGTGCGCGAAACTCGCTGCAGGCAAACAGCAGTTCCTCGGCCACCCCGGCCAGCAGCGGCAGCGCTGCCTCGCCCGGCCGGGTTCTCGCCAGCGCCGCAACCTGTGTATGCAGCGCCTGCAGCCGCAGATAGAGCGCCTCGTGCCGCGCGGCCCGCGCCGCCGTGAGCTTTGAAACTGCCATTGTGCACTCCCGATTGCCGTTGCGGAGCAGTCTACTTCCGGCAAGACGGACGGGGATGAGTGCAGAGGACCTGCCCATCCGGGCGGGTGGCCGGCGCCTTGCACAATGGCCGGCCGGACCCAATCTATCGGACAAGCCGCCGCGCACTCCCCCGATGCAGCAGCGGCACCAGGCAAGGCCGCGCGCGAACCCTCCGCTGCGCGGCCTTTGCTTGTTCCTATGCCAGCAGCCGCGCCAGGCTGACGAAGAGCGGGATCCCCAGCAGGATGTTGAAAACGAAGGTGACGCCGAGCGACATGGCAATCGCCAGACCGATATCTGCATCCGGCAGGGCGAGCCGGACGGCGGCGGGCGCGGCGATGTAGCTGGCGCTGCCGGTCAGGATCCCGAGGGCGGCGGCAGACCCCGGATCGAGGCCCAGGAGGGAACCCGCGACGACGCCGATGGTGCCGTTCACCACCGCCAGACCGATGCCGATGCCAACGAGCTTCGGGGTGAGGCTTCGGGTCTTGATCAGGTGACGCGCCGCCACCAGACCCATGTCCAGCATGAACAGGCAGAGCACCCCCCGAAACGCATCCTTGAAGACCGGCTCGATGGGCGCGAAGCCGGATGGTCCGGCGACAAGGCCGATCACGAAACTGCCGGCCAGCAGCAGCACCGAGCCATTGGTGAATGCCTCGGCCAGATGGGTGTGGCCACCGTGGGTGGGGCTGACGCCTGCTGCGCTAGACCTTTGCGCCAGCCACAGCCCGGTCATGATTGCCGGGGTTTCCATCAGGGCCAGAACCGCCACCATGTAGCCGGCCGGGGGCATGCCGGCAGCAGTGAGGATTTCCGCGCCCGTCACAAAGGTGACGACCGAGACCGAGCCGTAATGCGCCGCGATGGCGCCGGCGTCGCGTTGATTGAGGCGAGCCAGCTTGCGCAATACCCAGAAGGCCGGCAGTGGCAGCAGCAGGCTGAGGCAGGTCCCCACAAGCCCGGCAACCAGCAGGTCCGAGGTGAAGCCGGTTTCCGATACCTGCACTCCGCCCTTCAGACCGATTGCCGCCATCAGATAAAGGGCCAGCGCTTTGCCGATCACCTCGGGCACCACCAGATCGCTGCGCACCAGCGCCGCGCCAGCCCCGAGGACGAAGAACAAAATGATGGGGGAGAGAAGGGTATCCATGAGTGTCGCCGGGTTCGTGCCAGTTGCTGGGCCTCCTCTAGACCGGCGCATTCGTTCTGAAAAATTCATTTAAAATATAGAGATGTTCTGTATAAGTGAATGAATGTCGAGCTTGAACTACGGCCATCTGCGGTACTTCCGGGAAGTGGCGCGCCTGGGGAACCTGACGCGCGCCGCGCAAGGCCTTGGAGTCTCCCAGTCCGCGCTGTCGACGCAGATCAGCACGCTCGAGCAGCGTCTGGGTCATCCGCTGTTTGAACGGGTGGGGCGACGCCTCATGCTGACGGAGGCCGGCCGCATTGCTCTCGAGCATGCCGATGCGATCTTTTCGGCCGGCGAGGACCTGCTGGCGACGCTGCGGGCCAATTCCGGTCGTCGTCAGGCGCTGCGCGTGGGCGCGTTGGCGACCCTGTCGCGGAATTTCCAGATCCAGTTTCTGAGCCCCAGCTTTGGTCGGCCCGACTTGGAGATCGTGCTGACCTCAGGCAGCCTGACCGAACTGGTCGGCCTGTTGCAGCACCTCGAGCTGGATGTCGTGCTTTGCAACGCGCCGCCGTCCTCACCGCCGGATGGCCTCATCGTGCACCGCTTGGCGCAGCAGGCGATCAGCCTGTTCGGTGCGCCGCGCTTGAACTGTACCGCCGCGACACCGAGCGAGGCGCTGTCATCCCATCCGGTCATCCTGCCCACCGGCGACAGCAGCCTGCGAGCCGACCTTGATGCGCTGTGCACTCGCCTCGGCGTCATCCCCATCGTGGTGGCCGAGGTCGACGACATGGCCATGCTTCGCCTCATGGCGCGCGAGGCAATCGGTCTCGCACCACTGCCGGCCATCGTCGTCCGCGACGAACTGGAGGCCGGCACGCTGCGTCAGATCGTGCCGCTACCAGGCATCCGCGAGTCCTTCTACGCCCTGACCTTCCGTCGACAGTTCCCCAGCCGCGTCGCCGGCGAGCTGATCGAAACCGCCTCGTCCTGGGAACGCTGAAGTGGCACAGCCTGGCGCTGTCGAATTCCGGCTCAACCCGTCGACCATGTGTGAAGCAGCCCATGCGGGTGCGTATCAATTGAGGGAGAGACAGATGGCGCGGTTTCTGGTGGCCATTCATCATCGCGATGATTTCGATGCGTCCAAGGAGGATGCGGCGACGGCGCGCGACATCAACGAGCTCAATGAAGAGATGAAGCAAGCCGGGGTCACGGTCTTTGTCGGCGGATTGCGGCCACCGGGGGAGGCCAGATCGGTCCGCGCCGAGGCCGACGGCGGGCTGTTGGTCACCGACGGGCCCTATATCGAGACCAGGGAGCACATTGGCGGCTTCTGGGTGCTGGACGTCGCCGACATGGACGCGGCATTGGCCTGGGGCCGCAAGGCAACGATCGCCTGCCGCGCCAATGTCGAGGTGCGGCCGTTCTACTGACGACTGCCGGAAGCCGGCGCGGGTCTACGCCTTGGCGCCGTCGCCGCTGACGGCGCCGAACAGGCGCTCGAGAAAACCCTGTTCCTTGTTGCCCTGCATCTCCTTGCGCAGCTCGACCAGCACCGCGCTGGTGGCGTCGAGGCGCTGGCAGGCGAGGGTGGCGACATGCAGTGCCGCGATCGGCGTGCGCTCCAGCCAGTCGATGCCGTCCTCGATGACCCGCACCTCGACCGGGGTCAGGGCCCGCACCGTGGCCGAGTGATCGACACCGAGCAGCACGCTCATTTCGCCCACCAGTGCCCCGGCGCCTTCGATGCGGGCGATCTCGATGCCGTCGCGCATCACGCAGAGCTTGCCGCTGACCAGCACGAAAAGCTCGCCACCGGCCTCACCGGCTTCGATGAGGTCGTCGCCGGGCTCGAGCGTCCGCGACGGCTGGGCATTGGTGAGGGTGAGCAGATTGGCCATGTCGGTCTCCGCAAGAGAAGAAGCGAGCCTAGGATGAAGCGGCCGGGCGGGCAATGGCATATGGCGGGGCTGAGGCGAGGTGCGAGCCGTTATGCGAGCGGCCGCCAACGAACTGCGAGGTGCGAGCCGTTATGCGAGCAGCCGCCAACGAACTGCGAGGTGCGAGCCGTTATGCGAGCAGCCGCCGACCAACAATGGCGTCCCGCGCTGAACACGCGATGTCGCAGTAGGGCAGGGCCGGCTCGCGGCATACTGAGGCGGTGCGGGTTTCGGCGCGTCACGCTGTTCTTGCGTTGGCGGACGTCTCGCGCAGGGGCTCGCGACTCGCCTGGGGGACTATTCGTCCCCCATTTTCAGCGCCTTGATGAAGGCTTCCTGCGGGATGTCGACATTGCCGTACTGCCGCATCTTGGCTTTGCCCTTCTTCTGCTTTTCCAAGAGCTTGCGCTTGCGGGTGGCGTCGCCGCCATAGCACTTGGCAGTCACGTCCTTGCGCATGGCGCGCACGGTTTCGCGGGCGATGATCTTGCCGCCGATGGCCGCCTGGATAGGAATGACGAAGAGGTGCGGCGGGATCAGCTCCTTGAGCTTTTCGCACATGATGCGGCCGCGCGTTTCGGCCACGTTGCGGTGCACCAGCATCGAGAGCGCATCGACCGGCTCGGAATTGACCAGCACCGAGAGCTTGACCAGATCGCCCTCGCGATAGTCGGCGAGCACATAGTCGAAGCTGGCATAGCCCTTGGAGATCGACTTCAGGCGATCGTAGAAATCGAACACCACTTCGTTGAGCGGCAGGTCGTATTCGACCAGTGCCCGGTTGCCGACATAGCTCAGGTTGCGCTGCACGCCGCGCCGGTCCTGGCAGAGCTTGAGGATCGAGCCGAGATACTCGTCCGGCGTCAGGATGGTGGCCTTGATCCATGGCTCGCGGATTTCCGAGATCTTGACCACATCCGGCAGATCGGCCGGATTGTGCAGCATCAGCTTGTCGCCATTGGTCATGTGCACTTCGTAGACAACCGAGGGCGCCGTCGCGATCAGGTCGAGATCGAACTCGCGGCTGAGCCGCTCCTGGATGATTTCGAGATGCAGCAGCCCGAGAAAGCCGCAGCGGAAGCCGAAGCCGAGCGCCGCCGAGGTTTCCATCTCGTAGGAGAAGCTGGCATCGTTGAGCCGCAGCTTGCCCATGGCATTGCGCAACTCGTCGAAATCGGAAGCATCGACCGGGAACAGGCCGCAGAACACCACCGGCTGCGCCGGCCGGAAGTCGGGCAGCGGCTCGGCCGTCGGCTTGCGGTCGTCGGTGATGGTGTCGCCGACATTGGTATCGGCCACTTCCTTGATCGAGGCGGTGAAAAAGCCGATTTCGCCCGGCCCGAGTTCGCCGATATCGACGAGCTTGGGGGTGAACACGCCGACACGGTCGAGCTCATAGGTGGCGCCCGAGGCCATCATGCGGATCTTCTGACCCTTCTTGATGGTGCCGTCGATGACGCGGATCAGCACCACGACGCCCAGATAGGTGTCGTACCAGCTGTCGACCAGCAACGCCTTGAGCGGCAGCGACACGTCGCCCTTGGGCGGCGGCAGGCGATGCACGATGGCTTCCAGCACGGTGTCGATGCCGATACCGGTCTTGGCCGAGATTTCCAGCGCCTCGGAGGCGTCGAGGCCGATGACGTCCTCGATCTGCTGCTTGACTCGCGGCACGTCTGCGGCCGGCAGGTCGACCTTGTTGAGCACCGGCACGATCTCGTGGTCGGCGTCCAGAGCATGATAGACATTGGCCAGCGTCTGCGCCTCGACGCCCTGGCTGGCGTCGACCACCAGCAGCGAACCCTCGACGGCGGCCATCGAGCGGCTGACTTCATAGGCGAAGTCGACATGGCCGGGCGTGTCGATCAGGTTGAGAACGTAGGTCTCGCCGTTCTGCGCCTTGTAGTTGAGCCGCACCGTCTGCGCCTTGATGGTGATGCCGCGCTCGCGCTCGATATCCATCGAGTCGAGCACCTGCGCCTTCATCTCGCGCAATTCGAGCCCGCCGGTCATCTGGATCAGCCGGTCGGCCAGCGTGGACTTGCCATGGTCGATATGGGCGACGATGGAAAAATTGCGGATATGGTCGAGGGGTACGGACATGAGGCGGCTGATAGCAGACCCGCGGGGTCCGGCAAAGATGGTTTATCAGCGGTTAAGCCGCAGAATTGCGGCCCATGTGCACCGTGCATGGCTGGACGGTGCACGGGCGAGGCCCTAGAGGTCGTGCCATGATCGATGAGCACTACGCCAATCCGCGGCTGGCCGCCATTTACGACCTCAGCAGCGGCTGGTCGGCGGATCGCGATTTCTATCTGGCGCTGGCGCCCTCGACCCCGCAGCGCGTCCTCGATCTGGGCTGCGGCACCGGGCTGCTCGCCAATGCCTATGCGGCGCGCGGCCACCACGTCACCGGCGTCGATCCCGCCGCCGCCATGCTCGATGTGGCCCGCAGGCGGCCCTTCGGGCCGGAGATCGACTGGGTGCTGTCCGCGGCGGAGGATTTCCGCTCGTCGGCCCGCTTCGATCTCATCATCTCCACCGGCCACGCCTTTCAGGTGCTGCTCGACGACGCAGCGGTCAACCGGACCTTCGCCATGGTGGCGGGTCGGCTGGCGCCCGGCGGACGTTTCGTCTTCGAGAGCCGCAATCCCGATATCGACTGGGCCACCCGCTGGGACTACGCCGTTGCCGAAGTCGCGGTCGACGGCCGGCCGCTGAGGGAAGAACGGCAGTTCCTCGGGCGGGATGGAGAATTCGTGCGCTTCGAGCAGCGTTTCAGCTTCCCCGACGAGACGCTGCTATCGCGGAGCACCTTGCGCTTCATGAGCCACGACGCCATCGCGGCCCGGCTGGCGGCAGCCGGATTGCGGCTCGACCGCGTGCTCGGCGACTGGGCCGGTGCCGCCTTCGATGGTACCCAGGAGGAAATGATCTTTCTCGTGCGGGCAACCTGAGCGCCCTTAGCGCGTTGGATGGACATGCGGATTCCAGCAGTCGTGTGTCTTGCGGCCCTTGCCCAGATAACAATGTTCCAGGCCTTTGCGCAGGACACCACGGTGTCGCTGCCTGAACCGCGTCCCGCTACCGTCACCACCGCGGAACCACCGGCCGTCACGCCTGAGGTACCCCTGCCACGCACCCGGCCGAATGCAGACGAGACCAAAGTTCCGGTCGAACCGGACGCGAAGGCGCCCGAGGATGTCACTCGCGAGCCAACCGGCCCCGACGAGCGACCCGCGCCGAAGGACGAACCCAAGGAGCCACCCGGGCCGCCGCGCGTCTACCAGAGCGCCTGTCCCGCCGTGGTCGCCGGCGCGGTCGAGGCCGACATGCTGCCACCGATTGCCGACAGCCAGTGCGGCGCGCGCTCGCCGCTGGCGCTGACGGGCGTACTGGTCAATGGCCGCATGGTGCAAATCTCGGGCGGCGTGACCACCACCTGCGGCGTTGCCACCGCACTGCCGGCCTGGGCGGCGTCGATCGATGCCTATCTCTTTGCCAGGGAAAACACCCGTCTCGACGAGGTGCTGATCGGCACCAGCTACATGTGCCGCAACGTCAACAATGCCGGTTCCGGCAATTTGAGCTTTCACGCCTTTGCCGAGGCATTGGACGTGATCGGCTTCAAACTGCAGGATGGCAGGACAGTGACTGTCGAGGGGGGATGGAGCGATCCGCTCTCATCGGAGGGCCGTTTGCTGCGCTTTGCGCATGACAGCGCCTGTACGCAGTTCACCACCACGCTCGGCCCTGAGGCCAATGCCCTGCATCACGATCATCTCCACATCGATATGGGATGTCACGGCAAGACGTGTACGGCGCGGCTGTGTGAGTAGTCGCGACGGCCTAGCGGTCGTCGCGGCGGGGATGATGGGTCGGCAGGTCGGCTAGGTCCCGCAGGCTGAGGCCATCCTGCCAGGTGGTGCGGCGCGGCCGCGACGAAGTGCGCAGCAGGCCAAGTATCGCTAGAAATCTCATTGTTCAGTCCAAGTCCTTTTTGTTTCGCTGCCGGTTCTAGTCAGGTTGCATGAACCCGACATGAACTAGCAGGCGTTGCATTCGTCTGTTGGCGGATGCGTGTGGGGAAGATCCGCAAGTTCGCTGCGGCTCATGTGAGACAGATGGTCAGGCGGGCACTCAACTTCAATGAGTGTCGCCAGCCAGGCCCGGATTGTCATGAAGATTTTGTACATGTCGTGTCCGCCTTTCTCGGTTGAGACCGTAATATCGGACGCCCGCAGATCGAAACAATCGACAAGATGACCTGTCTCGATATAGAAAACCTACATGGCAAATCCTTTTCCCGTTCCGCTCAATGCCATCCGTGCCATCGAGATCGTGGCGCGCCGGGGTGCCCTGGCGCCTGCCGCAGAGGAACTGGGAGTGACACCCGGCGCGGTCAGCCAGCACCTGCGGCGCGCCGAGGAGCGGCTGGGCATCGAGCTGTTCGAGCGCACGCCGCAGGGCCTTGTGCCGACGCCGGCACTGCAGGCGATTGCGCCGCAGCTGCGCGACGGCTTTGCGGTGCTGGCCAATGCCGTCTCCGCCCTCCGGGTGGCCGGCGACCACGTGCTGACCGTGACCACCGGCAATGTCTTTGCCTCGCGCTGGCTGGTCTGGCGACTGGGCAAGTTCACCCAGCTGCACCCCGACATCGACGTGCGGCTGGCGGTCAACGGCGCGCCGATCGATCTCGCGCATTCCGATATCGACTGCGGCATCCGCTACGGGCGTGGCGTCTGGAGCGGGCTGCGATCGGAGCGCGTCGGCGGCGAGAGCTACAGCCCGGTGGTGGCACCGGCACTGGCGGCAGGGCTGCGGACGCCGGCCGACTTTGCCACTATTCCGGTGATCCAGGATCTGGCGACCATGCTGAGCTGGGCCGACTGGTTCGAGCTCGCCGGTGTTCGGCCACAGCCGGTCACCACCGGACCGACCTACTCCGACCCGGCCCTCGCCTTTGACGCGGCCGTATCGGCGCAGGGCGCGCTGCTGACCGTCGACGCCATGTCCGCCTATGCCATTGCCGACGGGCGGCTGGTCCGGCCCTTCGATCTCTCGGTGCGCGACGGATTGGGCTACTGGTTCATTTCCGTCGAGGGGCGCCGCGAGCCACGCAAGACGCGGCTGTTCCGGGAATGGGTGGCAGCCGAGATGGCCGGTGACGGAGCGGCGCTCACGACCATGTGACGGCATGCCGTCGCAAACCGCGCCCCCACATACTTATGTTATTTGCAGCCCGTCGGTCTCCGTGCAAACCTCCGGACAGACCCGATAGGCGGGTGTCCTGCGGGCATCGTGACAGACGCTGTATCGGGGCGGAGCAATCCTGCGCAAGCATTTATCTATGCCGGTTTCCATGGCGGACGCCGGTCCTTCGAGCGCGGACTTGACCATGAACATTCATGTTGCAGGCAAAACGGCCCTTGTCGTTGATGATGAATTCCTCATCGCCGCCATGATCGAGGACATCCTGGCACGTGAGGGCATCCAGGTGCTGCTCGCCACCCAGGAGAACGAGGCGGCAGACCTGCTGCGGGATCGCAAGGTCGACTTCGCCTTCCTCGACTACCGGCTGAACTCGTCCTCGAGTGAGCAGCTCTGGTCCGAACTGCAGGCCAAGGGCATTCCGTTTGCCTTTTGCACCGGCTCCGCACCAGAGGAAATGCAGAGCCGCTTTCCCGGCGTCATGGTCATCGGCAAGCCGTTCAGCGAAACCTCCATCGTCGACGCCGCCAGGTCGCTCACCAGCGTCCGCTAGCACCGGCATTCAGCCCTTTGCCGTCATGCCGCATCGCGGCACGCGGTGTGCCGGCTTGCGCTTCGCCATCTCAAACATTAGAATTCCTCTAATCTAAAGAGGAATATCGTTTATGTTCAGTCGCTTGTGGCAAGCCAATCGGCGCGAATTCAGTTCCCTGAACGAGCGGGAAATCCTCTCGCTGGCCATCGCTGCGGAGGAAGAGGACAGTCAGATCTATTCCGAGCTGGCCACGCAGCTCGAGCCGACCTATCCCGGCTCGGCGGCGATCTTCGAGGGCATGGCCGCCGAGGAGCATGAACACCGCCGCCGCCTGCTCGAACTTTACGAGCAGAAATTCGGGCCCCGCCTGGTCCCCATCCGCCGCGAGCATGTGCGCGGTTTCCTGCAGCGCAAGCCGATCTGGCTGATGAAGAACCTCACCCTCGAGGCCGTGCGCCAGGTGGTGTGGGAAATGGAGGAGGGTGCCTACCGCTACTATATGGAAGCGGCCAAGCAGTGCGGCGATGCCTCCGTCCGCAAGCTGCTGGGCGATCTGGCCGAAGAGGAACGGCACCACGCCGATGCGGCCGATCAGCTCGACGCCGACAAGCTCGGCATCACGGGCAGGGAGACCGAAAAGAGCGAGGCGCATCGCCAGTTCGTGCTGACCTATGTGCAGCCTGGCCTCGCCGGGCTGATGGACGGCTCGGTCTCCACCCTGGCGCCGGTGTTCGCGGCGGCCTTTGCCACCGGCGATACCTGGCAGACCTTTCTGGTCGGCCTTGCTGCGGCCGTCGGCGCCGGCATTTCCATGGGCTTTACCGAGGCGGCTTCCGATGACGGCAAGCTCACCGGCCGCGGTTCGCCGATCAAGCGCGGCCTGGCGGCCGGCGTGATGACGGCGCTCGGCGGGCTCGGCCATGCGCTGCCTTATCTGATCCACGATTTCTGGGTCGCCACCAGCGTCGCTGCCGTTGTCGTGCTGGTCGAACTCTGGGCCATTGCCTTCATCCAGCAGCGTTACATGCAGACGCCGTTCTGGCGGGCCGCCTTGCAGGTGGTGGTGGGCGGCGCGCTGGTCTTTGCCGCCGGCATCCTGATAGGTAGTGCCTGAGGAAACCGGTCTGGGGGAGTAATGGAGCAGCGGTTCACTGCCTCCGACGGCGTCAGCCTGGTCTACGATGATCGCGGCGCCGGCTCCGACGTCGTGGTGCTCTGTCATGGCCTCGCGGCAGCCGGCGAACAGCTCTTTGCCGATGCCGACTATTTTGCCGGCCGCGGTCATCGTGTGCTGGTGCCCGACCTGCGCGGCCACGGCCGCTCCGGCAAACCGGCATCCCTCGACCAGCAGACGCTGGGCATCGATCGCCTCGCCACCGACCTGCTCGAAATGCTCGATCATGCCGGCGTTGATCGGGTCCACTGGGTCGGCAATTCGCTGGGCGGCATCGTCGCGCTCTGGATGCTGGGCAGCCACGAACGGCGCCTGCGCACGCTGGCGACCTTCGGCACCAGCTACAGTCTGAGCGTCCCCGATTTCTGGGCGCCCATCGTGCCGCCCCTGCAGGCGCTGCTCGGCAAGCCGCTGGTCGCCTGGATCGCTGCGCGAGCCACGACCCGCAACCTGGCGGCACGACCCATGATCGAACGGCTCATCGGGCAGTTCGACCCGGCAGTCGGCCTGCCGCTGACGCGCAACCTCGCCCATTACGATCTGATCGCCAACGCCACGCGGGCCAGGCTGCCCATCCTGCTGCTGCGCGGCAGCGAGGACCGCGCCATCAACGCCGCACTCGGGCCGACCCTCGCGGCCATGCTGCAGCGACCGAATTTCACCCTCGTCGACCTGCCCGGCGGCGGCCATTGCGCCAATCTCGACGCCGCCGACCAGTTGCACGCCGAACTCGAGCGCTTCTGGGCCGCCTCCTAGCTGCCGACGATGACAGTCCCGGTTCCCCGCCCTATGGTTCCGGTTGCGACCGGCTGACCTGGCGACAAACGCCGTGCTGTCCGGCAGCATTGGAGGGGAAAGCCATGAATTCATATCTGTTGAGGAACGTCACCATCTGGGACGCCATCGACGATGAGCCGTTCGTCGGGGAGGTCGTCGTCGAAGGCAACCGCATCAAGACCGTGGCGCGCGGCGCCAACCAGATCAGCGACGCGAGTGCTGCCGAGATCATCGATGGCGGTGGCCAGTTCCTGATGCCGGGGCTGGTCGAGGGCCATTGCCATCTCAGCTTCGTCGGCCCGGCGCGCAACCAGGACCTCGGCGAAATTCCGCCCGAGGAGCATCTGCTGCGCACCTGTCGCAACGCCACCATGATCCTCGATTACGGCTTCACCTCCTGCTACTCGGCGGCCAGCGCCAAGATGCGCATCGACGTGGTGGTGCGCCAGGAGATCGAGGACGGCTATCTCAAGGGCCCGCGCTATCGTGCCGCCGGTCCCGAGATCACCGTCACCGGCGGGCTTGGCGACGAGCGCAAGCAGCATATGCATGCCGAAAGTTTCGGCCTGATCGCCGATGGCGTCGACGAGGTCCGCAAGGCCGTGCGGCTCTGCTGCCGCGAGGGTGTCGACAACGTCAAGTTCAATGTCTCCGGCGACGAGTTCGTCGGCCATGCGCGGGCCGAGATCGTCTCGCTGTCGGAAGAGGAACTGACCGTCGGCGTGCAGACCGCCCATGACTGGGGCAAGCGCGTCGCCTGCCACTCGCGCGCCGCCGAGTCGGTCAAGCGCGCCGTGCGCGCCGGTGTCGACTGCATCTACCATTGCGACTTCGCCGACGAGGAGGCGCTCGACATGCTCGAGGCCGCCAAGGATCGCGTCATCGTCGGGCCTGCCTTCGGGCTGGTCCACAACTCGGTCTATGAGGGCGACGTGGTCGGTCTGACACGGGAGCGCGTCGAGGCCATGGGCCTCTTCCGCAAGATCGAGCACACGATCGAAACCTATCACCAGATGCGCAAGCGCGGCATGCGCGTGGTGGTCGGCGGCGACTACGGCTTCACCGTTACGCCGATGGGCCAGAATGCGCGCGATATCGGCCACTTCGTCAAGTTCTTCGGCTACTCGCCCGCCGAAGCCCTGCGCTGCGCCACCGCCGTCGGCGGCGACCTGATGGGTCACAAGGGCGAGCTCGGCGTCATCCGGGAGGGGGCGCTGGCCGACATCCTGCTGGTCGACGGTAACCCGCTGCTCGACCAGTCCATCCTCGTGGGTCCGCACCACTTCTCGCTGATCATGAAGGACGGGGCCCTGCATCGCGACCCGCGCGATCCGCGCACCAATCCCTATGCCGCCGGCAAGGCGGGCAGCAGGGGATCGCAGGCACGGCAGGCGACGGGCCCGGCGCCGGTCTGATCCATCCCGGGCGTGGCGGCTAGACTTCCGCCACGCTCACCGCTTCGGTGGTCCAGTCACGGCCGCGGTCGGCCCCGTCGATGGGCTCGATCCACACCGACTTCGGCGCGCTCTGCACCTGGCCGTAGAATGTCACGAACGCCGTGTCGGCGGCATCGCGGCCAATACCGATACGCACGATGCCGTCGACCGGGCAGAGCCGCGTTGCGTCGAACAGGTACCAGCGTCCGCCCAGATAGGCCTCGAACACCGCGTGGAAATCCTGCGGCTGCAGCTGCCAGCCATAGGCTGACACGAACCGGGCCGGAATGCCCAGCGCCCGGCAGAAGCTGATCCCCAGATGGGCGAAGTCGCGGCAGACACCGGCCCGCTCGGAAAAGGTATCCTGCGCCGAAGTCGCCGACTGGCTGACGCCGGCAACGTAGTCGACACGGTCGTAGATCCAGTTGCAGATCGCCGTGACCTTCTCGTGCCCCACGCCGACATTGCCGAACTCGCGCCAGGCGAAGCGCCCCAGCTTGTCGCTCTCGCAATAGCGGCTGGGATAGAGATAGGGCAGCACGTCGAGCGGCAGCTGCGCCACCGGCACTTCGTAGATGCTCGACGGGTCGAACGCCTTGGGCATGGTCTCGACTTCCGCCTCGTAGCGGATGTTCAGCGTGCCCGGCCAGACCAGTACCCGGCGGTAGAGGTTGGAGCTCTCCTTGGCCTGATGCGGTTCGCTCTGGATCGACGGCGTCAGCGTCAGCCGCTCCGACAGCACGTGCTGCTGTGCGCCACGCATCGGCTCGATGTTGAGGATCAGGGTAGTCGGCTGCTCGATGGTGTAGTCGAGTTCGCAGCCAAGCGAGAACCGCATGATGTGTTCCTGGTACAGGTGATGACGACCCACAATGGTCTCGATGTGCTACGGTTCCCGGCGATTGCATCGCAATTGCCGCAGGCGCGGCACTTTTCTCGCCTCTGCGCGTTGACGACGCCATGACCATACTGCGCGTTCGTCATACCACAACCTACGCCTACAGGCGCCCCGTCGGGTTCGGCGAGCATCGCGTGCTGTTTCGCCCGCGCGACAGCTACGACCAGCGCCTGCTGCTGGCCGATATCGACATCTCGCCCGTACCGTCATCGCTCACCTGGATGCACGACGTCTTCGGCAACTGCGTCGCCCTCGCCAGGTTCGACAGCAAGGCCGCCGAACTGCGCTTCGAGACCAACATCGCCCTCGACCACGCCCCGCCGACCGCGCCGCAGTTCCAGACCCAGAAGCAGGGCCGGACCTGGCCCATGCAATACGACGACGAGACCTTGCCAGATCTCGAGCCGTCAATGCGCCGCCACTATACCAACGATGCCGGCGCGGTGGAGAAATGGGCCCGCCGTTTCGTCAAGCCGCAAGGCACCACTGACACCGCGCACCTGCTCGCCACCATGACCATGGCCATCCGCGAGGGCTTCGTCTACTCGCGCCGCACCGATCCGGGCACCCAGCCGCCCGAACTGACCCTGTCGATCGGCAGCGGCACCTGCCGGGACTTCGCCCTGCTGATGATGGAGGCCTGCCGCTCGCTCGGCCTCGCGGCGCGCTTCGTCACCGGCTACATCTACGTGCCCAGCCGCGATGGCTCGGTCACCCGCGGCGGTGGCGCCACCCACGCCTGGTGTCAGGTCTACCTGCCGGGCGCCGGCTGGGTCGAGTTCGATCCCACCAACGGCATTGTCGGCAATCGCGACCTCATCCGCGTCGGGGTGGCGCGCGATCCGCGCCAGGCCATCCCGCTCAGCGGCACCTATGTCGGGCGGAAGGACGATCCGCAGGGCATGACCGTCCAGGTCAACGTCACCACGGCCGATCCCGCCATCGCGCCCATCCCGCAAATCGAGGACGTCTGATCATGCAGATCAAGGCCGGCTATACCTTGCGCTACGAATGCCCGCAGCCCACCCCGATGCTGCTCAATCTCAACATCCACCCCTCGCGGCGGGCCGATCTGCTGACGCCGCAGGTGCTGAACTTTTCGCCGCCGGCCGAGGTCTGGGACTATACCGACAGCTTCGGCAATGTTGCGACCCGGGTGACCGCACCGGCCGGCGCGCTGACCATCTCCACAGCCTTCGAGATCTATGATTCCGGCCTGCCCGACGTAGTGCCGCACGATGCCGTGCAGCATCACATCCGCGACCTCCCCGACGACACGCTGACCTTCCTGATGGGCAGCCGCTATTGCGAGACCGACCTGCTCGGCAATGTCGCCTGGCAGCTCTTCGGCAATACGCCGCCGGGCTGGCCGCGCGTCCAGGCGGTGCTCGACTTCGTCCACAATCACATCCGCTTCGACTACATGCAGGCCGACCCCACGCGGACCGCCTTCGGCGGCTACAACCAGCAGGTCGGCGTCTGCCGCGACTTTGCCCATCTCGCCATCACCTTCTGCCGCTGCCTCAACATCCCGGCGCGCTACTGCACCGGCTACCTCGGCGATATCGGCGTTCCGCCCGTGCCCGACCCGATGGATTTCTCGGCCTGGTTCGAGGTCTATCTGGGCGGCCACTGGTATACGGCCGACGCCCGGCACAACACGCCGCGCATCGGCCGCATCCTGATGGCCATCGGTCGCGACGCCACCGACGTGGCATTGTCGACCCAGTTCGGCCCCGCCGTTCTGGACGGCTTCGAGGTGGTGACCGACGAACTTGCCGCACCTGCCAGTGCGGCGAGATCACCGGCCTGAGCAGCCGGCGTCGGGCGTTGACCGCCGGCCGCGGCAGGCGGCAAAGTTCGCATTTTGTACACGGACAAATTCGGTTACTGTCCGCCCGATATTTGCGAGAGTCTCATGCCCGATTACGTTTTCCCGCCTGCCATCATTGCCGTGCCCACCACCGACGGGGCGCTGTTCCCGGTCCGCCGCGTCTACTGCGTCGGACGCAACTATGCCGAGCACGCCCGCGAGATGGGGCACGACCCCAACGAGGCGCCGCCGTTCTTTTTCGGCAAGCCCGCCGATGCGCTGGTCACCGGCGGCGGCGATATGCCTTATCCGCCCGAGACCGCCGACCTGCATCACGAGATCGAACTGGTTGCCGCGCTCGGCAGCGGTGGCAGCAACATCAGCGTCGACGACGCCATGAGCCATGTCTGGGGCTATGCGGCGGGCATCGACATGACGCGTCGCGACATTCAGGCACTTGCCAAGAAGGGCGGCCGGCCGTGGGACATGGCCAAGGGCTTTGACCATTCCGCCCCCATCGGCAAGCTGCTGCCGGCCATGAACCTTGGCGCCCATCCGCACAAGGCGCGCATCAGCCTCAAGGTCAATGGCGCCCTGCGCCAGGACGCCGACATTGCCGACATGATCTGGGACCTGCCCCATGTCATCGCCTATCTGAGCAAATCCATCGAACTGCAGCGCGGCGACCTGATCTTCACCGGCACTCCGGCAGGTGTGGGTGCCGTGGTGCGGGGCGATGTGCTCGAGGGCGAGATCGACGGCATTGGTTCCGTGCGGACGACCATCGTCTGATGGTGGAGTGGTCGCCGCAGCAGGACGAAGCCCTGATGGCCGTCTCGCACTGGCTCAAGGACAAGTCCGGCCCGCAGGTCTTTCGCCTCTTCGGCTGGGCCGGTACCGGCAAGTCGACTTTGGCCCGCCATCTGGCGCAGGGCGTCAAATCGGTGAAATACGCTGCCTTTACCGGCAAGGCGGCGCTGGTCATGCGCAAGAACGGCTGCCGTGGCGCCTCGACCATCCACTCGCTGATCTACTCGCTGGTTTCGGAGAAGGAGGGTGAACCGAAATTCGCCCTCGATCCCGAGAGCGAGGCGGCACTGGCCGATCTCATCGTCATCGACGAGGTCTCGATGGTCGACGAGGCGCTGGGCCGCGACCTGCTCAGTTTCGGCACCAAGGTGCTGGTGCTGGGTGACCCGTTCCAGCTGCCGCCGGTGCAGGGCGCGGGCTTCTTCACCGCCCATGATCCCGACATCATGCTCACCGAAATCCATCGCCAGGCCCGCGACAACCCGATCATCCGCATGTCGATGGATATCCGCGAGGGCGACCATCTTGAACACGGCCGCTATGGCGAGTCCCTCGTCATCAGCCGCGAGGATGTCGACCGCCAGGCCGTCATGGAGGCCGACCAGGTGCTGGCCGGCCGCAACAAGACCCGCGTCGCCTACAATGACCGCATGCGCGAACTCAAGAACATGCCGCGCCACGAACCCGTCGTCGGCGACCGCCTCGTCTGCCTGCGGAACAATCCGCAGAAAAAGCTGCTCAACGGCCAGATCTGGACCGCTGCTGAAGTCAAGAAACGCTCCGGCGGGCGCTTCTCCATGCTGCTCGACCCCGACGAGCCGGCGACGGGCAAGAACAAGACCCAGGCCAAGGTCATCAGCCATCTCGCCTTCTTTTCCGGCGAGGAGGACAATCTGAGCTGGCCCGAGCGCAAGCAGTTCGACGAATTCACCTTCGGCTACTGCCTCACCGTCCACAAGGCGCAGGGCAGCCAGTGGGACAATGTCTATCTATTCGACGAGAGCTTCGTGTTCCGCGAGGATCGCAAGCGCTGGCTCTATACCGGGATCACCCGTGCCAGCGAGCGGATTACGGTGGTGACCTGAGCCTTGCGGCGCCCGGTTTCCTCCCTGTGCCCTGGAGGCGGTTGATGTTACCTGCCCTCAATCCCTACATAGGTAAGCTCGTTTGACCCGACTGCCTGCCAACGCGACGTGCCTGGAGTGACCTTTTGGATATCCGCCCCCACCTGAGCATCATCGGTGCCGGCAAGTTCGGCACCGTGCTGGCGCGTGCGGCAGTGGAAGCCGGCTATGATACGGTGCTGGCCCGCTCCGGTCCGCCCGAAAGCATCGAGATGCTCGTCGATATCCTCGCGCCCGGCGCCAGGGCGGTGACGCTGGCCGATGCCGTAGCCCATGCCTCGATGATCATTCTCGCCGTGCCGTCCTGGCGGTTCCGCGAACTGCCGCCTGATACCTTTGCCGGCAAGATCCTGATCGACACCATCAACTACTGGGAGCAGACCGACGGGGTGATCCCCGAGTTTGCCGAAGCGCCCGCCGACACCAGCCTGGCGGTACAGCGTCACTTTCCCTCGGCGCGGCTGGTCAAGAGCCTCAACCAGCTCGGCTACAACCAGTTTCGCGACGAGCGGCAACCGCGCGGCACGCCCGGCCGCATTGGTATGGCGGCCGCCGGCAACGACCGCGACGCGGTGCGTTCGGTCCTGCGGCTGATCGACGATCTGGGTTTTGATCCGGTCGATGCCGGGCCGCTCGCCGCCGGCGCGGCACTGGGCCCAGGCGGTCCCGCCTTCGGCGTCGTCGAGACCCGCGACCGGTTGCTGACGCAGCTCGGTCTTGAGGTCGAGGCACGCTAGCCGTCAGGCCGGCATCACCACGACCTTGCCTTTGACATGGCCTTCGGCCACCCAGGCCAGCGCCTGATCCGTTTCCGCCAGCTTGAACCGTCGGTCGATGACGGCGCGCAGCGTTCCGGCGGCGAGCATGCCCGCCAGCTCTTGCATGTCTGCCGGCAGCGGACGCCAGAACAGCAGCGACACGCGCTTGCCCTGTGCCTTGCCTTTGGTTGCGCCGAACAGGGCCGTCTGCAAGAGGCTTGAAACACTGCCACCGGCGAGGACATAGGTGCCGCCATCGGCAAGCGCGCCGAGATGCCGGCCGATCGAGCGTCGCCCCTGCGCATCGAGGATATAGTCATAAGCCCCGCCCGACCTGGCGAAATCGCGCTGCGTGTAGTCGATCACCTCGTCCGCGCCGAGCCCGCGCATGAACGCCAGCTTGTCGCCCCGGTCCACGGCGGTCACCTCGGCGCCGGCGGCCTTGGCCAGCTGGATGGCGAACGAGCCCATTCCGCCGCCTGCGCCGTTGATCAGCACGCGCATGCCGGCCCGCAGTCCGCCATGCATGCGCAACCCCTGCAACGCCAGCAGCCCGGCCTGCGGGACGCATGCCGCCTCCTCAAAGCCTAGCCCCTCCGGCATGGGCAGGAAGGCCCCGGCCTTGCCCCGGACCAGTTCGGCAAAGCCACCCCAGCCGCTTTCGGTCAGGTCGCCAAACACCCTGTCGCCGACGGCCAGTCCACTGACAACCGGTCCGATGCTGTCGATGATGCCCGCCACCTCGGCACCCAGCACCGTGTGGCGCGGCGCGAACGGGCCATCGAGGCGGCCAAGCACGTTGCCGGTGAGCTTGTCGATATCCCAGGAATTGACTGAAGCGGCCTGCACGCGCACCACGATCTCGCCGGGCCCGGCCTGTGGTGCGTCCACCTCCGCCACAGCGACCCGTTTCGGGCTGCCATAGCGCTCGTAGCGGGCGACCCGCATTTAGCCGAGCACGCGCTGTTCCACCGCCTCGATCAGGGTCGGGATCCTGTCGACCTTGGCGATCTGCCGCTGCTCCATGGTGAAGTTGAGAGTCATGTACTCACGGCCGGGGCAGAAGGTGCAGATATTGGAGGACGGGTGATAGGCGCCGCAATAGATCGGTTCCATCATCCACTCGGTCACCGGCCCGAAGCTGCGATGCGGCGGCACCAGCGTCAGCACCGTCGTGTCCTTGGTCCCCGAAAAGCGCCAGAAGCGCGGGCTGTAGAGGAACGGGAACAGCCTGGAGATCCGCCGGTGCATCGAGAACAGCGCCAGGATGCCCATCTGGAACTTGGTGACATCCTTGTTCTCGATCTCGTCCACCACCTTGTCGACGCCGCGCACATACTCGAGGAAGTCGTCCTTGTGGGGGAACTTGGCCATCAGCGTGCGCACCCGGAAGAAGTCGTCGTCCCCGGCGGTGCGATTGGTGTCGAGCATGGTGTAGGCGGCGGTGATGACCTTCTCGTTGTGCTTCTTGTCGCCTTCCGTATGCAGCGCGTGCGTCACCAGCGCGAAATACACCGAGCGCTGCCGCACCCCGATCTCGTTGGCGAGGCGACGGATGCGGCTGCGCTCGATCGGCAGCGTGCGGAACAGCGTCGGCTTTTCGGTGGGCGACAGCACCCAGGCAAAGAACATGTGGATCGAGGCGCCGAGCAGGCCGCTGAGAAAGGCGCCGATGCGGGTCCCCAGGCTCACCTTGTTCTTCTCGTCCGACTGGATGCCGTGACCGGCCGTCTGCGAGCGCGCCAGCAGGGCCGAGTCCGAGCCCTCGAGTACCGCGTGGGCGGCCCGCACCTGGATGATCGAGGCGCGGCCCTCGCCGTCCGGCCCGCCCGTGCGGGTGGCGGCCATGAAGCGGAACAGCGGCAGTCCCTTGGTCTCGTAGATGTCGGCGCTGGTGCTCAGCCACTTGTCCGGATAGCCGTCGAACGTATCGACCATCTCGACCGAGGTGATGGCGTCGAGTTGCGTCTCGCTCAGCGGGTGTCCGGGCAGGGCCCCCTCAAAGCCATGCGTCAGCTGTGGCGCCAGCGCCACCACCCGGGCCGCCAGGTTCTTGAGCTTTTCCTTGTCGAAGCTCTCCTTCGAGAAGGCGGTGAAAAAGATGGTGTCGCGCCCGGCATAGAGGAACCACTGGAAGTCCGTGAACAGCGCCAGCGGGTCTTTTTGCACGGCCGCATGGGCAGCTTCGAGCGCCAGCGTATGATTGCTGGCGAAACTCGACGACGAAAAACTCTTCATGACACGCGTCCTGTGTACTCGATTGGTGCCATTGGACACGCCCCCGCTGGCGAGGTCAATCCGCACGGATGTCTCAAGTCTCTCCTGGTAAAGCCGAATTCCGGCGGTCGCGCCGGCCGGCGCGGTCAGATCGCGGTGGTCAGGTTGGTGAGCCACTGCGGCGACACCGACACCAGCACGGCCTCGATCTGCTTGTCGATCCCGGTGACCACCATCAGACCGATGCCGACGAGGATGATGCCGAGGATCGGCTTGCCGTACCCGGCCGTACGCCGCCCCAGCCTCGTGACCGAACTCCAGACCTGCCGGGACAGCAGTCCGAGCAGGAGGATCGGTGCAGCGGCGCCGAGCCCGAACAGCACCATGGTCAGGGCCACGGCGCCCAGATCGGTGCCCTGCGCCGCCAGCAGCGAAGCGGCACCCAGCGTCGGCCCGACACAGGGCGCCCAGACGGCGCCCAGCAGCAGCCCGAGCCCGAACTGGCCACCAAGGCCACTGGTGGAGAGGCCACCGAGCCGCGCGTTCGTCCAGGTCTGGATCGGTGCCGCCATCGTCGCCAGCCGCACCTGCGCCAGCGGCACCAGCAGGATGACGCCGATGGCCATCATCACGCCGCCGCCAGCATAACGGAAAAGGTTCGGATCGAGCCCGAGCGCAAATCCCACCGTCGCCACCAGCAGGCCGAGCACTGTGAATGACAGCGCCAGGCCCCCGGCCAGCGCCACCGGCCCCAGCCGATGCTCGGACTGGGCGCCGATCAGCACCGCCGGCAGCAGCGGCAAGACGCAGGGAGACAGCGTCGAGAGCACGCCCGCCAGTCCGGCCAGCAGCAGTGACAGGGGATCCATGATCAGCGCGTCTCGGCGACGAAGTTCGAGATCGCCTCGGCATTGGTGACGCCGACCGAGCGGGCTACTTCAGTCTCGCCGCGGAAGGCGATCAGCGTGCTCTGCTGCCGTACGCCGAAGGTGCGCAGCACGTCCTTCTGGCTGTCGAAATCGACCTCGAAGACCAGCAGGTCCGGATAGTCCGCACTGCCTGCCAGCGACTCGATCACCGGCTTCTGTGCCCGGCAGGTCGGGCACCACGGCGCCGTGACATGCACGACGACCGGCTGGCCGGCCGCCTGCGCGGCGGCAAAGCCCGCCTCGTCCCAGAGACGGATTTCTCCGGCCATCGCGGCAGACATGGACGCGAGGAGGCCAAAGCCGGCAATGGCGATGCCGCGAATGATGGTGAGCATACGGAAAACTCCCTTACTGGGTGACAGGTCTTGCGGCACGGCGTGCCAGGCCGAAAAAGCGGTCGAGCGACCATGCGCCTGCGCCAAAGGCTATCAGCCCCAGCGCCATTGCGGCCCATGGTAGATGAAAGTTGATCAATCCATCCGGAATCGTGAGCTGGATGATGATGGTCATGGCGAGGATCCCGAGCGCGGCCAGCCGGGTGCTGAGGCCGAGCACCAGCAGCACCGGCAGGACGATCTCGCCGATGCCGGCGAGGAAGGCCATCAGCAGCGGCGCCGGATAGGCCATCTCGCCCCAGAAGAAATGCAGCTTGAACTCTTCGGTGAAGAGATAGGTGGCGCCGCTCGAGAGGCTGAGAAAGCCGTCCCATTTGGTCAGCCCCGAGCGGAAGAACGGGATGGCGAGCGCCACCCGCAACGCCAGCAGTGCCGGGGCGGTCAGCAGTCCGGCCAGCGTGGTCTGCAGCGTGCGGCCGCGATCGAAAAAGTCAGTCAGCGTCGACATCGTCAGTCTCCCCTCCAGTGTGAATCCCGGCAAAGGCACCGAGCCTGACCAGTCCGACCAAAGCCGTTCCCAGATCAAATCCCGCCGCTCCATGCGCCGCAGCCGCGCCAATGCTGGCGCCGGCCAGCAGCGCGGCGGCAAAGCCGGCGTCTGTCGGCGGCAGGATATGGACGCGGACCTCGGCCCCCGGCCGGACGATCAGCACCGTTTCGGCCATGCGATGGGTCAGCGGCTTCACTTCGGCACTCTGATGCGCCGCCCAGATGCTGCCGACCGGAAAAGCCGAGCGCAGCAGCCGGCTTGCCGGATGCGGCACAAAGCGCGTCGTCGCCACGGCGTCGGGCGCGATCTCGGCAAGAGCTGCAACCGCCAGTGGCGTCGCATCGGCGGCGTGATAGGCGTCGGACCAGCGTGCCTCCAGCTCGGCTACGTCGCCGAGATAGGCGATGCCGGCGGCAGGCGGAAAGCCGCGGACAAAGCCTGGAAAGCCGTCACCGTAGCGCATCATCATCGGCGAGGCCGGCCGCTCGATCCCGGCGAAGGCGCGCGCCATGCCGGTGAAAAACGCGTCGCCCACCAGCCGGCGGGTGACCGGAAAGCGCTTTTCGAGCACGCCGACCAGACTGACGAAGACGTTGTTGCGATAGACCGCAAAGCGCTTGCTGTCGGGCGTGGCGCGCGGGCTCTGCACGCCATCGGGCACCGGCCGCGCCGGATCAAGCACGGCCGCCGCAAATCTTTCCAGCGTGACCGTCACGATGCCCGCCTCAGGGCGTCCGGCGTGCTGGCGGCGATTGCTGTATCGACGCGCCCGGCCTCATCCGCCAACGTCGCGAAATCGGGTACGTTATTATCCCATTCGACCAGCACCGGGCGCGGCCCTGCCTTGGCCAGCGTATGCTGGAACAGCGCAAACACATCGGGGCTGACCCGGCTGCCATGTGCATCGATCAGCAGGCGCTCGCCGGCGTCGTCCTCGGTCTCGTCATAGCCGGCAAGATGGACCTCTCCGACCAGCCCCAGCGGGAAGCGGTCGATATAGGCAAACGGGTCGAGCCGGTGATTGACCGACGACACCATGACATTGTTGACGTCGAGCAGCAGGCCGCAGCCGGTGCGCGCGGCGATGGCGGCCAGAAACTCGATCTCGTCGATGCTCGACTCGGCGAACAGCACATAGGTCGAGGGGTTCTCCAGCAGCATGCGGCGTCCCAGGACCTGCTGCACCTCATCGACATGGGCGATGACGTTCTGCAGCGTCTGGGGCGTATAGGGCAGGGGCAGCAGGTCGTTGAGATAGGCACTCTCGTGCGTCGACCAGGCGAGATGCTCGGAAAACGACTCCGGCTTGTAGCGCTCGTTGAGGTTGCGAAGGCGTTCCAGATGCGCCTTGTCCAGCGGCCCATTGCCGCCGATCGACAGCCCGACGCCGTGCAGCGACAGCGGATAGCGCTCGCGGATCGCTTCCAGATAGTGATGCGGCGGGCCACCGTCGCCCATGTAGTTTTCGGCGTGCACTTCGAAAAAGCCGATATCGGGCGCCGTGTCGATGATGTCGCGATAGTGCTCCGGCTTCAGGCCGAGCCCGGCGCGGTGCGGAAGCTGTTCTGGTGCGGTGGCTGGCATGTGTTGGTCCTCCGGAAAGGTGCGGGGGGCGCGGAGCCCCCCGACTGCAGCAGGATCAGGCGGCGGGAACGTCGCGCTCAAGCGCTTCGAGCGAGCCCATGCGGCCTTCCGGCAGTTCCATGGTGGCGCAGGTGCCCATCGGCACGGCCTTCCAGGCATTGCCCTGATAGTCGACCGACGATGTGCCGGCGCAGGTCGTGCCGGGGCCGGCGGCACAGTCGTTCTGGCCCGCGAGGGCGACGCCGTAGCACTTTTCGGTGTCGGCAGCGCTTGCAGTGGTGGCAATGCCGCCGATGGCGGTTGCGAGCGAAGCGGCAAGGGCGAGAGTGGCGACGTGGTTCATTTGACAACTCCTCGTTTTCGGCAGGTCCATCCTGCCAACACCAACGAGTTCGCCGCGGTGGGTAGATTTGTTACGTTCATCCCGTACACGTGTTCGTGAGAGACGCGTGCGCCCCGTCCGACGTAACAAATGCGCCGGCGCTACGAACTGGGAGATATAGGTGGCCTCCACACAAGAGGAGACACGGCTGCATCGGTTGTTGTCGGCGGCACTCGCCGGCGACGACAGGGCCTATGCCGAGTTTCTCTCGGCGGTCAGTCCGCTGGTGCGTTCGGTTGCCCGGCGCAAGCTGGCGAGCAATCTGCAGATCGACGCGGAGGACATTGTGCAGGAGACGCTCTTGGCAATTCATCTCAAGCGACACACATGGCGGACCGACGAACTGGTGACGCCATGGCTGTTCGCCATTGCCCGCTACAAGATCGTCGATGCCTATCGCCGCCGCGGCACGCGGGTCGAGGTTGATATCGCCGATTTCGCCGAGACTCTCGCCGAACCCGAGAGCCAGACACTGAGCGGTGCCGAAGTATCTCGCGCCCTCGCCTGTCTGTCGGACGGGCAGCGGGTGGTGGTGCAGTCGATCAGTGTCGAAGGCCTGAGCATTCCCGAGACGGCGTCACGCCTCGGCATGAAGGAAACCGCAGTGCGCGTGGCACTGCATCGTGGGCTCGCGACCATCGCGGCCAAGTTTGGACAGCAATGATCAAGACCGATGACCTTATTGCCGCACTTGCCTCGGACCTGCCGCGTCAGCGCATGCGGCCGGGCAGGGCGATCGCCATTGCGCTGGTCGTCGCCGTGATCACTGCCGCCGCAGTGTTCTTTTCCACCATCGGCCCGCGTCCCGACATCGCCGACGTGGCCCAGACCTATCGCTTCGTCGGCAAGTTCCTGGTGACCGGGCTGCTGGCAGTCACCAGCATCCTGCTGCTCGACCGCCTGATGCGCCCCGGCGCCGTGCGCTGGGTCGATTTCGCCGTGCTCGCGACCGCCCCGGCCGTGCTGGCCATCATGGCAGTCATCGAGGCCTTTCTCCTGCCCTCACCCCAATGGCAGATGGCGGCTACCGGCAAGAACGGCCTGATCTGCCTGACCTTCGTGCCCCTGATCGGACTGGGCCCGCTGGCCGCCATGATCGCCGCCCTGCGCACCGGAGCGCCGACGCGCCCGGGCCTGTCGGGAGCCGTGGCCGGCATCGTCGCCGGCGGCATCTCCGCCAGCTTCTACGCCGCCCATTGCACCGACGACTCGCCGTTCTTTGTTGCGATCTGGTATCCGGCGGCGATCCTGATCCTCGCCGGACTGGGGTTTGTCCTCGGGCGAGTCTTTGCCCGCTTCTAGATCGGCCTCAGCGACACGCCGGTGCGGCCGTCGCTGCCGCTGGAAAAGCTGATGCCGGCACGCTCCAGCGCCTTGCGGATTGCCGCCACGCTCTGCTCGCGCACGCCGCGCTCGCTGGGGGTTTCCACCCGGCGGACGGTCGAGAACGACACACCGGCATTTTCGGCCAGCTGCTCGGCAGACCAGCCGAGATAGCCGCGCGCGGCGCGCACCTGTCCGGGTGACAGCGGCGGTCCCCCGGGCGAGGGCATGTCCAGCTTGACCCCCAGGCTGGAATCCTGTCGCGCGGTAAAGCCGATCCAGCCCTCGAGTGTGCCACCGCGTCCCAGCACGGCAGTCGCCGTCGACACCACCGGCACATAGGTGTCGCCCATCAGCACCCGGCATGCCACCGAATAGCGGCGCCGGTGACCCAGCGCGTCCTCCCACGCCGCCTTGACGCGGTCGAGATCATCGGGATGCACGGAATTGAGCCGGTCCCAGTTGCCGACGCGCCCCCGTTGGCCGGTGTTGCGCCACCATTCAATCTCGTCCCGGATCTCGCCGTTCGCCTCGGTCGTCCAGATGACGACGTCGAACATCTCGCGCAGGGCGGCAATCAGGCCCTCGCGCTGCTGCAGCGCCAGCATGCCCTGGCGGATGTCGGTGACATCCATGGCCACGCCAACCAGCCGCTCGGGTCGCCCGTCGCGGGAATGGATCAGCCTGCCATGGCTTTGCACCCAGCACAGCTCGCCATTAGGCCGCAGCACGCGATACTCGCGGTCCATCAGCATGTCGCTGGCTGCCACCTGCGCGGGATTGCGGAAATCCTGCTGATCGTCAGGGTGGATCAACTGCTCGAAGTGATCGAGACTCTGCCGGTCGGGAGCGTGTTCGACGCCCAGGATGCGCGACATCCCTGGCGACCAGGTGAAGTGGCCTGCGTCCAGCAGCCACGTCCACGTCCCAATTCCATGAGCTTCGATCAGTTCAAGCGACTCACTCGGGCTCAGGCCCGGCGTCCTCTCGCTGATCATGTGACTGAATCAGCCTCGTCAGAACGTTTCATCTATTCCCTCTTTCGGCCCCCCAAATGGGCCTTATTCGAACCACCCGGCAGTAGTCGGGCAGTCAGCTTGATGACGGCGCAGATCCGCGGAGCTATGACCGCTATGTCTTGCAGACGTCTGCATCAGTCCGCTTCAATACTGACAGCAATACGCCGATATATAAACAGACCAGCAAGAACCCCAGACACGCAAAGTCGAACGAGAAAACATGTTGAGGAACGATTGCTGTTCCGACTAGTCTATTGGCTATGCGGCTGAAATCTTGCCGCTGGCTAGTGGCGGCCATCCATGGTGTGAGCAGGAGGCCTTTGCCGGGCGGCATCTGAACGGAAAAAGTGCGACTCGGGAAGAGTCTTTTTGGCCGCGCCCGAAATCTTTCCACTTCCGATCAGCTTTTGTGCCGCAGAAGCCGTCTCCGGCGCCCCGGGCAGCATTTGTGTCCATCCGGCCGCCGACTCATTCTAGGGTCTGCGCGGATTTCAAAGGGAGAATTTCATGGATTATCGATTGCTCGGCCGGTCGGGGCTCAAGGTGTCATCGCTGGCGATTGGCACGGCGACGTTCGGTGGCGACGGACTCTGGGGCGACACCGACACGCGCGAGGCACAGCGCCAGATCGACCTGTGTCTCGATCACGGCGTCAATCTCATCGATACCGCCAATGTCTACTCCAGTTCGGTCTCGGAGCAGATCATTGGCGAAGCCCTGAGCGACGGGCGGCGCGACCGCGTCCTGCTGGCCACCAAGGTGCGCTTTCCCACCGGCAAGGGGCCGAACGATCGTGGCCTGTCGCGCTGGCACATCATCCGCGAGTGCGAGAACTCGCTGAAGCGCCTCAAGACCGATGTCATCGATCTCTACCAGGTGCATCAATGGGACGGCCAGACACCGCTCGAAGAGACGATCGAGGCCCTCGATACGCTGATCAAACAGGGCAAGGTGCGCTATGTCGGCTGCTCGAACTATTCCGCCTGGCACCTGATGAAGGCGCTTGGGGTCGCCGACGCGGCGCATCAGCAGCGCTTTGTCTCCCAGCAGATCCACTACACGTTGCATTCGCGCGAGGCCGAGTACGAACTCGTGCCCCTCGGGCTGGATCAGGGCGTCTCGCTGCTGATCTGGTCGCCGCTCGCCGGCGGCTGGTTGTCGGGAAAATATACCCGCAGCAGCACGCCATCGAGTGGCCGTCAGGTCACCGGCTTCAAGGAGCCGCCCATCTATGATCCGGAAAAACTCTGGGACATTGTCGACGTGATCAACGAAGTGGCCGGCGCGCACGGCGTTTCCGGCGCCCAGGTGTCGCTGGCCTGGCTGCTGCAGCGGCCACTGGTCGCCTCGGTGATCATCGGCGGCCGCAATATCGAGCAGTTCGAGGACAATCTGAAAGCTGTGGACCTCACGCTGAGCGCCGACGAGGTGGCCCGCCTCGACAAGGTCAGCCGGCCGCCGCTGATCTATCCCTACTGGCACCAGAGCTTTACGGCCCGCGACCGCCTCGGCGAGGCGGATCTGTCGCTGCATCGGCCCTATCTCGACCAATAGTCCCAATTGGGTGTTTGGGGGCGTGGCGGCATGGCTGCCGCGCCCAGAGCCTTCGTCGATCAATTCCTGATGAAAGCCATCAGCTTTGCTTGACGAACTTTAGAACTCTTATAAAGTGGCGGGCCTGACTTAACGGGATTCGACCATGAAACTGACGCGCCAGTCGAGCTATGCCATCCGCACGCTGATCTATTGCGCGGTCAGCGAGCCGGGGCTCAGCCGCATTGCCGACATCGCCAAGGCGCATGCGATCTCGGAGTTGTTCCTGTTCAAGCTGATCAAGCCGCTGGTCGAGAACGGCTTGCTGCAAACCGTGCGCGGTCGCCACGGCGGCATCAAGCTCGGTCGGCCGGCGAGCGAGATCACGCTGCTCGATACCATCAAGCTGACCGAGGAGAGCTTTGCCATGGCAGAGTGCTTCGAGGGCGGCGATGTGACCTGCCCGCTGGTCGATGCCTGCGACGTCAACGCAGCCCTGCGCGAAGCCCTTGGCGCGTTCTTCGAGGTGCTCGACAGCAAGACCATCGCCGATCTGGCCTTCAAGCGCCGGTCGCTGCGCGAGAAGCTCGGCCTCAAATACGAGGACATGGAGCCCGCCCTCATTGCCATGAACTGATGGCTTGCGGCGGTCCGCCCGCCATCAGTTGAACCTCGGCGGCCCGGCACCTGTCCGGCAGGCGGGCTTGATCGTCCCCGACGCGCGTGCTCTATGCGCCCAAATCCCTTTGCAATCGGAACTGACCCATGGCCGCGGCGCCCATACTCGCCCTGCAGGACATCGCGCTGACATTCGGCACCACGCAATTGCTCGAGGCTGCCGAACTCTCGGTGCTGCCCGGCGAAAAGATTGCGCTGGTCGGCCGCAATGGCTCAGGCAAGTCCACCCTGCTCAAGATCGCTGCCGGCCAGATCGAGGCCGACGGCGGCAAGCGCTTCCTGCAGCCGGGTGCCACCATCCGCTATCTGCCGCAGGAGCCCGATCTCTCCGCCTTTGCCACCACGCTCGCCTATGTCGAGGACGGCATGGAGGCCGGCGACGACCATTATCGGGCCACCTACCTGCTCAATGCCCTCGGCCTGACCGGCGAGGAAGACCCCAAAAATCTCTCCGGCGGCGAGGCCCGCCGCGCGGCCCTGGCTCGCGTGCTGGCGCCCGAGCCCGATATCATCCTGCTCGACGAGCCGACCAACCACCTCGATCTGCCCGCCATTGAGTGGCTGGAAAGCGAACTGAAGTCGATCCGCTCGGCACTGGTCATCATCAGTCACGACCGCCGCTTCCTTGCTGACCTGACGCGCGTCACCTACTGGCTTGATCGCGGCGTCACCCGCCGGCTCAACAAGGGTTTTTCCGGCTTCGAGGAGTGGCGCGATGCTGTCCTCGAGGAAGAAGAGCAGACCCGCCACAAGCTCGATCGCCAGATCGTGCGCGAAGAGCATTGGCTGACCTATGGCGTCACCGCCCGCCGCAAGCGCAACGTCCGCCGTCTCGAAGGCCTGTTCAACCTGCGCCAGCAGCGCAAGGACCAGCGCCGCGTCGTCGGCGACGTCAAGATGTCGATCTCGGAAGGCGATACATCAGGCAAGATGGTGGTCGAGGCCGAGCACATCTCGAAGACCTATGACAAGCCGATCGTTGTCGACTTCTCCACCAGGGTGATCCGCGGCGACCGCATCGGCATCATCGGTGCCAACGGCGCCGGCAAGACCACGCTGATCCGCATGCTGACCGGCGAGCTCGAGCCCGATAGCGGCCGTATCCGTCTGGGGTCCAACCTCGAACTGGCGACGCTCGACCAGCGCCGTGCGGCGCTGTCGCCGGAAACCACCCTCAAGGAAGCCCTGACGCGCGGCGGCTCGGATACGCTGACCATCAATGGCCAGCCCAAGCATGTCGTCGGCTACATGAAGGATTTTCTCTTCACCCCCGAGCAGGCCCGCACCGCGGTGGCCAAGCTGTCCGGCGGCGAGCGCGGCCGTCTCGCTCTGGCCCGTGCCCTGTCGCAGCCCTCCAACTTCCTGGTGCTGGACGAGCCGACCAACGATCTCGATCTTGAAACCCTCGATCTGTTGCAGGAAATGCTCGACGACTATCCCGGCACCGTCATTGTCGTCAGCCACGATCGTGACTTCCTCGACCGGGTCGCCACTTCGGTGATCGTGGCCGAGGGCGACGGTGTCTGGACCGAATACGCGGGCGGCTATTCCGACATGGTAAGCCAGCGCGGCTTCGGCGTGCGGGCGCCCGAGGGCGCGCCAAAGGCCAAGGCAGGGCGTACTGCGCCTCTCACCCCGATCGTGCCGCCCACCCCCAAGGGCAAGCTCAGCTTCAAGCACAAGCACGCGCTCGAAACCCTGCCCAAACAGATGGCCAAGTTCCGCGCCGAGATCGAACGGCTCAATGCGACGCTGGCCGATCCCCAGCTCTATGCCAAGGACCCTAAGGCCTTCAGCGCCGCCACCGCCGCCCTGACGGCAACCGAGAAGTCCCTGGCCAAGGCCGAGGACGAGTGGCTTGAACTCGAGATGATCCGCGAGGAAATCGAGGGCTGAGGCAAGGCGCCTCAGGGTTCCCCAAGGCAATCGGAACCTCTGAATGTCCCGCTTCAGGGTCGCGGCATTTCCCCGTCGCTCTGCAATGCGGGCACACTATTGCGCCGTCCGCTGCAAAAACAGACCGGCCTGGTCTGGTTTTTTCATCTTCCAGCTGCTAGGTTTCAAAGCGCTGGGAACATGAGTCTTTTCTTCATGCTGCCGCATAGACTAAAGGCCATTTGAATTCGCCGGGCGGAGAACCTAAATTCTCCTTGGCCGGAAATGGCCACACAAAAAGCCTTGGGGTGTCACGCTGCCGCCCCATCATCTCGCGTAACTACGCTGGCCGACTGCTTGAAGCATCGGCCCGAACCTGAGGAAGGAGACTGCGATGAAATCAGCCACTGCACTCCGAGTCGGGGATCTCGGACAAACGCGTAGGCTCCGCCATCGGGTGTTGCCGCTCGAAACGAATGTGACCCACCGTCACCTGTTCGTCTCACAAATTCGGTACCACCCGGCCGTCGCCAGCGACGCGCCGCAGGAGAACTTTTCATGCAGCACACAGTCAACAAGCCATCAGGCAGCAGGCCCGTCACCATCGCCGTGAACGGGGAGCCATTGGGCGTTGTCGTCCCGGACCCGGAAGGCTACCGCTTTCTGGCCGTGCGCTATAACGCCTTCGGCATTGACGGGCAGACATTCTCGACCGTCGAAGCGGCCGAGCGGGCCGCCGGCGCGGCTCTGAGGGACTACCACGCGCAGTAGGCGGGCCCACGGGCGCGCCTCTCCTCCATGGCTCCGGTGTCACAACCGCGTGTAATTTACCGCCGCTTAGGCTTGCGCCCGTGACCTTGGGCCATGTTCGCCGTGATCAACGGATATCCCTGCACGTCCTCGTGCGACGTCGCCGTCGCCCGCAAAAACATTGACCCGCGCAACCCGCGCAATGATCCCGTCAAGGCCGAGCAACTGGCAGAGGCGGATCTGCTCAAGGGCAAGACACCCAGGGAGTTGCCGCGCGACACAACGCGCGTCACCGCTGTCGGCGACACCGCGGCGGCATCTCTGACGCCGCGCAGACTCGTGGATTTCTATGCCTAGCCGTCATTGGCGGCGTTGAGCTCGTCCGGCTCCTTGCCGTCGTCGAATTCCTCGCCAGGCATGATGCCGTCGCCGCCGAGAGCCCTGTCGATCGCCACGGCCAGCCGGACGAGATCGATCTCTTTCAGGTCGGTCCCGGCCTGTCGCGCGATCTCGCGGCCCAGCGCTTCAAGGATGGTCTGCTTGCGCTCGTCCAGCTCAGCCATTTCCATTCACCGATAGTCCTTTGTCGTCGATCTTGATCTCGAGCCCCGGGTTCTGGCTCTCCTGGTACATCGTGTAAATGGCAAAGCCAGCCACTGCGATCGCCAGCACGGCGATGATGGCGTAGAGCGAATTCCGGTTCATGAGGATAGCCTCTGTTGACGCTGATGGGAACCTAACGCGCGGCGGCGGCTCCGGGTTCATTGCGCCTCAGGCTTTAGGCCTGTCGCAGCGCTCGCACCAGCCCCGCTATCGCTGTGTCGAGATCGCCCGAATTGTCGATGCGGACCACTTCCACGCCGTCGGGCACCGGGGCGCCCTCATGCGCCAGCCGATCGGCGATCTCCGCCTCCGTCTCGCGGCCTCGTCCCGCCAGGCGTTTGGCCCGCACCGCCGGATCGGCAGTGATCAACGTCACCAGACAGCGCGGGTAGCGCGCCTGCGCGTCGCCAATCATCCGCCGCGAACCGTTCATGACCACCGTGCGGCCCTCGCCGATCTCGCGGTCGATGCTGGCGGGCACCCCATAGCTGAGCCCGTGCGCGTCCCATGTCAGCGCGAAATCGCCCCGCGCCTTCGCCGCCTCGAATCCCTGACGGTCGATGCTGTCGTGGTCTTCGAGCGCTGCAACGGCATCGCGGGTGATCACCCGGCGGGCAAAGACGAACCCGTCGTCACCGGCCAGCGCCGCCCTGGCGCCCGCCATCAGCGTATCCTTGCCGGCGCCCGACGGGCCGACCACCAGTACCAGAGCCCCCGGACGCGGCATCAATTCACTCGCTTGCCCTGCCGCCACACCGAACGCACCACCGGTGCCGAACTGGTCTTGCGCACCCGTACCAAATCGCCGCGCTTGCCTGTGGCAATCTCGCCGCGATCGTCCAGCTGCGCTGCCTTGGCCGGATTGCGCGTCACCATCGAGATCGCTTGCGGCAGCGTGATCGTGTCGATCCGCTCGGGCAGGACGAAAGCCGCAAACATCAGCGCAAACGGCACATAGTCCGAGCTCAGCACGTCCAGCACGCCCTCGCGCGCCAGTTCGCTCGCAGAGATATTGCCGTTATGGGATTTTCCGCGCACCACATTGGGCGCCCCCATCAGCACCGCCAGGCCCGCGCCGTGCGCCGCCCGTGCGGCGTCCATGGTGGTGGGGAACTCGGCGATCACCACCCCGTCGGCGACGGCTTCGTCGACATGCGCCGGGGTCGCGTCGTCATGGCTGGCAAAGGCCAGCCCGACCTCGCGGCCGCGCGCCAGGATGGCGTCGTGGCTCTTTTGCGCATAGAGCCCGCGCTCGCGCTGCCGGTCGGCAATGTACTGGGCCATCTCGGCTTCGGAAAAGCGCATGCGCTTCTGGTAATAGGCGATGTAGTGGTCGAGCGTCGTGTACTGCCGCGCACCGGGCGTATGGTCCATCAGCGACGCCAGCCTGACCACCGGCTTGGCGCAATGGGCATCGAACTGTTCGAAGACGTCCGCGGTCGGCAATTCGCAGCGCAGATGCACCAGATGCTCGGCCCGCAGCCGGTCTTCCGCATCGGCCTGCGCAATGGCATCGACCTGTGCCGCCACGTCATCGGTGATGTCGCCCGTCTCGGGATCGGAGCCCAGCCGGACAGCATCGAACACCGTGGTGATGCCGGCGCCGGCGATCTGCGCGTCGTGCGACTGCAGCGCCGCCATGGCGTGCCAGGTGACGCCCTGGCGCGGGCGATAATGGTTCTCGAAATGATCCGTGTGCAGTTCGACCAGTCCGGGGATCAGGTAGTCGCCCTCGAAATCCTCGCCGGTCTGCGACGGCCCGGCGTCGATGGCGGCAATGACGCCATCGCGCACCAGTAGCGAGCCCTCGATCACCTCGTCGGCGAGCACGATCCTGGCGTTGCGAATCCTCAGTTCGGTCATCAGACCTTCACCTGCGTGCTGAGCGGATAGTCGGTCTCCCGGCAGAATGGCGCACCCGATCCGGTCTCGGTGTAGAGCGTCAGCCGGTCCAGCATTGTAGCCTCTTCCAGCACCGGCGCGAACCAGTCTTTCGCTGCCGCCATCACTGCCGGCAGGGTGGCCGGGTCGAGCCGGTCCGTCAGCGTCATGTGAAACAGGAACTGCTCCATCACATAGGGGTAGCCGAAACGGTCGAGCAATTCGGTCTGGCGCGCGCTCAGCCCGCTTTTGAGGCGCCGCTCGCGGTCGATTGCCGACATCGGCGCCCGGAACGGCTCGAAGGCGGTGACCGCGTCACCGGCAAACGTGGTGAGCGTGTCGCTCTGCAGCACCGGCGTCAGCGCCAGGAAGCCGTCGAGCGAGCGCACTTCCAGCGGACCCAGCAGTACCGGTGCATGCCCGCTGGCAAACTGTTCCACCGCAGCTTCGAGCTCGGCCTGGGTCCGGCCATCGGCCAGTGCCATCGGCGCCTTGATCGTGGCGTGAAAACCGTAGCGTGAGGCCGACGGCGTGATGGCGGTCAGCGTCGTCCCGTCAATGCCCGGTATGCCCTCGTTGGAGACCGGTCCCGCAGCGGCATCGCGACCGAGCCAGCGTGCAGCCCGCTGCCAGAGATCGCTTGTAGTGGGCGGCGCATAGTAGATCGCGAAACGGTCTGGCATCAGCTCAATCGGGGGGATGGGACAAGCGGCCTGCCTAGTTGAAGAGCATGACAGCTATTTGACAAGCCCGGATCGTCACACCCGGCATGAGCCCCATCATGCTCATGCCGGGTGGCTGCACGACCGCCGCTTGCGCCGCAGCCTTTGCAGTGGCGGGAACCTAGAGGCGCGAAAATGAATTGCAGATGAACGTGCAAAGCGGACCGCGAGCGCCATCGCTGTCCTTGCGCGGTGCCCCCGTGAGTCTCAATATGCGGCTCCAAAGGGGCCACGGATGGATCGCGACAATCTCGAAACTCTCTTCAGGGTGGCCGTGGCCGCTGCGCAGCCCGATCAGGCCGTGGCGGCGCATCTGCCAAAACCGCCGGCCGGCCGCACCGTCGTCATCGGCGCCGGCAAGGCCTCGGCACAGATGGCAAAGGCCTTTGAAGCGGCCTGGCCGGGCGAGATTTCCGGGCTTGTCGTCACCCGCTACGACTATGCCACGCCATGTGAACGCATCGAGATTGTCGAGGCGGCTCACCCGGTGCCCGATGCCGCCGGTTTCCTCGCGGCACGGCGCATTATGGAACGGGTGTCCGGACTCAGCCACGATGATCTGGTGGTGGCACTGATTTCGGGTGGTGGATCGGCTCTGCTGCCAATGCCGGCGCCCGGCCTCGACTTCGAGGACGAGCAGGCCGTCAACGAGGCGCTTCTAGCCTCGGGCGCACCGATCAGCGTTATGAACGTCATCCGCAACCAGATTTCGGCTATCAAGGGTGGCCGCCTTGCCGCTCTCGCCGCGCCTGCCCGCGTCGCCACGCTGGTGGTCTCCGACATCCCCGGCGATGACCCGGCTCTGGTCGCCTCGGGCCCCACCGTGCCGATGGCAGCGACCCGCGCCGAAGCCAGGCACCTCGTCTCCCTCTATGGGCTGAAACTGCCTGCATCCGTCGCCGAACTGCTGGCCTCCGATGACAACCCGGCGCCCCGGCCAACCAATCCGGCCTTTGCGCATAATACCGTCCGCGTCATTGCCTCGGCCGCCATATCACTCGAGGCCGCGGCCGAAACGGCCCGCGGCATGGGGCTCAATCCGGCCATCCTCTCGGACGCCATCGAGGGCGAGGCCCGCGAAGTGGCCAAGGTGCATGCTGCCATCGCCAGGGAAGTGCAGCGGCGCAACCGGCCTTTTGCCAAGCCGGCACTGCTGCTGTCGGGCGGCGAAACCACCGTAACAATGCGTGGCACCGGCCGCGGCGGCCGCAATGCCGAATTCCTGCTGGCCTTCGCCATCGCCATCGAGGGCATGGCCGGCATCACCGCACTGGCCGCCGACACCGACGGCATCGACGGGGCAGGGGACAATGCCGGCGCCATCGCTGACGGCACCACTGCCACGCGCATGCGGGCAGCCGGCGTCGACCCGCAGGCGGCGCTCGCCAATAACGACGCCTACACTGCCTTCCGCGAGATCGGCGGGCTCTTTATGACCGGCCCCACCGGCACCAACGTCAACGACTTCCGCGCCATCATCGTGAGGTAGCACAATGGCCAAGGCACTGGGCATAGGCGGCGTGTTCTTCCGCGCCAAGGATCAGAAGGCGCTGGCCAAGTGGTACCAGACGCATCTGGGGGTCTCCGGGTTCTGGATGCAGGAGGCCGGTCCGACCGTCTTCGCGCCGTTTCCGGGCGATACCGACTATTTCCCCGCCGGCCGGCAGTGGATGATCAATTTCCGCGTTGACGATCTGGTTGGCCTGATGGCGCAACTGACGGCGGCCGGTATTGCCGTCGAAACGCGCCCCGAGTGGGATACGCCCGAGACCGGTACCTTCGCTCGCATTCACGATCCGGAGGGCAATCCCATCGAACTCTGGCAACCACCGGCAGAGTAGGCCAAGGCACCGGCCTCTCAGTCTACGCCTCCCTTCCCCTTGAGGGGAGGGACCGAGGGTGGGGTCCATCGGCGACCCGCCGCACCCACCCCCGCCCCTGACCCCTCCCCTCAAGGGGGAGGGGGACCTAGAGATCGCTGATGGAGTGAGGCCCCCCGGAAAATACTCCCGTGCCCGGCTTCCCTTTTGACCGCCATTCGCCTTAAGTGCCGGCACAAAAAGGGGAGCCTGTCGCCATGGCCAAAAAGAAGATTGCCGTCATCGGCATCGGCAAGATTTCGCAGGACCAGCACCTGCCGGTCATCGACAAGTCGCGCGATTTCCAGCTCGCCGCCTGCGTCTCCATGCGCGGCATCGGCCACGGCGACGTGCCGGTGTTCAAGACCCCGGCCGAACTCTACAAGGCCATGCCCGAAATCGGGCTGGTGTCGATCTGTACGCCGCCCAGCGTCCGGCACCAGATGGTGCGCGAGGCGCTCGACGCCGGCAAGGATGTGCTGCTCGAAAAGCCGCCAACCCAGACACTCACCGAGTTCGACGATCTGGTAGCCTATGGCAAGAAGACCGGCAGGGTGCTGTTTCAGACCTGGCACAGCCAGTACAACGCCGCCGTCGACGAAACCAAAAAGATCCTCAAGAAGGAGGGCGTCGCCTCGGTCCGCATCGACTGGCGCGAAAGCGTCCGCAAATGGCATCCGGGTCAGGACTGGGTCTGGGAGCCGGGTGGCTTTGGCGTCTGCGATCCCGGCATCAATGCCATGTCGATCTTCACCAAGATCATGCCGTTTCCGGTCTTCGTACAGGCCTCGCATCTGAAATACCCGGCCAACCGGCAGACTCCTGTCGATGTCGAGATCACCTTCAAGTCCCTTGAAAAGCACCAGCCCAGACTGAGCGCCGGCTTCAACTGGCTCGAGGAGACCGGCGAAATCTGGACCTTCGACATCAAGACCGGCAAGGGCAACAAGCTGCGGCTCGAAAAGGGCGGCACGGTGCTGGTCGTCAACGACCATGTGGTCATCCAGCAGCCCTCGGAAGAATACGAGGGCATCTATGATCGCTTCGCCAAGCTCCTGAAGAAGGGCAAGTCCGACATGGACGGCGCCCCACTGCGGCTGATCTCGGACGCTTTCTTCCTTGGCGCTCGCGAGAACGTCGAAGATTTCAACTGGTAGGAGGCTCGGCATGTTCGGACTGATCGGCAGTTTCAGCGCCCATCCGGGCAAGCGCGACGAACTGGTCGCGCTGATGACCTTGGCGGTCAACGATATGCCCGGCTGCCGCAGCTACGTGGTCGGCAAGGACCAGGCCGACCCGAACCTGATCCGCATCATCGAGATCTGGGACTCGGCCGCGAGCCACAGGGCCTCGCTCAATATCCCGGCCGTTGCCGCCATCATCAAGACGGCCATGCCGCTGATCGCCGGCTTCGGCGATCGCATCGAGTTCGAGCCCGTCGGTGGCATCGGCATCTGACGGACGATCTGTCACGCCTGTCTAGACCATGGTCGGACTGGCGCGCCGCGCGTCGGCGCTCTAGCGTTTCCTGAGGAGGACCCCAAATGTATGAGACCCTGAACGGCTCAGCTCACCCGCTGGCACCAAAGGAAATTGCTGTCACCGCCGTCCCCGAGGATGAGCGCGTCTGGGTGCCGCAGGCCGAGGGCGTCTGGTTCCGGCCGCTGATGCTCAATACCCTGCAGGGCCAGTGGTGCAACCTGCTGCGCGTGCGCCGCGCCGGCATCCTCAGCCGGCATCTGCATCCGCAGCCCGTGCATGGCTATGTCATCAAGGGCAAGTGGCATTATCTCGAGCACGACTGGGTGGCGGAAACCGGCTCCTACGTCTTCGAGCCGCCCGGCGAAATCCACACGCTCACCGTCCCCGAGGACGTGCCGGAGATGATGACCTTCTTCAACATCTCGGGCTGCATGGTCTATCTCGACAAGGACAACAAGCAGATCGGCTTCGAGGACGTCTTCACCAAGATCGACATGTGCCGCAAGCACTACACCGCCAACGGCCTCGGCGCCGACTATGTCGACCAGTTCATCCGCTGATCATTGACGCTGCCGTGGTCGCCTTCTCCCCTTGCGGGAGAAGGTGCCCGAAGGGCGGATGAGGGGTTTGTCTCCGCATCCGCGATTGCACAAACCACCCCTCATCCGTCTCGGCCTGCGGCCGATCCACCTTCTCCCGCAAGGGGAGAAGGAAGAAAGGCCAGAAATGACAACGCACTGGGCCACCGAATTCTACTCCGGCAAGACCGTCGTCATCACCGGCGCCACCTCGGGCATTGGCCAGGGCATTGGCCGCGCCTTTGCCGATGCCGGGGCCATTGTCCATGCCACCGGCGCCACGCAGGCCGAAGTCGAGGCCGCCGGCACCGCTGAGCCGCGCTTCCGCTACACCCAGCTCGACGTCCGCAGCGACGAGGCGGTTGCGGAATATGCCGCCGCCATCGGATCAGTCGCTGTGCTGGTCAACTGCGCCGGGGTGAACCTCCGCGCCGCCGAGCACACTCCCACCGGCTTTGCCACTGTCATCGACATCAATCTCAATGGTTCGATGCGCACGGCCTATGCCTTCCGTGAGCACCTCAAGGGCGGCGCCATCCTCAATATCGGGTCGATGTTCTCGTTTTTCGGCGCCCCTCACGCCCCGGCCTATGCCGCTTCGAAGCACGCCGTCGCCGGCCTCACCAAGTCTCTCGCCACGGGCTTTGCCACCGACAACATCCGCGTCAACGCCCTCGCCCCCGGCTGGATCGAAACCGCCATGACCGCCGTGCCCCGCGCCAACGAAACCCGCAATGCCGAACTGATGGCCCGCACCCCGCTGGGCCGCTGGGGCACCCCGGCCGATCTGGCGCCGGCCGCACTGTTTCTCTGCTCGCCGCTGGCCGGCTACATCACCGGCGCCATCCTGCCTATCGATGGCGGCTATCTCGTCGCCTGACGCTCCGGCGGAAAGATCCTGAAAAACAGCCAGGCGATGCCGACCAGCACGATGCACATCAGGCTGAGAAAGCTGGCATGCGTCAGCTTGAACCACTCGATCTGGTCAGCATAGGGCCGGCCCTCGAACACGCGGACGGTGATCGGTGTGCCGGGCACGTAACGCGCCGCCACCTCCCGGGCACCCCGGGAATTGTAGCTGAAGAATTCGGGCGCCACATTGCCCAGTTCGACGATGTCCGCGCTGCCCGGCGGCCATGTGACCATCACTGTCGGACTGTATTTGGTCGTGCCATTGCCATAGGGGCCCTCCACCACGGTGGACGACACCACCTCGCTCGCCGCCCGTTCGGCGAACTGCGTCCAGGTCGGCGGCACGCCGAAATTCCAGCTGCCCCAGGCCATCAGGATAAAGACCAGCGCAAACAGCGATGGCAGGAAGCGCAGCAGCAGACGTGTCACTCTGTCGTCTCCGACTCCGTCTCCATTTCAGGCACCACCTTCGGTGTGCAGAAATAGAGGGCCTGGTTGATCACATAGAGCGAGCCGGAGAGCGAAATGGCCCGGTCGATCGGCGCGCCTTCCGCCGGGTCGAGATAGACCATGGCGCCATTCCGGATGGCCTCGATCATCGGCGCCACATCGCCCTCGACCCGCGCATGGTAGGGCGCGCCGGCAACTGCCGTCACCGCAAAGCGCGGATCGCCCTTGTCGAACTCCAGTCCCCAGCGTCCGGCGTCACCGCCGGGCCGGCTGGTATGGATGTGAAGGCCGACAGAGAAATCATCCTCGCAGCGCACGACGAGACAGGCATAGTCCGTCGCGTTGGCGCCATAGCCGCAGCCCATCGCCGCCCGGTCGCCCTCACCGGGCAGCGGCGAGTAGTGCCAGCCTGCCTCCTGCGCCAGGGCAGGGCAGCACGCCAGCAACAGGGCAAGGCTGACGAGCGGCTTCATTTTCCGGCGTTCGTCAGGTCCTGCAGGTCGGCCGCGCTGAGTTCGAGCCGGGCGCCGCGGGCAAGGCTCGCGACCTGCTCGACACTGGTCGCCGAAGCGATCGGCGCGGCCACCGCCGGCTGCGCCGCCACCCAGGCCAGCGCGATCTCGGCATGGGCCGCGCCCGTCCGCGCCGCAACGGCGTCGAGCGCGGCCAGGATCCGCAGCCCCCGCTCGTTGAGGTACTTGCCGACAATGCCGCCACCGCGCGGGCTCTTGCTGGCATCGGCCTGCGTCCGGTACTTGCCCGAGAGAAACCCCGAAGCCAGCCCGTAATAGTGAATGCCCGAAATCTCCTCGCGCACGCAGATGTCCTGCACCGCGCCCTCGAACTTGTCGCGGGTATAGAGGTTGAACTCGTTCTGGATCGTCTCGTAGCGGGCGAGGCCCTCGCGCCGCGAAATCTCCAGCGCTTCGGTCAGCAGCTTCTCGTCATGGTTGGAGGTGCCGATGAACCGCACCTTGCCCGCCTTGATCAGGCTGTCATGGGCGCGCAGCGTTTCCTCCTGCGGCGTCCGCTCGTCGGGCCAGTGGCTCTGGTAGAGATCGATATAGTCGGTCTGCAGTCGCTTCAGCGAGGCCTCGACTTCCTCGACGATCCATTTGGCGCTGAGATCCTTGTGACCCTGGCCCATGTCCGAACCGACCTTGGTGAACACCTGCACCTTGTCGCGGTTGCCGCGCGCCTTCATCCAGCGACCGATGATCTTTTCACTGTCGCTGTCATTGCCCGGCACCCAGCGCGAATAGCTGTCGGCGGTATCGATGGCCGTAAACCCCTCGGCCACAAAGGCGTCCATCACCCCGAACGAGGTCTGTTCGTCGGCCGTCCAGCCCATGACGTTGGTGCCCAGCACCAGCGGCTCGATATGCAGGTCGGAGCGTCCGAGGCGGCGCTTGGTCATGTTGGTCTCCGCAGATGGGATTGCAGTCAGGAAGGGACGGCAAGACTAGGACGGTCGGCCGCCCTTGCCAACTACCCCTTGGGTTCGATCAGGTCCCACTTTAAAGGTCTTCGAACACCGCCACCGAGCCATAGGGCTCGTGCCGGGGCGCCTCGAGAAAGCGCACACCCGCTGCCACATAGGCCGCATGATCGCGGGCGAAATCGTCGGTTTCGAGAAACAGTCCGACGCGACCGCCGGTCTGGTCGCCGATCCGCGCCACCTGTTCTGCCCCGTTGGCCTGCGCCAGCAGCAGCCGGGCACCCGCGCCGCCCTTCGGTGCCAACGTGACCCAGCGTTTGCCGTCACCCAGCGGCACATCGGCAACCAGTTCAAACCCCAGCCTGTCGCGATAGAAGGCGATGGCTTCGCCGTAGTCCCGGACAACCAGAGTGACGGTGGTTATCGATTGCATCATGGCGCCTCCTCACCGCATCTTGACCATTTGGTCAAATATTGCAATGACATAGCCCTCGCCGAAGCGGAGCGCGGCCCGCCGGCAGTTTCCACCAGAGCATCAACAAGCCGGATCAGGCCTGTTTGACAGCATAATATTGTCGTTGCGCTGCCTGGGAAAAAACGCTTTTCTGCCGCCCAAGTCGCAGGTGCAAAGCCAGCGACGTAATATTTTTCGGGAGACGAACATCATGAAATTGATGAAAACCCTGCTCGCCGCGACCGCTTTGATCGCGGTCATGGGCGGAAGTGCCTATGCCAAGCAGCTCGTATTCTGCTCGGAGGCTTCCCCGGCGCATTTCGACCCCGGTCCGACGACCGGCGGCAACGATTTCGACGCGTCCTCGCGCACCATCTACAACCGCCTCGTCGAGTTCGAGCATGGCGGCACCGCCGTGCAGCCGGGCCTGGCCGAGAGCTGGGAAGTGTCCGACGACGGCCTGACCTACACCTTCCATCTGCGTCCGGGCGTCAAGTTCCACACCACGTCCTATTTCACGCCGACCCGCGAGCTGAACGCCGATGACGTGATCTTCTCGTTCGAGCGTCAGTGGAAGGAAAACAACCCCTTCTACACCTATCTCGAAGGCCTGAGCTGGGACTACTTCCAGGGCATGGACATGCCCAAGTTCCTCGCCTCGCTGGAAAAGGTCGATGACCTGACCGTCAAGATGACGCTCACCGAGCCGAACGCGCCGATGATCGCCAACCTGGGCATGGATTTCGCCTCCATCGTCTCCAAGGAATATGCTGACCAGGTGCTGGCTTCCGGCAACCTCGCCGACTTCGCCAACAAGCCCGTCGGCACCGGCCCGTTCCAGTATCTCGACTACCAGACCGACGCCGTCATCCGGTACCAGGCCTTCGCCGACTACTGGGCCGGCAAGGTGGCCATTGATGACCTGATCTTCGCCATCACCACCGATCCTGCGGTGCGTGCGCAGAAGCTCAAGGCCGGCGAATGCGACGTCATGAGCTACCCCGCTCCGGCCGATATTGCCGGTCTGCAGTCTGACTCGAACCTGACCGTGATGGAGCAGGAAGGCCTCAACATCGGCTACATGTCGTACAACACGACCGTCGCCCCGATGGACAACAAGGACGTCCGCAAGGCGCTCTCGATGGCCATCAACAAGGCCGCCATCATTGATGCCGTCTACCAGGGTGCCGGCCAGGACGCCAAGAACCTGATCCCGCCCACCATGTGGTCCTACAACGACGCCATCCCGGCCGACGTCTATGACCCGGTCAAGGCCAAGGAAATGCTCGACGCCGCCGGTGTCGCCGATCTGACCATCGACCTCTGGGCCATGCCGGTCAGCCGTCCGTACAACCCCAATGCGCAGCGTATTGCTGAACTCATCCAGTCCGACTGGGCCGCTGTCGGCGTCACCGCCAACATCGTCACCTACGAGTGGACCGAGTATCGTCAGCGCGGCAAGGCCGTAGATCGCCCGGGTGCGTTCCAGATCGGCTGGACCGGCGACAATGGTGATCCGGACAACTTCTTCGCCACCCTGTTCTCCTGCTCGGCCATTGGCGTGTCCAACTACTCGAGCTGGTGCAATGACGAGTTCGAGGCGGCCATCCAGGATGCCAAGAAGACCTCCGATCAGGCCAAGCGGACCGAGCTCTACACCAAGGCTCAGGAAATCTTCAAAGCCGAAGAGCCGGCCCTGACGCTCGCTCACTCCAAGGTCTTCATGCCGATGAACAAGCGCGTTCTCGGCTTCACCATGGACCCGCTGGGCATTCACCGCTTCGACAACGTCGACGTCGCTGAATAAGGCCATTCCGGAGGGCAGCGCCGTCTCTGGCGCTGCCCTTTGGCACACCTAGATGATCCGATATATCCTGCAAAAACTCGCGCTGATCGTGCCGACCATCATCGGTATCACGATCGCCGCCTTCGCCTTCATCCGTCTGCTGCCCGGTGATCCCATCGAGGCCATGGCCGGCCAGCACGGCATCACGCCCGAGCGCTACGCCATCCTCAAGGAGCAGTTCGGCTACAATCTCCCGATCTGGGAGCAGTATTTCAACTACGTGGGCGGCATCCTGCAGGGCGATTTCGGTATCTCGCTCGCGACCAAGCGCCCCGTCATCAACGAATTCCTGACGCTTTTCCCCGCGACGGTGGAGCTGGCGCTGTTCGCCATGCTCATCGCCATTGCGCTCGGCATCCCTGCCGGCATCTTTGCCGCCATCAAGCGCGGTTCATGGTTCGACCAGTTGACCATGGGCGTGGCGCTCACCGGCTATTCCATGCCGATCTTCTGGTGGGGGCTGCTGCTCATCATCTTCTTTTCCGGCTACCTTGGCTGGACTCCGGTCTCGGGCCGCATCGACCTGAGCTTTTTCTTCCCGCGCGTCACCGGCTTCATGCTGATCGACAGCCTTCTGGCCGGCAAGCCCGATGGCTTCGTCTCGGCAGTGCGCCACCTCATCCTGCCATCGGTCGTGCTGGGCACCATTCCGCTCGCCGTCATCGCCCGACAGACCCGTTCGGCCATGCTCGAGGTGCTGGGCGAGGACTATGTCCGCACCGCCAAGGCCAAGGGCCTGTCTCCCGGCCGTGTTGTCGGCCTGCATGCCTTCCGCAATGCGCTGATCCCCGTCGTCACCACCATCGGCCTGCAGATCGGCCTGTTGATGGCGGGCGCCATTCTCACCGAAACGATCTTCTCCTGGCCCGGTATCGGCAAGTGGATGATCGATTCCATCTCCAAGCGCGACTACGTCTCGGTGCAATCCGGGCTGTTGCTGATCGCGCTGATTGTCATGGCCGTGAACCTGATCGTTGATATTCTCTACGCCGTCATCAACCCGCGCATCCGGGTGCAGTGATGAGCACTGAACTCACCCCCGTCGTCCAGACCAGCCGCTTCGCCGCCCTGCGCGAGTTCTGGTACTATTTCTCCGTCAACCGGGGCGCCGTCCTCGGGCTGATCGTCTTCGTCCTGCTGATCCTCGTGGCAATCTTTGCGCCCCTGCTGGCGCCGTTTTCGCCAGAGGAGCAGTTCCGCGACGCCATCCGCATGCCGCCGCCCTGGGCCGGCGGCACGCGCCCGGAATATTTCCTCGGCACCGATGATGTCGGTCGCGATATCCTTTCCCGCCTCATCCACGGCGCCCGCTACTCGCTGTTCATCGGCTTTGTCGTCGTCATCGGTGCCATGCTGGTGGGCGTGACGCTCGGCCTGCTCGCCGGCTATTTCCGCGGCTGGGTCGATGCCGTGATCATGCGGGTGATGGATATCATCCTCGCCTTCCCCTCGCTGCTGCTGGCGCTGGTGCTCGTCGCCATTCTCGGCCCTGGCCTGTTCAATGCCATGCTGGCCATCGCGCTGGTGCTGCAGCCGCATTTCGCCCGCCTGACCCGCGCCGCCGTGATGTCGGAAAAGAGCCGCGACTACGTGACCTCGGCCCGCCTCGCCGGCGCCAAGAACCTGCGGCTGATGTTCGTCACCATCCTGCCCAACTGCCTCGGCCCGCTGATCGTCCAGGCAACGCTCAGCTTTTCCAACGCCATTCTCGAGGCAGCGGCGCTCGGCTTCCTCGGCATGGGCGCGCAGCCGCCGACGCCCGAATGGGGCACCATGCTGGCCAAGGCCCGCGAGTTCATCACCTCCGCCTGGTGGATTGTCACCATGCCCGGCCTCGCCATCCTGATCACCGTGCTCGCCATCAACCTGATCGGCGACGGCCTGCGCGATGCTCTCGATCCCAAGCTCAAGCGGAGCTGACCATGTCCCTGCTTGAAGTCAAAAACCTCTCGGTCACCTTCGACACCTCGGTCGGCATCTTTCACGCCGTGCAGGGCATCGACCTGCATGTCGAGGCCCGCGAAGTGCTGGCCATTGTCGGCGAAAGCGGCTCGGGCAAATCGGTGGCCATGCTCTCGGTCATGGGCCTGCTGCCCTCCACCGCCACGGTGACGGCCGATCGCATGAGCTTTGACGGCGTGGACCTGCTGGCCATGTCGGCCGCCGACAAGCGCAAGATCATCGGCAAGGACGTCGCCATGATCTTCCAGGAGCCGACCACCAGCCTCAATCCCTGCTTCACCATCGGTTTCCAGATCGAGGAGGTGCTGCGCTTCCACCTTGGCATGGATCAGAAGCGGCGCCGCGCCCGCACCATCGAACTGCTCGACCAGGTCGGCATCCCCGATCCGGAAAGCCGCCTCGGTGCCTTCCCGCATCAGCTCTCGGGCGGGCAGAACCAGCGCGTCATGATCGCCATGGCCGTTGCCTGCAATCCCAAACTGCTGATCGCCGACGAGCCGACCACGGCCCTCGACGTCACCATCCAGAAACAGATCCTCGACCTCTTGGTGTCGCTGCAGGCCCGCCACGGCATGGGGTTGATCATGATCACCCACAATATCGGCGTTGTCGCCGAAACTGCCGATCGCGTCGTTGTCCAGTACAAGGGCCGCAAGATGGAGGAGGCCGGCGTGCTCGAACTCTTCACCGCCCCCAGGAGCGCCTATACGCGCGCCCTGCTGTCGGCCCTGCCCGAGAACGCCACTGGCGACCGGCTGCCGACCATTACCGGCGATTTCTCGGCCGAAGGCGGGTTCGCATGACCGTCGTCCTCGAAGGCCGCAATCTCAATCGCGACTACCGCGTCGGCGGTGGCCTCTTCGGCAAGCCCCGGTTTGTCGCCGCCAACCGCAACATCAGTTTCACCCTCGAAAAGGGCAAGACACTGGCCATCGTGGGCGAAAGCGGCTCGGGCAAATCCACCCTGGCGCGCATCCTCACCATGATCGACCGGCAAACTTCGGGCGAACTGTTCATCGATGGCGCCCCCATCGATATCGGCAAGACCGGCGTCACCGCCGAGATGCGCCGCAAGGTGCAGATGGTGTTCCAGAACCCCTATGGCTCGCTCAACCCGCGCCAGAAGATCGGCGACGTGCTGTCCGAGCCTCTGATGCTCAACACCGACACGCCCAAGGCCGAGCGCCGCGATCGCGCCATGGAAATGCTGGTCAAGGTCGGCCTCGGCCCCGAGCACTTCAACCGCTATCCGCACATGTTCTCGGGCGGCCAGCGTCAGCGCATCGCCATTGCCCGGGCCCTGATGCTGAACCCGTCGCTGCTGGTGCTCGATGAGCCCGTCTCGGCCCTCGATCTCTCGGTGCAGGCCCAGATTCTGAACCTTCTTGCCGACCTGCAGGACGAGTTCCAGCTGACCTATGTGTTTATCAGCCACGACCTCTCGGTGGTGCGCTACATCGCCGACGATGTGCTGGTCATGTATCTCGGCGAAGTCGTGGAATATGGCAGCCGCGAGAGCGTCTTTGCCAATCCCCAGCACGACTACACCAGGCAGCTCTTTGCCGCGACGCCGCGGGCCGACGTCGAAAGCATCAAGGCGCGCCTCGCCAGGCGCGCCGCACTGGCTGCCAGTGCCTAGCCGACGCTGACCCGCTTGCCCTCGCGGCTCGAGGCCATGAGCGCGTCGATCAGCCGGTGCACCTGCAAGGCGGTATGACCGTTCGACAGCGGTGCCCGCCCGGCCTCCACCGCCTCGACGAACTCGGCGATCTGCGCCGCATGCCAGTCGAATGGAAAGGCCATGGGATCGGCGCCGCTGCCCGAGGCGGTCTTGGCCTCGCCGAAGCTCTCGCTGCGGCCATCGAGCCAGTCGAGCTTGAGGACCCCGCCCGAAAGCGTCGCCACGGCCCTGTCGCAGGCCAGCGTCAGCACTTCCGCCCCGCCGGGGTAGAACGCTGTCGTCGCCATCAGCGCGCCCGTCGCGCCATTGGCAAAGCGTAGTCCGGCGCCGACAAAGTCCTCGGTTTCCATCTTGTGCAGGCCGGTAGTCGTGGCGATCGCCGACACCTCGCTCACCGGACCGGTCAGGCTGAGCATCAGATCGAGCGGATGGATTGCCTGGGTCATCAGCACGCCGCCGCCATCCTGCGCCACGGTGCCGCGACCGGGCTGGTCATAATAGCTCTGCGGCCGCCACCACGGCACCGAGAGTTGCACCGCCTGCAGCGCGCCCAGCGTGCCCTCGGACAGCAGTTGGGCGAGCTTCTTGGAAGCGGCGCGAAACCGGTGCTGGAAGATGATGCCGAGCTGGATCCCCGCGGCGTCGGCAGTGGCGACGATTCGTTCGGCTGCGGCCGTGGTTCGCTCCACCGGCTTTTCCATCAGCACGTGCTTGCCGGCCCTGGCTGCCGCAGCAACCAGGTCCTCACGCGCGTTCGGCGTTGTCAGCAGCAGGATCGCATGCGTATCCCGGTCGGCCAGCATGGCTTCGTAACTGGGCGCGGCCGGAAAGCCGTATTCATCGGCAAAGGCCTGCCGCTTGGCAGCGTCGCGCCGGTAGACACCACGCACGGCGACCCGGTCAGAGAGAGATTTGAGAGCCAGCGCGTGCGGCTTGCTTGCCATTCCCGCGCCTACGATACCAATGCCGAACATGCCAGTCTCCTTGTCTGGGGCGACCATGCCGGTGTGGCCGATCAGCCGCAACCCAAAAGCCAAAAAGCCAGCCCAGCCAATTAATTGCTTACAGTCACGATTGTGACCGACGGCGCTCCAAATCGCGCCACAATCCTCCCTTCTGTGTCGCACCGAGGGCGCGGGGCAGGTCACTTCCGGTCGCGTCCAGGTCGATCCGTTGCTGCAAAACCTAGTCAGTCACGTCGCAGCGGACAGTGGGGCAGGTGGATGATTTGGGTTTCATCCGCCTGCCCCAACTCTTGCCTGGCAGTCCATCCGCCTTCGGCGTCGATGAACAGAACCTGCCTCCCGGCTCCCAATTGCTGATCGGCTTTTAAGCTAATCTTAGGCGCATCCGGCTACTCTCGGCCCGAATAAGAGGTCGATGACAGGGTTGCCAAAGCCTGACGCAACATTGCCGTCCGAAACCGCGGTGGGGGCCAGCCGGCCCGACCGTGGCGTCAGGCCACGCTGGTCGAGGAATCCGCTCAGAAGTTTCACTTACTTCATCGCGCTTCCCGCCGTGCTGGTCTATGTCGGCGTCTGTGTGCTGGTGCTCGTCACCCTCGGGGTGATGACGGCCGAAATCAACCGCATCGAGGGTGATCGCGGCCGCAAGGCGGTCACTGCGGCCCTCAATTCCTTTGTTGCCACCTTGGGCGAAAGCGTCGTCGACGAGGCGAGCTGGACCGAGGCCTACGTCAACACCTACGTGAATTTCAATCCGGCCTGGCTCGAAGACAGCTGGGGCAGCACGGCGCGGATTTCCGACAACTACGACACGGCCATCGTCACCGACGCCAAGGGCAACATCCTGTTCGGCGAAGGCCGGGCGGGACCCGTGACCGGCAAGATATCGGATACCTTCAGCGGCACCGATGTCATCCTCCAGTCCCTCGGCAAGGGCATCGAGCCGCGCGGCAGCGACGCCAGGATCGGCAGTTTCACCAGCAACGCGCGCGGTGTAGCCGGGCTTGCCGGAGCCGTTATCCGCTCGACCACCGGCCACATCTCCATTCCCGATGACCAACGCCGCGTTCTCTGGTTCGCCCGGCAGATCGACGCGGGCATGCTGCAGCAGATCGCCCTGCGCTTTCAGATCCCGGAACCCTACGTGGCCCAGTCGGCCGAGGTCGAAAATGGCCTGCCGCTGAGCGATGCGACCGGAACGCGGGTAGCGTCGCTGATCTGGACGCCGCTGCGGCCCGGCGACATCGCCTTCAACCATGCCGCAGGCATCGCCTCCCTGGTGCTGCTGGTGCTTGGTTTTCTGGTGTTTGCCGTACTCTATTCCTTCCGTCGTTCGGTGGAGCGCCGGGCCGAAGCCGACGAACGCGACTGGATCAATGCGCGCTATGACGAGGACACCGGCCTGATCAATCGCTTCGGACTGGAAGAGAGCTTCCGCCTGCAGGTGCCGCGCAAGCAATCCGAGGTCAATATCGCTGTCGCCCATGTCGCGCTTGAGGACTACCGCGACGCGGTGGCGGCCTATGGCGAGCAGTCCGGCCTCGTCCTGCTCGATGGTGTGCTCGATCTGTTCGAGCAGGCCATCGATGGCCAGGCGACCCTTGCCCAGGTCGATTCCGACGAGTTCGTCGTCAGCCGTATCGGCGACGATGCTGGGCTCATTGTCCGCCACATCGCCCGCAAGATCCTGCAGGCCGTCAGCGCCCCCCTGCCGGTGGAAAGCTGGCGCATCAAGATCGGTGTTTCCATCGGGCTGGCCGAGGTCACCGTCCAGAAGGCCGATGTCGCCAAACCGCTGCGCATGGCCGAGGCGGCCTTGCACCGCGCCCACGAAACCGGCGGCAACCACATCATCGAGCATGATGACTCCATCGAGATCGAACGCCAGCGGCGGATCGAGGAGCAGGCCGATATCCGTCGCGGCCTCGAGGCCGACGAGTTCGATGTCGACTATCAGCCCATCTTTGATTTCAACGCCCAGGCAATGATCGGCGTCGAGGCTCTGCTGCGCTGGCGCCGCCGCACGGGAGGACCCAAATCCCCCGGCGACTTCATCCCGGCTGCCGAGTCCTCCGGCCTGATCGAGGATCTCGGCATCTTCGCCCTGCGCCGGGCCTGCCGCGACCTGGTCGACTATCCAGGCCTGAAACTGTCGGTGAACGTCTCGACCGTCCAGTTCCGCAATCCGATGCTGGCCAGCCAGATCGATACGATCCTCTCCGAGACCGGCTTTCCGGCCAAGCGGCTGCAGCTCGAAATCACCGAGAGTTTCCTGCTCACCCGGCCCGAACGCGCCACTGCCGCGCTCGATGAACTGCGCGCCCGCGGCATCCTGATCGCGCTCGATGACTTCGGCACCGGCTTCTCCTCGATCGGCTACCTGCGCCAGTTCAAGTTCGACAGGGTCAAGCTGGACCGCTCGCTGGTCGACATGCTCGACAAGGATCCGGTCAAGACGGCGCTCGTCGAGTCCACCATGGTCGTTGCCTACGCCATGGGTCTGGCCGTTACCGCCGAAGGCGTGGAGCGCAAGGAAGAGGCCGCCTCGCTGACGCGTCTCGGCTGTCACGAATTCCAGGGTTATCTGTTCTCGCGGCCGCTGACGCTCGACGGGTTGACCCGCCTGCTTGGTGACCAGCCGCAGCGCAAGGCCGGTTAGGCGTCAGCCGCGCCCTGGCAGTTGGCGCATTTTCCGCGCAGCTCGATCACGGTCTGCTCCGGCACGAAGCCGTGCTCGCCGGCCCAGTTCCTGAGCCGCTCGGTCACCACCTCGTCGGCAAACTCGTCCACCCGCCCGCAGCCATTGCAGATGGCAAAGCCGGTCGTCGCGCCGCTATGCCCGTGCGCCTGCGCGCAGCAGACAAAGGCGTTCAGGGATTCGAGACGATGCGCCAGGCCCTGGTCGATGAGCTTTTCCAGCGCCCGGTACACCTGGAGTGGCGCCCGCAATCCCTCGGCCCGCAACAGGTCGAGAATGTCATAGGCCGATAGCGGCGCCTCGGCATGGTTGAGTGCCTTGAGCACCAGGTCCTGGTTGCGTGTCAGGTCCCGCGGCCGCTCGTGCTGATGATCGTCATGGGTGTGGCCCATCGGCTATACCTCCCGCCGGCGCTTGCGCCAGAGCTGCACCGGCACCGCTATGGAAATCAGGAACAGCGCCAGCGCCGCCACCACGATCGAGGGTCCCGACGGCGTGTCGTAGGTCAACGAGCCGAAGAGCCCGCCGGCCACCGCCAGGGCGCCGAGGATCGCGGCAATCACCGCCATCTGCTCGGGCGTGCTCGACAGGCGCCGCGCCGTCGCCGCCGGAATGATCAGCAGCGAGGTGATCAGCAGCACGCCGACGATCTTCATGGCAATGGCAATGACGCTGGCCAGCAGCAGCATGAACACCACCCGCGACACTTCGGGGCGCAGGCCCTCGGCCTCCGCCACGTCGGCATTGACGGTCGCCGCCAGCAGCGGTCGCCACATCGCCGCCAGCGCGGCAAGGATGACGATGCCGCCACCGTAGATCAGCGCAATGTCCCACACCGATACCGCGAGGATATCGCCGAACAGGAACGCCATCAGATCGACGCGCACCCACGACATGAACGCCACCAGCACCAGCCCGATGGCCAGCGTCGAATGGCTGAGAATGCCGAGCAGCGCGTCGGTCGACAGATTGTTCCGCCGCTGCAGCAGCAGCAGCGCCACCGACACCGTCGCCGCCACCACGAAGACGCCGAGCGTCATGTTGATATTGAGCAGGAAGCTCAGCGCCACGCCCAGCAGCGCCGAATGCGCCATGGTGTCGCCGAAATAGGCCATCCGCCGCCAGACGATGAAACAGCCTAGCGGCCCGGTCACCAGCGCCAGTCCGATCCCGGCAATGATGGCGCGCGAGAAGAAGTCGTCAAACATGGCGGCCTATTTCTCTCTGGACCTGTCTCGTCGCCAGGGAGGAGAACGTTCCCTCAGTGCTGATGGCCATGATGCTCCCCATGGTCGTGCCCGTGCGCGTCCACCATCCGGCCGTCCCTCTCCTGCACGCTACCGTCGGGCAGATGCGTGTGGTCATGATGATGCTGGTAGATGGCCAGGGTCGAGGCCGCGCGAGTGCCGAACAGTTGCAGGTATTCCGGGCTTTGTGCCACCGATTCCGGATTGCCGCGGCAGCACACGTGACCGTTCAGGCAGATCACCGTATCGGTCTCGGCCATCACCACATGCAGGTCATGCGAGATCAGCAGCACGCCGCAATGGGTCTCGTCGCGGATCTGCTTGACCAAGTCGTACAGTGCCACCTCGCCGGAGAAATCGACGCCCTGCACCGGCTCGTCGAGCACCAGCAGGTCCGGCCGGCGCACCATGGCGCGAGCCATCAGCGCCCGCTGGAACTCGCCACCCGACAGGTGCTGCACTTCCTCGTTGGCGAGGTGCGCAATGCCGACCGCCTCGAGCGCGGCTGCCACTTCGGCCCGCGTATGCCGTGCCGTCAGGTTCATCAGCCGATTGACCGATAGCGGCAGGGTCCAGTCGATGCTGAGCTTTTGCGGGACGTAGCCGACGCGCAGTCCGTCGACCCGCGTGACCCGGCCGGCGTCCGGTTTCAGCACCCCGGTCAGCAGCTTCGCCGTCGTCGACTTTCCCGACCCGTTGGGGCCGATCAGCGTCACAATCTCGCCGCGCCGGATGCTGAGGTCGACGCCCTCTACCAGCCAGCGGCCGTTGCGGCGCACCCCGGCGCCGGCCATTTCTGCAATGATGTCATGGGTCGCTCTGGCGTCCATGAAAACCCGTCCAATCTGATCTTGACCGTCTTCCGACCATTACGTTATAGCGTTACATCGCGAAAGCGTTATGTCATAACATATCACATCGTCCTGCTGCTTTATCAAGATCGGGTTGCACACATGAAGCGTCCTCTGCTTGCACTCCTTGCCCTGTTGTCCGGAACGGCTGCTGCCTCGGCCGAGGTGCCGGCGGTTGTGGCCACCATCAAACCGATCCATTCGCTGGTTGCTGCCGTTATGGGCGATCTGGGCCAGCCCACTCTGATCGTCAGGGGTGCAGCATCGCCCCATGTCTATAGCCTGAAACCGTCCGACGCCGGCGCCATCGAGGCGGCGAGTGTCATTTTCTGGACCGGTCATGACCTGGAGGTTTTCCTCCAGGACTCGCTCGCCACGCTGGCCCCGAATGCCAAGGTTGTCGCCCTTGGCCAGGCCGAGGGCATCGACCTGCTTTCCGCCCGCGAAGGCGGTACGTTCGAAGAGCACGCCGATCATGAGGAGCATGCCGATCACAAGGCCGATGATCATGACGGGCATGATCATGAAGAGCACGACCTTGAAGCGCACGGCGAAGCCGACATGCATATGTTCCTCGATCCGATGAACGCCAGGATGATGGTCACCGCCATCGCCGATACGCTGTCGGAAACCGACCCGGAGAATGCCGATACCTACCAAGCCAACGCGACGGCTGAACTGGTCATGCTGGACAGGTTGATCGAGGAGATCGACCTCAAGCTCGAGCCGGTCAAGTCGCGGCCCTTTGTGGTCTTCCACGACGCCTACCAGTATTTCGAGCGTCGCTTCGGTCTCAACATCGCCGGCTCGATCACCGTCAATCCCGAGAGCATGCCGGGCGCCGACCGCATTTCTGAAGTGCGCGCCAAGCTCAAGACGCTCGACGCCGCCTGCGTCTTCGCCGAGCCGCAGTTCGATCCGCGTCTTGTCGATGTGCTCATCGAAGGCACCAGCGCCGGCAAGGGCGTGCTCGATCCGGAGGGCGCCAACCTCACCGAAGGCCCCGCTCTTTACGGCGAACTGCTCAATGCCCTCGCCGACAACCTTGTCGCCTGCCTCGGCAAGTGACTCGCGGGGGAATTTCTCCCTCCGTCCCACCCCGACCTGGAGTACGTCCATGCACGACGTCATCATCATCGGCGGCAGCTTTGCCGGGCTCGCCGCCGCCATGCAGCTTGGACGCGCCCGCCGCGATGTCGTGGTCCTCGATACCGGTCGTCCGCGCAACCGCTTCTCGCCGGCCGCCCATGGCATTCTCGGCCATGACGGCACGCCGCCGCGCGATCTGCTCGCCGCGGCGCGGGCGCAGATGGCGCCCTATCGCACTGTCGCGCTGCTGCAGGCGGAAGCCATCTCGCTGGCCGGCACCGCTGACGATTTCATCGTCGAGACCAGGGCGCACGGCACTCTGGCGGCCCGCCGCATCATTCTCGCCCATGGCGTCACCGACACCTTGCCACCCCTAGACGGTCTGGCTGCCTGCTGGGGCCTGTCGGTGCTGCATTGCCCCTACTGCCACGGCTTCGAATATGGCGACCGCAAGCTGGCCTTCCTGGCCTCGCCCGGCCTCGAGCTGATGATGGCGCGGCTCTATCGCGACTGGAGCGCTGACCTCGTGATGTATGCCAATGGCAACGTCATCGATGCCGAAACCCGCACCGGCATCGAAGCGCTCGACGTGCAGATCATCGATGCGCCGGTCGTCGAGTTGCGGCACCGGGACGGGCTGCTCACGCACGTGGTCACCACGGACGGCGACGTCGAACGCGACGCCATCTTCGTCGCCCCCCGCACCGCCCCTTCGCTCGACCTGCATCTGGCCGCCGGTTGCGCCCTCGAAACCGGACCGTCCGGCGACTACATCAAGGTCGACGACCGGCAGGCCACCACCGTGGCAGGCATCTTCGCGGCCGGTGATCTGGCGCGCCCGATGCACAATGCCACGCTGGCCATGTCAGCCGGCGTGGTGGCCGGCGCCATGGCCCACCATTCGCTGCTCTTCCCGCCGGTCGCTACTTCAGCGGCCCCTTGAACACGAAGAAGGCGCCGGCGCCGATCAGCGCGAAGCCGACGCCATGGTTCCAGGTGAGCTTCTCGCCCAGCACGAATACGGCGAAGCCGGCAAACACCGTCAGGCTGATGACCTCCTGGATGGTTTTGAGTTCGGCGGCCGAATAGGTGCCGTAGCCGATGCGGTTGGCCGGCACCGCTAGCCAGTATTCGACCAGCGCGATGCCCCAGCTCGCCATCACTGCCACCCACATGGCGGCGGCGGGAAACTTGAGATGCCCGTACCAGGCAACGGTCATGAACACGTTCGATCCGATCAGCAGCAGGATCGGCAGGATGGCGGGAGAAAGCAGCAGCATGTCGCACCTGAATCGGGAAGCTGCAGCGACATTGCGCGCCTTGCGGCGCACTGCAAGCTCGGCCACACTGAAGCGATCAGGGTTGAGGACTTCACATGCTTCGTCGCGCCGTCTTCCTGCCGCTGCTGCTGCTCGCACCCGCTGCGCTGGCCGCTGACATCACCTGCGACGGCGCCTTCGCCGTCGATACCACCATCGAGCGGCTCAACCAGACCTTTGGTGCCGAGAACGTGGTGACCGGCGAGGTCGACGGGCCGGAAGGCACCACGATCATCGCCACCACTGTCTATCCCGATGACCCCGACAGAAAGCTTGTCTTCGGCTGGTGGGATGAAGAGGCCCATGCCGATCTGAGCTATGTCGAACTGCCGCCTCCGGACACGGCCTTCGGCCTGACGAGGGGCATGACCGTCAGCCAGGTCGAGGCGCTCAACGGTGCGCCCTTCAGCATGACGGGCTTCTGGTGGGACTATGGCGGCTACGCCAGCTTCCAGACCGGCAATCTGGCCGACGTGCCCGGCGGCTGCCTGCTCTCCGTCTCCTTCCAGCCCGCCATCGACGTGCCCGGCGGGCTCGATGTCGAGCCGGTCAGTGGCGATCGCGAAGTTCCCTCGAGCGAGCCGCTGCTGGCGCGGCTCGATGTCCGCATCCAGTCGGTCACCATCAGCTATCCCTATCCAAACTTCGATGAGGAGGAGGATATGGGCAACGCCCCGGTGGTCGAGGATACGCGCGGTTGACCACCGCCCCTCTGCCGGCCTAAGACTGATGCCACGTTGGTTTCCCGACCCCGTTTGGGCGACGGAATCAAAAGGGAATACGGTGAGGCGTACCCATCAGGGACCGAATCCGTGGCTGCCCCCGCAACTGTAAGCGGTGAGTCTGCTCCAACTCTGCCACTGGTGCTCATGTGAGTGCCGGGAAGGCCGGAACAGGCGATGACCCGTGAGCCAGGAGACCTGCCAGCGCCAACCGGGCTCGACGCCCACTTCAATCCGCACGGAGGGTGCAGGTCTATGAATGCTCAGGTTCAGGCGACTGGTGTCGTCAATCTCTCGTTGTCTCAACGTCTCGTTGCCGGTGCCCTGGCGCTGCTCATCGGCCTGTTTCTGGTCGGTGGCGTCGGCTTTGCCAATGACATGGCCGTCCACAATGGCGCGCACGACACGCGCCATGCGCTCGGCTTCCCCTGCCACTGAGACACCTGCTTGCGAGCGGCACCCGGAAGGGCGCCGCGACCAGCATGAGAGAAGCCACAGATGAGACTCTTCCAGCGAATCTTCTTCGCTGCGGTCCTTGCCGGACTCGCAGCCGGCCTTGCCATGAGCGCACTCCAGCAATGGAAGGTCATTCCGCTCATTATCGCAGCCGAAACGTTTGAATCGGCCGAACCGACCGAGCACATCCACGCCGATGGCAGCACGCACCTGCACGAGGCGGCGACCCCGGAAGGCGGCCATGTGCATGATGCGGATGCCTGGGCCCCTGCCGACGGCATCGAGCGCACGCTCTATACGCTGCTCGCCAATGTGCTGGGCTGCATGGGCTTCGCGCTTCTCCTCGCCGCCGTCTCGGTCATCGCCGGACTGCCGCTGACCGCCACCAACGGCCTCATCTGGGGCCTCGCCGGCTTCGTCGCCTTCCAGCTCGCCCCCGCACTCGGACTGCCGCCGGAACTTCCCGGCATGGCCGCTGCCGAGCTCGGCGCGCGCCAGATCTGGTGGTGGGCGACCGCGCTCGGCGCCGCTGCCGGCTGTCTTGCCATCGCCAGACTGCGCAACTGGACCGGCATCGGCATTGCCGCCGTCCTGCTGCTGCTGCCGCAGATCATCGGCGCCCCGCAGCCGGCCGCCGTTTCCGCATCGCCTCTACCGGCCGCGCTGGCCACCGAGTTCGCCGCGGCCACGCTCGCTGCCGGTGCGCTGTTCTGGCTGACCGTCGGGCCTCTGCTTGGATATCTCCTCGAACGCTTCGCCCGCGCCGAAGCCACCCAGCTCAAGGGAGCCATCGCATGAGCGACCTCGCCACCACCAAGATCCCCGTCACCGTCATCACCGGCTTCCTCGGCGCCGGCAAGACCACGCTGGTGCGCCATCTTCTGGCGCACGCCAAAGGCAGGCGCATTGCGCTGATCATCAACGAGTTCGGGGAGCTCGGTGTCGACAAGGACATCCTTGCCGGGTGTGGCGATGAAACCTGCCGCGAGGAGGACATGATCGAGCTCGCCAACGGCTGCATCTGCTGCACCGTCGCCGACGAGTTCATCCCCACCATGCAGCAATTGCTGGCCCGCCCCGACCGTCCCGATCACATCGTCATCGAGACCTCGGGCCTCGCCCTGCCGCAGCCGCTGATCCGCGCCTTCAACTGGCCCGAGATCAAGTCGCAGGTGACCATCGATGGCGTCGTCACCGTCGCCGATGCTGCCGCCCTGGCCGAGGGGCGCTTTGCCAGTGACGAGACCGCCGTCGATGCGCTGCGCTCGGCCGACGACATGCTCGATCACGAGACGCCGCTGGGCGAACTCTTCGAGGATCAGCTGGTTGCTGCCGATCTCGTGGTCCTCAACAAGGCCGACCTGGTCGCCGCCGCCGACCTCGACAGCGTCGAACGGCATCTGCGCGCCGAGATGCGCCCCGGCACCGGCCTCATCCGCGCCCACAACGGCCATGTCGACATTGCCGCTCTGCTGGGCCTCGGCCTCGCCAGCGAGGATAATCTGGCCGGCCGCGACAGCCATCACGAGCTCGAGCACAATGGCGAGCCGCACGAGCATGACGACTTCGACAGCTTCTCGCTGCGCCTCGACGGCGTGGTCGGCAAGGACCACCTGCTCGAGATCATCGAGGCCACGATCCGCGCACATGACGTCCTGCGTCTCAAGGGTTTTGCAGCACTGCCCGGCGCAGCTGCCCGCCTCGCCATCCAGGCCGTGGGGCCCCGCGTCAACGCCTATTTCGACCGGCCCTGGCTGCCGGGCGAGGCGCGCGAGACGGCGCTTGTCGTGATCGGCGAAAGTCCGCTCGACCGCGCCGCCATCACCGCCAGCCTGCAGCAGGCGGCAAGGGAAGCCGCGTGATGCAGGGCCGCGTCGTGCCGCTGTTCTTCACCGTGGCCGTGCTGGGGCCGTTTCTGGCCGGGCCGGTATTCCTGTTGATCATGGCCGCAGTGTCTGCCGTGACCGGTGACGACCCCGGCAGGGTGCTGAAAATGTTCGAGATATTCCCGGACGTCCTCAAGTACAGCTATATCATTGGCCTCGTGCCGGCACTGCTCACGGGACTGCTGCTGGCCCTGTTCTGGCGGCGCAAGCCCGGACGCAAGCCGCTGCTCCTCGCGGCCCCGATGGTCGGCGCGGTGTTGACCTTCTTTTCCGCACTGATCCAGTTCCAGATCATGGGCAACGGCCGGTTCGACCCCGGCTCGCTGTTCGTGTTAGGCATGTTTGCACTCGTCGGCGCCATCACGGCGCTGATCCTCGCAACGCTCGTCTGCTTCTGGCCGGCCGATCCTGATGCCTCGCTCTAGCTGGCAGCGCCGGCTCGCAGCCGTGATGATCTTTGCAGCCTGCGGCCCGCCGATCGCTGCCGCAACCCTCTATGCCTTCGACTGGCAGCCGGGCGGCGCCGACCTGCTGACTCCCCTTCTGCAGGACTGGCCGGCCGCGCTGCCAGTGATCTATCTTTTCGGCCTTCTCCCGCTGCTTCTGGTCGCCACGCTCCTGCAACTGCTCGAAGCTCAGCTCAAGACCATGGCCTACCGGTTCCTCGGGGCAATCGTGGTCGGTGACGTCGTTGGCGCTGCCTCCGTCACGCTGCTCTCCATTCTCGGCCAGTTCCAGCTCGACGGTTCCGGGTTGATCACCGCCGCCACGGCATGTGGCCTCGCCGCGCTGGTCTGCGCCGCGCTCAGCGAGTTCATCTACCGCCGGCCGATGGTCGCCTCCTGATGCACCTGCTTGCCGCCCAGGCTGGCGCCGCCCAGCAGGAAGGCGAGGCCATCGATCTCGGCCAGACCCCCGCCGATATCCTCTTCCTCTCGGCTGCCGACAGCGAACTGGCCATGCTCGCCGCCGCCGCCGACCGGGCCGGGACCGATGATCTCCGCCTCGCCAATATCCTGCGCCTCGCCCACAACCTATCGGTCGATCTCTGGATCGAGCAGACGGCGCGCCATGCCAGGCTCATCGTCGTCCGCCTGCTCGGCGGTGCCGCCTACTGGCAATATGGCGTCGATGAGCTGACGGCCCTGGCGCTCACCGGCACCCGCGTCGCCTTCCTCCCCGGCGACGCGACGCCCGACCCGATCCTCCGCGACCGGTCCACCATTTCGCCCGATGACTGGACTCGGCTGCACGCCCTCTTCACCGCCGGCGGACCGGAAAACGCCGATGGGCTGCTGGCGCTGTTCCGATTGTTGGCCCTCCCATCACCCCAACCCTCTCCCCGGCGGGGAGAGGGAGCGCTCTCGCCAGACCGTGCCACTACCTCCCCTCTCCCCGCTGGGGATAGGCTGGATCGGCCGAAGGCCGAGACGGGTGAGGGGCAGTCGCCTGACCGCGCACCGCGCCCCTTCCTCCGCTTCGGGTTCTGGCACCCGGCGCAGGGCATGCGCGCCGAGCTGCCGTCGAGCCCGTACCCGAACGTCCCCATCCTGTTTTACCGCGCCGCCCTTGAAGGCGCCGGCACCGCCACGCTGGAAGCCCTCGTCGCCGAGCTCGAGGTCCAACAGCTCAATCCCGTCCCCATCGTCATCTCCACCCTCAAGGAAGCCGCCTGCATCCGCTTCGTGCAGGCCGCCTTCGCGGCCTTCCCGCCTGCCGTCATCCTCAACCTCACCGGCTTCGCCCTCGGCATCGATGGCCTCGGCGACAAGCAGAACCCCTTTGCCGGGATCGATGCGCCCGTCATCCAGCTGCTGCAGTCGGGCCGCCCGCAATCACAATGGGCCGACGACATCCAGGGGCTGACCGCCAAGGACCTCGCCATGCAGGTGGTCCTGCCCGAACTCGACGGCCGCATCGGCGGCATCATTGTTGGCCACAAGGCCGATGCGGTCTGGCACCCGCGCACCCAGTGCCCGCTCGCGGCCTACGCCCCCGACCATGACGGCATCCGCCGCGCCGTCGCGCTGGCTGCCAACTGGTCCACTCTCCGTGCCACTGCCCGCAGCAAAAAGCGCGTCGCCATCGTCCTCGCCAACTACCCCATCCGCGACGGCCGCCTCGCCAACGGCGTCGGCTACGACGCCCCGCAGTCGACGGTGGAAATCCTGCAGGCGCTGCGCGCCGCTGGCTACGACCTCTCCCTCTCGCCCCCCTCCCCCTTGAGGGGAGGGGCTGGGGGTGGGGGTCTCTCAAGTGTCGCCGCCGCTGCCTCTTCGCCCATCTCCTCGACCCCCACCCCTGTCCCCTCCCCTCAAGGGGGAGGGGAAGACGCGGCCGGTGCCTCCTTCGGCAATGCCCGCCACATGCGGAACAAGCGGAGCCTTCAGGCCCGAGATCTTCGCCGCAATGCCACGGCGCCGGAACGCACCCTCTGGCAGATGCTCAAAGCCTTCGACGTGCATTTCCGCCGTCAAGTGCCCATCGGCAACTACATCGCGGACTTTGCCTGTCACCATCCGCGGCTCGTCGTAGAGGTGGACGGCGCCACGCATTTCGACGATCCTGGCTTAGCCCGCGACAAGCGTCGCGACACCGCCCTCGAACAGCTCGGCTACCGCGTCCTTCATTTCACCGCCCGTGACGTGGCGACAAATCCAGACGGCATCTGGCAGGTGTTGTCCGCCGCCCTTTCCGAAGCGCCCTCGCTCCCCGCCACCGCAGCCACCCTCATCGACCTGCTCCAGTGTGGCCCGACCAATGCGCATCCCGAGCGCGGCACCGGCATCCGGTTCCCGCTCGTCGACTATCGCCGCCTGTTCGCCAAGCTGCCCGAAAAAATCCGCGCCGAGGTCACTGCCCGCTGGGGCGACCCCGCCGCCGATCCGTTCTGTCGCGGCGAGGCCTTCCAGCTCCCCGTCGTCACCTTCGGCAACGTCGCGGTGCTGCTGCAGCCGGCGCGCGGCTATCACCTCGACGAAACCGCCAGCTACCACGATCCCGACCTCGTGCCGCCGCATGGCTATCTCGCCGCCTATCTCTGGCTGCGGCACGGCTTCGCCGCCCATGCCGTCATCCACAATGGCAAGCACGGCAATCTCGAATGGCTCCCCGGCAAGGCAACGGCGCTCGATGCAGCAAGCTACCCGGCCGCGCTCTGGGCCGAGCTGCCCCATCTCTATCCCTTCATCGTCAACGATCCGGGCGAGGGCACCCAAGCCAAGCGCCGCACCGGTGCGGTGATCATCGATCACCTGGTGCCGCCATTGACCCGTGCCGAAACCTACGGCCCGCTCAAGGATCTCGAGGCCCTGCTCGACGAGTACTATGCCGCCGCCGGCATGGACCGCCGCCGCCTCAAGGACCTGCAGCGGCGCATCCTCGATTTCACCCGCGACGTCCGCCTCGATCGCGATATCGGCCTTGGCGCCGACGACACCGAAAACCTGCGCCGCATCGACACCTTCCTCTGCGATCTCAAGGAAGCCCAGATCCGCGATGGCCTCCACATCTTCGGCCAGTCGCCCGCCGGTCGCCTCGAGCGCGATCTCGCCATCGCCCTGGCCCGCGTGCCGCGCGGTGAGGACCCGGGCGAAGCCTCGCTGATCCGGGCACTGGCCGACGACCTCAAACTCGGCATCGATCCTCTGACGGCGGACCTCGGCGCGCCATGGCATGGACCCGACCTTTCCGCCTCGCTCTCAGTCGGGTCCCCCTCACCCTTGAGGGGAGGGGAGAGGGGTGGGGGTCCATCAGTGACGAACCGCACCACCCCCCTCCCGACCTCCCCCACAAGGGGGGAGGTGCACATCGCGGCTGATGCACCAACTTCGCCCAACACACCGGCCCACACCCTCCCCCTTGTGGGGAGGGCTGGGGAGGGGGCCTTTGCCAAAGAACCCCGCACCATCGGCCACGTCGTCGAGCACCTCGAAACCCTCGCCGCTGCGATTCTCGATGGCACCGCCGCCGCACCCGGCCCCGCCACCTCCGCCGTGCTCGATACGATCGCTACCATCATCCTGCCCAAACTGCGCGCCTCCGGTCCCGCCGAGATCGCCGCGCTGCTGACCGGGCTCGATGGCAAGTTTGTCGCCCCCGGCCCGTCCGGCGCACCGTCGCGCGGCCGCCTCGACGTGCTGCCCACGGGGCGCAATTTCTATTCGGTCGATATCCGCGCCGTGCCTACGCCCACGGCCTGGGAACTGGGCCGGAAGTCGGCCGAAAATCTGCTGCTCCGCCACTTCCAGGAGCACGGCACGCCGCTGCGTGCGCTGGCCCTTTCGGTCTGGGGCACGTCCAACATGCGCACCGGCGGCGACGACATCGCCCAGGCCATGGCCTTTATCGGGGCGAAACCGAAATGGGATCCCGGCTCGTTGCGCATCTCGGGCTACGAAATCATCCCGCTGGCAAAACTCGGCCGGCCGCGCGTCGATGTCACGCTGCGCATTTCCGGCTTTTTCCGCGACGCCTTCCCGGCGCAGATCGCGCTGTTCGATCGCGCCATGCGCGCCATCGGTGCACTCGACGAACCCGAAGACCAGAACCCCGTCGCGGCCCGCATGCGTGCCGACGCCCTGGGTCTGATGGCCGAGGGCGCGACAGAGGCCGAGGCCGCCCTGCGCGCCGGCCATCGCATCTTCGGCTCCAAGCCCGGGGCCTATGGCGCCGGGCTGCAGGGCCTGATGGATTCGGGCAGTTGGGCCAGCAAGGCCGATCTCGCCACGGCCTTCCTCAACTGGGGCCAGTATGCCTATGGCGCTCAGGCCGCCGGCACGCCCGAACGCGACCGCTTCGCCGCCCGGCTTTCTGACATCGAAGCGGTCGTCCACAACCAGGACAATCGCGAGCACGATCTGCTCGACAGCGATGACTACTACCAGTTCGAGGGCGGCCTCGTGGCCACGGCGGAAACCCTCACCGGCCATCGCCCGGCCGCCTGGCACAACGACCACTCCCGTCCCGAGCGGCCGCTCGCCCGCACGCTGGAAGAGGAAATTTCGCGTGTCGTGCGCAGCCGTGTCGTCAATCCGAAATGGATCGATGGCGTCAAGCGCCACGGCTACAAGGGCGCCTTCGAGATCATCGCAACGGTCGACTACATGTTCGCCTTCGCCGCCACCACCGGCGCGGTCAAGACCCATCATTTCGACCTCGCCTTCGAAGCCTTTGTCGAAGACGAGGCGACGCGCACCTTCATCCAGACCAACAACCGCTTCGGCTATGACGAACTGATCGCTAGGTTCAACGACGCCCGCACCCGCGGCTTCTGGCAGCCCCGCTCCAATTCGGCCTATGCTCTGCTGGAGGGGGCATGAGGTATCAACTGCTTTCGCTCCCCTCCCCGTTGAGGGGAGGGGCTGGGGTGGGGGTCCTTCGACGATCCCTGCACGACCCCCACCCTTGATCCCTCCCCTCAGGGGGGAGGGAGACGACTGCGACTCTGGAGTTTTCAATGACCGATAAGCCCGAAAAAGCCCCCAAGAAGACCGATCTCATGACCGAGGCCGAGCGTGACGCCTATCACGCCGAAAAGATGCGCAAGAAGAAGGAGGCGCGGAACAAGATTCTCGCCACCAAGACCGAGGAAAAGGGCCTGCTCATCGTCCACACCGGCAAGGGCAAGGGCAAGTCGACCGCCGCCTTCGGCATGGTGTTCCGCGCCATTGGCCACGGTTTCAAGGTCGGTATCGTGCAGTTCGTCAAGGGCGCCTGGTCCACCGGCGAGCGCGACGTGCTGGAGAAGTTCCCGGACCTCGTCACCATCAACGCCATGGGCGAAGGTTTCACCTGGGACGTCGCCGATCGACAACGCGATCTTGCCGCCGCTCGCGCCGCCTGGGAGCGCGCCAAGGCGCTGATCGCCGACCCGGCCTACAAGCTGGTGCTGCTCGACGAGCTCAACATCGTCCTGCGCTACGATTACCTGCCGCTCGACGAGGTCATTGATGTGCTCAGGAACAAGCCGCGCGACACCCACGTCATCGTCACTGGCCGCAACGCCAAGGACGAGCTGATCGAGATCGCCGACCTCGTCACCGAGATGACCGAAATCAAGCACCCCTTCCGCGCCGGCGTGAAGGCCCAGGCCGGCATCGAGTTCTGAGCTCTTCCCTTCTCCCCGTCGGGGAGAAGGTGGCGCGCAGCGCCGGATGAGGGCGCACCGGCCTCGCATTCAATCTTCCTTCCCCCTTGAGGGGAGGGGATCGAGGGTGGGGGTGTTCCGGTTTGTCCCGGATTGGGGAGGACGACAACGGCTTTTTGGCAGGTCGCCCTTCAGCACTGCCAGCCGGTACCCGAATTCCTGAGGCTGCGCACCAGCCGGTTGATGACAGGATCGAAGGCCTTGAGGTCGGCGGCCGAGTAGGTGAGTTCAAAGACACCCACCGTGGCGCCGTCGCACATCGCAATGGCGCGCGCATAGAGGATGCGGCTGCCCTTCTTGCCCGACCAGGTTGCCCAGCCGGGCGTCGATGCCTGGTAGGTGATGGTCCAGCCGTCTTCGGTGGCCCATTGATGCCGCTGCGCCGCCTCGTCCGCGAAATCACCCTCGGTGATCATGCTGCCGAACACCGCCAGCTCCGCCGTCGGTGTCGAAAAGCGCAGGCCGTCGCCGTTGGCCGGCGGCTCGCCGGGCCGGAAGCCGGGCGGCACGTCGATCTCGACGCCGAAGCGTTCGTTGACATAGTGGCCCCAGTCGGCTGCCAGCGACGGGGTGGCGAAAAGGGCGAGGACAAGAAAGAGCAGGGTGCGCATGGCGCACAATCTGCTGCGCCCTTGTGGCCAAAGCAAGTGGTCTCAGTCGCGCGCCGTGCGCGACAGCTGCACCGGCTTGCTCGGTGCCCGCACGATCACGCCCTTGGCCTCCAGATCCAGTTGCACGGCCTTCAGCCACCAGCCCGCCGTCGCCCCCTCCGGGAAGAGATCCTGCGGCAGCTTGGGCAGCAGCGCGGCCTTGGCGTCGGGCACCTTCATGCCGGGCAGCGCGTCCGGCAACACCGCGAGCAGGGCCGCCCGCATCGCCATGAACTTGGCCTTGTCGACCCGCTCGGTCTTGCCGGGCGTGTTGACGTTCTCGATCTCGATCTTCTCGCCGGCCATCATCGCGTTCCCTCGTGCCATCAGCTCATCGTCAGCCTGCAACGACTGCCGCCCGCGATCAACCTAGTGGTCATGTCCCGCATGCTCGTCCGTCTCGTCGCCATGCGTGCGCGCGTGCCGCCACTCGGCATAACTCTGGCGCAGGATCTGCGTGGCCGAAGTCAGGAACAGCCCGGCCATGATGCCGGCCACGACCAGGTCGGGCAGGCCGCTGTTGAACCACACCACAAAGACCGCCGAGACCACCACGGCGATATTGCCGATGGCGTCGTTGCGCGAACAGAGCCACACCGAGCGGATATTGGCGTCGCCATCCTTGTAGGCAAACAGCAGCCACACCGAAGCGAGGTTGGCAACCAGCGCCATCACCCCGACAATGCCCATCACCTCCGCCTCAGGAATGCCGAGGACGAACAGCTGGTAGAGCGTCGACCCGGCGATCCAGAGCCCCATCGCCACCAGACTCAGCCCCTTGAGAAAGGCCGCGCCGGAACGCACCGTCACCGACTTGCCGATCGCCCAGAAGCTGAGCGCATAGGTGATGCCATCGGCAAAGAAATCGAGCGCATCGGCCTTCAGCGCCTGGCTGCCCGACAGCTGTCCCGCCGTCATCTCGACGACGAACATGCCGATATTGATCACCGTCACGGCAATCAGCCGGCGCTTGTACTCGTCGTTCATGCCATCGAATGTCGCCGCGTGATCGTGGCCGTCGCTCATTGCCGTGTCCTTTGCATTGCCGGGGCGACGACCTATGTAATTGCTCTAGTGACTAGAGCTTCAAGCCCAAATCGACGGAAGGCGGGATCATGCTGCGCGAGGACTATTCCATCGGCGAACTGAGCGCCGAAACCGGCGTGAAGGTGCCCACCATCCGCTACTACGAGCAGATCGGCCTGCTCGCGGCGCCGCAGCGCACCGATGGCAACCAGCGCCGCTTCGACTCGGCCGCACTCGACCGGCTGCGCTTCATCGCCCATGCCCGCGAAATGGGCTTTCCGATGCCCTCGCTCAAAACCATGCTCCGCATTGTCGGCCATCGCGAGGCGCCATGTGGCGATCTCGACGAGATCGTCGGCGAGCGCCTGGCCGAGGTCGATGCCCGCATCGCCCGTCTCACCCGCCTGCGCGATGATCTCTCCGGCATGCTCTGCAGCCACCGGCACGGCACCGTCGCCAACTGCCGGGTCGTCGAAGTCCTCTCCGATCACGACGAGTGCGCCCACGACCACTGAGCATCCGGTGATTGGCACCTGAAGTGGACTGAGACCTCATCCTGAGCCTGTCGAAGGACGAGGTCGGGCACGATAATATCGCGCGTTGCCCCTACACCACCACTATGCCCGAATGCTTCGCCTTCTCTTCCGGCTCGACATGGATGGTGATCTGCGCATGGTCCACGCGCTCGCGCAGCTTGGCCTCGATGCGGTCGCAGATTGCATGCGCCGCGGCAACGCTCATTGCGCCCGGGACCACGAGATGAAAGTCGACAAAGATCATCTTGCCGGCCTGCCGGGTGCGGATGTCATGCGCCTCGATGGCGCCATCGGCATTGGCGGAGATGATCTCGCGAATGGCATTGAGCAGGCGCGGCTCGACCGCCACGTCCATCAGCCCGATGACGCTCTGCCGGATCAGTTGCCAGCCCGACCACAGGATGGTGATGGCAACAAACGCCGCCAGGATGGCATCGAGTTGCTGGTAGCCCGTCGCCACCGCCAGCAGCACGCCGAACAGCACGGCAACGGTGGAGACCACATCCGTCGCCAGATGCCGCCCATCGGCTTCCAGCGATGGCGATCGCTGGCGCCGCCCCACATTGATCAGCACCGAGGCCCAGATAGCGTTGATCACCGAAGCGCCCACCGAGACCGTCAGGCCGATCGGATCGGCATCGAAACTGTGCGGCGACACGAAGCCGTTATAGGCTTCGACAAAGATCACCAGCGCCGCCACGGCAATGAAGATACCGATCACCACTGCCGAAAAATACTCGGCCTTGTAATAGCCGTAGGGCAGGGTGGCATCGGCCGGCCGCGCCGCCAGCCGCACCGCCACGAGGGCCACGATGGCGGTCACCACGTTGACGACGCTTTCCAGCGCATCGGAAAACAGCGCGATCGAGCCGGTCGCCGACGCGGCATAGACCTTCAGCGCCAGTACGGTGATCCCGACGGCCAGGCTGCCATAGGCGATGCGAGTGGTCAGATTGGTCGGGGACGCTTGCATTTCCCGCCCATACGCTGCCTGAACTGACATGGCAAGACACTGAAAATGCAGGTGATTTTGAGAAGCGTTCGCAGCTGGCCGGGAATCGTTTGCCCCCGCTGGGCTCACCCACTACAACCCCTTGTAAGCGCAGCGTTCCTCAAGGAACTGAAACATTTCGGTGCGGTCGACCCAACTCGGGGACCAAGTCCGGAGCGGCTCAAAACTCCTTGGAAATTCTGCCTCCGACCAGAGGCGGGCCGCGAAGCCATTTTAAGGCTCGATGCCTGCCCCAGACGTAAAGAGAGGCGAGACACTTGGAAAAGTCTCTGATTCTTCCGCCCGGCACGGGCGTCATGCTCTGTGGCCACGGCAGCCGCAACCAGCTCGCCGTCGGCGAATTCGCCACGCTCAGCGAGCGCCTGCGCGAACGCATGCCCGACGTGCCGGTGGAATACGGCTACCTCGAGTTCGCCAATCCGGTGATCCACCAGGGCCTCGATCGGCTGCGCGACAAGGGCGTTACGAAGATCCTCGCCGTCCCCGGCATGCTGTTTGCCGCCGGCCACGCCAAGAACGACATTCCGTCGGTCCTCAACACCTACGCGGCCCGCGAAGGCGTCGACATCGCCTATGGCCGCGAACTGGGTGTCGACCTTAAGATGCTGCGCGCCGCCGGCGACCGCGTGCAGGAGGCCATCGCCGCCGCCCCCACCGAGGTGCCCCGCACCGAAACGCTGCTGCTGGTCGTCGGTCGCGGCGCCTCCGATCCCGATGCCAATTCCAATGTCGCCAAAGTCATGCGCATGCTCTGGGAAGGCATGGGCTTTGGCTGGGGCGAGGTGGCCTATTCCGGCGTCACCTTCCCGCTGGTCGGCCCGGCGCTCGATCATGCAGCCAGGCTCGGCTACCGCCGCGTCATCGTCTTTCCCTACTTCCTCTTCACCGGCGTGCTGGTCAAACGCATCTATGACGCGGTGGACGAGGCGCAGGCGAAATACCCGCAGCTCGAACTGCTCAAGGCCCCCTATCTCAACGACCATCCGCTGGTCGTCGACACCTTCGTCGATCGCATCCAGGAGATGCTGGTCGGGCAGAACCTGATGAACTGCTCCATGTGCAAGTATCGCGAGCAGGTGCTTGGCTTCGAGGCCGAAGTCGGCCTGGCACAGGAAAGCCACCACCATCATGTCGAAGGCATCGGCGGCGGACTGGAGAACTGCCCCTGCGGTGGCGATTGCGACAGTTCCTGCCGCGACGAGGCCTTCTGCAAGCGGCACGGTCTGCCGTGGACGCCGCTCCATAGCCACGACCACGGTCATTCGCATGACCACGGCGCTGCGCACCACCATCACCACGACGCCCCGCATGCACTTATCAACAGCCCGTCAAAGCCGCTTGCCAGCTTCGGCAAGCCCCACGACCACAGCCATTCGCACGCCCCGGGGGGTGCCGATCACCACCATCACCCCTATCCTCACGCCGATCATCCGCATGGTCCGGTGACACTGCCGCGCGTGCCGGGTAAGCTCGCTCGCGAGGCTAAGCGTCGGTAGCGAAATGCCCATCTTCGATCGCTATATCGCCGTGGATTGGTCAGCCAACAACGGCCCCAAGACCGGCAAGGATTCGATCTGGATCGGCGAGGCGACAGCCTCGGGGCTGCTCGCCAGCCGCAATCCATCGACCCGTGCTCTCGCCATGGCCGACATCGCGGCCACACTGCTCGCCGCCCGATCCTGCGGCGAGCGCGTCATGCTCGGCTTCGATTTCGTCTTCGGCTTTCCCGCCGGTGCTGCTGAGGCCATCGAGCGCGCTGCTCCAAATCTCTCAGTCGTCCTTCCCTCCCCCTTGCGGGGAGGGATCGAGGGTGGGGGTCGTTCAGTCACCCCTGATGGACCCCCACCCCCCGCCCCTCCCCTCAAGGGGAAGGGGAGCGATGGACCAGTGCGCGATGCTTCGTACCTCTCCGGTGGAGCATTTGCAGGTGATCAAGCCACAAACTCGATCGGCACCGCCCCCCTTGCGGGGGAGGCCGGGAGGGGGGAGGGAGAGCCCCGGCCCTGGCAGCAGATCTGGTCCACTCTCGCAGCGCTGATCGAAGACACCGACCAGAACCTTTCGAACCGCTTCGAGGTCGCCGAAGTCCTCAATCGGGCGGGCGCGCAGTTCTGGGGTCATCCGCATGGCCGCTCTTACGCCGACCTGACGCCGAAGCGGATACATGACTATGCCGACATATCCGAGCGCCGCGCCGTCGAGGGCCGCCTGCGCGGTCCGCAGCCGGTGTGGAAGCTGACCGGCGTTGGTGCTGTCGGCAGCCAGACCCTGCTCGGCATTCCGCGCCTCGAAGCGCTGCGCCGCCACCCGGTCCTCGGGGCCGACATCGCCGTCTGGCCCTTCGACACCGACTTCGAGCGCAACCTCGGTGCGCCCGTCACGCTGGTTGAGATCTATGCCTCGCTTTTCCCGCTGCAGTCTGCTGCAACGCCGAAGGATCGCGCTCAGGTCGAAACCTGCGTCAGCCGCTACGCCGGGCTCGACGCCGCTGGCCTACTGAAGACTTTCCTGTCCGCCCCGGCTGGTCTTGGCGCTGCGGACCGCGCCATCGCCATCGCCGAGGAAGGCTGGATCGCCGGGGTCGGCCACGACGCCCTCTGGCAGGTGCAGAGGGTCGCTGCATGAGCTATCTCCGCGACCCCGCTGCCATTTATGCCCAGTCGTTTGCCACCGTCCGCGCCGAAGCCGATCTCGCCGCGCTGCCGCCGACCCTGCATGATGTCGCCATCCGCATGATCCACGCCTGCGGCATGCCCGACCTCGCCTCCGACATCGTCGGCACCGCGGACCTCGCCGACGCGGTCCGCAGCGTGCTGACCAACGGCGCTCCGATTTTCTGCGATTGCGACATGGTGCGCTCGGGCGTCATCCGCCGCCACTTGCCCGAGGATACCGACCTGCTGCTGACCCTCAACCACCCCGAGGTGCCCGAACTGGCCACACGTCTCGGCACCACGCGCTCCGCCGCCGCCGTCGAACTCTGGCGCGATCGGCTTGCCGGTGCCGTTGTCCTTATCGGCAACGCGCCCACTGCGCTCTTTCACCTGCTCGAGATCATTGCCACGGGCGCGGTGAAACCCGCCGCCATCATCGCTGCGCCCGTCGGCTTTGTCGGCGCCGCCGAGAGCAAGGCCCTCCTCGCCGAGGCGCATCACGACATTCCCTTCGTCACCGTGCTGGGGCGTCGCGGCGGTTCCGCCATCACTGCTGCCGCCCTCAACGCCATCACGCGCGAGATCAACCCATGAGCCTGTGGCTGAACATCATCGGCGTCGGCGAAGGCGGCGTTCCCGATCTCCCCGCCCCGCTCCGCGAACTGGTGAGCGAGGCCTTCACCATTTTTGGCCCGCAGCGCTTTCTCTCCACCATCGGTCCGTCCACGGCCGATGTCGAAGTGCATCCCGAGCTGGTGCAGCGCCGCAGCCTCGAGGCCGTCGCCCGCGCGCTGCTCTATGTCGATGACGAGGACATCACCTTCGTCGAGGAGGACCTGTCGCGCGTGCTCATCGAGTGGCAGCCGCCCATGGAAAACATGGTGCGCCAGTTGCTGCCGCTGCGCGGTTCGCCCACGGTGATCCTCGCCACCGGCGATCCGATGTGGTTCGGCATCGGTGCCTCGCTGGCCAAGCATCTCGAACCCGGCGAGTTCGAAATCCACACGCGACCCTCTGCCTTCCAGCTGGCCGCCGCCAAGCTGCATTGGCCGCTGCAGAACGTGGCCACGCTGTCGCTGCACGGCCGCCCGGTGGAAGCCATCCACCCGCACCTGCAGCCCGGTAACCGCATTCTGGCACTGACCTCGGACGCCACCACCATCGACGGCGTCTTCGAGATCCTTGCCGATCGCGGCTACGGCAAGTCACAGCTGACGGCCCTCGAAAACCTCGGCGGGCCCGGCGAAAAGCTGACCACTGCAACGGCCGAGGAGCTCTCCTCCAAATCCGTCGGCGATTTCTACGTCCTCGCCATCGATTGCGTTGCCGATCGCGACGCGGCACTGCTGCCCGCCATCGCCGGCCTGCCCGATGACGCCTTCATCTCCGACGGCCAGTTGACCAAGCGCGACGTGCGTGCCGCGACTCTCGCGCGGCTCGCGCCGTTTCCGGGGGCGCTGCTCTGGGACGTCGGCGCCGGCTGTGGCTCGGTCGGCATCGAGTGGATGCGCGCCGCCCGCGCTGCCCGCGCCATGGCCTTCGAGCGTCACGAAAAGCGTCTCGAGATGATCGGCGACAACGCCCGCAACCTCGGCACGCCGACTCTCGAAATCGTCCCCGGCGACGCGCCCGCCTCGCTCGAAGGCAAGGACAGGCCCGATGCCGTATTTCTCGGCGGCGATGTCGGCAATGACGAACTTTTCGATGCCTGCTGGGCCGCGCTCAAGCCCGGCGGTCGTCTCGTCGCCAACGCCGTCACGCTTGATGGCGAGGCGGCGCTGCTGCGGCGCCAGTCGCTCTATGGCGGCGAACTCACCCGCATCGACATCGCCTCGCTCGACAGCGTCGGCGGCCATCAGGTCATGCGGCCGCGCCTGCCGGTCACCCAGTGGTCGGTGACGCGGCAATGACCTCGCAAGCGGCAACAGCAACCCTGCATCTGGTTGGCGTCGGACCCGGCGATCCGGAACTGCTCACCCTCAAGGCCGTGCGGCTGCTCGGTGCCGTACCGGTCATCGCCTATCCCTCGACCGGCGAGGCCGCGACGCTGGCGCTCGACATTGCACGCGGCCACCTCAATCCCGCCGCCCAACACCTGCCTGTCGCCATCCCCATGGCAGTCGAGCGCGGCCCCGCCCAGGCTGCCTACGACACCGCCGCCGCGCGCATCCTCGAGCACCTGCGGGCCGGCCGCGACGTCGCCTGGCTCTGCGAGGGCGATCCGCTGTTTTATGGATCGGCCATGTATCTGGTCGCCCGAGTCGCGCCGCACGCCGGCATATCCGTAATTCCGGGCGTCACCTCGCTCACCGCCTCGGCCGCCGCCATCGCCCGCCCGCTCGCCGCCCGCAACGAAATGCTGAAAATCCTGCCGGCGCCACTCTCCGATGCTGAACTGCGGCCCGAACTCGCTGCCGCCCCGGCCGCTGCCATCATCAAGGTCGGCCGCCATTTCGATCGCATCCGCGCGCTGCTCGGCGAGACCGGCCATGCCGCCGGCGCCATGGTCGTCGAACACGCCACCAGCAGCCGCCAGCGCATCACCCGGCTGGCCGATTTTGCGCATGACGAGCGGCCGTATTTTTCCACCATCCTCTGCTATCGCGGCACCGAGGCCTGGGGCACCACATGAAGCCGGCCATCATCACCTTCACGCCTGCGGGCACCGCTCTCGCCGGCAGACTGGCCGAGCATCTCGGCGCCGAAATCTTTGCCTGCGGCTCATCCGGTCACGACGCCAAAAGTCTGCTGCCCGAGCTCTTTGCGGCGCAGCGCCCGATCATCGGCATCTGCGCTGCCGGCATCCTGATCCGCCTGCTTGCCCCGCTCCTCTCCGACAAGCAGACCGAGCCACCCGTGCTTGCCATCTCCAGCGACAGCGCCTCGGTCGTGCCGCTGCTCGGCGGCCATCACGGCGCCAACGATCTGGCGCGTGATCTCGCACAATTGCTCGATGCCCACGCCGCCATCACCACCGCATCGGACAGTCGCTTCGCCCGTGGTCTCGATGAGCCGCCCGACGGCTGGGTGCTGAGCGATCCGGCCGAAGCCAAGCCGGCGATGATGGCGGCTCTGGTCGGCGCCAAGCTGGCGGTCGAGGGCCATGCGCCCTGGCTCGGCGAGGCCGGCTATCCGATTTCCCATTCCGGCGCGGTCAAGGTGCTGGTCACCGAGCAGCAGCTCAAGGTCGATCGCGGCCTCGTCTACCATCCGCGCACCCTTGTTGCCGGTGTCGGTTGCGAACGCGGCACGCCGGCCCGGGACGTCATCGATCTCATCGACTATTGCCTGAAAAGCGAGAACCTCTCGCCCCGCAGCCTTGCCGCCATCGCCACCGTCGAGCTCAAGGCCGACGAGGCGGCGCTGCACGCTGCTGCAAGCCATTTCGGCGTGCCGCTGCGGCTCTTTTCCGTCGATGAACTCAATCTCGAGCGCTATCGCCTCGCCGATCCTTCGCCCATCGTCGAGGCCGAAATCGGCACCCCGAGCGTGGCCGAGGCCTCGGCCCTCAAGGCCGGCAGTCTCGCCGTGCGCAAGGTCAAGGGCAAGCGCGCCACCTGCGCCATCGGCAAGGCCCCGCGGCCGCTCGACGCGGCAACGCTCGGCCGCTCGCCCGGCGTGCTGCATATTGTCGGCATCGGCCCGGGCGAAGCCATCTCGCGCACCGCCGCTTCGGTCGCGGCACTCGGCCAAAGTGCCGACTGGGTCGGCTATGGCCTCTATCTCGACCTGGTCGCCGACCTGCTGGCCGGCCAGACCGAGCATCGCTTTCCGCTCGGCGACGAAGAGCCGCGCGTCCGCCATGCCCTCGAACTGGCCGGGCAGGGCAAGACCGTGTCTCTCGTCTGCTCCGGCGACGCGCAGATCTACGCCATGGCGGCGCTGGTCTACGAACTGCTCGACGCCAAGGGCGCCCGCGCCGTCTCCGACAATGCCCGCCGCGTCGGCGTGCAAAGCCACCCCGGCATCTCCGCCTTCCAGGCCGCCTCCGGCGCTGCCGGCGCCCTCATCGGTCACGACTTTTGCTGTATTTCGCTGTCCGACCTGCTGACCCCGCGCGACGACATCCTCAAGCGGCTCGAAGGCGCGGCGCGCGCCGATTTCGTCACCGCCTTCTACAATCCGCGCTCGCAGCGCCGCATTGATCTGATGGGTGAGGCGAAGCGCATCTTCGCCGCCCATCGCCCGGCCGACACGCCGGTCATCATCGGCCGCAGTCTCGGACGACCCGAGGAGCAGGTCGAGGTCACCACCCTCGAAGCCTTCGACCCCACGACCATCGATATGCTGACCATCGTGCTCTTCGGCTCATCCACCTCGCGGGCCTTTGTCCGTGGAGATGGCCGCACCGTCGCCTTCACTCCCCGCGGCTACGAACGCAAGGAGCTCAAGGATGTTGTCTGAGCGCCCTTTCATCGCCGGCGTCTCGCCCCCCTCCCCCCTGAGGGGAGGGGTTGGGGGTGGGGGTCTGTCGGCGACCAGCCGCACCACCCCCCTCCCAACCTCCCCCGCAAGGGGGGAGGAGGTCATCGAGCTCGCGGGACCATCTGGCCGGACCGGCTCTGCAATCCAACGGAGTCACTCATGACCGTCTATTTCATCGGCGCCGGTCCCGGCGCGCCCGATCTCATCACCGTGCGCGGCCAGCGCCTGATCGAACGCTGCCCGGTCTGCCTCTACGCCGGTTCGCTGGTCCCTGCCGAAATCGTCGCCGCAGCGCCCGCGGGGGCTCTGGTGCGTGATACCGCGCCGATGCATCTCGACGACATCATTGCCGAAATCGCCGTAGCCCACGGGCGTGGCGAAGATGTCGCCCGTGTCCACTCCGGCGACCCCTCGATCTATGGCGCCGTCGCCGAGCAGATGCGGCGGCTTGATGCGCTCGACATTCCCTACGAGGTCGTGCCCGGCGTTCCCGCCTTCGCCGGCGCCGCCGCTCGCCTCGCCACCGAACTGACGCTGCCCGAAATCAGCCAGACCATCATTCTCACCCGCACCTCGGGCAAGGCCTCGGCGGTGCCCGACAGCGAGCGCCTCGAACTGCTGGGGGCCAGCAAGGCAACGCTCGCCATCCATCTCTCGATCCGCAATCTCGCCTATGTCGAGTCGGCGCTGACGCCGCACTACGGCGCCGATTGTCCCGTGGTCATCATCTATCGCGCCACCTGGCCCGACGAGGAAGTCATCGTCACGACCCTCGCCGATATGCGCGCCCGCGTCCGCGAGGAAAAGATCACCCGCACGGCGCTGATCTTCGTCGGCCACGTCTTCGGGGCGGAACACTTCCGCGATTCCAGCCTCTACGACGCCCACTTCTCCCACGTGCTGCGCAACGCCGGCAAAAAGAATAAGCGGGAGCGGGTGGGTTGACCCCTCCGCATGCAACCCTAGGGCCGGTCCAGCTTCAGCGCCGCCAGCGCCCGTCCGACCGTCGGCACCTCATGCGCCTCCGGCAGTTGCGGCCTTGCGATCACCACCACCCCGATGCGCAGCTTCAGCGCTGCCTGCAGCTTTGCCTCGGTCTGCGCGCCGCCGGAATTCTTGGTGATCAGATGGGTGATCCCCTCGTGCGTCAGCAGCTCCGTTTCTGCCCCGACATAGAATGGCGGTCGCGAGATCAGCATCTCCGCATGCGCCGGCAGCGGCTTGTCCGGCTCTTCGATGGCGCGCACCAGAAAACTGCAGTCGGTCCGCGCCAGAAACACCTCGAGCCCGCTATGCCCCACGGTCAGCATGGCGCGGGCCCCCGGCGGCAGGCCGGCGGCGGCCTCCTCGCTGTTCTCGACATGATGCCAGAACGCGTATTGCGGCTCCACCCAGGGCGGCCGCACCAGCCGCACCAGCCGCACGCCGCTGGCCTCGGCGGCGCGCACCGCTGTCATCGACGCCTGCACGGCATAGGGGTGGGTCGCATCCACCAGACGGTGAAATCCTTCGTCGGTCAGATAGCGGGCGAGGTCCTCGCCGCTGCCGAATCGCCCCACGCGCAGTTCGCCCTTGGGCAGCAGCGGATCGCTGGTCTTTCCGGCCAGCGAGGTGGTCACGTCATGTCCCATGCCCGCAAGGGCATCGGCGAGCGTCCGGGCTTCCTCGGTGCCGCCCAGAATCAATATCTTCATTCAGTCGTCACTTTCCCCGTCAATCGCCCCCCGGCGATTGTCCCCCGGCACGTCCACTCGGCCCGCCCCTCCGGCCGGCCGCCGTCTGAGGCGATGCCGCATTCTAGCGCTAAGCGGCCGGTTTTCCATAACATTTTGTTAACCATAACAGCGCCGGGCAAGTCCCCTTGCGATCACGTCTGCCGGGGAGGGCGCTGATGGCCGGTCACTTCGCCGCCCTCGATGCGCTCGACTTCCCGGCCTTCGCGCCGGGCACCGTCTGGCTGGTCGGCGCCGGTCCCGGCGCCCCCGGCCTCCTCTCGCTGCTCGGCTATCACGCCCTCGGCCAGGCCGATGTCATCGTCTATGACGCGCTGGTCTCGCGGCAGTTGCTGACGCTGGCCAGCCCGGCCGCCGAGCAGATCTATGCCGGCAAGCGCGGCGGCAAGCCGTCGGAAAAGCAGGCCGATATCTCGCTGCGTCTGGTCGAACTGGCCCGCGCCGGCAAGCGCGTGCTGCGGTTGAAGGGTGGCGATCCCTTCATGTTCGGTCGCGGCGCCGAGGAATGCGCGACGCTCGTCGCCCATGGCATCGGCTTCCGCATCGTCCCCGGCATTACGGCGGGCGTTGGCGGCCTCGCCTATGCCGGCATCCCCGCCACCTCGCGCGACACCAATCATGCCGTGATCTTCCTCACCGGCCATGACGAGACCGGCGGCGTCCCCGCTGCCGTCGACTGGTCCGCTGTCGCCAATGCGGCGCCGGTCATCGTCATGTATATGGCGGTCAAGCATCTGCCCTCCATCGCCGAAAAGCTGATGGCCGCAGGCCGCCCCGCCGACGACGCCGTCGCCGTGGTGATGAAGGCCAGCCTGCCCGAACAGACCGTCGTCCACGGCACCCTCGGCAAGGTTGCCGACATTGCCCATCTCCTCGCTGCGCCGGCCATTGTCGTGCTCGGTCCGGTCGGCCCGCTCCGCATTGATCTCGACTGGTATGTGGAAAAGCTGCGCGAGAACGCCCTTGGCTAACGGCCTCGTCATCGCCGCCCCGCGCTCCGGTTCGGGCAAGACCACCGTCACGCTCGGCCTCCTCGCAGCGCTGCGGTCCCGCGGCATTGCCGTCGCGCCGGCCAAGACCGGCCCCGATTATATCGACCGCACCATCCTCGCCCGCGCCGCCGGCACCGAGGCCATCAACCTCGATCCCTGGGCCATGGCGCCCGCCCGCCTCCGTCGTCTCGCCACCATGCATGCCGCTGCCGCAGACCTGCTGCTGGTCGAAGGCGTCATGGGTCTCTTTGATGGCGCGGCCTCGGGCACCGGCTCCACCGGCGACCTTGCCGCCACGCTCGGCCTGCCGGTCATCCTCGTCCTGGATGCCGAACGCCAGAGCCAGTCCATTGCTGCGCTGGCGCATGGTTTTGCCACCTGGCGCGCCGACGTCCGCATCGCCGGCCTGATCGTCAACCGCGCCGCCAGCGCCCGCCATGAAGCCATGCTGCGCGCCGCCCTCTCGCAACTGCCGATCCCGCTGCTCGGTGTCCTGCCGCGCCGCGACACCCTCGCGCTGCCCGACCGCCACCTCGGCCTCGTCCTGCCCGATGAGATCGCCGCCTTCGACGCCGTCGTTTCCAACGCCGCCGTCGCTATCGAGGATTTCCTCGATCTCAACCAGCTTTTGGCGCTCAGCGCGCCGATCCCTCCCCCTTCCACGGTCGATCTCCCGCCCCCCTTGAGGGGGAGGGCCGGGCAGGGGGGTGCCACAGCCCGATTGCCGCCCCTCGGCCAGCACATCGCCATCGCCCGCGATGACGCCTTCGCCTTCCTCTACCCGCATTGGCTGGCCGACTGGCACGCCGCCGGGGCCAGCCTCTCCTTTTTCTCGCCGCTCGCCGGTGAAACCCCCGGCCCGACGGCCGACGCCATCCTGCTGCCGGGCGGCTATCCCGAACTGCACGCCGGTGCCATCGCCAGCCAGCAGCACTTCATCGCCGCACTGCACGCCGCCGCCGCCCGAGGCGCGCTGATCTATGGCGAATGCGGAGGCTTCATGGTGCTGGGCAAGACCCTGACCGACAAGGCAGGCGTCACCCACACCATGGCCGGACTGCTGTCGCACGACACCCGCATCGATCGTCCCAGGCGCGTCCTCGGCTACCGCAGGCTGACCCATACGGGATCGCTGCCCTGGCCGAACTCATTGACCGGGCACGAGTTTCACTACTCCTCCGCCCGCCGCACCCACGGCACGCCGCTGTTCGCGGCAACCGATGCCCTCGGCGAGGCTCTGCCGCCCATGGGCCTGGTCGACCGGAATGTCATGGGCTCTTACGCCCATGTCATTGATGTCGCTTAGGGTTTTTCGGGCTTGCGGATCATGTAGGTGTCCATGATCCAGCCATGTCTGGCCTGTGCCTCGGCCCGCACGCGGACGATCTCTTCGGCCACATCGACCACCTTGCCAGACACCAGCATCTCGTCGGCAGTGCCCAGATAGGCGCCCCAGAAGATCTCCGTTTCGCCGCCAAAGCGTTGAAACACCTGGTGATTGTCGAGCATCGCGATGAAACTGCTGAGCTCGTCCGCCTCGCCCTCGCCCACCCGTCTGCCGGTGGTAATGGTGATCGGCTCGCCCACCCGGTTCAGCGTCACGCGGTGCTGCGCCGCCAGCGCCTGCACCGAACTGATCCCGGGAATGACTTCAATTTCAAGCGCATGGCCGGAATTGCGCATCTCCTCGACAATCCGGAGCGTGCCGTCATAAAGCGTCGGGTCACCCCAGACGAGGAATGCCCCGACGCCACCATCCGGCAGATCCTCGGTGAACAGCCGCTGGTATGCTGCCTCGAGCTTGCCCCGCCACTCGTCGACGCTCTCCCTGTAGTCCGGCGTTGCTGCCTTCCGGCGTGCCGGGATCCTGAAATCCACCAGCCGGTACTTGGGGTTACGTACAAACCGCGTCAGCATGCCGAGGCGGATGTCGTTCAGCCCGGCCTTCTCCTCGCCCTTATCGGGCATGAAGAACACCTCCGCCCGGTTCATGGCCTCGATCGCCTGAACCGTCAGATAGTCCGGATTGCCTGCCCCGATGCCGATGATCAAAATTGTGCGCATGCAACTTCCCTATCGGATCAGCGCCTCAGCCGCTAGAACGGCGCCATGCCTGGAATGACACGCGCCATCATGTTCATGGGGACCGGTTCCGACGTCGGCAAGTCGCTGATTGTTGCGGGCCTTTGTCGTGCCTTGGCCAATCGTGGCTTGCGGGTGGCGCCGTTCAAGCCGCAGAACATGTCCAACAATGCCGCGGTCACTGCCGATGGCGGCGAGATCGGCCGCGCTCAGGCCCTGCAGGCCCGCGCCGCCCGTTGCGAGCCCGTGACGGCGATGAACCCGGTTCTCCTCAAGCCCGAGCACGAAACCGGCGCGCAGGTTATAGTGCGCGGCCAGCGCCTCGGCTCGATGCCGGCCCGTGACTACTGGAAAAAGCGCGGCGAACTGCTCCCCGACGTCGTCGCGGCCTTTCGCGAACTGGCCGAGACTGCCGACATCATCGTTGTCGAGGGCGCCGGCAGCGCCTCCGAGGTCAACCTGCGGGGCAACGACATCGCCAATTTCGGCTTTGCCCAGGCCGCCGGCCTGCCGGTGGTGCTCATTGGCGACATCAATCGCGGCGGCGTCATTGCGTCCCTCGTGGGCACCTTCGCCGTCATCGACCCGGCCGATTCCGGGCTGGTCGCCGCCACGCTGGTCAACAAGTTCCAGGGCGATCCCGCCCTTTTCGCCACTGGCATCAGCTTCCTTGCCCAACGCACCGGCGTGCCCTGCTTTGGGCCGGTACCGATGTTCCCCGATGCGGCCAGGCTGCCGGCCGAGGACGTGCTGGCGCTCGACGAAAAGCCGCCAAGCTCTTCTGGCAGCTTGACGATTGCCGTCCCCCGCCTGCCGCGCATCGCCAATTTCGACGATCTCGATCCGCTCAAGGCCGAACCGGGCGTCAATCTCGTCATCGTCCAGCCCGGCACCCCGCTGCCGCCGGCCGATCTCGTCATCATCCCGGGCTCCAAGGCCACCATCGCTGATCTGGCGGCGCTCCGCCGCGAAGGCTGGGACCTTGATATCCGCGCCCATCACCGTCAGGGCCGCCCGGTGCTGGGCATTTGCGGCGGCTACCAGATGCTGGGCAACACCATCGCCGACCCGCTCGGCCTTGAGGGCCAGCCCGAAACCGTCGCCGGCCTTGGCCTGCTCGATGTCGACACCACCCTGGAGCCGGTCAAGCAGCTCAAACTCGAGGCCGCTGCGGCGCTCGGCCAGCCGCTTGCCGGCTATCACATGCATATGGGCGCAACCCTCGGGCCGGACACGCAAAATCCGTTCGCCACGGTCTCCGGCAAACCCGAAGGCGCTACTGCGGCCGGCGTCTCCGGCACCTACCTTCACGGCCTCTTCGCGGCCGACGGGTTTCGCGCGGCGTTTCTCCAGTCGCTGGGCGCCCCGGCCGGCGATCTTTTCTATGAGCGCAGCATCGACGCCACTCTCGATGGCCTCGCAGCGCATCTCGAAACCCATCTTGACGTCGATGCCATTCTTGCCCTCGCACGACCTGTAAAGGCCTGACGCCATGCATGTTTTTCTGCCGCCCCTGGCGCTGCTGCTCGAACGTCTGATCGGCTACCCGCGCCCGCTCTACGGCGCCATCCGTCATCCGGTGGTCTGGATGGGCGCTCTGCTTGGCTGGCTCGATACCACCCTCAACACGGGCGGCCACCGCCGTCTGCGCGGTGTCCTCGCTCTGCTCGCGCTCCTGTTTGCCACCGCCGCCATCACCGTGCCCATCCGGCTGGCGCTCGGTCTGGTGCCCTTCGGCTGGGTCCTCGAAGCCATCCTCGCCACCAGCCTGCTGGCCCAGAAGGAACTGGGTCGCGCCGTCCGCGCCGTGGCCGACGCTCTCGATCATTCGCTCGAGGCCGGCCGCCGGCAGGTCAGCCAGATCGTCGGCCGCGACCCCGAAACGCTGGACGGGGCAGGGGTCTCTCGCGCCGCCGTCGAGAGCCTGGCCGAGTCGACCTCTGACGGCGTCGTGGCGCCGCTCTTCTGGCTGCTCGGCGGCCTGCCGGGCATCGCTCTCTACAAGGCCATCAATACCGCGGACTCGATGATCGGCCACAAGACTGAAAAGTATGGCGAATTCGGCTGGGCCGCCGCCCGGCTTGATGATCTGGTCAACTGGATTCCGGCGCGCCTCTCGGCCCTGCTGGTTGCCGGCGCCGCCTTCTGGGTCAAGGATGCCGACGCCGAGAAGGCGTGGACCACCGCCCTGCGCGACGCCCGCAAGCATGCCTCGCCCAATGCCGGCTGGCCCGAAGCCGCCTTTGCCGGCGCACTCGGCTTTGGCCTCGGCGGGCCGCGCGCCTATGCCGGCGAAACGCTGGATCTGCCCGGCCTCGGCGATGGCCGGCGCGATCTCGGGCCGGCCGATATCCGCAAGGCGCTCGAACTCTACGCCATGGCCCTCAACCTGGCGCTGGGTCTCTGCCTGGCCATTGCCGTGCTCACCTACAGCTAGGCTTCGTGGATCGGGCGGTCCGCCACTTCCGGCACATCACCCTTGAGCACCATCGGCAGTCCGGCCACCACGAAATAGACGTCGTCGCAGGTCTCCGCCAGCCGCTGGTGCGCCGAACCGGCCAGGTCGCGGAACATCCGCGCCAGCGCATTGTCCGGCACGATGCCGAGCCCGACTTCGTTGGACACGAGGATCACCCGCGTCTCGCGCAATGCGCCGAGGGTCTCCACCAGTTCGTCGACGGCACCGGCCACATTGCGGTTGGCGCCCAGCAGGTTGGTGATCCACAGCGTCAGGCAGTCGACAAGGATCACATCGTGCTCGCGCGCCGCCGCCACCAGCGACCCGGCAAGGTCCAGCGGTTCCTCGATTGTCGCGAACCGGCCCTGCCGCTGTTCCTGGTGGGTGCGCACCCGCTCACGCATTTCGCCGTCCAGCGCCTTGGCTGTCGCCAGATAGGCCGGCTTGCTGCCGGCTCGCATCGCCAGCCGTTCGGCAAGACTGGTCTTGCCCGAGCGGGCGCCGCCCAGCACGAGCACATGTCCCTCGCTCATCGCGAACCTCCTATGCCTTGACCGCCGGTTGCGGGCCCGTCGCGCTGCCTCGTCGGCATCCCGAATCCGCCCGCATTGCGGTACAAACCGACCTTGGCCGCATGCGAGCCATGCGGCAAGCTTGCTTGGCACCTGAAATCGATTGGTTATTCTACTTTCGTCTATGGGGCATTGGCATTATGGTCCGCGCCGACTAGCAACAGCCCTGTACCAAATCCTTTGGAGTCTCCGCGGGTGGTAACCTATTTTCTGGGGGTGGACGGTGGCGGCACGAATTGCCGCATCCGGCTCGCCGACGAAAACCTCAATACACTAGCTGACGCCAATGGCGGCCGGTCGAACCTGCAGATCGAGAACGGCGATGCCGCCTACGCCTCGATTACCGAGGGGACGCGGGAAGTTTTTGCCAAGGCCGGCATCGATTTTTCCGAAACTGCCAACACCTTCGCCTGCTACGGCATGGCCGGCGGTCGCCTGCCATCGGCACGCACCTCGTTTTCCGAGCGGAGTTGGCCCTTCGCCCAGGTGACCGTCTATGACGATATCGATATCGCCCGCGCCGGCGCCCATGGGGGCGGCGACGGCGGCGTCATCATCGTCGGCACCGGTTCGGCCGCCATGGCTCTGGCCGATGGCCAGCGCCACCAGTGCGGCGGCTGGGGCTTCCACATTGGCGACCAGATGTCCGGCGCCATTCTCGGCCGCGAACTGGTGCGCCGCGCCGTCGAGGCCACCGATGGCCTGGTCTCCGGCTCGCCGCTGACCGAAGCTGCCGTCGAAAGACTGGGCGGCACGCTTGATGCGGTGATGGACTGGTCGTTCCAGGATCGCCGGCCCGCCGACTACGGCGCCCTGGCGCCGATGGTCATGGAGTACTACGAGAAGGGCGATCCGGTGGCCCGCGAACTCATGGACATCGAGTTCGGCTACATCGACAACTACGTCGCCTGGTTCAAGGCACGCAACGTCACCAAGATGGCTGCCGTCGGTGGCCTCGGCACCCGCCTCTATCCGTTGCTGGAACAGCGCTATGGCGATTTCATCGTCCGGCCCCAGCATGAGCCTCTGCATGGCGCGGTCATCCTCGCCCGCCAGAACAAGAGCGCATAACCACCCGTCAGGAGACAACCCAGCGTGTCCAGCCGCATTATTCCGGTCCAGCCTTTCGATTACGTGGTGTTCGGCGCCACCGGCGATCTCACCAAGCGCAAGCTCCTGCCGGCGCTCTATCACCGTTTCCTGGATGGCCAGTTCGACGAGCAGAGCCGCATTATCGGCGTGTCCCGGACCAAGCTGACGGACGCCGAGTTCCGCACGGCGGCGCGCGAGTCCATCGCCAGCTTCGTCGAGGAGCCCTACCGCGACGACAAGGTCATCGAGCGCTTCGTCTCGATCCTGTCCTACGTCTCCAATGACGTGTCGGACGAAAAGAAGTGGAACGAGATCAAGGGGCTCCGCACCGATCCCAAGATCATCCGCGCCTTCTATCTGGCCATCGCGCCCGACCTCTTCGGCCCCACCTGCGACTACATCAAGAAGCAGGGCTACTACCGCCGCGACGCCCGCGTGGTGATCGAAAAGCCGCTCGGCCACGATCTCGCCTCGTCCGAGCAGATCAATGACGAGGTGTCGCGGATCTTCAAGGAAGATCAGGTCTACCGCATCGATCACTACCTCGGCAAAGAGACGGTGCAGAATCTCCTGGCGCTGCGCTTTGCCAACATCCTGTTCGAGCCGATCTGGAACTCCGCCCATATCGACCACGTGCAGATCACCGTGGCCGAAAACGTCGGCGCCGGCACCCGGGGCTATTACGACGAGTCCGGCGCCCTGCGCGACATGATCCAGAACCACATCATCCAGCTGCTCTGCCTTGTGGCGCTCGAGCCGCCGGCCTCCGACGAGGCCGATGCCCTGCGCGACGAAAAGCTCAAGGTGCTGCGCTCGCTCAAGCCGATCGTCAACGGCGACGTTTCCAAGTTCACCGTGCGCGGCCAGTACCGTGCCGGCAGCGTCGATGGCGCCGCCGTCGTCGGCTACCAGGACGAACTGCCCGAGGACAAGAAGGGCTCGCACACCGAAACCTTCGTCGCCCTCAAGGCCGAGATCGAGAACTGGCGCTGGGCCGGCGTGCCCTTCTACATCCGCACCGGCAAGCGCCTCGTTTCGCGCGCTTCGGAAATCGTGATCCAGTTCCGCGCCATTCCGCACTCCATGTTCGATCATGCCGAAGGCGCGCCCAAGCCCAACCGTCTGGTCATCCGCATCCAGCCCGACGAGGGCGTCAAGCTGCTCATGATGATCAAGGACCCGGGCCCCGGCGGCATGCGCCTGCGCGAAGTGCCGCTCAACCTCAGCTTTGCCCAGACCTTCACCGAGCGGACGCCGGAAGCCTATGAGCGTCTGCTGCTCGATGTCGTGCGCGGCAGCCAGACCCTGTTCATGCGCCGCGACGAGCTCGAGGCCGCCTGGTCATGGGTCGATCCGATCCGCCACGCCTGGGACGGCACATCCGATGCGCCGCAGCCCTATACGGCCGGCACCTGGGGTCCCACCGGCGCCATCGCGCTGATCGAGCGCGACGGTCGCACCTGGCACGAGGACGGCCATTGAGTCCCATCAGGCGCAGCTTTGCGAGCAAGGACGAACTGGCGCTGGCGCTGGCCGATGCCGTGGCCGGCGACCTCAACGCGGGTCTCGCGGCCCGTGGCAAGGCGGCGCTGGCCGTCTCCGGCGGATCCACGCCGGCAAAATTCTTCCAGGCTCTGAGCCAGCGCACCGATGTCGACTGGACGCGGGTTACCGTCACCCTGGTCGACGAGCGCTGGGTCGATGAAACCTCTGATCGCTCCAACGCCCGGCTGGTGAAGGCCAACCTGCTGCAGGGTCCCGCCGCCGCCGCGACCTTCGTGCCGCTCTACCAGGGCGGCGACATCCCTGATGCCGCCGGCATTGCCCGCTCCGGCGACGCTATTGGCGCAATCGGCGAACTTGATGCGGTTGTCCTCGGCATGGGCAACGACGGTCACACGGCCTCGTTCTTTCCGGGCGGCGACACGCTCGAGCAGGCGCTCACCGTCGAGGGACCGGTGATTTCGATCCGTGCACCGGGTGCTGGGGAGCCCCGCGTCACGCTGACCCTCCGCCGCCTTCTCGCCGCGGATGGGGTCTATCTGCATATCGAGGGAGAGGAAAAGGCCAAGGTTCTGGATCAGGCACTCGCCGAAGGCACCGTTGAAGAGATGCCCGTGCGCGCCGTTCTGCGACAGACCCAAAAGCCTGTGACCGTATTCTGGTGTCCCTGATAGGAGCGGGGACGCCCCGCTAGGAGAAAAACATGTCTGTCCGCAAGTCCATTCAGGACGTGACCGATCGCATCGCGGCCCGGAGTGCGCTGTCGCGCCGGGACTATCTCGACCGCATCGAGGCTGCCCGCGAACGCGGCGTTTATCGCTCGACCCTCTCCTGTGGCAACCTGGCGCACGGCTTTGCCGCCTGTGCGCCGGCCGACAAGGCGAGGCTGGCCGGCAACAAGACGCTGAACCTGGGCATCGTCACCTCCTACAACGACATGCTCAGTGCCCATCAGCCCTACCAGGCCTATCCCGACATCATCAAGGAAGCGGCACGCCAGATCGGCTCCACCGCCCAAGTCGCCGGCGGCGTTCCCGCCATGTGCGACGGCGTCACCCAGGGTCAGCCGGGCATGGATCTGTCGCTATTCTCGCGTGACGTCATTGCCATGTCGACGGCCATCGCCCTCAGCCACAACATGTTCGATGCCGCGGTCTATCTCGGCATCTGCGACAAGATCGTGCCGGGCCTCTTGATCGGCGCGCTCACCTTCGGCCACCTGCCGGGCGTCTTCGTCCCCGCCGGTCCGATGCCCTCTGGCCTGCCCAATGACGAGAAGGCGCGCGTCCGCCAGCTCTATGCCGAAGGCAAGGTCGGCCGCGCCGAGCTGCTCGAGGCCGAGGCCAAGTCCTACCACTCGCCCGGCACCTGCACCTTTTACGGCACGGCCAATTCCAACCAGATGCTGATGGAGATCATGGGTCTCCATCTCCCCGGTGCCAGCTTCGTCAATCCGGGCACGTCGCTGCGTGACGCGCTGACCCGCGAGGCAACCCGGCGCGCCCTGTCGCTGTCGGCCGAAGGCAATGCCTACACCCCGGTCGGTCACATCGTCGACGAGAAGGCCATGGTCAACGGCCTCGTCGGCCTGCTCGCCACCGGCGGCTCGACCAATCACACCATGCACCTGATCGCCATTGCAGCGGCGGCCGGTCTGCACATCACCTGGGAAGACATGTCGGAACTCTCCGACGTCGTCCCGCTGCTGACACGCGTCTATCCCAACGGCATCGCCGACGTGAACCATTTCCATGCTGCCGGCGGCATGGGCTTCCTGATCCGCGAACTGCTCGAGGCCGGCTACCTGCACGAGGACGTCAAGACCGTCTGGGGCGATGGCCTCTCCGGCTATGCCGTCGAGGCCCGCCTGCTCGAGGACAAGCTGGTCTTCGATCCGTCGCCCAAAGAATCCGGCAACCCCAAGGTGCTGGCCCCGGCGTCGGCCGCCTTCTCGCAGAACGGCGGTCTCAAGCTGCTGCGCGGCAATCTGGGCGCCTCGGTCATCAAGGTGTCGGCCGTCAAGCCCGAGAACCGCATCATCGAGGCCAAGGCCCGCGTCTTCCACACCCAGCAGGGTCTGCAGGACGCCTTCAAGGCCGGTGAGCTCAATGGCGACATGGTCGCCGTGGTCCGCTTCCAGGGCCCCAAGTCCGTCGGCATGCCCGAACTGCACAAGCTCACCCCGGCCCTCAGCATCCTGCAGGATCGCGGTTTCAAGGTGGCGCTGTTGACCGATGGCCGCATGTCCGGTGCGTCCGGCAAGGTGCCGGCCGCCATCCACGTCACCCCGGAAGCCTCCGACGGCGGCCCGATCTCGAAGATCCGCGATGGCGACCTCATCCGTCTCGATGCCGAAGCCGGTACGCTCGTCTTCCTCGGCGACGAGCGCGAGTTCATGTCGCGCACCCCCGCCACCCAGGACCTGCGCTCGGAACAGTTCGGCATGGGCCGCGAGCTCTTCGCCGGCTTCCGCTCCCTCGTCGGCGCCGCCGACCGCGGCGCCAGCGTCTTTGGCTAGGCCTTGATGGGCGTAACCTCCACGCCCATCGCCTCGCCAAACCGCTCGAAAAAGCCGTCGATCACCTTCTGTGCCGAACTACCGATCAGCGCCTTGCCCAGCTTCATGATGCCGCCGTCGGCGCCGCCGCTGGCGGTGAATTTCAGGTTGGTGCCGCCTGGTGCGTCCTGGATGATGATATCGGCCGCGCCCTGCGCCATCCCCAGCATGCCGCCGCGCCCCTTGCCGCCCAGCGTATAGCTTTCCGCCGGCACCACATTGGTCAGTGACAGGTCGCCGGTGAAAGTGGGTTTGATCAGGCCGAAGTTGACGGTGATCTCCACTTCCAGGCTCGCCTCGCCGGTCCACTCGATGCGGCTGCATCCCGGAATGGCGGCTTTCAGCGTGGCGGCATCGTTGAGCGCCGCCCACACACGCTCACGGGGCGCTGAGAACAGGTAGTTGCCGCCAAACTCCAAGATCGTTTCTCCGCCGGTTGGGACTTTTCGTGCGTCTTTTTCGCACCATATAGGCAAAATAGGGTCGGGCGCAGGGGCAATCAATTGTCACCGCCCCGCGACATGAGGAACATGGCGCCAATTCAGGTGCAATGAAATGACCGGAGGGCGTCAAATGGCCAATGATGTGATGGAAATGCCGCTGCAGTATCTCGACAAGGCGGTGGGGGCCATCAAGAACCTCGGTATCTGGCCTGAACAGCCAGCCGAGCAGCCCATCACCGGCCTGCTCAACGAGATCACTGGCTATGACGAAACCAAGGTGATTCTCATCGGCCGCACGCTGACCCAGGCGAGCGCCTTCAACGACGTTGTCCGCTCGCAGGTCGCTGCCATGAATGTCGGCGAGCGCTACGAGGACATCACCAACAATTTCAATTCCATCCGCGACGATGCCAAGGGCATGGTCGACCAGCTCGACGACGGCAAGCTCGACGTCATCGAGCGCGTCTCCAACGTCTGGATGAAGGTCAGCCGCGGCGACATCGCCACCCGCTTCAACAAGATCCGCGACACCTATCTGGATGTCTCCAAGGAGACCAAGAACCAGATCGATCGCGAGTACACCATTCTCGAGGCCTATCGCGATTTCCGCGGTGCCCTTAAGCAGGCCGAAGTCATGGCGCTCGAACTGCTCGACGTCGCAACCCGGGACCTCGACGAGAAGAAGGCCGAGCTCAAGGCCGCCGGCGACGCGCTCGCCGCCTTCGCCGATGGCACGGCCGCCGACCGGGCGCGTCTGGAGATGTCCCGTGACGAACGGCTGCGCGATCTGCAGAACGAGGAACGTCGCTACCAGATCGTCAAGGATCTCTCGGACAACCTGACCATCTCCTACTCCACCTCCGAAGTGGTGATGGCCCGACTGATGCAGACCACCCAGGCCAAGGAACGTGTCTATCAGCAGTCCATCTCGTTCTTTTCCACCAACGAGACCGTCTTCACCGCGCTCTCGGCTTCGTTCACCGGCCTGTTCGGCCTGCATGAATCGACCGAAACGCTGAACGCCATGAAGGAAGGGATGAGCAAGAGCCTCGAAACCCTGTCCGAGATCGGCGGCAAGGTGCAGGAAGAGGCGGTCAAGGCCGGCTACGGCCCGACCATCCGCGCCGACGCCGTCAAGAAGCTCGTCGACTCGGTGATCAACTTCCAGGAAAAATCGCGCACCATCATCAACGAGATGCGCGACCTCTCCACCAAGAACTCCGCCGAGATCCGTGACGCAGTCGAAGATGGCAAGCGCCGCCTTGCTCTGCTGGCTGCCGAAGGCAACGCCCTGATGCTGGAAACCAAAAAGGCCTGATGAGCACTGCCGAGGCCTCCACGGCCCCACTGGATGATGTGATGCTGGCCATGGATGTGGTGGATACGCTCCGCCACAACCAGGATCTTGTCATGCGCGAACTCTCCGAGGAGAGCCGCGAGAAGGCGCTGATCGACAAGCTCCGCGACATCTATCATCAGCAGGGCATCGAGGTTCCCGATCACATCCTCAAGGAGGGCGTCTCCGCCCTCGCCGAGAACCGCTTCGTCTATACCGCGCCGGCGCCCGGGTTCGGCACCACGCTGGCCCGCCTCTATGTGGGCCGCAAGCGCTGGCTGCCGGCGGTGGCCACCATCATCGTGCTGCTCGCCATCGGTTTCGGCGGCTACTTCTTCGCCTACAAGCCCTTCGAGCAAAGCCAGATCGTTGCCGCCCGCAACGAACTCGAGGTCGTCCTCCCCCAGCAGATGGACACCATCTACCAGACCATCTTCGAGGAGACCAAGGTGCAGCAGGCGGCCATCCAGGCCGACGCGCTGCGCACCCGCGGCAAGCTCTACGCCGAGGAGGGAAACCGCGTCGCTGCCGAAAAGGCGCTGGCCGACATGATCTCCATCCGCGATACGCTGCGCCAGGTCTATGACCTCAGGATCGTCAACCGGGAGGGCGTCAAGTCCGGCTTCTGGACCTTCCCCGAGATCAACACCGAGGCCACCAACTACTACATCGTCGTCGAGGCGCTCGACGACAGCGGCAAGGCGCTCGAGCTGCCGATCCTCAACGAGGAGAACGGCGAAACCGAAACGGTCAACATCTGGGGCCTGCGCGTGCCCGAAAGCGTCTACCGCTCGGTCGAGGCCGACAAGCTCAACGACGGGATCATCCAGAGCAATATCGTGGGGCTCAAGCAATATGGCTTTCTCGATGTCGACTACACCGTGCCGGTGCTCGGCGGCGCTGTGACCAGGTGGTGATCCGATGACACTCTCCGGTCCCGAAGCCCTCAATTCGCTCAATGAAGCGCTCGGCGACATCCGGCGCGAGGAAGACGAAATCGCCAGGCGCCTGGCGCGGTCGGCCGAACTCGTCAGCAAGATCCGCGAAACCGAGAACGAGCTGTTCCGCCAGCTGGCCGAAGTCCGTCTCGACAGCGGCACCCAGGCCGAGCTGGGGACGCGCCTCACCGATGCCGAGACCCGTGCCCGCGACATGCTCAAGCAGCACGCCGCCGAACTGAGCGCCACCGAGGCGGCGCTCAAGGCCCAGGACCAGAAGATCACCGCCCTCACCGCCGACCGGACGGCGCTGGCCACCCGGGCGGGCAAGCTGCAGGATCAGCTCAAGGCCATTGCCGACCGCATCGAGGCCGAGGCAACGGGCAATGCCGAATATGCCGCGCAACGCGCCCTGGCCGAACAGCTCAGCCACGTCGCCGACGAAGCGATGCGCAAGACCGAGCAGGCCGAGGCCGACCGCGATGAGAAGGGCAAGCCCTACCGCGACGATCCTCTCTTCATGTACCTGTGGGAGCGCAGCTACGGCACACGCAACTATCGCGCCAACAACCTGATCGCCTGGCTCGACGGGCACGTCGCCCGGCTCGTCGGCTATCCCGAGGCGCGGCCCAACTTCGCCATGCTCAACGACATCCCGATGCGCCTGCGCGAGCATGCCGAGCGGCAGCAGCAGACCGCCGCCGAGGCACGCGACAGGCTGGCCGATCTGGCCAACGCCGCCATCGATGCGGCCGGCGGCAAGCCGATCCGCGCCGACCTCGATGCCGCCACCGCCCGCATGGCGGAGATCGACGAGGAGATCGTCACCCTTGAGGATCAGCGCGACGAACTGGCCCGCCAGCAGCGCGATCTCGCCCAGGGCAGCGATCCCGCCTTTGCCTCTGCCATCTCCGCCCTCGCCGAAGCGCTGCAGCGCGGCGACATGCAGACCCTCCTTGCCGAGGCCCGCATGACCCGCACGGGTCGCGACGACACCATCGTCAAGCAGATCGACGACGCCCGTTCCCGTGCCACCGAGGAAGATAGCGAAGCCCGGGAGCAGAAGGCCCGCCTGAAGATCCTCGCCGCGCGCCGCCGCGAACTCGAGGACATCCAGTACGAGTTCAAGAAGGCGCATTACGACAATCCGCGCTCCACCTTTCGCGAGGACAAGCTGGTGGGCGATCTGCTCAACGATTTCCTGCGCGGCGGCATCAGCGCCGCCGGCTATTGGGAGCAGTGGCGGCGCAGCCAGAACTGGACCGGCGGCGCACCCGGCAGCAGCCAGAGCCGCTCCGGGTCGGGCGGCAATTTTGATTGGCCCGATATTAGCTTTGGCGGCGGCTCGTCCTCGTCGCGCCGCTCGTCCGGCGGCTCCTGGGGACGCCTGCCGGGTGCCTCCTCGGGCGGCGGCTTTTCCCGCCCCCGCTCCGGCTCCTCGGGCAACCGCAGCGGTGGCGGCTTCAAGACCGGCGGCGGTTTCTAGCCCGCGATCCGGGCGCGCCTTCGCGCCTCAGAGCACCGACTGCGCCCAGTCGATGCAATATTGAGCGACCTCTTCCCAGCCCTTTTCGCCAGTGAGGAAATGGTCGCGATCCGCGAACTGCTTGAAGTCGGTTCGCACCGGCGCCTGCTTCTGCACGGTGTAGACGGCGCGCGCCAGGTAGGGCGTCACCGTCCTGTCGTGTTCGGCCGCAATCACCAGCAGCGGCTGCTTGCGCTGCTTCGGCCTGACCGCGGTGCCGATCATGCCGGCTGCCTGGTAGAAGATGTTGGTCGGCGTCGGCACCACACAGGCATCGTAGGCCGCCCGCTGCTCGGTTGCCGGGACGCTATTGGCAAAGTTCCTGGCAAAGCCCTCGCGGCTGATCGTGAACGTGCTGCCGGGGCCGGCGAGCAGGGGCGGGATGGCGGCCAGCAGCGACACCGGGCCGGGCAGGGCGCCGGCCACCGGCCCCGGCGCCAGCGCGATGCCGGCAAGTCCATAGCCGCGGTCGAGCAGCAGCTGCGCGATCAGTCCGCCCATCGAATGGCCGATGATCAGGGGCTGCTCCTCGAGCCCGTCGATGATCTGCCGGTAGTGCTCGACGATCTTGCCGAGGGTCAGCTTTGCCAGCCGCTTGTCGACATGGGCCCGGAGCGCGGCGGGAGCGCCGTCCAGATAGGGCCAGGCCGGCGCCACGGTCTCGAAGGCGGCAGCGGCAAACGCACTGCGGAACTTGTCCCAGCTTTTCTGCGTGCATCCAGGCGCCGGTGATGAACAGCACCGTACGCGTGGAGAGGTTGGCAGTCCGCAGCAGGGCCTCTGCGCGATCGGGACCGATGGCCATTCTCATCTCCTCAAGTCACCGCAAGGCGCCGCCGCTCTGTCCCTCGAAGTCGCTGCCTAGCCCGAATGGCCCGCACATGCGGGAAGCGTGCCGCTCGTCCCCGTGCTCGCCAGCAGGGTGGCTATGCTCTCGTTGCGCAGCAGCGGCTCCAGCGCCCCGCTGCCCGGCAGGGCGATCAGCACCGAGACCCGGGTGGTCGCAGGGTCGATCACATCGGTCCGGCAGAACCGCGGCGCGATCGAGAAAACCGGCGTGTTTGGCGCCACCCCGGTCTGCGCGATGCCCTTGGCCCAGGCCTGCGCCTCGCGGATGCGGGTCTTGTCGGCATCCGAAAATCCGAGCAGGTAATAGGTCCGCGCGTTGGCCGGCGGCGGCAGCGTCCCGGCAACCTCGCTGCCATCGCCCGGCACTAGTCTGGCCACGACACGTCGCTCCCCTTGCCCGGCAATGGCAATGGCCAGCGTCACTTCCAATTCCCCGCTGATCGGCTCAAGCGTCTCTGGCACGTCGAACGCCAGCACCAGGCTGCCGATGTCGTCGTTGAGATAGTCCAGTGCCCGCAGCTTCGCCGCCGTCGGCATGGAGAGGCTGGAACACGCGGCAAGCAGCGCAACCGCCGCCACGCTGGCGATTGATTTGATGGTTTTCATCGCATGCTCCAGGACCGGTCCGTCACGCTAGCGGATTCCCGCTGCCGCCGAAACGGGGGTTGATCAGGCAGTGTCCGGCAGCCGATTTTTGAACACTTGGTCAAAAATTGCGGTTTTACCTCTTGCCCAATACCGAATTGCGCGATTGTATTCGTGCCCAACGCGTGCGGGCTGTCAGGGCCAATCGTGCGCGAAACAGGGAGACTGATGAATGAACAAGTTTGTGAAGCATCTCGGCGCACTTGCCACCGGCGTCGCCATGACGGCACTTCTCGCGGGTGCTGCGATGGCTGAGCCGGCCGTGATCTACGATCTGGGCGGCAAGTTCGACAAGTCCTTCAACGAGGCTGCCTACAACGGCGCCGAATCCTGGAAGGCCGAGACCGGCAACAGCTTTCTCGATCTCGAACTGCAGAACGACGCTCAGCGCGAGCAGGCACTTCGCCGCTTCGCTTCGCAGGGAGCCAACCCCATCGTGATGGCCGGCTTCTCCTGGGGCACTGCCCTTGGCACCGTCGCCGCCGAATTCCCGGACACCAACTTCGTCGTCATCGACGCCGTGGTCGATGCACCCAACGTGCAGTCGATCATCTTCGACGAGCACACCGGCTCGTTCCTCGTCGGCGCCATTGCCGCGCTCACCTCCAAGACCGGCACTGTTGGCTTTGTCGGCGGCATGGACGTGCCGATCATCCACAAGTTCTACTGTGGCTACGCCCAGGGCGCCAAGGCGGCCAATCCGGACGTCAAGGTCATCGAGAACTACACCGGCACCACCCCGGCTGCCTGGAACGACCCGGTCACCGCCGGTGAACTCGCCAAGGCGCAGTTCGATGCCGGTGCCGACGTTTCCTTCGCCGCTGCGGGCGGTTCGGGCCTCGGCGTTCTGCAGGCCGCCGCCGATGCCGGCAAGTACTCGATCGGCGTCGACAGCAACCAGAACTACCTGCATCCCGGTTCGGTCCTGACCTCGATGCTCAAGCGCGTCGACGTCGCCGTCAAGACGGCCATGACCGAGGCCGGTGACGACGCCACCTTCAAGCCGGGCATCACCGTGCTCGGTCTCGCCGAAGACGGCGTCGGCTATGCGCTCGACGACAACAACTCGACTCTCATCACCGAGGACGTCAAGACCGCCGTGGAAGACCTCAAGGCCAAGATCATCTCCGGCGAGATCACGGTCCACGACTATACCGCCGACAGCACCTGCCCCGGCGTCTGATCGTCGTGACAGCTGACGCCCAATCGGGTGGAACCAGTGTGCAGCGGCCCTCCGGGGCCGCTGCATCCGAATTTGCGATCGAGCTGAGCAAGATCAACAAGCATTTCGGCCCGGTCCACGCCAACAAGGATATCGACCTCGCGGTGCGCCGCGGGTCCGTGCACGGCATTGTCGGCGAGAATGGCGCGGGCAAGTCGACACTGATGTCGATCCTCTATGGCTTCTACCAGGCCGACAGCGGCGAAATCCGCGTCAACGGCACGCCGCAGGAAATCAGCGATTCCCGTCATGCCCTCGCTCTGGGCATCGGCATGGTCCACCAGCACTTCATGCTGGTCGACAACTTCTCTATTCTCGAAAACGTCGTGCTTGGCGCCGAGGACAGCGCGCTGATCGGCCCCTCGCTGGTCCGCGCCCGCGCCGAACTCACGCGCCTCGAGGAGGAATACAATCTCGAGGTCGATCCCGACGCCATCATCGAGGATGTCTCTGTGGGCACCCAGCAGCGCGTCGAAATCCTCAAGGCCCTCTATCGCGGCGCCGACGTGCTGATCCTCGATGAGCCGACCGGCGTGCTCACGCCCGCCGAGGCCGACGATCTGTTCCGCGTCCTGCGCGTCCTGCGCGACCAGGGCAAGACCATCATCCTGATCACCCACAAGCTGCGCGAGATCATGGCCATTACCGATTACGTGTCGGTCATGCGTCAGGGCGAGATGGTGGCAACCCTCGAGACCTCCAGCACCAATCCCGAAAAACTGGCCGAGCTGATGGTCGGCCGCCACGTGCTGCTGCGCGTCGACAAGGGCCCGGCCAACCCCGGCGAAGCCTATCTCTCGGTCGAAAATCTGGTCGTCAAGGACGACCTCGGCGTCACCCGCGTCAAGGATGTGAGCTTTACCGTGCGTGCCGGCGAGATCGTCGGCATCGCCGGTGTCGCCGGCAATGGCCAGAGTGAGTTGCTTGAGTCCGTGTCCGGCATGCGTGACCAGTCCGGCGGCACCGTGCGGCTGAAGGGCACGCCCCTCTCGCTCGAAGGCGATGACGGCGCCGCCCGCGCCCGTCAGGCCGGCCTTGCCCACGTTCCCGAGGATCGTCAGCGCATGGGTCTGATCACTGCGCTCGAGGAATGGGAAAACAACATGCTCGGCTATCAGGATGACCGCCTCTACGGCAAAGGCATCCTACTCGACATCAAGGCCGCCCGCGCCCAGGCCCGGGAGCGCATCGAAAAGTTCGATGTCCGCCCCGCCAACGAGCGCCTGAAGACGGCTTCGTTCTCCGGCGGCAACCAGCAGAAGATCGTGCTGGCCCGCGAGATGGAGAGCGACCCCGACGTGCTCATCGTCGGCCAGCCCACCCGTGGCGTCGACATCGGTGCCATCGAGTTCATCCACAACCAGATCATCAAGATGCGCGACGCCGGCAAGGCCATCCTGCTCGTTTCGGTCGAGCTCGACGAGATCCGCTCGCTCTCGGACCGCATCCTCGTCATGTTCGACGGCCACATCGTCGGCGAGGCCGATCCGGCAACCGCCACCGAGGCCGAACTCGGCCTGATGATGGCCGGCGTCACCGGCGCCAAGGCCGCGAAGGCTCCCGCATGAGCTCCAGTACGCTGAAACCGCTGCCGACCTGGGCCGATGTGGTCCTGCTGCCGCTGCTCAACCTGGCTCTTGCCTTCGTCGTATCCGGTCTGGTCGTGCTGGCCATCGGCCAGGATCCGCTGGCGGCGCTGAATGCCATTGTCACCGGCGCCTTCGGCTCGGGCTACAACATGGGCTACACGCTCTACTATTCGACCAATTTCATGTTCACCGGCCTCGCCGTCGCCGTGGCCGCGCATGCCGGGCTCTTCAACATCGGCGGCAACGGCCAGGCCTATATCGCCGGGCTCGGCGTCATCGCCGTGGCCCTGCCGCTGCAGTTCCTGCCCTGGTGGCTCACCTTCCCCATTGCCGTGCTCGCCGGCGCGGCTGTTGGCGGCTTCTGGGCCTTCATTCCGGGCTGGCTGCAGGCCAAGCGCGGCAGCCACGTCGTCATCACCACCATCATGTTCAACTTCATCGCTGCCGCGATCATGGTCTACATGGTGGTCAACGTGCTCAAGCCGGCCGGCGTGCTGGCGCCTGAATCGGCTATGATCGCCGCCGAGGGCCGCATGCCCAAGCTGGGCACCTTCATTCCCTTCTTCCGCAATACCGACGTCAACTTCACGCTGTTCCTGGCGCTGGGCTGTCTCGTCGGCGCCTATTTCCTGATCTGGCACACGCGCTTCGGCTTCGCCATGCGCGCCCTCGGCCACAACCCCACCGCCACCACCTATGCCGGCATTTCCAACTCCCGCATCATCATGATCGTCATGACCCTGTCGGGGGCGCTGGCCGGCATGGTCGCGGTCAATCAGGTGGTGGGCGTGCAGTACCGGCTGGTGCTCGACTATGTCGCCGATGCCGGCTTTGTCGGCATCGCGGTGGCGCTCATGGGCCGCAACCATCCGCTCGGCATCCTGCTGGCGGCGCTGCTGTTCGGCGCCCTCTACCAGGGCGGCAATGAGCTGCAATACGTCATCCCCGGTCTCAGCCGCGAAATGGTCGTCGTCATCCAGGCGCTGGTCATCCTCTTCACCGGCGCCATGGAGGGCATGTTCCGTCCCGGGCTGCAGCGGATCTTCACGACGCTCAGTCCGCGTCAGAAGGACGAGGCCGTCGCCCGCAATACCACGCAGCCGGAGAGCTGAGCCATGGATCTGGCCATTATCCTCTCCACTCTCGATGCCACTATCCGGCTCTCCACGCCGCTGCTGCTCGCCTGCCTTGCCGGCATGTACTCCGAACGCGCCGGCGTCTTTGACATCGGTCTGGAAGGCAAGATGCTGGCGGCCGCTTTCGGCGCTGCCGCCGCTGCTGCCGTCACCGGCAATGTCTGGCTCGGCCTGCTCACCGGCCTTGCCGTTTCGATCACCACGGCCGGCCTGCAGGGCGTGGCGGCGATCACGCTGCGCGGCAACCAGCTCATCGCCGGCGTTGCCATCAACATGCTGGCCGCCGGCCTCACCACCTTCCTCGGTATCCAGTGGTTCGCCCAGGGCGGCCGCACGCCGCAGCTCACCCCCGACGGGCGCTTCGGCAATATCGATCTGCCCTTTGCGGTCGAGCTCACCAACGTCCCGGTTGTCGGCCAGATTTATTCCGAGCTCATCAGCGGCCACAACCTGCTGGTCTATATCGCCTTCATCGCCGTGCCGATCACCTGGTACGTGCTGTTCCGCACCCGCTTCGGCCTGCGGCTCCGCGCCGTCGGCGAGAACCCCAAGGCAGTGGATACGGCCGGCATTTCCGTCATCCGCATGCGTTATCAGGCGGTGCTCATCACCGGCCTGCTCTGCGGCTTTGCCGGTGCCTTCTTCTCCATTGCCCAGGGCTCCGGCTTCGGCAACAACATGACCGCCGGCAAGGGCTTCATCGCGCTGGCCGCCCTGATCTTTGCCAAGTGGAAGCCGGTGCCGGCCATGTTCACCTGCCTCCTCTTCGGCTTCCTCGATGCCTTGCAGATCCGTCTCCAGGGCGTCGAACTGCTCGGCATACAGGTCCCCGTCCAGGCCATCCAGGCGCTGCCCTACGTTCTCACGGTGGTGCTGCTCGCCGGCTTCATCGGCAAGGCGGTGGGCCCCAAGGCCGGTGGCGTGCCCTATACCAAGGATCGATGACAATGGCGGTCACCGACGCCGACCTCTTCGCCGCTGCCGACGCCATCCGCGCCAGGGCCTATGCGCCCTACTCGAAATTCGGGGTCGGCGCCGCCATTCTTGCCGATGACGGCAAGATCTACGCCGGCTGCAACATCGAGAACGCCGCCTATCCGCAGGGCAACTGCGCCGAGGCCTCGGCCATTGCCGCCATGATTGCCGGTGGCGCGCACAAGATCCGTCGCATCTATGTCACTGGACCCGGAGCCGCGCCGGTGACACCCTGTGGTGGCTGTCGCCAGCGCATTCGCGAGTTTGCCGAGACGCTCGACATTGTCGTGATCTCGCATGGCGTCGATGGCGAGCCGCTGCAGTCCACGCTCGCGGCCCTGTTGCCGCATTCGTTCGGCCCGGAATATCTGGGCAGGTAGCCCCACCGCCAAATCGCCGCAAAAGTCGGCGAGAGCAGGGGCAGGAGGCCAAAATGGCACTGAGAGTTGTTGATAAGCCGTCGTCTTCCGAGACCGGCACAGAAACCCGGGCCGATGCCGGCGGCACCGCCGTGACTACCACCGCGCACGCGCCGCACCGGCGCAATCCCGGCTTTCCGCTCGATCTCGACTGGGTCGGCCGCGTCCGCATGAACCGATCGGCGCTGGAGCGCCGCGCCGGCACCATCGGCGCCCGCCGCACCGTCAAGAAGGAGTGGCAGGTCGCCTGGCTGCTCAAGGCCATCAGCCTGATGGACCTCACGACCCTCAATTCCGATGATACGCCCGGTCGCGTCGAGCGCCTCTGCGCCAAGGCCCGCCATCCGCTGCGCAGCGACATCGTCGATGGCCTCGGCATTGCCGAGCTCGATCTCAAGCCGGCCGCCGTCTGCGTCTACCACGCCTTCGTCGAAACCGCCGTGAAGGCACTCGAAGGCACCGGCATCCCGGTCGCCGCCGTGTCCACCGCCTTCCCGCACGGTCTCGCCCCGCTCGACACCAAGCTGCGGGAAATCGAAGCCTCGGTCGCCGCCGGCGCCAGGGAGATCGACATCGTCATCGAGCGCCATATGGTCCTCAACGGCGACTGGCAGGGCCTCTACGACCAGATCCGCGCCTTCCGCAAGGCCTGCGGCGACGCCCACATCAAGACCATCCTGGGCACCGGCGAACTGGCGACGCTCACCAATGTCGCCAAGGCCTCGCTGGTCTGCATGCTGGCTGGCGCCGATTTCATCAAAACCTCGACCGGCAAGGAAAAGGTCAACGCCAACCTGCCCACCTCGCTGGCCATGATCCGCATGATCCGCTGGTTCCACGAGGAGACCGGCATCGAGATCGGCTACAAGCCCGCCGGCGGCATTTCCACCGCCAAGGCCTCGCTCGATTATCTGGCGCTGATGAAGGAAGAACTCGGCACCCACTGGCTGCAGCCTCACCTCTTCCGCTTCGGCGCGTCGTCGCTCCTGACCGACATCGAACGCCAGCTCGAACACGGCCTCACCGGCCACTACGCCGCCGATTACCGCATGCCGATGGTCTAGCGTCAGGGCCCAGCCCAAACCACCGGCACGACGCGCCACCTTCTCCGTGAAGGGAAAAGTGACGTTGACTGAGACATGGCCGCCTCGCCTTCTCCCCTTGCGGGAGAAGGTGCCCGAAGGGCGGATGAGGGGTTCCTCCCCTGCGCAGCGGGGGAGGGGGACCAGCAAAGCTGGGGGAGGGGGCGAGATGCCCCGAGCGAGAGAAACAACATGAACAAGATCACGCAAATCTTCGAAACCCTCGACTACGGTCCCGCCCCGGAATCCGCCGATGTCGCGCTCGCCTGGCTCGCCGCGCATGACAGCAAGTTCGGCCATTTCATCAATGGCGCCTGGGCCAAGCCAGGCAAGACCTTCGCCTCCGACAATCCGGCCACCGGCAAGCCGCTGGCGCAGATCACCGATGGCACGGCCAGGGATGTCGACGCCGCCGTGAAAGCCGCGCGCGCCGCCTTCCCCGGCTGGAGCGCCCTCTCCGGCTACGAGCGCGGCAAGTTCCTCTATGCCATCGCCCGCCTGGTGCAGAAGCACAGCCGCCTCTTTGCCGTGCTCGAGACCCTCGACAACGGCAAGCCGATCCGCGAGAGCCGCGACATCGATATCCCGCTGGTCGCCCGCCATTTCTATCACCACGCCGGCTGGGCCCAGCACCTCGAGCGCAGCTTCCCCGACCAGGTGCCCTATGGCGTCTGCGGCCAGATCATCCCGTGGAATTTCCCGCTGCTGATGCTGGCCTGGAAGATCGCCCCGGCGCTGGCCGCCGGCAACACCGTGGTGCTCAAGCCCGCCGAGTTCACCTCGCTCACCGCGCTGCTCTTTGCCGAAATCTGCGACAAGGCCGGCTTGCCCAAGGGGGTTGTCAACATCGTCACCGGCCAGGGCGATACCGGCGCCGCCATTGTCAACCACGACGATGTCGACAAGATCGCTTTCACCGGCTCGACCGAAGTCGGCAAGATCATCCGCGCCGCCACCGCCGGCACCGGCAAGGGCCTCAGCCTCGAGCTCGGCGGCAAGTCGCCCTACATCGTCTTCGACGACGCCGATATCGACAGCGCCATCGAAGGCCTCGTCGACGCCATCTGGTTCAACCAGGGCCAGGTCTGCTGCGCCGGCTCGCGTCTCCTCGTGCAGGAATCGATCGAGCCGCGCTTCATCGAAAAGCTGAAAAAGCGCATGGCCACGCTGCGCATCGGCGATCCGCTTGACAAGGCCATCGATATCGGCGCCCTCGTCGCCCCGGTGCAGGTCGAACGCATCCGCGATCTGATGAAAAAGGGTGCTGCCGAAGGCGGTATCGTCTACGAGCCCGATCTCGATATGCCCGCCGGCGGCTGCTTCGTCAGGCCGACGCTGGTCACCGGCGTCTCGCCCAGCCACACCCTCGTCACCGAGGAAATCTTCGGGCCGGTGCTGGTCTCCATGACCTTCCGTACCCCCGAGGAAGCCGTGGCGCTGGCCAATAACACCCGCTACGGCCTCGCCGCCACCATCTGGAGCGAGAACATCAATCTCGCCCTCGACATCGCCCCAAAAATCAAGGCCGGCGTCGTCTGGATCAACGGCACCAACAATTTCGACGCCGCTGTCGGCTTTGGCGGCTACAAGGAATCCGGCTTCGGCCGTGAAGGCGGCAAGGAAGGCATGGCCTCCTACCTCAAGCCGGCCTGGGAGAAGACGCTGAAAGTGGCGCCCGCCAGCGCAGCCACGGCGAAGGCCGCGGCCGCGAGCAGCAAGTCGCAGAACCCGCTCGATGTGAGCGCCACCCCCGCCGCCATCGACCAGACCGCCAAGATGTATATCGGCGGCAAGCAGGCCCGGCCGGATTCCGGCTATGCCCGGCCTGTCCATGCCCCCGACGGCACGCTCGTCGGCGAAGTGGGCGAGGGCAACCGCAAGGATATCCGCAACGCCGTCGAGGCCGCCCGCGCGGCACTGGGCTGGTCCACCACGGCCGCGCACAGCCGCGCCCAGATCCTCTATTTCCTCGCCGAAAATCTCGAATATCGCGCCGAGGAATTTGCCGCCCGCATCAAGGCGCAGACCGGCGAGACCATTGCTGCCGCCCGCAAGGAGGTCGATGCTTCGGTCGAGCGGCTCTTCGCCTTTGCCGGCTGGGCCGACAAGTATGACGGCGCCGTGCACAATCCGCCGCTGCGCGCCGTTGCTGCCGCCATGGTCGAGCCGATCGGCGCCATGGCCATCCTGGCGCCGCCGTCGCGTCCGCTGCTCGGCTCCATCGCCCTGATCGCCCCGGCGCTCGCCATGGGCAACACCGTCGTGCTGGTCCCCTCCGAGCGTTCGCCGCTTTCGATCACCGATCTCTACCAGGTCATCGAAACGTCCGACGTGCCCTCGGGCGTCATCAACATCGTCACCGGCGACACCGCGACGCTGGCCAGAACCCTCGCCGAGCACGACGGCATCGACGCCATCTGGTGTGCCGCCAGTGCCGAGATCTCGACCATGGTCGAGAAGGCCTCGGTCGGTAACCTCAAGCAAACCTGGACCAGCCGCGGCCTCTACTACGATCTCGCCGACAAGCAGCTCTTCGAAGGCCCCTACTTCCTCTCCCGCGCCACCCAGGTCAAAAACGTCTGGATCCCCTACGGCGCCTGACCCCACACACCACCCCCGCCACCTCCCTTCTCCCCTTGCGGGAGAAGGTGGCGCGTAAGCGCCGGATGAGGGGTGGATGCTTGATTTGAACTATGACGCTCGGCCTGTCCGGCTCACGGATGTCCTCGCCTCCGACAAAAAAGCCCCGCCGAAGCGGGGCCTTCTCAATTCGCGCCGGGGCGCTTAGCGCGGCAGCAGCACGTCGTCGACCACGTGGATCACGCCATTCGACTGGTTGACGTCGGCAATGGTCACCAGCGCGGCGCCACCGGCTTCGTCAAAGATGTAGAGATGCTTGCCCTTGAGCACCGCCGTCAGGGCATCGCCGCTCAGCGTCTGCATGTTGTAACGGCCGCCATGCGCCTTGGCCTTCTGCATCAGCTCGGCACCCGACAGCTTGCCGGCCACGACATGGGCGGTCAGCACCTTGCTCAGCTGGTCCTTGTTCTCGGGCATCAGCAGCGTGTCGACCGTGCCGGCGGGCAGGGCACCGAAGGCATCATTGGTCGGTGCAAAGACCGTGAACGGTCCCGGACCCGACAGGGCGTCGACCAGGTCGGCGGCCTTGACCGCAGCAACCAGCGTCGTGTGGTCGGCCGAGTTCACGGCATTCTCGATGATATTCTTGGTCGGATACATTTCCGCGCCGCCCACCATCGGGAAGTCGCCCGACATCTCGCTGCCGGCCATGCTGTCCTTGGCCATGTCATCGGAAGCCATTGCGTCGGTTTCGGCCATCTTGTCGCTTGCCATGGCATCGTCAGCCATCGGCACTTCCATGGCCATCGCATCGTCGGCCTTGGGCAGCAGCACCTTGTCGATGACGTGGATCACGCCGTTGCTCTGCTCCACATCGGCAATCGTCACCGTCGCGACGCCACCGGTCTCGTCGGTGATGGTGACCATGTCGCCATCGGTCTTCAGCGTCAGCACGCAGCCGCCGACGGTGGTCACTTCATGCGCGCCGCCATCGGTCGACACCATCGAGGCAATGTCGGTCGACATCGCCTTGGCGCCGATCACGTGGCAGGTCAGCACCTTGACCAGCATGTCCTTGTTTTCGGGCTTCAGCAGGTCCTCGACCGTGCCGGCCGGCAGCGCGGCGAAGGCAGCATTGGTCGGCGCCAGCACCGTGAACGGGCCGTCGCCCTTCAGGGTCTCGACAAGGCCGGCGGCCTGCACGGCAGCGACCAGCGTGGTGTGGTCGGCCGAGTTCACGGCATTGTCGATGATATCCTTGTCGGCAAACATCGCAGCGCCGCCAACCATCGGGTTTTCGGCCTGAGCCAGCGTCGGCATGAGAAGTGCGGTCGTGACTGAAAGCAGCAGCGCTTTCGTAAGTAGCTTGGTCATAGTGCCTCCCCTTTCATGGGATCCGGGTTTCATTGCCCTGGTCCCAGGTACGGGGGTGCGGTCCGAAAAGTTTCGGCGCCCGGTCACGAGGCCATGAAAGAGCAGGAGGCAGCATCGCCGCCTCCTGCCTTGGGCCGGTCAGGCCGGCACGATATTGTGGTTGAAGCGGAAGAGGTTCTCCGGGTCGTAGCTTGCTTTGATCTGCCGCAGCCGCGCCATCGTCGCGTCCGGATAGGCCGCGCGCAGCCGCTCGGTGCCTTCCGCGGCGACGAAGTTGACATAGGCACGATCCGTCTCGCCGGTGCGGATGGCTGCCAGGGCATCGCTCACCCACTTCTCGTGGCGCGGGATATCCGCCGTGCCCTCGTAGAGCGCGAGGAACGCCAGCAGCATGCCGCTCTGGCGGTGGGCAAACGCCGTGGCCCCGTCGTCGACACGGGCCACCGCGCCGCCGAGCACCCGGATCTGCAGCATCCGCACCGGTGCGTCGCACTTGTCCAGCTCTGCCAGCATCCGCGCCGCCATGGCCACGTCGAAGCCGTCGGTAAAGAGCGTACGGATCGCCACCGACGGGCGCATGTCCGGCTCTTCCGGCAGATAGAGGCTGGAGAGCGGCGCCGGTCCGATCAGGTCGGCATAGGGCGTTGCCAGTGCCCGGAACGGCGCCAGTGCCGCCGCCGCATCGGCGGCCGGGCCGGCATAGGCCATCATCGCCATCATCACGATCTTGCCGTGCAGCTCCGGCGCGAGGAACGGCAGCGGCGGCGCCGTTATCACCAGGCCGATCCCGGTCAGTTCCTCGGGCGCGGCCTTGGCCGCCGCCGCGAAGCCGGCCAGCACTTCCGGCGTCGCCGGCAGGATCAGCGGGCCGCCGACGAATTCGGGCAGGTCGTGCAGACGGAACTTGAGGCGCGTCACCACGCCGAAATTGCCGCCGCCGCCGCGCAGCGCCCAGAACAGGTCCGGGTGGCGTGTCGCGTCGGCCATGATGATGTCGCCCTCGGCCGTCACCACTTCGGCGGCCAGCAGCGAGTCGATGGTCAGGCCGTGCTTGCGTGCCAGAAAGCCGATGCCGCCGCCCAGCGTCAGCCCGCTCACGCCCACCGTGCCGGAATCGCCGAAGCCGATGATCAGTCCCTGCGCTTCCAGCGTGCGGGTGACCTCACCCGCCGTCAGTCCGGCGCCGATCCAGGCCGTATGTGCCTCGGCGTCGATATCGAAGGCAGTCAGGCGGCGCAGGTCGAGCACCAGCCCGCCGTCACAGCCGCTATGGCCGCTCACGCTATGGCCGCCGCTGCGGATCGCCAGCGGCAGGTCGGTGGCGCGGGCAAAGTTGATGACGGCGGCGACGTCTGCGGCATTGGCGGGACGGATGACGGCGGCAGGGCGCGGGTCCCAGTTGCCGTGCGGCAGGTGGCGCACCGCATCGTACTGCGTGTGCCTGGGTGCGATGACCTCGCCCTTGAGGCTCATCGCCAGCATGTCGATCTGGTCTTCAATTGAAAAACGCTTGTCCAATTCCCATTGGTCTCCTGAAAGCCCCCGCTTTCGGGGCGGCGCTCTAGGGGCTTTCAGGTGAACCGGAACTGAACGGCAGGTTCAGCTCTCGCCATGCCCCATCCGCAGCACGACATTGCCCCGCTTGCGCCCGCTTTCGACATAGACATGGGCCTCGACGATGCTCTCCAGCGGATAGATCCTGTCGATCACCGGCATGAACTTGCCGGCCTTTGCCAGCTCCGCCAGGAACCTCAGGCTGTCCACGGTCACCGCCGCCACGCCGGCAATCGCCTGCTTGCCGCTCCCCTTGGCGGGCTTGTCCAGGCCGAGGCTCTGGGCAAAGCTGCCCAGCACTAGCAGCAGTCGTCCGCCCGGCTTCAGCGAACCTTCCCATGCCGCCATCTTCACCGTGCCATTGGCATTGAGGATCAGGTCATAGGTCTCGCCGCTCCTGGTGAAATCCTCGCGGGTGTAGTCGATCACATGGTCGGCCCCGAGCGAGCGGACGAGGTCGGCATTGGCGCCGCTGCTCACACCGGTGACCTCGGCCCCCAGCGCCTTGCCGATCTGCACCGCCGCGCTCCCCACCGCGCCCGAGGCGCCGACCACCAGCAGTTTGTCGCCGGGCTTGATCGCGCCCTTGTCGCGCAGGAAGCTGAGCGCCGTGGTGCCGCCGAACGACAGGGCCGCCGCTTCCTCAAAGCTCAGGTTTTCCGGCATGGGGGCCACAAGGCCATCCTCGGCCATGGTGATATATTCGGCATGGGCCCCCATCCTGGCGCCGGGCGAGGCAAATACCTTGTCCCCGGTCTTGAACCGCGTCACGGCGGCGCCCACGGCCTCCACCACACCCGACAGTTCGGTGCCCAGCACCGGCTTGCGCGGTCCGAAGACCCCGAACACCAGCCGGCCGATCAGCCCGAAGCCGGGTGGCAGGTCGAGGGTGCGGGCGCGCCAGTCGCCGCTGCTCACGGTCGCGGCTTCGATGCGGATCAGCAGCTCATTGTCCTTGGGAGTCGGGGTGGGCAGGTCGGCGATGGCAACGACGCTCGGTGCGCCATAGCGATGATAAACAGCGGCTTTCATGTCAGGTCTCCTGAATGTGTGTGAAGGGTGTCTCGGGAAAGGGGCACTGCGCGTCCGGCGCAGTGCCTTGGGCGTCAGGCCAGGGCGGCCCGGTTCAGTGCGGCCTTGAACGATGCTGTCTTCGGGCCCTTGATCAGCAGCCAGAAGGCGAAGGCCAGCTCGCCGATCGTCGCAATCACCAGCAGGCCGATGATCGCCATGCCCAGCAGGTCGTTCTCGACAAAGGTCACCTTGCTCAGTCCCTCGAGCATGTAACCGAGGCTGCCCACCAGCATGGCGCCACCGAGCAAGGCCGGCAGGTAGCCCGAGCGGATCACCAGCACGCCCAGCACCGCCAGCGAGAAGCCGAAGAAGATGTCCCAGATGAAGATGCCGTAGGCATGCGCATCCATGAACAGCATCACCAGGTCCTGCAGCGCAGCGTCCGGCGCGCCCTCGAGGCGGCTGAGCAGCAGCATCGGCATGACGTGGATCAGCACATTGGTGGCCATCACCATCACTTCGGCCAGCCGGGCGATCATGGCGATCAGGGCCAGCGTCGGGCTCACCGGCTTGAGTAGCATGTAGAGCATCACCGAGAGCGCGATCTCGATCAGCATGATGGCGACGTCGCCGGCCAGCCCCATCGCAAACAGCCCGGGCTGGGCCATCAGGTTGGCGGTTGTTGTAGCGGCATCACCGGCCAGGATCAGCGTCGACGGCACATAGCCGATGCTGAAGGCAGCGATCACGGCAATCGCCAGATAGAGCATGCCCGCCAATCTTGCATAGGTCGTCGGCGAGCGGGTGATCAGGTGTTCGGTCATCGTCCAGTCCTCTCAATGTGGTCCGCCGTCCCGGAAAAAGGTCAAGGGCGGTCCATCGCACGCCGGAAATCCGCGCGCGGCTTGGGGTTCGGCGGCGCTGTGAGCCGCATTGTCTTGCTGTGGTGTCGCCCTTCGGGATCGTTTCCCGCCGGCCGTGATCAAAGTTCTAGGCCGGTCGCCCCGACATTGGTATTGACCAATATGGTTCGCGTGATATGCAATTATGCATGGATTGGCGTGGCGTGAAGTTTGACTGGAACCGGGCGCGAGCCTTCCTCGTCACTGCCGAGGAGGGGTCGCTGTCGGCTGCCGCGCGCGCCCTTGGCATGGCGCAGCCGACGCTCGGTCGCCAGGTCGACGGGCTCGAGCAGGAACTCGGCGTCGTGCTGTTCGAGCGCACCGGGCGCGGCCTCACCCTCAGTCCCAGCGGCCTCGAACTGCTCGATCATGTGCGGGCCATGGGTGACGCCGCGGGCCGCGTCTCGCTCGCCGCCGCCGGTCAGTCGCAATCGATCGCCGGCGACATCACGATCACCGCCAGCGAAACCTATGCCGCCGTCCTGCTGCCCCCCATCCTCGCCAAGCTGCGCAAGCTGCAGCCCGGCATTCGCGTCGAGGTCATCGCCTCGAGCCGGCCCAGCGACCTGCGCCGGCGCGAAGCCGATATCGCCATCCGCAACTTCGCTCCCAGCGAGCCCGATCTCATCGCCCGCAAGATCGGCGACGCCCCGGCCCGGCTCTATGCCACGCCCGGCTATCTCGCCGGCCTCGGCCCGCTGCGCGTGCCGCACGATCTCTCGGGAGCCGATTTCATCAGCCTCGATGGCTCGGGCGGCTATCTCAAGGCGCTTAACGCCATGGGGCTCAATCTCACCGAGGCGAACTTCCCCATCATCGCCGAGAACTTTCTCGTCATGTGGGAAATGGTCAAGCAGGGGCTGGGCATTGGCGTTCTCGACGGCGATATCGGCGACGCCGAACCGCTGGTCCAGCGCGTGCTGCCCGATTTCCTGCCGATGGTGTTTCCCATCTGGCTGGTCGCCCACCGCGAGCTCAACACCAGCCGGCGGGTGCGCGTCGTCTTCGATCTGCTGGCGCGGGAACTCACCCGGCCGCGCATCTGACGGCCGGCTGGCCCGCTGCCGCCACGCTCCCGGTCCCCGCCTGCGCTAGGCTGCCGGCGGCATCAGGCCTATGGCGCTCAGCCAGTTGCCGAACAGCCCCACCCACGGGTCCGGCAGCAGGCCGTTCTCGCCATATCCAAAACCGTGCGCGCCATTGCCGAAGATGTGCAGCTCCGCCGGCTTGCCGGCCTTGTGCCAGGCCTCGTAGAGCCGGGCCGACGACACCGGCGCCACCGACATGTCGTCGTCGGCAATCACGAGGAACAGCGGCGGCGCATCGGCCGGCACCTCGAACCCCTGCCGGTAGGCGGGATAGACGCCCAGCGTGAAGTCCGGCCGGCTTGCTGCGTCATAGGTGAAGGTCGCCCCCATGGCGACGCCTCCCCCGGCCGAAAAGCCGCCAATGCCGATGCGCTGCGGATCGATGCCCCAGTCGGCCGCATGCTCGCGCACAAAGGCAATCGCCTGCCGCCCGTCCGCTTCCCCCATCTCGCGGATTTCGGTCAGCCCCACCCGGTCGGGCGGTGCCGTATCGCTGGCTTTCGCCTGCCCGAGCCGCTTCTGCAACTCGTTGCGGAACTCGAGCACCGCCGCGTCGTCATCGGGCGTCCGGCCCAGCCGGTATTTCAGCACGAACGTCGTCACGCCGCGCGCCGCCAGCCAGCGCGCCATGTCATAGCCTTCGTGGTCCATCATCAGGAAATGATAGGCACCACCCGGCGCAATGATCATCGCCGTGCCATTGGCCATGCCGGGCGACGGCTGGAACAGCGTCAGCGTCGGCGTCACCACGTTGCGGGTATAGCGCCGCTCGGCCGCGCTCCACGGGATCTGCGTCGTCCGCTCGGCCCAGTCCCAGCTCTCCGCTCCCGGTGCCACCCCCGGCCATATCCGGTACACCGCCGCCGCGCCGTCCGCCTCGGCACTACCCTGTTCGATCCGCGACGCCTCGCTCCCCGCCATAACTCGTTCCTCCATTTATCGTTTTGTCCATTAGGACATCAGCAATGGAGACGCGCAAGAGCCCACAAATATCGCTTCCGCGCCAACCGGCGCCATGCCATCAGAGATGCATAACTGCACCCCCAGGAAAACCCGCACGATGCGCCGCCTGTTCCTTCTGACAGCCTTGCTGCTGCCGGTCTCGCTCGCCCACGCCCAGACCAGCGACGACGTCATCGACCAACTCGATGCCGCGCTCTTTTGCGCCACCGCCTTCGCCATGGCTCTCGAGACCCCCGATCTCCCCACCGACAAGGCCGAGCACTACAGCCAGGCCTCCGAGGACCTGTTCGCCGGCGCCTATGTGTCGATGACGCAAAGCGGTATGCCCGAGGCGAAAATCGACGAGATTGCCAAAGCCTATCTCGACGAGGTCGCCGCCGCCATTTCCTCGAATACCGACATGCGCTTCTCCGAAGCCGACTGCAACGCTGCCCACGCCGCCATCACCGGCTGACCCATCGCGCTGCACTCTCCGCCTGATCCACCTCTCGCCGCCCTCTCCTGCTCCTCCCCCGTTCACGGGGGAGGGGGACCACGCCTTCGCGTGGTGGAGGGGGCGGCCACCGACGTCAGTTCAGAATCCGCTGGCTGGTTAAAGTCAGTCTTCTATTTTGAGCACGATGGTTTTCTCGGCGAGCTTGTGCACATCAGCCCATCGGACACCGTGCTGGCCGATTGTCCGCTTCTCGAACAGCGGCAGATATAAATGAACGCTCGACCATCGCCGGGGTCGCGGAACATGGCCGTCCGCTCCTTGGTGTGCCAGTCGGCGTCGCCGTAATTCTTGTCGTCCTTGTTCGGCGAGCTGATCATCGCTCCGTCTGAACTGGTGTAGGACGCGAAATGGCAGACGCCATATGGCGGCCAGTCAATCGTGGCCTCGTCTATGGCGCGCACTTCCGGCACCCTCTCGATCAGGAATTGCATCGCCTTCTCGCGGTTCTTGATCGAATGCCCATTGCCCTTCTCAAGCTCTTCAGCGCCCCTTCTTCTTCATTGCCTCGGTGATCCTGACCGTCTCCACGCTCACCCGCGTCACCCGCCCGATCAGATCAATCACCTTGTCCTTGTAATCGGCAAAGCGATAGGTGTTGAACTTCTCGCGGATCGTGGGGTCCTTGGGCGTCTTTTCCTTGTACTGGTCCAGCACCCACTCGACGCCCGAGCGATTGCCCAGCTTTTAGGTCCACACTTCAGGCGGCACGCCACTGAGCTGCGTTTCGCTGTCGAGCCGCACAATCCCATTGTCCTTGTCGGCCTTGAGCATCGCCTTGGGCGCCACGCCCGCCGCCCGCGCCTTTTCGTCAGGGTTGTCCAGCCGTTGCAGCGGCCATGCCTCGACAGTCTCATAGCCAATATGCAGCGCCATCAGCTTTTCGCCCCAGGCCGCCCATTGCCAGAAGTCCGGATAGAACGGAATGCGCGGAAACTCGCGCTTCAGGTTCAGCGCATATTTCTCGCGATACACCGGGTCATGCAACACGCCATAAACGTAATGGAAGATGTCGTCCTTGCTCAGCTGCCGCTTCTGCCTCCCTCCCCCTTGTGGGGAGGGATTGAGGGTGGGGGTGGCCACGGCCGCCGCGTCATCGGCAAGCGCCCCGCCCTCCAGCCGCGCCGGATCAAGCACCCCATTGACGCCATAGGCTTTTTGAAACTGTTTCAGCCCCCAGTCGGTGATATTGTCGATGCGGGTCCCATCTTTGGCATAGCGGTAAAGAGCCACCTGCTCATATGCGTCGATAGCCGCGCCAAAGTGCAAATCGGCCGGACCATCAGTAGCAAGTATGCAGGTCCCCGTTCTCGATCCCTTGTCATTGAATGCTATTGCGCGGTTTGGCTCTCCCACCGGAAACATTGCCTCAAGTGAGCCCAACTCATCGACAAACAGCGAGGATTGGTAGAACCAGCGTGAAGTAAAAGGCCGGTAGTTAGCCTTTCTTAGCTTCGATGCGTCGTGCATTTCGCGCCTCCCCTGCTGAAGACGGCGCTTCAAATTTCTCGACCATTTAATCGAGGCGGAATACTCGGTGGAGCCTATGGGCACCGCATCATAGGTGTCCGAAAGGAGCTTGGATTTCCTCGCTCCTTCACCCTCGTCGAACGAGTAAAGCCATTCGTCGCGGTTCGTTGACGTACCAAGCGAGTAGGTCTTAAATATCGCTCGCTCTCGAGATTGCCATGTTGCGGCCTTGGTATCTTTGTTCGCGATTGGCAGAAAGGTTTCCCAGTCCGACTGAGATACGCCAATCCAATTGTGCTTCTTGTCCGGATCGACCAACTGGAAGCTGAACTCAGCCAGACGTTTCCCCGAGATGAAATCCTGCTTTTCTTCCAATTTGGCATAGTCCCGCACCGCCGCGTAGTGGATCGCAGATTTCCGGGCCGAAGCTTTCTTTACAAAGAAGCTGACGGCCACACCCACTTTGATTTGGTTCTCAAATATGTTGGCGCCTTCTTGTCGGCGCGGTTCACCACTCGTTCTGGCATCTCCTTTCAAATCAACGACGTAGATTTCGTGAAATTGCTCGGCAGCCAGCTTGCGGAAGCCATCGTAATTATCCTTCTTCGCGAAGCTGTTGTTCGTAACAAATGCGATGATGCCTTCATCGCCCAGCCGATCGCTGGCCCAGCGGAAAAACCGTGCATACATGTCGTAGAGCTTGGTCTTTTGCGCCGCGGACTGCGCAATGTACGTCGATTTGATCGCCGCATCGATATGCGGATAGGTCCGGTTCTTGTTGTTGTCGTTTTCGTTCTGCTGATTGGCATTATAGGGCGGGTTGCCGATGATCACCGAGATCTTGCGCCGGTTCTGCCGCTTCACCCGCTCGATATTCTCGTCGCTGAGCCCGGCAAACAGATCGTGCTGGTGCCCGCGCTTGATCCCCAGCCCGCCAATGTTGTCCAGCGTGTCGACAAAGCAGAGATTGGTGAACTCGGCATATTGCCCGGTGATCGCGGCATAGGTGGCTTCGATGTTCAGATTGGCCACATAATAGGGCAGGATCGCCACTTCATTGGCGTGTAGCTCTTCCTTGTATTTTTTCGCCAGCTTCTCAGGCTGCCCGCGAAAGTGCTCCAGCAATTCGCAGATGAAAGTGCCAGTGCCCGTCGCCGGATCGAGGATTTCCACGCCCTCGTCGATCAGCGCCTTGCCAAAATGCTTCTGCGTCAGCCAGTCGGCCCCGTCGATCATGAATTTGACGATCTCGTTGGGCGTATAGACCACGCCCAGCGTGTCAGCCTTCTTCCTGTCGTAGATCTTGTAGAAATTCTCGTAGATCACCTTGAGAAAGCTCTGCTTCTCGCTGTGCTGGGTGATCAGCGCTGCCGTCGACCGGATGGTGGCATAATAGGTCTGGATCGACGCAAGCGTCTCCCGCTTCACGGCGCCGGTAAAGAACGCCCCTTCGAGCGCATAGAGCTCCTTGGCGATATTGTTCTGATGGTGGAAATCGCTGTCGTTGAAGACATTGGCAAATATCTCCTCCGTCAGGATGTGCTGGATCAGCATCTCGCGCACATCCGCCTCGCCCAGCGTCGGATTGATCGTGTCCTTGGCGTGCTGCAGAAACCGCTCGGCAGCGACCTTGAACCCCGTGTTGGCGGCATAGGCCGCATCGATCTTGTCACGCAGCGCCGTCAGCACGGCCGGCAGGTCGGCCTTGAACTGCTGCACGGCCCTGCGGAACTCGGCAATTTCCTGCCGTTCATAGCCAAAGAACAGATTGAGCAGCCGCAACAAATCATCCCCGTCGGTGATCTGGCAGCGCATCACCTCGGCCCGGTTCTGGATCAGCACCGCCTCGCGGGAATCCTCAAAGATGATGTTGTCCTGCGGATAGCCTTTGCGCAGCTTCTTGGCGATTTCATCGTCAAGAACATCGTCCTCGTCCTTGGCTTCCCAATAGCCAAGCGGCACCCGCAGATCATGCAGGATCGTCCCATCGGGGCGGATGCGGTTCTTCTGCGGCGATTCAAATTCGTATTGGGCGATGAAATGCAGGTTCTTCTGCCGCGACCACGCCTTGAGCAGATCCTTGAAGGCCTCGCTGATCACGCCTTCGGTGTTCGTCCCCGAAATCTTCCGCAGCGTGGCAATCTCGTTGAAATAGTCTTGAACTAACTGACGGCTCAAATCACTTCCCCCACTGCCCGCAATCTAGACATCAAATGCTGTATTGGGAACGCGTTCCCCACCGGCCCCTCCCGATCCTCCTCCGCGCAGCGGGGGAGGGGGACCACGCCTTCGCGTGGTGGAGGGGGCGGCCGCCGCGCACGCAAGCCCGCTCCCAATCCCCCCAATCCCTCCGCCCTGCCTCCCTTCTCCCCTTGCGGGAGAAGGTGGCGCGCAGCGCCGGATGAGGGGTATCGCACCCACAGCTTGCGCGTTCGCAGCGGTGCGACGAGCGACCCTGGAGCAGAGACAACCCCTCATCCGCCCTTCGGGGCACCTTCTCCCGCAAGGGGAGAAGGAAGAAGCGCCCGCACCGGCCCAATGGAAGCCCGCCGGCCCCTCCCGATCCTCCCCCGTTCACGGGGGAGGGGTACCACGCCCTGCGTGGTGGAGGGGGCGCCCACCCGGCACACCCCCAAAACCTTGCCTTCCCGCCGCCACTGGCGCAAAACCGTACCATGAGCATTCTGCCCCAGGAGGTCATCGCCAAAAAGCGCGATGGCACAGCCCTCACCGCCGGTGAAATCGGCGCCTTCATTGCCGGCTTTGCCGATGGCACGGTCAGCCATGCCCAGGCCGCCGCCTTTGCCATGGCCGTCTATTTCCGCGACATGACCGTCGCCGAGCGCGTCGCTCTCACCGAGGCGATGCGCGACAGCGGCACCGTGCTCGACTGGTCCGGGCTCGATGGCCCGGTGGCCGACAAGCATTCGACTGGCGGCGTCGGCGACAATGTCTCGCTGATGCTGGCGCCGATCCTCGCCGCCTGCGGCGTCTTCGTGCCGATGATTTCCGGCCGCGGTCTCGGCCATACCGGTGGCACGCTCGACAAGTTCGACGCCATCCCCGGCTACCGGACCAGCCCCGACAATGCGCTGTTCCGCAAGGTGGTGGCCGAGGTCGGCTGCGCCATTATCGGCCAGACCGCCGACCTAGCCCCCGCCGACAAACTGCTCTATGCCATCCGCGATGTCACCGCGACGGTCGAGTCCATCCCGCTGATCACCGCCTCGATCCTCTCGAAGAAACTCGCCGCCGGGCTCGGTGCGCTGATCCTCGACGTCAAGACCGGCTCGGGTGCCTTCATGCCCACGCTCGAAAAGTCGCGCGCGCTCGCCGAAAGCCTGGTCTCGGTCGCCAACGGCGCCGGGCTCAGGACCGCTGCGCTGATCACCGACATGAACCAGCCGCTCGCCTCGGCCGCCGGCAACGCCCTGGAAGTGCGCAACGCCGTCGATTTTCTCACCGGCGCCCATCAGGACCCGCGCCTGCGGGAAGTCGCCCTTGCCCTCTGCCGCGAACTCATCGGCATGACCGGCATCGACCCGTCCGCCGCCGCCGACCCGGAAGTCGCGCTGACCTCGGGCAAGGCCGCCGAAGTCTTTGGCCGCATGGTCACGGCGCTGGGTGGCCCCGCCGATTTCATCACCGGCATGGATCGCCACCTCGAGGCCGCGCCCATCGTCCGTGACATCGTGCTCGAGGGCGATGGGGTGATCAGCGCCATCGACACCCGCGGCCTCGGCATGGCGGTCGTCGCCCTGGGGGGCGGCCGGCGTTTGCCGACGGACTCCATCGACTTCGCCGTCGGCCTCGATGCCATCGCGCCGCTGGGCAGCAAACTCGACGGCAAGACCCGTTCATGTCGCGTTCATGCACGTGACGAAAATACGGCGGACGAGGCCGAACGGCGCGTTCGCGCGGCCTTCACCATCGGTGAAACAGCGCCGGATTACCCTCTTATCGCCGACCGCGTCGGCGTTCCGAAAGCCTGATCATGCCCCGTGCAATCCTTTGTATTCTCGATAGTTTTGGCATTGGCGGGGCGCCCGATGCCGACGACTATGGCGACGCCGGGTCCGATACGCTCGGTCACATCGCCGCCAGCTACCCGATATCCCTGCCCAACCTCGATGCGCTGGGTCTCGGTGCCGCGGCCACCCTCTCCACCGGCATCACCCCCAAGGGCCTGACAAACCAGCCGAAAGCCGGTCTCTGGGGCGTCGGCCGCGAGGTCTCCAGGGGCAAGGACACGCCCTCCGGCCACTGGGAAATTGCTGGCGTCCCGGTCCCCTTCGAATGGGGCTATTTCCCCCTCACCGAACCGACCTTTCCCGCCGACCTGATCGCCCAGCTGATTGAAAAGGCAGGGCTTCCCGGCATCCTCGGCAACAAGCACGCCTCCGGCACCACCATCATCGCCGAACTGGGCGAAGAGCACATCCGCACCGGCATGCCGATCTGCTACACCTCCATCGACTCGGTGTTCCAAATCGCCGCCCACGAAACCCATTTCGGTCTCGATCGCCTCTACCAGGTCTGTGAAATCGCTTTCAAATTGACCGAGCCGCTGAAGATCGGCCGGGTCATTGCCCGACCCTTCGTCGGCGAGACCCCGGCGGATTTCAAGCGCACCGGCAACCGCCGCGACTTCGCCATCGCGCCACCGGCGCCCACTCTGCTCGATCGGGTGAAAGACCATGGCAATCAGGTCTTTGCCATCGGCAAGATCTCCGACATCTATGCCGGCCACGGTGTCACCCACAAGATCAAGGCCACCGGCAACATGGCGCTGTTCGACAGCACCCTGGAGGCCATGGACATGGCCGGCGACGGCGGCTTCGTCATGACGAATTTCGTCGATTTCGACCAGGATTACGGCCACCGTCGCGATGTTCCCGGATATGCGCAGGCGCTTGAAGCCTTTGACCGGCGGCTCCCCGAACTGGTCGCAAAGATGCGCCCCGACGACCTCCTCGTGCTCACCGCCGACCATGGCAACGATCCAACCTGGAAAGGCAGCGATCACACCCGCGAGCAGGTGCCAATTCTGGTCTTTTCCCCAAGCCTGTCGGCTGGAACCATTGGCATTCGTCCGACCTTTGCGGATATAGGGGAAAGCATCGCCCGGTGGCTCGGCCTCGCGCCCGGTCCGCACGGCACGTCCTTCCTCTAGCTATCCCCGGTGAGCTCATGGCAAATGTCACGGTCGTCGATCACCCGCTGATCCAGCACAAGCTCACGATCATGCGGGACAAGGAAACCTCCATTGCCGGTTTCCGCCGCCTGCTGCGCGAGATTGCGCACCTGATGTGCTACGAGGTGACCCGCGATCTCGAGCTGGAAATGATCCCCATCGAGACGCCCATGGCGCAGATGGATTCGCCCACCATCAAGGGCAAGAAGCTTGTTTTTGCGTCGATTTTGCGCGCCGGCAACGGCCTGCTCGACGGCATGCTCGATCTCGTGCCGGCAGCCCGCGTCGCCCATATCGGCATCTATCGCGACCACGAGACGCTGCAGCCGGTCGAGTACTATTTCAAGGCGCCGTCCAATCTCGGCGGCCGCCTGATCATCGTTGTCGATCCGATGCTGGCCACCGCCAACTCCTCGATTGCCGCCATCGACAACCTGAAGAAACGTGGCGCCAACAACCTGCGCTTCCTCTGCCTACTCGCCGCGCCCGAGGGCATCCAGAAGTTCTCTGAAGCCCACCCCGATGTGCCGATCTTCACCGCCTCCATCGACAGCCATCTCAACGAGAAGGGCTATATCGTTCCGGGCCTGGGCGATGCGGGCGATCGCATGTACGGCACGAAATAGGCGGGGACTTATCCCCGCCGCGCCGGCACCGGCCATAATGCCGGAATTTGAGCGTTCGAAATGCCCGGTTATTTCTTCTTGAGCGGCAGCCCCAGCCCAATCAGTTCCTTGCGCAGCAGCTTGGGGTCGGTGAAGTGGATGCCGTGCATGCCGAACTTCCGGGCCGCCACGATATTGGGCTCGCTGTCGTCGATGAACACGCACATGTCGGGCGACAGGCTGTAGCGTTCGCAGAACACGCGATAGAGCCGCGGGTCGGGCTTCACCAGCCGCTCGAGTCCGGACACCACGACGCCGTCGAATTTCTCGAGGAACGGCCATTCGCCGAGGCAGCTCATCCACTTCTCCCACGAGAAGTTGGTGATCGCGAACGTCGGAATGTCCTGCGCCACCAGTTCGTCGTGAATGTCGATGGTGCCATGGATGAAATCGCCCAGCGTCTCTTTCCAGCGCTGGTCATAGGCCTGGATCTCGCGCCAGTATTTCGGGAAGCGCGTCACCAGCTTGGCGACGCCCTCGGCATAGATGTCACCGGCGTCGAATTCGAGGTTCCAGTCCTTGGTGCAGATGGTGTCCTGGAACCACTGCGCCTCTTCCTCCGTCTCGAACAGCTTGCGGAAGAGGTACATCGGATTCCAGTCGACGAAGACGCCGCCCAGGTCGAACACAGGCACCAGAGTATCGGTCATGGAGGATAGGTTCCGCAGGGATGATGCCGCGGGTAATGGCACACCCGCCTACGTCGGGCAACCGCTGGCGGGCGCTTTGATCTCGGAGCCGAAGCGCGGCAGGAACAGGGCCTCGTTCTCCAGGTTGATCGCCGAGGTAAAGACCATGCCCAGCACCGGCTTGTAGGGGTACCGCGCAGTCGTCGCCACGAGGTAGCCGCCTTTGCTGATTTCCGCCATGTCGGTGCCCAGCGTGTAGGTCGAGTCCTTGGGGAGAGATGTGCCGCCGTTATAGGCGCAGCTCCAGACGACCTTGGCCAGTCCCGCTGATGACACCTGCAGCACCGACACCACCTGCGTCATGCCGGTCGGCGAATAGGGCGTCAGAATGGCTTCTGCGGCCTTGAAGTAGTCGTCCAGCGTATTGGTCGGGATCGTCCCCTCGTTGGGGTTCCAGCGCGCCACGAGGTCTGCCACCGTCGACGAGATGACTTCGACGCGGCGGTCCACCGTGTAGAGCGAGCTCGCTTCGATCGAGCCCAGATAGAGCGTCAGCAGGAATGGCAGGATGAGCGCGAACTCGACCGCCGCCACGCCGGCGGTATTGCCGGCAAAGCGGGTAAGCAGCCTGCGCAAGGGCCTAGGTGCCGAACGGCTCATTCTTGAACACTCGCACTGCGGAAAGAAGTCGGTTGCCTCCGGCCTGCGTGGCCAGGCTGAACCAGGGGAGGTTGATCAGGGTCGGCCACTTGTAGAACGCCTGCGCAATGATCACGTCCGAGCCCTTGCCGTCGTCATAGGCCTCGGTGAGGTCCCACTTGCAGTCATCTTCCGTGGCCGTCGCTTTCATGCAGTCGGCACTGACCGGCAGGCCGATAAGGGCAACAGCTGAGTCGAACGTGGTCACCGGCTCGACCTTGATCAGCAGCCGTTCCGTCCCGGCATTGTCGGCATTGCAGTCAAACAATCCGAACGTTCCGCCGCACACTGCCTTGCGAAACTCGCTGGCATTCCATGTGGTCTGTGACTGGCCGGTCAGGATCTTGCGGGTCGCATCCTGCAGCGCGCTCTCCAGCACCTGCTGCGCGAAAAACGCCATCGACGTCTCGATGATCGCAAAGATCAGCGTGAAGAATGGGATGGAGAGAATGGCGAATTCAACCAGGACGGCGCCATTCTCGTCGCGTGCCACACCCTTGCCCTTGCGGACCAGCGGTGCCAGCAATCGTCTTGCCAATGTCTGCCGTGTCTTCATTTCTTGATGCACACTCACGCTACGTCACGCGATGGTAGCGACACATCACTAAGGCAACGTTAGTTCAAAGGTCGGAATTACCTCTATTGGCCGGCAACCACCGAAGCGGATGCGGCGCTCGTCGCCGAGAAGCTCGGATCGTCACCCAGCATGATCGTGGGCTGGCAGACCGGTGCGCAGGCCATCGTCGTTCGCGCGCTGCCCATGTAGATGGTGACGATGTCGCCCTGCGCCTGGACCACCTCGACCATCGTGTCGGCAATGGCATTACCCTGGGAGTCGAGCACGATCATGTTGGTCTGCCCGTAGCTTTTGCCCGTCAGGACAAGCGTTTGCGGGTCCTGGATGGTAACGTCCGCAATGCGCGGATTACCGATGATGACGGTATTGGCCGGCGTGCTGATCCGCAGGATGCGCGCCATGTTGACCTTGACGCTGACCGGACCGCTATCGGCGGCAATGGCGGTACAGCTCGATGCACCAAGCACGGCGGCAAGGGCTAGGGCGGCGAAGCGACGCTGGTTCTGCATGGGTACTCACCTGGAAACTGAAAACTCGTAAACCAAGCTTTGCGCGGAATGGTGAATATATCGCAAACGACCGCCAGACGTGGCGGCGCGACCCCGGAAAATGCGGTATGTGAACACCGTCCGAACCGGTCCGTAAAATTCGATGCACTTTGGTAATATCTTGAAAACCAAAGGGAAAGTCGGCAACGTGAGCCGTTCTTGGCGAGTTTCGATTAACGTATTTTCAATCAGTGGCGCCTAGCCTCACCTCATGTTCGATGTGTGACCTGTCGAACGAGGACGCTGCCAGTATCGTTCGATGCTGTCACAGAACGACATGTGCAAGGAGCCATTACAATGAACACTATCGCTCGTTTCATGAACGACGAATCCGGTGCGACTGCTATCGAGTACGGCCTGATTGCCGCTCTTATCGCCGTCGGCATCATCGCCGCTGCCACCACTCTCGGCGGCAGCCTTTCGAGCCTCTTCGGCACCATCAGCGGCAAGCTCGACGGCGCTGTGACGGCTGCCACTCCGGCGACCTGATTTCGGGCCTCCGCGACAGAATGCAGAAGGGGGCGCTTGCGCCCCCTTCTTCTTTTCGACTTTCTTAACCATAGCCAGCGACATTGACCCCACGCCGAATTGTCGGCATCGGCCAGGCCAGATGATCACTTCCGCGATTGCGCTGCTCATATTCCCCGCTTTGATGGTTTACGCCGCCTCGTCGGACCTGCTGACCATGCGGATCTCCAATCTGCTGGTGCTGATCGTTTTCGCCGGCTTCTTCATCCTCGCGCTCTTTGTGCGCATGCCAGCAGACCAGCTCATCGCGCATCTTGTCTGCAGCGTGCTGGTGCTGCTCGTTGCCTTTGCGTTCTTCGCCTTTGGCTGGATCGGCGGCGGCGATGCCAAGCTCGCCGCGGGCATTGCCCTGTGGCTCGGCGCCGGCCTCATGCTGCCCTACGCTGTCTACGCCGGTCTTCTCGGTGGCGCGCTGACATTGGTCCTGCTGGCGATGCGCAAATGGCCGCTGCCGCAGCGACTGCGCCGCATCACCTGGATCGATCGCCTGCACGACAACAAGCAGGGCGTGCCTTACGGCATCGCTCTCGCCGCCGCTGCGATGCTGGTTTACTCGCAGTCGACAATCTATCAGGCATTTTTGCCCGGCTTCCAGCAGTTCTAGAACTTGCCGTTAACCGTAATTGCAAAGCTTCGATTAACCAAACCTTGACCCTTTGACGCGATAGTCGATCCCGTGAATTCGAGTACGCGGTGATAATGCCGCGATGGAGTGGGTCAATGAAACCGACAAGCATCGTGCTGCTGCTTGTAGCCTTGATTGCAGGCGGCCTCGCAGCGTTCCTGGCAACGCAGCAGTCCGGCCCGGTACAAGTCGTACAGGGCCCGACGACGGTCGTTCAGGAAGCCAAGACCCAGGTGCTCGTGGCTGTTGCGCCCATCGGCGTCGGCGAACGTCTCTCGACCAGAACCGTGCAGTGGGCGGATTGGCCCGAAGGCGCCGTGCGCGCTGACTATGTCAGCATCGCCTCGCGCCCGGATGCCCTTGACGACGTCAGCGGCGCGGTCGCCCGCTTCGAGATTTTCGCGGGTGAGCCCATCATCGAGCAGAAACTCGTCCGCACCGGCCAGGGCTACATGTCCGCCGTGCTCGACAAGGGCAAGCGTGGCATCTCCGTTGCCGTCGAGGCAGCCTCCGCATCGGGCGGCTTCATCATGCCGAACGATCACGTTGACGTCGTCTCCAGCCGTCAGGCACCAACCGGCCTGATCAGCGAGACCATTGTCCACAACGTCAAGGTACTGGCGATCAACCTGCGGCTCGGCGAGACCGGTACGACCGGCAAGCCCGAAGATCCGGAATCGCCCAACACGGCGTTCCAGTCGCGGTCCATCGCCACGCTGGAGCTCGACCCCGAGCAGGGCGAGGCCGTCATCAATGCCGCCCAGGTCGGCACCGTGTCGCTGTCGCTGCGCTCCATCGCCGATTTTGCTCCAGGTTCCGACGACAACGCGCGGCGCAAGAGCAACCAGAACATCCGGCTTATTCGCTTCGGGTCGGATACCACGGTCGTCGCCGGCCAGAACGCGTCTGTCGAACCCAGTTCCTTTGAAGAGAACTCAGAATCCATTGCCTTGGAAGGCGGGACCCCGTGATGGCTGACTTCGTGAACCACTCCTCCATGGTTGCGGCGACGTCGCGCCCGAGCCTGCTTGTCAATACGCTCCGGCTGACTGTCGTTGCCGCCACCCTCGGCGCGCTGCTCGGCCTGGCGCCGCTCGGCATCGAACATGCCAATGCCTTCGAGACCACCCACCTCCGGGTCGGCGGCAACGCCTATGGTGCCACTCAGAACATCGAACTCGAAGTCAACAAGTCGATGATTGTCGACCTGCCGGCCAGCGTCGGTGAAGTGGTCGCCACCCAGCCCAATATCGCCACGGTGGTCATGCGCAGCAAGTCGCGCGCCATCGTGCAGGGCGTTGCAGGTGGCGACACCAACATCTTCTTCCTCGACCAGGCGACGCGGACCATAACGGTTCTCAACCTGAAGGTGTCGCAGCCGCGTTCCGACGTCGGCAATGCGCTGCAGGCAGCCCTTGCACGCACCATTCCAGGCTCCCGTCTCGGTGTGGAGTCCGTCATTCTCGATGGTCAGGAAAACCGCGTCGTCGTGACCGGCACCGTGCTGTCCGGCGACGACCTCGAAAAGGCAACCCAGATCGCCATTCAGTTTGCCGGCAAGCCCGAGAACGTCGCCAATATCGCCACTATCGTTGGCTCGCAGCAGGTGATGCTGCAGGTCACCGTTGCCGAAGTGAACCGCGAAGCCGTCAAGCAGTTGGGCATCAACATCAGCGGCACCGCCGTCATCGGCGGCACCACCCTGAGCCTTGCCAACAATCCCCCGCTGGGCGGCGCGTCCAACGTCATCACCACCAACGGCTTTGGTGCCAGCGGCAGCATTCCCGGTCTTGCCATCAACGCCACGCTGCGCGCGCTTGAGCGCAACGCCGCCCTGCGCACGCTGGCCGAACCGAACCTGACCGCCATCTCGGGTCAGGAAGCCGAGTTCCTCGCCGGTGGCGAGTTCCCGGTTCCGACAACGGTCGACAACGGCAAGATCAGCTACTCCTTCAAGGAGTTTGGCGTGAAGCTGAAGTTTACCCCGACGGTCAAGTCCAACGGCGTTATCGGGCTGGTGGTCGATACTTCGGTTTCCGAACCGACAAGCGAGGGTGGCTTCACCATCGAAGGTGTCACCATTCCCGCGACCAAGAACCGCCAGGCGCGCACCTCTGTCGAGCTCGGTGCCGGAGAGACGCTGGCCATCGGTGGCCTCATGCAGGACTCGGTGCGTCAGCAGATCAACAAGCTGCCCGGCCTTGGCGACATTCCGATCCTCGGCGCCCTGTTCCGGTCGCGCGATTACATTCACTCGCAGACCGAGCTGGTCATCCTGGTCACGCCGTACCTGGCGCAGCCTGGTCCGATGCCGGGCCTGCCGACCGACAACATGGTCGTGGCGAGCGATGCCGAGGCGATTTTCCTGGGCCGCATGGAGTCCATGTACGGCGTCGGCTCCAAGGGTATGCGCGGCAGCTACAAGGGTACCGTCGGCTTCGTGCTGGATTGATATTGGGGCGTATGAGTAATGGCTTTCTTCACTCGAAATGATCCTGATGGATCCGCAGAAGAACCCGGCGAGGTCGCGACCGGCGCACGGTTGATTCCGCGCATCACCATCCAGGCGTTCTGCGAGCATTCGCAGACGGCGCAGTTGGTCGAAGCCGCGGTCCACGACCGGCGGATGAGCAAGGTGGCCCTTACCACGCACAATGGCGGCATCGAAGGCGCCATCGAAACCTACAAGTCCAACCCGACGCCCAATCTTATCCTCATCGAGACCTCGCTGTCGCCTGCCGAAATCCCTGCGGCCCTCGAGCGTCTCGCCGAAGTCTGCGATGCCTCGACCCGCCTGATCGTCCTTGGTCATGTCAACGACGTCGTACTCTATCGTGAGCTGATCCGTTCGGGTGTATCCGAGTACATCGTCCTTCCCGCCAGTGCGGCCGTGATCGTTTCGGCGATCACTGAACTGTTCGCCGCCGAGGGTGCGGCCCCCATCGGGCGCACTATCGGCTTTGTATCCGCCAAGGGCGGCTCGGGCAGTTCCACGGTCGCCCACAATGTCGGCTGGGCCATCAGCCAGACACTGCGTCAGGACGTGCTGATCCTCGATCTCGATCTGGCTTTTGGCACGGCCGGTCTCAACTTCAACCAGGACCCACCGCACGGCATCGCCGATGCCCTGACCGCCAATCAGAAGATGGACCAGGTCATGCTGGACCGGCTGATGTCCAAGGCGGCCAATCACGTCAGCCTGCTGACGGCGCCGGTTGTTCTCGATCACACGTTCGATTTCGCTGAGCGCGAGTTCGAACAGATCATCGAGCTGAGTCAGAAGTCCACGCCCGTCGTCATCCTCGATATCCCGCATATCTGGAGCAGCTGGGTGCGGCACACCATCGCCACGGTCGATGAAATCATCATCGTTGCCGAGCCCGATCTCGCCAACCTGCGAAACGCCAAGAATCTCTCCGATACCATCAAGGCGCTGCGGCCCACCGAGTCCGAGCCGCTGCTGGTGATCAACAAGGTCGGCGTGCCGCGCCGCCCGGAAATCCCCCCCGGCGAGTTCGCGACGTCGGTCGACTGCCGGCTCCTCGGGCAGATCGGTTTTGACGCGGCCACCTTCGGCACGGCCGCCAACAACGGCCAGATGCTCGCCGAGGTGTCGGCCAGCAATCGCACCAACGACATCTACAAGATGATCGGCATGCACGTGACCGGACGCAACGCGCCTGATCGCGCCACTGGCAAATCTTCGAACTTCAAGCTGCCCTCCTTCCTTCGCAAGCGGGCATAGTCGGGACCATTCATGTTCGGCAAGCGCACTACATTTGGCGGTAATACCCCTGGCGTTTCGGAAGCTCCGCGACAGCCTGCGCCGACGCCTGTGCCCGCCGCGCGAACCGAGCTGGCAACGCGCGCGCTCGAAACGAGCGTCGGCAAGCCCGCACGCGGTGGCGAAGAAGTCATCGATGTGCGCAACCCCGAGTCCGCTGCCCGCGACAAGGAATATTTCCAGACCAAGTCCGCCATCTTCAATGCGCTGATCGACTCCATCGATCTCAGCCAGCTGGCCACCATGGACCAGGACGCGGCGCGCGAGGAAATCCGCGACATCGTCGCCGAAATCATCGCGCTCAAGTCCATCGTCATGTCGATCTCCGAGCAGGAAGACCTGCTCGAGGACATCTGCAACGACGTGCTCGGCTATGGTCCGCTCGAGCCGCTGCTGGCCCGTGACGACATCGCCGATATCATGGTGAACGGCTCGCAGCGCTGCTACATCGAAGTCAGCGGCAAGGTGAAGCTGACCAATGTCCGCTTCCGCGACGACGCGCATCTGATGAACGTTTGCCAGCGTATCGTCAGCCAGGTCGGCCGCCGCGTCGACGAGAGTTCGCCGATTTGCGACGCCCGCCTTCCCGACGGTTCGCGCGTCAATGTCATCGCCCCGCCGCTCTCCATCGACGGCGCCGCGCTTACCATTCGTAAGTTCAAGAAGGACAAGCTGACCCTCGCCCAGCTCGTCAAGTACAACTCGATCTCCCCCGAGGGTGCGGAAGTCCTGCGCATTCTGGGTCGTGTGCGCGCCAACATCCTGATCTCCGGCGGTACCGGCTCGGGCAAGACGACGCTGCTCAACTGTCTCACGGCGTTCATCGAAAAGGACGAGCGGGTCATCACCTGCGAGGACTCCGCTGAGTTGCAGCTGCAGCAGCCGCACGTCGTGCGTCTCGAAACGCGTCCCCCAAATCTCGAGGGCGAAGGCGAGATCACCATGCGTGATCTGGTCAAGAACTGCCTCCGCATGCGTCCCGAACGCATCATCGTCGGCGAAGTCCGCGGCCCCGAGGCCTTCGATCTGCTGCAGGCCATGAACACCGGCCACGATGGCTCGATGGGCACGCTTCACGCCAACAGCCCGCGCGAAGCTCTCAGCCGCCTGGAATCGATGATCACCATGGGTGGTTATTCGCTGCCCTCGCGCACCATTCGCGAGATGATCGTTTCGTCCATCGATGTCGTCGTGCAGGCCGCCCGTCTGCGTGACGGCTCGCGCCGTATCACCGCCATCTCCGAGGTGCTCGGGATGGAAGGCGACGTGATCGTCACCCAGGACGTCTTCCTCTACGACATCGTCGGCGAGGACCAGAGCGGCAACCTGATCGGACGTCACCGCTCGACCGGCATCACCAAGCCGCAGTTCACCGAGCGCGCCCGCTACTTCAACGAGGAAGCCAACCTCGTTGAAGCACTCGAAAAATCCAACATAGAACAGCGCGACATTCTCAATAACTGAGCGCTAGGATCGCGTAATGAGTATTATCCTACTGGCAGTTCTGGGCTTTGTGGCCGTCGCCGCGGCGGGCTTCGCGCTCGTGCCGTCGTTTGGTACATCCAGCCGTGCTGGCAAGCGGATCAAGGCCCTGCAGGGCGACATCCAGTCCAACCGGCGCGAAAACGCTGCTGCCCGAAACCGCGACACGCGGCGCAAGGACATCCAGCAGACGTTGAAGACGCAGACCGAGCAGCTCGAGAAGCGCCGGAAGAACGTCTCGCTGCAGGACCAGATTTTTCAGGCTGGTCTGAAGATCAAGCGTGGCGCCTTTGTCCGCAATCAGGTGATCCTGGGCGGTATCGTCTTCGCCCTCCTGTTCCTTTTCACCGAATGGTACTTCGCGGCGATCTTCGGTGCCGCCGCCGGCTACCTGCTGCCCAAGATGTACCTCAAGAACCGCCGCAAGTCGTATCAGAACAGGTTCCTCGACGAACTGCCGAACGCTGTCGAAGCCATTGTCCGCGGCGTCAAGTCGGGCCTGCCGCTCAATGACTCGATGCGTGTGGTCGCCAAGGAAGCCAAGGAGCCGGTGAAGTCCGAGTTCCAGCGCGTCCTCGACCAGCAGTCTGTCGGCAAGTCGATGACCGAGGCCGTGCAGATCCTCTTCGAGCGCGTGCCCCTGCCGGAGGTGAACTTCTTCGTCGTTGTCATCACCGTTCAGCAGCAGGCTGGCGGCAACCTCTCGGAAGCCCTCACCAACCTCTCGCACGTGCTGCGCAACCGCAAGAAGATGAAGGCCAAGATCAAGGCCATGTCGTCAGAAGCAAAAGCTTCGGCCGGCATTATCGGTTCACTGCCGTTCATCGTTGCCATTCTGGTGACGCTGACGACTCCCACCTACCTGCTGCCGCTCTTTGAGACGCCGATCGGCAATATCTGGCTGGGCATCGCCGCGATCCTCATGAGCATCGGTATCTTCATCATGAAGAAGATGGTCGAGTTCGACTTCTAGGAGCTGCAGATGGATCTCGTCTCGACCCTGACTGACCCGAAATTCCTGATCGCCGTATTCGCGGCGATTTCCGCGGGTGCGATCGTCTTCACCCTGGGCACGTCGATGCTCGGCAATCGCTCCCAGATCAAGCAGCGCATCAAGCGCGTCGCGCTTGAGCGTGAGAAACTGCGGGCCGAAGAAATGTCGCGTCTGCGGGGCGGCGGCAAGGAGAACGAACCGCGCAGCATCCGCCGCGTCGCGGGCAAGGAGTATATGAGCAAGGTCGTGCAGCGTTTCGACCTGCAGAAAGCCTTTGTCGACGAGAACACCGTCGACCAGTTGGCCCGGGCCGGCTATCGCGGGCAGGGCCCGCTGACCACCTTCCTGTTCATGCGCTTCGTGACGCCCTTCGCCATGTTCTTTGTCGGGCTTTTCTACCTGCAGTTCACCGTCTTCTCGTCCAACCCGGTCTGGCAGAACGCTGTCTATGCGCTGTTCCTGGGCCTTCTGGGCGCCTACCTGCCCAACGTCCTGCTCAAGAACCGGATCATCAAGCGCCAGCAGTCGATCCGCCGCGCCTGGCCGGATTCGCTCGATCTGATGCTGCTCTGCGTCGAGGCCGGCATGTCGGTCGAGCACGCGTTCAAGCGCGTCAGCAAGGAAATCGGCATGCAGAGCCCCGAGCTGGCCGAGGAACTGACACTCACAACCGCGGAACTCAGTTTCCTCGAGGACCGAACACGGGCCTTCGAGAACCTTGGTCGCCGCACCGGCCTCGATAACGTCAAGTCGGTGATGACCTCGCTCATCCAGGCCGACCGTCACGGCACCTCGGTTGGTTCGTCCCTTCGCGTCATGGCGGAAGAAGGTCGCGAGCAGCGCATGATGGAAGCTGAAAAGAAGGCCGCCGCGCTGCCCCCTAAGCTGACCGTGCCGCTGATCGTGTTTTTCTTGCCCGTGCTCTTCATCGTCATCATCTCGCCGGCCATCATCAAGGTCTTCAGCGGCGGCGCCGTCAGCGCTTTCGGCGGCGGTTGAGCCTGCCATTCGCTGCAGAGACAACAAAGGGGCCAATCGGCCCCTTTCCTTTATGTCTGCTGTCGAGGGCTGGAGTCACTCGCCCTTGATCGCATCCCACCGGTTCTGCTGTGTCAGCAGGGCGCGAATATAGGCCATGTTGGCTTCGACCTCGTCGGGTGACAGCTCGGCTGCAAAAAGTGCGCGGCACTCATCGAAGCGGCCCTGCAGCCCGATGACCAGCGCCAGATTTTGCCGGATCTGGCTGGTGGCGCCACGCATCCGCACGGCACGCTGCAACTGCACCTCGGCCTCGCTCAGATTGTTGGTCATTGCATAGGAGAGGCCGATATTGGCGTAGAGCGACGCTTCGTTCGGCGCGATGGTCAATGCCTGCTGGTAGACGGCGCGCGCCTCGGCATTGTTGCCGCTCTGATCGAGGATGGCGCCCTTGACCGACAGCGCGTTCCAGTCCGGCGAGGCCGGATTGATGGCGCCCTCGATGACGTTGAGCGCCTGCTCGAAGCGTCCGGCCGATGTCAGCGCCTTGGCGTAGGCCAGCTTGAGGTCGACGTCCCGCGGGTTGCCACGAACACCGGCTTCCAGCACCGCCATGGCCTGCTCCGGCTGACCCGCGCTGCGGAGGGCCGCAGCATAGTAGATCATCGTACCTTTGTCCTTGGGCGACTTCTTGTAGCGTGCCGCGAGGCTCTCCAGCGTCTGCTGGGACTCCATCCGGCTCTGGCTCGAAAGATCCGTCGTGCCCATGCTCGCACGGTTGCTTGCACAAGCCGAGAGCGTCAGCGCCGCAACGCCGATGAGCAGTCCTGTCCGCAGGCCGCGGCTAAGCAATGAAGGGTAACGCGCAATACTCATGACTCGAAATCCTGCCGGGTGGCTGTCAGAACCGGCCCCGCCAAAAGCAATAATTGATTAACCCTAACACTGGGTTAAGCTCCGACCCTGGCGACGTTGCGTGTCCACCGACTGCGGCGTAAACCTGCTTCTGCCCACATCCCTCCGAACGGAAAATTCCACGATGGCCAAGCCCAAGTCTCTTCCCCTGATCTGTGTTGAAGAGGGAGGCAGCGCCGCCGGTTTGGGCGCGGTACAGCAGGCCTGGGTCAACGCCAGCGGCTTTACGGGCCAGCGCGGCAGGCTGCTCGCTCTGCCGGCCGAGAACGGCACGATTGCGGGCTATCTCTTCGGCCTCGGCAGTCGGACGGATCGCCCCAAGCTGGTGACTGGTCTCGCCTCGGCAGCGCTGGAGCCCGCCCTCTACCGCCTCGAAGGCGATTTCGGCGACGCCACGCTCGCGGCTCTGGGGTTCCGCCTTGGCGCCTATCGCTTCGACAGATACCGCGAACCCAAGTCCACCCCACAACTCGCCGACCTCGAATGCGCCGATATGGGAGAGGTGACGCGGCTGACCGAGGCAGCGTTCCTCGCCCGCGATCTGGTCAACACACCCGCCAGCGACCTGGGACCCGACGCCTTTGCTGCCGAGATCCGCGCCTTTGCCAAACGCCACAAGATGACGTTCAAAGAGATTGTCGGCGATGATCTCCTGTCGCAGAACTTTCCAATGATACATGCCGTCGGCCGGGCCGCTGCCGAGCCGCCACGGCTGATCGACATGGCGTGGGGCAAGGCCTCCGACCCCAAGGTGACCCTGGTCGGCAAGGGAGTGACCTTTGACACCGGCGGCCTCGATATCAAGCCATCTGCCGGCATGCTGCTGATGAAGAAGGACATGGGCGGTGCGGCCAACACTCTCGGCCTCGCCCACGCCATCATGGAAGCCGGCCTCAGGGTCCGCCTGCGGGTGCTGATCCCGATCGTCGAGAATGCCATCTCGGCCTCATCCTTCCGTCCCGGCGACGTGCTGCGCGCCCGCAATGGATCGACGGTGGAGATCGGCAATACCGACGCCGAGGGACGGCTGATCCTGGGCGACGCCCTGAGCCTCGCCGACGAGGAGAGCCCGGACCTGATCGTTGACATGGCGACACTGACGGGAGCCGCCCGGGTCGCCCTCGGTCCTGACCTGCCGCCGCTCTATACCAGTGACGACGCGCTGGCCCGTGACCTGATGGAGTCGGGCGCCGCTGCTGACGATCCGCTCTGGCGCCTCCCGCTCTGGGCTCCCTACGAGTCGATGATCAGCTCCCGCATCGCCGATGTGAACAACGCCGGGCAGGGTGGTTTTGCCGGCTCGATCACCGCCGCACTGTTCCTGCAGCGCTTCGTCAAGCAGGCCAGGAACTGGGTGCATCTTGATATCTTCGCCTGGGCACCGGAAGCCAGGCCGGCCCGTCCGTTCGGCGGAACCGATCAGGCGATCCGTGCGGTCTACGGCGTCCTCAAGCAGCGATATAGTTGACGTAGTCAATCAAATGAAGGACGGTGTCGTCTATCATGGATGACACCACCATCATCGACATTCGGGCTTTCAACCGCTTCTATACGCGCCAGATCGGCGTGCTGGACGAGCATATGGTGCACAGCCCCTTCAGTCTGGCCGAGGGGCGCGTGCTCTATGAGATCGCCTCGCGCGGCCACACCACGGCCAGCGATCTGGTCAAGATATTGGGCATCGACCCCGCCTATCTCAGCCGTATCCTGCGCAAGTTCGTCACCCAGGACCTGGCGTCGTTGTCGCCGAGCCACGACGATCGCCGCAGCAATCAGGTTGCGCTGACCCGCGAGGGTGACGCGGCGATGGCCGAACTGGATGCGGCGTCCGCGGCTGCCGTTGCGAAACTCCTGGCGCCCCTCGGCGAGGCGCAGAAGACGGCACTTGTGACGGCCATGCGGACGATCCGTCAGGTGCTCGATGACGAACTGCCCGCAGCTCCAATCATCCTCAGGCCGCATCGGGTGGGCGAGCTGGGATGGCTCGTGCATCGCCAGGGTCTGCTTTATCAGCAACAGTTTGGCTGGAACGGGGACTTCGAGGTCCTGATCGCAAAGATCTACCACGACTTCGCCGCGGCACCCGAAACACCGCCCAAGGGCCTCTGGGTCGCCGAGCGCGCCGGCAGTGTTGTCGGGTCGGTGTTTGTCGTTCCGTCCGAAGGGCGTCCGGGAACCGCCCAGCTCCGCATGCTCTATGTCGAACCGGAAGCGCGCGGCGCCGGCCTGGGCACCACGCTGGTCCAGCAATCGATCAGTTTTGCACGTGAGGCGGGCTACACCCGCCTGCGTCTATGGACCCAGTCGGTGCTGCAGGCAGCCCGCAAGATCTACGCCGCTGCCGGCTTTGAGTGCGTCGAAACCAGTGCGCATCGCAGTTTCGGCAAGGATCTCATTGGCGAGCACTGGGAACGCGAGCTCTAGTAGCCCCGCGCCAGGTCCACGACATTGGGTAGCGGCAACCCCTTCTCGTGGTCCTGGATGACTTTTGAGAAGTAGGCCACGCCGGTCCGTTCGCTCGATGCCGCCGCGATATGTGGCGTGATGTAGACATTGTCCATGTCCCACAATGGGCTCTCGGCGGGCAGCGGCTCCACCTCGAACACATCGAGGCTGGCGGCGCCAAGCGTACCGTCGCTGAGGGCGCGGACAAGGTCCGCTTCCTTCTGGTGACCGCCGCGGGCCGCGTTGATCACCACCGGGCCCTCGCCATCCAGCCCGCCACGGCGGAGCTTGCTGAACGTCTCGTAGTTCAGGATGCCGCGTGTCTCCGGTGTGAGCGGCAACAGGTTGATGAGGATATCGGTGCCCGAAAGAAAAGTATGGAACTGCTCCTCACCGAAAAACGTCTCGACACCCTCGATTGTCTTTGCGGTCCGGCTCCAGCCACGCAGCTTGTAGCCGAACACCTTCAGGTGCCGGATGGAGTCCTGTCCGAGCTGGCCGAGTCCCATCACGCCGACATTGGCGTCCCAAGCGGGCGCCGGGTAGAGCTGCGACCAGCGCCTGGCGGCCTGGTCGCGCTTGAACCGCGTCGCCAGACGCTGGTGCAGCAGCACGTTCTGCAACACGTAGTCGCTCATGCGCTGCGTCAGGTCCTCGTCCATGAAGCGGACCACGGGCACATTGGTCGGCAGGTTCGGATGGCGCAGCAGAGCGTCGACGCCCGCGCCCAGCGACAGCACGGCCTTGAGATTGACCAGCCCGTCAAACGCGTCCGGCTCGGGCTTCCAGATAAAGATGTACTCCACATCCCTGGGGTCGAAATCATCGTCCCGCAGCACGACGCGCCGACCCGGCAGGGCCGCCGCAAAGCGCTCGGCCCAGCTGCGCTCGTTGAAATCCGCCAGATGTAGCAGCAAAGTCATTCCGTTCCCTCCAAAACGAAAGAGCCGCGCCCCACGGCGCGGCTCCAGATGATCAGGTCGTCGGGTCTTACTGTGCGGCCGGTGCCGCCGGCTCAGCTGCGGCCGGCGCTTCCGCCGCCGCAGGCGCCGTCGCTGCCGGGGCATCGCTCGCAGCAGGCTCGCTCACCGGCGTACCCTGCACCGGCGTGTCCGACTGCGTCTCGGTCGGCGTTTCGATGGCATTCGCGTCGGTGGCGACCGGTTCGGTTGCTGCCGGTTCTGCGGCCACGGGCGCCGGGAACGGTACCGGTGAGGCCGACAGCGTCGACAGGTAGGCGATCATGTTGGCCCGCTCGGCATCGTTCTTGAGGCCGGAGAAGTTCATCTTCGTGCCCGGCGCAAAATCCTTCGGCGCCAGCAGGAAGTGGTCGAGGTTCTCGTAGCTCCAGACGTCGCCGCTGGCGCGATGCTCTTCAAGCACCGCCGAATAGGCAAAGCCTTCGTGGCTGCCGATGACACGGCCAACGACATCATAGAGTTCCGGACCGGTCTTGTTGCCGGCGCCTTGCGCGAAGTTGTGGCAGCTCTGGCACTTCTTGGCCACGTTCTGCCCCGCTGCAGCATCGGCGCTGGCCAGCAGGACGCTGATCGGCACTTCCTCGACGACGGCTTCCGCGACGGCGCTTTCTGTACCCTCGGGTTCTGGCAGGGTATAGCCCGGCCCGTTCTCTCGGGGGTGGTAGACGGCCTCGGCGAGGAATCCAACGCCCATGACGAATAGGAGGGTGCCAAGGATGGCACCGATAATCTTGTTGAGCTCGAACGAATCCATTGCGGTCTCTTTGCCTTTTCCGCCGGTATAAACAATTGACGCGGAGCTTTAAATGCCCGCTTGCAGCCCCCAGGCGCAAGGGAGACCTGACCCGACGCGCGCGGAAGATAGTCTGAGCGCTCCCGTGGCGCAACGGGTTACCGCCCACCTGCGACAATTCCCACAGCGGTTGTGAGGCGCGTTACCGGCCGAGCTTCAATTGACTCCCCCCGGCCGAGACGCCATGAGTGTCGCCGCGAGGCAAACTGGGGATCACAGAATGGCAAAAAAGGTCGCGTTTCAGGGCGAAAGTGGCGCTTTCAGCCACGCTGCGGCCCATGCGCTCTTTCCCAAGGGAGAGCCGGTCCCCTGCGTCACTTTCGAGGACACCATCACGGCCGTGCAGAAGGGGACTGCCGATTTCGGCGTTGTTCCGGTCGAAAACTCGCTCTACGGCCGCATCACCGACATCTATCACCTGCTCCCCGAAAGTGGCCTGTTCATTACCGCCGAGCACTTCCTGCGGGTTGAAATGAACCTGCTAGGCGTCAAGGGCGCGCAACTGTCCGACATCAAGTCCGTGCAGTCGCTGTCGGTGGCGCTTGGGCAGTGTCGCAAGTTCATCCGCAAGCATCGGCTCAAGACCATCAACGCTGTGGATACGGCCGGTTCCGCCCGCGAAATCGCCGAAAAGGGCGACAAGTCGCTGGGCGCGATCGCCTCCCGCTTCGCTGCCGAGGTGTACGGCCTTGATGTGCTGGCCTCCAATATCGAGGACGCCGCGCACAACACCACGCGCTTCCTGGTGATCTCGAAAACCCCGGAAGAGCCGAAGAAGACCGCCGGCAAGGTCAAGACGACCTTCGTCTTCCGCGTCCGCAACGTGCCCGCCGCGCTCTACAAGGCGATGGGCGGCTTTGCCACCAATGGCGTCAACATGACCAAGCTTGAGAGCTACATGCTCGACGGGTCGTTTACCGCGACCCAGTTCTATGCCGATATCGAAGGCCGCCCGACCGATCCGTCAGTGAAACTGGCGTTTGAAGAACTGCAGTTTTTCACCGATCAGTTCCGCGTACTCGGCGTCTATCCTGCCGGTCAGTTCTAGGGGCGAGTTAGGGCGGAAGGCCATGCGGCCACCCCGCCCCGGTCATTCAGCGATAAAGCGACGGGTGCACCCAGAGGGTGACTCGGTTGCCCTTGGTGAGCCGCACACCGACGACGTCGTCGGCCAGATAGCGTGCATCATCGAGGGCCGCCTCAAGGGTATCGTTGCGCCCGATTGCGCCGATCAGTTGCGTCGCATTGCCCATGTTGCGAACGGGTGCATGCGGACTGTTCTCGCAGACCGGACGAACCCAGACGCGCCAGTCCTCATCGATGCCGCGCACCTCACGAACCGACACTCTGGGAAGATAACCCATGCCGTATTCGCACGGCGGTTCATCACTTGATGTCTGGGGCTTGGGGCTGTTCGGCGTTTTCAGGAAGGCCTGGGCCGAAGCAATCTGAGGGGTCAACACGAGAGCGATTGCGCCGACCGCAGCGAGTTTGAGTGCGTTGTGCATTTGAGCGTCTCCTTTGTTGCAGTGTGGCCGGTGTCAACACACCCGGCCTTCATCCGATACAAAGGACAGTCGCACCCGGAGCTTGAACCTCGGCTGAAGGGCACGTTCAGGTCAGATGAAATGAGCGGTGCTTTGCGCTATGGTGTTGCCATGACTGATTTGACACCGGCCGCAACGCGCTCCCTGTCCCATGTCAGGGACTGGGTCTTCGACCTCGACAACACGCTCTACCCGCGTGAATGCAATCTGTTTGCCCAGATCGACACACTGATCTCGCACTACATGATGTCGGTCACCAATCTGGAGTTCACCGAGGCCCGGGCCCTGCAGAAGACCTACTATCGGGATTTCGGTACGACGCTGAATGGCCTGATGAGCCGGCACGACGTCGATCCGGATCATTTCCTCAGGACCGTGCACGCCATCGACTATTCAGGCGTCGAGGGGCACACGGCGCTGGTCGGCGCAATTCGCGCTCTGCCGGGGCGGAAGTTCATTCTCACGAACGGCGATGTGGGCCACGCCCGCGCCGTTCTGGGCCGCCTTGGCGATGCGGAAGACCTGTTCGAAGATATCTTCGACATCCGGGCGATGAAGTTCACCCCCAAGCCGTTGCCGGAGGCCTATCAGGCCTTCTTTGATGCGCACGGTATCGACGTGGAACGTGCCGCCATGTTTGACGATCTGGACAAGAACCTGCGGGTGCCGCACGAACGCGGCATGTCCACCGTACATGTCGTGGCCGGGGCGGATTTCGCGCATGACCAGGTGGAGGCCTGGGAACTCGACCGGAACGGCGGGCCGCACATCCACCATGTGACATCCGACCTCGCCGGCTTCCTGCAACGCCTGCCCTGAGTCAGCCGAGGCCGACTTCGGGCAGATTGTAGTACTCGCGCACCACGCTCCAGCCTTCTTCGGCCGAGTCCACCACAGTAAAAAGGCTCGGGTCATCCGGTCCGATTGTTCCGGCGTCCGCAAGCGCCTGGAAGTTGATGACCTGGTTCCAGAAATCGATGCCGAACAGCAGCACCGGAATGCGTTCCATTCGGCCGGTCTGGATCAGCGTCAGAGTCTCGAAGAACTCGTCGAGTGTCCCGAAGCCACCCGGGAAGATGGCGACGGCCCGGGCCCGCAACAGGAAATGCACCTTCCGCGTCGCGAAATAGTGGAAGTTGAAGCTCAGTTCCGGGGTCACATAGGCATTGGGGGCCTGCTCGTGCGGCAGCACGACATTGAGCCCGATGCTAGGGGCCCCGACATCATCGGCACCACGATTCCCCGCCTCCATCACACCCGGCCCGCCCCCGGTCACGACGACAAAGTCCGTGTAGCCGGTGGCCTTCGATGTCGAGGAGGCAAACTGGGCAAAATGGCGCGCCTCGTCGTAGTAGCGTGACGCGAGTTCGAGGTTTTCGCGCTGCTTGTCGTTCTTCGCCGCCCAGGCCGCCTTGCCGGGCTCCGGAATTCGGGCGCCGCCAAAGAGAACCACGGTGGAATTGACCCCGCGTTCGCGCAACCGGGAGTCCACCTTCAGGTACTCGAGCTGAAAACGGATTCCCCGCGTTTCCTCTGCGGTGAGGAATTCGTCGTCGGCGAAGGCCAGCCGATAGGCCGATGACTCGGTCTGTGGCGTCACGGGTATGTGTCGTGACGTTTCCAGGTCCTGCCCCGACGTGCGCAGCGGTGTTGGGCGGCGTTTGGCCATTCTGGCTCTCCTTTTCAATACGGTCAGAGGGTGGCACGCTGGCGGTTAAGGATCGTTGACACCATGTCGACGGCGGGTAATGTCCCCGCCGAACCGAGCAAGGAGCAACACGTGGCCCACGAAGACCTGCAGAAGACGATCGAAACCGCCTTCGAGGCCCGTGCAGAACTGACATTTGCCACCAAGGGCGAAGTGCGCGATGCCGTGAACACGGCACTTGAACTGCTCGACAGCGGCAAGGCCCGCGTCGCCGAAAAAGGCCCGGATGGAAACTGGCAGGTCAATCAGTGGCTCAAGAAGGCCGTTCTGCTGAGCTTTCGCCTCAACGACAACACGCTGATTGAGGGTGGACCCGACAGCGCACGCTGGTGGGACAAGGTGCCCTCGAAGTTCGCCGGCTGGACAGAGAACCGCTTCCGCGACGCCGGTTTCCGCGCTGTCCCCGGCGCCGTCGTCCGCCGTTCTGCCCATATCGCCAGGGGCGCTATTCTCATGCCGTCCTTTGTCAATCTAGGCGCCTATGTCGATGAAGGCACCATGGTCGATACCTGGGTGACCGTCGGCTCCTGCGCGCAGATCGGCAAGCATGTGCATCTGTCTGGCGGCGTCGGCATCGGCGGTGTGCTCGAGCCCTTGCAGGCGGGTCCCGTCATCATCGAGGACAACTGCTTCATCGGCGCACGCTCCGAGATTGTCGAAGGCGTCGTCGTTGGCGAAGGCTCGGTCATATCGATGGGCGTCTTCATTACCTCCTCGACCAAGATCATCGACCGGAATACCGGCGAGATCTTCATCGGCAAGGTGCCGCCGTACTCGGTCGTCGTGTCCGGCAACCTGCCGGGCAAGCAGTTGCCCGATGGTACACCCGGCCCAAGTCTCTACTGCGCCGTGATCGTCAAGCGTGTCGACGAGAAGACCCGCAGCAAGACGTCGGTCAACGACCTGCTGCGGGACTGACGCTGCTTCTGGCCCCGTCCTTGCGACTCCTGTAGCCTGCCGATTGCGCGGGGGGCTGCGCTCTGGACGCCCGAGGGGGGCAACATGGATTTCAAGGCACTCTACACAACGACCGAAGGACGGATTTCACGTCAGACCTGGTGGATTGGCGCCATCATTCTTGGCGTGGCCAATATCGTCATATCGATGCTGCTCTTGCCGCTGCTGGGTCTGGGCATGCCTGACCTAAGCAGGTTGATGGTCGACGGCGCTGACCCGACGACGCTGATGCCCGAAATGATGGGGGCCATGCAGGGTGCCGCCTGGGGCAGCATGGTCGTCTTCCTGATCTTCGCCTATCCCGCCTACTGCCTGTCGGTGAAACGCCGCCACGACAAGGACAATGCAGGGCTCGATGTCCTGATCTATTTCGGTGTCACCGCGCTCCTCTTGCTGGTTCAGGCCCTTGGCCTCGGCTACACAATTGGCGACATGAATGGCATTCCTGTGCCGCAGCCGAGCCTGATCTACATGGCTATCGGTCTGGTTGGCGGCGTCTTCGGTGTCTACATGCTGGTCGTTCTGGGCTTTCTCAAAGGCACTGACGGCGCCAACAGCTACGGTCCCGATCCGCTTGCTAGCTGACCACTTCTGAAACCTGCCCGGACGGGACCAGACGCTTTGAACACACTCGATCCCGTCAGGCTGCTGGCTGATCTGATCCGCTGTGCTTCGGTGACACCGGCTACGGCCGGTGTCTTTGACGTGCTGCAATCCGCGCTGGAGCCTCTCGGATTTGCAGTGACGCGCGTGACCTTCGAGGGCGATGGCTCCTACCCGGTCGAAAACCTGTTCGCGACTCGCGGGGAGGGCGGCAGGCACCTCCTGTTTGCTGGCCATACCGACGTCGTGCCGCCAGGAGATCCGAACCAGTGGGCTTCCGGTCCCTTCGATCCGGCCATTCGCGCCGGTCGCATCTTTGGCCGCGGCTCGGCGGACATGAAATCCGGCGTGGCAGCCTTCGTGGCCGCCTGCGCCGAAGCGCCCCTCTCCGGCACCATCTCGCTCGCCATCACCAATGACGAGGAGGCTGATGCCGTCAACGGCACCGACAAACTCCTGGCCTGGGCAAAGGAGCGCGGGCACGTCTTCGACTTTGCCATCGTCGGGGAACCCAGCGCCGCTGTCACCCTTGGCGACAGCATCAAGATCGGCCGCCGCGGATCGCTCAACGGCAGGATCAGTGTCGCTGGCATCCAGGGGCACGTTGCCTATCCGGACAAGGCCCGCAATCCGCTGCCCGTGCTGGCCCAGGCTGTGCTTGAACTCAGCGGCAAACTCGACGATGGCAACGCACAGTTTCCGCCAAGCAATCTCGAATTCACCTCGCTTGATGTCGGCAACGACGTCACCAATGTCATTCCGGGCGCCGCCACCGCCCGTTTCAATGTCCGCTTCAATGATGGCTGGACGCCGGAAGCGCTGGCCGACGCCATCAATGGGAAGCTCGCGGAAATCGCCGCCGAGATGGAGTGCGAGATCACCTTCGAGGTGGTTGGCCGGCCATCGCGCTCTTTCCTGTCCCCCGTCAGTGGCGCGGTGGAGATTCTGTGTCAAACAATCGAACGGGTGACCGGTGCACGCCCCGAACTCTCAACGGCCGGCGGCACGTCGGATGCGCGGTTCGTCGCGCACTATTGCCCCGTTGTGGAATTTGGTCTGCCGGGTCAGACCATGCACAAGGCCAATGAGAGCGTCGCAGTAGCGGATGTCACGGGCCTGTCTGCCCTTTATGCTGCCTTCATCAAGGACTTTTTCGCTTGAATCCGCTCGCCGATCTCAAGAATGCGGCCCTCGGCTGGATCGACCTGATTGGCAGTCGTCCCGCCGCCGCAGGGCGTTTCAACGCCACCCGCGCCGGGCTGCTCACCATGCTGGGCTTCTACTTCTTGCTGGTGGTCCTGACTCGCGGCATTCAGGCTGTCACGCTCGTCGGCACCGTCCCCAGCCTGGTCGACATTTCCGTGGCTCTGGTGCTCAACGCCCTGCCCATGCTGGTTGTGCTTGCCGCCATCTTCATCACCGTCAGGTTTCTCAAGCCTGCGGCGAGCGACCTGGAGTTGATGGTGCCGGCGGGTTACGCGCTGGTCTTTCTTCTGGCCATCGGCCTGCCGATGTCGCTCTTTGTCGGCGCCAGCTTTGCGCCGGCGTTGCAGGGCGTCCTAGGATATATGCTCTACCGCCTGGCGCGTGATATCGGCAAGTTTTCGATGGGCATTTCAATCGGCTTTGCCATTTTGAGCGTCGTGCTGCTTGTCGCGGTGCCCATCGGCCTCTACATGCTGCTTAACCCCAGCCTTCCCACCCCTGACTGACCGGACGGATCGTGCCCGACACCCCAGCAAGTTTTCTGCAGGAAGCGACCTCAGCGGGCAGGGGCGTTGTGGCGCTGGTCACCGGTGATCGCAAGGCACCGCAATATTTTGACCTGAGCCGCCGCGGTCTGGTCGGCAGTTTCATCGGACTGCTGATCGTCACCTTTGTCAGCGCCCTGCTTCCGCTGGTCCTCGCTGGTGCGCCGGAGGGATATTCCATCGGGCGCTCTGTCGCCATCGCGGTGGTGCTGTTTGCCTTTCAGGTGGCGTTTGCCGCCATCGTCCTTCGCCAGCTCAAGCGGCTCGACAGCCTGCAGGCCTATGTCATTGCCGACAACTGGGCCAGCGTGTTCATTTCGCTTGGCCAGCTGGCGCTGTCGCTCGTCGGCTTCCAGGGCGAGCTTGCCTTCCTGGCGCTCGCGATCCTCGTACTCGTCGTCGAGATCAACATTGCCCGGCTGATCGTGACGCTGTCACCTTTGCAGATTGCCATGTTCATGATCGCCCAGGTCGTCGGTGTGACCATCGCCCTCCTGGTGGTTGGTTCGATCCTGCCGTCGCCCGAGACGGTCGCGGCAATCAATAGCCTGCAGCAGTAAGACAAAGGCCGTCAGGCGGTGCCAATGGCCCGCAGCGCGATCTGTCGGCAGCGTCCAGCGCTGCGCGAAAGTCACTTGGTTGCCATTTGCCCTCACCTACCAGCTTGAGTGACCCAACCATCGAGCGCACCTGCGAGTGCAGGAAGCTCCGCGCCCTGGCGCTGACCACGACCATGTCGGATTGCCGTGACACACTGAACAGGTCCAGTGTTCGTATCGGCGAGTTCGCCTGGCACTCGGCGGCGCGAAAGGTCGAGAAGTCGTGTTTGCCGAGGATCAGTTGTGCTGCGGCGTGCATGGTCTCGACGTCAAGGGGCACCGGCACGTGCCAGACCCTGCCCTCGTCGAGAGCCGGGCGGGCCCGACGGTTCAGAATCCGGTACTCGTAGCTGCGCGAGACGGCCGAGAACCGGGCCTCGAAGGTCTCGTCCACCGCCTCTGTCTCAACCACCGCGATGGGGTGCGGCTTGAGATGGAAGTTCAGTGCCTCGCGCACCTTGAAGGCGTCCCAATCACGCGCCAGATCGAAATGCGCCACCTGTCCAAGGGCATGAACGCCGGCATCCGTGCGCCCGGCGGCCTGGGTCACCACCGTCTCACCGGAAAACCGCTGGATCGCGTCTTCCAGTGCCTGCTGCACCGACAAGCGGTCCTTCTGCCGCTGCCAGCCGCAGAAGGGCCGGCCGTCATACTCGATGGTGAGTTTGAAGCGCGACATCAGCCCGCGACGCTGGGCAGCGGCCCCGCGCCACGCAGGAATGTCGCCGCGTCCATGACACCTTTGCCCTCGCGCTGCACCGATAGCAGCCGGACAGCGCCGGTGCCGCAGCAAATCGTCAGGTTGTCGCCGATTGCGCCAGCGGCACCGTTGTCGTCGACAAGCGTCGACCGCAGCGCCTTGATCCGCGTTCTGGTACCGTTGAGCTCGAGTTCAAACCAGGCGCCGGGGAAAGGCGACAGACTGCGAATGAGGTTATGCACGTCCTCGGCCGGCTTGCTCCAGTCGATCCGCGCTTCGGCCTTCTCGATCTTCTTGGCATAGGTCGCGCCCGTATCGGGCTGCGGTGTGAACTGCAGGCTGCCGCGTTCGGCGGCAGCCAATGCCCGCCCCATCAGGTCCGCGCCGACCAGCATCATCTGGTCATGCACTTCGCCCGCGGTCATGTCCGGGCCGATGGCCATTTCCTCGATCAGGCCCATCGGACCGGTATCGAGGCCTTCGTCCATCTGCATGACAATGATGCCGGTACGGGTGTCACCGGCCATCACCGCCCGCTGGATGGGGGCGGCGCCCCGCCAGCGGGGGAGGAGGGAGCCGTGGAGATTCAGGCAGCCGAGCCGGGGGGCATCGAGAATGGCCTTGGGCAGTAGCAGCCCGTAGGCGACCACCACCGCAATATCGGCGTCGTGGCCGGCAAAGGCGATCTGCTCGGCCTCGCCCTTCAGTGATTTCGGTGTGAACACCGGAATGCCGAAACCGTCAGCGGCAACGTGGACCGGCGACTTGCGCTCTGCCTGTCCGCGGCCGGCCGGCTTGGGCGCACGCGTATAGACCGCCACCACCTCGTGCCCGTTGGCAACGATCTCGGTGAGCGTGGGCACGGCGAACTCTGGCGTGCCCATGAAAACAATGCGCATGGATCAGCTCGCGCGCTTGGCGAACTTTTCGGCCTTCTGGAATTTCTTGAGCACCCGGTCGCGCTTCAGACGGCTGAGATAGTCGATATAGAGCACGCCATCGAGGTGATCGAGTTCGTGCTGGATGCAGATGGCGAGCCGGTCGTCGGCGTTCCGCTCGACAGTCTTGCCGTCAAGATCGGTGTACCGCACTGAGATTTCGGCCGGACGCTCGACCTCGTAGTAGAGCTCCGGAATCGACAGGCAGCCTTCCTCGGTGACAACGGTCTCGTCCGAGAACTTCAGGATTTCCGGATTGATCATGACGATCGGATCGGGTGTCTCGCCTTCCTTGGCAAGGTCCATCACCACGATGCGCTTGAGCTCGCCGATCTGCGGTGCGGCCAGCCCGATGCCGGGGGCATCATACATCGTGTCGAGCATGTCCTTGGCAAGCGCCCTGATACCGTCGTCGACCTTATCGATCGGATCGGCAATCGCGCGGAGGCGCGGGTCGGGCAGCACTAGGATCGGGCGGGTAGCCATAGACGTGTCCTTGTCGGGCGTTCAATGGGCTCAATATGGGAATTCCCCCCCGATGGTCAACATGTCGAAGGCGAACAAAAGGGAAACCGAATCGGATAGAATCGGCAGATGGACAAGGTTCTCTTCGCCATTGGCGACACCCCGATCACGCTCGAGATGGTACTCTACGCCGGTGCCGGCCTGTTTGCCGTGCTGGTACTGGCCATGGTTGTTCTCATCATCCGCCAGGCAGAGGTGCGGCGCGAAGATGCGGCGGAGGCGTCGGCAACGGCACTGGAGCAGTTGCGGGCGAACTTCGTCGAGCAGCTTTCCAGCCGCGATACGCGGATCCGTGAGCTCGACCACGCCCTCGCCGTCGAGCGGCAGCGGGCCGAGGACCTGCTCGCCGAGGAGCGGGAGAAAAGTGGCGACCTGCGTTCCGAGCTCGCAGCCATGCGCACGCGGCTCGACGAGCAGTCACGCCAGAACGAGTTGAACCTGAAGCGCTTCCTGGAAGCGCGCCAGCAGATGACAGACGAGTTCAAACTCATTGCCGGCGAGGTGTTGCAGACGCATAGCGAGACCTTCACCAAGCAGAACCGCGAACAGGTCGATGTCCTGCTCAAGCCGCTCAACGAGAAGATCACCGAGTTCCACCAGGGGCTGATCAAGGACCGGTCTGCCATGTCCGAGCAGATCCGCGCACTGGCCGAGAGCAACCTGCAGATCACCACCGAGGCCCATAACCTCACGCGCGCGCTCAAGGGCAATTCACAGACGCAAGGCGCCTGGGGCGAGATGATCCTCTCCACCATTCTCGAACAGTCCGGCCTGCGCGAGGGTGAGCAATTCATCACCCAGACCAGCCATTCAAGCGAGGGTGGCCAACGGGTGCGCACCGACGTTGAGGTGCTGATGCCCAACAATGACCGGCTGATCATCGACTCCAAGGTTTCGCTCACCGCCTTCGAGGCGTTCGTGAATGCCGAGGACGAGACGCGCGACCAGCATCTGCGGGCCCACATCGCATCGGTTCGCACGCATATTCTGACGCTCGGTGACAAGGCCTACCATCGCGCCGCTGCCTCCAGCATGGACTTCGTGATGATGTTCGTGCCCATAGAGTCCGCACTGGCGACCGCCATCCAGAATGACGTGAAGCTGGTCGAATTCGGCATGAGCAAGGGGGTGATGCTGACCACCCCGACGACGCTTATGACGGTGCTGCGCACCATCCGCAACGTCTGGGACATCGAGAAGCGGCACCGCAACGCCGACGAGATCGCCCGTCGCGCCGGTGCGCTTTACGACAAGGTGGCAGGATTTCTCTCGACCATGGACCGCGTCGGCGGTCACCTCGACAAGGCACGGACGAGCTTTGACGACGCCAGGAGCCAGCTCTCGACGGGGCGGGCCAATGTCGTCCGCCAGGTCGAAATGCTGCGCGAACTGGGCGCCAACACCACCAAGTCCATCCCGGCCGAGTGGGACAGCGGAGCAGACGAAGGCCCGGCACTGCGGCTGGTCAAGGACGACCAGGATCGCTTCGATCTTTAGCCTGGACGGGCGAAGTCGCTTCAAGTCCGAAGATTCAGCCGACAAGCTTGAGGCGGTTGGCCGCCTCGGTTGGCAGCTTGGCTGTCGTTCCATCGGTCACGTCGCGGAACGTGGCAATATCCGCCGGACGGCTGAGGAGGTAACCCTGTGCGCCCTGGCAGATCTCGTTGCGCAGGAACTCCAGTTCCTCCGGGCGTTCGACACCTTCCGCAATGACCGGGACATCCAGCCCGCTGCCGAGTCCCAGCACCGCCCGCACGATGGTGGCCGACTGCGCATTGCTGTCCACCGACTTGATGAAAGACTGGTCGACCTTGATCTTGGAGAACGGGAAGGCGCGCAGGTTGCCCAGCGACGAGTAGCCGGTGCCGAAATCATCCATGGCGATCGAGACGCCGAGGGCCTTGACCTGTCTTAACGTGGCGAGGGCGCGGGGCATATCCCGGATGAGCGCCGTTTCCGTGATCTCCACTTCGAGGCGGGCAGGTGACAGGCCGCTGGCCACCAGAACCTGGTGCACCGCATGCGAGAAGTCAGGCGCATGCACCTGCACCGCCGAGACATTGACGGCAATCGAGAGCGGTGCCGACCAGCTTGCGGCCTCTGCGCAGGCCGTGCGCATCACCCAGTCACCGATCTGCAGTATGAGACCGGTCTCCTCTGCGACGGGGATGAAGGTATTGGGCGGAACCAGACCACGAGTCGGATGCGACCAGCGCACGAGAGCTTCAAACCCGGTGACACTGCCGCTTTGGATGTCGATCTGCGGCTGGTAGACCAGCGAGAGCTCGTTGCGCGAAATCGCGTGGCGCAGGTCGTGTTCCAGCAGCCGCCGGTCGCGCACCTCCGCACCCATCTCGCTGCGGTAGAAGCGGTAGATGCCGCGCCCGTCCTGCTTGGCCCGGTCGAGGGCGGTATCAGCGTGCGACATCATCTGTTCGGCATCGTTGGCGTCGTCGGGGAACACCGCGATGCCAATGCTGGCCGAGATCAGTGCGCCGGTTGTGACGTCATCGTTGGAGCGGCGGAAGGCGTCGAGGATGGATTCCGCCAGTCGCCCGGCCTTTGCAGGCGTGCCGACATCCTGAAGCAGGACGGCGAATTCATCGCCACCCAGTCGCGACGCAAAGCCATGGCCCTCGACCACGTTGAGCAGGCTCGAGCCGACGCGCTGCAACAGCGAGTCGCCGGCCGGATGACCGAACAGGTCGTTGACCTCTTTGAACCGATCGAGATCGAGGTAGAGGACGGCAAAGACCTTGCCGCTTGCATGATAGCGGGCGATTTCTTCCTCCAGCCGCCGGCCGAACGTGGCGCGATTGGGCAGACCGGTCAGCGCATCATGATGCGCCAGATAGCGGATGTGCGCCTCTGCCGATTTCCGCGCGCTGAGGTCGCGAATGGCAACGGCCCAGTGTGGCTTGCCAGCAAAGTCGACCGGCCGCTGCACCACCTCCACAGGCAGCCGGTCGCCCGAACTGGTCGTAAGGGTCATTTCAAGCGATTGATGCGGGTGCTCGGCCAGCTTGGCCAGTTCGCTCTTGTCGAGGAATTCGTGCAGGCTGCGGCTGGCGACGGCTGCCTGGTCCAGTCCCACCATCTGGAGAAAGCTGGCATTGGCGGTGACCATGACCTGGCCATCGCAGACGATCAGGCCCTCGACGGCCGCATCGGCGAGGCCGCGCATGCGCTCGCCCTCCCGGCTGTCCCGGGCCCGTTCGCGCAAGTCGAGATAGACACCACCCAGGGCAAAGAGCAGGATCAGGACGCTGACCAGAGCCAGTACCGGCGGCATCCAGAACGGCAGGGCTTCGTCGGCCGAGACGATCGGGAAGCAGTTGGCGAGATTGGCCGCCCCCATGCCGGTAAGATGCATGCCGACAATCGCCAGGGTGAACAGCACCGTGCCTTCGAGGCGGGCCCGCAAGGTCTGCCGGCGATTGACAGCAAACACGGCGAGTGCGCCCAGCCCCATGCCCAGCATGATCGATGCCCCGACCAGTTCGGGCGCCCAGACGATCTCGCCGCCCAGCATCAGGGCGGCCATGCCGACATAGTGCATGGTGGAGATGCCCAGACCGGCCACGGCGCCGCCGAGCAGCGAGTCGATGGTGCGGCGGGCAATGGTCACGTACCACATGCCACCGCCCACTATGGAGACCGCGACGCCGAGCGAGAGCAATGTCAGCGGCAGGTCATAGCCCGTCGGCAATCCGGCGTCGAACGCCAGCATGCCCACGAAATGCGTCGTCCAGATACCGAAGCCGACCGAAACCGCACCGACGATCAGCCAGACGGCGCGCATGCCGCCCTCGGTGCGCTGCGCGTGATGAAAAAGGCTCATGCCGGCAAAGGACGAGAGCGCGCACACAAAGGCAGCGAGCGCGACAAGCCAGAGATCGTGGCGTTCAAGAAGTGTGGCGATGACGGTCTGCACGGACGGAGTCCCCAAAATGACGGGACACTCATGTCAGCAAGTGGTGAATCGAATCGGGATAGCCGCACGATGACGCCCTTGCGATCACGGACGCGGAAGCGGTGAACGGTAGATTAACGCCGGGCCCTCCGCGGTACGACAACCGTGCTGCTGAACATTCCGGCCTGGCCTCGCTAGTTTGTGCTGAACCTGCCCGCGCCAAGAAGCGTTAGCAGCCAGAGGCGAGGAGAGAACCGTGAGCCACATCAATCGAGAAGTCGAATCCCAGGACAACCGCAATGACGGCGATGGCGAGCAGGTGCTGATTGCGCAGCCGATGAGCCAGGCGGAGATCGAGGAACTGCTCTATTCCGATGCCTTCCCCCGGGCCGAGCGGCTGGAGCGGTTGCGACAGGTGCGCGACACGTTGAGCGAGCAGGAGTTTTCCGACTTCGGCAGCGACGATCCCGGCGCCTTGCTGGGTGAAATCGAGGAGGCCATTTCGGCCCTCGAGACCGGCTTCGGCGAAGCCATGGATCCGAGCTCTGTCGACCACAATCCCGAGGATCACCGCGAAACCCTCTCGCCCGACTCCGATGAACTCGAGGCCATTGCGCAGGAGGATGAGGATTCGCTCGCCGAGGACGACGACGGGTCGTCCCGGCCCTAGATGGCGGTGCGGGCCCTGAGGGCCTGGCTGAGCGTGCCTTCGTCGAGATAGTCGAGCTCGCCGCCGACCGGCACGCCATGGGCGAGGCGGGTGACCTTGACCCCCGACCCCTCGAGCCGATCGGTGATGTAATGCGCCGTGGTCTGGCCCTCGACAGTGGCGTTGACCGCCAGCACGATCTCGGAAAACTCCGTCGCCCGGTGCAGCAGCGGCTCGATCGAGAGATCGTCCGGACCGATACCATCGAGGGGCGACAGCACGCCGCCCAGCACGTGGTACTTCACCGCTCCGACCCCGGCGCGCTCCAGCGCCCAGAGGTCGGCCACGTCCTCGACCACGATCAGCAGCCCGGATTCATTGCGGCGCGGATCGGCGCAGATGCCGCAGGGCGAGCGCGTGTCGACATTGCCGCACACCGCACAGATGGTGACGGCCTCCACTGCCCGGTCGAGGGCGGCGGAAAGCGGGATCATCAGACCCTCTTTCTTCTTGATCAGATGCAGCACCGCCCGCCGTGCCGAGCGCGGCCCGAGCCCCGGCAGGCGCGCCAGAAGCTGGATCAGCTGCTCGATCTCGGGTCCGCCGGTGGCCATCGCGATGCCCTAGAACGGCAGCTTCATGCCCGGCGGGATCGGCAGGCCGGCCGTCACTTCCTGCATGCGGCTGGCAACCTCGGCTTCCGCCTTGCTGCGCGCATCGGCATGCGCGGCAATGATCAGGTCTTCCAGCACCTCGATGTCGTCCTCGCGGAACAGCGAGGGGTCGATCTTGAGGCCGCGCAGGTCGAACTTGCCGCTCAGCGACACGGTCACCAGACCGCCGCCCGACTTGCCTTCGACGATCAGGTTGGCGATGTCGGCCTGTGCGGCCTCCATCTTCGCCTTCATCTCGCCGATGCCCTTCATCATGCCCATGATGTCTTTCATTCGTCGTCCTCATCGTCGTCGCGTATGGCGTCGAGATAGGCCTCGACGGGCGGAGTTTCCAGTTTTTCGACGACGCGCAACCCGGCGCCGGGAAACTGCTTGAGAATGGCCTGCACCAGCGGATCGGCCTTGGCCTCGTCGGTCTGGCTCAGCCGGTGCTGCTCGCGCACCTCCCGCACCGTCGGCGCGGCTTCGGCGCTGGTGGAGACCGAAACCATCCAGGTCTTGCCGGTCCAGAACTTCAGCCGGGCGCTGAGCGTCTGGATGATGCCGGGATCGGCGCCATCGACCAGCGCCACTTCCAGCCGGCCGTCGGTCATCGATACCGGTCGCAAGCTCTGTTCGAGCGCCGTGACGACGATGATGTCGCGCCGGTTGCGGGCCATGTCGATGAGTTCGGCATAGGTCTGCGGACCCAGCGCGGCCTGCGGCGCGGGCGCCGCGACCTGTGTCGGTTCGGCCTGCGAGGTGGCGATGCGCATGGCCGAGGGGCTGCCGCCTGAACCACTGCTGCCGCCGCCCGATCCACTGCCACTTGTTCCACCGGGACTTGGGCCACGCGGCGTGGACGTCGGCACCGGCGCGCTCGGCATCGGCTGGTTGGCAAGCTTGGCGATCAGTTCGTCGGGCGTCGGCAGATCGGCGGCATGGGCGAGGCGGATCAGCACCATCTCGGCTGCCTGCAGCCCGTTGGCAGCCCTTGAGACCTCGTCAAACCCCTTGAACAGCACCTGCCAGGCCCGGGTCAGCACCCGCATGGCGAGTTTCTGCGCCAGTTCCGTGCCGCGCGTCCGCTCGTCGGGCGTCAGCGACACGTCGTCGGCAGCCGCCGGCACCACCTTGATCCGCGTCACCAGATGAGTGAAGTCGACCAGATCGGCGACAATGGTCTGCGGATCGGCGCCTGCATCGTAAAGCGCCCGCATGCCGCCCAGCGCCTCGGCAATGTCGCCGCGCATCAGGTTTTCGAAAAGATCGATGGTCTTGGCGCGGTCGCCGAGCCCGAGCATGGCCTTGACGGTTGCCGCCGAAACCCTGCCGTCGCCATGCGAGATCGCCTGGTCGAGCAGGCTCTGGTTGTCGCGCACCGAGCCTTCGCCGGCCCGCACGATCATCGCCAAGGCCTCCGGCTCGTAGTCGATGCCTTCGCGGCCCAGCAAATCCACCAGATGCGCCGTCATCACCTCGGGCGTGACGCGCCGCAGGTCAAAGCGCATGCAGCGGCTGAGGATGGTCACCGGCACCTTGCGGATTTCGGTGGTGGCGAAGATGAACTTTACATAGGGCGGCGGCTCTTCGAGCGTTTTCAGCAGCCCGTTGAAGGCCGCGGTCGAGAGCATGTGCACTTCGTCGATGATGTAGACCTTGTAGGGCGCCGAAACCGGGCCGTACTTCACCGAGTCGATGATCTCGCGGATATCGTTGATGCCGGTATTGGAGGCCGCGTCCATTTCGATGACGTCGACATGCCGGCCTTCGATGATGGCGCGGCAATGCACGCCTTCCTCGCTCAGGTCGAGGGTCGGACGCCGGCCGTTCTCGTCTTCATAGTTGAAGGCCCGGGCCAGGATGCGCGCCGTTGTCGTCTTGCCCACGCCGCGCACGCCTGTCAGAATGAAGGCGTGATGGATACGGCCGGATTTGAATGCGTTTGCAAGGGTTTGCACCATTGCATCCTGGCCGATCAGCCCGTCAAAACTCAGCGGGCGGTATTTCCGCGCGAGGACGAGATAGGGCGACGATGGGGAATCAGGCGATGCCATGGAGCCCTTATAACGTGCCGGGGCAGGGGAGTCCGCCTGCGGCATGGCCATCATAGGCAGAAGTAGGAGGCTGGCAACGACCCGTGAAGGTCTCGTTGGGGCTGCTTCCTTCCGGACCTGACCCGGTTGGCGAGGAACACGTCCGCGCCAACCTCCCGATCCGCTATATGGCGCGGGATGCTTCTGGATGCAAGGGCACCGGAATCTGTCTGTCTGATCACGCTCTGTCCTCGTCGCATGCCGACACCCCGGCCGGCGTTGCCGCCTCCGGCTTGATGGCAGTCGCGAACAACGGCGGAGCAGAGCCCGTCGATGGTTCGAATGCCGGACGCAAGTAGATGCGCCCGGCTGGAGCTCGGCTCCGCCGTTGCCACCGGGATTTTCGGCGTGCACCGGAAAGGATCAGGGCATTTGCGGATCGCCCCTCCGCCGCAGGGTCGCCGTCTCGACCGGACCACGCTCTTCGCGTTTCTCCAGTCCGACCCCTTTGAGCGAACACGACAGACGTCCGCCCGCGGCAACAAATTAAGGCGGCAGGACACCTGGGCCTGCACACCCTCCCCGGCTTGGCCTGATCCGGACCGACATCCGGACCACCCGGCCTCGCTGCCCCAATCACTCGTCATGATCTCGCGTTTCGGGGCGGCGATGGGGAAGTGTAACGCGGTGGGAGAGCGCGGGGATAAGTCTGTCAGTTGTCTGAACGGATTGGCTGCAGGGTGAATGGCAGATGGCAGAGATTTTGGAGAGGTTTGGTGGCTCCCCCCTCGTGGTTCGACAGGCTCACCATGAGGGCGAGAGAGGGTGGCGCTGGAGATGGGTAAGTGGATGCCTGCAGTCGTCACCCGCCCCCTTTGCGGGGAGGGATCAAGGGTGGGGGGAGCGGCACGAGCGGGGCTCTCAAACCCCCTCCCCAACCCTCCCCGCAAGGGGGGGGTGGACCGACTGAGATACCGTGGGCAGGACACATCGATCTCCCTGATTCCTTCTCCCGCAAGGGGAGAAGGGAGGGAGGGGTCTCCATCGACAGACGCGATTGCCACATAGTTGACGCGTGAGAACTGACTGAAGAGAAGCGAGAAGAGCAATCTGCATGCTGTCTGAACGGTTTTGCCGCAGCCGGAACGGCAGATGGCAGGAACTTGGAGAGGTCTTGTGGCTCACCCCTCGTGGTTCGACAGGCTCACCATGAGGGTATCGGGGCAAGAGCCACCGTCAGTACATCAAAGACCTCATCCTGAGCCTGTCGAAGGACGAGGTCGGGCGCATAGGAGGCCGGGGGTCCGCGTCTGCCAAGAGGTGCCAGTCCGATCAAGGTTCCGGTACCAGTTGATGCCCCCCGTGAACCCTGCCGTTTCGAAGGCGGAGACGTAGACGGCCAGGTCGGCGTCGCTCATCACAGGCTCGCCGAGGGGGACTTCGGCCCTGGCGAGATTGATCATCGCCATGCCTGGTTTAGGCGCCTGGACCGGCACGTTCTTCCGATAGAGGTTTCATGCTGATCCTGCCGCCACTCTGGTATCTGGTGGCCTGGGATCCGGCGCGCCAGGACTTTCGCCATTTTCGCATGGACCGGATCAGCCGGCCGGACGTCGACGACGGCGCATCGTTCGAGCGGCGCCACGTGCCGTTCGAGGATCACGTCCGTCCGGTGCGTGATCTGTCACGCTAGATCCCGCACGACCGTACCGTGTGATGTCGGCGCGACCCGGGCACGCGTCCCGCCAACAATCAATCACTTGATTGAGACATCGGGTCGCGCTATAGGCTCCGCCTCCGGAGTCGCTATCCATGAATGCCCCCACCCCCCTGGCCCTCTCTGCACGCCGTGAATCCGGCGAGGATCGGCGCGCTGCCATTGCGCTGGCGGCGCGTGACCTGATTGCCGAGAAGGGGTTCGAGGGGCTGCGCACGCGTGACATCGCCGAGCGGGTCGGCATCAATATTGCGACGCTGCACTATCATGTGCCGAGCAAGGAGGCGTTGATCGCGCTGGTGGCGGAGTCGCTGCGCATCGCCTTTGCCGAACAGTCGCGGGCCCATGTGCGTGACGGCCTGACGCCGACGCAGCTGCTCGAACTCGAATTCGACGACTATGCCGAACTGCTGGGCGACAAGCATGTGCTCATCAGCGTGATGACAGAACTGCTCGAGAAGGCCCGGCGCGATGCCAGCATTGCGGCTGCCATGGGGCCGATGATGGGCAAGTGGAAGCAGATCGTCGCCGATATTCTCGAGGCCGGACGCGATGCCGGCGAGTTTCGCGCCGATCTCGATCCGGTGCCGGCTGCCCAGATGCTGGTGGGCGCCATGATGGGCTTTTCCAAATCGCCCAATGCCACACCACAGAATTTTCAACGGCTGCGCGCTGAACTGCTGCGCGCTATCCGCAATCCCCACCCGACCAGACCGGCTTCCCAAGGACCCCGTGCATGAACAACAAGCCTTTTGATCCGTCGGCAGCCGAGCCCGATCCGCGCCGCTGGGTGGCCCTGATCATCCTGCTGCTCGCCCTGTTCATGAACCTGATCGATGTCACCATCGTCAACGTGGCGCTGCCCTCGATGCAGGCCGATATGGGGGCCAGTTCCAGCCAGATCGAATGGGTCATCGCCGTCTATGTGCTGACCTTTGCGCTGTTCCTGCTGCCGTTCGGGCGGCTGGGCGACATCGTCGGCCGGCGCGGCATGTTCCTCGTCGGCGTCTCGGTGTTCACCGTCGGCTCGGCCCTCTGTGGCCTGGCGCCGACCATCGAGATCCTGATCGGCGCCCGCGTCGTGCAGGGCATCGGCGGCGCCATGATGACCCCGCAGGTGCTGGCCATCGTCACCGTGATCTTTCCGCCCCGGGAGCGCGGCATGGCCTTCTCGTTCTTCGGCCTGACCGCCGGCATGGCCTCGGTCGCCGGTCCGATCGTCGGCGGCCTGCTGATTTCCGCCGATCTCTGGGGCCTCGACTGGCGCCCGATCTTCCTCGTCAACATTCCGCTCGGCGTGCTTGCCATCGTCATGGCCTGGCGGCTGGTGCCAAAGATCACGCCGCACCCCGGCCTTACCAACGACTTTGTCGGCATCGTCCTGTTCGGCGTCTCCATCGTCGCCATCATCTTTCCGCTGGTCGAGGGCCGCGTCTATGGCTGGCCGCTCTGGGCCTTCGGGCTGATCGGCTTCGGTCTGCTCGGGCTGGTCGCCTTCTATTTCTGGGAGAAGCGGCGCGATCGCCAGGGCAAGACCGAACTGATCCCGGTGCCGATGTTCCGCAGCCGCAACTTCGTCGTCGGCACGGCCATGACGGTGATCTTTTTCTCCGGCGTGCCGGGGTTGTTCATGATCCTCGCTATCTTCTTCCAGTCCGGCTTCGGCCTGACGCCGCTGGAATCGGGACTGACCACGGTGCCGTTCCCGCTCGGGGTGTTCGTCATCTCGCTGGTCAACGGCCGCCTCGGCAACCGCATGCTGCCGCTGCGCGTCGCCACCGGCACGCTGATGCTGGCCGTCGGCATGGCCTGGCTGCGCTTGACCATTGTCAATGTCGGCGATGCCATCGACCACTGGCAGTTCCTGCCGGCGCTGTTGATTGCCGGCCTCGGCATGGGGCTGACCGTGTCGGCGCTGTTCCAGACCATCCTGCAGGGCGTGCCCGGCAAGGATGCCGGCTCGGCCTCGGGCGCCTTGCAGGCATTCCAGCAGGTCGGCAGCGCGCTGGGCGTGGCGCTGGTCGGTGAAATCTTCTTCACCTGGCTCGAGCACGGGCAGGAATGGGGCGCCACCACGCAGCATTCCGCCTTCGTCAACGCCGCCAGCAATGCCACCTGGTACCAGATCTGCTCTTTCCTCGTCGTCGCTGCCATGGTGCTGCTGCTCAGGAAGGCGCCGCCGGAGGCGGCCCGGCCGCCGCAGCAGCACGTCGCTGCCGAGGTCTGAGGGCGGTAGTTGCCGGTTGCGAAGTAATCAGTTCCGGAACACTATGATTCCGTAAGGCAGCTCTTCCACCTTCAGAACATATCAGTTCCGGAAGGAGATTGTTCCAGTGATCTATACGTCACGGCTCGACGCGACCTTCGCGGCCCTGGCCGACCCCACCCGCCGGGAGATTCTCGCGCGGCTGCTGCGCGGCGAGGCCTCGGTGGCCGAACTGGCCGAGCCCTTCGACATGACGCCGCGCGCCGTGTCGCGCCATATCGCGGTGCTGGAGGCGGCGGGACTGGTGACCCGCAGCAAGGACGCGCAGCGCCGCCCCAGCCGCATCCGGCTTGAGCCGCTGCTCGACATCGACAGCTGGCTAGGCCCCTACCGCCTCAACTGGGCCGAGAGCTACGAGCAGCCGGCCGGCAAACTGGTGGCGATGCAGGATCTGGAAGCCGGGCTCTGACCGCGGCGCCGCCCCGGCCTGTGGAGATTAGCGATTGCTTTACCATGGGTTACGCCGAACGGTAAAATGCCACAGATACGCCACGCTCCGCCCCGATCAGGGCTCGCGCCTCAGCCGAGGCGTGTGTTTCCCGGAGCCCTCATGAAGACCCTCTGCACCCTTGCCGCCCTCGCCCTCACCCTTTTCGCGCTGAGCGGCGCCTTTGCCGACCCCAGCCCGGCCCCGGTCGACGAGACGATCACCGGCGCGATCACGCCGGCCACCTACGGGCTGAAATACCGCCCGGACGTCAAGGGATATTGAGGGCGAGAAGCCCGCATCCGCAACTGCGGGCCCTCATGGAGTGTTGAGCCACGAGGGCGCCCGACCTCGCCCTTCGACAGGCTCAGGGTGAGGTCCCGTTGCAGGGAGAGTGTCGACCTAGCGGACGATCAGCGTGCCGGCGCCGTGTTCTGTGAAGAGCTCGACCAGCACCACGTGCGGCGTCTTGCCATTGAGGATGACGACGCCCTCGACGCCGTTCTCCAGCGCCTCGATGCAGTTCTCGACCTTGGGGATCATGCCGCCCGAAATCGTGCCGTCGGCGATCAGCGCCTTGGCGTCGCGCACCGAGAGCTCGGGGATCAGCTGCTTGTTGGCATCGAGCACGCCGTCCACGTCGGTCAGGAACAGCAGGCGCTTGGCGCCGAGCGAGCCGGCAATGGCACCGGCAAAGGTATCGGCATTGATATTGTAGGTGGCGCCGTCGCGGCCCGGGGCCACCGGGGCGATCACCGGAATGAGCTCCGAGCGGGCCAGCAGGTCGAGCAGCGTGCGGTCGACTTCCACCGGCTCGCCGACAAAGCCCAGGTCGAGCACGCGCTCGATATGGGAGCCGGGGTCCTTGATGGTCTTGGTCGCCTTCTTGGCAAAGACCATGTTGCCGTCCTTGCCGCAGAGCCCGATCGCCCACTCGCCCTCGGCATTGATCAGCGCCACGATTTCCTTGTTGATCGAGCCGGCCAGCACCATCTCGACCACTTCCATGGTGCGCTTGTCGGTGACCCGCAGGCCGCCCTCGAACTTGCTCTCGATGCCGAGGTTCTTGAGCATCTGCGCAATCTGCGGCCCGCCGCCATGCACCACGATGGGATTGACCTTGGACTGCTTGAGCAGCGCGATATCGCGCGCAAAGGCGCGGCCCAGCGTGATGTCGCCCATGGCGTGGCCGCCATATTTGACCACGACGGTCTTGCCCTCGTAGCGCTGCATGTAGGGCAGGGCCTGGGAGAGGATGGCGGCGTCACGGGAGAAGGATTCGATATCGGGCATGGCGCGTTTGCTCATTGTGGTCCTGTCGTATAGCGCATCGCGCCGGAGTCGAAACTAGATTTGCAGTGTCCGGCCATCTTGCCGGTGAAGGTGCAGTTTTTACGACGTACTCCTCACACACAAGGCTTTATTGTCAGCAGGCAAGGGGTAGGCAGCCAGCGGGCGCCAAGCTATCTATGTGGCATGGCTCCACAGACCACTGCCGACATCGCCGATCTGATCTCCCGATGCGCCTTGCGCGACCGGCAGGCCTTTCGTGATCTCTACCAGCGCACCAGTGCGAAACTCTTCGGGGTAAGCCTGCGTATCTTGAGAGACCGGGCAGAAGCCGAAGAGGCGCTGCAGGAGGTCTATGTCAAGATCTGGCAACGTGCCGACCGCTATGTGGCCGGTGGCTACAGCCCGATTTCGTGGCTGGTCGCGGTCGCCCGCAACCACTCGCTCGACATCCTCCGGGCACGCAAGCCGGTGACGGACGATATCGATGCCGCGCTCGACGTGGCCGATGGCGGACCCGATCCGGAACAGGCGGCCCTCGATAGCGGCGAGCGCACCCGGATTGACGGGTGTCTCGGCGAACTCGAGGCAGCCAAGGCAGATGCGGTACGCGGGGCCTATCTCGATGGGTTCAGCTACGAAGAGCTGGCGGCGCGCCATGACGTGCCGCTGAACACGATGCGGACCTGGCTGCGACGCAGCCTGATCAAACTGAGAGAGTGTCTATCGGCATGACGCAGGCAGACGAAATGGACGGGAATGGATACGGGGACCGCGTCCTCGTGGCCGAGTACGTCCTCGGGCTGCTCGATGCGGCCGAACATGAGACCGTGGCCCGGCGCATATCCGCCGAGCCGCGACTGGCCGCCGAGCGCCGCCTCTGGCAGCAGCGACTGGCCAGCCTTGATAATGAATTTGCCGAAGTCGCACCGCCGGCCAATGTGCTGCCCAAGCTGGAGAGCCGGCTGTTCGGCGCCACGGCGGTATCGGACGGTGTGGTCGGCTGGTGGAACTCGCTGGCGCTCTGGCGCGGACTCGCGGCGGGCGGTGTCGCTGTCGCCGTCGCGGCGATCGGCTTCAACCTGATGCAGCCGCGCCTCGACGTGGATACGGTGGCCACCCAGCTCGTGGCCGCGCTGCAGTCGCAGGAAGGCAGCGGCGTCGAATTCGTCGCCTTCTACGACACCGGCACCCAGTCGGTGCGACTGCTCGGCCTGCAGGGCCAGGCTGTGCCCGACAAGGATTTCGAGCTCTGGTACATCAAGGGTGAAGAGCCGGCCGTGTCGATGGGCGTGATCCCGATCGACCAGCGCACCGAGATCGAGCTCGATCCCGTTGCCAAGGCCAAGATCGGCGAAGGCACCGTGCTGGCCGTCACGCTTGAGCAGAAGGGTGGCTCGCCCACCGGCAAGGCCCAGGGGCCGATCGTTGCTGTCGGCAAGGCAACAACCATCTAGCCACGCATGCCGCGATACAGTGTTTTGCAAGGCCGGGAAAAGTTCCCGGCCTTTTGCATAATAATGCCCCTCAGGCGTACAAAAACACGTGATCGAAAAAACCTGAAACTTCTTTTCCCGGGGTCCCGTAACTCCACCTGTCCCGACGCTAGAGACGCGGACCCCCAAAGGAAGGAAATTACATCATGAAGATCTCCCTGCGCGCGCTTGCGCTTGGCGCCACCATTTCGCTCGCTTCGCTGACCGGCGCGGCCTATGCCGAAAACCCGATGGTCGGCGGCATGCCGATGTACGAGAACAAGGACATCATCGATAACGCCGTGACCTCGCCCGACCACACGACCCTGGTCGCCGCGGTTCAGGCTGCCGGCCTTGTCGACACGCTGAAGGGCGAAGGCCCGTTCACCGTTCTGGCCCCGACCAATGAAGCCTTTGCCGCCCTGCCGGCCGGCACTGTCGAAGATCTGCTGAAGCCGGAAAACAAGGACACGCTGGTCAAGATCCTCACCTGCCACGTGATTGCCGCCAAGGCGCTGTCGACCGACATCACCAAGATGGCCATGGATGATGGCGGCGCGCATGTCGTCGACACCGTCGGCGGCTGCAAGCTGACGCTCAAGTCCGAGGGCGGCACCGTCACCATCACCGACGAGACCGGCGGCGTTGCCACCGTGACCATCGCTGATGTCGTGCAGTCGAACGGCGTGATCCACGTCATCGACAAGGTGCTTCTGCCCAAGATGTAAGGCTTGCCGTCCCGCGCGCCCCTCACATGCGGGACACAAGCTTTTGACGTGCAGGCCCTCGCCCCAAACGATAGCCTGCACACCAGCCCCGCACCCGGTCCGACCACCAGCCCAGGTGCGGGGCGCCCCAGTTTCCGGAGATACGATATGGCCATCACTCGACGCAGCGTCCTCTTCGGCGGCACCGCCGTTGCCGCACTCGGTGCGGCCGCCGTCTTCTTCCGTCAGATGCCGTCGGACGCCCGTGCGGTCGAAGGCACCTTCGAAATCACCAAGACTGACGCCGAATGGATGGCGCAGCTCGATGACGCCGCCTACCAGGTGCTGCGGCACGAGGCGACCGAGCGCCCCTACACCTCGCCGCTCAACGACGAGCACCGCGCCGGCATCTTTTCGTGCAAGGGCTGCGACCTGCCGCTCTTTGACGCCGCAACCAAATATGACAGCGGTACCGGCTGGCCGAGTTTTTACGAGCCTCTGGCCAATGCCGTGGGCGAATCCAGCGACAACAAGCTCGGCTATATCCGCACCGAGGTGCATTGCCGCCGCTGCGGCGGCCACCTCGGCCACGTCTTCCCCGACGGCCCCGAGCCGACCGGCCTGCGCTACTGCATGAACGGCGTGGCGCTGACCTTCACGCCGAAGGCCGCCTGACCGGCGCCGGGCAGGCTCTCAGACCACTACTTCAGACTGCGCAGCGTGGGGACAACCAGTCCCCGCGCTTCGATTTCCTTGCGGACGCCGGGCGGGATATCCCGGCAGCCGCAATTGGCGCTGTGGGCCAGATGCCAGTCGATGCGTTGCTCCGTCGTGGCGTTCCTGGGCAGCCGATGCGTCGCGTGCCACTCCCGATTGAGCGTCATGACAGTTTCCTCCGTGCACTCCGCTGTCCGGCACGACACCACGATCGGGCCACCGGCACCAGTCCTGGGCCTCGCCGCGATGCTCAGACCGCTTCCGGCGTGCGCGCGGCAACAGCCGAGGCCGTCAGTCGCGGTGCATCGCCGGCACTCCAGCGCACCATGGCGAGCACCGCAAAGGCGCCGAAGCCGAAGATGGTCAGCAGCAGGGTGATGAACCAGCCGACAACCGGGATCATGCCGAGCAGTCCGGCAATGACGATGGCGGCAACGAGGGCAGCGAAGCGCTTGAGCTTGCTATCCAGCTTGAGCAGCCGGCCGCCGACCTGGACGCCCAGCAGATAGAGCCCGGCGAGATAGGCCAGGGCGCTGACGATCGCCACGAAGATCAACACCACCGGCAGCACGACGATACCGATCAGGGTGAGCGCGAAGACGGGGACCAGGCCCACAATGGTGGCAAAGCCGAGCAGGCCGAGCCCGAGATTGCGGAACGGGCGGCGCTCGCCGGCGATCTCGATGCTGGCCACCAGTCGGCTGCCCAGGGTGACAAAGAGCAGGCCCACGACCGCCAGCAGCAGCCACCAGATGCCGGTTGCCCACACCGCCGGCCAGATGCTGCGCACCACATGCTCGGCCGTCTTGCCGGCCTCGCTGGCATAGTCCGGCATCACCAGCGGGCTGTAGCTGACGCGATCGGCCGATGCGACGCTGTCAGGCACGGCGATTTCGCTGGGGGCCTGAATGGTCAGCTTGCCGGTCACCTTGGCGCCGGGCCCGAAGGTCAGCGCCTCGCCGAAAAAGCTGAAGTCACCGGCGATGGTGCTCTCGAGGGTGAGGCTTTGCGCCGCGACCAGTGCCGAGCCGCTGACCGGTGCCGAGAGGCGCACGCTGGCACCGGCCAGCCGGACATTGCCGGTCACGGGCGCGGCGGCATCCACGGTGATGCTGTTGGCAAAGGCCGTGACGTCGCCGCCGACCGCGCCTCGGACATTGACCGAGGAGCCGGCGGCATAGAGGTTGCCGGTGACGGCGGCATTGCTCGAGACGTTGAAGCCGGCCATGTGCGCGTCGCCGGAGACCGGCGCCGACAGCGACACATCGTAGCCCGCCGCGAAGGCATCGCGTTCGACCGCGCTGCCGATGCTGGCGGCCTGGCCGGCCACATATTGGTCGCCGCCAAAGCTGAGCCGTGACTCGTCGGCCGCGGCAACGCCCGACAGCGCACAGATGATGGCAAGGGCCAGTCCAGAAAGAAGTCTCATGCAAGCCTCCTCGGCTGTTGAACCGCGGGTGGCCACAGCCCCCGCACTGCGGACAGCAAAGGCCGGTAACGCGCACTCTGCATTGCGCCAGATCAAAAAAGGCGTCGCCGCTGCCACGAGTTTGCGCTCGATCAAGGCCGGTGCGCTGGACCTGGTCTCTACTCGCCGCGGACAAGGAGCATGCGATGAACCGCGACGACAACGGGTGGCATTTCAGCGAGGCACGACAGGTGACGGGCGCCGGGCTGGCGGCCGAACTGCAGCGCTGCCTCGCCGCTGGTGGGATCGGGCGGCTGCAACTCCTCAGCCCCAGGGGCGACCTGACCCTGGTCCTGCCGCTGGCCGGCAACGCCATCGACCCGCGCTGGCTGCCGGTCGTCGCGACCCTGGCGCGCAACTACGACACCCTGACGCTGCGCCTTGCGCGGGCCGCACCGGCGGCCGGCACGGCACTGCGGGAAGCCGTCCCGGCCAGTGCCGGCTAGCTACTGCGCGACATAGCCGCCATCGACCAGATGGTAGCTGCCGGTGATGAAGGACGCCCCTTCCGAGAGCAGGAACGTGGTCAGCGCCGCAACCTCCTCGGCCGTGCCGAGACGGCCGATCGGATGCAGGGTGCGGATGTAGCCCAGCGCGTCCTCGTCGAGGTTCTTGGACAGCAGCGGCGTATCGATGAAGCCCGGGCCGATGGCGTTGATGCGCACACCATGCTTGGCGTATTCGATCCCCGCAGCCTTGGTCAGGCCGACAATGCCATGCTTGGCCGCGACATAGGCCGGGGCATTGGCAAAGCCGACGGCGCCCAGGATCGACGCCATGTTGACGATGGCGCCGCCACCCGAGGCCATGATAGCCGGGATCTGGTAGCGCAACCCGTAAAAGACGCTGTGCATGTTGACGTCGATCACCTTGTGCCAGCCGTCGAGCGGATATTCGCCGGTCGGGGCCGACGGCCCGCCGATGCCGGCATTGTTGACCGCCAGGTGCAGGCCGCCATAGGTCCGCCTGGCCGTCTCCACCATGGCCTCGACCTCGACCGCGTCGGCGACATTGGTCTCGACGGCCGAAGCCGTGCCGCCGGCCGCCTTGATCTCGTCGGCGAGATCCTCGGCACCCTTGATGTCGAGATCGGCCAGCAGCACCCTGGCGCCATCGGCCGCCAGCGACCGGGCGATGGCTGCGCCGATGCCCGACGCGGCGCCGGTGACGATCGCCACCTTGTCCTTGAAATCATAGGTCATCGAATACTCCTCAGGCGGGGGTGAAATGCGAGCCCAGAAAGTACGGCCAGACCACGAGGCCCAGCAGTCCCATCCAGAAGTCGAGCCTCAGGTAGCCGATGGAAAACAGCCATCCGGCAAACCAGAAGGCGCCCAGCGAGGTGTGTTGCGTGATGTGGATACGATCCATTGCAGGCTCCCCTGTTGAACTGGGCAACCTTGGCGCTTTGCGGGGCGCTTCTGCATTGATGTGGGTCAAGCCGCGATAACGCGGCCCTAGTCGACCGCCTGCAGCGCGTCGTGGTTGGGCAGCTTCATGCCAAAGCCCGGCGCGTCCGAGAGCTTCAGCTTGCCGTTCTGCGGCATCTGCTCGCCCTCGAACAGTTCGCCGAAGACCGGCATGATGGATTTGCCGTCCGGGCTCGCCGCCACATATTCGCAGAACGCCGGACCGGTCTGGCTGGCAATGAACTGGTACGAATAGGGGCCGCTGCCATGCGGCACGACCGGGATGTCATAGGCAGAGGCATGGGCCGCGATCTTGAGCAGCTCGGTCATGCCGCCCACCCACATGACGTCGGGCTGCACGATGTCGAGCGTCCGCTCCTCGATCAGCCGGCGGAAACCGTAGCGGGTATATTCATGCTCGCCGGTGGTCCATTTGAGATGTGGATGCGCCTGCTTGATGGTGCGGAAGCCCTCGATGTCCTCGGGTGACAGCACTTCCTCCCACCAGTGGATGTTGAGCGGCTTGCACATTTCGGCGAGGCGGATGGCATAGTCGACGGTCAGCGACATGTAGCAGTCGACCATCAGCGGAAAGTCCGGACCGACATCGGCGCGGTGCCGGGCGAGGAAGTCGTAATTCTTCCGCAGCCCTTCCTCGCCGTCGAAATGGCTGTGCGGCAGCGGCACCTTGGCGCCCCAGAAGCCCAGCGCCTTGATCGCCAGCGGCTCGGGCGTGGTGCAGTAGAAGGTGATCTCGTCGCGCGATTTGCCGCCGATCAGGTTGTAGACCGGCTCGCCGCGCACCTTGCCGTTGAGGTCCCAGAGCGCCAGGTCGACGGCGCTGATCGCCATGATCGGCAGGCCCTTGCGGCCATAGGGCAGCGACGAGCGGTAGAGCTGGTCCCAGAGCATGTTGAGATTGCGCGCGTCCTCGCCGATGAGGAAGCGGGCGAAGTGGTGCTTGATCATCCAGGCGGCGGGCGCCCCGCCCGAGCCGGTGGCGACGCCGACGGTGCCGTCCTCGGTCTCGATCTCGACCACCAGCGCGCCAAGCACGCCAATGCCCCAGCTGGAGCGCTTCTCGCGATATCTGGCATAGCCCGACATCGGGTTCGAGATCAGCGTGTCGACCAGCCAGTGGCTCGAGTCGCCAGGCTTGAAATAGGTCCCCGCCCTGGCGCTCGGCTTCATGGTGTAGACCCGCAGGTCCTTGATGCGGAAGGCGGTGCTGGGAAGGCTCATGGAAGGTAGAAGACCTGCTTGAGCGGCACCTGCACCGGCACGTTGTCCGGATGCGTCTCCATGATGTCGGCCATGTGCTTCCACCAGCGCTTCATGATCTCGGTGCCCGGCAGCGCGTCCATCGTGTGGTCGTCGGTGCGCGTCAGGATGCCGAACAGATGGTTGCTCTCGGGATCGAGCCAGATGCTGTAGTCGGACACCCCGGCATCCTTGAGCGCCTGCGACAGCTCGGGGAAGATCTCGTCGTGCCGCTTTTCATACTCGGCCGCCTGGCCGGGATTGAGGTTCATGCGAAAGGCGATGCGTTCTGACATGGACGGGTCCTTCACTGCTGGCGGTTGGCCATGGTCTGGATGGTGGTGTCGCGCACGTGCTCGAGGTGACGGCGATAGGCGGCCGCGGCCGCCTCGGCGTCGCCGGCGACGATGGCCTCGGCCACCTCGACATGCTGCCGGACACTGATCGGAATGACGCCGGGCACTTCGCTGGCCGAGCGGCGCACGTCGAGCCCGAGATCGTAGAGCACCTGCGCCAGACTCGAGAGTAGCGGGTTGCCCGCGCCGGTATTGATGGCCTGGTGATATTCGATGTCGAGCAGCCGGAAGGCCACCGGGTCATCCTCGAAATTTTTGCCGTCGATGGCGAGCTTGGCGATGCGCTGGCGCAGTTCGGGCGTGGCGCGCTCGGTACACAGCCGCACCAGTTCGAGATCGACCACGGTGCGCGCCTCGAACTGCTGGTGCACGTCGTAATCGGCCACCGACAGCATGGTGTTGAACGGCGCCACCAGGCGGCTCGGCGACAGGTCGGTGACCGTGTAGCGGCCACCCTGGCGGCTGACCAGAACGCCCATCAGCGTCAGCGCCTTCAGGGCCTCGCGCAGCGGTGGCCGGGAAATGCCGAAGGCAATGCCCATCTGCGCCTCGGTCGGCAACCGGTCGCCGGACTTGAGATTGCCGCTCTTGATCATCGCCATGATGCGGTTGGCGACCTGCTCGGCCAGCGAGCGCCGCTCCAGCGTGCCGCCGTCGAAATCCCTGCGGCCGGCGACGCGCGCAGGATCGAGCAGATCGGCAAAGGCATCGGCCGCCGGGGTGGCGGGCGCGCTGGCCTTTGCGGGGGTGATCTTGCTCATCGACGCTGCCTGCCTACAGGCCGAGCCGGTAGAAGGCGTTGGCATTGTCGCGATAGATCTTGCGCGTCTCGGTTTGGCTGAGCCCCAGATCGGCAAAGGCATTGTCGAGCACCTCGACCCAGCGGGGCAGGGTGGTCGACTGCAGGAGGATCGGGTAGTCGCCGGCATAGATGATGCGGTCGGGTCCGAAGCTCTCCAGCGTCGCCTCGATATAGGGGCGCAGCTCTTCCTCGCTCCAGTTCTCGCTGGCATAGGGCGGCAGGTCCGAGAGCTTGACCCACATGTCGGGGTGCCTGGCGAGGTCGGCCATGTCCTCGCGGAACTGCTCGATCTTGCCCTGCCGGATGCCGGGCTTGCCGCAGTGATCGAGGATCATCGGCACGCCGTGGATGCGGGTGACGAACTCGCGGATGAAATCCATCTGCGTGTAATTGGGATTGATGTCGAACGACCAGCCGAACTTGCCCAAGAGGTTCACGCCGTCGATGAAGCCATCGCTGAGCGTCAGGGCGCGCGGGTCGGCGTCGAATTCCATGATGCGCCGGATGCCGCGCACGCTCGGATGATTGTCGCGCATTTGGGTGAGCATGGGCTCGACCTTGCTGCCCCTTTCGAGCGGCGCCATCGGGATGATCGCCTTGATGCGCGGGTCGCGCTTCTGCTCGTCCTCGACGAACTCGATCTCCTCGATGTACTGCCCGCCGCCGTCCCAGAAATCGGCATAGCACTCGAGAAACACCATCGCCTCGACCTGCAGGTCGCCGCAGGCCGCCTGATAATCCTCGACATGGTAGGGGTGGCCGAACAGCGGATGGCCGTCGAACGCGCTGTATTTGAGGCGCGTCTGATCCCAGACATGCAGATGCGTGTCGATGATCGGAAAATCAGGCATTGGCGCTCCTCTCCCCACGTCCGCCGTGTGGGCCAGCGGTTCCGTACCGTTCCAGAAATGGCGGCTTGAGAAAAACTTGTCAAACTAATTTTTGTCTGACAAGTTACACGACAAGTCGAGAGCGGAGTCCACATCCGCCTGTGTCTTTGCCTGAGGGAGGCCTCCAACGTGACCATGTCCGTATCCACCCGTCGCCGGGTCGGGCGCACCAGCCTTGAGCTGCCCGTTTTCGGTTTCGGCGCTGCCCATCTTGGTGAGCTCTACGCCAGGGTCGAGGAGGCCGAGTCCCGGGCCACGATGCAGGCGGCGTGGGATGCGGGCGTCCGCTATTACGACACCGCCCCCTGGTACGGCCGCGGCCTCTCCGAGCATCGCCTTGGCGGTTTCCTGCGGACCCGGCCGCGTGACCAGTTCAGCATCACCACCAAGGTCGGCCGCACCCTGCATCGGCCCAGGGATCCGAAAACCTTCGACCGTGCGCCGTGGACGGGCGGGCTCAACTTCGAAGTGAAGTTCGACTACAGCTACGATGGCATCATGCGCTCCTACGAGCAGGCGCTGCAGCGCCTCGCGCTCGATACCGTCGACGCGCTGGTGATCCACGATCTCGATGTTGCCTATCATGGCGCCGAAATGCAGGCCGCGCACGAGGCCGATCTGGCGGCGTCCGGCATCAAGGCGCTGCAGGAGCTCAAGGCCTCGGGCGATATCCAGGCCTATGGCATGGGCATCAACACCAATCAGGCGCTCGAGGAAGTCGCGACCCGCGTCGACCTCGATTTCTGCCTCGTCGCCATGCCTTACACCCTGCTCAATCAGGAGAGCCTCGACCGCGGCATGAAGACCTGCCTCGACCGCGGCGTCTCGGTGATCATCGGCGCGCCCTTTGCCTCCGGTATCCTCGTGACCGGCTCGGGCGCCGGCGCCATGTATGCCTATGGCAAGGCCTCGCCTGAAGTGCAGGCGAGGGTGCAGGGGATCGAACGCGTCTGCGCTGCCCACAACGTCAAAATGCCTGTCGCCGCCCTGCAGTTCGTGCTCGCCCATCCCGCCGTCGTGGCGACGATTCCCGGCGCCGCCAGGCCGATAGAAGTGCAGCAGAACGTCGCCGCGCTCGAGGTGAAAATTCCATCGGCCTTCTGGTCCGACCTCAAGGCAGAGGGGCTGATTGCCGCCAATGCCCCGGTCCCGGGCGAAGAGAACTAGACCCATGACCGACACGGCTCCGCTCATCAGCGCTCGCGGTATCGGCAAGCAGTTCGGCACTGTCGATGTGCTGCGCGATGTCGATCTCGACCTGATGCCCGGAGAGATTCACGCCCTGCTCGGCGAGAACGGCGCCGGCAAGTCGACCTTTGCCAAGATCCTCGCCGGCGTGCATCGCCCGACGCGCGGCAGCATCAGCCTCAATGGCAAGCAGGTGGAGATCGCCAGCCCGATCGCTGCCCAGAAGCTGGGCGTGACGCTCATCCACCAAGAACCGATTTCCTTCCCCGACCTGTCGGTCGCCGAAAACCTGGTCCTCGGCCGCGGCGATGCCGGCTGGCTGGCCCGCGTGCCGTGGTCGAAAATGACGCGCGACGCGCGCGCCCTGATGGACCTGCTCGGCGTCCGGATCGACGTTACCCGGCCGATGCGGGGCCTGTCGATTGCCGACCAGCAGATGGTCGAGATCGCCCGCGCGCTCGCCTCGGACAGCAAGCTCATCATCATGGATGAGCCGACCGCGCCGCTGACCCCCAAGGAAGTGGATACGCTGTTCGGTATTGCCCGCCGCCTGCGCGACGAAGGCCGCACCATCGTCTTCATTTCGCATCGGCTGGAAGAGGTGCGCGCGCTCTGCGACCGCGTCACCATCTTCCGCGACGGCGACAAGGTCACCACCGACACCATCGCCAATCTCAGCGATGCCGACATCATCCGGCTGATGATCGGCCGCGAGTTCACCGAATACCTGCACAAGGGCACCAGCGAGATCGGCGACGTCGCCCTCAAGGTCGAGGGCCTGACCCTGCCTGGCGTCTTCCAGGACATCAGTTTCGAAGTCTGGAAAGGCGAGATCGTCGGCCTTGGCGGCCTTGTCGGCGCCGGTCGTACCGACGTGGCGCGCGCCCTGTTCGGCGTCGCCCCCGCGGCGACTGGCAGCATCGCGATCAACGGCACGACCGTCAGCATCGAGGACCCGTCGCAGGCCATCGCGCTTGGCCTCGCCTTCGTCCCTGAGGATCGCGCCGTGGCCGGCATCTTCCGCTCGCTCTCGGTCGAGGAGAACATCACCGCGGCCGTGCCGCGCCGCATTGCGCCCGCCGGCTTCATCCGCCGCGCCGTCGAGAGGGCGCTGGCCTCGGACTCCGTGCGCCGTCTCAGCATCCGCCTGGCATCGCTGCGCCAGCCCATCGGCGAGCTCTCGGGCGGCAACCAGCAGAAGGCGATCCTTGCCCGCTGGCTGCTGACCGATCCGGACGTGCTCATTCTCGACGAGCCGACCCGCGGCATCGATATCGGCGTCAAGGCCGAGTTCTACGACATGATCGGCGAACTCGCCGCATCCGGTCGCGCCATCCTCCTCATCTCGTCGGAACTGCCCGAGCTGCTGGCCCTCTGCGACCGCATCCTGGTGATGTCGGAAGGCCGCCTGACCGCCGACATCCCGCGAGCCGAGGCGACGCAGGAAAAGATCATGAGTGCCGCCGTGCCGCGTACGGCCACCTTTGAAGGAGTGGCCGCATGAGCGCCCTACGTTCGATCCTCTTGCGGCGCGAGTCCGGCATCCTGGTGATGATCGTGCTGTTCTGCCTCGCCGTCGGCACGCAGAAGCCGCAGTTCCTGACCCTCGACAGCCTGCGCATCATCCTGCTGCTCACGCCGCTGATCATGATCGGTGCTATGGGCCAGATGCTGGTGCTGGTGGCGCGCCATGTCGACCTGTCCATCGGCTCGATGCTGGGTTTCTCCGCCATGGTCACCGGCATGATGTTCAAGTTCTATCCCGAGATCTGGTGGCCGCTCGGCTTTGCCCTCTCGATCGGCGTCGGCGCCGGTCTGGGTCTGCTCAACGGCGTGCTGGTGACGGTGTTCAAGCTGCCCGCCATCATCGTCACGCTGGGCACGCTCAACCTCTATCGCGGCCTCACCTACATCGTCTCCAATGCCAAGCAGATCGACCGGCAATATGTGCCATCGGCGCTCAAGTCGATGTCGCAGACCTCGCCGATCTTCGGCATTCCGTGGATCATCTTCATCGCCTTCGGCGTCGCCCTGCTGACCTATATCTTTGTCATGCACACCCGGGTCGGCCGGCAGATCTTCGCCATCGGCTCGAACCCGGTGGCCGCACCGCTGCGCGGCATCGACGTCACCAAGGTGACGCTGCTGGTGTTCACCATTTCCGGTGCGCTCTCGGGTCTCGCCGGCATCATGTATGCGAGCCGCTGGGGCTTCGTGAACCCGTCCAATACCGGCGCCGGTTTCGAGTTCCAGGTGATTGCTGCCGTGGTCATCGGCGGCGTCTCGATCAACGGTGGCGTCGGTACCGTGCTGGGCACCGTGCTCGGCGTGCTGCTGCTGGGCTGCGTCTCGGCGGCGCTGCCTCTGCTCGGCATTCCGGGCACCACGCAGAACGCCATCTATGGCGCCGTCATCCTCATCGCCCTGCTGATCGACCGCACCGTGCGGCAGCAGGGAATAGCCAGTCTCTCTTCGAGGGCACGACCATGAGCGCGCTCGACAATGCCACGGCGGCGCGCGGCCGCGAATCCGCGCCGGCGCGTCCACTCTGGCAGGTGATCTTCATCCGTCCCGAGGCCATGACGTTCACGCTGCTGATCCTGGCCGTGTTCGGCGCCAGCCTGCTGTCGCCCTATTTCCTCGACGTCGCCTACATCCTGCGCAGCTTCACCCTCTCGGCCGAGTTCGCCATCGTCGCGCTGGTGCTCACCATGGTGATCATCGCCGGCGAGATCGACCTGTCGCCGGCCGCCAACATGGCGCTGTCGGCCAGCCTGTTTGCGCTGGTGCTGGATGCCGGCGTGTCCATGCCTGTGGCGATCGCCATCGGTCTGGGCGCCGGCCTGCTGATGGGCCTGCTCAACGGCATCATGGTCATTCGCCTGCAGATCCCCTCGATCATCGTCACCATCGGCACGCTGACGCTCTATCGCGGCCTGGCGCAGGTCATTGCCGGCGACAAGTCGATCCGCGTGCCCGACTATTTCATCGGCATCAACACCATCATGATCTTCGGCATCCCCTTGCCGGTGGTGATTTTCATCATCGCCTCGATCGTGCTCGGCGTGGTGCTCGGCATGACCATTTTCGGCCGCCAGATCTATCAGGTCGGCACCAATGAGGTGGCAGCGCGGCACGCCGGCATCCGCTCGCGGCGCATCAAGATGCTGCTGTTCCTGCTCATGGGGGTGGTGAGTGCGATCGCCGGCCTGATGACCGCCTCGCGCCTCGGCTCGGTCCGCTACGATCTCGGGCTCGGCGGCGAGCTGCAGATGGTGCTCATGGCCATGCTGGGCGGCACCTATATCTTCGGCGGCCGCGGCACCATTCTCGGCACTTTTCTGGCGGCCTGGCTGCTGGTCATCGTTTCGACCGGCATGACCGTCGCCAACGTTCTGCCGGCCGTCCAGCTGGTGGTGCTGGGCGTCCTGCTGGTCGTCTCGATCATCGCCACCAATCTGATCTATTCCCGCACCCAGAGGTGACGGGCAAGTCCGCCGGGTACCAACCGGCATCACACCAGGAGGAACGCATGCTGAAAAAGTCCCTAGTGCTCGGCCTGGCGGCCGGCCTCGCTTTCGCGACCACCGCCATTGCCGCCGATCCGGTCAAGATCGTCTATATCGGCAAGAACACCGGCAACCCCTATTTCGACAGCATTACCGGCGGCTTCGAGGATGCCTGTGAAGCCAAGGGCTGCGAGTTCGAGTTTGTCGCTCCGGCCACGGCCGAAGCCACGTCGCAGATTCCGTTCATCGAGGCGCAGATCCAGCGCGGCGTGAACGTCATCGGCATCGCGCCCAACAGCCCCGATGCTCTCAACCAGGTGCTCGACGACGCCCGCGCCAAGGGCATTCTCGTGCTCACCGTCAACGGCGACCTGACCGGCAATGAAAGCCATCGCGACGCCACCATCCTGCCGGTGAACTTCGACATCGTCGGCCGCGACCAGGTCGAGATGGTCGGCTCGCTCATCGGCTATGAGGGCGAGATCGCCATCCTGTCGGCCACCACTGAAGCTCCCGACCAGAACAAGTGGATCGTGGGCATGAACGAGACGCTCAAGTCCGATCCGAAATACGCCAAGATGAGCCTGGTCGCCACCGTCTACGGCGACGACCAGCCCGAGAAGTCGACCACGGAAATGGAAGCGCTGCTCTCCAACTACCCCAACCTGAAGGGCGTCATCGCACCGACCACCGTCGGCATCGCCGCCGCCGCCCAGGTGGTGCAGTCGCGTGGCATCGCCGACAAGGTGCATGTCACCGGTCTCGGCCTGCCCAGCGAAATGCGCGACTTCATCAAGGACGGCACGGTTTCGGCCTTCCAGCTCTGGTCGCCCTACAATGAAGGCTGGCTGGCCGTGCATTTCGCTCTCGGCGTGCTCGACGGCTCGATCAAGAATGAAGTCGGCGCCTCCTTCGAGGTCCCCGATCTGGGCACCGTCACCATCAACGAGAACAACTCGATCAACACCCAGGCCGAGCTGACCACGTTCGACGCGGCCAATATCGACGACTTCGACTTCTAGGCTCGAACCACTCTCGACCGGGGCGCCGACCGAACTGGCCGGCGCCCCTTTTGTATGAGCGGTCCGCCCGCGCGGCGCCGACGCGCCATCCCAGGCTCACACACAGGTGCACATGTCCATGAACAGCTATGACTTCGACAATCGCGTCGCCATCATCACCGGCGGTGGCCAGGGCATCGGCCTGACCGTCGCCGAGCGCATGCTCGAGCATGGCGGCTCGGTCGCCATCTGGGATCGCGACCAGGCTTTGCTCGATGCGCTCGACGCGAAGTACGGCAGAGACGGCAAGGTGCTGGCAGTCCATGCCGATATCGGCGACATGGCCTCGGTCAACGGCGCAGTGCAGGCCGTGCTCGACCGCTTCGGCAAGATCGACATTCTCGTCAACAACGCCGCCATTGTCGGCCCCAATGCGCCGACCTGGGAATATCCGCCGCAGGCCTTCGAGGACGTCGTCCATATCGGGCTGGTCGGCACCTTCTACGTCTGCCGCGCCGTGGTGCCGCACATGATCGAAAAGGGCTATGGCCGCATCGTCAACCTGAGCTCGGTGGCCGGAAAGGAAGGCAATCCCAACGCCCCGGCCTATTCCGCCACCAAGGCCGGCGTCATCGCGCTGACCAAGTCGCTGGGCAAGGAACTGGCCAAATATGATATCGCCGTCAACGCCGTCACCCCGGCGGTCGCCAAGACCACCATGGCGATGAGCCAGGAACCCGAATTCCTCAAGATGATCCTGGGCAAGATCCCGCGCGGGCGCATGCTCGAGCTGAGCGAGGCGGCGTCGATGATCTGCTGGCTGGCCACCGCGGAAAATTCCTTCACCACCGCTTCGGTGTTCGATCTCTCGGGTGGCCGCGCCACCTACTAGAGGCACGACAACGGACCGGCCGGCTGTCACACCGCTCACCTTTTAGAGAGGGGATTGCTAGCCCACCCGTCCCTCCGGCAGACTTGCGCTGGTGAAGATCTCCAGTTGGCCCCGTCCCCTGTGGCGGGGCCATTTTTTGGCCGGACCGGACCTGGCTGAGTCTAGTGGATGACCGCGGCGATGGCGGCGACGACGCCGGCCGTGGTGTAGGGCTTGGGCAGGAACAGCCCGTCGTCGGGCATCATGTCGCGAGTCGGGCGTTGCTTGCCCGAGGTGACGATGACGTGCACCGGCGGCCAGCGGTCGCGCACCACCGCCGAGAGCTTCAGGCCATCCATCGAGCCGGGCATGTCGATATCGGTGAACATGATCGTGATTTCCGGATGTGCCGACAGCAGTGTCACCGCATCGTCCGCATTGGTCGCCTCCAGCACCTCAAAACCCTCCTGCTTGAGCTCGTCTGAAATCGAGAACAGCAGGAGTGCCTCGTCTTCGACGACGAGCACGGTCGGAGTGGTCTGTGGCAGTGGCATATCGGTACTCAATCTGTCAGTTCGGCGTCGGCCGGGTGGGTTCCGGAGCGCTCAGTATGACCTCAACTCCTTCAGGAAGGTATTCGATGCCTACCTTTCCCTGAAAATCGGCGGCCAGCACCCGTTCGATCAGGAATCGCCCGAAGCCCCGCCGCGCCGGCGCTTCCACCGGCGGTCCGCCGCGTTCCGTCCAGCGCCAGGTCAGCTGCGGCTGGTCACCGCTGCGATCCACGTTCCATTCGATGGCGACACGCCCGCTTTCGCCTGACAATGCCCCGTATTTCAGGGCATTTGTGCCCAGCTCGTTGATCGCCAGGGCCAGCGACAGCGCCATCTTGGGACCGAGCGCCACGTCGGGTCCGGTGATGTCGATGCGCTCCGCCGGCAGCGGCGTGATGGCCGATCGCACCACTTCGCCCAGCGCGGCCGCCGTCCATTTGGTCCGCGTCAAAATATCGTGTGCATTCGACAGCGCCCGCAGCCGTTCGCCGAAATGCGCCGCTGCCGTCTCGAGGTCGCCATTGCGCAGGGTCTGCGACGCAATCGCCGAAACCATGGCCAGGATGTTCTTGATCCGGTGCTCGAGCTCGTGGGTCAGCATGGCCTGCCGTCCCTCGGCTTCCTTGCGGTCGGTGATGTCCTGCATGATGCCGAACATCTTGACCGGCTTGCCGGCGGCGTCGTGCACGAACTCGATATGCCGCGACAGCCAGCGCACCTCGCCCGTATCGGGGCGGCGAATGCGGTACTCGACGCTGGGCACGGCCTGGCCGTTCCGCCGCGTCTCTTCGGTCGAGCGGACATTGCGATGCTCGGGCACCACGATGTTCTCGAGCTCGCTGATATGGATGCTGTCGCGCTGGCTGAGGCCCCAGATTTCCCAGAAATGATCCGAGCCGATAACCGTGCCGCTTTCGATATCGAGCTCCAGCGAGGCAATGCCGGCGGCATTCTGCGACAGCCGGAAGCGACGCTCGCTCTCCTTCAACCGCCGCTCGGTGCGCACGCGCTCGGTAATATCGATCACCACGCCGATGGCGCGCCGGCCCCCGTCGACCGCCTCGGCGCGAATGAGCACCCAGTGCTCCGATCCGTCGGGCCAGAGCAGCTGGGCCTCGGCTTCGAACTCCGAGCGGCCGTCGGCCTGCATTTCAGCGCCCATTTGCGCCAGTCTCTCGACCTCGCCCGGCGCATAGCGCGACTGATAGTCCTCGAAATCCGGATGGGAGTCCTCGGGAAAGCCGAAGAGCCGGTTAAGCGCGGCCGAGGGGGTGATGACGCGGCTGACCGTGTCGAGGTCCCACACGGCCAGCTGCCCGGCCTCGATGGCCAGTTGCAGGCGCGTCTGGCTTTCGGCCAGTTCCCGCACGATCCGCCGGTGGTCGTCGATATCTGTATTGGTGCCGATCCAGCGCACCACCTTGCCGTGCTCGTCGCGGATGCATTCGGCACGGATCAGGAACCAGCGGTAGACGCCGTCATGGCGACGGATGCGGAATTCCATCTCGTACGGGTCGCCGCTCTCCACGGAACCAACCCAGGCCGCGGCGGCGGCAGGCAGATCGTCGGGATGGACGATGCTCGCCCAGTTGTTGCCGTCCAGCGCCCCCGGCTCGACCCCCGAGTACTCGTAGATCCGGCTGTTGAACCAGTCGAGCAGGCCGTTCGGCGGCGCGGCCCAGACGTGATTGGGCATGGCCTCGGCAAACAGCCGGAATTTCGATTCGCTGTCGCGGACGGCCTGCGTCGCCAGCACTTCCTCGGTGACGTCGGCGCCCTCGACAAAGATGCCGACGACCTCGCCGCCGGGATCGCGCACCGGCTGATAGATGAAATCGACGAAGCGCTCCTCCAGCGGGCTGCCGGCCGTTCGCTGCAGGAAGGCCTTCAGTCCGCGGCCGATATAGGGCTTGCCGCTGGCATAGACCTCGTCGAGCAACTCGACAAAGCCCTGGCCGGCGATTTCCGGCAGTGCCTCCAGTACCGGCATGCCGACGATGTCGCGATGCCCGATCAGCTGCAGATAGGCATCGTTGGTCATTTCGAAGACGTGGTCGGGGCCGCGCAACATGGCAATAAAGCTCGGCGCCTGCTGGAACATCTGCCGGAGCCGGTCGCTTTCGCCGGCCAGCCAGCGCTCGGCCTGCACTTTTTCGGTGGTCTCCACCACAATGGCGATGACGCCGATCGGCGCGCCGCTGTCGTCGGTGATCGGTGAATAGTCGAGATCGAACCAGAGCTGCTCGGGAGCGCCGTTGCGATTGAGCGTCAGCGCCTGATCCTTGTATTCGAGGGTGCCGCCGGCCAGCACCACGTCAAGCACCACGGCGTTGAAATCGGCCACTTCCGGCCAGCCCTCGAGCACCTTGCTGCCCAGCAGCGCCGGGTGGCGGGCCCCCGCCACGCCGGCATAGGCCTCGTTATAGATCATGATGCCGTCCGGACCCCACAGGGTGCACATCGGCAAGGGCGAGCGGAGAATGATGCTGAGGGTCGTCCGGATTGCAGCGCACCAGCCGTCGATCGGGCCAAGCGAGGTGCCCGACCAGTCAAACGCTGCGATGAGTTCGCCCAGCTTGCCGCCGCCCTGCAGAAACCCATGCCGTGTAGCGGCGTCAAGATGCAATGGAAATCCCCCTGATTGGGCCCATAACGCGCGGGCGTGAAAAAGGCTCCAGAAAAAGTGCGCCTGACGCATTTACATATCTCGTTTGCGTTGGACGTGGCTTGCCAAGCGTTCCCGACTGCCCCAAATCTGGCGCCATCATGAAGCTTTCCATCATCCAGACCGGCGGTGTCCCGCTTCCCTTGGCCGACCGCTTCCGGTCCTACCCGGCCATGTTCGAACGCATGTTCGCCCGCGCCGGATCGGCCTTCGACTATGAGACCATCCCTGTCCACGAGGGGGCGCCGTTTCCCGATGTTGCCGCACTTGAGGGCATCCTGATCACCGGCTCGGCTGCCGGCGTCTATGACAGCTACGACTGGATCGAGCCGCTGCGGGACTTCATCCGGGCGGCCTATGCCAGCAAGACGCCGATGCTCGGCATCTGCTTTGGCCACCAGATCATGGCCGATGCGCTGGGCGGCGATGTGCGCAAATCCGACAAGGGCTGGGGACTGGGGCGGCACACCTATGATCTCACCGCTCGCCCGGCAGCCTTCGACACCACCGCGCCGGCCCTGCGCATTGCCTGCAGCCACCAGGACCAGGTGATCGTGCCACCGGACGACGCCGAGGTGTTCCTGGCCTCCGGCTTCACCCCCAATGCCGGGCTGGTCTATCGCAACGGCGCCGCCATCAGCCTGCAGCCGCACCCCGAGTTCGACGACGACTACACCCGCGCCCTTGCCGAGCTGCGCCGCGGCAAGGTTCCGGATGCGGTGGTGGACGCCGCAACCGCATCGCTGGACACGGCCTCCGACAGCACCGAAGTGGCGGGTTATCTCGCAGCGTTTCTCGGCCAGAGCCGGTCCTGACCGCCGGCACCTTGCGGCCGGGAGCAGAGCCTAGATGCCGGACATCTCGACGATGCGGGCAATCTCGGCCCGCAGCGTGTCGATGCCGAACTTGGTCTCGCTCGAGGTGACGATCAGCTCGGGATGCGCGGCCGGGCGCTTGGCGATGGCCGACTTGGTGGCGGCGATGATCTTGTCGAGATCGCGCGCCAGCAGCTTGTCGCCCTTGGTCAGCACCACCTGATAGCTCACCGCCGACTTGTCGAGTTCGTTCATTACCGTCAGGTCGTTGGCCTTGGGGCCGTGCCGGCCATCGACGAGCACATAGACGCGCCGCAGGTTCGGGCGGCCGGTGAGATAGGAGTGGATCAGCTTGGTCCAGGCCTCGACCTTGTCCTTGGGCGCCTGGGCAAAGCCGTAACCCGGCATGTCGACGATCCGCAGGGGTGAATTCTCGGCCTCGAAGATATTGAGTTCCTGCGTCCGCCCCGGGGTGTTGGACGTCCGTGCCAGGCTCACCCGCCCGGTCAGCGAGTTGATCAGCGACGACTTGCCGACATTGGAGCGGCCGGCAAAGGCCACTTCGACCCGGTCCGCGGGCGGCAGGTCGGAGATCCGCACGCAGCCTTTCACGAACACGAAGGGGCGGGCAAACATCAGCCGTCCGGCCTCGAGGTCGAGGTCCGACTGGGGCAGATCGTCGTCGGGCAGGTCTTGGTTGGGCAGGTCGTCGGTCATGAGGCTTCAATAGGGGAGGGGGCGTCGGAGGGGAAGCCCCCATGCTGCAGTCGTCGTTCCCCTCCCCCTTGAGGGAGGGTAGCGAGAGACCGACGGCATCCTCAAAACAAACGAGGCTCCCGAAGGAGCCTCGCAAATCACGTGCGGTGGCTGGCCTCAGCTCGCCGGCTTGTCCGGCGCCGGCTTGCGCTTGAAGCTGCTGACGATATTGCCCAGCAGGTTCACCTCGGCGCCGTGGCGCTTCATGATGAAATACTGCTGCGTCACCGACAGGGCATTGTTCCAGGCCCAGTAGATCACGAGGCCGGCCGGGAAGGTGCCGAGCATGAAGGTGAAGATGATCGGCATGAAGCCGAAGATCATCGCCTGCGTCGGATCGGGCGGCGGCGGATTGAGCTTCATCTGCACCCACATGGTGATGCCCATGATCACCGGCCAGATGCCCAGGTGCAGCAGGCCGCCCAGCACCGGGATGACCGTCGGATCCCACGGGATCAGGCCGAACAGCGTGAAGATATTGGTGGGGTCGGGCGCTGCCAGATCCTGGATCCAGCCGAAGAACGGCGCATGCCGCATCTCGAGGCTGATGAAGATGACGGTATAGAGCGAGAAGAACACCGGGATCTGGATCAGCACCGGCCAGCAACCGCTGAGCGGATTGATCTTTTCCTTCTTGTAGAGCTCCATCATCGCCTGCTGCTGCTGCGCGCGATCGTCCTTGAAGCGTTCCTGGATCGACTTCATTTCCGGCTGCACGCGCCGCATCGCGGCCATCGACTTGTAGGAGCGATTGGCGAGCGGGAAGAACAGCGCCTTGACGATGACCGTCACGGCGAGGATGGCGATGCCGAAATTGCCGACAATGCCGTAGAGGAACTGCAGCAGGTCGAACATCGGCCTCGTGATGAAGTGCAGCCAGCCCCAGTCGATCATCAGTTCCAGCCGGTCAAAGCCGTAATCGCGATCGTAGGAGTCGATGATGTGCGTTTCCTTGGCGCCGGCGAAAACGTAGCTCTTGTTTTCGGCGCTGGCCCCGGCGGCCACCACGACCGGCGTCGTCTCGACAAAGCTCGACTGGTAGATATCGGTGCCGGCCGGCTTGGAGTGATAGAAGGTGGCATTGAGCGGCGCGCTCGGCTCGGCAATGATCGCCGTAGCCCAGTACTTGTCGGTATAGCCCACCCAGCCGCTGGTGTTTTCGAACTTGAGCAGCTTGTCGTTCTGCATGTCCGTGTATTTCTTCGAGATCAGATTGTTCGATCCCAGCACGCCCAGCGGGCCCTCGTGCTGGATGAAGAAATTCTGCACATGCGGCGTGCCCTGGCGCACCACCTTGGCATAGGGGAAGAGGACAACCGGCGTGCTGCTGTTGTTGTCGATCGTCTGCGTGACGGTGAACAGGTAGTTGGCATCGACCGCGAAGGTGCGGTGGAAGACGAGGCCTTCGCCATTGTCCCAGGCAATACTGACCGGCGTGTTTTCGGTGAGCGTCTGGTTGTCGCTGTCGACGGTCCACACGGACTTGGCGTCGGGCAGCTTGGCCGTGCCGCCGGCCGCGGCGGTCCAGCCCTGTTCGATGAAATAGCCGTTCGGCGCGCCATCGGGGATCAGCAGCGTGATGATGGGCGAGGTCTTGTCGACGGTCTCGTGATAGCGCTTGAGCTGCAGGTCATCGAGGCGGCCGCCGATCAGGTTGATCGACCCCGAGAGCGCATTGGCGGTCTCGATCTTGACCCGCGGCGTCGCCGCCAGGGCCGAGGCGCGGTCGGCAAAAGCCTGCGTCACGCCATTGTTGACGACCGGACTGGCCGTCTGGCCGTCGACGGTGGGGGCATTGAGCGCCGCATCGGCGGCTGCACGCTCCTGCACCTGCAGTTCCGCCCGCTTCTGCGCCTGCTCGAGCTGCGGACCGGCCACGAAAAACTGCCAGCCAAAGAGCACAACCACGCTCAGGACGATGGCAAGGATCATATTCCGGTTATTGTCGCTCTGCATTATTTCGGCTTCCGGGGGCTATCGGCCCTGCTGGCGTGGACTTTGACGATGGAGGATGAAAGGTCGCGCACAAGCTTGTCGAACTTCTCGCCCAGCGCTTCGCGCCGGCCTACAAGCACGTAATCATGTTGGGGCTGGAATTGGGCGGCGCAAGCCCTCGCGGCAGCACGCAAGCGACGCTTGATGCGGTTGCGCTGCGGCGAATTGCCCGTCTTCTTGGTCACCGTGTAGCCAATTCCCGGCATTTCCCCTGCACTGGCAATGGCCTGCAGCGAAAAAGCAGAGCGCCCGGCGCGATTGCCCCGGGCGGCCCTTGTGAACTCGGCCCTCTTGCGAAGTTGCCGCAACATCTGCATGCGGCAGGCGGCCCTTAGGCCGACAGCTTCTTGCGGCCCAGAGCGCGGCGCATATTCAGGATTTTACGGCCGTTCTTGGTCGCCATACGGGCACGGAAGCCGTGACGGCGGGTCCGCACAAGATTGCTCGGCTGGAATGTACGTTTCATAACATCAGACCACGCCGGGCGCGGTTCCTCTGGATCAAAGCTTGCGCAAGATGTTTACCGCAGATTTCCGGGGTTCCCGGACGTCTGGGCAGGTTGGGCGGGCTTATAGGGAAAACGAACCGCCAAGTCAACGCGCCGCGGCCGCTCCGATGTGCGCAATTTCCCCGACAAAACCGTGCGCTCGCCGCCTTCGGCCTATTGCCGGCGGCCCGCCTTTGCTAAGGAGGTCGGCAAGTGGGGCACGTTGCGGGCACCGGACGGTTTTTTTCATGGCTGACATCCTAACACCCGACCTTTGCGTCATCGGGGCGGGCGCCGGTGGCTTGGCAGCCGCAGAAGTTGCCGCCACCTTCGGCGCCTCGGTCCTGCTGATCGAGGCGGGCAAGCTCGGCGGGTCGAGCCTGAACGCCGGTGCCGTGCCGTCCAAGGCGCTGCGCGCCGCGGCGGCCCATGCTCAGGCGATGCGCAGTGGCGCCGCTTTCGGCATCGCCGCCGAAGACCCCAGGATCAATGCCCGCCGCGTCCATGACCATCTCGACCAGGTGATTGCCGAGATCGCGCCGCGCGACGCCGAAGCCCGTCTGAAGGCACTCGGCATCGATGTACTGCAGGCCGAGGCGCGCTTTGTCGATGCCCGCACCCTGAGCGCCGGCGAAACCCTGGTCCGCGCCCGCCGCTTCGTGCTGGCCACCGGCGCACGGGCCGTCGTTCCGGCCATCCCTGGCCTCGAGACGGTGCCCTATTTCACCACCGAGACGATCTTCGACAATACCCGCAAGCTCAGCCATCTGGTGATCATCGGCGGCGGCGCGCTGGGGCTGGAGATTGCCCAGTCCTATGCCCGGCTGGGCAGCCTCGTCACCGTCGTCGAGGCCGACCGGCCGCTGGCCGATGCCGATCCGGAACTGGCCGAGGTGGCCCTCCGCCGCATGCGCGAGGACGGCGTCGATATCCGCCCGCAGACGCAGGTGACCGACATTCTCGCCCGCTCGATGGGCATCGGCGTCGCCATCCGCACCGGCGAGGCCGAAGAGGTTCTCGACGTCTCCCATATTCTGGTGGCGACCGGCCGGGTGCCCAATATCGATGGCCTCGACCTCGACAAGGCCCGCGTCCGCCGCAGCAGGACCGATCCGACGCGGCTGCAGCTGACGCCGGGGCTCCGCACCAGCAACCGCCGTATCTTCGCGGTCGGCGCCGCCGCCGGCGGGCCACCCTCGACCCATCTGGCCGCGCTGCAGGGCGAACGCATCGCCCGCACCGTGCTCTTCGGCATCCCCTATCGGCAGCAGTCCCGGCTCATCCCGCAGGTGACCTATTGCGATCCGGAGATCGCCCAGGTCGGCCTGACCGAGGCGGCGGCGAAATCGAAATCCGGCATCGTCGTCACCCGCTGGTCGTTCGGTGAAAACGACCGCGCCCGCGCCGATCGCAATACTTACGGCACCGCCAAGCTGATCACCGACAAGACCGGCAGGATTCTCGGCGCCGCTATCGTCGGCAACGGGGCAGGGGAACTGATCGCGCTGTTTTCGCTGGCCATGTCACGGGGCCTGTCGGCCCGCCACCTGATGGACTTTGTCGCGCCCTACCCGACCTATGCCGAGATCGCCCGTCGCCTCGGTCTCGAATTTCACCGCGGACTGGGCAGCAATCCGCTGCTACGGCGCCTTGCAGAGCTCGTCCGTTACTTGCCCTGAGCTTGTTGCGGTTCGGTTTTTTCGCTAGTTACTGGCCAATGGCAACTGTACCACGCGCGATGCCGGGACCCTTTTCCGGGTTGTCGGTCAAGATCATCGCCACGATCATTTTCGTGATCCTCGTGGTCGAAGTCATCATCTATCTGCCATCCGCCGCCAATTTCCGCATGTCCTGGCTCGAGGACCGCCTGCGCGTCGGCATTGTAGCCGCACGCGTCCTTGATGCCGTGCCCGATGTCCTGGCGCTGCCCCGTGAACTCACCGACCGGCTGCTGAACTCGGCCGGCGCCACCGCCATCGTCTATCGCCGCGAAGGGCAGAGCCAGCTGCTCGAGCTGGAGCAGGCGCCCATGCCGCGCGTCGCCGTGACCATCGACATGCGCGTGCGCGACCCGGTCACAGTCATCGCCGGCGTCCTCGACACCCTGCTGATGGGTGGCGACCGCACCATCCGCATCATCGGCGAGGGCGACGCCACCGACGACAGCCAGAGCCTTGTCGAGGTGCTGATGCCCGAGCAGCCCTTGCGGCTCGAACTGCTGATCTATTCGCGCAACACTTTCGTCATCTCGCTGATCGTCGCCCTGATGACGGCGGTCGTGCTCTATCTCTTCGTCTCGAGAATCCTGATCCACCCGATCCGCCGGCTGTCGGAAAGCGTGCTGGGCTATCGCAAGGCGCCGGAGAACGCGGCACTGATCGTCGCCGCCAATCCCAGGCGGCGCGACGAGCTCGGTATTCTCGAGCACGAACTCTCGGCCATGCAAACCGAGATCTTCACCCTGCTGCGCCAGCGCCGGCACCTGGCCGATCTCGGGCTGGCGGTCGCCAAGATCAACCACGATCTGCGCAACACCCTGACCTCGGCGCAACTGCTGTCCGACCAGGTGGCCACTCTCGATGATCCCAAGGTGCAGCGCCTGGCGCCACGGCTGGTTCATTCCATCGACCGCGCCATCGGCTTTGCCCAGTCGGTGCTCGATTATGGCCGGCAGTCCAACACCCCGCCGGTGCCGGTGCCGGTCGGCCTCAGGGCGCTGGTCGACGAGGCAGCCTTCGACGCCGGTCTTGCCGGCCATCCGGTGGTCAAGCTGCACAACGAGGTGCCGGAGGGTGTGATCATCAAGGCGGACCCCGACCAGTTCGCCCGGGTGTTCATCAACCTGATGAAGAACGCCCGCGAGGCGCTGGAATCGCGCAAGGACGAAATCCAGTACCCTGCCGTCACGGCGCGCTATTCGGAGGCGGCCGGTGAGATCATCACCAGCATTTCCGACAATGGCCCCGGCCTGCCGCCGCGGGCCCGTGAAAACCTGTTCGTGGCCTTCGAAGGGTCGGCGAGGTCTGGCGGCACCGGCCTCGGACTGGCCATCGCCCGCGAGATCGCCGAGGCCCATGGCGGCCGTCTGGCCTTTGTCGATCAGCCCGCCGGCACCCGCTTTGATGTCATCCTGCCCGCCGAACTGCGGCTGTCATAAGCCGGTCGTGTTCGGCCGATATCGGACGCAAGCAAGCGCTGCGGCGCCCGAGGGCGCAGCGAACACAGCCTGCAATGCGAGGGGGGTAATGGCGGACTCGGAGCGATTCGAACGCCCGACCTACGGATTCGTAGTCCGTTGCTCTATCCAGCTGAGCTACGAGTCCGCAGCCATTACGACGCGCTATATATGAGCAGACGCGCGCTTCCACAACCCCAAAAATGGCGCCGTACGGGGAAACCTCGCGCCGCCCTCACGCCCCCTCTGTCCGGCGCTTCAGCCCGCGGCGTTCAGGATGGTGTCGCGATAGAAGGCAAGGAGCTTTGCGGAGTCCACCCCGACGCAGATCTGCTGCAGCGGCCGGCCGTCCCAGGCCCCCGGCGGGTAGGTCTTGCCTTCCAGCGCGGCGATCGTCTGGCCCTTGGCAATGCCGTCCGGCACCACCCGCAGGCTGGCCCGTCGTGTGGTGAAGAACTCCGGATGCAGGGCGAAGGCCACGGCGCTGGAATCGTGCACGAAGAACCCGTCGAGGCCGGCCGACTGCCGGTGAAACGCCTGGTAGAAGGCCGAGAGCTTGCGGATGAAGACGCCATCGGCGCCACCGTCCTTGGCAAGCTCTTCCAGATAGGCATCGGTCATGATGGTCTGCTGCGTCACGTCCAGCCCGACAATGGTGATCGGCCAGGTCGCGCCGAAGACGATATCGGCCGCCGGCGCATCGCCGATGATATTGGCTTCGGCTACGGGCGTCACATTGCCGGTATGTCCGTTAAAACCGAACGCCCCGCCCATCACCACGATCTGCCTGACCAGACCGGCAATGTCCGGGGCTGCGGCGAGCGCCTGCGCCAGATTGGTCATCCGGCCCACCGCGACAATGGTGACCTCGCCGGGGTCGGCCCGTACCAGATCGATGATCAGCTGATGCGCCGGCCGCGGATCGACCGTGGCGTTCAACTGCTCGGGCAGGGCGATATTGCCCAGGCCGTTCTGGCCGTGCACGAAGTCGGGCGGCGCGTCGGGTTCGCCCTGCAGCGGCTTGCCGGCGCCGCGCGCCACTGGTGCCGCAAGACCGAACCGGTCCTTGAGATAGAGCGCGTTGCGTGTCGCCGTTTCGATATCGGCATTGCCGAACACCGTGGTCACGCCGATCAGGTCGACATCCGGGTGCCGCGCCAGCAACAGCAGCGCCATGGCATCATCAATGCCCGGGTCGGTGTCGAAGACAATTTTCTGCTGCGCCATTCGGTCGCTCCATCGAGGCCAATGCCGCCAGTTGTAGCCGCTCGGCCGCCACTTGCCAGCGTCCGCATCCGCTCATGCCGTCTTTTCTTTCGACCTCCGCGAGCTGTCCACACGAGAAATCCAGGATATTCAAATAGGAACAGGCGCAAATGCGAAAACCTGCCGGAAGTCGACAAATTCCCTGCCTGGAGCGCCACTTAGGGGCTGCTCACGGCGCTGGAAGTCCACTAAGGTCCGCCGGTATTCACTGGCGTTCGTGCCATCGCCTTACCCATTAGGCGCATTCAAGCGGACGCACAAAAGCAGCTATAGAGACGCGGCAAGTCAACTTGCCGGCAGGATTTTGAGGAGGATCCCCACCTATGAAGATCACGGACATCAAGTGCGCCGTCATCGCAAGCAGCCCCGTGATCCGGATCACGACGGACGAAGGCATCACTGGCTGGAGCCAGATCGAGACGCCCAAGCCCTACATGCAGCCCATCGTGCTGCAGCTCAAGGACTGGATCGTCGGCCAGGATCCCCGCAATGTGGAGCGGGTCATGCGCCGTATCCGCGTGCGCGGCGGCTTCAAGCCCTTCGGTGCCGCCGTCAGCGCCATCGAGCACGCCCTCTGGGATATTGCCGGCAAGGCCGCCAATGTGCCGGTGCATCGCTTGCTCGGCGGCAAGGTGCGCGACCATGTGCGCACCTATCGCACCCTCTACCAGGGCGAGCTCAAGGTCGGCCATACGCCGGACGACTATCGCAAGTGGGCCGAATACGGCAAGTCGCTGCCCGGCGGCTTCACCATGTTCAAGCTGCCCACCTCGTTCCACTCGTCCATGGTCCGTGACTTCCCGGACTTCTTCTATGGCGAGGTGCAGAACGACGCGCCCTATCCCTATCCGCACAAGGGCTTGATGACCAAGGAAGGCTTCGACCACCTGGTCGCCTGCGTCACCGCCGCCCGCGAGGCCCTCGGCCCCGGCTACAACCTGGCCGTCGATGCCGGCCCGGGCTATCTCGCCCACGATGCCCTGCGCTTTGCCAAGGCTCTCGAGCCGCTGCACCTGCTCTGGATCGAGGACATGATCACCGGCGACTACTCGCCTTACGTCAATCCGGACGTCTACCGCGAGGTTACCCGCGCCACCACCACGCCGATCCATACCGGCGAGCAGATCTACCTGCGCCAGAACTACAAGCAGTTGATCGAAAGCCACGCGGTCAATGTCATCGGTCCCGATCCCTGTGACGTCGGCGGCATCGCCGAGCTCAAGTGGATCGCCGAGCATGCCGACCTGCACGGCATCGCCGTGGCGCCGCATGGCACGGCCAACGGCATTCTCGGCCTTGGCGCATTGATTCAGATGTCGGCAACGCTGCCCGACAACTTCCTTGCCTTCGAGTACCCGGCCCGCTTCGAGCCGTTCTGGTACGACATCACCGAGGGTTTTGACGGCATGCCGGTCAAGGGCGGCCTGATCGAGGTGCCGGATCGTCCGGGCATGGGCGTCAACCTGATCCCGGAAAAGGCCAGGAAGTACCTGACCGAAGGCGACGCTGACTTCTTCGACTAAGTCCTGCAGAGGGGGCGGCAATGCCGCCCCTTCAGTCTTTCCGGCCTCAGCCCGACAGCGTCTGCACCTTGCGCAGCGCCGGGAACCGCCAGGCCCAGATCCCCACGATGGCCAGCGTGCCGATGCCGCCGACGAGGCCGGCCCCCACCGGCCCCAGCAGCGCCGCCATCATTCCCGACTCGAAATCGCCGAGCTGGTTCGACGCGCCGATGAACAGCGAGTTGACCGCATTGACCCGGCCGCGCATCTCATCTGGCGTCAGTAGCTGTACCAGCGAACTGCGGATGACGATGCTGACCGTGTCGGAAGCGCCGAGCACCACCAGCATCAGCACCGACAGCACGATATTGGTCGAGAGCGCAAAGACGATGGTCGCCAGGCCGAACACGGCGACCGCCGCCAGCATGGTCACGCCGACATTGCGCTCCAGCCGGTAGCGCGCCAGCCAGATCGACATCATCAGCGCCCCGACCGCCGGCGCCGCCCGCAGGAAGCCGAGGGCCCACGGCCCGGCCTCCAGGATGTCGCGGGCAAAGATCGGCAGCAGCGAGGTGATGCTGCCCAGCAGCACCGCGAACAGGTCCAGCGACAGCGTCCCGAGGATCACCGGCCGGCTGCGGATAAAGGCCACGCCGGCAAAGGCCGATTTCAGCGTCAGCGGCTCGCGCGACGTCCGCGGGTTGGGCCGCTGGATGCGCATGACGTTGAACCCCGCGCCGGCAAAAAACAGCGCCGCCGCCGCAAACGGCGCCACCGGCCCGAGCCCGTAGAGCAGCCCGCCCAGTGCCGGCCCGATAATGATCGAGGCCTGCATGAACGAGGTCGATGTCGCAATCGCGTGCTGCAGCGCGGCCGGCGGCACGATGCCCGGCAGCAACGCCGCCATTGTCGGCCGCTCGAAGGCGATGGCGCAGCCCATCACCGCCACGGCGATGAAGACGCCAGTGGTGTCGAGCCAGCCCTGCCAGAGGCCGATCGCCATCACCCCGACGGTGAGCGCTTCCACCACCTGGCAGATCAGCCCGATGCGGCGCCGGTCGTAGCGATCGGCGACGTGGCCGACCACGAAGGTCAGCAGCAGCACCGGCAGGAACTGGATCAGCCCCACCAGCCCCAGCGCCAGGGCGCTGTTGGTCTGGTCGTAGACCAGCCAGCCGATGGCCACCGTCGCGCCATTGAACGCCAGCGACGACAGCACGCGCGACGAGATGAAATGCCGATAGGATCGATTGTGACGGAGCAGGGACGTGTCGATCAGCACGGGCTCTTCGGCAGCCATATTATCCTCATGTCGCGGATGCTCGCTGGTGATCCCGGACGGGAGCGGGCAGGGGAGGCGGTCACGTCCCTGTCAGACTCAGGAACGATTGTCTTTGGACGTGGCCGACGCCTTTCGATTATGCTGTGCGTTGAACCAACAACACAATGGAGGATGACATGGGCGAACGCATCAAATTGACGGCGTCGGACGGATTCAGCCTCAACGCCTACCGCGCCGCGCCCGAAGGCACGCCGCGCGGTGGCGTCGTGGTCATCCAGGAGGTGTGGGGTCTCAATACCTGGATCCGCAGCGTCGTCGACCGCTGGGCCCGCCACGGCTACCTGGCCGTCGCGCCGGCCATGTTCGACCGCATCGACTACGGCTACGAGAGCGACAATTACGGTCCCGACCAGTTCGTCATCATCGGCGAGATGATGAAGAAGTTCGACCACGCCACGGCGCTGCTCGACGTCGAGGTCGCGGTCAAGGCCGCTGCCGAGGCCGGCAAGGTCGGCATCACCGGCTACTGCTTCGGCGGCCGCATCAGCTGGGTTGCCGCCCATCACGGCCTCGGGCTGAGCGCCGCCTCCGGCTATTATGGCGGCGGCATCCCCGGCTATATAGATCTGGCGCCCAAGATCCCGCTGGAAATGCACTATGGCGACAAGGACAAGGGCATTCCGCTCGACCAGGTGGAAGAACTGCAGGCCCGCCACCCCGACGTCGGCATCTATGTCTACGAGGGCGATCACGGCTTCTGCAACAGCGAACGACCATCCAACTTCGACGAGGCAGCCTGCAAGAAGGCCTCGGCCCGCACGCTGGATTTCTTCAACAAGCACCTTGCCTGACCTCGAGGCCCACCGCGCCGCCATCGCTGCCGCACTGGCGGCGGCGCAGGCCGCGCCGCTGTCGCGGCGGCGCGCCATGCTTGTCGCCCTGCTGGTCGACGCGCATGTCGACCGGCTGTTCGCTGCCGATACCGGGGCGGACGACATCCTCGCCTTTCGGCGGGCGCTGAAGCGCGGCTCACCGGCGCTGCGCGCGGTTCTCGATCTCTGCGCCATGCGGCCCGATGGCCCGCAACTGGTCGTCGAGTCGGTCGCCGTCCCGCTCGCCGATTACGGCCAGCTCGAGGTGCAGGATTTCATGGTGAGCCTCTACAACGACCATACCGTGCAGCGCGTCCGCGTCGCCTTTTCGGACGGCAGCCGGCGCGATGCCCACGACCTGCTGGCGGAGGCCGTCGCGGCGCTACCCGGCTAGAATAGGCACAGTTCGGATTTGAACATCAACATCGCACTTTTGAACTATGGTCAACGGGCTGCCGGAACGCTAACGTGCCGCCGACGCCGGAAAGAGGATGCAAACCGGCGCTTTCCAAGCGAGGGGAATACATGAAGATCACATCGGTCAAAACGGCCGCCAGCACCGGCCACACCATGCAGCTCTGGGTCAAGATCGAGACAGATGCCGGCGTGACCGGGCTGGGCGAATGCGTGCATGGTGGCCACCAGGCCATCGCGATCGTCAAGGAGCTCGAGAAGCGGCTGATCGGCAAGGATCCGTTCGCCATCGATGCGCTGTTCGAAGGCATCCGCCGCAGCCTGGTGTTCGAAGGCGGCTTCGCCGGCGCGCTGATCACCGCGCTGACCGGCATCGAGATCGCCCTCTGGGATCTCAAGGGCAAGGCCCTCGAGGTGCCGATCTATGAACTGATGGGCGGCAAGTTCCGCGACGATATTCGTGTCTATTGCGACTGCGAAGTTTCGCCGGGCATGAACATGGACGAGGTGCAGGCCGTCGTCGACGAGGTGCTTGAGGCCGGCTTCACCGCGCTCAAGGTCGACCTTGATATTCGCGCCTACGGCCATACCGGCTCCGAGACCGAGTGGTATGTGAAGGACAGCTTCAACATGACTCCCAACAAGTGGGAGCATGACCGCATGGTGCAGCTGGCCGAAATGGTGGTGAAGGCCGCCGGCAAGGACGTGGACGTCGCCTGCGACGTGCATACGCGGCTCGACAAGCACTCGGCCATCCGTCTCGCCAAGGACCTCGAGCACCTGCAGCTGATGTGGCTCGAAGAGCCGATCCCGCCCGAGAATGTCGGCGTCATGGCCGAGATCACCCGCTCGACCTCGACCCCGATCTGCGGCGGCGAGAACCTGTATCTGCGCCACGGCTTCCGCGAGGTGTTCGAGAAGCAGGCGCTCGATATCATCATGCCCGATATCCCCAAGTGCGGCGGCCTCTCCGAGTGCCGGAAGATCGCCGAGATGGCCGATGTCTATTCGGTCCCGTTCGCGCCGCACAACGTGTCGTCGCCGATCGGCACCATGGCCTCGGCCCATGTCTGCGCCACGGTGCCGAACTTCCTCATCCTCGAGTACCACTGGTTCGGCCGGCTCGATTACTGGCGGACGGCGACTGACGGCGGCGAGATCATCCAGAACGGCTGCATCAAGATGACCGACCGTCCGGGCATCGGCCTCGAGCTCAACGAAGAGGTCGCCAAGGCGCACCAGTATCCGGGCACCACCTGGTTCGAGTGAGGCCTATCGGAGGTGGCATGACGGAAGAAGCGCAGTTGCTGCACCGTCATGTCACCGAAGACGGGTCTTTGACTTGGTTCGTCGAGCGATATGCCGAGGGTACGTCCTCGACCATAGCCATGGGCTTCGAGGGGTTGCCCTGGCACATGCACCCGGACATGCTGGAGAGGCGCGGCCGAACTGATGAGGCCATCGCGGATGACGTGACAGCCGCTCTGCTCGCCGACAAGATACTGATCCTCACAGTCCGAGACGGCGACTTTGTCCAGCATACCCCACTTTACGACCTCGACTCGGAACTCGCGGTCAAGTCGAACAAAGAACTCTGGACGCTCCGCTTCTGGAGTGGTCGGGCAGTGGCCGTGGAAGAACTCATTGACGGTAAGGTGGAGTATCTTCCGATAACGTCGGTCTAACCCGACCGCTTCCTACCGCACCAGTGCCGGGCGCTTGGCGTCAAAGCTCCAGCCCGGGATCAGGTACTGCATGGCCGCCGCGTCGTTGCGGCTGCCGGCCGGCAGCGTGCGATAGAGCTGGTGCGCTGCCTCCAGCGCTGTCTCATCGATCTCCACACCGAGGCCCGGCCGTTCCGGCACCGTCACGTGGCCATCGGCAATGACCGGCGGCGCCTTGCTCAGTCGCTGCCCGTCCTGCCAGATCCAGTGCGTATCGAGCGCCGTGATGGCGCCGGGCGCGGCGGCGCCGACCTGGGTAAACATCGCCAGCGATATGTCGAAATGGTTGTTCGAATGCGAACCCCAGGTCAGGCCCCAGCGGTCGCAGAGCTTGGCCACGTCGATCGAGCCGCGCGGCGTCCAGAAATGCGGATCGGCCAGCGGAATATCGACGCTGCCCAGGCTGAGCGCGTGGCCCATCTGCCGCCAGTCGGTGGCAATCATGTTGGTGGCGACCTTGAGCCCGGTGCGCAGCCGGAATTCGGCCAGCACTTCGCGGCCGGAGAACCCGGCCTCGGCCCCGCAGGGGTCCTCGGCATAGGCGAGGATCGGCTTGAGGCTGGTGCACACCTTGACTGCCTCGGCCAGCGACCAGCCGCCATTGGGATCAATCGTCAGCCGCGCCTCGGGAAATCGCTCGTGCAGCGCCACGATGGCCTCGGCTTCCACCTCGCCGGCCAGCACGCCACCCTTGAGCTTGAAGTCGCGAAAGCCGTATTTGGCCTCTGCTGCCTCGGCGAGGCGCACCACGGCGGCGGCGTCGAGAGCGGGTGCATCGCGCAGCCGCATCCAGTCATCGCTGCCGGCGGCCGGCGTGCGGTAGTTCAGCGGTGTCCGCGCCCCGTCGCCGACATAGAACAGATAGCCCAGCATCTCGACGCGATCGCGCTGCTGCCCGTCGCCGAGCAGTTCGGCCATCGGCACCTCGAGGAACTGCCCGAGCAGATCGAGCAGGGCGCATTCGAGCGCCGCCACGGCGTGGATGGTGACGCGCTCGTCATAGGTCTGCAGGCCGCGTCCGCCGGCATCCCGTGCCGCAAACGTGGCGCCGACCTGGCGCAGCAGCGAACGGTAGCTCGAGATCGGCTGTCCCTCGAGCAGCGCCCAGGCGTCCTCGATGGTGCGGGCAATCGCCTCGCCGCCCGGCACTTCGCCTAGCCCGGTATGCCCGAGGCTGTCGGTGAGCAGCACGATGTTGCGGGTAAACAGCGGGCCATGCGCGCCGCTCAGGTTGAGCAGCATGCTGTCCTGTCCGGCGACCGGCACGACGCGCATGCCAGTGACGACGGGGGAGGCCGAGAGGCCCTGACGCTGTGTGGTCATCCCGCAAGGTCTCCATTGATTTCGGGGAAAGAAAAAGGCCGGGCGAACCATGTCCGCCCGGCCTGTCGTGATGCCTTAGCCCTTCACGGCGCCGACGGTCAGGCCGCCGACGAGGAAGCGCTGGGCATACATGTAGAGGATCGCCACCGGGATGGCCGTCAGCAGCGACGCCGCCATCAGTTCACCCCATGGCAGGATGTCGCCCACCACCATCGACTGCAGACCGATCGGCAGCGTCCGCAGCGATTCCGACGTGATGAACACGAAGGCGAAGAGGAACTCGTTCCACGCATTGGTGAAGGCGAAGAGCGCCACCGAAAGCAGAGCCGGCGCCGCCAGCGGCAGGGTGATCCGCACGAAGGCGTAGAGCCGGCTCGCCCCGTCGATCATCGCCGCTTCCTCGAGTTCCACCGGGATCGAGCGGAAATAGCCGATCAGCACCCAGGTAGCGAAGGGGACGAGGAAGGTGGGGTAGGTGGTCAGCAGCGCGCCATAGCTGTTGATGAGCCCCAGATCGCTCAGTGTCTGATAGAGCGGAATGAAGATCAGCGTACCCGGCAGCAGATAGGTGATCAGGATCGCTGTGGTCAGCAGGCCCGCACCGAGGAACTTCAGTCGGGTCAGGGCATAGGCGGCGAGCGCGGCGATGGTCACCGAAATGATGGTGCTCAGGGCCGCGATCAGGACCGAGTTGCCGAGCCAGACGAGGAACGGCGAGTTGAAGACCAGTTCCTGGTACTGGCTGAAGGTGGCCGGGCTCGGCCAGAAGATGGACTCGCGCTGGCTGATCTGGGTGGTCGTCTTGAACGAGGTGATGATCACCCAGTAGAACGGGAACAGCACGAACACCAGGATCGGCAGCAGGATCAGGATACGGACTCCGATCCCCATCTTTTCGCGCCCTTCCGGCTTGAACACCGGTTTGTGCGACTTGCCGGTCACGCGCTGGCGGATGACCAAAGCCAGCCTTTCGAAGCCACGGTTGAGCATCGTGAACGGCCAGAAGATGATGTCCATGAACAGCGTCCACAGGGCGCCGAAGAACTTGCCGATGGCCAGGTTGAACCGCTTCTTCTCGACGCCGGCCGAACGCTCGTCGTGCCGCATGTACTTGGAGAGCAGATAGATCAGGAAGGCCATGAGCGGCGCGACGCTGAGCGCAATCGCACTACCGGGACCGTATTGCAGCGAGCCGATGGCCTTTTCGTAGGCGAGGATCGAGTAGAGACGGGTCGCGCCGCTCGGTCCGCCGCCGGTCATCAGGAAGATCAGGCCGAACTGGTTGAAGGTCGAGATGAACGACAGCAGCAACACCACGAGGATGACGTAGCGCATGCCGGGCAGTGTGATGTAGCGGAAGCGCTGCACCGAATTGGCACCATCGACTTCAGCCGATTCATAGAGCTCGGTATCGATGGCCTTGAGGCCGGCGAGCAGCAGCAGGGTGAAGAACGGAATGCCCTTCCAGACGTTCACGGCAATGACACTGCCCAGCGCCATATTGGCGTCCGACAGCCAGCCGAGCGGCTGCTCGATGATGCCGAGGCCCTGCAGGATCGGGTTCAGGCCACCGAACAGGGGGTCGTAGATCGACTTCCAGGCCAGCGCCGTCACGATCTCCGGCACGATCCATGGCAGCAGCATGATCGCCGACAACAGGTTGCGCCACGGCAACTTGGAATTGAGGATCATAGCGATGGTCATGCCCGTGACGAACTTGATCAGCAGCGACCAGAAGGTGAAGTTGATCGTGTTCGACAGCGACAGCAGGTAGTCCGAGTTGGTGTAGAGGCGCTCAAAGTTGCGCAGCCCGACATCGTTTGTCGCGCCGGTCAGGAAGTTGAACGTCGTCGTCGACATCAGGATGGCGCTGATGAACGGCCAGAAGATCAGGCCTGCCATGAGCAGGACCATGGGCAGCACGAACAGGTAGGCGATCCGCCAGTCGCGCCCGAGAACGCCCCGCACCCGCCGCGACAACGACATGGGCCGCATGGTTCGCTCGACGGTGGGAGTTGGGTGGGCTTGATCAACCATAGAATGTCCTCATGAAGCTGCTGGAGGGCGAGGCCGTTCGTGGCGCGCCGTGGCCTGGATAACTTGCGCAAAACGGCGCTCGCACTCCCCCCGGAGATGCGGCCGATGACGCTGTGCGGTTAAAACGGGGAGGGCGGTTGCGCCGCCCTCCCTTGCGACTGCTGCTGCCTTAGGGCTGCATGATGCCGCCTTCTTCGAAGAGGTCGACCATCTTCTGATGTGCGTCCTTGACGGCATCGGCGGGCGACATGCGGCCGGAGATGACGTTGCCGACGGACTGCTCGAGCACGCCCTGGGCGCGGATGGCGTCGACACCCGCATTGGGGTTTGCCGGCCACGACTGACCAAGGAACGGATCGGTCACGCTGACCGCCTCCTTGATGGTCGCCAGGTTCGGCTCGGCTGCCAGCAGTTCTTCGGTCCAGAGGTTCTCGTAGGCCGGCGTGAACAGCACGCTGCCCAGCGCTGCGATCTTGCCGAAGTTCTCCGGGTCGAGCAGGTTGAGTGCCAGTTCCTTGGCGAGAGCCGCATTCGGCGCGCCCTTGAAGATGGTCATCCAGCCGCCGACATTGCCGCCATCGCGGCTGTCGCCGTTGATGGCCGTCGGCGCCTGCAGCAGCAGGGTGTGCGGGAAGACCGGGTTGTTGTCACGCTTGGCCTGGGCGTAGATCGAGAAGGCGTTCTGCGTGAAGCCGATCTGGCCTGCGAGGTAGGCTTCGTTGTTGCCGGTATCGTTCCAGCTCTCGACGCCCGGCGGCAGCATGGCGGCATACTTGCCGTTGCGGTCGTAGGTTTCCTGCAGGAATTCGAACGCCGCCACAGTCTCGGGCGAGTTGAACTTGATGATCATGCCGGTTTCGTCGGTGAACGAACCGCCAAAGGCCTGCACGACGCCGATCAGGAAGCCGAAGCCGTCACCGGACTGGTTGGGGGTGAAGCCCCAGCCGTAGAAGTCCGGGCCGGAAATGGCGAGTGCGGCTTCGCGGCGATCAACGATGGTCTTGAGCGAGGCCGGGTCGATGCCGGCTTCCTTGAGCTTGTCGCCACGGGCGTAGTAGCCGGTGGTGGTGCCGATCAGCGGGATGGCCTTCCAGCGGCCGTCGAACTGGGCGGTCTTGGCAGCATTCAGGCCCGGCATGATGGCGCCGTACTTGGCCACTGCCTCGTCGACCACGTCGGTCACATCCTCGACGAGGTCGAGCAGGTGCAGCTGCGAGATCGAAACGTTGGACGTATAGGCAAAATCCGGAGCGTTGCCGGCCTTCACGGCGGCAGTCATCTTGCCCATGAAGTCGCCGAACGATTCCGGGTTGGTCGTCGAGATGTCGAGCTCGACACCCTTGGCGTCGGCAAACGCCTGCACGGTGTCGCGGAAGGCAGTCTGCGCGGCTTCGAAATACTCGGTACGGTGGATAACCGTCAGCTTGCCCGAGCTGCCGACCGGCAGTGCGTCATCGGGCTTGGGTGCATCCTGCCCGAGAGCGGAAAACCCGCTGCCGGCAGCCAGCAATCCGGCGCCAGTCGCGGCCGTCCCCCTCAGGACGTCACGGCGATTCAACTTCTTGAAAGTCATTCCAGTTTCTCCTCCACATTAGGCAGTTTCCTTGGACGACATCCCTTGGCACTCTGTGGCACCTGCGGGGCGTTCGTCTCACTTGCTCAACATTGACTAGAATTCCTCTCGCTGCAACACGTACCTCAGCGTTCACCCATAAATCAAAAGTATAGGTTAGCAGGAAAGCGCCGCTGGCGCGTCGCTCTCAACGAGAAAAAGCAAGAAAAAACAAAGGGATGGCGCGCAGAACCGGTCTGCGATCGCTGCCTCTGAAACGGCTGAGAAACTTTGGCGCCCCGCCGCCCCCGAGCGCGGTCCGACGGACGCGCTAGAGGAAGAGCACCGAGACGGGGGTTCCCAGGTCCAGGCGGTGGCCCCGCGCTCCCAGCCGACCGGTCTCCGGGTCCAGCGGAAACACCGACAGGTCACTGCTGTCCTGATGGGCTGCCACCAGCCAGCGGCCGCTCGGATCGATGGCAAAGTCACGGGGCGTCACACCACCGGTCTCCCAGATCCCGATTGGCCTCAGTCGCAGCGAACCGGACGAGATCGTCGCGCCGAAGATCGAGTTATGCGCCCGGCTCGACATGTAGCCGAACCGGCCGTCGGGATGGATGCGCACGGCCGCGCCGGACTTGGCCCCTGTCCAGTCGGCGGGCAGGGTCGAGAGCACATCCACATAGACGCCGGTGCCGTCTTCGAGCCGCACGCTGCCCAGGGTGGAATGATGTTCATGCGCCACCAGCAGGCCCTGCCCGTCTGCGGTCACCGCCAGGTGCCGCGGAAAGCTGCCTGAGGCCGCGCTGATTTCGTAGAGGGGGTCGGGTCGCAGCCCGTCCGCGTCGAGGCCGTAGGCGGCGATCATGTCATTGCCGGCGTCGCAGACCAGCACCACGCCATCGCCAACCTCGCTGGCGTAGTGCACCCGCGCCGTGCCATCGCCCGGCCGGCCGATGACCTGGGGCGAACTTTCGGGAATGCCGTCGATATCGAGCTTGTAGCAGAGCAGGTCGCCGGAGACGAAATTGGATACCAGCAGGACACGCCCGGCAGCGTCGGTCTTGATATGGCAGGCCGCGGCACCGGGGCAGGGCGTCTTTGACAGCAGTTCGAGCGTGCCGGTCGACCGGTCGAGCGCGTAGGTGTGAATGTGCGGCGCGGCATCGCTGCCAAGCTCTTCCACCGCATAGAGCCGGTCGCCGGCCGGGGATGTCGCCAGATAGCTCGGGTTGCGCGGGCCCTTGACCACGTGCCGGACTTCGATTCTGCCCGTTGCCTGGTCGAGGGCCGCTATCACGATGCCTTCGCCGGCGCCTTTCACATGCGCCATGTCCTCGGTGTAGCAGCCAATGGCCATCAGCGTCGTGTCGGGCATTTCGGGTCCTCTCCTGGGCTTTGTTGCGGCAGGCTATCATGCAAATGGCAGCGGCGCGGGGCCACTGCCATCTGGTTCGGTTCGTGTCAGCCCGCTTGCTTGGCCGGAATGGTCATCCCGGCCAGGGCCGATGTATCGGCCGGCAATTCCGCATCGCCGGCGGCGAGGCCGTTGACCTCGAACACATAGGCGACGATGTCGGCATAGGTCTCGGGCGACAGCGAAGCCGGCCGCGATGGCGGCATACGGTCATGCGCATAGTTGTAGAAGGCCTCGACCGTCTTGCCGCGCCACTTGCCGTCGAAATAGGGCCCGGCCAGCGGCGTGCCATAGGCGGCATTGATCAGGTTCTGGCCGTGGCAGGACACGCAGTTCGCGCGGTAGGCTGCCTGACCGCGCTCGGCCTGTTCCGCGGTGAAGGTCGGTGCGGCGCCGCCGGCAGCCGCCATGCCCGCATCGGCCGTGTCGGTGCCGCCGGCGGTATCGGCTTCTGTGCCGGCCGCAGTCGCCGCATTGCCGTCACCGGTATAGGTGTAGACGAGGATGGCGCCGGGGTTCTGCATGGTGGTGGTGGTGCCGCCCGAGAGCGATTCCGCCAGGCCACCCGGATCGGTGGCGACAAAGATCGTCTTCATGTCCGGGCTCAGGGCGACATCGCGGAAGCGGTTCTCGGTCTGGAAGAAGCGCTCGATCGGGCCGGCCACCGACTGGCCGTCTTCACTCAATGGCACGCGATAGAGCGAGCCGCGCTTGAGCGTCGTCACCAGCAGCGAGTGCTCCCAGCCCGGAATGCCTTCACCAGCCTCCGGGAAATAGGTCTGGATGCTGGAGGCAGCGACCGTGGGCCAGCAGATGAAGTCGATGCCGTTGCAGGCAGGATCGGTAAAGTCCCAGTCGCTCGGAACGGTGAACATGGTTGCGAGCGGGTCGTGCTGCTCGCCCGTCCAGGCGCTTTCGTCCTCCACCGGCACCGACGGATCGATGGTGATGTCGCTGAACGACAGCTGCTCGCAAGGCGTCGTCGCGTCGGCCCAGCGCGCATACTGGTAGGCCTTGTCGTCCCGGAAACCGCCGACATGCGGCCAGCCGTAATTGTCGCCGCCGACCAGGATGTTGACCTCGTCATCGGTCTTTGGGCCCTGCTCGGACGCGTAGAGCGTGCCATCCGGCGCGAAGTCGATGCCCTGCATGTTGCGGTGCCCATAGGTGAAGACGTGGCTCTTGATGCCGTCGATCACCGGATTGTCCTCGGGGACCGAGCCGTCGAGGTTGAGCCGCAGCGACTTGCCCTGGTAGGCGATGAAGTCTTTGGCCGAGAGCTCGTCTTCCGTCGGCAGGCGCTGCGCCTCGATGGGCAGGCACCAGTTGCCGAGCTGGTTTTTGCCGCCGTCGCCGATGGTGTAGTAGAGCTTGCCGTCCGGTCCGACTTTCAGGCGGCCCGAATTGTGGTCATTGCTGGCCGGCAGGCCTGCAATCACCTCGACCGGATCGGTCAGCTTGTCGCTGGCCGCGTCGTAGGTCAGGCGCACGATCTTGGCATAAAGATCGTGGTAGGGGCTGAAGGGGTCTGCCACCGTCGGATCGCCGCCCAGCGACTTGTCGACATAGGTGTAGGCGGCAAAGACGTAGTCGTTGCCGGTGCCCTTGAGCAGATCGGGATGCAGCGCCAGGCCCAGCAGGCCATCCTGCCCGCCCGGCGCCGAGACCTCGTCGATCTCGATCAGCGTCGACACGGTGCCGTCAGCCGGGTTGATGCGGTCGATGCGGCCGCCGGTGCGCTCGGTGACCCACAGGAAGTCGTCGGGCCCGTAGGTCAGCTCCCACGGCCCGGCAAGACCGCTGGTCAGCACCTGCATTTCGAATTGTTGTTGCCCGGGAACGACCGAGTCGGGGGTGTCCTGCGCCAGTGCGGGAAATGTCAGGCCCAGACCGGCGAGTGCGACAGCGGCAAATCGTTTCATGCAGAATCCCTCCAAGAGTGTCGATGCGGGCTAAACACGTGAGGCGGCCCAAGGTTCACCGTCGTCTTGGGTTAGCGTCCGGCACAGGCGCTGGCTTGCACCGGACGCTTGCAATCGTCAGTCGTCATGCCTCCAGCCGAGCAGCCGCTCCGCCTTGGCGCAATTGAAGAAGCCCTTGTGCCCGCTGAGATCGCCGGTAACCGGCACATTGGGGAAATAGGTCGCCGCCAGCTCAAGACTCGGCGTCGCCGAGACCGAGTCCGGTCCGACGATGTAGAACGCTTCGTGCCCCTTGAACTTGCCTTCGATGCCGAGCAGGCAGGCTCGTGCCGCCGGCTCGCGCAAGGTATAGGCAAAGAGGTGCTTGGCGACCTCCTGGCTGGGCGCGCCGAAGGCGTTGACGGCCAGTTGCCGGTCCGGCACCACCCAGTGGAAGCGGATGCTGGCGATGCTGATGTCTGCATAGCGCCGCGCGAAGGTGTCGGCCTGCTGTTCGCAGATCCACTTGGAGAGGCCGTAGGGCTCCTCGGTGTAGTTCGGATGCTCTTCGTCGAGCGGCAGGTAGTCGAAATGCGCCTCGCGGCTGTAGGACAGCCCGATGGCGTTGACGCTCGACGCCTGGCAGATGCGCATGATGCCATGTTCGATCGCCGCCCGCATGGCGTTGTAGCTGCCCACCACATTGTTGTTGTGGACGACGTGGTCGGGCTCGCGGAATGGCGACGGGATCGCCGCCATATGGATCAGCGCGTCGCAGCCCTCGAAGGCCTTGACGAGCGCGTCGTAGTCGCTCATCGGCGCTTCGACATAGGTGACGCCCTCGCGCGGATCGGGCGAGGGGACGCGGTCGACGCTGACGACGGTGTCGCCACGCGCCAGCGCGAGTTCAATAATGGCGCGGCCAATGCCGCCGCTGCCACCGGTCAGTGCAATCTTCATGATGTCGAACCTTAGGACGCGTAGACGGCCTGCTGCAGGCCGCGAATGTAGCCGATGGCATAGAGCCGCCCGAACGCCGAATAGCCGGCATGTTCGTTGCTGTCGCCTTCCACCGTCGGCACGTGATCGGGCCGCAGGACGCCGTCGAAGTCGATATCCTTGTAGGCCTGCATGCAGGCGAGCATGTCGGTCTTGCCTGCATCGTGCCAGGTTTCTTCGAACTGTGTCGGCACGCCGCGCACGTCGCGGAAATGGATAAAGGAAATCTTCTTGCCGAAGCGACGGATCTCGCGCGGCAGGTCGTCGGTCATCAGCGTGAAATTACCCTGACACATGGTGATGGTGTTCATCTCGCTCGGCACCAGCTCGAGCAGGCGATGATAGTTGTCGATCGTCCGCATGATGCGGCTGACGCCCTTGATCGGCGTGATCGGGGGATCGTCCGGATGCATCGACATCTTCACCCCGGCCTTCTCGGCCACGGGCAGGGTGCGCTTGAGGAAATACTCCAGATTGGTCCAGAGCTCCTCCTCGCTGATCGGCGGATTGGAGGTGATGTCGTCGGGCACGTCGTTGACATTGAAGCTGGTCACCACCGAGCCGCCGCGCGACGGGGTGGCGAAATTGGTGCGCACCCAGTTGAAGTCGGTCATCCACTCGTAGCACCACACCGGGATGCCGAGCTTGCCCATATTGGTGAGCAGGTCGCAGACCACGTCGATCTCGGCGTCGCGGCCCTCGAGGCCCCGCTTGGCCTTGTTGAGCGGCGGCCGCGACTCGAGCACGGCGAGCTTGAAGCCGCCGGCTTCATAGTCGGCCTTCATGCGCGTCAATGGCGCCAGGTCGCCGACCTTCTCGCCGGCCTGCAGCGTGTCGAACGGCAACCCGCCAACGGCAAGGTCGACACCGCATTGCTGTGCCAGCTTCCACACCGGCGTCGGTTTGGGACTGATGAACTCTGCAATCTGAAGCATTTGAAAATGTCCGTGATCGGGCCGGCAAGACGCCGGCCCTCGGTTTAAAGACGCCGGTCTAGACCGGCAGCAGTTCTGAAAGTCGATCGACCGATACCTTGGGCTGCTTGTCGTAGAGGTAGCAGGCCGCGGCATGCTTGGGGTCGATCTCGTAGAGCGGTGGCCGGGTCTTGCAGATTTCCATGGCCGACGGGCAGCGCGACATGAACGGACAGCCGCCGGCCACCATCACGCCCTCGCGCGCCTTGATCGGCTCGCTGCCCCAGCGCTGTTCGAGATTGGGCCACGGGATCGAGTCGACCAGGAGCTTGGTGTAGGGATGCTTGGGATCCTTGATCACCTTGTCGACGTCGCCTGCTTCCATGACACCGCCGCGGTACAGCACAATGATCGACTTGGCGATGTGATAGGCCGTCGTCAGATCGTGCGTGATGTAGATGATCGACACGCCATAGTCGCGCTGCAGGTTGCGCAGCGTCTCCAGGATATTGGCGCGCAGCGAGGCGTCCACCATCGAAACCGGTTCGTCGGCGATCAGCAGCCGCGGCCTGAGCAGCAGTGCCCGGGCCACGTTGATGCGCTGGCGCTGGCCGCCCGACAGCTGGTGCGGGAAACGCCCCAGCACGTCTTCCGGACGCAGGCCGACTGCGGTCAGCGCCTCGTCCATCTTCTTGCGGGCTTCGGCATTGGACTTGGCCAGCTTGAACCGCTTGATCGGCACCGTCAGCAGATGGTCGACCGTGTAGAAGGGGTTGAACACCGCAAACGGGTCCTGGAACACCGCCTGCACTTCGCGTCGATAGGCGAGGCGTTCGGCCCCGTGCAACCCGGCAATGTTCTTGCCGCGATAGAGGATCTCGCCCGTCGTTGCCGTGATGAAGCCGAGCAGCAGCATGGCGAGCGTCGTCTTGCCGCTGCCGCTCTCGCCGGCCACCGTCAGGATGGTCGGTTCGTCTTCCTTGAGTTCGAGCGAGAAGTTCTGCAGCGCGATCGTTGCATTCTTGCTCAGCAGCCCACGGGAGTAGACTTTGGATACGTCTTTGAGTTCGAGCAAGTTAGCCATTGCGCTGCCCCTCCTCGCTATAGAGATGGCAGGTCACCGTGCGGCCACCGGGCAGCACGACAGGTTCAGGGCGGACGCTGCGCTGCAGCTCGAGATGTCCATGCGGACACCGCGGATGGAACGCACAGCCGCTCGGCAGCCGCAACAGCGACGGCGCAAGTCCGGGAATGCCCTGGAACACACCCTTGTTGTCGAGGCTGGGCAGCGAGTCGATCAGAGCCTGCGAGTAGGGATGCTTGGGGTCGGTGAACATCTCCTGCACGGTGGCCAGTTCGACCAGCCGGCCGGCATACATCACCGCCACCCGGTCCACGAACTGCGCCATCAGGCCCATGTCGTGGCCGATCAAGATGACCGCCGCATTGATCTCGTCCTGGACCTTGTCGATGGTCTCCATCACCTGCCGCTGCGTCACCACGTCGAGCGCGCTTGTCGGCTCGTCGGCGATGATGACATTGGGCTGCAGCAGGATGCCGATGGCAATGCAGACGCGCTGCTTCATGCCGCCGGACAGTTCGTGCGCATACATCCGGTACACGCTCGGATCCAGATCCACCGAACGCAGCGCATGCGCGCAGCGATCGGCGATGGCCGACTTGCTCTCGCCCGAGATGTGGGACTTGATCGCGTCCACCATCTGCTCGCCGATCCGCGTCACCGGGTTGAGCGAGTTCATCGCACCCTGCGGAATATAGGCGATGCGGCTCAGGCGTGCCTTGCGCATCTCCTCTTCGTTCAGCGACATCAGGTCCCCGCCACCGACGATCACCTTGCCACCCTCGATCCGCCCGGGGGGCTTGATCATGCGCATCATGGCGAGGGCCAGGGTGGACTTGCCCGAACCGGACTCCCCCACCATGCCCAGCTTCTGGCCGGCTTCGAGCGTGAAGCTCACATCGTCCAGTGCCTTCGCCCGGCCGAGGTCGGTGTAGTAGGTTACCTCCAGCCCCTCGACGCGTAGGACGGGACTGCTGTCGGGCGCGAGCCCCTTCTGCGTGCCGGCGTGGCTGCCGGCCATATCTATAGTGTTGGTCATCAGATTATTCCGTCCGTCGCACGCGCGGGTTGGCCAGTTCGTCGAGGCCCATGTTGATGAGAGCCAGCGACCCGAGGATGAGGATCATTGCCACCGAAGGCGCAATGGGCCACCACCACCAGCCGTTGAAGAAAGCGCCCTGCAGCTGGGCCGCCCAGATGATGTTGCCGAGCAGCGGCTCGCGCAGCGGGCCGAGGCCGAGAACTGCCAGGTAGAAGGACGCAAACACCGCCGAAAACACCTGGCCCACAAAGGCCGCGGCAATGAACGGCAGCAAGTTGGGCAGGATCTCCTTGAAGATGACGCCCATGTCCGAGACGCCCGAGAGCTTGGCCACCGAAACGAACTGCCGTTCCTTCATGGTCAGCACCTGCGAGCGGATCACCAGCGTCGGTCCCATCCAGGCGAGCAGCACCACGATGAGTGCCATCGTGAAAATGGTGACGTCCCGCTTGTCGAGCGAGCCGGCGATGACCACCTGGATCAGCAGCACCGGGATCGGCGTGAGGATCTGGCAGACGGTGCGGATGGAGCTGTCGATCCAGCCGCCGAAATAGGCCGAGACGAAGCCGAGCACGACCCCGATCAGGGTCCCCAGTCCGCCGGCGATGACGCCGATCACGGCCGTCTGCCACATGCCGACCACCATGGCCGCCATCATGTCACGACCGAAGAAGTCGGTACCGAACGGATACTTGAGGCTGGGCGGCTGCTTGGTGGCCACCGCCAGCGGATAGGCGTGCTTGGGGTTGATCACCAGGAGCCCGATGACGGTGAACAGCACCAGGCCGAGCAGGATCAGCAGACCGACGGCCAGCCCGCGGTTACGATTGAGATAGCGCAGCAGAAGCGTGAGACTGCCGGGCTGACGGACGGTCTCTTCCACCGAATTTGTAGCAATTGTGGTCAATTGTCCGATCCTAATGATTCCGCACGCGCGGGTCGAGCAGCGGGTAGACGAATTCGAGAACCGCCATCAGCACGGCGATGGCGATGGTGATGAACAGCACGACGCCGTAGATCACCGGGAAATCGTTGGCGCGGATGGCGTTGTTGAGCACCGTCCCGAGGCCGGGCAGACCGAACAGGCCTTCCACGATGATCGCCGAGGTGACCACCGTACCCAGCGCAAGGGCCAGTCCCGTCACCTGCGGCAGCAGGGTATTGCGCAGGTAGTAGTCGCGGAAGATGCGACCGCCTGTCAGTCCCTTGTGCTCGGCAAAGTTGACGTAGTCCTCGCCTTGAATGGTGATGCCCATGCCACGCATCGACAGCACCCAGCCACCGACCGAGCCGAGGATCAGTGCCAGCGCCGGGAGCAGCTGGTGTCGCAGGATGTCGAAGGCGAAGGTCCAGGACCAGTTCGGCACCGTGCCGATGGAATAGGATCCACCCAGCGGCAGCAGCTTCATGCGGAAGCCGATGAAGAACAGCAGCAGGATGCCCATGATGACGGGCGGCACGCCGGTGAGCAGGATGAATGGGGTGGCGATCGTGCGCAGCCAGCGCGGCGCTTTCGGCCATGCGGAAACGGCGCCGAGCAGGTTGCCGATGACAAAGCTCAGGATCGTCGTGACCAGCAGCAGGAAGAAGGTCCAGGGCAGGGCCTGGCTGATGATATCGGCAACCGTCGACGGATAGCGGTTGAGCGAGTAGCCGAAATCCATGCGGACGATATTGCCCAGATAGGTCCAGTACTGGTCGAGCAGCGGCCGGTCGAGGCCGAACTGCTGGTTCATGTTGGCGACCAGGGTTTCGATATCGGCGGGCGAAAAGCCGCCGGACCGCGCAAGTTCCGCGAAGCGTTCGCGGATGGCGTTACGCGATGACAGGCGCGGCACAAAAAAGACGATGGTCGACGCGGCCCAAATGACCAGGACCAAGAAAGACAGACGCTTGGCAATGAGTTTGAAATTCACTTGGGGCAACTCCGGCACCGTGAAGTGAAGGAGTGCGCGCGGACGCGCACTCCAGGTAGGGTCGGATTACTGCGCGCCAGCCGGCTGCAGCGCGGTCACAACCAGCATGCCGGTGTGTGCCCAGAAGGCGCCGTTCGTACCCATTGCGGGGTTCGACGCGGTCGGCCAGTTCTTCCAGTACGTCTGGTTGTAGGCGATACGGTGGAGCCACTGGATGATCGGAATATCGATCTGGTCACGCCAGTAGATGCCCAGTGCCTCGGTGGCACCAGCCACGAACTCCGGATCGTCAGACGACAGCGGTGCAATCTTGTCGAGGATCGCATCGTATTCCGGGTTCGAGTACCGCGAGAAGCGGTTGTTGCCTGCCGAGGTGCCGATGGCCTGGCTGTACTTGCCGTGGAAGAGGTTCAGAGCCTCGAACGGATCGTAGAGCGAAGCACCGTGACCGAACATGTATGCGCCGATGCGGCCGTCAGCCATGTTCTGGTAGGCGTCGGGGCCGAAGTTGACAGAGGCATCAAAGCCGCCCTGGCGGAGCATTTCAACCAGGATCGGGACGATGTCGCTGTGGATGCCTTCGAAACCCTGGATCGTGGTGTCGATGGTCTCGCCATCTTTTTCCCAGAGGCCATTGCCGTTCATGGTGAAGCCGGCTTCGGTCATGAGAGCCGCACTCTTCTCGGGGTCGAACAGGCGCGGCTGGTACTGCTCTTCAAGCGCCTTGACGCCGGGCGAGTCAGCAAAAGCCTGCAGGTTCGGGTAGAGAGGGAACGGGTAGATGGTGGCAATCTGGGCGCCATCATAGAGGATGTCGTTGATCAGATCGCGGTTGATGAGCAGGCTCATCGCACGACGGACGTTGGGGTTGTTGTAGGGTTCGATCTGAGTGTTCACCCAGAGCGAGTTCGGCCACCAGTCGAGATAGCCGTAGGGCGACTCGTTGCCGGTATGGGTCGTGATGTTCGGGTTCTGTGCAAGGATATTGCTGATCACCGCCGAACGCATGTCGAGGGCGGAGTCGAACTCGTTGTTCACGATACGCTGGGCCACCGTGTCCATCGAAACGCCGATGATGTTGGCGATGATGATGCGCTTGACGGCCGGCTCTGCCACACGACCGGCGGCAATAGCCCACCAGTCCGTGCGCAGGTCGTAGATCTTCTGGTTGGCATTCCATGCCTTCAGATCATACGGACCCGAATGCGGCATCTCGGTCTGGCCGGGAGCCATATTCACGTCGGCCTGCTGCGACAGGTAGTGCTCCGGAACGATCGGGATACCGGTGTCGAACTTCTGGGTCAGGACCTCGAACTTGAAGCGCGGGGCCGGGGCCTTGAAGTGCACCACGGCGGTCAGGTCGTCGACAATCTCGGTGGACTCGACGAACTGCTGGAAGTGCGCGTTGTAGGGCAGCTTGTTGTTGTTGAGCTGACCGTCAAACGTGAACTTCACGTCCTTGGCGGTGACAGCGACGCCGTCGCTCCACTTGGCCATCGGATTGATCTTGATCTCGAGGGTCGTGAAGGTGTCGTCGGTGTATTCCATGCTGTCGGCCAGCCACGGAACATACTCGCCCTTGAAAATGGCGAAGTACATCAGCGGCTCCCACATCATGGCGTTGCCTTCCTGATGGGTATACCCGGGAAGCGCCCATGGGTTGGTGACGCCGATCGGCGAACCGGCGGCAACGCCCCAGCCCAGCACCAGCGTCTGCTCGCGAGGAACATCAGCCAGCGGCTCGGCCGGCGTGATTTCCTTTGGCGCCGTAGCCATCAGCGGGCTTTGGGCCCACGCGGCTATCGGTGCCGCCAAGGCCCCTACCGCCAATACGGCGGCTGCGGCCAACTTCAATCTCTTCATGTGACATCCTCCCATGTCTGTGGATAAAAATGGCAAGCTCACGCCGCAAACGCTGCAGCGTCAGATTTCCGTCCAGCCCCGGAGGTCGGGATTTCCCTTCCCTCCAGAAGTGATGGAGCAGCCAGCGGCCGCCCCGTCATGTCCTGCTTGCGCAGGTTTCCTCATCGGTGGATCGATCGCCCGTTGGCGCCGTCGACACGCGCTCCTCGCCCGCTGGAAAAAACACTGCATTGGCGGCGGCTTAGGCCGCGCCGACGCTCAGTACGAGTGTCGGAATCCCATGCAGGTTATCGTTATCTTTGGCAGGCATTCAGAGCGGTCTCCTCGACCGCGCCGTGCTGGCTTTCACTCCCCCTTGATCCGGTTCTGACCCTCCAGAGACAGCCCGGATTTGCTCTTGTTTCACTAAGCGTTGCACGCAAGTTCCGGCAGTGTCAACGAGTGAAATGTCAGTTTGTGGTTTCTTTCAAAGCGATTTGGATACAGCATGCTCCCCACAAATGGGTGGAGGCCCGCGCGCCGGCGGGTACTGAAAACATGGCACTGCACACGCTCGGCAACGACTGGCTCGAGGTCAACGTCGACGCCGCCTATGGGGCTCGCGTCACCAGTCTGATCGACCGGAAATCGGGCCGCGACTGGATGACCAGGGGTGGCCGCAGCGCGCAGACCGGCGAGGATGCCGTCTATCTCGGAGACGAAGCCGTGGGCTGGGACGAGTGCTTCCCCACCGTCGGCGCCCGCGATGCGGCATCGACGCCCTGGCGCCGCCGCCTGCGCGACCATGGCGACCTCTGGGGACGGCCCTGGGCTGTGGAAAACGCCGGCACCGAACTGCTCGAGCTCAGCTACGCCGCCCCCGAGTTTCGTTTCGTCCGCCGCCTGAGTTTGGATGGCCCGACCCTCGTCGCCGACTACGGTGTCACCAACCGCACCGCCGAGCCGTTGCCCTACCTCTGGGCCTTGCATGCGCTGCTCGCCGTCAAGCCGGGAGACCGGATGGAAATCCCCGGCCTCGACTCGGTTCGCGCCAGTTTCCTCTCCCTGGCGGGCGAGAGGATAGCGGCTGACCGGCTGCCCTTTGCCGGTCCCAACGATGTGCTGCCGTTTCCGCTGGACGTCGTGCAGCCGCCCGAAACGCTGTTTGCGACCAAGCTCGTCGCCGAGAACCTGCCGGGCGGAACGGCGCGCATCGGCCAGCCGGGGCAATGGCTGAGCCTGGCATGGGATGCCTCGCTGCAGGATGTCGGTATCTGGATGACCTATGGCGCCTGGCCCGCCCCGGGCGGCCATTACGAGGTTGCCATCGAGCCGATCAGCGCGCCCGCCAACGACATCGCCGAGGCCATGGCGGCTGGCGCAGCGGCACTGGCACCGGGCGAGTTCCGCAGCTGGCAGGTCCGGCTCAGCGTCGGACAATAGGTCGGTTCAGGTGGTCAGCGTGCGGTGCAGCACGCCCTTGAAGTGGCGGTCGAGGCCGTCGATCGCCGTGTCCACGTCGCCCGCTTCCAGCGCATCGACAATGGCGAGGTGTTCGTTCATCGACTGCACCGTGTTGGCCGGCCCGACGGCATCCACGTTGTGCAGGCGGATGACGTACATCTTCTGCATCAGGCGGGCATAGATGGTGTTCACCTGTTCGTTGGCGAACACGCTGATGAAGCTTTCATGGAACTCCGCCTCCAGCGCCTTCACCGGCAGCCGGTAGGCCTGCATGTCGTTGGTGGCCCGGACGAAGGCGATGATCCTGGCATGCTCGTCGCGCATCCGGGCAATCCACTCGCGCGACACCGTGCCGGCGAACTTGCGCAGCCCTTCCTTTTCCAGCAGCCCCCTGAACTGGAAGGTGTTCCCGACGAACTTCATGTCCGGGTAGAAGATCGTGATCCCCACCTTGCGGCGGACCTTGATCATCCCCTCCGAGGCCAGCAGGGTCGTGGTCTCCCGCATGGGTGACAGCGACAGGCCGAGGATCGCCCCAAGCTCTTCCTGCTTGAGCGTTTGCCCCAGTTTCAGCCGGCCTTCGATCAACGCTTCGAAAAACACGTTGTAGCCAGGATTGTCGATGCCGCCGTTCACGCAGGTTTCTCCGCCCGATCGCGCGCTTTTAGCGACGCCTCAGCCAAAAGTCATCCGACGAAAGGCGAGTAGCAGCGTCGTTGACAACGGTTCAAAGCGCCATATAGGCTACTAATCACTATTTTAGATATATTTAAAGGCGGATGGAAGACCAATCCGCTGATTGTGGACGGGAGCCGGACTGGCGCGTAGCGTTTCCTATGGCGCACAGAGCCTGTCCCGCTCGACTGTATGGCTGGCCGGCGCCCTATCTGGGAGGATAGTGCGCCGGTCATCTCACCATCCTGCACAAAGGCCAGCCAATGGTCGCAGGCGTGACTTTTTGGAGGAGGAGACCAAAAATGACCGATACCCGTAAACCCACAGGCTGGTCGCGCCGTCGCGTCCTGACCACCGCTGCCAGCGGCGTCGCGCTTGCCGCCGCCAGCGGCTTTCCAATGCCGGCCATCGCCCAGAGCCGCAAGCTCACCTACTGGGGCGGCCTGATCTTTTCGGACGACGCCAACAAGCTTCTGTCGGACACCATCACCGCCTGGGGCGCCGCCAATGGCGTCGAGACGGAAGTGGTGATGATCAACCAGAACGAGACCGTGCAGAAAGTGTCTGCGGCCGTCTCGTCCAACACCATGCCCGACGCACTCGATGTCGGCCTGGACCTGCTGCTGCTGCTATCCCGCCAGGGCGTGTTCTCGACCGTCGACGACCTCTACAAGGCCATCGGCGAGGCCCAGGGCGGCTGGTTTGAGGGGCCCGATCGCGCCACCGACACCACCGCCGCTGCCGGCGGCCGCACCGGTATTCCGTTCGGCGTCAACGGCAACCTGCTGCTCCGCCGCAAGGACCTGCTCGAGCCGGCCGGTTTCACCGCTGCGCCCAAGACCTGGGAAGAACTCGTCACCCAGGCGATGGCGGTCAACAAGTCGCCCGTCTCCGGTCTCGGCCTCGCCCTGTCCAACGTTGGTGACGCCAACGTGCAGGTCAATGTGCTGCAGTCCTATGGCGCTCGCGTTGCCGACGACGCCGGCAAGATGATCACCATCAAGTCCGAAGAAACCCGCACCTATCTGACCTGGCTCAAGGATGCCTGGGACAAGGGCCTGTTCTCGCCGGGCTGCACCACCTGGGACGGCGCTGGCGACAATCAGGCCTACCTTTCCGGCCAGGCGGCATTCATCGCCAACACCGGCTCGGTCGGCATCGCCGCCAAGAAGGACGATCCCGAACTGTTCGAGGCCAGCGCCTTCTCGCCGCTGCCCGCCGGTCCGCTTGGTACCGTCTCGCCCATCACCCCGCAGACTCGCGCCATCACTGCTGCGAGCCCGATGCAGGATGAGGCCCGCGCCCTCATCGAGCACCTCTCGGGTCCGGAGTTCATGAACGACTATTTCAACGTCGCCATCTACGGTCCGGTGCTCAAGTCGCAGGAAAAGCTCTCTGCCTTCGACGGTTCGAATTCGATTCTCGTCGGTCTCCTCGGCCTCGCCCAGAACGGTACGGCTCCGGCTGCTCCGGATGTCTACAATGCCGCCTGGGCGGACCTCTCGTCCAACTTCATCATCCCCAAGATGTGCCAGCGTGTCGTCGTCGACGGCTGGGACTTCGACCGGGCCATGGATGAAGCCCAGACGCAGGGCCAGGCGATCTACGACAAGTACTAGCCCTCCCGGCTGACTCGCTGCGGACGGTCCCGCGTTGGGATCGCCCGCAGCGAATTCTCATTCGAACGGACGGTTATGTCAGTTGCACTCGAACAGAGCAGGTCGCAGCGGCGCAAGCGGCTTCCCACCGGTTCGCGTACTCGCCTCTTTGCCTATGCGCTTGTCGCCCCGGTGGTGCTGCTGATCCTCGGGCTGGTCGCCTATCCCTTCCTGTTTGCCATCTGGGTGTCCTTCACCGACATGGTGGTGGGCAGCGCCGGCGAGTTCATCGGCTTTCGCAATTTCGAATATCTGGCCGGCACCGCCACCTTCTGGGCGGCGATCTGGAACACCATCACCATCGTCCTCATCACCGATGCGCTCAAGCTCGGCATCGGGCTCGGGTTGGCGCTGCTGGTGCACCAGCATCTGCCCGGCCGCGGCCTCTTCCGCTCGTTCCTGATGCTGCCCTGGGCCATGCCCGCCTTCGTCGCCTTCCTGACCTGGCGCGTGCTCTACCAGCCGATCGGCGGCGGCATTAACCTGATCCTGACCCAGACCGGCATCTATCCCGAGATCATCGATTTCCTCGGCCAGCGCTCCACCGCCATGGGCTCGGTGATCGTCGCCTCGGTCTGGCGCGGCTTCCCCTTCTGGTTCGTCTCCATCCTTGCTGCCCTGCAGTCCGTCCCCAAGGAACTCAACGAGGCGGCCACCGTCGACGGCGCCAATGCGTGGCAGCGCTTCTGGAACGTCACCGTGCCTTCCATCCTGCCGGTGATCATCGTCACCACGCTGCTGAGCTCGATCTGGACCGCCAATGCCTTCGAGCATGTCTGGCTGCTGACCGCCGGCGGCCCGTCCGACGCCACCATGGTGTTCCCGGTGCTGGCCTATTACGGCATGCAGACGCAGCGCATCGGCGAGGCCGCCGCCGTCTCGGTCTACATGCTGCCGGTGCTGGCCATCCTCGTCATCTTTGCCACCTCGCTCATGATGCGGAGGGAGGAGTAATGGCGAGCCTTGCCACTGACGCCAGCGCTGCCACCGTCAAGGCCAGCGCCACCGCCCGCCGCCGCCTGCTCACCGGGCGCCTCGTCAGCTACACCGTCCTCGGCATCGCCTTGGTGCTGGTGTTGTTCCCCATTTACTGGATGATCGTCACCTCGCTCAAGCTGCCGCGCGACATCTATCGCGTGCCCTCGCTCTGGCCACAGGTCTTCACGCTCAACAACTTCGACAAGCTGCTGGCCGATGGCAGCTTTCTGCTGGCCATCCGCAACAGCTTCATCGTGTCCTCGATCGTCACCGTGATCTCGGTGATCATCTCCAGCTTTGCCGCCTATTCCATGGTGCGGTTCCGCTACAAGTTCCGCGGCCTGATCGGCCGGCTGATCCTCTTCGCCTATCTCACCCCCGGCTCGCTGCTCTTTATTCCGCTCTCCATCGTCATGGCGCAGCTCCGCCTCGGCAACTCGCTGCAGGGCCTGATCCTCGTCTACCTGACTTTCTCGCTGCCGCTCGCCACCTGGCTGCTGCAGGGCTATTTCCGCGGCGTGCCGCGCGAGCTCGAGGAGCAGGGCATGATCGACGGGCTGAGCCGCTTCGGAGCACTGGTCCGCATCGTGCTGCCGCTCTCGGCACCCGGTCTCGCCGCCGTTGCCATCTTCACCTTCACCGGGGCCTGGAACGAACTGCTGTTCGCGCTGGTGCTGACCACCTCGGAAAGCGTCCGCACTGCGCCACTGGCACTCAACTATCTGATCACCAGCGATGTGCTGCCGTGGGGACCGCTGATGGCCGGTGCCGTCATCTCCTCGGTGCCGCTGATGATCCTCTACTTCCTGGCGCAGCGCTTCATGGTCGCTGGCATGACCGAAGGCAGCGTCAAGGGATAAACCACTTGCGGCCCGCCAGAGTGGCGAGCCGATTAGCTACAGGAAAAGTCGAATGGGTATGCGCGTAGCAGTAGGACAGTTTCACGAGTTGACCGAGGATCGGCTGCGCTTTGCCGCCCAGATCGGCGTCAACGGCCTGCAGATGAACAACCCGACCTTGCCGGGCGATAATCGCTGGGAAGAAAAGGACGTGCGCGCCCTGGTCGAAAAGGTCGAGGGTGCGGGTCTCAAGTTCGAGGCCATCGAGAACGTTCCCACCCACTTCTATCACAAGGCCATGATGGGCCTTGAGGGTCGCGACGAGCAGATCGAGAACTACCAGGCCACCATTCGCGCGGTCGCCCGCGCCGGCGTGCCGGTGCTCGGCATGCACTTCATGCCCAACTCGGTCTGGACCACCGACCGCGGCGGCAAGACCCGCGGCGGTGCCACCGCCCGCCAGTTCGACATGTCCATCGTCGAAGCCAATATCGACAATCTCGAGATGCTGCGCGGCTTCATGCCGACGACGCTCGGCCGTGCCTCCTCCATGCCGCTCTTCGGCAAGGATGGCCCGTTCATCTCCGAAGACCAGATGTGGGACAACTACACCTACTTCATGAACGCCGTGCTGCCCGTCGCCGAGCAGGAAGGCCTCAAGCTCGCCCTACATCCGGACGATCCCCCGGTCGCCATGCTGGGCGGCGTGGCCCGTCTCTTCTACAAGCCCGACAACTTCAAGAAGGCCTACGACCTCGTCGGTCGCTCCGAAGCCTGGTCGCTCGACCTCTGCCTTGGCTGCTGTTCGGAAATGGCCGGCGGCAAGGCCAACGTCACCGAGATGATCGAGTACTTCGCCCCCAAGGGCCGCATCTCCTATATCCACTTCCGTGACGTGCAGGGCACTGTACCCAACTTCACCGAGTGCTTCATCGGCGACGGCAATTTCGATCCTGCCGAGGTCATCGCGCTCCTGGCCAAGACCGGCTTCGACGGCTTCCTGCTCGATGACCACGTCCCCAAGATGGATGGCGACAGCGACTGGAACCACCGCGGCCGCTCGCACGCCATCGGCTACATGCAGGGCCTGATCCGCATGCTCGAGTTCTACAACAAGAACTAGACTGCCGCGGTGAAACGGCCGCGCCGCTTGTGAGTTGTCTCCTCTTGAAAACAGAGGAGACAACAATGGCCAAGACCGCCAAGGCAACCGTCAAGCGTCAGCGCGACATCCAGCAGGAGGTCGCCACCGCTGATGCCGGAACGTCAAAGAAGAAGGGCGCCGCCATGCAGGCCGGCGCCCGTACCTATCCCGAGCCGCCGTTCCCCAGACAGCACCAGCCCAAACCGGGCAAGGAATCCGCTCTCGACCCGGCGCCGATGTATGACGCGCCTTACTACATTGGCTCCAAGAAGCTGGACGGCAAGGTGGCGCTGATCACCGGCGGCGACTCCGGCATCGGCCGCGCCGTTGCGGTGCTCTTTGCCCGCGAGGGCGCCGATGTTGCCATCTGCCACCTCGATGAGGACGGCGATGCCGAGGTCACCCGCAAGGCTATCGAGAAGGAAGGCCGCAAGGCACTCGTCATCAAGGGCGATGTCCGTCAGCGCAGTTTTGCCGTCGATGCCGTGGCCCAGGTGGTCAAGGCTCTCGGCAAGCTCGACATCCTCGTCAACAATGCCGCCTTCCAGGTCCATAGCAAGTCGATCGACGATCTCACCGAGGCGCATTTCGACGAGACCCTCAAGACCAATCTCTATGGCTACTTCTTCATGGCCCAGGCCGCCGCCCAGGTGATGCAGAAGGGTGGCGCCATCATCAACACCGGCTCCGTGACCGGCATCATGGGAAGCGCCGGGCTGCTCGATTATTCGATGACCAAGGGCGGCATTCATGCCTTCACCCGCTCCCTCTCGGGCCAGCTCGTCGATCGCGGCATCCGCGTCAACTGCGTCGCCCCCGGACCGGTCTGGAGTCCGCTCAATCCCAGCGACAAGCAGGCCGATGCCGTCGCCAAGTTTGGCGCCGACGTCCCCATGAAGCGCCCCGCCCAGCCCGAGGAGATCGCGCCGGCCTACGTCTTTCTCGCCTCTCCGCAGATGTCGAGCGTCATCACCGGTGAAATCCTCCCCATCCTCGGCGGCTACAGCGGCGGCTAGCAATGGTCGCACTCTTTGATCTTCGTCAAAGAGCGTCCGCGAGCAAAGGTAGAGAAGGCTGGCAACGAACCACTGGAGACCTGCCATGCGTATCCCCACCTTGCTCGCCGCTGCGACTGCCTTCTGCCTTCTGGCGGCTCCGGCCCTCGCCGAAAACTTCGAGATCAAGATGCTCAACAAGGGCGAGGCGGGCGCCATGGTTTTCGAGCCCGCCTTCGTCAAGGTCGCGCCCGGCGACACCGTGACCTTCGTGCCCACCGACAAGGGCCACAATGCCGAGATCATCAAGGGCATGCTTCCCGAGGGCGCCGAGCCCTTCAAGGGCGGCATCAACAAGGAACTGGCAGTGACGCTCACCGTGCCGGGCGCCTATGGCGTCAAGTGCATGCCGCACTTCGCCATGGGTATGGTGGCGTTGATCGTGGTGGACGATGCGCCGGCCAATCTCGATGCCGCCAAGGCGGTCAAGATGCCCAAGAAGGCAGCCGAACGGTTTGAGCCGCTGTTTGCGGCCGCCATGCAGTAGCTGTCACGGGGCAGGGCGCCGCTCCCGACCGGGCGCGGCGCTTTGTCCTCCCGCTCCGCATCGTACCGTGCCATGCTGTCGCCATGACTGCTGATGACCCGCAATTGCCGCGCCTGCTGCGTACCGGCCGCATGGTGCCTGACGGCCTCAACGAAGCCATGGTGCGCGCCGTGGTCGACACCTTCTATGCCCGGGCCCGCGCCGACGACGTCATCGGCCCGGTGTTCAACGCGCGGATTGCGCCCGAGCGGTGGCCGGCCCATCTCGATACCATCACCGACTTCTGGGCCTCCATGCTGCTCGGCGCCGGCCGCTATTCCGGCCGCCCCATGCCCAAGCATCTGGGCATCCCCGGTCTTGCCGACGAGCACTTCGCGCGCTGGCTGAAGCTTTTCGGCGAGACGGTGCTGGAGATCTGTCCGCCTGGTGCTGCCGCACTCTTCATCGACCGGGCCGAGCGTATCGGCAACAACTTCCGCATGGGACTGGCGCTGCGCCGTGGCGAGGACAACCCGCAGCTGAGCTATATCCGCGCCCTCGAGCCATAGCCGGCAAGCCCGGCCAGGAAATCCAGAACCGCCGCATTAAAGACCGTCGGCCGCTGCACCCGGGCAAAGTGGCTGACACCGGGCAGCATCACCAGACGCGCCCCGGGAATCGCCCCGGCGATGTAGCGCGCATGCTCGGGGCGAATGAATTCGTCATGCTCGGCCAGCGCCACGGTCACCGGCACCCGCACGGCGGCCAGGTCGGCGGTGCTGTAGTTCGGCTGGCTGCCCTGCATCAGTTGCAGCGCCTGCGTCATCGCATCCCAGCCATCGGGCGCCGGCGACAGCATTGCGTAGTCCCTGGTATGGCGCGACAGACAGTTCTCGATGCGGGGCGTCATGGCAAACGGATAGGTGCCGCTCGCATCGACATTGCAGGCGAAAAAGAAGAGCCCCGCAATCCGCTCCGGTTGCGCCCTGGCCATGGCGAGGCCGGTGCAGGCCCCGTCGCTCCAGCCGACGATCGCTGCGGACGCAATCCCGAGCCTGTCCATGACCGCAAACACATCCCGGCCCATCTGCTCATAGCTGTAGGGGCCGCCATCCCAGGTGCTGCGACCATGCCCCCGGCTGTCGACGACGATCACCCGGTATCCCGCCTGCAGGAGGTCTGGTACTTGGCCGCCGAAATTGCCGGCATTGCCCATGCCGCCATGCAGCAGGATCACCGGGCTGCCACTGCCATGGGCGGCGTACCAGATCGCGGCGCCTTCGGTCTCGACCACGCCCTCGCCGCCTGCCGGCAACACTGCCGGGCCTTCGGCCGCGAACCCGATCAGGTCGTCGTCGGTCTCCGTCTGCATGCATTTCCTCCGGGCGATGAAAGTGGTCGACCGCGGCCAGCCACTTTCGACAGCCCGGACTATTATCCCTTGATCCCCGCCGAAAGCGTGATTGCCTGCGTCACGCGACGCTGGAACAGCAGGTAGGCGATGGCCACCGGCAGGCCGGCAAGGACGGCACCGGCGAGGACACGTGCATAGGCCACGCCGAATGTGTCCTGCACGGCGGTGATGCCGACGGTCACGGTCATCATCTTTTCGTTCTGTGCGGCGAGGAACGGCCAGAGGAAGGAGTTCCACGCGCCGATGAAGGTGATGATGGCGAGAGCGGTGGTGATGCCCCAGTTCATCGGCAGGAAGATGCGGAACAGCAGCTGGAACTCGTTGGCTCCGTCGATCGTCGCGGCCTCGCGGTACTCGCGCGGGACATTGTCGAAGAACTGCTTGTAGACGATCACCGTCACGGGCGTGATCAGCATGGGCAGCACGATGCCGGCATGCGTATTGAGCAGTTTGACGTCGGCAATGATGATGAAGTGGTTCACGATCAATGCCGAGACCGGCACCATGAAGCTCGCCAGCACCGTGTACCACAGCACCATGCGCCCCGGGAACCGGAGCTGCGAGATGGCGTATCCAGCGCAGGCAGCCACCATGATGGCAATGACCGTGACCGCCACCGAGGTGATGGTGGAGTTGAGGTACCAGATCGGCAACTGCGAGTTCTGGATGACGAAGGCGTAGCCGTCCAGATGAAGGGCCTCGGGCAGCAGGTTGACGCCCGGCCGCACTGCCTCGTCATCGGTCTTCAGGCTGGTGGCCATTGCCCAGTACAGCGGGAAGAACCAGATCGCTGCGCACACGGCAGTGAGCAGGGTGAGAAGGATGCCGCCGATGTCGAAGAAACGGCGGCGCTTCGGCCGCGGGGCGGTGATGCTCGTGTCGGTCATTTCTCACCCCGCGCGCGAAGAAGTTGGTACTGCAGCAGCGAGAAGACGATGACGATGACGAACAGCGCCACGGCGATGGTCGCGGCATAGCCACCCGAATTCTTCTGGAAGGCCTGCTCGTAGATATACTGCACCAGCACCATGGTGGCCTGTGTCCTTCCGCCCTGGGCGAAGAGGTACACCTGATCGAAAATCTTGAGCTGCAGTATGAGCTGGATGGTCAGGCAGAGCACGGTGACTGGCCAGATCAGCGGCCAGGTGATCGAACGGAACACCTGCCAGCGCGAGCCGCCATCGAGGGCAGCCGCCTCGTAGAGCTCCCGGGGAATATTGCGAAGTCCCGCGAGGAACAGCAGGATCGAGAAGCCGTTCGTCCACCAGATGGTGAGCAGCGCCGCCATCGGCATGAACCAGGGCGTGGTGCGCCACACATTGATGCGCCGTCCGACGATGGGCTCGATCAGATACTGCGCGATCCCGAACTGCAGGTTCAACATCCAGTCCCAGATCAGGTAGACCACCGTGATCGGCAGGATGTAGGGGAGAAAGAATGCCGCAAGAATGATGCTCTGCGTCCAGCCCTTGAGGCGACTGACCATCAGCGCAATGCCGAGCGCCACGGCAGTGCCGGGGACCACGGTGAGCAGTACGAAATAGGATGTGTTCCACACCGCCGCCCAGAAGACGCGGTCGCCGAACATCCGCACGTAGTTGTCCAGCCCGATCCACTCGCCCGCCCCGATCAGCGGCGACTTGGTGAAGCTGAGCTGCAGCATCTGCAGCGTGGGGTAGATGAACATCCACCCGAATACGAAGACAAACGGGGCCACCAGCACGGCCGCGGTCAGGTAGTCGCTTCGCCGACTTCTAAGCATAGGCAGGGTCCTCACATGCAGAAACCCCGGCCGGTCGAACCGGCCGGGGCGCTGACGGCTGTTACTGAAGCGCGTCGAGGATGTCCTTCATCTCCTGCACGGCAGTCGTTGCATCCACCTCGTTGTTCATCGCCGCGGTGAAGGCATTGCCTGCCGCCTCGAAAAGGGGCGATGCCACGCCGGCGTTGGGCGACTTGGGATCGAAGACCTGGTTCTGCGTCAGCTTGGCGTAGGTCGCCTGCGGCTGCATTGCCTTGTACTCGTCGGTCTCGGTGACGGCCGCATTGGCCGGGACGTGACCGGCAGTGGCCCAGAACAGCGAGTGCTCGGACATCCACTTGATCACTTCGAGCACGGCGGCGTGCTTTTCGGGCGACACGGTTTTGCCGGCATTGTTGGGGATCGCAAAGGCATGCGAGTCCGCATAGGTGCACGGACGGTCAAACATCACCGGCAGCTCGATGGCGCCCCAGTTGAAGAGTTTCCCCTGTGCGGCCAGGTCGGTCATCGTGGGCACTTCCCACACACCGTTGATCATGAACGCGGTCTCGCCGGAGGTGAACAGCGCCACCGTCGACGGATAGTCGGTATAGCCTGGCGTGTGGCCGTCCTTCACCCAGTCGGCGATGACCTTGACGGCCTTGGCCAGCTTCTCCGGATTGTCGCCGGGCAGCCAGTCGCCGTCATTGCCGATCGAGCCGTTCTGCTGGCAGAGATAGGAATAGATGGTCCGGAACGCGAAGCCGCCATCGGCGGTGGTGATGCCCAGCCCGTAAGTTGTGCCGCCATCGCGCAGCTTCTGCAGTGCGGCACTGAAATTCTCGATGCCGTCGAGGCCGGTGGGCAGGCCGTCGGCGCCGATCAGGCCGGCCGCGTCGAGCTTGTCCTTGTTGTAGTAGAGCACGATCGGGTGCGTATCGAACGGTACGGCATACTGCTTGCCGTCGACATTGACCGCATCCCAGGTTTCCTTGGCGAACGTATCGGCGCCCAGACCCATGGCCGCCCAGTCATCGGCGGTGAATTCCGTGAGCGTGTTCTGGCTGACGGCCAGCGGCAGGCGCGAGGTGTGATAGGTGATCACGTCCGGGCCCTCGCCGACAGCTGCCGAGGTCTGCACCTTGGTGTAGAACGGCACGCCCCAGTCGAGCGTCGTGCCCTGGATTTCGATTTCGCCGCTATGCTCGGTATTGAACTCCGAGATCAGCTGCTTCATGCGCACGCCGTCACCGCCGCCGAGAAAATCCCACCAGACGACCGTTTCGGCAGCGCTGGCGAGACCTGCGAACGACATCATCGCCGTCGACAGCAGGGCTACCTTCAAAGAACTCTTCATGACCACTTTCCTCCCTAGGTCTCGGGATGCCCTCCAGCATCCCATGCCACGATGCTAGCCGAAGGGGACGGCATGTCAACGGCAATAGTGATACAAATCAGGTAACTGAATATCGAATTGCATCAAGGACTTGGAAGGCCCGGAATCGTTGACGAACAGCGCCGGCGCGGCTCGCTAGAGCTGCGCCGGCGAGCATCGGGAGGATGCTGTTTTAGGTCGGGATCAGGCTTTGATGCGGATCATCTGATATGAATATGGCGCCAGCTTCGCGGTCAGTTTGCCATCGGCGATGGCGGCGCCTGTGCCCTTGCTCGGCGCAACCGCTGTCTGGTCGGTGGCCGTGTTGACCGCCTCCAGATTGGCGTGGGTCATCACCTGATGGTCGATCACCTGGCCGGCGCCGAAACCCTGCAGGCTGACCTCGACATCGATCGACTCCGTGGCATGCCGGTTGACGGCAAAGAACGTCAGCGTGCCGGCTTCCTCGTCATGCACGCCCGAGATATCGACATAGCTGACATTGTCGCCATGCTCGGCGTCGTAGCCGGGGCAGTTGACGCTCAGCTGCAGCGCCGTGCCGCGCCCGAAGACCGAGGCGAAATAATAGGGGTAGTAGATCGTCTGCCGCCACGCCTGGCCCTTGGGGTCGGTCATGATCGGGGCGATGACATTGACCAGCTGCGCGATGCAGGCCAGCTTCACCACATCGGCGTGCCGGATGAAGGTGTTGAGGATCAGGCCGACCTGCAGCACGTCCTCGAAATTGTAGATGTCTTCGAGCAGCCGCGGCGCATGCGGCCAGCCGCCCTTGCCGTCGAGGATCTCGCGGTCCTGCTTGTTCGAATGGTACCAGACGTTCCACTCGTCGAACGAGATGTAGACCTGCCGCTTCGACCGCTTCTTGGACTTCACGAACTGGATCGTCGATGCCACGGTGGTGATGTAGCGATCGAGTTTCTCGTTCAAGGCCAGATAGTTGGCCGTGTTTTTCTCGCGGTTGGCGAAATACATGTGCAGCGAGATATGGTCGACCGACTCGTAGGTGTGCTCAAGCACCTCGCGTTCCCATTCGGGGTAGGTCTTCATGTCCGCATTGGACGAGCCGCAAACGATCAGCTCGAGCGACTTGTCGAAGGCGCGCATTGTCTTGGCGACTTCGTTGGCCAGCCGGCCGTACTCGTGTGCGGTCTTGTGTCCGACTTGCCAGGGGCCGTCCATCTCGTTGCCGAGGCACCACAGCTTGACGTCGAACGGGTCGGCCCGCCCGTTCTTCTTGCGCAGGTCGCCCCAGTAGGACCCGGTCGGTCCGTTGACATATTCGAGGAAGTTGCGCGCGTCATCGAGGCCGCGCGAGCCCAGATTGATGGCCAGCATCATCTCGGTGTCGACGCTGTCGCACCAGTCGGCGAACTCGTGCACGCCCACCTGGTTGCTGTCGGACGTGTGCCAGGCAAGATCGAGCCGGGTCGGCCGCTGGTCCTTGGGGCCGACGCCGTCCTCCCAGTTATAGGCGGAGACGAAATTGCCGCCCGGGTAGCGGACCATCGGCACCTTGAGCTCCTTGACCAGCTGCGCGACATCGCCGCGCATGCCGTTCTTGTCGGCCGTGGGATGGTCGGGCTCATAGATGCCCGTATAGATCGCGCGCCCGAGATGTTCGAGGAAGGCCCCGTACACGCGCTCGTCGATCCTGGATATAGTGTAGTCCTTGTGCGCCGTAACCGTCGCCCGCATTCGCCCCTCCCTAGAACCCAGTCTTCTGATTTATATCGAGACAAGTGATACAAAACAGGGCGGGCCGTCAAGCCGGTCTGGCGGCAAATTCAGCGCCATGCGCGAATATTCCCGCCGGACGGACTGGCCTCGACCTAGTCGTCAGTCTCCAGCCGCAGCACGATATCCTGATCGTAATTGCCGAAGCCGCGCCCGAAAATATTGATACCGCCCGGGTGCTTGGCATCGGGTTTGACGCCGATCCGCAGGCGGATCGAGTGATGCGTGTCGAGGTCGAGGTCCTTGAGCGAGAACGGCGAGATCTTCACCCCGTCCACATAGGTGCCCGAGCCGTTGATCCGGAAGCTCTTGAGCTTGCCGTACTGGCTACCCTTGAGCTTCCACCAGTCCGGCGTATAGACGCCGCGCTTGTCGCCGAAATCGCCGGGTGATGTCCAGGTGCCGATGTCGCTGCCATTGACCCCGATGGTGATGTCGCTCGGCCAGTCGGCGCTGGTGCCGGGCACTTCCGACGAGAGCTCCATCGAGAACTCCATCGAGGTGATCCGGTGATGCGACAGCCGCGCATTGTTGGGGAACTGGTACTCGACATAGCCGCGCGTGAACCAGATCAGTCCGGCCTTCATGCGGTCGGGATCGAGAAACGTATCGGGCACGTCGAGCAGCCCGATAATGCCGTCGCTCGAGCACAGGCCGCACGGCGCCGACACGTCGCAGCTGGTATAGAGGCCGAGCGGCATCGCCACTTCGATGGTGTTCGATTTCAGCGGCTTGATGTCTTCCTTGAACATCACCAGCACTTCGTCGAACAGCGAATGGCAGATCTTCTGGTTGCCCTTGCGCGCCTTCTGCGTCTCGGTCCGGACCAGCTCGGCTTTCACCAGCACCTGCATGTTCGACGAGATCGTCGATTGCGGCTGTCCGAGCTTGGCGGCAATGTCGTTGACGTTCATCGGCCCTTCGATGTGCAGCAGCTTGAGGATGCCCACCCGCACCTCCGAGGCCAGTGCGCGCAGCACATCGGGTCGTTCTGCCGGGTCCACCAGCAGGAAATTACGGCTCATCGGAAACTTCCAGTTGCCCTCAAAATATGACTGACATGTGTATCAGGATGTCCGTTGCAATCAAACGGACATCCTGAAGTTTATGATATGGGCCTCAGGCTGCCTGGGCCGGGTTGATACGGTCGAGCAGGGCTCGCAGTTCTGCCGGCGGCTTTTGTTCGATGCGGCGATACTCGCTACCATCGATGGTGCGGCGCACCAGCTTGGCCTCATAGAGGGCGCGTCGCAGCAGGGCTGCATCGCCGAAGACGTGCCAGATGTTGAGTTCGGCGCTGATTTCCCGCTCGGTGAACGGGGTATTGGCCGGCAGTCGCGACCACAGCACCCAGAGGCAGAGTTCCGCCTGTCCTGCCCGTGCCGGCCAGCGCAGCATGCGCCCGCTGGCATCGAAATGGCGTGCCACCTTCTCCACCCGGTCAAGGTCGGGCTGCGGTTCGGCCGGACGTTCGCCGGCCGCGAGGGCCCGAAAGTGCTGATAGTTCCGATAGCCGACCGACCGGCAGCAGAGGTTCAGCATCTCGACATGCGTCGGCGGATGGTCGAGGGCGGTCAGCTGCTCGCGCAGCGATTTGGCAAAGGCTGTGAGGTCCGGGACCTGCAGCGGCTGGATCTGTCTGGACATGGCCTATCCTTGTCGGTGCCGGTCTCCTTGCGGAGTGTCGCGGTTGCCGCCTTCGACGCGGCACAGGATAAGTGCGTGTCGGTAGGACATATGCAGGTTTAGCTTCCCTCGCGGGACGGCAACGCCTCGGTGAACTGCAGACCGTGCCGCCAGATAAATCCCCCGGCAGCACGGCTGTCAATACGGCGCTCAGGCGGTGTAAGGCGCCTCGACCAGCTGCGGGACGATGCGCAGCTTGCTCGCCTGCTCATAGTCATAGGCATAGGCGAGCAGGTCCACCTCGCTCCACATCCGCCCCACGAGGATCAGCGCAAACGGACCGCCATTGCCGAACACGCCGGCCGGCACGGTCACGCCGGGCAGACCGGCTATGTTGATCTCCGATACCGTGGTCGCCGGATGTTGCGCATCCTCGAAAATGCCCGGCAGTTCGGCCGCCATCTGCGGAAAGATGAGGACGTCGAGCTTGTTCTCGTCCATCACCGCGTTGAAGAGCTTGAGATAGGCCTCGCGCGCCGCAATGAACGCGCTGAGGTCGGGCGGCAGGGTCGGATCGAGCAGCGACTCGCGCAGCACCGCCGACTGCTTGGGGTGGATACCGAGCAGCCCGTCAGGCGCGAACGGATCTTCTGGCAGCATGGCCTTGAGCGCCATGAACGAGTTGGCCACCGACGTCTTGCCGAGCCGCCGCAGATAGTGCTCGAGATCGAACGCCACCGACTCGAGCCCGCGCGGATCGAACTCGGCATCCTTGGCGGCGAGATCGGAGAATCCGGTCCCCGCGAACGGGTCGGCGACCAGTTCCGCGCCGCACGATTTCACCACCTCGAGCGCCGTATCGTAGAGCCCCTGCGTCTCGGCCGTGATCGGCTTGCTGCGCCAGCCCGTGCCATAGAGACCCACCCGCGCGCCCTTCAGCGCCTGACTGCCCAGCTTGCTGGTGTAGCCACCGTCGGGGATGTGGCCGATGCCGGCAACGGTCTTGGGGTCTTCGGGTGTATAGCCGGCCAATACGTCGAGCAGCAGCGCCGCATCCACCACCGTCCTGGCATGCGGACCGACAACGTCGCGCGTCGAGCCGGCCAGCGGCATGACGCCGGTATTGGGCACCAGCGCAAAGCTCGGCTTCACGCTGACAAGGCTCTGCGCCGCACCCGGGTTCTGGATCGAGCCACCCGTCTCCTCGGCGAGGCCGACAACGGCGAAACTCGCAGCAATGGCCGTCGCCGTGCCGCTCGAACTGGCCCCGGGCGCGATGGCGCGGTTGACCGCGTTGAAGGTCGGGCCGTCCCAGCTGGTATTGGCGCGCGCCCCGTCATGGCTGAAGGCCGGAATATTGGTCTTGCCCAGGATCACGGCGCCCGCCGCCCTGAGCCGCGCCACCACCGGCGCATCGCGCTCGGGCATCAGGTCGAAGCCGCCGGCCGCGCTCGACAGCGGTGCCCAGCCACCGGTCGAGGGCAGGCCGACAAAGTCCATCGCCTCCTTGACCACGACGGGAACCCCGGCCAGCGGTCCGAGCTTTTCTCCGGCCGCCCGGCGCTTGTCCATTCGCCGCGCGTCATCGACCGCCGACGGATTCATGAAGGTGAAGGCATTGTAATAGGGTTCGTAGCGCGAAATGCGCTCGAGAAACGCCAGCGTCAGCGACTCCGAGGTAAAGAGTCCTTCGGCAAAGCCCTTCTGGACATCCTCGATCGTCAGTTCGACGACATCGATAGCGGCGAGCGGCAAGGTCTGGGACACGGCGTTCATGGCAGGCTCCGGGATGGCGCGGGAAAGCTGGTGCGTCCGGGCCGGTGTGACCCGGACGTGGGGGGCCGTCGGCTTCGGGCCGAAGCCAACGGAAGGCTCAGGCGGCGGCCCTGGTGGCCGTCGAGGTCTCGATGAGCTTGAGCAGGTAGGGCGTGTCCATCACGTCGGCGAAGATCGTGTACATGCTGATCAGCGTGCCCAGATGCTCTTCGTCCGACAGCGTGGCGTTGGCATCGCTGAGGAAGATCACCTTGTAGCCCATCTGCAGCGCGTCGCGCGCCGTGCTCTCGCAGCAGCAATTGGTCAGCGTGCCGGTGATGATCAGGGTGTCGATCCCGCGCGCCTTGAGCAGGGCGTCCATATCGCAGGTCTCCGGGATCAGTGCCGAGAACCGGGTCTTGTCGACGATGATGTCGCCGGCCCTGGTCTCGATCTCCGGCGTCACCTCCCAGTCCGGCATGCCGCGCGCCATCTTGGCCTGGCCGTCCAGCTGGCTCGGGCCCAGGGTCTTGAACCAGTGGTCCCAGCTGTGCTTCTCGGCCAGATCGTAGGTGTAGCGCGTGAACACGTTGACGCCGCCGCTGTCGCGCACCGCCTCCGAGATCACATTGATCTGGTCGAAAATCTCTCGCGTGTTGGGCACCTCGATCGGCGCCCCTTCGGCGACAAAGCCGACCTGCATGTCGACGCAGACATGCGCCACCTTGCTCATGTCGAGGCTGTCATAGATGTGGTCCCTGCCACGCACGCCGCGGACTCGGTCGACGATGTGCTTGGGGATGGTGACGTTGTGCATGATCGTATCCTTCTCTGGGGCGAGGTCAGTTGAGGGTGGGGTGGCGGGTGTGCCAGCCGGTGACCGACTGGAAGGCATGACCGGCCTTGAACAGCTGCGCTTCGCCCAGCGGCTGCCCCACCAGCTGGAAGCCCATGGGCAGTCCACGGCCATCAAAGCCGCCGTTCAGCGACAGCGTCGGCTGCCCGGTCATGTCGAACACGGCGGTGTAGCGGACCATGCCCTCGACCGTGTCGGCGCTCAGCGTGCCATCCCAGAAGTCGGCGTCCGCCACCGGGTCGGGGAGCGCCGGGACCAGCAGCATGTCGCAGTCGAGCGTCGCACGCCGAATGGCGCCCGCCAGCTTCAGCCGGTACTGCATGGCCTCGGCCAGCTCGAGCGCGCTGGTCGCGTGCCCCAGATCGAGATAGCCCTTGAGCGCCTCGCCATAGGCATCGCGCTGGCTGGGGAAGGTGGCCTTGTGGGCCGCGGCGCACTCGGCGCAGCAGATCTTCATCCAGGCATCGGCTATGCCCTCGAGAGACGGGAAGCGGATCGGCACCAGCCGTGCACCGAGCGCCACGAAAGTCGCAATCGTCTCGCGCATCATCGCGGCCACAGGCGCTGCGGTCTTGTCGAAGATATAGTCCTCGGCAATGCCGATCCGCAGACCGGCAATCGAGCCGCCCAGCGCCGCCAGATAGTCGGGCACCGGCGCGTCCAGTGATGTGGTGTCGCGCGGGTCGTGTCCGGCAATGACGCCCAGCATGGCAGCTGCGTCGGCGACGCTGCGGGTCATCGGCCCGACATGGTCGAGCGAGTCGGCCAGGGCCCACACGCCGGCACGGCTCACCCGTCCCCATGTCGGCTTGACGCCGGTCAGGCCGTTCGAGGTCGAGGGCAGGCGGATCGAGCCGCCGGTATCCGAACCGAGCGAGCCGTAGCAAAGCCCGGCCGCCGTGGCGACGCCCGACCCCGACGACGAAACGCCCGTCCATGCGCCCTTCAGCCACGGGTTGACCGGGGTCTTGAGCTTCGGGTGATGACCCGACATCGCTCCCTCGGTCAGCGTCAGCTTGCCAAGCAACACCGCGCCGGCCGCCTCCAGCCGGTCGACCACCGTCGCATTGGCGTCGGCCATATAGTCCTTGTTGATGAACATGCCGGCGCTGGTCGGTGCGAAGGTCGTGTTGCAGAGGTCTTTGACCGCAATGGGCACGCCGTGCAGCGGGCCGCGCCACAGACCGGCCGACAACTCGGCCTCGGCCTGTCGCGCACTGGCAAGGGCACGCTCGGGCAGCACCGCCATGAAGCTCTTGAGATCGCCATCAAGGCTGTCGATCCGGTCGAGCAGGGCCTGCGTCACCTCGACCGGGCTGACGGCACCCGACCGGATCAGCGTCGAGACATCGGTCAGGCTCAGATAGTGCAGGGCATCGTCGGCGCTCACCGGAGCGGGGGCTTTTGCGTCCACAGTCATTCCTCGATCGAAATCGTTAGAAATAATCAAATACGAAAATATCTGAATAGCAAGGGACGGCGTGAACTTTCTTCTATTGACGAAAAAATGGGCAGTTTGACCAACCGATCAAAAATGCATCATCTGTTTGACATGCCGGCATGGCCGATGCAGTCTGCCGACTTCAATTTGCCGAGGTAGTTCCGTTGGCAAGCATCGATGCGACCGCGGCGCCCCGAAACGCCGCCGCGCATCGGCTGCGGAACAGGCATGAAAGGACGACGTGATGAAGGTCGGCTTGTTGCACCCAAGGTCCGGCGTGGCCGGCATGTGGGCTCCGTCGATGGACGCCGCGGCGCTCGTCGGCGCCGCCGAGATCAATGCCAATGGCGGCATCCTGGGCGAGCCGATCGAGCTGGTCTTCGGTGACTGCGGTTTTTCGGTCGGCGAGGCGGTCAGCTCCGTCGATACATTGATCGAGGTCGAGGGCGTCGAGGCCATCATCGGCGGGCACCCGAGCAATGCCCGCGATGCAGTGACTCGCCGCGTCGCCAGCCGCGTGCCCTACATTTACACCCCGCAATATGAGGGAATCGCCTGCGGCCCCTCCACAGTGGCCATCGGCAGCACCGACGACGAGCTGCTGTCGCCGGCACTGCATTGGCTGAGGACCGAAAAGAAGGCCGAGCGCTTTTTCTTCGTCGGCAACGACTACATCTGGCCGCGCCTGGCGCTGGGCACAACCAGGCGCATCTTGCAGCGCGAAGGGGCGCAACTGGTTGGCCAGTCCCTGCTGCCCACCACCAGCTACGACTATTCCGCTGTCATCGGCCAGATCGCCCGGAGCGGCGCCCAGGTCGTGGTGCAGGCGCTTGTCGGGCTGTGCTCGGTCGAGTTCAACCGGGCCTTCGCCGCCGCCGGTCTCGACGAGAAGATGCTGCGCTTCGGGCTGATCGTCGACGAGACCGTGATCTGCGGCATCGGCGCGGACGCCTCCACCAATCTCTTCACCGCCGCCAACTACTTTGCCGGCCACCAGTCGCGGTACAACGACCACTTTCTCGAACTCTATCACGACGCGTTCGGCATGCTTGCGCCGCCCGTCTCCGCCTCCAGCATCGGCTACTATGAGGGGCTGCACGTGCTGGCCGGTCTCGCCGAGGAGGTGCAGACGCGCGCCGGCTCCGCTCTCGCCCGCCGGGTGGCCGAGCCGCTGCGCCGCTCCTATGCGCGCTTCCTTGTCGACGAGGGACGAGGCGCCCAGACGCCGACGGTCTATATCGGCCAGGCCGATGGCGTCACGTTGCAGGTGGTGACCGCTCTGACCCACTGACGCCGGTCGGCCTCACCAAAAATAATTGATAATGAAATATTGTCATTCTCCATTCGTGGTGCTATTTCGCATTTGTCACGATGCCGAACGACGGCTCCGGGCGGCATGAGTCATATCCTGGCGGAGCCAACCGCCGGTAACCGGACTTCTCCCCCATAGCCGTCTTGCGCCGTCGCCCTTGGTGGAAACGGCAACTAACAGGATGCGAAGGAGGAGGAAGTGGCTGCGATGCGAATGAAGGACCAGCTGGCCTATATGATCGCCAGCGTGAACCGTCAGCTGGAAAGCGAACTGGAAGAGCGGCTGCGCCCCGGCGGCGTGCCGATCGAACAGTTCCGCATTCTCGAAGTGCTGGATGCCAGCGAACCGTGCGCGATGGGGGAGATCGCCGCGCAGTCGCTCATCGAGCCGCCGACCCTGACCAAGATCGTCGACAAGATGGTGGCCGAGGGCCTCGTCTATCGGGCTCCCGATCCCAATGATCGCCGGCGCGTCCTGATCCTCACCGCGCCGGGCGGCAAGACCCTGTTCAAGCGCCTGCGTGGCGTCTCGACGGCCCAGGAGCAGCGCCTGACCGAACTGCTCGAGTCCGACCGCGCTGCCGAACTGCGCAACCTGCTGCGCGAGCTCATTCAGTAGTCTCGACAGGGGTATTGCACCTCGCACCAGCCTCTGTACCCCTCCCCCTTGAGGGGAGGGCAGGGGTGGGGGTAGTCCAGTCTCCACAGATAGTCCCCGCCCTTCAATCCCTCCCCTTAGGGGGCGGACCGACTGGCGCGTGGCGCACAGATGCCCAAAAAAAAGGCGCCCCGAGGGGCGCCCAGTGTGACCGGTGGAAGTGCAAACCGCCGGGTCGGGAAGTTGAAATCAGAGGCCGGGCGGCCGGTGCGTATGCCAGTCGGTGGCCTGCTGGTAGGCATGCGCCACCTTGAGCAGCAACGCCTCCGAGCCGGGCGCCCCGGCCAGTTGCATGGCAACCGGGCGGCCGTCGTCGGTATAGCCGACCGGCAGCGTCACCGTCGGCGTGCCGGTGGCGTTGAACGGCGAGGTGAACTTGCCGATGATATCGAAGCTCTCGGCGACCTGCGCCCGCACTTCGCTCCAGGTCGGCGTCCCGAGCCGGAATACCGGCATCACGAACACGTCGATGTCGTCGAACATCCGCATCACCGCACCGCGGAATTTCCGCCGCTCGATGATGCCCTTGCCGATATCGACCGGGCTGGCAGCGCGACCCATGTCGATCATGCCGCGGATGGCCGGACCGTACTTGTCGGCCTGCGACGGATAGGTGGCGTCATGATGCGCCGCCGTCTCGGCCATGGTGGCCGCCATGTTCATTTTCAGCAGCTCGTCGATCGACGGGAAAGCCACGGGCTGGGTCAGGGCCCCGATCTCCTCGAGCACCTCGACCGCGTCCTTGATGAAGCCGATGGTCACCGGGTCGGCGTCCGTCGCCATATAGTCCCAGTCGAGCCCGACCTTGACGCCGCGCGCGCCATAGATGCCGTCCAGCTCGTCCAGATAGTTGGGGATCGGTGCCGAAAGCGAGGTGGTGTCGTTCGGATCCCAGCCGGCCAGCGCCTGCAGCATGGCCGCGGCGTCGGCCGCCGAGCGCGCCATCGGTCCCAGATGGTCAAAGGTCGCTGCGAGATCGAAAATGCCATAGCGGCTGATCAGCCCCCAGGTCGGCTTGACGCCGGTCAGCCCGTTGCAGGCCGACGGGAAGCGGATCGAGCCGCCGGTGTCCGAACCGATGGTCGCATAGGCCATGCCGGCCGCCGTCGACACCCCGGAGCCCGAGGACGAGACACCGGTCCAGAGGTCCTTCTTCCACGGGTTTACCGGCTCGGGCAGGTCGGGATGGTGCTCGAGCGTCGCCCCTTCGGTCATGTGCAGCTTGCCCAGCAGAACCGCGCCGGCATCGTTGAGCTTGGTGACCACGGTTGCGTCGTGATCGGGCTTGAAGTCGGCGTAGATCGTCATCCCGCCAGTGGTGGTGACGCCCTTGGTAAAGCACAGATCCTTCACCGCGATCGGGATGCCGTGCATCACACCGCGATAGATCCCCTTCATGATCTCGGCTTCGGCCTTCCTGGCCTGCTCGACGGCCAGATCCGCCGTCACCGTGGTGTAGGCCTTCAGCCCCTGGTCGTAGGTCTCGATGCGCGACAGGATGGCTTCGGTAACCTCGACCGGCGAGACATCTCCGCTCTGGATGTGTTTGGCCACTGTGGTCAGCGGTTGGTAGTGGATGTCATCGAGGGACATGCGGATACTCCGTGTTGCGATTGATCAGGAGGCCAGCGACGGCCGGCGCAGGTGCCAGTCCGTCGCCATCTGGTAGGCATGGGCTGCCTTGAGCAGCCGGGCCTCAGCGAGATGCGGGCCGATCAGCTGCATGGCGAGCGGCAGGCCGATGGCGTTGCTGCCGACAGGGAAGGTGATGGTCGGCACCCCGGCCATGTTGAACGGGCCGCAGTATCGGCCGAAGGTCGGCAGCGACTGGAACAGCGTATCGAGTTCGTCGTAGCGCACCCCGACCCAGGGCATGATCGGCGCCGGGATCACGTCAACCTGCTCGAACACTTCGAGCAGGGCGCCGCGAAAGCGCTCCTTCTCGATATAGGCGCTGGCGATCTCGGTCTGCCGATAGCTGAAGCCGCGCTGGATGGTCTCGCGCAACCGCCCGAAACCCTCCGGATTTGCCCGGTAGTGCGCCTCGTGATAGCGCGCGCACTCGGTCTCCATGATGATCCGTTGCAGCCGCGACACTTCGGCGACCGACGGCATGCTGATCGGCACGATCCTGGCGCCGATCGCTTCCAGCACGCCCACCGCTTCGCCGATAGCCTGCACCAGTTCTGGATCGGTGCCCTCCGAGACATAGCTCCAGTCGATGCCGACCTTCAGGTCGCGCGCGCCAAACACCCCTTCGAGCGCTGCCGAATAATTCGGCACCGGCGCCCGCAGGCTCGTCGGATCCTTGTCGTCGTGGCCGGCAATGACATCGAACACGGCGGCCGCATCTGCCGCCGATCGGCACATCGGTCCGACGGTGTCGAGCGAGTCCGCCAGGGTGAAGACGCCATGGCGGCTGACCCGTCCCCAGGTCGGCTTGAGACCCGTCAGCCCGTTGGTGGCCGATGGAAACCGGATCGATCCCCCGGTGTCCGAGCCGAGGCTGGCAAAACACAGCCCCGCCGCCGTGGCGACGCCCGATCCCGACGACGAGCCGCCCGGCCAGAAGCCTTCGACATAGGGATGCCGCGGCGGCGCCCCGAAAGCCGGGTGGTGCTCGGCCAGCGCGCCTTCATGCAGGGCCAGCCGGCCGAGCAGGATGGCGCCGGCAGCAATCAGCCGCTCGACCACTGTTGCCGTATGATCGGCCACGAAATCCTTGTAGGCACCGGAGCCGAAGGTCGACGCCACGCCTTCGGTGAAGAACAGGTCCTTGATGGCGATCGGCACACCGTGCAGCGGACCGCGATAGCGTCCCGAGCGGATCTCGCTCTCGGCCTGCCGCGCCTGCGCCAGTGCCGACTGCGCTGTGACATTGAGGAAGGCATGCAACTCCGGATCGAGCGCCGCGATCCGCGCCAGCATGGTTTCGGTCAGTGCCACCGGCGACAGGGCGCCGGAGCGAATGCCGCCGGCCACGTCGGTCAGCGCCATATAGGGAAGGTTGCTGGTATCGAGCATTGCTGGTCTCGCTGTTCAGTTCACGGGAGGGCGACGCAGATGCCAATCGGTCGCCATCTGGTAGGCGTGGGCAGCCTTGAACAGACTGGCTTCGCTCAGGTGCGTACCGATCAGTTGCACACCCAGGGGCATGCCCACTTTGGCGAGGCCACAGGGGAAGGTGATGCTCGGCACGCCCGCGAGGTTGTAGGGCGAGGTGAAGCCGAGAAAGCTTTCGAGATCGCCCAGATGCGCATCCATCTCGTCATAGCGTGCGCCCACCATCGGGTAGACCGGCGAGATCAGCGCATCGATACCCTCCAGGGTTCGTGCCAGTTCGCCCTTGAAGCGATCCTGCGTGATGTAGGCCTTTGCCAGCGTCATCGGGTCCTGCGCCAGCCCGCGCTCCATCGCCTTGCCCAGCTGCGGGCCGAACAGCGATTTGTCGGCGGCGTAGACGTCCTTGTGGAAATAGGCGCTTTCGGTGTCGGTGATCACCATCTGCGCGCGGGTGGCGTCGCTGCGGTCCGGCACCTTCACCGGCACGATGACCGCACCGAGTTCGCGGAACGTCGCGATCACTGAAACGATCGCGGCGACTGTCTCGCTGTCGACACCGGTTTCGAGATAAGCCTCGTCCACCCCGATGCGGAAGCCGCGCGCGCCCAGCACGCCGTCCAGCGCGGCCAGATAGTCGGGCACTGGCGCGGTCAGGCTGGTGGGATCCAATGGATCGGCGCCGGCAAAGGCTGCCAGCATCGCCGCTGCGTCGGCCGCGTCGCGCGTCATCGGTCCGATGGTGTCGAGCGAGTCGGCGAGCGCGAACACACCGGCGCGACTGGTGCGTCCCCAGGTGACCTTCAGGCCGGTGACGCCGCAGGCTGCCGAGGGAAAGCGGATGGAGCCGCCGGTATCGGTTCCCAGGCTGCCGTAGCAGAGGCCCGCCGCCGTAGCCGCGCCGGACCCCGATGACGAACCACCCGGCCAGTAGTCGGCGTTCCATGGGTTGTTGCAGCGCGGCAGCGCCGGATGGTGTTCACCGAACGCACCCTCATGCAGGTGCAGCCGGCCCAGGATGACAGCGCCGGACATCTTCAGCCGGTGCACGATCGTCGCGTCCGCGTCGGCGACGAAATCCTTGTAGGCCAGTGAGCCGAACGTCGATGGCACGCCCTTGGTGTGGAACAGGTCCTTGATGGCAATCGGCACGCCGTGCAGCGGGCCGCGATGCCGCCCGGCGGCGATCTCGACCCGCGCTGTCTCTGCATCTTCAAGCGCCGCCTCGGCGGTCACCGACAGGTAGGAATGCAGCGCCGGATCCACCTTGGCGATCCGCTCCAGCAGCTGTTCCGTGACCGTCACCGGCGAGATGTCGCCGTTGGCAATCAGGGCCGAAACATCAAGCAGCGAAGCGTAGTGGAGGTCGGTGGTATCAGGGGACTTTTTGAGCATCAGGCGGCCTTCGTTGTCTTGTGAGAACCCGCCCGCCGTGCCCCGGCGGCGGCAGCCGATTCATCGGCGCCGCCGGGCATCGTCGCGCTGAGCTGTGCGTCCTTGGCGACCAGCGGCCGGAAGCCCGGGGCGATGCCGTCGGCGGCAGGGTGGGGTGATGGCATGTCGGCTCCTTTGATAGCTCCTCCTATACGACCATTCTAGATATTTGAAAACGATAATATTGAAGGAGCAAATAATGAGCAGGCTGCCCGATTTTTGCGCGCCCGTGACCCTCGGAGCAAAGTTATCTCATTGTCACTTCAGTTTGTTTTCGATCGGCCGGTCGCCCCGAGATCATCGGGTGCGCCGCAAATTCTTAGCATTTTGAACATTTTAGCTAGATGGAGGTCTGCCATGCACCGGACGCGAGAGACGCTGGCATGGGCTTTGCAACGTAGTCCGGCAGCACCTGGAAAAAGGGGTGCCGCTTGCAGGAGAGAGACATCATGAAATCCATACTGATGCGAGGCGTTGTGACTGCCGCCGCATTCACCGCACTGGCGGCGACCGCCACCAGCGGATCCGTATTTGCGCAGGAATCCGTATTGCGCGTCGCCATGACAGCTGCCGACATTCCCGACTGGACCGGCGCCCCCGACCAGGGCTACGAGGGCTACCGCTTTGCCGGCTACACTATGTATGACGGTCTGGCGATCTGGGATCTCTCGAGCTCGGATGTCGCCGCCGACATCGTCCCCGGCCTGGCCACCAGCTGGGAAGTCGACCCCGCCGACAACCTCTCATGGACCTACCACCTGCGCGAGGGCGTGACCTTCCACGACGGCTGCCCGTGGAACGCCGACTCGGCGGTGTGGAATTTTGCCCGCGTCATGGACTCCGCCTCGCCGCAGTTCAACGCTCGTCATGCCGGCATGCAGGGCTCCGGCGTCGTCAACGTCGCCGGCGTTGAGAAGGTGGACGATCTCACCATCAAGATCACCACCAAGACGCCCGCGTCACTGCTGCCCTACGACCTCGCCATGTTCTACATGATCTCGAACTGCGGCGTCGAAGCGACGGGCAATGACTACGTCAAATATGCCGAGAAGCCCGCCGGCACCGGCCCCTACAAGTTTGACAAGCTGGTCCCGCATGAGCGGCTCGAACTGGTCAAGAACGAGAGCTACTGGAATCCTGATCGCGTGCCCAAGCACGATCGCCTGGTGCTGCTGCCGATGCCGGAAGCGTCGACCCGTGCCGCTGCCCTGCTCTCGGGGCAGGTGGACTTCGTCGAGGCTCCCTCGCCGGACACCATCCCGGCACTCAAGGGCGCGGGCATGCAGATCGTCACTGTGCCCTATCCGCACAACTGGAACTACCTGCTGCGCATGGACCAAGGGCCGTTCGCCGATATCCGCGTGCGCCAGGCCGCCAACATGGCTCTCAACCGCCAGGACATGGTCGACATGCTCCAGGGCATTGCCACTGCCGCCTACAACACGCTGATCGACTCCCAGCCATGGTACGGCACCCCCCCGGTCTACGAGTATGATCCCGACGGCGCCAAGGCGCTGCTTGAAGAAGCCGGCTGTATGCCGTGCGCCATCAAGATCGGCATCTCCACCTCCGGTTCCGGTCAGATGCAGCCGCTGCCCATGAACGAACTCGTCAAGGAACAGCTTGATGCCGCCGGCTTCGAGGTGGAACTGGTGCCGATGGACTGGAACGCCCTGATCGGCGTGTTCTTTGCCGGTTCGGAAAAATCTGGCTTCGACGGCATCAACTTCTCGATGGCGCCAATCGACGCCAGCCAGGGCATCCTCAAGAAGTGGATGAACGACTACGCGCCGCCCAGCTGCTGCAACTGGGGCTTCTACAAGAACGAAGAGGTCGAAAACCTCGGCTACGCCGCCCTCGCAGAGTTCGACAAGGCCAAGCGTGACGTGCTGCTGACCCAGGTCAACGACCTCGTCATGGCCGACGCCCCCGAACTGTTCATCGTCCACGACCTCAACCCGCGCGCCCTGTCGCCCAAGCTCTCCGGCTTCGTCCAGGCGCAGAGCTGGTTCCAGGACCTGACCCCGATCGTCGTCAATCCCTGATTGACGTCCCTGCTGACGTCGCGGACGCCCAGGGCGCCCGCGACACTTGGTGCAACGCCTTCTCGGGAGAACCACTTTGTGGCTTTACGCGCTCCGTCGCCTGGTCATGACCGTCCCGATCCTCTTCGGGGTCACGGTCATCTGCTTCGCCCTCGTCCAGATCGCCCCGGGCGACCCGGTACAAAACCTGGTGCGTCCCGACGCTAGTCCCGAGGACGTCGCCCGCCTGCGCGCCTACTACGGTCTCGATCAACCGATCTTCATTCAGTACGTGGTCTGGTTGTGGCGCGTCGTGCAGGGCGATCTGGGCATGTCCATCGCCAACAATACGCCGGTCGTCGGCGAAGTGCTCCGCGCCTTCTCCAACACCATCATCGTGGCCCTCATCTCGGTCGCCCTCGCCTTCGTCGTGTCGATGCTGCTGGGCACCATCGCAGCCACCCGCCAGGGCGGCATTGTCGACAAGCTGGTAACGGCCATTGCCGTCTTCGGTATCTCGGTCCCCACCTTCTGGCTCGCCGTCGTCCTCGTCATCTTCTTTGCCGTCAATCTCAACTGGCTGCCGGCGACGGGCATGGGCGCAAACGGTTCGGACGGCTTCAACTACTTCGACTGGAACGACCTCAAGTTCGCCATCATGCCGATTGTTGCGCTGGCTTTGCCGCCGCTGGGCATCATGACCCGAACCACCCGGTCTTCCCTCAGCGAGATCCTCAATCAGGACTTCATCCAGACCCTGCGGGCCAAGGGACTGAGTGGATTCGCCATCATCGTTCACGCCGTCCGCAACATCATGCCCCAGGCCATTGCCATGCTGGGCCTGCAGCTCGGCTACCTGATCGGCGGTTCGGTGCTGGTCGAAACGGTCTTTACCTGGCCCGGCACCGGCTACCTGCTCAACAAGGCCATCCTGACCCGCGACATCCCGCTGCTGCAGGGCACCATCCTGGTGCTGGCCACGGTGTTCGTTCTCATCAATCTCGTCGTTGATCTGATCCAGTCGCTGGTCGATCCGCGCATCAAACGTATCTGACGGAGGCGCACATGACCGACATTCCTGCCGGCAGCATGCCGGCCAGCACCCCGGCGGGCCAGGGCGCCCCCGCCACCAAGGTTCGCTCCTACTGGGGCAGCGTCTGGAACCGCCTGCGCTACGATCCGGTGACGCTGTTTTCCCTCGCCCTGATCATCCTCATCGTCCTTGCTGCGGTCTTCGCGCCATGGCTGGCGCCGATGGATCCCGAAAAATCCAGCATGGCCAATCGCCTGCGGCCCATCGGCTACAAGAACTACCTGCTCGGCACCGACGAACAGGGCCGCGACATGCTCAGCCGCATGCTCTGGGGCGGCCGCGTGTCGCTGATGATGGGCATCCTGCCGGTCTTCTTTGCTACCCTGATCGGGGGTGCCTTCGGCGTCGTCGCCGGCTACTACGGTGGCAAGGTCAACATGGTGATCATGCGCACCATGGATGTCTTCTTCGCTTTCCCCTCGGTGCTGCTCGCGGTGGCCATCGCCGGCAGTCTGGGGGGTGGCATCGGCAATCAGATGCTCACCCTCACCGTCGTTCTCATCCCGCCCATCTGCCGTGTCGCCGAAACCGCCACCAGTCAGGTCCGTGCTCTCGACTTCGTCGACGCGGCCCGCGCCAGCGGCGCATCGACGATCTCCATTCTGCTCAGCCACGTGCTGATCAACGTCCTCTCGCCGGTGCTGGTCTACTCGTCCACCCTGGTGTCGATCTCGATCATTCTCGCCTCCGGCCTCTCCTTCCTCGGTCTGGGCGTCTCCCCGCCCACCGCCGACTGGGGCCTGATGCTCTCCACGCTGCGCCAGTCGATCTACGTCCAGCCGCTCGTGGCGGCGATTCCCGGCGTTGCCATCCTCATCACCTCGATTGCCTTTAATCTCGTCTCCGACGGATTGCGCCAGGCAATGGACGTCAAGACCTGAGAAGGGAAGCACACTCATGACCGACCTGATCGAAACGTCCGAACCCCAGGCCACCGATCCGCGCGACCGCGGTGGCCCCGCCCAGCCCATGCTGATTGTCGAAGGCATCAAGAAGTACTTCCCGATCCGGGCCGGGCTGCTCAACCGCACCGTCGCCGAAGTGAAGGCCGTCGACGATATCTCCTTCTACGTGCTCAAGGGCGAAACACTCGGCATTGTCGGCGAGAGCGGCTGCGGCAAGTCCACGCTGGCCCGTCTGCTGATGTACCTGGTCGACAAGGACGGGGGGAACCTGATCCTCGACGGCGATGCCGTCGGCGAAAAGAATGGCATGTCACTCGAAGGCCTGCGCCGTTCGCTGCAGATGGTCTTTCAGGACAGCTACTCGTCGCTCAATCCGCGTCTGCCGATCGAGCAGTCGATCGCCTATGGCCCCAAGGTGCAGGGTACCAGGGCCAGGCAGGCCAAGGACCAGGCTCGGGCCCTGCTCGAAAAGGTGGGCCTCAAGCCCAACCTCTTCAGCCAGCGTTATCCGCACGAACTGTCCGGCGGCCAGAAGCAGCGCGTCAACATCGCCCGGGCCCTGGCCCTTGATCCGCGCCTGCTCATTCTCGACGAAGCCGTCTCGGCCCTCGACAAATCCGTCGAGGCCCAGGTTCTCAACCTGCTCGGTGACCTCAAGGAGCAGCTCAACCTCACCTATATCTTCATCTCCCACGACCTGCACGTGGTGCGCTTTATCTCCGACCGCGTGCTGGTGATGTACCTGGGGCAGGTGGTCGAGATCGGCCCCGTCGAGAAGATCTACGAGGATCCCAAGCATCCTTACACCCGGGCGCTGCTCGATTGCCGGCTCAGCATGGATCCCGACGAGCGTGTCGAGGCTGCACCGCTGGCCGGCGATCCACCCAACCCGGTCAACCCGCCTTCGGGCTGCCGCTTCCACACCCGCTGTCCGCATGTCGAGGAAGTCTGCATGGCCAAGGCGCCGCCGCTGGGCGACGTACTGCGGGCCGGGCCGGATCAGCATCTGGCCGCCTGTCACATGATCCATGCCGGCTCGGGTCACAGCAAGGCGCCCGATGCCCCTTCCAACGCCCTGCCGGTCTGGCATGGAGAAGCAAGATGAACGAGATGAGAAACCCCGACGTGCTCGCCGCAGAACCGCAGGGCGAAGTCACCCGCCCCTACGTGCAGGTCAAGGACCTGAATGTCCGCTTCGTCAGCCGCGAGGCGACGGTCAAGGCAGTGAACGGCGTTTCCTTCGATCTCGACCGCGGGCAGGTGCTCTGCGTCATCGGCGAGTCCGGCTCGGGCAAGTCGGTGATGATGCGCTCGCTGCTGCGCCTCCATGACAAGAAGCGCACCATCATCGATGGCACCATGCGGGTCGGCGATGACGAGATCACCACCGTCAGCGACAGGAAGATGTCCGAGCTCCGCGGCTCGACGATATCGATGATCTTCCAGGAGCCGATGACGGCGCTCGATCCGCTCTACACCATCGGCGACCAGATTGCCGAAACGGTGATGCGCCACGAAAAGATCGATCGCGACGCAGCCTGGAAGCGGGCCCTCGAACTGCTCGAACTGGTGCGTGTGCCGTCACCCGAGCGTCGCCTCAAGGCCTATCCGCACGAGCTCTCCGGCGGCCTTCGCCAGCGCGCCATGATTGCCGTCGCGCTCTCCTGCCGGCCGAGCATCCTGCTTGCCGACGAGCCGACCACGGCGCTCGATGCCTCGGTGCAGATCCAGGTGCTGGTGCTGCTGCGCAAGCTGCAGCGCGAGATGGGCATGTCGATGATTTTCGTCACCCACGATCTGGGTGTCGCCGCGCAGATCGCCGACAAGGTTGCCGTCATGTATGCCGGCCGTATCATCGAATATGGCGAGGCCCGCGACGTGCTGATGCGCCCGCAGCATCCCTACACCAAGGCCATGCTGTCCTCGACCGTCAAGGATCAGGCGAAGGGCAAGACCCTCGAAGCCATTGCCGGCACCCCGCCCGACCTTCGGGCACTGCCCGACGGCTGCAGTTTCGCACCGCGCTGCAAATATGCCGGCCCCGACTGCCAGGTCGCCATGCCCGATCCGCTGGTCGACGGCCGCGGTCATATGGTGCGCTGCTCCAAGGTCCGCATCATGGGCGGCCTGCTGATGTTCGATGAGGGCATGGCCCGCGAGGCGCATCAACTCGAGCCGGCCTAGAACCCGGGCAGCCGCGATAGGCAGTCACTCGCACCTAGATACTTGAAAAAGAATTAATTGAATAATTGACTAAATGGAGGCGGTGCGCGAAGCTTCCGGAACAGCGGAACAAGGGGATTTGCATTGGCGACATATCATCTCGAGCCCAGCGTGGAAGCCTGCCACTACGGCTATTTCGACGCCACGCGGGAGCCGGTTCTGCGGGTCAAGAGCGGCGACACCGTCACCATCGATACGGTCACCGGTTCGCCTGACGTGGTGCCCGATCCCGACAAGTTCATCGTGCCCCCGGTGCTGTCGGAAATCCATGCCAAGCTGAAGCCCGAGGGGCCGCATATCCTCACCGGCCCGGTCTATGTCGAGGGGGCGAAACCCGGCAACGTGCTGGAGGTGCGCATCAAGGAAGTGTCGCTGCTCCAGGACTGGGGCTTCCAGATCGTCCTGCCGCTGATGGGCACCCTGCCGCACGACTATGACGAGCCCGTCAAGGTCAACATTCCCTGCGACCTCGAACGCAATGTCGGCATCATGCCCTGGGGCCTGGAACTGCCGCTGGCGCCGTTCTTCGGCGTCATGGGGCTGGCGCCGCCCAAAGGCTGGGGCCGCATCAGCTCGATCGCGCCGCAATCGACCGGCGGCAATCTCGACAACAAGGAACTGGTTGCCGGCTCGACCCTCTATCTGCCGGTCCATACCGAAGGCGGTCTCTTCTCCTGTGGCGATGGTCATGGCTGTCAGGGCGATGGCGAAGTCTGCGTCACCGCCATCGAGACTGCATTGCGCGGCACCTTCGAGTTCATCGTGCGCGACGATCTCACCTTCACCTATCCGCGCGCCGAGACGCCCACGCACCACATCAGCATGGGCATGGATCCCGACCTCGACCAGTGCGCCATTCGCGCCCTGCGCGACATGATCGCCATGCTCGGCGAGAAGGCCGGTCTGACTGCCACCGAAGCCTACATGCTCTGCAGCCTCGCGGGTGATCTGCACATCACCCAGACGGTCAACGGCTCCAAGGGCGTCCACATGATGATGGACAAGAAGAATTTCATTCGTTGAGGAACTAGTGCCTTGAGCAAGATCCGCATTGCCCACCTGGCTGGCCCCACGGCCACCATCCAGAACACTCCACCGCTGGTGACCTCGAACAAGGCGCGCGCCAGAAAAGGCCTGCCACCGGTGACCGCCGGTTCGGGCAATGCCTCCCGGTTCGATCCCCTCCGCGCCCAGCGTCTCGCGGCGCGGGTCAAGGTCTATGTCGAGCAGTTCTCGGCTCACCCGCTCGAGGCCGACACAGCAGAACTCTATGATGCACCCGATGGCTATATCGGCCCGGACGGCGCCTTCTCCATTGAGAGGATGTCCGATGCCGACAAGCCCGTCTATGAAATCGAACTGACGCCCGACGACGGCCTCTACCCGCTGCCCTACATGGCCATGCAGGCCGATGGCTCGCCGTGGGAAGAGGAAGGCACCAAGCCCCTCGGCCCGATCGCCCGGCAAGGCTTCTATCCGGATGGTTCGCGCAGCTTTGAGGAAATCGACCGTCTCTCCATCGGTGCCGACGGCAAGGTCAACATGATCAGCGGCCGCGCCGAGGTCGACTTCTATCGCGTCCTGCCGCCCGGCGGCTTCACCAAGGGTCTGTCGCAGGACCGCCGCGCCGATACCGGCGAGGGGGATACCCCGGCCGAGCGGATGGGTCACGATTTCTTCGCTTACAAGCCCTTCCATCTCGCCAAGTCGCCGCCGCGTCCGGCACTCGCCAAGATCACCAACGATGTGCAGGCCATCATGTCGTCGGGCAAGTATGACGGCGCCATCTGGACCCAGGGCTCGCCGCAGGTCGAGGAGAGTGCCTACTGGTTCAACCTGCTCATCGACACCGATCTGCCTATCGCCTGCAACGCCGCCCAGCGCCCGCAGGGCCAGATCAGCAATGACGGTCCGGCCAACATCGTCGACAGCGTCACCTATATCGAAAGCGGCATCTGGAAGGACGGCAAGGGCGGCAATCGCGCCGGCACGGTCGTCATTCAGGAGCAGCAGTTCTTTGCCGCACGCGAAGTGGCCAAGGTCGACGCGCGCCCCGGCGGCTATGTCGCCACCGGCGGCCACAGCGGCATCCTCGGGCAGGTCACCCATATGGGCACGCCCTACATGATGTACGTCCCGGCCTACAAGCACACCGCCGGCTCCGACGTGAACACCACCAGACTCCCCGCTAGCGTGAAGGCGACCCGCCTCGCGGGGGAGACCGTCGAGACCTACGATTTCCCGATCAAGGACGCAGGCGGCAAGCTGCTCGCCGACGCCATCCCGTCCGTCTCCATCGTCAAGGAAGGCGGCTACTTCGCCGACAGCTTCGGCGATGATCCCACCCCCGAGGCCGATCTCGAATTCCTCATCCGGCACAAGCTCGGCGGCGGCCGTCTTGGCGGCTTCGTCATCGAGGGCCTCGTCCCCTATGGCAACATCACCTCGGAACTGCGCGGCAGCCTGTTGCGCATGGCGAGCTTTTCCGGCCTGCCGGTGGCCCGCACCGGCCGCGGTTACCCCGAGGGCTTCGCCGATCCCGAGCCGTTCAGCATCGCCGGCCTCAACCTCACCTCGACCAAGGCCCGGCTGCTGTTGATGGCCTGCCTGATGAAGTTCGGCGCCCTGCCGGCGGCCAGGGACCCCCGGCATCCAACCGGCGACGAGGTCGCGGCCCTCAAGGCGGCGCTGGTCAACTACCAGCAGGTCTTCAACACCCACTAGGAGGCGGCGGTGCTGCGGCTTCACGGCATCATTGGGACATCGGAGGATCCCGCCTATCGCGGGCTCCTGCACGATCTCGAACATGCCGGTGGCATCGAGCTCCTGTTCGTGCCGCCGGCCGATGCCGGGCGCAAACGCTTCCGCCTCGCCACCGACCGCGGCACCGACTGCGCCGTCAGCCTTGACCGCGACGAACAGCTCACCGATGGCGCGCTGCTCTACATCGATCCGGCCCGCGCCATCATCGCCCGCTTCGGCGAGCAGGCCTTCTGGCGCCTGCGCCCCGTCGATGAAACCGCAGCGCTCAAGCTCGGCTGGAACGCCGGCAATCTGCACTGGCGCGTCCGCTTCGAGGACGATTGCCTCGTTGTCCTGCTCGATGGCCCGCTGCACGACTACCGGGCCCGCATCCTGCCGCTGCTGGACGGCGGCGATGTCGAAGAGGTGGGCGATGTTTGACGCCGCTACCGCCCTTGCCCTGCTGCAATATGGTGACAGCGCCTATCCCGCTGGCGGCTTCGCCTTTTCCTGGGGCGTCGAAGGCCTCGCGGCCGACGGCTATCTCGATACGCCCGAGGCACTCGACGCCATCGTGCGCGATCATCTGCATGACCGCTGGGCCACCATGGATCGGCCGCTGCTGTGCCGCGCCTTTAGCGCCAGCGATCTCGAGGCCGTCGCCGTCGTCGACCGCTACGCCGAGGCGGCCACCGCCTCGGCCCAGATGCGCGACGGTTCGCACCGCGCCGGCAAGGCGCTGCTCGGCATCGCCGTGCGCCTCGGCGGCCCGCTTTCCACCAGCTATCGCGCCATGGCCTCGGCCGACCCGCGCCTTGGCCATCTGCCGGTCGTCCAGGCCGTGGCCTTCCGCGATGCCGGGCTCGACCTGGCGGCGGCGGAACTGCTCTCCGGCTGGACCCTGGTGACCGGTCTCGTCAGTGCCGCCGTGCGGCTCGGCACCATCGGCCACGTCGAGGCGCAGCAGGCGCTGTCCGCCGCCCGTATCGTCCTCGCTGCGCTGCTCGCCACGCCGTCGTGTGACGACGTCCAGCCATCCAGCTTCACGCCCCTCATCGATATCGCCGTCACCCGTGGCCCGTCCCGCCACATCCGCATGTTCGCCACCTGAGCCGGTGCATTGCCGCTTCGGCAACGCACCTCAGAATTACGAGGTCGAGGATGAATCTCACGCCAACGGAAATGGATCGTCTGACGATCTTCACGGCCGCCGAGATGGCGCGCCGCAATCGCGCCCTCGGCATCCGCCTCAGCCATCCCGAGGCCGTGGCCCTGCTGTCCGACGAGGTCATGCTCGCCGCCCGCCGCGACATGCCCTATGCCGAGATCCGCGACATGGCGAGCCGGCTGCTCACCACGGACGATGTCGAGCCCGGCGTCGCCGAAATGATCCCCATGGTCTACATCGAATGCGCCTTTGCCGAGGGTACGAAACTGCTTGTGCTCTTCGAGCCCGTCGGTCCCGGCGACCAGCCGTCCGACGAGGCCACCTATCCCGGCCAGATCATGACGCCGGGCGGCGAGATCAGCTTTTTCGAGGACGGACCGTCGGTCACCATCGACGTCGTCAATACCGGCGACCGCGACATCCAGGTGCGCAGCCACACCCATTTCTTCGAGGCCAATCGCATGCTCGAGTTCGACCGCGCCAGGGCCTGGGGCATGAAGGTCGATCGTCCTGCCGGCATGGGCATCCGTTTCGAGCCCGGCGCAGTCAAGTCGGTGCGGCTGGTGCCCATCGCAGGTCGCCGCGTGGTGCTCGGCCAGGCCGGCCTCGTCAATGGCCCGCTGGAGGCCGAAGGCGCGCTCGACCGCGGTCTCGAACTGGCCCGCGCCCGCGGCTACAAGGGAGCCTGAGCATGTCCACCCTGACCCGCGACGCCTACGCCCGCCTCTATGGCCCCACCACCGGCGACGTCATCCGCCTCGCCGACACCGAATTGCTGATCGAGATCGAGCGCGACCACGCCATCTACGGCCACGAACTGGTGCTGGGCGCCGGCAAGAACCTGCGTGATGGCGAGGCCATCAACGCCTTTGCCCGGCCCAGCGACGGCATCCTCGATATCGTCATCTACAGCGCCACCATTGTCGATGCCGTCACCGGCATCATCAAGGCCGATATCGGCATCCGCGACGGCCGCATTGTCGGCATCGGCAGGGCCGGCAATCCCGACACCATGCCCGGCATCGATCCGCACATGCTGGTCGGCAGCACCACCCAGCAGATCCCCGGCATCAACTACATCGTCACCGCCGGCGCCATCGAGAGCCACGCTCATATCGGCTCGCCCGAGCAGTCCGAGCATGCGCTGGCCGGCGGCACCACCACGCTGGTCGGTTCCGGCCCGCTCGATGTCGGCAGCGGCACCACCCGCTCGTTCGGCCTGCTGCTCCAGGGCATGGAAAGCTCGCCGGTCAACTACGCGCTGTTCGGACGCGGCAGCACCAGCCCCGAGGCCGTCGAGGAATCCGTCGCGGCCGGCGCCGCCGCCATCAAGATCCACGAGGACTGGGGCGCCGCCCCCGCCGTCATTGACGGTTCGCTGATCGCCGCCGACCGCAACGACTTCGCCGTGCATCTGCATACCGATACCATCAACGAGTTTCTCTTCGCCGAAGACACCATGGCGACCTGCGCCGACCGCACCATCCACATGTACCATGTCGAGGGCGCCGGCGGCGGCCACGCCCCCGACCTGCTCAAGGTCTGCTCCTGGGACAACGTCATTCCGTCTTCGACCAACCCCACCAACCCCTACACGCAATACGCGATGGAAGAGGGGCTGCCGATGGCCATGATCGCCCACAATCTCAACTACAATACCCCCGAGGACCTGCTGTTCGGCGAGGCCCGGGTCCGGGCCGGCACCGTCGCCGCCGAGGACTTCCTCCACGATATGGGCGCCATCTCCATCTTCGGCACCGACACTCAGGGCATGGGCCGGCTTGCCGAAAACGTTGCCAAGTGCTGGCAGCTGGCGTCGGTGATGAAAGAGCGCATCGGCCGTCTGCCCGAGGAGACCACCGCCCGCGCCGATAACGAGCGGGTCAAGCACTACATCGCCAAGCTCACCATCAACCCCGCGATCGCCGTCGGCATCGACGACTATGTCGGTTCCGTCGAGGTCGGCAAGATCGCCGATCTGGTCCTGTGGCCGCGCGCCTCCTTCGGGGTGAAACCGTGGATCGTTATGAAGAACGGCGCCATCACCTGGCAGGCCATGGGCGACGGCAATGGCAGCCTGGGCCTCGCCGAACCGCAGGTGCAAAAGACCATGTGGGGCGGCCTTGGTCTCGCGACGCAAAAGGTTGGCTTCACCTTCGTCAGCAAGCTCGCTCTCGCCGCCGGCATCGGCGACAAGCTCTGCCTTGGCAAGAAGCTGCTGCCCATCAAGTCGGTCCGTCATCTGCGCAAGAAGCACATGGTGCGCAACGATGCGCTGCCGGCCATCGAGGTCGATCCGCAAACCTTCGAGGTTCGTGCCGATGGCAGGTTGCTGACCTGCGCCCCGGCCACCAGGGTGCCGTTGATGCGGAGGTACATGCTGCGATGAACCAGCTGTCACCCGCCCGCACGACGGGCGCCAAACCCATCGCCGCCGCCCGCGTCGGCATTGGCGGCCCGGTCGGCTCTGGCAAGACCGCCATGGTCGAGCGGCTGATCCCGGCGCTGCTGACGCGCGGCATCGACATTGCTGTCATCACCAACGACCTCGTCACTGCCGAGGACGCCGAGCGCATCCGCCGCTCCGGCCTCATCGATCCGGCACGCGTCTCGGCCGTCGAGGCTGGCGCCTGCCCACATACCGTCATCCGCGAGGACCCCACGCTCAACATCGAGGCCGCCGACGAACTGGAGCGCCGCTTTCCCGGCGTCGAACTGATCCTGCTCGAATCCGGTGGCGACAATCTCGCCTCGACCTTTTCCCGCGACCTCACCGATTTCTGGATGTTCGTCATCGACGTCGCCGGTGGCGATGACATCCCGCGCAAGCGCGGCCCCGGTGTCATCCGCTCCGACCTGCTGGTGATCAACAAGACCGATCTGGCGCCCCATGTCGGCGTCGACCTCGAGCGCATGCATGCCGAGGCGCTGAAGGTCCGCGATCAGCGGCCGGTGCTGCTGACCAACTGTCGCAAGGGCGAGGGGATCGATGCAGTGGTCGATCTCATCGAGCGCGACGTGCTGTTTCGCGCGTGAACGCCCAGTTGCCGATAGCCGCCCGGCGGCAGCTCGATCTGAGCTTTGTCCGCCGCGGCGATCGCACCGCGCTCGACCGGCGGCTGTTCACCTGGCCCTTCGTCCTCACCCGCACCTTCCATCACGACACCGACCTGCCGCATCTGCAGTCGGTCATGCTGCAAACTTCGGGCGGCGCCATTCTCGGCGAGGACCACCTGCGCCAGCACCTGCACCTGGGGCAGGGCGCCGCCGCCCACATCGCCACGCAGGGCGCCGCTTCCGTGCATCGCGCGCATCCGGGCATGACCACGCATGAGTCCGCGGCCATCTCGCTTGCCGCGCAAAGCTGGCTCGAATACCTGCCGCAGCCGCGCATCCTGTTCCCCGATGCCGCCATCAGCCAGTCCATCGAGATCGATTGCGATCCAGCCGCCACCGCTTTCATCGCCGATGGCTTCACCCTGCATGACCCCGCCCGCAGCGGCCGCCTCTTCCGCCGCATGCAGTCTGCGCTGCTGGTGCGCGTGGCGGGAGAACCGGTGCTCGTCGACCGGTTCGACATCGCCGGCGAACCGCGTCATTTCACCCGTCACGCCTGCTTCGGCACTCTGCTGATGCTGGCTGCCCGGCCCGCCGAGGCCCTGGAAGCCTGGGCGCTGGATCTCTCGGCGGCCCTGGCCGAGGTTCCCGGACTCTATGCCGCCGCCAGCCTGCTGCCGGCCTCGGCGGGGATTGGCGTCCGTCTCGCTGCCTCTGAACTCCGGCACCTGCGCACCGGCTCGGAGCTTGCCCACCGTCATCTGCGCCGGCATCTCCTCACTTCGACCCCGTGATCCGCCTCCTGGTTGTCCGTAGCGGGCGACAATCAGCAGTTTTGCCGCTATAATTCCCCCAATTTCAAGCAACGCGTCGCCCCGGACGCGTGGAGGGCTGGTGATGGCAGATACGGTCACGACGCCGAGAACGACGACCCGCAAGAAGGTGGCCCGGCCACCCCTGTTCAAGGTGATTCTCGTCAATGACGATTTCACGCCGCGCGACTTCGTCGTGCGCATCCTCAAGGCGGAGTTCCGCATGGGCGAGAGCGAGGCCAGCAAGGTCATGCTGACCGCCCATATGAAAGGCTCTTGTGTCGTCGCGGTCTTCACCCGCGAGATCGCCGAGACCAAGGCCAACCGGGCCACCGAGTTCGCCCGCGATCAGGGTTTCCCGCTGCTTTTTGCCACCGAGCCCGAGGAATAGGCACAAGGGCTAACATTTGTTGTACCCCGCCACATCGGCTACGGTGATGGTCCGGAACGCGATATCAGCGTTTCTCTTGCACATTTGCTCGGCGTCGAGATTTTGGGGGTTTAGTGCGCGATCAGGGTTCGCCATTTGTGGCGCTTGTCGTTGATGATGAGTATCTCATCGCCATCGAACTGGAGTCGATGTTGACGGCTGCAGGATTTCAGGTGCTCAGCGCCGTCAGCGTGGCCGAAGCCCGGGGCTTGACCGCCGACACGCCGGTCAACGTTGCCGTCCTCGATTTCCGCATGGGAGAGCGCGCGCTCGATCTCGCCCGGGACCTCAAGGCTCAGGGTGTTCCTGTGGTCTTTTGCACCGGCTCGATGGTCGAGGAAGTGCATGCCGTCTTTCCCGACGCGTCCGTCATAACCAAGCCGTTCATTGCCGAACTCGTGCTCTCGACCGTCACGGCGGCACTCGAACAGGCTAGCGCGGCTCGCGACTGAGGTGCAGGTAGAGCGGGTCGAACTGCGCCAGGTCTGACAATCCCTGCCAGTTGAGCACGCGGATTTCCTGCGTCTTCCATTCGATCAGCCCGCGCGCCCGCAACTCCTGGATCACCCGGTTGGTATGCACGGTTGAGAGCCCGAGCGTATCGCCGAGGTCGCCCTGCGTAATGGGCAGGCTGAGCGTGTCCCCGATCTGCCCGCTGTCGAAGGTCAGCCGCATGAACAGCTCGCACAGCAGGTGGGCCGCGCGATTGAGGGCAGGGTAGGCGCCCATCGTCACCAGCCACTGCCGGTGGATCGAGGCGTCGATCAGCGTCAGCAGCCAGAGCAGGCGCGCCAGGTGCGGCAGCCTCTCGGTGATGCGCTCCAGCCCGTCATGCGGCGCATAGGCGACGATACAGGGCGACAGACAGCCGACGGAGTGGTCCATCTGCTTGATCAGAAAGCTGTGCAGATCGACGAAATCGCCGGGCACATGGATGGCGGTGATCTGCCGTTTGCCGTTTTCCAGCGAGCTGTAGCGGCAGGTCAGGCCCGACAGCACCAGCGTGCTGCGGCCCGGGCGATCGCCCTCGCGTACAATGTCGGTCCCGGCCGGCAGCGCCTTGACCTCGCTCATTACTTCGGCGAGCGCCGCCTTTTCTTCCTCGCTCAGACTGTCGCGTAACGCCAGGCGCCGAAACAGCGGGTCAAAGCCTGGCGAGAGTGTCGGTGTCATACTGGATTTAGTCTCACATTCCCCTTGGGCGGCAGTGCCGCAACCCTATCGCTATCCTCCATGCCGCCGCCCGTCCAGACCATTTGCTAATCGCGCTTGCTCAGGCAATTGCGACTGTGGTCCATAGCGGGTGTGGATACGGGATTCGGCGCACAGGACGGGCTCGGCATCGCCAGAGAACCTCTCGGCGTGTTGCGCGAGGTGTTTGGTCACTCGGGCTTTCGCGGCCAGCAGGAGGCCGTGGTGCATCACGTCGCCGGCGGCGGCGATGCCGTGGTGCTGTTCCCCACCGGTGCCGGCAAGTCCATCTGCTACCAGGTCCCGGCGCTCTGTCGTCCCGGCGTTGCCATCATCGTCTCGCCGCTCATCGCTTTGATGCGCGATCAGGTCGAGGCCCTGCGGCAGGCCGGCATTCCGGCGGCCGCCCTCAATTCCTCGCTGTCGCCGGAGGATGCCCGCCAGGTTCGCGACCAGCTCCGCTCGGGGGAGCTCAAGCTGCTCTACGTCGCGCCGGAACGCCTCACCACCCCCAGCTTCCAGCACCTCCTGCAGGACGTCCATATCGGCCTTTTCGCCATCGACGAGGCGCATTGCGTCAGCCAGTGGGGCCACGATTTCCGGCCGGAATACCGCGAGCTCTCCTCGATTGCGGTCAACTATCCCGGCATTCCGCGCATCGCGCTGACCGCCACCGCCGATCCCCTGACCCGGGCCGACATCATCGAACGGCTGGCGCTCGGCGATGCTGCCGTCTTCGAAACCAGCTTTGACCGCCCCAACATCTCCTACGCCATCGTCGAGCGCGACAAGCCGCGCGATCAGCTGCTGGAATTTCTGGGCAAGCACAAGAACGAAAGCGGCATCGTCTATTGCCTCAGCCGCAAGAAGGTCGACGACATCGCCGACTGGCTTGAGGGCAGGGGCATTCGCGCGCTGCCCTATCATGCCGGCATGAGCGCGGCCGCCCGCGCCGCCAATCAGGATGCCTTCCTCACCGAGGACAGCCTCTGCCTCGTCGCCACCGTTGCCTTCGGCATGGGCATCGACAAGCCCGACGTGCGCTATGTCGCCCATCTCGACATGCCGGCCTCCGTCGAGGCCTACTACCAGGAAACCGGCCGCGCCGGCCGCGACGGCGCGCCGGCCGAGGCCTGGATGTGCTACGGCATGGCCGACGTGGTGCAGCGCCGCCGCATGATCGACGAGGGCAATGCCCCCGACGAGATCAAGCGCGTCGAGCATGGCAAGCTCTCGGCTCTGCTCGGCATCTGCGAAACCGCGCAGTGCCGCCGCAAGGCCATTCTCGCGCATTTCGGCGAAACCTATCCCGGCGATTGCGGCAACTGCGACACCTGCCTCTCGCCCGTCGCCACCTGGGACGGCACCGATGCTGCGGTGAAGGCTCTCGCCGCCATCTATCGGACCGGCCAGCGCTTCGGCGCCCAGCATGTCATCGATGTGCTGACCGGCAAGTCGACGGAACGGACGCAGAAGTTCGGCCATGACAGCCAGCCGGTCTTCGGCGCCGGCAAGGATATCGAGGCGCGCGTCTGGCAGTCGGTGTTCCGGCAATTGACCGCGGCCGGGCTGATCTTTGTCGATCACGCGGCGCACGGCGCCCTCAAGCTCTCCGAGGAGGCCCGCCCGGTCTTCAAGGGCGAGCGTCGCATCACCCTGCGCCGCGACCGTCCGCGCCGCGCCGCCGAGGTCCGCCGCTCGCTGCAGCGCGCCGTCAACCTGCCCGAAGGCGCCCAGCCGCTGTTCGATGCGCTGCGCGCCGAGCGCTCGCGCCTCGCCAAGTCGCAGGGCGTTCCGCCCTATGTGGTGTTTCAGGATGTGTCGCTGCGGGCCATGGCCACCGAGCGGCCGCAGAGCCTTGACGAGATGATGGGCATGCCCGGCGTCGGCCAGGCCAAGCTCGAGCGCTACGGCGCCATTTTCCTCGCGGTGATCCGCGCTAGCTGACTTCCTTGAGCATTTCGAGCAGCGAGCCGTCGAATTCGGCCACCTCCTCGACTTTCTTGGCGGCCGCAGCAAGGCCGAACTCGTGCCATCCCACCATGATGACGAGGCCCCCCACCTTGGTCTCCGAGGCCATCCAGCGCACGAGGACGGTACTGCATTCCATCTTCTTGCTGGTGGTCGGATTGACGAAGTTCCGCTTCGTCCGCACCACGGTGCCGGCCAGCGCCTGCTCGTTCTCTTCGCGCAGTGCCGGCGGCATGTCGGGAAAGAGCTTGTAGAGCGACTTCCCCACCGCGTCCGAGCGGTCGACCAGCTTGTGGCACTTGAGCCAGTAGGATGAGCATTCCAGCACCTGCATGTGCTCGTCGACAATCGCGATCGGGGCGGGCATGGCGCTGACCACGTCCTGCAGCAGCCTGTTGCGGCTGATCGAAATCGCTTCCTTGTGCGCTTCCTTGGTGATGTCGCGGCTCAGCCCGAACAGTTCTGTCACCCGGCCGTCCTGGATGCGCAGGTCGCCCATGCTTTCGATCACGCGTTCCTCGCCGTCCCCGCCAATGACACGCAGCACCGCGTGGAAGGCCTGCGTCTGTTGCAGCGTCGCCGCAATCAGCGACAGCAGCTTGCCGCGGTCGTCCGGATGGTAGCACTGCACCAGGAACTCCAGCGGCAGTGCCTCGTCCGAGTGCTCGACGCCATACACTTCGCTGGCCTTTTCCGAGAGCCGGACCTCGCCCGGGAAGATCACCTTCCACTGGCCGAACCCCAGCTGCTCCGACATCAGGTTGCTGACGGCCGCGCTGTCGACAAGCTCGGGCTGCGGCTCAGCCACAGCTGTTGAAGGGCGCGTGCTGTGGATCAGTTGTTTGCTGAATATCGGCATCTGGCTCGGAAACTTGCGACGTCCTGGAGGAGCAAGTGTCGGGTCTCCAGGTTAAGATCGCCTAACCAACCGCCCAGAAAGCGGCTCCGGAGCACCCTATCTGGTCTCTTCGAGCGCATTTGATGCAATGATGGAGCGGATTTCGCTCCGGCAGGACCCGCAATTGGTACCGGCCTTCAGCGCCGCCCCGACCGCCTCCACGCTTCGGCAGCCGCCCTTGGTGACCGCTTCGGTAATGGTATTGATCCCCACTTGGAAGCACGCGCAGATGATCGCGCCGCCATCCGGCCGGTCAAGTCCCGGCCGCCCAGCCAGCACTTCGGAGCGTCGCGCTCCGTCCGGCGCCTCGTTGAGCAGCGACGCCGCCCATTGCCGCGACACCAGCACCGGATCGGGCGACAGGTAGACGGCAAACCGCACCTGCCCGTCGACCACCTCGGCAAAGCTCAACCGTCCGCTGCGCGCGTCCTCCACCGAGAGCAGCCGTGTGCCGTCGGCGACGCCGAAGGCGGAGCGCACCCAGCCCTCGATATCCTCGGGTGCGCGTTGCCAAGCCAGCTCCACCCGTACCCCGCCCTCGGCCTGCGCCAGGGCCCAGTAGTCCGCCGCCGCCAGATCGGGCGCGGCGCGGCCGATGGCAAAGCCGTGAAATTCCATCTGCGCCGGCACGACGCTGACCTGCGCCATCTTCAGCGCCGGCTGCCCCGATTGCGGATCGACCTGCGCCTTGACCAGTGCGTCCACGCGCCCGGTCAACGAGAACTGCCCGGTCCAGTGCATCGGCACGAACACCGAGCCCCGGCGCTGTCGCTCGCTGAGCAGGGCCCGCACCACGGCGCTGCCATAGCCGTTCTCGAGCCGCACCAGCGTCGCCGGGCGTATGCCGAGCTCCCCGGCATCATCGGGATGCAGTTCGGCGAATGGCTCGGCCAGATGCGCCGAGAGGCGCGGCGTCTTTCCGGTGCGGGTCATCGTATGCCAGTGGTCGCGCACCCGCCCGGTGTTGAGGATCAGCATGCCCGGTGCCGCCACGATCGGCGGCGGCGGCGTCACGGCAACAAAGCGTGCCCGTGTCGACGGCGTATAGAATTTCCCGTCGGCAAACATGCGCGCCTTGCCCCATTGCCGCGGCACCAGTGCGTCATAGTCCAGGCCCTCGAACGGGCTCAAATCGAAGTCGCGCGTCCCGCCGTTCTCGAACGCCGACAGCGCCACATGCTCGGCAAAGATCTCTCCGGCATTGCGATAGGGGAAGGCGTTGGCAAATCCCATCCGCCGCGCCACCTCGGTAATGATCCACCAGTCCGGCCGCGCCTCGCCCGGCAGCGGCAGGAACGGTCGCTGCCGCGAGATCCGGCGTTCCGAGTTGGTGACGGTGCCATCCTTTTCGCCCCATCCCGCGGCTGGCAGGCGCACCTGCGCCTCGATCGCCGTGTCGGTCGCGGCCGCCATGTCCGAGACCACCACGAACGGGCAGGCCCGCAGCGCCGCGCGCACCTTGTCCGCCTCCGGCATCGAGTCGACCGGGTTCGTTGCCATGATCCACAACGCCTTGATGCGGCCGTCTGCGACGGCATCGAACAGCTCGACCGCCTTCAGGCCGGGCCTCTCGGCCACCCGCTCGCTGCCCCAGAAGCGCCCCACCCGCTCGCGCGCCGCCGCATCGAAGTCCATGTGCGCCGCCAGCATGTTGGCAAGGCCGCCAACCTCCCGTCCGCCCATCGCGTTGGGCTGCCCGGTGATCGAGAACGGTCCCATCCCCGGCAGCCCGATACGTCCCGTGGCGAGGTGGCAATTGATGATCGCGTTGACCTTGTCGGTACCTGTGGCCGACTGGTTGACCCCCTGCGAGAACACCGTCACCACCTTCTCGGTGGTCGCGAACCAGTCGTAGAACACGGCCAGGTCCCTGGCATTGAGGCCGGTGGCAGCGGCCACCCGCTCCTGCGTCCAGTCGCGCGCTGCCGCCAGTGCCGGGCGCAGTCCCTCGGTATAGGTGCCGGCAAACCCGACATCGATCGCTTTGTGGTCGCTGAGTGCTCGCAGCAGGCCGACAAACAGCGCCGTATCGCCATCCGGCGCGATCGGCAGGTGCAGGTCGGCAAGGTCGGCGCTCTGCGTTCGCCGCGGATCGATCAGCACGATCCGCATGTGCGGGCGCTTCTCCTTGGCGGCGGCGATGCGCTGGTAGATGACGGGATGACACCAGCCGAGATTGGACCCGACCAGGACGATGAGGTCCGCCAGTTCCAGGTCTTCGTAAGTGCCCGGCACCGTGTCCGAGCCGAAGGCGCGCTTGTGCCCGGCCACGGACGAGGCCATGCAGAGCCGCGAGTTGGTGTCGATATTGGCGCTGCCGATGAAGCCCTTCATCAGCTTGTTGGCGACGTAGTAGTCCTCGGTCAGCAGCTGGCCGGAGCCATAGATGGCAACCGAATCCGGACCGAAACGCTCCACCGTGTCCCGGAACGTCTGCGCCACCAGATCAAGTGCGCTGTCCCAGCTGACGCGCCAGCTGTCGATCTCGGGATGCAGCAGCCGCCCGTCCAGCGACAGCGTCTCGCCCAGCGCCGATCCCTTCGAGCACAGCCGCCCAAAATTGGCCGGATGGTCGGGATCGCCGGCAATCGCCACCGATCCGTCCTCCTGCGGGGTCGCCAGCACGCCGCATCCCACTCCGCAATAGGGGCAGGTGGTGCGCACGCTGCGGTCGGTGAGCGCAAAGGTCATGTCACCCCGAAATGCTGCAGCGCCCGCCATAAGGCTCGAGCGGTGCGGTGCCGGAAAAGTTCTGTCCAAAGATCAGCAGGTCGCGCATCTCGCGGGTATCGGCACCCTGCTGCAGCATGTCGAAATACCAGGGCCCGTCGCCCGTCTCGCCGTAGAGCACCGTGCCGATGATCTTCTCGTTCTTCAGGACGACGCGTTTGTAGATTCCGGCGCCGGCGTCGCGCAGCACGATCTCCTCGCAATCCGCGCCGCCGGCGAAATCGCCGACCGAATAGAGATTGATCCCCGTGACCTTGAGCCGCGTCGCCGTCGCGACGGGCCGGAAGCGCGCCGTCTCGTCACCGGCGAGGCGTGCCGCCAGCACGTCGGCCATGTCGTAGAGTGGCGCCACGAGACCGAAGACCTGTCCCTCCACCTCGACGCATTCGCCCAGCGCAACGATCGAGGGATCGCTGGTCTGCAGGGCGGCGTCGACAACGATGCCGCGGTTGACGGTGATGCCGGCATCCCTGGCAAGGCCCGCATTGGGCCGGATGCCCACGGCCATCACCACGAGGTCCGCCGGCAGCACGCGGCCGTCGGCCAGTTCGACGCCCGTTACTTCCGTCTCGCCCAGGATTGCCTTGGTGTTGGCGCCGGTGAGGATGTCGATGCCGCGTTCGCCCAGTGCCGATGCCAGCAGGTCGCCGGCCGCTGCATCGAGCTGCCGTTCCATCAATGTCGGCATCAGGTGCACGACGCTGACGCGCATGCCCTGCCTATTAAGTCCGGCCGCCGCTTCCAGCCCGAGCAGTCCGCCGCCGATCACCACGGCATGCCGCTTGCTGCGCGCCGCCTTGAGCATGGCCTCGACATCGTCGAGATCGCGATAGCTGACGACACCGGGCAGGTCATTGCCCGCAACCGGGATGATGAAGGGTGACGAGCCGGTTGCAATCACCAGCTTGTCATACGGCAGCACCGACTGGTCAGCCCCGGTGACCGTCTTCAGCTCGCGGTCGATGGCCACCGCCTTGCAGCCCTTCTTGAGGGTGATCCCGTGCCGCTCGTAGAAGCCATCGTCATGGATGACGATATCCGCAAAGCTCTTCTCGCCCGACAGCACCGGCGAGAGCATGATGCGGTCGTAGTTCACCCGTGGTTCGGCGTTGAAGATCGTGACCTCGTAACGGTCTGCCGCCCTATCGAGCAGTTTCTCCAGCATACGCCCGGGCGCCATGCCGTTGCCGATAATGACCAGCCGCTCGCGCCCCATCGCTCTACTCCGCCGCCGTCATCGGCGAGGCCTGGGCCCGCGCTGCGCGCTTCTGCTTGATCCGCTGCAGCGTATCGGCATCCGGATTGGCGCCGCCTTCATAGGCCTCAAGGAAGTCGAGCAGTTCCTCGCGATAGGCGTAATAGTCCTTGTGCGCCAGCAGGGCCTTGCGCGACCGCGGTCGCGGCAGGTCGACCTCCATGATATTGCCGATCCGGGCGTTCGGCCCGTTCGACATCATCACCACGCGGTCGGCGAGCAGGATCGCTTCGTCCACGTCATGCGTGACACAGATCGCCGTCACCTTGGTGCGCGCCCAGACCTCCATCAGCACGTCTTGCAATTCCCAGCGCGTCAGGCTGTCGAGCATGCCGAACGGCTCGTCCAGCAGCAGCAGCTTGGGCGAGAGGGCGAAGGCGCGGGCAATGCCGACGCGCTGCTTCATGCCGTTTGAGAGGTCCGAGGCGCGGCGGTGCATCGAGTCGCCGAGGCCCACCCGGTCGAGATAGTATTCGACCACGTCGCGGCGCTCCGCCGCACTGGCCTTGGGGTAGACCTTGTCGACACCCAGCGCGACATTCTCGCGCGCCGTCAGCCACGGCATCAGCGACGGCTGCTGAAACACCACCGCGCGTTCCGGCCCCGCGCCCGCAACTTCGGAATTGTCGAGGATGATGCCACCCTTGGTGATCGGGATGAGCCCGGCAACCATCGACAGCACCGTCGACTTGCCACAGCCCGAGTGCCCGATGACGGTGACGAACTCACCCTTGTTCATCTTGAAGTCGAAACCGTCGACCACCGTCAGCGGCCCCTTGGGCGTCGGAAACACCTTGCTCACCTGCGAGAACTCGACATAGCCCTCGGTCGCCGGCGACTTTGCTGCCTCGGCATAGGCCGCGGGCAGCGGCCGGCGCGGCACCTGGGTGATCGGCACCACGTTGGGCAGCGTGAAGACACGCTCCGGCCCGGTCTCGCGCTTGGCGTTCGCCGCCATCAGGTATTCGGTGATCTCGCGGCGCAACTGGATGAAGGCGTCGTCCGAGTTCATCTCGCCGCGGTCGCGTGGTCGCGGCAGGTCGACCTTGAAGGCCGGCCCCAGGCTTGCCTTCGGGCCGGGGTTGAGCGGGATCACCCGGTCGGCCAGCAGGATGGCCTCGTCGACATCGTTGGTGATCAGGATGATCGTCTTGTTCTCGATCGCCGAAATGGCTGCCAGCTCGTCCTGCAGCTTGGCGCGGGTCAGCGCATCGAGCGCCGACAGCGGCTCGTCCAGCAGCAGGATGTCCGGCTGCATGGCGAGAGCCCGGGCCACCGCCACGCGCTGCCGCATGCCGCCCGAGAGTTCCGCCGGGCGGCGCTCCGCCGCGTGGCTCAGGCCCACCATTTCGATGTAGCGCTTGACCAGCGCCGCGCGCGCACTGCCGTCCATCTTGCGGTGGATGGAGTCGACCGCCAGCTTCACGTTGCCGGTCACCGTCAGCCACGGCATCAGCGAGTAGGACTGGAACACCACGCCGCGTTCCGGCCCCGGCCCCCGGACTTCCTTGCCGCGAAACAGGATGCCGCCCTCGTCGGGCTCGATCAGCCCGGCCATCAGCGAGATCAGCGTCGTCTTGCCGGTGCCCGAGTAGCCGAGAATGGCAACGAACTCGCCATCCTCGACCTTCAGGTTGACGTCTTCGAGGATATCGGCGCGACGGTCGCCCTCGCCGTAGTGCTTGGCGACGCGGGACAGTTCGAGAATGGTGCTCATCTGGTCACCGTGTCTGCGAGTAGGTGAAGGCCGTCTGCAGCGCGAACATCACGCGGTCGAGCAGGAAGCCGATGATCCCGATGGTCAGCACGGCCACCATAATGCGCGCCAGCGAGTTCGAGGAGCCGTTCTGGAACTCGTCCCAGACGAACTTCCCCAGCCCCGGATTCTGCGCCAGCATTTCCGCGGCGATCAGCACCATCCAGCCAACACCGAGCGACAGCCGCAGTCCGGTAAAGATCAGCGGCAGCGCCGATGGCAGCACCAGCTTGCGGATCGTTGTGGTCATCGACAGCTGCAGCACCTTGCCGACATTGATCAGGTCCTTGTCGATCGAGGCCACGCCCAGCGCCGTGTTGATCAGCGTCGGCCACAGCGAGCAGAGCGTCACCGTCACCGCCGAGATCACCAGTGCCTTGGGGAAGGCGTCGGTGGCATCGACATAGACGGCCGACACCACCATCGTGACGATCGGCAGCCAGGCCAGCGGCGACACCGGCTTGAACAGCTGCACCAGCGGATTGAGCGCGCCGTTGATCGACTTGCTCAGTCCCGAGGCAATCCCCAGCGGCACCGCAATCAGCGTCGCGATGGCAAAGCCGAGGCCGACGGTCTTAAGCGAGGTAAAGATCTGGTCGATGAAGGTCGGTTTGCCGGTATAGGCGCGGACCTTCACCTTGTCGCTCTCGCCGGCAGCCACCAGCTCGACATTCCGCGTGTCCTGCCGGGCGTTGAACTCGACTTCCTTTTCCCGCTCGGCCAGATGCTCGCCCCAGAGGACCTGCGCCTGTTCCAGCACCTGTGCCGGTCCGGGGATCGCGCCCAGCGATGTCTGCACCTGCGGCGCCAGCGCCCCCCAGGCGACGACGAACAGCCCGATGCCGAGCAGCGGGATGATCAGCGTGTCCCGCAAGGCGCCCAACTGTTCCTTGGGATTGTCGCCGGCAGCGATCTTGAAGATCGGCGTCAGCCAGCCCAGCCCGAGGGCTGTCAGCCACACCGAGGCACGGTTGATGCCGGCAAAGATCCGCTCGCGCGTCTTGCTCACTGGCTTGTCGGAAATGTCGGTCGCGAGGCTCATGATCGGTTCCGCTATCAAGGAGGGGAGGCGGCCGCTGCAGGCGCAGCGGCCGGATTTGGCTTACGGCTTGACGACGTCGCTGCCCGACACCGTCTCGCCCGACTTCAGGCCGATGGCGAAGCTGTCGATATAGGCGTTGGGCGTGTGGCCGTCGTAGCTGACGCCGTCGATGAACTCGGCCGTCGGCGCCTTGAACCCGTCGGTGCCGAATGGCACGTCGGCGGCCGCGATCTTGCCCTCGTCGACCAGCATCTGCGCCGCCTGCTCGTAGACGGCCGGCAGGTAAACCGACTTGGCGGTCTCGAGATACCACTCGTCCGGCATGGTCTCGGCGATCTGGCCCCAGCGCCGCATCTGCGTCAGGTACCAGATGGCATCGGAGTAATAGGGGTAGGTGGCAAAGTGCCGGAAGAACACGTTGAAATCCGGGATGTCGCGCTTGTCGCCCTTCTCGTATTCGAACGTGCCGGTCATCGAGTTGGCGATCACTTCCTCGTCTGCCCCGACATAGTCGGAGCGTGACAGGATCTTCACCGCTTCGGGCCGGTTGGCATTGTCGTTCTCGTCCAGCCACTGCGCCGCGCGGATCAGCGCCTTGGTCACGGCCAGCGTGGTGTTGGGATACTGCTCGGCGAATTCCGCGGTGATGCCGAACACCTTTTCCGGGTTGTTCTTCCAGATCTCGTAGTCGGTGATCACCGGCACGCCGATGCCCTTGAACACGGCGGCCTGGTTCCACGGCTCGCCCACGCAATAGCCGTCAATGGTGCCCGCTTCGAGCGTCGAGGGCATTTGCGGCGGCGGCGTCACCGAGAGCAGCACGTCGGCGCCGATCTGGCCCGAGGTGTCGCTCTCCGAGTAGAGGCCCGGCTTCAGCCCGCCGGCCGCCAGCCAGTAGCGCAGTTCGTAATTGTGGGTGGAGACCGGAAACACCATGCCCATGTTGAAGGGCCGGCCTTCGGCATGGAACTCGTCGACCACCGGCTTGAGCGCGGCAGCGCTGATCGGATGCTGCGGCTTGCCGTCGGCGTCCATGGTCAGGTGCGGCTTCATCTTTTCCCACACCGCATTGGACACCGTGATGCCGTTGCCGTTGAGGTCCATCGAGAACGGCGTCACGATATGCGCCTTGGTGCCATAGCCGATGGTGGCGGCCAGCGGCTGGCCGGCCAGCATGTGCGCCCCGTCCAGCGCCCCCGAGATCACCCCGTCCAGCAGCACCTTCCAGTTCGCCTGCGGCTCCAGCGTCACATAGAGCCCTTCGTCTTCGAAAAAACCCTTCTCGTAGGCGATGGCGAGGGGCGCCATGTCGGTCAGCTTGATGAAGCCGAACTTCAGCTCGTCCTTTTCCAGGTCCAGCATCTCGGCCATGGCGGGCAGGGCGCCTGCCGTGAGGGCGAGCAGGGCGGCGGACAGTCTCAGCACGGCACGGCGATTGGGGAGGGGAGTAGAGGTCATGGTCGTCTCCGGTTGCACACACATCACTTCGGCGCCTGCTGGCGCCCCTCGACGCTCCACAAAAAACAAGGCTGCCAGCAGGAGCGCAGACGGTTTCGAGCCGTTTGCAGACCTGTTGGCAGCCTTGCCTGTTGGGGAGCGCCCGCCCTTGGGCACCGAAGTGTTCGCGATCTCTCGCTTCGATCCAGACATTGCATGAAGCGTGCCAAGTCGATCGTGGAAGCCGAAGCGCAGCCGATTCAATGCCTTACGAAAAAGCTTCCGGACTGCGGCGTCCGCTGCCCTTGGCTGGAACGGCTTACATGTCAGCCAATGTGATGAAGAACTGTGCAACACATCGAACTGCACAACGACTGATCAAGGCGCGATCTGGCTCTCGATATAGCTGTCGAGCAGCGCCGGATCGAAAGTGCGGCGATCGAAAAAGCCGTCCGGCCCGAGCAGCATCTGTCCCCGCGTTACCCCGACCGGCGTCGGCCGTTCGAACGCGCCTTCGACCTTGGCATTGGCCGATGGCACCGGCACCCCGAGCGGCGCGATGGCCGCCCGGTAGAGATCAGGCCGGAAGCTCGCCTCGGCCAGCTGCGCATTCCTGGCCGTATGCGGCACATGTCCCCAGCGCACCATCTGGCTGTAGAACCACAGCGCATGGCTCGCCCACGGGAAGGTCGCGGCGCGATCGTGCGCAATGAAGAAGTCCTCGACCGTGGCGCTCTCCTCCTGAGCGATCTCGAGCTGCCCCGACAGGCCGCGCACCAGGATCTCGGCCGGCATGTTCAGATACGTGCCACGCGACAGGATGTCGGCCGCCTCATGCTGGTTGTCGGTCTGGCCGCACCATTCGGCAGCCCGGTAGAGCGCCCGCAGCAGAGCCGCAAGGTGGTCGGGGTTGTGTGCGGCCCAGGTCTCGGTCGCGCCGAGCACCTTTTCCGGGCTCGACCGCCAGATCGCTGCCTTTACCGTGGCAATCCGGCCGGTCCCGGCATCGACGCCGACGCTGTTCCACGGCTCGCCGACGCAATAGCCGTCGATGGCGCCGCTGCTCAGCGCATCGGGTAGCAGCGGCGGCGGCAGCACGACGATCTCCACGTCCCGGTCCGGATGGATGCCGCTGCCGGCGAGCCAGTACCGCAACTCGTAATTGTGCCCCGAATAGGGGTGCACCACCCCGAAGCGGAGCTTCTGAGGCGCCGCGCCCACGAACCTGGCCAGCGCCGCGCCGACCTCTCTGGCGTCGAGATTGCCCGGCGCGTCGAGCAGTTTCCAGAGCTTGAGGCTGAGTGTCACCGCATTGCCGCCCAGTCCCAGCGCCATCGGCGCCACCAGCGGCACATTGATCGGCGTCAGCCCCAGCGACGCTGCGATCGGCATCGGCGCCAGCATATGCGCCACGTCGAAATGCCCCACCGCAATGCGGTCGCGGATATTGGCCCAGGAGGTCTCGCGCATCAGCGTCAGGTCGATGCCTTCGGCCGCGGCAAATCCCTTCTCCCGGCCGACGATCAGGATGGCGCTGTCGAGCAGGGGGAGGAAACCGGCGGTAATCGGAACGAGGTCTGCCATGGGATGCTCCTAAGGCTCCAGCAGTTTCGCCGCTGTCAGCAGGCTCTGCGCGACATCGGAAATCTTGCGGTTCTGGTTCATGGCTGTCTTGCGCAGCAGGGTATAGGCCGCTGCCTCATCCATGCTGCGCGTGCGCATCAGGATGCCCTTGGCCTGTTCGACGATCTTGCGGTCTTCCAGTTCGCCGCGCACATCCTTGAGTTCGCGTTTCAATCGCGCAAAGGCATTGAATCGGCTGATCGCCATGTCGAGGATGGATTTCACCCGCTCCTTGCGCAGCCCGTCCACGACATAGGCAGACACGCCTGCCGCCACCGCGGATTCGATTTCGCCGCCGTCCGAGCGGTCGACGAACATGGCGATCGGCCGCTCCAGCGCCCGCGACAGCGAAAAGAAATGTTCGAGCCGGTCGCGGTTGGGGTTCTCGAGGTCGATGACCACCACATCGGGCGCGATCGCCTCGATCTTGCGCGCCACCTCATTGACCTCGTGCAGCACCGTGACGCGCTCGTGCCCGGCCTCGCGCAGCCCATCTTCGATGATGGCGGCCCGGATGCGATTCTCGTCGATGATCAGAATGCTGAGGTCACGTGGCGGCATGACCAATGTGTACGAAGTGCCCAACAATCGTGCAATCGGCCCGCACGCATAATATGGATGCAAAAATCGGCATCAAAAAATCTGGGGACAGAAACAAATCGGCCGCCCGTGGCGGCCGTTTGCTCAGATGCAAGCGCTTTGGCTACTTTGCCTTGCGCCCGAGTCCGTTGTCCTTGGCGAGTCGTGAGCGGGTTTCGGAATAGCTCGGCGCGACCATCGGGTAGTCGGCGGGCAGGCCCCACTTTTCGCGGTATTGCTCAGGCGACAGATCATAATGCGTGCGCAGGTGGCGCTTCAGGGATTTGAATTTCTTGCCGTCCTCGAGACAGATCAGATAGTCGGGAGCGATTGACTTTCGTACCGAAACGGCCGGCTTCAACTCGGTCGGGGCAATAGATGCAGCGCCGCTCTTAAGTCCACGCAAAGCATTGTGGACATCCGATATCAGTTTCGGAAGGTCCGATACACTCAGTGCATTGTGTCCGACATAGGCGGAAACTATGTCTGCGCTCAATCCGACAAGTTCATGATCGGACGCGGCCTGCGCGCTCGAAATATTTCCTGACGATCCAATCTGCATTGCCAAAGCAAAACCCTTCCTTCGTCTGCTGCATTGTCAGACACCCAGCCTCAACGAGCCACGAGCGTCACGTTTCCCCAACGAACAAGCTTCTCGCAACTCACATGCGTTATGCGATCGCCTGTCAAACCGGCCATTCGTTATGTGACCGTTATGTCTTGTGCGATTTTTCCTTTACTTAGTCAAGTTGGCTCTTTCTATTGTTGCCAATCCTATTTTCAAGATTTTCAGGCGTGATGCGGCACACACCATCCTTGCAACTGCTGGGCATCCCACAGCTTCGCCTGCCGGATGGCGGGGTTGTAGAGTTACGACAGAAGGCGTTTGCTCTCGCGGCGCTGCTTCATCTTGAATACCGGGGCAAGGCGCGCCGCCAGGCCGTCGCCGATCGGCTCTGGGAATCGGCCAACGCCTCGCAGGCCAGCACAAACCTTCGGCAGGTGCTGTTAAACACCCGCGGCCATGAGGCGCGTGGCGGCTTCGAACTGTTCGAAGCTGATGCGACCTACATTTCGCTGGGCCACTCGGTACGCGTGGACCTCGTCGAGATCCAGCGGGTGCGCACCGTCACCGACGCGGCCGAGTTCCTGCGCCTGATCGGCATGTATCGCGGTGGCCTGCTCGAGGGACTCACCCGGTCGGCCGAGGATCTCTCGCGCTGGATCGAAACCGAGCGCACCCGCATCGAAAACCAGTTTGTCGCGCATGCCTGCGGCACGGCGCTCCGCCTCGGCGGACCGGCCGCCGATCAGGCGCTGGCACGCCTGGCCGATATCCAGCCCTATTCCGACCAGATCTGTCAGGCGCAGATGCAGTTGGCGCGCCAGATGGGCGACGAGTTCGCCGTCGGCCCCATACTGGCCGCCTTTCGCGCGCGCCTGTGGTCGGCACTGCGCGTCGAGCCCGAGCCGGAAACGCTGGCGCTGCTCAATCCGCCGGCCGTTGCCGCCGCGCCCCAGAACCGTGCCGTGCCGGCCGAGCCGCGGACGACGCTTGTTGCCGCCCATGCCCGGGTGCCGCGCATCGTCCTGCTGCCGCCATTGCAGGAGTTCGGCCGCAACGACACGCCCAAGCATATCGCGCCGGCGCTGATCGAGGATGTGACCATCAGCCTGTGCCGGCTGCGTTCCCTCACCGTGATCGCACCGCACTCGGCCTGGCAGTTCGATCCGTTCTCGGCCATCGACGAAATCCGCTCGCATCAGATCGACTACGCCGTCGAAAGCCGCGTCGCCATCGACCGCGCCGCCGAGTCGTCGGGTCAGCTCGGCCTCGCCGTCCGCCTGATCCGCACGTCCGGACGGGAAATCATCTGGACCGACAAGTTCCGCTTCGCCGTCGCCGATGCCCCCGCCCGCTACCGCGATCTGGTCAACGGCATTGCCGGCAGCCTGGCCGATCGCGTCGAGGCCGCCGAACTGGCAATCGAGCGCACCAGCCGCGACCCGACGGCCTATTCCCACTATCTCTCCGGCCGTCAGGATCTGCGCACTTTCGACCTGCCGCGCGTGCGCAAGGCCCGCAAGTCCTTCCGCGTGTCGGCCGAACTGGCGCCCGAACTGGCGATTGCCGAAAGCTCCATGGCGCGCAGCTATGTGGTCGAATGGGTGCTCCGCTCGGGGGCCGACAACACCTTGCTCGACAAGGCGACACTGCATGCCGAGCGCTCGATCGCCCTCGATCCCTTCGACGGCAACGGCTACCGCGAACTGGGGCGCGCCGCGCTGTTCGTCGGCGACCTCGACGACAGTCTGCACCAGTTTGCCCTGGCCGAGCGCTACGCCCCCAGCCACGCCGATATCCTGGCCGATTACGCCGATACCCTGACCCACAACTCCGACTTCGGCGCCGCGCGCGAAAAGATGGAGGCGGCGCTGCTGCTCAACCCCATTCCGCCCGATGAGTACTGGTGGGGTCTCGGCGGGATCAACTACTTCGAGCATCAATGGCAGGACGCCATCGTGGTGCTGCAGCGCATGAAAAACCAGGAGCCGGCCCTGCGGCTCATGGCCGCCGCCGCCGCCATGGACGGCGACAAGGATATGGCGCGCCAGTACAGGCTTCGGGCTCTCGCACTGCAACCCGATTTTTCCATTGCCAGCTGGGCGCGGCGCCTGCCGATGCGGAACCCGGCTGACGTCGATCTCTACATTGAGGGCCTGCGTAGGGCAGGCTTCAAGTAAGAGGGCAAAAGGAGGCCACACTATGCGTTACGTAATCATCGGACAGAAGAACTCCACGGACCTGCTCGTTGTTGATACCCAGACCATGACGGTGTCATCGGTCGATGCCAACTCGACCGCGCTCAAGGACAGCGGCGAACTGCGCGAAGGCTCGCTCAAGGGCGTCGACCTCGCCATCGCCGCCGACACGCGCGACGTCGCGTCCGGCCGCTGGTTCTACGCGTAAATCTCGCCCACCAGCACACAACCTGCGCCGGCTTTGCCGCCGGCGCAGTCCTACTCGGACAGGACACGGCTGCCGCTCGACACCGTGTCGCTGATGCGTCCGCGATTGCGCGACTACGGCATCACCCGCATCGCCCGGCAGACCGGCCTCGACAGCATTGGCATTCCCTGCTTCGCCGCCATCCGGCCCAATTCACGCACCCTCGCGGTCAACATGGGCAAGGGCACCGACGACGCCGCTGCTACTGCCTCGGCCATCATGGAGGCCGTTGAATACGCCATCGCCGAGGCGCCCGAACCGGCGCCCCGTCGCGCCACCGCCGCAGCCCTGCAGGCCGCCGGCTGCAGTCTCTTCGACATCACGCCCTGGTTGCCGCCACAGGAGCCTCTGTCCGACACTCTCGAGCTCGATTGGCTCGCGGGCAGGGACCTCTTTTCCAACGCCCCGGTGCTGGCACCACGTGACGCGCTGCGCATCGGCGGCGCCGACGCCCTCTCCGGCTTCAGCCAGTCCACCAACGGCCTCGCTTCGGGCAATACCGAGGAGGAGGCCACCTTCCACGCGCTCTGCGAACTGATCGAGCGCGATGCCACCACGCTGTGGCTGTTCAAGTCCGACGCCGCCGCCGCTGCCACCGAGCTGCCCGCCGCCAGCTTTGCCGACCCCCTGATCGATGATCTGGTAGCCCGCATCGAGCGCGCCGGCCTGCGCCTGACGCTGTTTGACCAGACCACCTCCATCGGCATTCCGGTGATCTTTGCCCTGATCGCGCCCGCCGATCAGCTGCCGACCCGCCATTTCGATCTTGCGGCCGGCTGCGGCTGCCACCCCGTCGCGGCACGCGCCGCCATCCGCGCCATCACCGAGGCAGCGCAGACCCGCATTTCCAACATTGCCGGCGGCCGCGACGATTTCGATCCGGCCGAATACCAGCAGCGCCTCAGCGCCTCGTTGCAGTCGCTGGCAGCGCTGCGTGCCACCACGCCGCGCCCGCCGCCCGCCGGCCTGCCGATGGGCAGCTCGCTGACGGCCCTGCTGGAGCACACCAAGGCGCAGCTGGTCGGCGCCGGCATCACCAGCATCGCGGCCTTTCCCCTCGGCGGCACCGGCGCCGGCATTTCGGTGGTCCGGCTGCTCGCCCACGGCCTTGAGGATCGCTCCACCAACCGGCACTGGCGCCCCGGCCCGCGTGCCACCGGCGCCATGCTCGGCCTATGGTGAAAGTTCTCTTTGCCGGCCCGAGCCTCGCCGGTACCGCCCCCGAGCTCGGCACCATCCAGCTGCGTCCGCCCGCCGCCCATGGCGACCTCGCCGGTGCCGTGCTCGACGGCGCCACCGCCATTGGCCTCGTCGATGGCCTTTTCGATGCAGTGGCCGCTGTCTGGCACAAGGAAATTCTCTTTGCGCTGGCGTCCGGCGTCCGGGTGCTCGGCGCCTCCTCCATGGGCGCGCTGCGGGCCGCCGAATGCGCCGCCTACGGCATGCAGGCCGTCGGCCCCATCGCCCGCAGCTATCTCGACGGCAGCCGCGACGACGATGCCGATGTCGGCCTCGTCCACGCCCCGGCCGAACTCGGCTACCAGCCGCTCACCGAGCCGATGGTGGATGTCGAGGCAACGCTCGCCCGCCTCGACGCGCTGGGTCTGCTGAGCGAGGACGAACGCCACGGCATCCTCGCCCACGCCAGGACGGTCTTCTTCGGCAGCCGCACCGTTGAAACGCTGGTGCCGCCGTCGCTCTCGGCGCGACGTGACGCGCTGATCGCCACCTATGAAGCGCACCGTGTACCGCAGAAGCGGCTCGACGCGCTCGAGCTTGTCGCGCAGCTGCGTGACCTCCCCGACAGCCGCACCGACCCGTCCGATTTCACGCTGCACGACAGTCCGATGTGGCGCCGGCGGCTGGCCGAATTACGCGCCGCTCCCCGGATCACGCTGGCATAACGGTCGTGCGTTCCTAATGGACCGCTCCGCGGCAGGTGGACCGGCTGGCCGTAACGTTGATGGACCTCCTCAAGACGCACGGCTGCCTGGATCGAGACGGGGCTTGGCGGGAATTTCGGGCCCGCCTTGCCGACCTCCGGTCCGCCGCCTGTCTCGGAGTCTTGACGGCCGGTGCCTGTCGTTCGCAGCGCCGGCCGTCCTCGTCTCGTGCAAGCGCTCAGGCGTTCGCCCACTCGCCCTGACGCATCACCGGAATGCGGCTGCCGTCGGGCTTGATGCCATCGATATCGATCTTGTCCGAGCCGATCATCCAGTCGATGTGGATCAGGCTCATATTGCCACCCTGCTGCCGGATCTGCTCCGGTGACAGCGACTTGCCGTTGATGAAGCAATCCGCGTAGCACTGCCCCAGCGCGATATGGCTGGCGGCATTCTCGTCGAACAGTGTGTTGTAGAACAGCACGCCCGACTGGCTGATCGGCGATGAATGCGGCACCAGCGCCACCTCGCCGATGCGCCGTCCGCCCTCGTCGGTGTCCATCACCTTGTTGAGCACGTCCTCGCCCTTGTCGGCCTTGGCCTCGATGATCTTGCCACCCTCGAACTTCACCCGGATGCCGTCGATCAGCGTGCCATTATGGCTCAGCGGCTTGGTGCTCGACACATGCCCGTCCACCCGCATGGCGTGCGGCGTGGTGAACACTTCCTCGGTCGGAATGTTGGGATTGCAGGTGATGCCGTTCTTGGACTGGCTTGCGCCGCCCTTCCACTGGTGCCCGTCCGCCAGACCGATCACCAGATCGGTGCCCGGCCCGTTATAGGCCAGCGCCGAGAAGGCCTGGCCGTTCAGCCAGGTCCAGCGCCGCTGCAGTTCGGCATTGTGCTCGGCCCACGCCCCGATCGGGTCGGCGACATCGACGCGGCTCGCCGCGAAGATCGCATTTGCCAGCTTCTCGATCGCCACCTCTTCGGCGTCGTCGGGAAACACCAGCCTGGCCCATGCCGGCGTCGGGTAGGCGACGATGTTCCAGTTGATGTCAAAGCCGGTGATCTTTTCCAGCGCCGGCTTGTAGGCTGCCGAATTGGCCCGGTTGGCCCGCGACACCTTGGCCGGGTCCTGGCCGGCCAGCATCATCGGATTGTCGCCCGAGATCGCCAGCCGCGCCGCATTGCCGGCAAAGGCCTTGGCCATGCCCTCGTAGACCCAGTTGGCCGCCTTGTCGAAGCTCGCATCATTGGCGTGCCGGTAGCGCGCCAGCGTCACTTCCTCGTCCGAAATGATCGGCGTCACCACGCCGGCTCCGGCCTTGTAGGCATGCTCGGCAATCTTGCGGATCAGCGGCAGCGCGCTCGACGGGCCGGTCATCACCAGGTCCTGTCCCGCTTCGAGCCGCAGCCCCACCTTGATGGCAACCTCGGCGAGCTTGTCGAGTTTTGCGGCGTCGATCGGCGATTTGGTCATGGGGCAGCCTTCCTGAAGTGCGATTGCCCCATACCTAGCGAGCCGCGCCGGCCGTTTCTAGTGCGCGAGGCGCGCCGCCAGCGCAATTGCCCGCTCCCCTGTCGCCTGCAAGATCGCCGCCAGGAGCAGCGATGCACGCGGCAGCCGCCGCCGTACCCGCTGGCGGCGCGCGCGCCGCACCACCGGCAGGGTCTTCACCGGCGTTCCGGGGCCCAGCGCCCACCCCTTCTCCAGCGCCCGCATGGCCATCTCGTCCATCCTCGTATCCTTCCGCGACGCATCTGCCGGATGGTCGCCGGAGGTCGTCGGGATTCGACACGGGGCCATGGAATTGGCGCCGCGGCAGGATTACAAGATGAGCGGGGCAGGAGAGTGCAGGCATGCCTTACGCCATCAAGGTCGCGATCGATGATCCGGATGCCGACAGCTTCGTGTTCGAACGCCAGAAGACCATGTATGGCGGCAAGCTCCTCGCCATCGGCGACGAGGTCTTCATCTTCCACAGCGAGAACGAAGGCGGGCATGGCCTGCTGGCGACGTCCGTGGCCACCACGGTCACGTCCGTACCGAAAACCGTCGACCTCGAGCGGCAGACGCCGCTCATCAACCTCAGCCTGAGGATCATCGCCCGCGCCACCCGTCCGCTGGGTCGCGCCGATCTGAAGCCGTTCACCAACTGGTCCGACGGACGACCCGAGACCGAGCTCAATTTCAAGTACTACCGCCAGGCCACCGACAAGGTTGTCGGTCTCTCCGACGCGGCCGCCGCCTTCCTGCGCGGCTTCTTCTAGGAGGCGGGCACGATCGCCCGCGGTGGCATGCGGTTGAAGGCGTCGAGCGCTGCGATCTTGTAGGCCTCGGCCAGCGTCGGATAGTTGAAGGCGTTCTCGACGAAATAGTCGACCGTGCCCTTCAGGTTGAGCACCGCCTGGCCGATATGGACCAGTTCGGTGGCCCCTTCGCCGATGATATGGGCGCCCAGCAGCCGCCGTGTTTTCAGCGAGAAGATCAGCTTCATCATCCCGGCCTGCAGGCCCATGATGTGCCCGCGCGACGTCTCGCGGAAGCGGGCAATGCCGCACTCGTAGGCGATGCCCTTGTCGCGCACTTCCTGTTCTGTCATGCCGACCGTTGAAATCTCCGGCACTGCGTAGATGCCATAGGGGAAATATTCCGGCGCCGGCGGCATCGGCGCGCCGAAGGCGTGGCAGGCGGCAATCCGGCCCTGCTCCATCGACGTCGAGGCCAGCGAGGGAAAGCCGATCACGTCGCCGGCCGCGTAGATATTGGGCACATTGGTCTGGAACGTCTTCGGGTCGACCTTCAGCCGGCCGCGGTCGTCCGCCTCGATGCCGCAGGTCTCGAGCCCCAGTCCGGCCGTGGCGCCCACCCGTCCGGCGGCATAGAGCAGCATCTCGGTGCGGATGCGGCGTCCGTCGCTGAGCGTCGACACCGCCCAGCCCTGCGCATCGAGCTCGACAGCATCGACCTTCACCCCGAGCCGCAGCTGCATGCCGCGCTTGCGCAGCTCGTGCACGAACTCCTCGATGATCTCGCGATCGATGAATTCGAGGAACTGCTCGCGCGGTTCGACCAGCGTCACCGGCACGTCCATGGCCGAAAAGATCGTCGCATATTCCAGCCCGATCACCCCGGCACCCACCACCGTCAGGCTCTTGGGGACGCTCGGTTCCGAAGCGACATTGTCGCTGTCGAACACGCTCGTCTCGTTGAACGGGATATGCTTGGGCCGGTAGGGCGCCGTGCCCACCGCGATCACCGTGTTCTCGGCCTCGAACGTATATTCGCCATCGCCGCCATTCTTGACCGCGATGCGGCTCGCATCGAGGAAGCGCGCCTTGCCCGCCACCGTGCGCACGCCGTTACGCGCGAACTGATGCTCGAGCACGTCGATCTCGTGGTCCAGCGTCATGCGCAGCCGCGCCCCGAGGTCCTTGCCCTCGATATCCTTCTTGACCCGATAGGCGAGACCGTAGAAGCCGCGTTCGCGCCACCCCGAAAGGTTGAGCACCGTCTCGCGCAGCGTCTTGGACGGAATCGTGCCGGTATGCACCGACACCCCGCCGACGCGCAGCCGGTTCTCGACCACGAGCACCGATTTGCCCAGCTTGGCCGCCTGAATGGCGGCCCGCCGGCCTGCCGGACCCGAACCGATCACGACGAGATTGAATTTTTCCATGGTCTCACTGCCCCCGAGCCTGCGGACTTTGGCACAGTGAGCTTAATCTTGCGTGACGCCTGGCGCATGGCAGCGATGCGCCGGCCGTCTAGTAGACCTGCGGCACGAACAGTTCCGGCGGCACCGGCTGGCGCACATAGTCGTCATGTCGCACGCGCTGCGGCAGGTGCACGTCCTGCTTGGGCACCTCCTCGAAGGGCACCTGCGACAGCAGATGCGCGATGCAGTTGAGCCGCGCCCGCTTCTTGTCCACCGCCTGCACCACCCACCACGGCGCCTCGTCGGTATGGGTGCGGTCGAACATCTCTTCTTTGGCCTTGGTGTACTCTTCCCAGTGCACCCGGCTCTCCAGGTCCATTGGCGAGAGCTTCCACTGCTTGAGCGGATCGTGCAGCCGCATCTTGAAGCGGAATTCCTGCTCCTCGTCGGTGATCGAGAACCAGTATTTGATCAGGATGATGCCCGAGCGCACCAGCATGCGCTCGAACTCCGGCACGGTGCGGAAGAACTCCTCGAGTTCATCGCGGCTGCAGAAGCCCATCACCCGTTCGACCCCGGCGCGGTTGTACCAGGAGCGGTCGAACAGCACCATTTCGCCTGCCGTCGGCAGATGCGGCACGTAGCGCTGGAAATACCATTGATGCTTCTCGCGCTCGGTCGGGGCGGGCAAGGCCACCACCCGCGCCACGCGCGGATTGAGCCGCTGTGTCACCCGTTTGATGGCGCCGCCCTTGCCGGCGGAATCGCGACCCTCGAACAGCACCACGACCTTGAGCCGCTTGTGCACGACCCAATTCTGCAGCTTCACCAGTTCATGCTGCAGGCGGAACAGCTCGCGAAAATAGACGCGCCGCTCCAGCGTCTCCTCGGCTGGCCCGGACATGCCTTCGGCCACCAGCTCGTCGAGCCGGTCATCCTCGAGCTGCATCTCCAGCTCTTCGTCGAAATCGTCGGCAATCGCCTGCTTGATCCGGTCGAGGTCTTCGTCCATCGGTCATCCCCTTGCGCGCGCGGCGCGACAGGAAGTGACGGACATGACAGCCGTGTGACGCCCGCGCCCGCGTTGCGGGTTACCTTCGCACCCACGAACGCCATCTCTCCCCACTCCCCGGCCGTCATCCTCGGGCTTGACCCGAGGATCCATCTCCCCAAACTCAATCGGCGCGAAACACGACGCGGCTTATTTCCCCTTGGGCAGCAGTCTGAAGTCCGGCAGCTCGCGCAGCAACTTCTCCGGCCCGGCCGGCGAATAGACCACGAAGAGCTGCATCGGCCCCGGCCCGGTATTGAGCGTCGAATGGAACCGGCTCTCCGGCACAAAGATCGTGCAGCCGGCAGAAACCGTCTGCGTCACCGGCACGCCGTCGGGCGTTTCCACCATCTGCTCGCCGGTGCCGGAGATGACGAAGATGATCTCCTCGCTCCCCGGATGGTTGTGCCGCGTATGCCCCTGGCCGCTCGGCAGGTCGACGACCCCGGCCGAAAAAGTCGTCGCGCCGTTCACCTCCGGCCCCACCGTCAGCGCCAGCTTGCCCCAGTCGAAGCCGAACCGCTCCACGTCATCGGGATAGACGAAATTGTTCTCAGTCATTCTCGTGCTCCAATCTCTCAATCTGCTCCCCTCCCCCTTGAGGGGAGGGGCCGGGGGAGGGGGTCTGTCGGTAGGCCACCGCCCCCCCCCTCCGTCGATCCCTCCCCTCAAGGGGGAGGTACGACTGCTGCAGCGGTGTTGGTTGTGCAGGCCTAACCCTGGGCCTTCCCACAGCCTGCCCCCTCCCTCACCTCAGCTTCAGCCCTTTAAAGCCCTCGACCTGCCCCTTGATCGCCACTTCCACCGGCAGCCGTTCCATCGAGCTGGCGCCGTAGAACCCGTGCACGCCCGTGCAGTTGTCGAGGATGTAGCGCGCGTCCTCCGGCATGGCGATCGGCCCCCCATGGCAGATCACCAGCACATCCTCGCGCACCTGGCGCGCCGCCGCAGCGATGGCATCGATCTCGCCGACGCACTGGTCCAGTGTCTTGGCCGAGGTCGCGCCGATGGCGCCGCCGGTGGTCACGCCCATATGCGCCACCACGATATCGGCGCCGGCCTTGGTCATCGCTGTCGCTTCGTCCGGGTTAAACACATAGGGCGTGGTCAGCAGGTCGATCTCGTGCGCTGCCGCGATCATGTCGACTTCCAGCCCGTACCCCATGCCAGTTTCTTCAAAGCTCTGCCGCATCGAGCCGTCGAACAGCCCGATGGTGGGAAAGTTCTGCACCCCGGAAAAGCCCATGGCTTTGAGCTCCGCCAGGAACTGCGGCATCAGGATGAAGGGGTCGGTGCCATTGACCCCGGCCAGCACCGGCGTGTGCTTGACCACCGGCAGCACTTCCACCGCCATTTCCTTGACGATCTCATTGGCATTGCCATAGGCCAGCAGCCCTGCTGACGAGCCCCGGCCTGCCATGCGATAGCGCCCAGAATTGTAGATCACGATGAGGTCGATGCCTCCCGCTTCCTCGGATTTTGCCGAGAGCCCAGTGCCGGCGCCGCCCCCGACGATGGGCCGCTTTTCGGCCACCATGCGGCGGAACTTCTCGAGAATCTGGGCGCGTGCAATCGTAGCCATGTGGCAGCACTTTCAGTTGGCGATGTGTTTGAAGGCGGCGACGGCCGCCGCGGCGAATTTCGGGTCGTTGATGTGCAGCGGCAGCCGCTCGATCGTCCGGTTGGCGGCCGGCCGTAGCGTGCGCTCGAGCGCCTCAAACAGCTCCGCATCGGCCGCCGGATCCCAGAACGCGCCGCCTTCGATGTCCAGCGCCGACACGCCCTTTTCCGGGATCAGCAGGTGGATCGGTCCCTTGCAGAGATCGAGCTTGCCGCCGATCCACTCGCCGATCGCCCGGCACTCGTCCGGCGTCGTCCGCATCAGCGTGACATTGGCATTGTGGATGTAGAAGGTCCGGTCGGCAAAGCGCGCCGGCACCGTGTCGCGGGCCCAGAAATTGACCATGTCGCAGGCCCCCAGCGAGCCGACATAGGGCACCTGCGTGCGCGCGATGCAGTCGAGCCGCCCGTCGCCCGCCGACAGCACGCCGCCCACCAGCAGGTCGCACACTTCCGTCGTGGTGATGTCGAGCACGCCGGTGATCAGCCCGCTGTCGACCAGCATCTCCATGGTACGCCCGCCCGTGCCGGTGGCGTGAAACACCAGTGGCTCGAACGCGTCCCTGAGCAGGTCGGCCATGGCCGTCACCGCCGGCGTCGTCACCCCGAACATGGTGAGCCCCAGCGCCCGCTTGCCGCCCGTGATCACCGGCGGATGGGCGCTCATCGCCACGATCGCCTGCGCCGCATTGGCAAAGATCAGCCGGCTGATCCGGTTGAGCCCGGCCATGTCGGTTATCGAGGGCATCATGATGATGTCCGAGATATCGACATAGGGCGCCACGTCTCCCGACGCGAGGGTCGAGATCATCAGCTTGGGCAGCCCGATCGGCAGTTGCCGCATCCCCGCCGTGACGATCGAGGTGCCGCCGCCGCCACCGATACCGATCATCCCGGCAATGTCGTCGCGGCTCTGCACGAAGCGCGCGAACGCCGCCATCATGCCGGTGACGGCCGGTCCGCGTTCCTGGCTGTCGAGAATGCCCGCATCGCCATGCGCGGCGACTTCCTTGCCCGTGACGTCCACCGGCACGGTCGCGCCCCTGATGCCGACATCGACCAGCAGCGGCTCGCCGCCGAGCTCCCGGATCAGCGCCACCAGATGCGCCAGTTCCTCGCCTTTGGTGTCGGCCGTGCCGACCACATAAATGCGTTTCATGTGTCCCCTCGCGAGCCATCATAGGCAGAGCCCGTGCACCATTGCAAAGCTTTTTGAGATGTGCGTATCATTTCGAAATGGCAGTATCACCAGCCCAGCAAAGCCGAGATGACGCGCCGCTGCGCGGTCCCCGTGCGCGGACCCGCAAGCTCATGCTCGACACCGCCGTCACGCTCATGCAGTCGGGCCAGACCCCGTCGGTCAGCGACGTCGCCGAAGCCGCCGAGGTGTCCCGCGCCACCGCCTATCGCTACTTTCCGAGCCAGGCCGCATTGGTGCATGCCGTTGTCGATGCCGGCCTCGGCCCCATCCTCGAATGGCAGTCGGACTCCGATGACGCCGAGACCCGGGTCAGGGATCTGCTTGCCAGTTCCATGCCGCGCATCGCCGAATTCCAGGCTACCTTCCGCGCCGCGCTCAAGCTGGCGCTCGAGCAGTGGGCTCGCCGACGCGCCGGCACGCTGGGTGACGAGCCGGCCTTCAAGCGCGGCCATCGTGTCGACGTGCTGCAGGACGCCATCGCGCCACTGCGCCAGACGCTGGACGAGAAGCAGTTCCTGCGCCTCGCCCAGGGGCTGTCGCTATCCTACGGTCTTGAGCTGCTGCTGGTGCTGCAGGACATCTGGGGCCTCGACTTCGATGAGGCCCAGGATGTGGCGCAGTGGACCGCAAGCGCTTTGATCCGCACGGCCGTCGCCGACGCCGACGTGGGAAAACTTTCGGAAACAAAATCGACACGTCGTAGAAAAACCTAGCATAAATGCTAGCATGTTAGCTTGACGAGTGCGGATGAACTGGTGAATTCTGGTTCCGGAACAGAGGTGAGAGGGAGAACTTCTGTCTAGACGGGAAACAGGGCTGCAGCTCGAGGAGGGGCGCCGCCGCGACGGCCATGAGGTTGGAGGACCTCTGGGCCATCGTCATTGCCCCCGCTGGCAGCTCAGACTTACGAAATTCGGCCGTCGTGCCGGTGCTGGAATGCATCGCGCCGCACGTTGTCGGGGCCCCATGGAGGTGGGGCGGCCGGGCTAGGACGTCCGGGCACGTGACTACGAAAGTAGCGCAATAGGGAGGACCACAATGCGCAATGTGACCAAGGGCATACTGGCCGGTGTCGGCCTGATGCTTGCGTCGAGCACGTCCGTGCTCGCGCAGGAACTGACCATTTTCTGGGCCGAATGGGATCCGGCGAACTACCTGCAGGAGCTCGTCAACGAGTACGAGGCCGAGACCGGCGTCCGGGTGACCGTCGAAACCACCCCCTGGGGCGATTTCCAGACCAAGGCCTTTACCGAGTTCAATGCTCAGGGCTCCGCCTATGACCTGATCGTCGGCGACAGCCAGTGGCTGGGCGCTGCCTCGACCGCCGGCCACTATGTCGATCTCACCGACTTCGTGAACGAGAACAAGGTGCTGGACCTCATGGCTCCGGCAACCATGAAGTTCTACGCCGAGTACCCCGGCAATTCCGGCAAGTACTGGTCGATCCCCGCCGAAGGTGACGCCGTCGGCTGGTCCTATCGCAAGGACTGGTTCGAGGACCCCACCGAGATGGCCAACTTCAAGGCCAAGTACGGCTACGACCTGGCGCCGCCCGCCACCTGGGCGCAGCTGATGGACATCGCCGAGTTCTTCCATCGCCCCGATGAGAACCGCTACGGCGTCGCCATCTATACCGACAACTCCTATGACGCGCTCGCCATGGGCTTTGAGAACGCCCTGTTCTCCTACGGCGGCGAACTGGGTGATCCAGAGAGCTACAAGGTCGAGGGTATCATCAACTCGCCCAAGGCCGTGGCCGCCCTCGATGCCTACAAGAAGCTCTACAGCTTCACGCCTCCGGGCTGGGCCAAGACCTTCTTTGTCGAGAACAACCAGGCCATCACCGAAAATCTCGCGGCGATGTCCATGAACTACTTCGCCTTCTTCCCCGCCCTGATCAACGAGGCTTCGAACCCCAATGCCGCCGGCACGGGCTTCTTCGCCAATCCGGCCGGTCCTGATGGCGATCAGTTTGCCGCGCTCGGCGGTCAGGGCATCTCGATCGTCTCCTACAGCCAGAACCAGGAAGAAGCGTTCAAGTTCCTGCAGTGGTTCATCAAGGACGAGACCCAGAAGCGCTGGGCCGAACTGGGTGGCTACACCTGCTCGGCAGCCGTGCTCGAAAGCCCCGAGTTCCGCAACGCCACCCCGTACAACGAAGCCTTCTACCAGACCATGTTCAAGGTGAAGGACTTCTGGGCGGTGCCCGAATATGCCGAACTGCTGACCCAGCTCAATCAGCGCGTCTATCCCGCCGTCGTCGGCGGCGAAGGGACCTCGCAGGAGACCCTCGACGCTCTGGCTGCCGACTGGAAGGCGACGTTCGCCAAGTACGGACGCGGCATGTAGGCCAGACAGTTGCCGGGGAGGCCTCCGCGGCCTCCCCGCGCTTGTTTCCGGGGGATAGATGCTTTGACCGACATTATGACGACGCTCGATCCGCGGTCACGCGCGGCCGTACGGGGATGGAGCGACATAACCATCCGCAACCTGTTCGTGATTCCGACGATCCTGTTCCTGATCGTCTTCAACATCTTTCCGCTGCTCTATTCGCTGGGCTATTCGTTCACCGATTTCCGCGCCTCGACCAAGGACCCGGTGAACTTCGTCGGCCTGCAGAACTACATGGATCTGCTCAACGACCCCAACATCTGGTCGAACTTCACCATCACCGCCCAGTACGTCATCGTCTCGGTTGCCGGTCAGGTGGTTGTCGGGTTCGGCATGGCGCTGCTGCTCAACCGCTCCTTCCCCATGAAGGGGCTGATCACTACCCTGCTGCTGCTGCCCATGATGCTGTCGATGGCCGTCGTCGGGCTCTTCTGGAAGCTGCTCTACGATCCCAATTTCGGCATCATCAACTACGCCCTGGGGCTGGGTAAGCTCGAATGGCTGGGCGATCCCAACATCGCCCTTTACGCCGTGGCGCTGACCGATATCTGGATGTGGTCGCCCTTTGTCATGCTGCTGTCGCTTGCCGGCCTCTCGGCGGTGCCCAAGCACCTCTACGAAGCGGCCTCCATCGATCGCGCCAGCCGCCTCTACACCTTCTTCCGCATCACCCTGCCGCTGGTGGCGCCGATCCTGCTGATCGCCATCATCTTCCGCACCATGGAGGCCTTCAAGACCTTCGACCTGGCCTATGTCATGAGCGGCCAGCCGACCACCGAGGTGGTCTCGATCCGGCTCTACAAGATGGCGTTCCAGGAGTGGCAGACGGGCAAGTCCTGTGCCCTCGCCTACATCGTGCTGATCATGGTGCTCTGCATCACCAACGTCTACGTCAAGTACCTGAACAAAGCGAAGGAACGCTAGCCATGGCCGTCGTCTCATCCCGCGGCCAGCGCCTGGGCAATCGCCTCGCCATCGCCGCCGTTCTGGTCCTGACCATCGTCTTCCTGTCGCCGATCTACTGGATCGCCTCGACCTCGTTCAAGCCGCGCAATCTCGCCACCACCAATCCGCCCACGGTGATCTTCCAGCCGGAGGTGTCGCCCTTCGTCAAGCTCTTCACCAAGCGCGTGCAGCTCAAGCCCAGGGAAGTCGTCGACTACGAGAACGCGCCCTGGTGGGAGCGCCTCGTCTTTGACGGCGGCGAGCGCATCACCCGCTCGGGCCGCGGCGAGATCCAGCTCTCGGGCTATCCCGACCGCTTCATGAACTCGCTGATCGTTGCCATCACCTCGACGCTGCTGGCGGTCAGCATGGGCACGATTACCGCCTATGGCTTCTCGCGCTTCAAGGTGAAGGGCGAGGCGGACCTGCTGTTCTTCGTGCTCTCGACGCGCATGCTGCCGCCCATTGTCGTCGCCATCCCGATGTTCCTGATGTACCGGACGGTCGGACTCAACGACAGCCACATTGGCCTGATCATTCTCTACACCGCCTTCAACGTCAGCTTCGCGGTGTGGCTGATGAAGGGCTTCATCGACGAGATCCCCAAGGAGTACGAGGAGGCGGCGCTGGTCGACGGCTATACCCGTATCCAGGCCTTCTTCAAGATCGTGCTGCCCGAGGCCGCCACCGGCATCGCCGCCACTGCCGTCTTCTGCTTCATCACCGCCTGGAATGAGTATGCCTTCGCGCTGATCATGACCAACCGGCGGGCCCAGACGGCGCCGCCCTTCATTCCCAGCCAGATCGGCTCGGGGCTGCCCGACTGGACCGTGATCGCCGCAGGCACGCTGCTCTTCCTGCTGCCGGTCGCCATCTTCACCTTCCTGCTCCGCAACCACCTGCTGCGCGGCATGAGCTTCGGAGCGATCCGGAAATGACCTTTCGCGTTTTCAACCAGAAGTTTCTCGAACCCGGCTCGATGTGGCTGATGATCCTTGGCATCATCTTCCTCTGCCAGCCCTGGATCGAGGTGCTGCATCAGTACTCGGTCACCATCATGCTGATCGGCATCATCGGCTTCAACGTGGCGGTGCATGTACCGCCACCGGCAGCTCCCGAATTCGACACCGACGAGGCGGGTCCCGTCTCGGTCAGTGACTCGGTCAGGGGAGGCCAGCATGGCTGAGATCGAACTGCGTCACATCGACAAGCACTTCGGTCCGGTGCACGTCATCCGCGACGTCAACCTGACCGTCAAGGACCGCGAGTTCGTCGTCTTCCTCGGCCCCTCGGGCTGCGGCAAGACCACCACGCTGCGCGCCATTGCCGGCCTCGAGGAAATCGACAGCGGCGACATCCTGCTCGACGGCAAGCCGATCCAGGACCTGCGCGCCGCCGATCGCGACATCGCCTTCGTCTTCCAGAACTACGCGCTCTATCCGCACTTCACCGTCTACGAGAACCTCGCCTTTCCGCTGCGCGCCGTCGGCACCTCCAAGGACGAGATCGAAAGCACGGTCAGGTCGGTCGGCAAGTCGCTCGGCATCGGCCATCTGCTGCGCGCCCGTCCCTCGTCGCTCTCGGGCGGCGACATGCAGCGCGTCGCCATCGGCCGCGCGCTCGTGCGCCGGCCCAAGGCGCTGCTGCTCGATGAGCCCATCGGCTCTCTCGACGCCAAGCTGCGCGAAACCATGCGCGTCGAACTCAAGCGCCTGCACTACGAGAACGGCTCGACCTCGCTCTACGTCACCCATGACCAGGTCGAGGCCATGTCGCTGGCCGATCGCATCGTCGTCATGCACGACGGCGTCCTGCAGCAGGTGGGCACGCCCACCGAAGTCTACCTGCGCCCGGCCAATCTCTTCGTCGCCCAGTTCATCGGCTCGCCGGTCATGAACATCTCCACCACCCGCGTGACCGAGGCCGGTGGCAACGCCCAGGTCGCCCTCGACAGCCAGACCTTCGACCTGCCGCGCGAACTGCTCGGCATGCTCGAGCAGAAGGGCGCCACCGGTGATCTGTCGCTCGGCGTGCGTCCCGAGGGCGTGCTGGTGAGCCACGAGGCCAAACCCGGTTTCAAGCCGGTCGAGGCCCATATCATTCAGCCCTTCGGCGGCTTCGACATCATCGACCTGCGCGTCGGCGAGCAGACCCTCCGGGCCCGCACCGAGGCCGGCTTTGTCGGCAAGGCGGGCACGCAGGTCTTTGCCCGCATCGATCCGTCACAGGCACACTTCTTCGATAGCAAGTCGGGCGCTTCGCTCGACATCCGGCTGGGCGACTGACATGGCACGCATCCGCTTCGAAAATATCTCCAAGACCTTCGGCGCCTTCACCGCCGTCGAGGATCTCGATCTCGACATCGCCGATGGCGAGTTCTTCGTCCTGCTCGGCCCCACCGGCGCCGGCAAGACCACCACGCTGCGCATGATCGCCGGCCTCGACAAGCCGACCGTCGGGCACCTCCATATCGGCGAGCACGAGGTCAACAGCTGGGGACCCGCCGAGCGCGACGTGGCACTGGTGCTGCAGCAATACTCGCTCTATCCGCGCCTGACGGTGCGCGAGAACCTCGCCTTCCCGCTCAAGTCGCGGGTCCGCAACCTGCCGCCGGACGAAATCGCCAAGCGCATCGACTATGCGTCGAAAACCCTGCGCATCGGCCATCTGCTCGATCGCAAGACCGACCGGCTGTCGGGCGGCGAGATGCAGCGCGTCTCCATTGGTCGCGCCATCGTCCGCGAGCCCCAGGTGTTCCTCATGGACGAGCCGCTGTCGGCCCTCGACGCCAAGCTGCGCGAGAGTCTGCGCTCCGAGCTCAAGGACCTGCAGATGCGGCTGGGCGCCACCTTCATCTTCGTCACCCACGACCAGGTCGAGGCCATGACCATGGGCGACCGCATCGGCATCCTGCATGAGGGCAGGCTGGTGCAGGTCGGCACGCCGCAGGATGTCTACAGCAATCCGCGCGACACCTTCGTCGCCAGCTTCGTCGGCTCGCCCGCCATCAATCTGCTGAAGGGCAATTTGGCCGGCAACGCCGCCGTCGTCGCACCGAAACTCTTCGAGCTGCCGTTCACTGGTCAGTCGCACGGCGAGGGCGCCTATACCTTCGGCATCCGTCCCGAGAACGTCACCGTCGAGGCCGGTGCCCCGGTCGAGGCGCAGATCCACGATATCGAGAACCACGGCATCGAAAAGATCGTCACCATGCGCGTCGGCAACAATTTCGTCCGCGCCACCGTGCCGGCCCGCGTCAACGTCTCCCTCGAGGAAACTGTCCGCTTCGGCTGGAACCCCGACAAGGTGATGCTCTTCGACACGAAATCCGGCCTCAACCTCCACCACAGGGCGGCATGACGGCGGGAAAGGAAAAGCCTTTCGCACAGAGATTTTAGGGTTACGCAGAATCCGAGGAGAATACCCATGGCCGATCACACCAACACCTTTCCAAAACTCCACAACGCCATGTGGCCCGGCGTGGTCGGCAAGGGCTCCGGCGATGGCGAGCCGATCATCGGCCTCGACACCCTCCTCAACCTGACGGCGAAAGCCGAGTACGAGGGCCAGAAGTTCGACGGCGTCGACCTGTGGCTGGCCGATCCACATATCTCCATCGACAGCGACCGTGACGAGGTCAAGCGCAAGGCCGACCACATCGCCGGCTTCGGTCTCAACATCGGCTCCTTCGTGGCGCCGATCTGGGGTGGCGCCGGCGGCGGCTCCGCCATGGGCGACAAGGAGGAGCGCGACCGCTTCCTGACCCAGGTCCGCAAGGCCTGCGTCATCGGTAGGCAGATGCGCGAACTGGGCGTCCGTCCGACCGGCGGCGTCCGCATCGACAGCTCCACCGGCGTCGAGGCCTGGGACAAGGACCCCGAGGGCAACACCCGGCTGATCGCCGACACCTTCCGCGAAGCCGGCCGCATCGCCCAGGATCACGGCGAGTTCCTCGTCGCCGAAGGCGAGATCTGTTGGGGCGGCATGCACTCCTGGCGAGAGAACGTCAAACTGCTCGAAATGGTCAACATGCCCGGCGTCGTCGGCTACCAGGCCGACATGGCGCACTCGATGCTCTTCGTGCTCGGTGCCAACGCCGAAAAGGACCGCATCCTGCCCAAGGATTTCGACTGGTCCGACAAGGACGCGCTCGACGCCGCCTACCGCAAGGTAGCCGACGCCCTGCGCCCCTGGACCCTCGATTTCCACGTCGCCCAGAACGATGGCACCACCTTCGGCTCGGGCGATCACGAAAAGACCGGCCGCCATTGTCAGATCGATGATCCCAACGGCCGGCTCGATGTCGTCAAGCATGCCGGCTACTGGCTCCGCGACGCCAATGGCGAACTCACCAGGACCATGCGCCACATCTGCTGGGACGGCTGCATGTTCCCCAACGCCGTGATGGAAACCCAGGAGACCTGGAACAAGATTCTCGGTGCCATGGTCAGGGTGCGCGATGCGCATGGCTGGCGCGAGTAGACCCGTTCATTTGACGTTCATCGGCAAGGCAGGATCATGACCAAGCAACTCAATATCGGCATGGTGGGCTACGGCTTCATGGCCCGTGCCCACTCCAATGCATGGGCCAATGTCGCCCACTTTTTCGACACCGGCTACCGCCCCGTACTGAAGGCCGTTGCGGCCAGAAATACCAGCAAGGTCAGGCACTTCGCTGACATGTGGGGCTACGATTCGGTCGAGTCGGACTGGCGCGCCCTGATCGATCGCAAGGACATCGACGCCATCGATATCTGCGTCCCCAACGACCTCCACGCCGAGATCGCCATCGCCGCCGCCAATGCCGGCAAGATGGTCCTCTCCGAAAAGCCCCTCGCCCGCACCGAAGCCGAGGGCAAGCCCATGGTCGATGCGGTCGAGAAGGCCGGCGTCCCCAACATGGTCTGGTACAACTACCGCCGCGTTCCCGCCGTCATGCTGATCAAGCACATGGTCGAGGCCGGCAAGCTGGGCAAGATCTTCCATTACCGCGCCAAGTTCCTGCAGGACTGGACGATTTCGCCCGACGTACCGCAGGGCGGCGCCGCCACCTGGCGGCTCGATGTCGAGGCCGCCGGCTCCGGCGTCACCGGCGATCTGCTCGCCCACTGCCTCGACACCGCCACCTGGATCAACGGCGGCATCACCTCGCTGACGGCGATGACCGAGACCTTCATCAAGGAGCGCACCCACGCCGGCACCGGCCAGAAGCAGCCCGTCGGCATCGACGACGCGGCAGCCGTGCTCACGCGCTTTTCCAACGGCTCGCTCGGCACCTTCGAATCCACTCGCTACGCCCGCGGCCACAAGGCCGGCTACACGCTGGAAATCAACGGCGAAAAGGGTTCGCTCGCCTGGGACCTGCACGATCTCAACCGCCTGCAATATTTCGACCACGGCGTCGAAGGCGCCCAACGCGGCTGGACCAATATCCTCGTCACCGACGGCGACCACCCCTACCTCGGCAAGTGGTGGGTGCCCGGCCTGATCATCGGCTACGAACACTCCTTCACCCATCAGGTCGCCGACTTCCTCGAAGGGTTGAAGACCGGCAAGCCGGCCGCGCCGACCTTCCGTGAGGCCCTTGGCACAAACCGCGTCTGCGACGCCATCCTTGCCTCGGGCAAGTCCGGCGCCTGGGTGCACCTGTGAAGCTTGGCTTCAACCTGCTGCTATGGGCCACGCATGTCACGGACGCGCACTGGCCCATCATCGAGAAGCTGCAGGCCACCGGCTATGACGGCGTCGAGATTCCGATGTTCGAGGGCGACGTCGCCCACTACGAAAAGCTCGGCAAGCGCCTCGCTGCCGCCGGCCTGAAGGCCTCCGGCATCGGCGTCATGCCGGGCGGCGGCAAGAGCGCCGTGTCGGCCGACAAGGCCGAGCGCGCCGCCGCGCTCGATCACATCAAGTGGCTGATCGATTGCACCGCCGCCATTGGCGGCGATGTGGCTGCCGGTCCCTTCCACCAGCCGCTGGGCGAGTTCTCCGGCGCCGGTCCGACAGCCGATGAAGTCAGCCGCTGCGTCGAGGTGCACAAGGCCGCCGCGCAATATGCGGCAGGGCAGGGCATCACCCTCGCGGTCGAGCCGCTCAACCGCTTCGAGTGCTACTTCCTCAATACCGCCGGGCAGGCCGCCGATCTGGTCAAAAAGGTCGCCGAGCCCAACTACGGCTATCTCTACGATACCTTCCACTTCAACATCGAAGAGAACTCGATCAACGACGTCATCCCGGCCACCATCGGCCAGATCAGTCACGTCCATATCTCGGAAAACAACCGCGGCGTTCCCGGCGCCGGGCACATCGATTTCCAGTCCGTGTTCAAGGCCCTCAAGGCCGCCGGCTGGGACGGCTGGATGACCATCGAGGCCTTCGGCTCGGCGCTGCCCGACCTCGCCGCCGCCACCAAGATCTGGCGGCCGCTGTTCGAGCGTCCCGAGGATGTCTACGAAAAGGGCTTCCGACTGATGCGCGACGGCTGGGACCGCGCCTGACAGCACCATCAGTGCCTCGCAACTCTCAGCCCTCAGGGTGAGCTTCCTCATGGTGAGCCTGTCGAACCGCGAACCACGAGGGCACGAACCGACGTCCTACGCGACGTTGTCGCCTAAGCGACGTTGTCGAGATACCATCGATAGGTCTCGGCGATGCCGTCGCGGAGATCGATCTTCGGGCGCCAGCCCATGTCCCTGAGCTTTGAGCCGTCCATCAGCTTGCGCGGCGTACCGTCGGGCTTGCTCGGGTCGGTGACGATCTCGGCCTCAAGCCCCACCACCTCGCAGATCAGTCGCGCCAGCCCGTAAATGCTGATCTCCTGTTCCGAGCCGACATTGACGTGCTCGTGCCCGGAATAGCTCTTGAGCAGGAACACCAGCGCGTCGGCGCAATCGTCGACATGCAGGAACTCGCGATAGGCCGCGCCGCTGCCCCAGATCTGCAGCGACCGGTTGCCTGCCATCTTCGCCTCATGCGCCTTGCGCATCAGTGCCGGCAGCACATGGCTCGATTTCAGGTCGAAATTGTCATGCGGCCCGTAGAGATTGGTCGGCATGGCGGAGATGTAGTCGGCCCCGTGCTGCTTGCGATAGGCCTGCGCCAGCTTGATGCCGGCAATCTTGGCAATCGCATACCATTCGTTGGTCGGCTCCAGCGGTCCGGTCAGCAGGCTGTCCTCGCGCATCGGCTGCGCCGCCAGGCGCGGATAGATGCAGCTCGATCCCAGGAACAGCAGCTTGTCCACCCCGGCGCGGTAGGCCGCCTCCACCAGGTTCGCCTCGATCATCAGGTTGTCGTAGAGGAAGTCCGCCGGCAGGCTGTCATTGGCGAGAATGCCACCGACCTTGGCTGCCGCCACGATCACCGCGTCGGGCTTCTGCGCCGCCACCCAGTCTTCGACCTCGGCCTGGCGCTTGAGATCGACATCGGCCCGCCCGGCCGTCAGCACGGTACAGCCTTCGCTGGCCAGCCGCCGCACCAGCGCCGCGCCCACCATGCCGCGATGTCCCGCCACATAGATGCGTTTACCGGTGAGGTCGTAGTCGGTCATCGAGCAGTCTCCAGCGCCGCCTCCATCTAGTCGGAGCCGGCCAAAAGCGCAAATGCCTCAGGCCAGATGCCGCTTCATGTCGGGCAGCAGCACGGTGAGCAGCCCGGCCAGCGGCAGGAACGAGCAGATCCAGAACACATACTCGATGCCGGTGACGTCGGCCAAAGCCCCGAGCGCCGCCGCGGCAATGCCGCCGGCGCCAAAGGCAAAGCCGAAAAAGATGCCGGCAATCATCCCCACGCGTCCGGGCATCAGCTCCTGCGCGAACACCACGATGGCCGAGAACGCCGACGAGAAGATCAGCCCGATGATGATGGTCAGCACCACCGTCCAGGTGAAGTCGGCATAGGGCAGGGCGAGGGTGAACGGCAGCACCCCGAGGATCGAGAACCAGATCACGAATTTCGGCCCGAAGCGGTCGCCGATAGGACCGCCGAGGATCACCCCGGCCGCCGACGCCCCGAGATAGACGAACAGCAGCACCTGCGCGTCCTGCACCCCGACGGCGAACTTCTCGATCAGGAAGAACGTGTAGTAGCTCGAAACGCTGGCCATATAGGCATTCTTGGTCACCGTCAGCACGGTCAGGACAGCCAGCGCGATCAGCGTCGTCCGCTGGTCGAAGATCAGCGTGGTGCTTGCTGCCGCCTTGCCGGCATTGGCGCGGCGGTGCGCCGCGTACCAGGCGCCGACCCGCCACAGGATGAAGATCCCCACCAGCGAGCCGGCCGCAAACCACGACACGCTCCACTGCCCGTTCTTGAGCACGATGAACGCCGCCAGCAACGGTCCGACCGCCGACCCGGCATTGCCGCCGACCTGGAACAGCGACTGCGCCAGCCCGTGCCGTCCGCCCGACGCCAGCCGCGCCACCCGGCTTGCCTCCGGGTGGAAGATCGCCGACCCGAGACCGACCAGCGCCGATCCCAGCAGCAGCATTTCATAGCTATGTGCAAACCCCAGCACGAAGAGGCCGACAAGGCTCGACGCCATCCCCACGGGCAGCGAATAGGGCAGCGGTCGCCGGTCGGTGTACATGCCGATCACCGGCTGCAGCAGCGATGCCGTCACCTGGAAGGTGAAGGTCAGGAGCCCGATCTGCACGAAGTCCAGCCCGTAATTGTCTTTGAGGATCGGATAGATCGCCGTCAGCATCGACTGCATCACGTCATTGATGAAATGGCAGAGCGAGACGGCGAGGATGATCGGCAGCGTGGTCTTGAGGACCAGCGGGCGGGCAGCGGCAAGGGCGTCAGTCACGTCGGAACTCCGGAAGCAGGACCCGCGTCGCAGGTCCGGGCAAACTAACATGTCAGTTTGCGGCCGTCAGCGGCATTTGCCTGTGAATCCGTCCACTTCGGTTCCGATTTGCGACAACCATCCGGTCCAAAAGCGCTTGCAAGCGCGGCCTGCGGCATGGCTAATGGCCGCGGTTTTGCGAGAGGATCACTATGCCGACGATCGTTCCGGTTATCCTGGCAGGCGGGCAGGGCACCCGGCTTTGGCCGATGTCGCGCTCGGCGCGCCCCAAGCAGTTTCTGGTGCTGACGGGAACTGAAAGCTCGTTCCAGCAGACACTGCGCCGCGTCGCCGACACCGATCGCTACGAAGCGCCGATCATCGTCACCAATGCCGAATACCGCTTCCTCGTCGCCGAGCAGGCGCAGGAACTGGGCATGACCCCGGCCGGCGTGCTGCTCGAGCCCGTTGCGCGCAACACCACCGCCGCCATTGCCGCCGCCGCCGTTCATGCGCGCAACACCTTCGGCCCCGAAGCGGTGATCCACGTCCTCTCCTCCGACCACGATGTCGTCACCGATGACAATTACTGGTGGTCGGTCGATACCGCCGCCGCCGCCGCCCGCGACGGCCGCCTCGTCACCTTCGGCGTCACCCCCACCTCGCCCGAAACCGGCTACGGTTATATCGAGGCCGGCCCCGAGACCGCCAAGGGCGTCCATGCCGTCGCCCGCTTCGTCGAAAAGCCCGACGCCCGGAACGCCGGCCGCATGATCGATGCCGGCGGCTATTACTGGAACACCGGCATGTTCATGCTCGGGGTCGAACCCTTCCTCGCCGAGGCACAGAACCTCGCCCCCGAGGCCTGCGCTGCCGCCGAGGCCGCCGTCGCCAAGGCCAAGGTCGATCTCGATTTCATCCGTCTCGATGCCGAGAGCTTCGCGACCGCCCCCAACATCTCGATCGACTACGCGGTGTTCGAAAAGACCCGGCTCGTCTCGCTGATCCCGGTCACCTACTCCTGGTCCGATGTCGGCAGCTGGGACTCGGTCTGGAAAGTCTCGCCCAAGGACACGGCCGACAATGTCTCGAACGGCAATGTCACGCTTTCCAACACCCGCCACTCGCTGGTGCTGACCGATCGTGCCCACGTCGCCGTCGAAGGCATGGACGATATTGCGGTGATCGCCACCGAGGACGCCGTCTATGTCGGCAAGCTCACCGAGGCGCAGAAGGTCGGGCCGCTGGTCAAGGCTTTGCGCGCCAACCCCGAGACTGCCCCTACCACCGAAATCCACAAGACCGCCTACCGGCCCTGGGGCGGTTACTCGTCCATCCTCAATGGCGACCGCTTCCAGGTGAAGCGGCTCTTCGTCAAGCCGGGCAAGCGCCTCAGCCTGCAGAAGCACCACCATCGCGCCGAGCACTGGATTGTCGTGCGCGGCACCGCCGAAGTCACCCGCGACGGCGAGGTCCTGATGCTGAGCGAAAACGAGTCGATCTACCTGCCGCTCGGCTGCACTCACCGCCTCGCCAATCCGGGCAAGATTCTGCTCGAGCTGATCGAGGTGCAGACCGGTTCCTATCTCGGCGAAGACGACATCATCCGCATCGAAGACGAATTCGGCCGCGCCTGAGCGCGACCGTTTCGTTGATCAGGCGAGGCCGCGGCTGACTAGTCTACGCAAGGAGCCCCTGCCACCAGGATGCCCTCACCGGGTAGGTGTTTGAGGTTGAGGGTGACACACTCAACCTTGTTGCAGGGGTCGGCCGCCGCCAGGTTCAGGACCAGCGTGCCGAGCTGGCTGTCGTAGCGATAGCCGGCATCGGCAATCAGATTCGGGCAGCCGGCGCTGGTGATAGGCGACGACAGCGAGTTGGGGTTGTCGAGACGGTCACAGAATCCGCCCGGCCGCTGATAGCCTTCAGGTCCCCCTGGGCTGCAGAGTTCCGTCCGGCTTGACGATGCGCTCTGCACCGCCGCCGAGGCGTGCAGCGGGGTGGCAGCCAGCATGGCGACGGCAAGCGAATAGGCGATCAGCTTGGGCATTGTGTGTGCGTCCTTATGAGTCGAAGGCTGACGACCGTATGGACCGCACCCCGCACCCACAACCCGCCGCGGCGCAATCTGTTGATAACTCAAGACCTTCGCGCCCGAAACAGGCACCGGTTGGTCCCGCTGGCGCAGCGCGCTTGACATGCCGTTGTAGTGTGTTACATAACTAGTACACCAACAAGGCGCGACGATGAGCCAGTTCAACAATTCACAACCGATCTTCGTCCAGATCAGGCAAAGGATCATCGAGATGATTTTGAAGAAAACCGCCGCGGAAGGCGATGTGCTGCCGTCCGTACGGCAGATTTCGGCCGACCTCTCGGTCAACCCCCTGACTGTGACCAAAGCCTACCAGTCCCTTGTCGATATCGGCGTCGTCGAAAGCCGCCGCGGCATGGGCATGTACGTCAATGACGGCGCGCGGGAGAAACTCCTCACCCACGAACGTCAGAAATTTCTCGCCGAGGAGTGGCCCCGCATCCTCAAGCAGATCGAGGCCCTCGAACTCGACCCCACCCAACTCTTCAATCCAGGCAGTGACCAAGGCGGACACAATGAATGATCTGGCTCAACCCGTCCCGGCTCCGATCGTCTCGGCGCGCGGCCTCCGCAAGAATTTCGGCAAGACCGAAATCCTCCACGGGCTCGATTTCGACATCCCCGCGGGCCGCATCTACGGCCTCGTCGGCCACAACGGCGCCGGCAAGACCACCACGCTGAACGCGCTGCTCGGCCTCACCTCCTACGAGGGCACCGTGCGCGTGCTGGGCGAGGACCCCTATGCCCGCCGCGCCGCGCTGATGGAGAACGTCGCCTTCATCTCCGATGTCGCCAGCCTGCCGCGCTTCCTGCGGGTGCGCGAGCTGTTCGCGCTGCTCACCAACATCCATCCCAGGTTCAGCCCGGACAAGGCGCGCAGCTTCCTCGAAGGCACCGATGTGCGTATGGAAGCCCGCATCAAGAACCTCTCCAAGGGCATGATCGCGCAACTGCACCTCGCCGTCGTCATGGCCATCGATGCCAAGCTGCTGGTGCTCGACGAGCCCACGCTGGGCCTCGACATCACCTACCGCAAGCGCTTCTACCGCCGCCTGCTCGAAGACTACATGACCGAAGAGCGCACGCTGCTCATCACCACCCACCAGGTCGATGAGATCGAGTTCATGCTGTCCGACATCATGTTCATCCGCGATGGCGACCTGATCCTGCACATGCAGATGGAAACCGTCTCCACCAAGTTCAGCCAGGTGGTGGTCGATCCCGATCAGGCCGCCGCCGCCGAGGCCCTCGGCCCGATCTTTTCCGAGACCCGTTTCGGCCAGACCGTCTTCGTTTTCGATGGCGTCGAGCGTCAGAAGCTCGAACCGCTCGGCAAGGTCTCGACCCCGACCCTCAGCGACCTTTTCGTCGCTCTCATGCAGCGCCAGACGGCCAATCCGGGAGCCCGTTGATGACATCGATGATCGCCCTCATCAAGCGCGAGTATCTCGAGCATCGCGGCGCCTTCCTCTATGCGCCAGCCATCATTCTGGGCCTGCTGACGCTGGTCACGCTCGGCGCTGTCGGCCTCGACCGCATGCGCATGCCGCCGGCTTTCGCCGCAACCGGTGCCCGCGTCTTCGAGCTCGGCATGCTGGCCATGGCGCTGCTCTGGCTCATCTATCTGATGGTCTCGCTGTTCTTCTACTACGCCGATGCCTTCAACGCCGACCGGCGCAACAATTCCATGCTGTTCTGGAAATCGATGCCGGTCTCCGACTTCCAGGTTCTGTCGGCCAAGATGCTGGCCGGCTTCACCATCTTCCCGGCCCTGATCTTTGTGGCCACGCTGCTGGGCGGTTTCATCGTCTACGGTCTGACGCTTGCCGCCGCCATGCGCATCCCCGGCCTGACCGCCCCCGATCTGGGCAGCCTGCTCTGGTCGACCGGTCAGGTGTCGATGGTCAGCATCGTCTTCGCCTTCACCGCACTGCTCTGGTATGCGCCGTTCTTTGCCTGGGTGGGTGGCCTCTCCACGCTCGTCGGACGGTGGAGCATTCCGCTCGCCTTCCTCATCCCGGGCGTCCTCGGTCTCTTCGAGGGGCTCTTGACCGATGGTGGGCCCGATGGCGGCTATGTGCTGAGCTTCCTGCGCCAGCGCATGCACTTCGGCATCGAGGAAGAAGAGATGAAGCTCGGCTTCCTCACCGGCCGGCCGCTCGATGCCATGGCCCGCATCAGCGACCACCTGGCGTCCATCGACTGGACCCAGATGGCCGGCGGCCTGATCGTCGCGGCGCTGCTCGTCTACGCGGCCAGCGAATACCGGCGCCGCTTCATCATCACCTGAGCCCGAGCTGTCCAGGCCAGGTGCGGGCGCGATCCTCAGCGGATCGCGCCCGTCTTTGCGTCAGCGGTGCCGCACTAGCAAGCTTCTTCATTTCAAAACCCCTCGATGCGCAGCGATTGGCTCGCTGGCGTGAACGATCCATTCGGCGGTTGCCCTGTGGTCCTCGCCTGTCAGGCGGCCTATATCAGTTGGCATGAATGGAGGCCAAGCGTCTCCGCCCCTCCGGAGAGCGCCATGTTTGACGTCGAATCCCAGAGTGCCATCCGCACTGCCCCGCTGCTGCCGCTTACCACGACGCTGGGCCCCGTCCGCCTTGCCGTCACCGACCGCAACCAGGCGCTCGCCATCTGGCAGGACGTCGTCGGCCTCGACATCCTGCGCGAGGACACCGAAGTCCTCGAAATGGGTGTCGGTGGCAAGGTGCTGATTGTCCTCGAACTCGGCGCCCGCCTGCCGGTGGTCGAGAAAACCACCGGCCTCTATCACGTCGCCCTGCATGTGCCGACGCGACAGGATTTCGCGCACATGCTGGTGCGCGCCCTGCGGCGCCGCGTCCGCGTCTCGCCCACCGATCACCTGGTCTCCGAGGCCATCTATCTCTGGGACCTCGATGGCAATGGCATCGAGATCACTTTCGAAACGCCGTGGCGCGGCACGCTGGGCGATCCGGAATCGGGCAACTACGCCACCACCACCGATGGCCGCAAGCATTCCGGCCGCGAACCCATCGATGTCGATGGTCTGCTTGCCGAGATCGATGGCGACCTCAACGCCGTGCCGCCGCGCATGGCCCCCGGCACCCGCATCGGCCACGTGCACGTGCACGTCAACAGCCTCGAGGACGCCATGCGGTTCTACCGTGACGGCATCGGCTTTGGCGGTCTCTTCATCATTCGCGCCTTCGGCATGGGCGATGCCGGGCTCGACTATGCCCCGCATGCCATCGCCTTCAACGTCTGGGCCGGACCCAATGCCAAACCCGCCCCCGAGGGCGCCGCTGGCCTGCGCTGGTTCGGTATCGTCGTCCCCGACGTCAAGGCCCTTAACGAGGTTCGCGCCCGCCTGACCGCCCTCGGTGTCGCCGTCACTGACACCAATGAGGGCCTCCAGGCCTTCGACCCCTCGCACAACCTCGTCAAGGTCTCCGTCGCCGCCTGAGGCCGAATCTCGTCCTTCGACAAGCTCGGGATGACGCTGCTCCGAAACTCCTCAGTAGCATCATGGTGAGCCTGTCGAACCACGAGGCGTGCCGCCACAGTCCTCCAGAGCCTGCCACCGGCCTCCACCCTCCCTTCTCCCCTTGCGGGAGAAGGTGCCCGCAGGGCGGATGAGGGGTAGAAAATCCGGCCGCTACACCAGCGCCAGAAATCCCTCCACATCCTCTGCTCTGGTGGCAAAGCTCGTCACCAGGCGCACCAGTTCCTCGTCATCGTCCAGCCCGTCGGCCGGCCATTCGTAGAGCGTCGCACCGGCCGCCCGCACTTTGGCTACCGTCGCCTTCGGCAGCACCGCAAACACCTCGTTGGCCTGGCTCTGCCAGCCCAGCCGTGCCCTCTCGGCAAGACCGCCTGCCAGCCGTGCCGCCATGGCATTGGCGTGCCGCGCCGTCTGCAGCCAGCCGCCATTTTCGAAATATCCCTCGAACTGCGCCGCAATGAAGCGGGCCTTGCTGGCGGTGTGTCCCGCTCGCTGCCGCAGCGCCGGCAGGTTGGGAAACCTGCCCGGCTCGAACACCACGATCGCCTCGGCCGCCATGCAGCCGTTCTTGGTGCCGCCGAACGACAGGATATCGATCCCGGCCTTCCAGGTGATCTCGGCCGGCGACACATCGAGCGCCGCCACCGCATTGCCGAACCTCGCGCCGTCCATATGCGTGGTGAGCCCGTGTGCCCGGGCGATGCCGGTCAGCTCCGCCACCTGCGCCGGCGCATAGACCGTGCCGCACTCGCTGGCATTGGTCAGCGACAGTACCGTCGGCAGTCCGAACCGCCCGCCATAGCGACCGATCGATGCCGTCAGCGCCTTGGGGCCCATGAGGCCGTGGCGGTCGGCGACCGGGATGATCTTCATGCCGCCCGAATAGAACTCGGTGGCCCCGAACTCGTCATTGTGGATATGCGCTTCGGTGGTGGCGAATACCAGCCCGCCCGGCCGTCCCGCCGCCGCCATCGCAATGCCGTTCGCTGCCGTCCCGGTGCCGACGAAAAACACCTCCACCTCGCGCTCGAACAGCTCGGAGAACCGTGCCCCGACCGATGCGGTCAGCGGATCGGCGCCGTACCCGGCGGCAAATCCGCCATTGTGGCGCAGCACCGCCGCCATTACTGCCTCGGTGGCACCCGCCCAGTTGTCGCTTGCAAAGTTCATCGCCGAAATCCTTGTTCGGGGTTTCTCTTAGCGGCGGACGGTTGTCGACGAAAGTGGCCTTCTCTCTCTCCCGGCTGCCGCTATGATGGCCGCAAAGAGGAGAGTTTCATGAAGGCAATATCCTGCGCCGCGCCAGGCCAGCTGGCGCTGGTCGACATTACAGCGCCACAGCTGCAGCCCGGCTGGGTGCGCGTCAGGATCCGCCATATCGGCATCTGCGGCACCGACTACCACATCTTCGAGGGCAATCATCCCTTCCTCGAATACCCGCGCATCATGGGCCACGAACTCTCCGGTACCGTCGCCGATGCCAATGGCGCCGCGGGGCTGGCCGACGGCGATCCGGTCGTCATCAATCCCTATCTGCCCTGCTACCAGTGCCCGGCCTGCCGCGAAGGCAAGACCAATTGCTGCGAGACCCTCAAGGTCATCGGCGTCCATTCCGACGGCGGCATGGCCGAGGAGATCGTTATGCCGGCGGTCAATCTCTATCCCGCCACCGGCCTGTCGCTGCGCGACGCCGCCATGGTCGAGTTCCTCGCCATCGGCGCCCATGCCGTACGTCGTACGGAACTGAAACCTGGTGCCCGCACCCTGGTGGTCGGCAGCGGGCCCATTGGCCTCGGCGTGGCGTTCTTTGCCAGGATTGCCGGTGGCGATGTCACCGTCGTCGACGCCGCTCCCGACAAGATCGAGGCCACCCGCGCCCTGGGCTTCCGCACCTTCGGCATTGGCGATCTTGAGGGCGATGACTTCAATGCGGTGAAAAAGTCCGGTTTCGATGCCGTCTTCGACGCTACCGGCTCGATCCGCGCCATGAACGCCTCGTTGCTCCATTGCCGCAGCGGCGGCAGCTACACGCTGGTCGGCGTCATCAAGGGCGATCTGGTCTGGTCCGACCCCGAGGTGCACCGCCGCGAACTCACCATTCGCGGCTCGCGCAATGCCACCAAGGCGGATTTCGACCATGTCATGGATTCGATCCGCAAGGGACTGGTCCCCACCGACAGCCTCGCAACCCACAGCACCACCTTCGACCGTGTGCCGGTCGACATGCCGCACTGGACCCATCATCGCGACGGGCTGATCAAGGCGATCATCAGCCTCTAGGGGGTCAGCCCCGCTTGGGCACGGCCTCATAGCTGATGGAGTTGATGTTCTTGGCCAGTTCGTCGGCCCCGAGCAGCCGTGCCACGACGTCGGGCTGGTCCTTGACCATGTGCATGCCCGAGACGGTTTCCACCTTGGTATCCCGCAGCGCCTGGCGCACGGCCACCACATGCTCGGGATTGATCCAGATCGGTCCGTCCTGACCTTCGAGTTTGACCAGCCGCATGCAAATGTCTCCTGATGCAGCCCGCATATTCACCCGGGCTTGAAAAGGAAGTGTGAAGGTCGTCGTGCAAACCCGCCCGGTCGCGTGCTAGCCTCGCCAAAAGAGGAGAGAAACGTGATGAAGACCGCCCGGCAGGTGCTTGATTTCTGGTTTGTGGAACACGGCCGCGAGCAATGGTTCGGCGGTGGCCCCGAGTTTGACGCCAAGCTGATCGCCACGTTCTCCGAGACACATCTCGCCGTCGCTGCCGGCGAAGCCTGGCGCTGGCGCGAGACGCCGGAGGGACGGCTGGCCGAAATCATCGTCCTCGACCAGTTCTCCCGGCAGATCTATCGCGGTCAGGCCCGCGCCTTCGCGTCCGACCCGATGGCTCTGGCACTGGCACAGGAGATGGTGGCCGCCGGCCTCGACAAGGACTTCGGGCCGGACAAGCGCATGTTCATCTACCTGCCCTGCATGCACTCGGAATCTCTCGTCGTGCACGAGGAGGCTGTGCGCCTCCACCGGGAACTGGGGATTCAGGAAGGCATCGACTACGAAATGGCGCATCTCGACGTTCTACGCCGCTTCGGCCGCTACCCGCGACGCAACGAGGCGCTGGGCCGCCAGTCCACCTCTGCCGAGGTGGCCTACTGCGCCAGCGACGAGGGCAGGTGGTAGGCTAGAGTCTGACCAGCGCCGGATCGACCAGCGCCCCCTTGTGGCCGATGACGATGCCGGCAACGGCATGGCCGCGCTTGACCGCTTCCTCCGGCGACGCGCCGGCAATCCGCGCCGTCAGATAGCCGCCATTGAAGCTGTCGCCGGCCCCGGTGGCGTCGACCACTTTCTCGGCCTTGGTCGCGGGCACGGATGCCTTGGTGCCGTCCTGCAGCGCCACGAAGGCCGGCTTGGCGCCATCCTTGGCCACCACTTCGTCCACGCCGATATCGAGATAGCGCTGTGCCGTTGCCTCCGGCGACGCATCGCCGAACAGGGGCGCCTCGTCGGTATGGGTCGGCAGCACCACGTCGGCGATCTGCGCCGCCGCCGTCAGCGTTGATTTCATGATCTCCGGGGAGGTCCAGAGGGCAGGGCGCAGATTGGTATCGAACACCACCCGGGCGCCCCTGTCGCGGGCCCGGACGATCGCCTTCATCAGCCGTCCCCGCGCCTTGGGGGCCAGGATCGCCAGCGAAATGCCCGAGAAGTACACCATGTCGGCGCCGTCCAGCGCCGCATCCAGCGCCTTGCGGTCATCGGCCAGCAGCTTGGCGGCAGATTGCCCGCGCCAGTAGGTGAAGTGCCGGTCGCCCTTTTCCTGGTGGATCAGGTAGAGGCCCGGCCGACGGCCTTCGATGGTCTGGATATGCCCGGTGCCGATTCCGGCCGTCTCGAGAAAGGCCCGCATCTGCCCCGAATACATGTCGTCGCCCAGCGCCGTCACATAGTCGACCTGCCAGTCCTCCGGCAGCAGGGCCCGCATGTACCACGCCGTGTTCAGCGTATCGCCGGCATAACCGAGCCTGTACATGCCCTCCTCGCCACCGGACATTTCGATCATGCACTCGCCGATACTGACAAACCGCTTGCTCACGCGCCGCTCCTCCTGTTCCGCCGTGGTTATGCCGGGGAACCCGAACAGGCGCAATGGCTTGGACAACAGTGGTATGGCAGCGGGGGGCGACCTCCGCTATGGTCGCGCCGCCTGGAGGAGGACTGCTTGCCGATGCGCCTGAACATGACCACGCTGAAAACCCCGCTTGCCTACGATCGTTCCGCGGTCACTCCGGGCATCGTGCATCTGGGCATCGGCGCGTTCCATCGCGCCCACATGGCGGTCTATGTCGACGATATCCTCGCCACCGATCCGAGCTGGGGCATCATCGGCGCCTCGCTGCGCCGTCCCGATACCAAGGACGCCATGGCGCCGCAGGATTTCCTCTATACCGTGGCCATCCGTGACGCCTCCGGCGCCAAGGCCCGTGTCATCGGTTCCATTCTCGACGTTCTCGATGCCAATGCCCAGCGCGCCGAACTGATCGTCGCGCTGGCCGATCCGCGCATCCGCGTCGTCTCGCTCACCGTCACCGAAAAGGGCTATTGCCACGATCCCTCGACCGGCAATCTCGATCCCAGCCATCCCGATATCGTCGCCGATCTGGCCAGCCCGCACGCCCCGGTCAGCGCCCCCGGCCTGATCGTCCGCGCCCTCGAGCTCCGCCGCGACGCCGGCAATGCGCCGTTCACCGTCATGAGCTGCGACAACCTTCCCTCCAACGGCAAGACTGTCGGCCGCATCGTCGCCCAGTTCGCCCGCCTGCGCGATCCCGGTCTGGCCGACTGGATCGAAAAATCCGTCGCCTTCCCCTCCACCATGGTCGACCGCATCGTCCCTGCCACCACCGATGCCGACCGGGCCATCGTGGAGGAACTGACCGGCGTCGAGGACGCCTGGCCGATCATGACCGAGCCCTTCACCCAGTGGGTGATCGAGGATCATTTCCCCACCGGCCGCCCGGCGTTCGAAACCGTCGGTGCCCAGCTCGTCGACGAGGTCGAGGCGTTCGAGCTGATGAAGCTGCGCATGCTCAACGGCAGCCACTCCACCATGAGCTATCTCGGCTATCTCGGCGGCTATCAGTACGTGAACGAGGCCATCGCCGACGCCGGTATCCGCAGCCTCATCCATGGCCTGATGACCGAGGAGGTCATGCCGACCCTGCCGATGGACCGCGCCGATCTCGAAGCCTATCGCGATGCGCTGCTCGACCGTTTCTCCAATCCGCTGCTCAAGCACCGCACCTGGCAGATCGCCATGGACGGCTCGCAGAAGCTGCCGCAGCGCCTGCTCGGCACCATTGCCGACCGCCTCGCCGCCGGTCAGTCCATCACCCGCCTCGCGCTCGGCGTCGCTGCCTGGATGCGCTACGTCACCGGCATCGACGAGCAGGGCGCCCCCATCGACGTCAAGGACCCGCATGCCGCCAGGCTGCGCACCATCGCCGACGCTGCCGGCCGCGACGCGGCCAAGCTCGCCGACGGCCTGCTGGCGCTCCCCGAAATTTTCGGCACCGACCTGCCGGCCAACCCCGCCTTCCGCGGCGTCGTCACCGCCCACCTGGCCTCGCTCTTCGCCAACGGCGCCCTTGTGACAGTCAAGGACGTGGGCTGAGACGCATCAGTCGGGGCATCTCTCCCCTTGAGGGAGAGACGCGAGATTTGCGAACGCAGTGAGTTCGTCGCAGCAGAGAGGGGTATCCTCCTCCCGATGCAGCTAGACTAGCGCCCCAGCGCCGGCAGCCTGCGCGCCACGAACTCCAGCAGGTCCGCGTCGGCAAAGCTGTCCGCCGATGCCACCGCGCCCGCCTCGCGCATCTGCTCCGGCGTGAGGCTGGTGCGGATGCCGACCGTGGCAATCCCCGCCGCCGTCGCCGACTGGATGCCCGAGCGCGAATCCTCGAACGCCACGGAGTGCTCGGCGCTCGCGCCCGCCAGTCGCAAGCCCTCGAGATAGGGCAGGGGGTGCGGCTTGCCGTGCGGCAGTTCCTCGCCGATCACGATGGCGACGAAGCGGTGCGTGATGCCGATGCCTGCGAGCAGCATGTCGGCGTTGAGCCGCGGTGCATTGGTCACCGCCACCACGGGCACGCCGGCGGCGTCCGCCCGGTCCAACAGCTCGATCAGCCCGTCGACCGGCCGGATCATATCTCGGATCAACTGGCGGAACAGCGCTTCCTTGCCCCGCATCACCGCCGCCTGCTGCTCCGCCGTCAGTCGAGGCAGGAAGCGCGCGCAGATCGAGAGGTTCGAAAAGCCTTGCAACTCCGCCGTATAGCGGACCCGGTCGAATTCATGGCCGTACGGTCCCAGCGCGACGTTGAATGCCTCCAGATGGATGGCGTCCGTGTCGGCCATGGTACCGTCGATGTCGAACAGCAGTGCGCCGCGCACCGTCGTGCTCCTAGAGCCGTCCGTCCATCGCCCGGTCGAACATCTCCAGTGCCAGCGCCTTGCTCAGCGTCACTGGGTTGCCACCCGCCGTCGGGTCGACGATCGCCATGTCGCCGATCAGCTCGCGCTTCTCGCCGGTGACATTGAACTCCTTGAGCGTATGGGGCACGCCCAGCTTCTTGCGCAGCGCCAGCACGGCGTGCAGGAACCCCTCGAAGTTCGGCGGCAGACCGCAATAGGCCGAAAGCCGCGCGATGCGCGCTTCGATGGCATCGCGATTGGCCATCATCACATAGGGCATGAACACCGCATTGGTCATGCCGTGATGCGTGTCATACAGCGCCCCGACCGGATGGCTCAGCGCGTGGATGCCGCCCAGGCCCTTCTGGAAGGCGGCCGCACCCATGGCAGCAGCGCTCATCATGTGCCCGCGCGCCTCGACGTCATTGGGGTCATCGGCGACCTTGGGCAGGTTCGCCAGCACCAGCCGGATGCCTTCAACGGCAATGCCGTCGGCCATCGGGTGGTAGCCCGGCGCGCAATAGGCCTCGAGGCAATGCGCCAGCGCGTCGAACCCGGTGCCCACCGTGATAAAGCGCGGCATGCCCACCGTCAGCTCGGGGTCGACGATCACCACCTTGGCCATCATCAGCGGATGGAAGATCACCTTTTTGGTGTGCGTCGTCTCGTCGGTAATGACGCCGGCGCGCCCCACTTCCGAGCCGGTTCCCGCAGTCGTCGGCACCGCGACAATCGGGAAGATCCCCTTGGGGTCCGCCCGCGTCCACCAGTCCCCTATATCCTCGAAATCCCACATCGGCCGGGTCTGCCCGGCCATGAAGGCAATGACCTTGCCGGTATCGAGCCCCGAGCCGCCGCCAAAGGCGATCACCCCGTCATGGCCACCCTGCCGCAGCACTTCGATGCCGGCATTGACGTTGGCCGCGATCGGGTTTGGCTTGACGTCGGCAAACACCCCGGTCTCGATGCCCGCATCGCGCAGCAGCTGCAGCGTCGACTGCGTCACCGGCAGGTTGACCAGCCCGGCGTCGGTCACCAGCAGCGGCTTGGCGATGCCGGCCGCCTGCAGCGCCTCCGGCAGTTCCTTGATCCGCCCCGCACCGAAGCGAACCGCGGTCGGGTAGTTCCAGTTGGCTTTGATAGCCATGATACACTCCGGTGTGTCCGGCCTCGTCCGTCGACTGGCTCGGGATGAGGCCTTGTGAGAGTCACTAGTGGCCCTGGTGGTGCGCCTGCGGCGTATCACCATGGGCTATGTCGTCTAGACCTGCTTGAGGTGGTAGCTTTTTGGCTGGGTCAGGTTGGCATAGCCGATCTCGCTCAGCGCGCCGCCCTTGCCGGTATCCTTGACGCCGGTCCAAACCAGCGCCGGATCGAGATAGTCGCAGCGGTTGGCAAACACCGTGCCGGTCTCCACTTTGGCGCCCAGCTTCGCCACCTCGTCGAGGTCCTGGCTCCAGATCGATGCGGTCAGGCCATAGGGACTGTCGTTCATCAGTGTCAGTGCCTCGGCGTCATCAGCCACCTTCATGATCCCGACAATCGGCCCAAAACTCTCTTCCCGCATCACCGCCATCTGGTGATTGACGTTGGTCAGCACCTCCGGCGCCAGATAGGGCGAGCTTTCCTCGTCGAGGTCGTGGCGGAAATCGAGATGCGCCTTGGCGCCCTTGCGCAAGGCCTCCAGCGTCTGCCCCCGCACCAGATCGGCAAACCGTCCATGCGCCATCGGTCCGACAACCGTGTCCTCGTCGAGCGGATTGCCCAGCGTCCAGCCGCGCGCATTCTCGACAAAGCCGGCGACGAACCGGTCGTACACATCGGCATGCACGTAGATGCGCTCGACCCCGCAGCAGCTCTGTCCCGAATTGAAGAACGAACCGTCGACGAGGTTCTCGATGGCGTGGTCGAGCTTGGCATCGGCCCGCACATAGGCCGGATCCTTGCCGCCCAGTTCCAGCCCCAGCGTCGCAAAGGTGCCCGCCGCCGCCCGTTCGACGCGTCGCCCGCCCTCCACCGATCCGGTGAAGTTGATGTGGTCGATCTGCCCCGAGCCGATCAGCTTCTCCGTATCCTCGTGGCTGAGCACCAGGTTCTGGAACAGCCCGTCCGGCAGTCCGGCGGCCGTCATCGCCTCGGCAAAGCGCTCGCCCGCCAGCAGCGTCTGGCTGGCATGCTTGAGGATCACCGCATTGCCCGCCATCAGCCCCGGCACGATCGAATTGACCGCCGTCAGGTACGGGTAGTTCCAGGGCGCGATCACCATCATCGTGCCCAGCGGCTCATGCGTGATGTAGCGCGTGAACCCCTCCTTGCCCGGCTTCTCGTCCGGCTTCAGGCAGACCTCGGCAATGCCGATCATGTAGCGCGCCCGTTCCTCGACGCCGCGCCTTTCGCCGCCATAGCGCACCGGCCGGCCCATCTGCCAGGCCAGTTCCGGCACGATCTCGTCATTCTTGCCGATCAGCGCGTCGACGAAATGCTCGAGAAACTTCGCCCGCTCGCGCACCGTCACCTCGCCCCAGACTGTCCGGGCGTGCCTCGCCTTGGCCACCGCCGTCTCGATCTCGGCGCCGCTCGCCGTCTTTCGCTCGGCATACACTCGCCCGTCAATGGGCGACACGATCTTGACCGTATCGGTCATGGCAACTTCCTTTTCAGCAGGCGATGGCGCGGACGTGACCTTTGCCCGCATAGTCCAGCAGTGGGCGGTCGCGGGTGACCAGCGTCAAGTCCAGCGTCCTCGCCGTGGCGACAAGAATTCTATCGGCCGGATCCTGGTGCAACTCATCTGGCAGGAACCAGGCATCGACCAGCATCGACGGGGTCAGGGCCGCAATCGTCAGTTGCGCGTCGCGGACCAGCCTTTCGAACCAGGCAAGCGGCTGGACGGGCGACCGCAGGCGTCCCTTGGCCGATAGCAGCGCGCGCTCCCACGCCGTTATCGGGGATACAAAGACCGGCTCACCGGCGCGATAGGCATCGTCCATGGCTTGCACCGCCTCATTCGAGAGCTCTTCGTTTTCCGTGATCCAGATGGCGGCGCAGGTATCCAGCAGCAGACTAGCCATCTGCGTCTCCCATGAGAAGCAGCGTCGGAGCCGTAAGGTCGTACCCGGGCATGACAATTGAGGTGCCCTTCAGGCTGCCGAATGCCGGATGGATACGTATCCCGGGCTCGGGCGTCGCCTCCCTCGGTGGCTCGGCGCCTGCGGCGCGATAGATCGATTGCTTTGCATCCATGAGTCCGCCGCCGTAAGGCAGATCGAGAACAAATGTCACTCTCTCGTTGAGCAGATCCAGTTCCGTCACGCGATAGCTCGAACTGAGCCAGGCCAGCGCCTGCACGTGGCCCTCCGCGTTGTTGCTCCACCAGGCCGTTCGCTTGCGCGCCGAAGCGGGCAGCTCGCGGCCCAGCACGGCCTCGATGTCCGCGAAAGTCATCGCGACCCGATCTCGTCCGGCGAACAACAGATGCTCACGCAAAGGCTGGTACACGGAGCCGTTCGAGACGGAAGGCATGGTGCTACTCTCCAAAAAGGAACGCGCTCCTATCTTAGCTCCTCTCGAAACCGCGCTTCAACTCCCAGTCGGTGACCCGGCGGTCATATTCGAACTGCTCCCACTCGGCCGTGTGCACGTAGTGCGACACCACCTGCTCGCCCATCGCCTCCCTGAGCATCTCGGATGTGCGAAGTGCCTCGATGGCATCGCGCAGCGTCTTGGGCACCTCGCGCAGCGTCTTGCCGAGATAGGCATCACCGGAGAATGGCGCTTCCAGCGTCAGCTTGTCCTCGATGCCCTTCAGGCCCGCAGCGATCAGCCCGGCATAGGCGAGATAGGGGTTCAAATCCGCGCCGCCGATGCGGCATTCGATGCGCACGCCCTTGGTGTTTTCGCCGCACAGCCGGAACCCGGCCGTCCGGTTGTCACGGCTCCAGATCGCCTTGGTCGGCGCAAACGTCCCCACCTGGAAGCGCTTGTAGGAATTGATATAGGGCGCCAGGAACCAGGTGATGTCGTGGGCATAGGTCAGCAGTCCCGCGACATAGCTCTTCATCATCTCGCTCATGCCCAGCTCGTCCTTGCCATCGACGAAGGCATTGCCCGCCTTGTTGGCCAGCGACATGTGGATATGGCTCGATGATCCGGCGAGCCCGAAATCCCATTTGGCCATGAAGGTCACGGCCTTGCCCTGCAAATGCGCGATCTCCTTGATGGCATTCTTCATCACCACGTGCCGGTCGGCCATCGTCAGCGCCTCGGCATATTTGACGTTGATCTCTTCCTGGCCGGGCCCCCACTCGCCCTTGGAATTCTCCACCGGAATGCCCGAGGCCTGCAGCTGCTTGCGCACCGCCCGCATCACCCCCTCTTCCTTGGTGGTCTGGAAGATGTGGTAGTCCTCGATATAATAGCCGGCGGTCACGAGGTTCCTGTAGCCCTTGTCCCAGGCCGACCGGAAACCCTCGTCGAACAGATAGAATTCGAGTTCCGAGGCGAAGTTCGCCGTCAGTCCCAGCTTCTCCAGCCGCGCCAGCTGTCCCTTGAGGATGGCGCGCGGGCTGTGCGGGATCGGTTGGTGAGCGTGATGGTCGACAAGATCGCACAGCACGATCGCCGTCCCCTCCAGCCAGGCCGCCTTCATCAGCGTCGTGATGTCGGGCTTCATGACGAAGTCGCCATAGCCACGGCCCCAGTTGGCGGCCTCGTAGCCGGGCACCGGCTCCATGTCGATATCGTTGGCCAGCAGGTAGTCGCAGCCATGCGTCTCGTCGATGGCGCCATCGAGGAAGAATTCCGCCTGGAAGCGCTTGCCGATCAGTCGTCCCTGCATGTCGGGAAAGGCGACCAGCACGGTGTCGATGGTGCCGGCTTTCACGTCGGCCTTCAGTTGCTCGAGACTATATGCGGCCATCGGCCCACTCCGGAAAACGGGAAAAATGGGGCCGCGTCACTGCGCGGCCCCGCTGTCGACAATGGTCGAGCCTACTTCTTGGCGTGCTCGAGCGCGAACTCTTCCTCGGGCGACAGGATCAGCTTGTTCCGGCCCACGAGGCCGAAATAGATGATGCCCACCACGCACCAGACGATCACCCAGATCACGCCCTTGAAGAAGTTCGGGTCCTGCAGCTGGTAGAACAGCGTCAGCACGGCGATGAGGATGGTGACCACGGCGCCGGGGATGCCCAGCGGACTCCGGTAGGGCCGTTCGATGTCCGGCTTGTTGCGCCGCAGCAGGATGAAGCTGATCGCCTGCGCGATATAGCTCAGCATCGCCCCGAACACTGCCATGTTGAGCAGCACCGTACCGATGATGTCGTCGCCCAGTTGCGTCTCGCCCGAGCCGCCGCCGCCATTGACGAACCAGATGATCAGCATCACTGCCAGCCCGAGCAGGGCGCCCGAAATCATCGCCACATGCGGCGTCTTGTACCGGGGGTGGGTCACCGACAGGCCCTGCGGGAAGTAGCCCGCCCGGCTCAGCGAATAGACCTGTCGCCCCTGCGCAAACAGGATCGTGTGGAACGAGGCGATCAGCCCCAGCATGGCAACGAGGCCGAGCACCACGGCCCAGCTGGTGCCGTAGATGGCCCGGAAACCGTCGAGCAGCGGCTCGCCCGATGTGCCGAGCGCATATGCGCCCACGCCGATCACCGACGGGTTGAGCAGCACGATCATGAAGGCCGAGATCACCAGCGTGCCGATGCCCAGCAGAATGCCGCGCGGCATGTCCTTTTTCGGATCCATCGACTCTTCGGCCGCCAGCGGCAGCTGCTCGATGGCGAGGAACAGCCACACCGCGAACGGCAGCGTCGCCAGCACGCCCGAGAAGCCGAACGGGAACAGCGGCCCGTTGCCCTCCGGCAGTTCCGTGCCGTCGGGCGCGATGTTCAGCGCCCAGCGCGAGAAATCCATGTTCGGGAAGGCACTGATCCAGAACACCACCAGCACCGCCAGCGAGGCCAGCGTCACCACCAGCGTCACCTTGAAGCTCAGCGCCACGCCATAGATGTTGAGCGCCAGGAAGATCGCATAAAAGACGATCCAGATGATCGGCAGCATGGAACTGTCCAGCCCGACGATCGAACTGAAATAGCTGGAGATAAAGGTGACGACCACGGCCGGCGTCAGCACGTATTCGACGTTTTCGAAGAGCCCCGTCACGAAGCCGCCCCATGGACCCATCGAGGTCCGCGCGAACGAATAGGCCGCTCCCGTATGCGGCAGCGCCGGGCTCATCTCGGCAATGCAGAACACGAGGCCGATATACATCACCGCAATGATGGCGGCTGCCACGACCATGCCACCCCAGCCGCCCGTGGCGAAGCCGAAGTTCCAGCCCGAGAAATGTCCCGAGATGACGGCGCCGACCCCCAGCGCCCAGAGTGACCAGACGCCCGCATAGCGCTGCAGGCCCCGCTTTTCGAAATAGTCCTTGTCGCGTGTGGCGTATGTCACGCCGCCGCTGCCCCCGGTTTTAGGCACGTCAACCATGGATCCCTCCTGGTGTGGATGTGGTGTGCACTTCACGAACCGGTCCACTGCCGAGCGCCCCTCGTGCTCGCCCCAGTGTCCGGGCCAGTCGGTCGGACCAGAAGGTCACACCGGCGGGTTCCAGAATTTCGTCATGACGGATTTCGATCATCGTCGCGTCGAGCCCGCGCCCGTCGCCATGGTGCTCGAGCGTGTAGGTCACGCCATTGCGCGCCGAATAGGGCTCGTTCCAGCCCACATTTAGGTCCGGGTCCTCGGCATTCAGCGCCTGTTGCAGGTGTCGCGTGAAGGCCTCGTCCTGCCCGTGGATCAACCCGATCGGCCAGGGCCGCTGCACATCCCGGTAGATCGGCGTGAACGAATGCACCGTCACCAGCACGGTCTCCGTGCCCGCCCGCTGCCGCCGTTCAAGCAGCCCGTCGATCGCCGCATGGAAGGGTGCGTGATACTCCCGGATGCGCAGGTTGCGCTCGCTCTCGGCAAGGCCGGCATTGGCGGCGATTTCGGTGCGCTCGGATATCACCGGGATCAGGTCGACGGCGTCGATGTCGCGATTGCCGTCGATCACCAGCCGGCTGACGGTGGAATAGACCAGCGGTGCATCGAGCAGTTCGCTCAGCCGCAGCGCCACGGCCAGCGCCCCCGGGTCCCAGGCGATATGCATCAGCCGCTGCGCCGGCGTCAGTCCGAGATTGTCCAGATGGTCCGGAATGCGGTTCGAGGCGTGGTCGCACACCAGCACGAAGGGCGAGGCCCCCGCTGCATTGACCGTCATCACTGGCGCCAGAAAGCTCGCCCGCGCGCCTGCCTCGATCCCAACCATGTAGCCCCCGCGGGCAGACCAGGTCCGCCCAGTTCCCGGCGGGGCGCCACCAGCCCCGTCAATCCGCGAATGCCGCCACTTGAATCGCTTTCTCGAGCGGAGTCAAACGTCTCTGTGGAAAGATTTGATCGGCCGGTCAAACAGCCTCAGGTCTCGCGGTGCCGCTCCAGGAAATCCTCGGCCCGCAGCACGATCTTTCCGTCGATCTCGCCGATCCCCTTGTCGCTCTTGCCCTCGTAGTTTAGCCGGTGCAGCACCGAGCGGATGATGTTGATCCGCGCCCGCCGCTTGTCATTGGCCATCACCACCGTCCACGGCGAATGCTGCGTGCTCGTGGCCTCCAGCATGCGGTTGCGGGCTGCTGTGTAGGCATCAAACCGGTGGATCGCCTCCAGGTCGACCGGCGACAGCTTCCAGCGCTTGAGCACATTGTGCCGCCGGTCGTGGAAGCGCTTCATCTGCATTTCCTTGCCGATCGTCAGCCAGAACTTGAAAAAGTGGATGCCGTCGTCGATCAGCTGCTCTTCGAAATGCGGCACGTTGCGCAGGAACTTGGCCGTTTCCTCCGGCGTGCAGAACCCCATCACCGGCTCCACCCCGGCCCGGTTGTACCAGCTGCGGTCGAACAGCACCTGCTCGCCGGCTGCCGGCATCCACTCGACATAGCGCTGGAAATACCATTGCGTCCGTTCGCGGTCGCTCGGCTTGGTCAGCGCCACCGCCGCGCTGAAGCGCGGATTGAGATCCTGCAGGTAGGTCCGGATCGAGCCGCCCTTGCCGGCGGCATCGCGGCCCTCGAAGACGATCACCACCCGGTCACCGTTCTTGGCCATATGCTCCTGGAACAGCGCCAGTTGCTGGTGCACGGCCAGCAGTTGCTCCGCATAGTCGTCCTTGTCCATCTTCTCGTCATAGGGGTAGTCGCCCGACGTCAGGGCCGCCCGTTTGATCGACTTGGCGAGTTTGGGATTATCGAGGTCAAACGCCTCTGAATCTTCAGACATTGGACGAACTCCTGCACTGTCATGAACGTGCTATGAGGACAGCTATTATGCAAGCGCCCGAATCGAGCGGGCCGCAGCGGGACCGGTAAGGGGTTGAACACGATGACCGAGGACACTCTGAGGCATGCCGGCCCCAGCCTCGCGCAGCGCTGGAAGGCGCGCCTGTCGGACCGGCTCAATCTGCTTCTGGCAATCCTGCTGGTCTTTCTGGCACTGCTGGCCACCGGCCAGCTGCCGGTTCTTGCCGCCTTGCTCGCCTACCTGGCTGTCGCCGCCTTTGCGCTGCTGATCCCCGGCGCCATCGAGATCGCCAATCCGGCCGCGGTGCTGCCCGCCGCCGGCGACATCATGCGCGAGAAGGCGGTGCGCCTCGTGGCCGATGCGCTGCCCGATCCCTGCCTGATCCTCGATCAGCGCTCCAACATCGTTCACCGCAACGGACCGGCCGGGCAGCATTTCCCCAACCTGATCGAGGGCACCCGCATTGCCATCTCGATCCGCGCCCCCGCCGTGCTGAGCGCCATCGAGGCGGTGCGCCGCACCGGCCTGCCGCAAACCGTCGAACTGCACCAGACCGTCCCCAACGAGACCTGGCACAAGGTCTCCGTTGCGCAGCTCGAGGATAGCGACGGCATGCTCATCGTCGTCCTGCAGAGCCTCACGCATCAGCGCCGGCTCGATTCCATGCGCACCGACTTCATCGCCAATGTCAGTCACGAACTGCGCACCCCGCTGACGTCGCTGATCGGCTTTATCGACACCATGCTCGGGCCGGCCGCCCGTGATGCGGCCGCCAAGGAAAAGTTCCTCGGCATCATGCGCAACCAGGCCGGGCGCATGAGCAAGCTGATCGATGACCTGCTGTCGCTGTCGCGCATCGAAATGCGCCAGCATGTCCGTCCCACCGCCAGGGTCGATCTGGCCCTGCTGCTGCGCGAAGTCCGGGAAGGGCTGCAGACCCAGGCGGCCGAAGCGGGGGTCGTGGTCAGTCTCGCCTTCCCGGAAGAGAGCGCCCAGACCATCGGCGACCATGACGAGCTCTATGAGGTGTTCGAGAACCTGCTTGAGAACGCCATCAAGTATGGCGGCGACGGCGGCAAGGTCGATGTCACTCTCGACGCCGCCGCCAGTGCCGCGAGGAGCTGGCGCGTTGTCGTCGCCGATTACGGTATCGGCGTTGAGTCCGAGCATGTGCCGCGTCTCACCGAACGCTTCTATCGCGTCGATGCGGAATCCAGCCGCCAGAAGAAGGGCACCGGCCTCGGCTTGGCCATCGTCAAGCACATCATTGCCCGCCATCACGGCAGCCTGTCGATCAAGAGCCAGCCGGGGCAGGGGACTCGCGTGGAAGTCCTGCTCCCGCGCTAGCGCCACCCCTGTTGTGCACAGGTCATGACCACGACGTTTTATGAAATCATGAGTGTTGTCAGACAGTTGGACTGTCACAAAAGCGTTGTCTGACTGTCATAAAACTGGTGGGGAACGACGAATAGGGTCCGCCTCGTCACAGGCACCGGCTCACAGCCGGACCCGCCGAAAACAGGCGATGCCCCATATTTCCGAAAGGGAAAACCATGAAACTCACTCAACTGAGCGTTGCGGCTCTTGCCGTTGCCGCCGCAATCGTCGCCACTGGCGCGCAGGCCCAGACCCGGGACCAGATCCGCATCGTCGGCTCCTCCACCGTGTTCCCCTACACCCAGGCCGTTGCTGAGCAGTTCGCTGCGGCGACCGGCGGCGCAGCCCCTGTCGTTGAGTCGACCGGCACCGGCGGCGGCATGCAGATCTTCTGCGGCGGCGTTGGCGTTGATTTCCCCGATATCACCGGCGCTTCGCGGGCGATGAAGAAGTCCGAGTATGATCTGTGCGCCACCAACGGCGTCGACTCGATCACCGAAGTTCTGATCGGCTACGATGGCCTGTCGGTTGCGCATTCGCAGCAGGGTCCCGATCTGAGCCTGACCAAGGCCCAGCTCTTCCAGGCTCTGGCCTCCGAAGTTGAAGTCAACGGCGAAATCGTTGCCAACCCCTACACCAACTGGAACGAGATCGATCCGTCGCTGCCGGCCGCGCCGATCACCGTGTTCGGCCCCCCGCCGACGTCCGGTACCCGCGATGCTTTCGTCGAGCTCGTCATGCACGAGGGTTGCGATGAGTTCGAGGCCATCAAGGCCCTCGACAAGGACCGCAAGGCCGAAGTCTGCGAGCGCATGCGCCAGGACGGCCCGTTCATCGAAGCCGGTGAAAACGATAACCTGATCGTTCAGCGTCTCAATGCCGACACCAATGCTCTCGGCATCTTCGGCTACTCGTTCCTGTTCGAGAACAGCGACACTCTCAAGGACGTGGCCATCGACGGTGTCGAAGCCTCGACCGAGACGATTGCCGACGGTTCCTACCCGGTGTCCCGCCCGCTGTTCTTCTACATCAAGAACGCGCACAAGGGTGTCATCCCCGGCCTGAACGAATTCGTCACCGAGTATGTCTCCGAGGCGTCTTTCGGCGACGGCGGTTACCTCTCCGAGCGTGGCCTGATCCCGCTGTCGGCTGAAAAGCGCGACGAAATCCGTGCCGCCGTCGAAGGCAGCACCGCCATGGCTGCCCCGGCAAAGTAATCCGCAACCAGTCCCGGGGCCGGCGTCAGCCGGCCCCGGCCTTTCACCCAGGCAACCTTGGAGGCCCCGTTGGCCGGCTATCTGTTTCTGGCGATCATCGTCCTCTCCCTGATTGCCTATTATGTCGGGCAGTCGGCCGGTAAGAGCTTTGTCTCCGCCCATGGCAACAGCGTCCACTCCCTTCCGGGTTTTCACGGCGCCTTCGTCGCGGTCTGGGTCGGTGTCCCGGCTCTGGTGCTCCTGCTGCTCTGGATCTCTGCCCAGGGTGGTGTCGTCGATAGCCTGGTGGTGGCCGGTCTCCCCGCCGATTTCACCGCTGGCAAGTCGCCCTCCGAACTCAATCTCGTTCTCTCCGAAATCAAGAACGTCGCCGCCGGCAACATCTTCTCCGAGCCGTCGCCTGAAGTGCGCGCGGCTGCCGATGCTCTGGTCCGCTGGAATGCCATCGGCCAGTACACGATGTTCGCCGTTATTTTCGCGGTCATGATCCTGACACTCATTGTCACCCGCCGCCTGCTGGCGCCGCGCTTTCGCGCCCGCAACGCCGTTGAGCGCGTGCTCTCGGGGCTGATGATCGCCTGTTCCGTCGCGGCCATTCTGACCACTGTTGGCATCATCGCGTCGCTGGTCTACGAGTCCTTCGAATTCTTCCGCATGGTGCCCATTCAGGAGTTCCTGTTCGGCCTGCGCTGGGAACCGCAGATCGCCATCCGCGCAGATCAGGTTGCCGGCAACGGCGCCTTCGGCGCGGTCCCGGTCTTCGCCGGCACGCTGCTGATCTCGGCCATCGCCATGATCGTTGCCATCCCGATCGGGCTCTTCACCGCCATCTATCTGGTCGAGTACTCCAACGACCGCGTCCGCAACATCGTCAAGCCGATCCTCGAGATCCTGGCGGGCGTGCCGACCGTGGTCTACGGCTTCTTCGCCGTGCTCACCGTCGCCCCGGCCATTCGTCAGGCGGGCGGGCTGGTGGGTCTTGGCGTGTCTCCCAACAGTGCCCTCGCCGCCGGCCTGGTGATGGGCGTGATGATCATTCCCTTCGTCTCCTCGCTCGCCGACGATGCGCTCAAGGCCGTGCCGCGTGCCATGCGTGATGGCTCGATCGCCATGGGCGCCACGCGCGCCGAGACCATGACCAAGGTGCTGCTGCCGGCAGCTCTGCCCGGCATCATGGGTGGCGTCCTGCTCGCTCTCAGTCGCGCCATCGGTGAGACCATGATCGTGGTGATGGCCGCCGGTCTGATCGCCACCCTGACGATCAACCCCATCGACTCGGTGACCACCGTGACGGTTCAGATCGTCACCCTGCTGATCGGCGATACCTCGTTCGACAGTCCCAAGACCCTGGCCGCCTTTGCCCTCGGCCTGATGCTGTTCCTGATCACTCTGGGTCTCAACATTATCGCCCTAACCATCGTTCGCCGCTATCGCGAACAGTACGACTGAGGCCAACGATGACCGACGCCACTGTGCCTTCCACCGCCGCCACCAGAGATCAGTCGAGCCCGGCCGCGATCCGCCGCAAACGGCGCTATGCCGCCGACTTCCGCCTGCGCATGTACGGCATCGCCGCGATTTCCACGGCCATCGGTCTCCTCGGTATCCTGCTGACGACCCTGATCATTGGCGGTCACCAGGCCTTCGTGCAGACCCATGCGCGCATCGACTTCCCGATTTCTGCCGAGCGCGTCGATCCGGCCGATCCCGCCAAGGCCAACTGGCGCGCCGTTGTGGCCGACGGGATCGAGGCCCTGCTGCCGCCAACCACCACACCGGCGCAGAAGCGCGCCATGGGGCAGATCCTCACCAACAATACCCAGTTCATCGTCCGCGATGCGGTCGTCCGCGATCCCTCCGTCATCGGCGGCACGCTGACCATGGATGTGCCGGTCGCCGATCCCTTCGACCAGCTCAACAAGGGTGTCATCCGCCGCGACACGCCCGAGGAAAACCGGCGCATTTCCGATCAGCAGATTGCCTGGTTCGATGCGCTGGCCGAGCAGGGTCGGATCTCCACCCCGTTCAACTGGGGCCTGATCTTCAATTCCGACAGCCGCTTCCCTGAAATGGCCGGCCTCGCCGGCGCCATCGTCGGTTCGTTCTACGCCCTGATGGTCTGCTTCCTGATCAGCTTCCCGGTCGGCATTGCCGCCGCTGCCTATCTCGAGGAGTTCGCGCCGCGCAATCGCTGGACCGACCTCATCGAGGTCAACATCAACAATCTCGCCGCCGTCCCCTCTATCGTTTTCGGCCTGCTCGGCCTGGCCGTGTTCATCCAGATCTTCGGGCTGCCGCGCTCGGCGCCGATCGTGGGTGGTCTGGTGCTGTCGCTGATGACGCTGCCCACCATCATCATCGTCACCCGGAACGCCTTCAAGGCCGTGCCGCCCTCCATCCGCGAGGCCGCCTTCGGCATGGGTGCCTCGCGTCACCAGGTGATCCTCCATCACGTGCTGCCACTGGCCCTGCCGGGCATCCTCACCGGTACCATCATCGGCCTCGCCCAGGCTCTGGGCGAAACCGCGCCGCTGCTGCTGGTGGGCATGAACGCCTTCATCACCAGCCCCCCGGGCGGCGTGCTCGATGCCTCGACTGCCCTGCCGACGCAGATCTACATCTGGGCCGACAGCCCCGAGCGCGGCTTTGTCTCCCGCACCTCCGCCGGCATCCTCGTGCTGCTCAGCTTCCTGCTGGTCATGAACGCCATCGCCATTTTCCTCCGCCAGCGCCTTGAGCGTAAGTGGTAGTCACAAGAATCCTATTCTGGAGCAAGATTGGATGAACAACATGTCCCAGGCCGCCGAGTCCACCACTGCTCCCCTGAGCAAGACGACGCCGGCCATGCGCGGCGAGAAGGTCAGCGTCTTCTATGGTGCCAAGCAGGCCCTGTTCGATGTCGATCTGGTCATCGGCCGCCATCAGGTGACGTCGCTGATCGGTCCCTCGGGCTGCGGCAAGTCCACCTTCCTGCGCTCGCTCAACCGCATGAACGACACCATCGAGGGCTGCCGCGTCACCGGCCTGATCACGCTCGACGGCGAGGACATCTACAATCCCTCGATCGACGTGGTCGAACTGCGCGCCCGCGTCGGCATGGTGTTCCAGAAGCCCAATCCGTTCCCCAAGTCGATCTACGAGAACGTCTCCTACGGCCCCAAGATTCACGGCCTCGCCCACAACAAGGCCGATCTTGACGAGATTGTCATCTCCTCCATCCGCCGCGCCGGCCTCTGGGACGAGGTCAAGGACCGCTTGCAGGAGCCGGGGACGGGCCTGTCGGGTGGCCAGCAGCAGCGTCTCTGCATCGCCCGCGCCATCGCCACCCAGCCCGAAGTGCTGCTCATGGACGAGCCCTGTTCGGCCCTCGACCCGATCGCCACCGCTGTCATCGAGGAACTGATCGACGAACTGCGCGAGAAGTTCACCATCATCATCGTGACGCACTCCATGCAGCAGGCCGCGCGCGTCAGCCAGAAGACCGCCTTCTTCCACCTCGGCAAGCTGATCGAGGAAGGCAAGACCGAAGACATCTTCACCAAGCCGGTGAACAAGAAGACCCAGGACTACATCACCGGCCGCATCGGCTGACGGAGGACACCACAATGCCCCTGAACGAGCACATCGTCTCCTCCTACGAGGATGAACTCACCGCGCTGCAGAGCGCCATTTCCGAAATGGGCGGCATGGTCGAACAGGCCATCACCGACTCCGTCACCGTGCTGCTCCGTCTCGACCACGAGCAGGCCCGGCAGGTCCGCCAGAACGACAAGCGCATCGACGAGATGCAGCAGCAGATCAACGACATGGCGGTCTCCATCATCGCCCGCCGCCAGCCCATGGCTGCCGACCTGCGCATGGTGGTGACCTCGATCCAGGTCGCCAACGATCTCGAGCGCACCGGCGACATGGCCAAGCAGCTGGCCAAGCGCGCCCTGCAGATCGAGAGCCTCGGCCTGGCGCCGAAGTTCTACAACGGCGTCCGCCACATGGCCGATCTTGTGGCCCGCCAGCTCAAGGCGGCGCTCGATGCCTATGCCGCCCGCAACGCCCAGGCCGCCATCGAGGTCTGCAACCGCGACGACGAAGTCGACGCCATGCACACCTCACTGTTCCGCGAACTCCTCACCTACATGATGGAAGACCCGCGCAACATCACCCAGTGCACCCATCTGCTGTTCTGCACCAAGAGCCTCGAGCGCGTCGGCGACCATGCCACCAACGTCGCCGAAGCGGCCTATTACCTCGAGACCGGCCGCCATCTCGGCGCCGACGAGCACGAGCGTCAGCAGGGCTGAGGAGCGGACCATGGCGCCCACCATCCTGATCGTCGAGGACGAGGCCGATCTCGCCCTCATGGTTCGCTACAACCTCGAGGCCGAAGGTTTCCGCGTTGCCTCCGCAGCCAGCGGCGACGAAGCCGCCGAGCTGATGCGCGAAAGCCTGCCCGATCTCATCCTGCTCGACTGGATGCTGCCCGGGCTCTCGGGCATCGAGCTCTGCCGCCGCTGGCGCTCCAAGGAAGAGACGGCGCGCATCCCGATCATCATGATCACCGCCCGCGGCGAGGAAGAGGAACGCGTCCGCGGCCTCGCCACCGGGGCCGACGACTATGTGGTCAAGCCCTTCTCCATCCCCGAACTGCAGGCCCGCATCCAGGCGCTGCTGCGCCGCTCCAGCCCGCAGCTGGTGACCAACGTCCTCAAGGCCGGCGATCTCGAACTCGATCGCACCAGCCACCGCGTCCGCCGCGCCGGTCGCGAGGTTCATCTCGGCCCCACCGAATACCGCCTGCTCGAATATCTGATGCGCCATCCCGGCCGCGTCTATTCCCGTGAGCAGCTGCTCGATGGCGTCTGGGGCAACGACGTCTATGTCGATGAACGCACCGTCGATGTGCATGTTGGCCGCCTGCGCAAGGCCATCAACCGCCGCGCCAGCGAAGCCGATCCCATCCGCACCGTGCGCGGCGCCGGCTATGCCTTCGACGAGCGCTTCGCCGCCATGAACTGAGAGACGGCGGGCCGACCGGTCGCCCCTCGGGCCGCGTTTTCCCTTGCGCTCTACCGGTGCTGGTCGATCAGCACAGGGTTGCCGTCGGGGTCGGTCAGAACGATATGCGCCGGTCCCTGGCCCGCCTCGTCGGCTTCGCTGTCGAGCTTGATCCCCGCCGCCTTGAGCCGCTTCTGGATGTCGCGCACATCGGTGAACGGCTCGCTCTCCTCGCCATTGGCGTCCCAGCCCGGGTTGAAGGTCAGCGTGTTCTTTTCGAACATCCCCTGGAACAGTCCGATCACCGCGCTGGCGCTCTTCATGATCAGCCACCCCTGCTCGGCGTCGCCATGCATGACGCTGAACCCCAGCTGTTCGTAGAACGCCCGCGATGCCGCAATGTCCTTGACCGACAGGCTGACCGAAAATGCGCCCAGTTCCATTGCGAGACCTCCCTTTGGCTGTCGCCGCTGCCGCGACGTTCTGGGTCCGCAGGCTAGACCACTCACGCCCGAGTGGCGATAACAACCCCGTCAGCACGGCCAACCACCAGGGCTCCATACATGCGCCTCGAAACTGATCGCCTCGTTCTCGATCTGCACAGCCTCGACGATTTCGAGCCCATGGCCGGCATGTGGGGCGATACCGACACCGTGCGCTTCATGGGCGGCCGCCCCAGTTCCCGGCAGGAGAGCTGGATGCGCCTGCTCCGCTACCGCGGCCTCTGGCCGCTGCTGGGCTATGGCTACTGGGCCATTCGCGAGCGCCGCTCCGGACTTTTCGCCGGCGAACTGGGCTTTGCCGATTTCCACCGCGAGGCCGATCCGCCCTTTGACGGCATCCCCGAGGCCGGCTGGGTGCTGGCGCCCTGGGCCCGGGGCAGGGGCTACGCCTCCGAAGCGCTCGCCGCCGCCCTCGCCTGGCTCGACGCCGCCGGCTTCCCCAAGAGCGTCTGCATCATCGACCCCGCCAACCTCGCCTCTCTCCGCCTCGCCCAGGCCCACGGCTACGGCGCTCCCCTCCCCACCCGCCTCTCCGGCACCCCCATCACCCTCTTCACCCGCACGCCCTGACAAACGGCGCCCTCACGACACCCTGCACCCTCACGATGAGCCCCTCCTTCCCTTCTCCCCTTGCGGGAGAAGGTGCCCGAAGGGCGGATGAGGGGTTCTGGCAAGGCCACAGCTCCTCACGTCGTCTGGAGCTGCGACGTCACTACATGTTGCCCACCCCTCATCCGGCACTGCGCGCCACCTTCTCCCGCAAGGGGAGAAGGAAACCGGGAGATCGATGTCTCCTGCCCACAATCCTCTCGGCCGGTCCACCCTCCCCCTTGCGGGGAGGGTTGGGGAGGGGGTTTGAGAGCCCCGATCCTGCTGCTTCCCCACCCTTGATCCCTCCCCGCAAGGGGGAGGGTGACGACTGCAAACCGCCACTCAGCGACCGTCACCAAGGTGCTGCGGCGTCCGCGTGCCCGACCTCGTCCTTCGACAAGCTCAGGATGAGGTCTTCGAAACGCTGATGCTGCGACTCTCGCCCCAACACCCTCATGGTGAGCCTGTCGAACCACGAGGGGTGAGCCACCGATCTCCCGCTAATTCCTGCCATCTGCCGTTCAGGCTGTAGCAAATCCGTTCAGAGGGCAGACAGATTGCCTCTCCCACCGCCCCCTCCACCTGCCCTCTGGCACCGCCGCGGAAGAGCAATCGCACCTGTCGATGGAGAGCCCCTCCTTCCCTTCTCCCCTTGCGGGAGAAGGTGCCCGAAGGGCGGATGAGGGGTCGTGGCAGGGCAACAGCTCATCACTCCCTGCAAGCGCCGACGTTGTGGAGGCAACACCCCTCATCCGGCGCTGCGCGCCACCTTCTCCCGCAAGGGGAGAAGGAAACCGGAAGATCTACGTGTGCCAAGTGCACTCCAAATCCCTGCCATCTGCCGTTCATCCTGCAGCAAATCCGTTCAGACGGCTGACAGACTTATCCCCGCGCTATCACACCGCATTACACTTCCCCATCGCCGCCCCGAAACGCGAGATCATGACGAGTGATTGGGGGGACGAGGCCGGGTGGTCCGGATGTCGGCCCGGATCAGGCCAAGCCGGGGAGGGTGTGCAGGCCCAGGTGACCTGCCGCCTTAATTTGCTGCCGTGGATGGGCGTCTGTCGTGCTCATTCCCAGGGGTCGGACTGGAGAAACGCGAAGAGCGTGGTCCGGTCGAGACGGCGACCCTGCGGCGGAGGGGCGATCCGCAAATGCCCTGATCCTTTCCGGTGCACGCCGAAAATCCCGGTGGCAACGGCGGAGCCGAGCTCCAGCCGGGCGCGTCTTCCTGCGTCCGGCATTCGAACCATCGACGGGCTCTGCTCCGCCGTTGTTCGCGACTGCCATCACAACCGGAGGCGGCAACGCCGGCCGGCGTGTCCTGTCGTCCACCTTTCCGCAACAAAAAAAGGGCCCCGCAAGGGGCCCTCGATACTGCAGAGGAAAACCTGTCCCTACCGCTTCTTCTTCTCGACCTGATGATAGGCCCGGCGCGAGTGGAAATCGCAATAGGGCTTCCCATCGTCCGAGTGCTGGCCGCAGAAATAGAAGTCCGGCGTCAGCGGATCGCCGATCGGCCACTTGCAGGTCTGCTCGCTCAGCTGCAGCAGGTTGAGGCGCTTGTCCTCGGGGATGAAGAGTTCCTGCACCTGCGGCGCCACATAGGTCTGCGGCTGATAGTCTTCGGTGATCTTGAGCGCGGTCGCGCCATGCAGGCCGCCGCCGCCGCCACCGCCTGTCGACATCGGGCGCGACTTCATAATGCTGCCCAGGCTCGCGCCGCCGCCCATGCTGCTGCGACCAGCCGACGGGCTGGCGACGCGGCGGGTTGCCGGACGCGGTGCGCTGCGGGCCCGCGGCGCCGAACTGGCGGGCTTGGCCCGTCCGCTCAGCTTCAGGCGGTGCACCTTGCCGATCACCGCATTGCGCGTCACGCCCTCACCGAGGACACCGGCTATCTGGCTGGCGCTCAGGCCCTCCATCCATAGCTTCTTGAGTAGTTCGACGCGCTCATCAGTCCAGCCCATCAAAGAATGCTCCAATCCGCCTTTGGTGCACGGAATCCAAGAACCTTCTGTGGCAGGGAGGTGCTCACAGTTCGATACGCTACGCATCGTAGGTCGGTTGGGTCCGCCACACGAGATCTCGTGTTCCCAATGGCCGGATACTACACGGGCGGCGGAATCCGGATCAAGAGTCGGGGGTGAGTTTCCACGTGGAAAACCCGAAGATTTCTCGGCGTTTGGGAAGCTGAGTCAAATCAGTGACTTGCCACGAAACGTTGACTTTGCGGGTCCGCAAAGGCATATCTCTTCCCCGCAACGCGGTGCCTGAAGGCAGCGCGTTTTTGGTTTTTGTGGGGCAAATGCAACACCCGCGCACAGCTTCGTCCGTGCCCGGGCCAACTCGGAAAAGGAACAGTCCATGTCTGCGCTCTACGGCACTTACGCCCGGTCCGAACTCGCCTTTGAGCGGGGGGAAGGCGTACGCCTTTTTGCGCAGGACGGCCGATCCTATCTCGATTTCAATTCCGGCATTGCCGTCAACGCGCTCGGTCATGGTGACCCCCATGTCGTCGGTGCCCTCAAGGCTGCCGCCGACAAGGTCTGGCACACCTCCAACATCTTCACCATCACCGAGCAGGAACGTCTCGGCCAGCGCCTCGTCGATGCCACCTTTGCCGACAGCGTGTTCTTCACCAACTCGGGCGCCGAGGCAGTGGAGTGCGCCATCAAAACGGCGCGGCACCATTACTTTGCCAAGGGTCAGCCCGACAAATACGAGATCATCGCCTTCACCGGTTCGTTCCACGGTCGCACCATGGGCACGATCGCCGCAGGCGGCAATCCGAGCTACACCGAAGGCTTCGGTCCGCCGCTGCAAGGCTTCAAGCATCTGGCGCCGGGCAATCTCGCCGCCGTCGAGGCGCTGATCGGGCCGCAGACCTGCGCCATCCTCATCGAGCCCGTGCAGGGCGAGGGCGGTGTCACCGCCTTCTCCACCGAATTCCTGCGCGGCCTGCGCGACCTCTGCGACCGGCACGACATGGTGCTGATCTTTGACGAGGTGCAGTGTGGCTATGGCCGCACCGGCAAGTTCTTCGCCTATGAGTGGACCGGCATCACGCCCGACATCATGGCCGTGGCCAAGGCCATCGGCAATGGCTTCCCGCTCGGCGCCTGCCTTGCCAAGGGCGAGGTCGCCAAGTCCATGGTGCCCGGCACCCATGGCTCCACCTATGGCGGCAATCCGCTTGCCACGGCCGTCGGCAACGCCGTGCTCGATCGCATTCTCGAGCCGGGCTTCATCGAGCATGTCGACAGGATGGGCCAGCGTCTCGCCTGGCACCTGCAGCAACTGGCCCAGCGCTTTCCCGACCTCGTGCTCGACCAGCGCGGCAAGGGTCTGATTGCCGGCATCAGGATTGCGCCGCCGGTCCGCGATTTCGTCGCGCGCCTGCGCGACGATCATCAGCTTCTGGCGGTTGCTGCCGGCGAGAACGTGCTGCGCCTGTTGCCGCCGCTGATCGTCACCGAGGCCGATATCGAGGAGGCCGTCGGCAAGATCGCCGATGCCTTCGAGGCCTATCAGAGGGACGCTGCCGCCACGCCGGCAGCTGCGCCCGCCAGCGCCTGAGGGCGCATTCTCATTTTGTAAGGACAGCCAGATGACTGCCCAGCCCAGGCATTTTCTCAATATCGACGACTTCACCGGCCCGCAGCTGCGCGGCATGCTCGATGTCGCCAACACGCTCAAGGCCCGCCTCAAGGCCGGGGACCGGCCGCAATTGCTCAAGGACAAGGTCCTCGCCATGATCTTCGAGCGCCAGTCCACCCGGACCCGCGTCAGCTTTGACGTCGGCATGCGCCAGCTCGGCGGCGAAACCCTCATGCTGTCCGGTCAGGAAATGCAGCTCTCCCGTGAGGAGACCCTGGCCGACACCGCCCGCGTCATGAGCCGCTATGTCGACGCCATCATGATCCGCATCCTGAGCCACGCCGATCTGGTCGAACTGGCCGAGGGCGCCAGCGTCCCCGTCATCAACGGCCTGACCCGTCGCGCCCACCCGTGCCAGATCATGGCCGACCTGATGACCTTCGAGGAGCACCGCGGTCCGATCAAGGGCGCCAAGGTGGCCTGGGTCGGTGACAGCAACAATGTGCTGCACTCCTGGGTCAACGCCGCCGAACTCTTCGAGTGCGAGCTGACCATTGCCGTGCCCGACGAGTATCGTCCGGAAAAGGACCTGATGCTCGATATCCAGAAGGCCGGCAAGTGGGTCAAGCTGATCGAGGATCCGCGCGAGGCTGCCGAAAACGCCGACCTGATCATCGCCGATACCTGGGTATCGATGGGCGATACCGATGCCGCCGAGCGGCGCCGGGTCTTGAAACCCTACCAGGTCAACACCAGTTTGATGGCCTTGGCCGACAAGAATGCGCTCTTCATGCACTGTCTGCCTGCTCACCGCGGCGATGAAGTTACCGACGAGGTCATAGATGGACCGCAGTCGGTAGTCTTTGATGAAGCCGAAAACCGCTTGCACGCACAAAAGGCGATCCTCTGCTGGGTCTTCGGGATCGAAACGGTCTGATGACGGAAACATTGCTGAGCGCTGCCGGCCTCGATCGCCCCGAGAGTGGCGACGACGTCGTGCTGCCCTTCACCCTCGATACGCTCGATAGCCGGGGCCGCGTCGTGCGCCTTGGCGAGGTGCTCGACAGCATCCTCGCGCGCCACAACTACCCCGCGCCCGTCGCCCGCCTGCTCGGCGAGGCGGTGGCGCTGGCGGCACTGATCGGGTCGTCGCTCAAGTTCGAGGGCCGCTTCATCCTGCAGACGCAGACCGATGGTCCGGTCAACCTGATCGTCGTCGATCTCGATGCCCCCGATGGCCTGCGTGGCTATGCCCGCTTCGACCATGATGCGCTGCTCAAGGCCGCCGAACGCGGCGAGACCAGCCCCGGCCATCTCCTGGGCAAAGGCCATCTGGCCATGACCGTCGACCAGGGCAGCCACATGGACCGCTATCAGGGCATCGTCGCCCTCGAAGGCGGTTCGCTCGAGGACGTCGCCCACACCTATTTCCAGCAGTCCGAGCAGATCCCGACCCTGGTGCGCCTCGCGGTGGCAGAGCATATCCGCAAGGGTGATGCCCGCCCCCACTGGCGTGCCGGCGGTGTCCTCGTCCAGCACCTCCCCCCCCACGGCCAGTCGATGATGCCCGACCTTCCCGGCGACGGCGATTTCGACAACCCCGAAACCGCCGACCCGGACTTTTCCGAAGACGACAAGTGGACCCAGACCAAGTCATTGCTGCTGACGGTTGGTGACGACGAACTGGCCGACCCCGATCTCTCGGCGGAACGCCTGCTGTTCCGGCTCTACCACGAGACCGGCGTGCGCGTGTTCCCGCCCATGCCGCTCGAGGAGCGCTGCACCTGTTCGGCCGAGCGCATCGAGGCCATGCTGCGCGACAACTTCTCGCCCGAGGAGCGCGAGGATATGCTGGTCGATGGCGAGATCGAGGTCGTCTGCGAGTTCTGCTCGGCCGATTATCACTTCAAGCTGCACGAGTTCGACGACCATCCCGATCACGGCCACGACCATGGCGGTGACGATCACGACGAACCCACGCAGCACTGACGACGTCGTCAGACCTGGCTGAGGGCGTAATCGAGGTCCTTGATCAGGTCGTCGGCATTCTCGAGCCCCACCGAGAGCCGCAGGAGTCCGGGCGTGACCCCGCTCTCGAGCCGTACCTCTTCGGTGAAGCGGGCATGGGTCGTCGTCCCGGGATGCGTGATCAGCGATTTGGCATCGCCCAGATTGTTCGAGATCAGGATCACCGCCAGCTCGTCCGAGAGCCTGAACGCCCCGGCCCGCCCGCCCTTCACCTCGATGGCGATCAGGCTCGACCCCTTGCTCATCTGCCGCTTCCCCAGCTCATACTGCGGATGCGATTTGTGATGCGGATAGGAGATCCGTTCGATCTTGGGATGATCGGCAAGGAAGTCGGCAATCCTGGCAGCGCTGGCCGTCATCTGGTTCACCCGCAGCGCTAGCGTTTCCAGACCCTTGAGCATGATCCAGGCGTTGAACGGCGAGATCGACGGCCCCGTCTGGCGCAGCAGCGTATGGATGTCGCCGGTGATCAGTTCCTTCGACCCGAGGACGATGCCGCCCAGCGACCGTCCCTGACCGTCAATGTGCTTGGTCGCCGAATAGGTGACGAGGTCCGCCCCCAGCTGCAGCGGTTTCTGGTAGAGCGCAGTAGCAAAGACATTGTCGACGATCAGCTTGGCGCCGCCCGCTTGGGCAATCTTGGCGACGGCCTCGATGTCCACCAGTTCCAGCGTCGGATTGGCGGGCGTCTCGATGAACACCACCTTGGTATTGGGCTGCATCGCGTCGGCAAAGTTCTGCGGATCGCGCCCGTCGACCAGCGTCGAGGCGACGCCAAAGCGCGGCATCAGGTCTTCCACCACATAGCGGCAGCCGCCGAACAGCGCCCGCGCCGCCACGATATGGTCGCCGGCCCGCACCTGGCTCATCACCGCATTGGTGACCGCCGACATGCCGGTCGCAAACGCCCGCCCCGCCTCCGCCCCCTCGAGCAGCGCCATCCGCTCCTGGAACACGTCAACGGTCGGATTGGCAAAGCGCGAGTAGTTATGTGCCCCGGGCAGCTTGTTGAGGAACAGATACTCGGCATGTTGCGAACTCGGGTAGGAATAGCCCGAGTTCATGAAGATCGCTTCGCTCGTCTCGTTGAACGCGGTACGGCTGACCCCGCCGTGGACCAACTGGGTTTCCGGCGACAGGTTCTTCGGATCGCTCAGCGGGTTGCTCGATTTTGACATTTCTGGGCTCCAGGACACAAAAGGCCGGCACGAAGTGTGGCCAGCCCTTTGGTCGCCTTTAGCAAGTTGTTTAAAGTGGCTGCAAGCGGACCGGCCAAATCACCACTGGATCGGGGTATAATCCCCCTTGCCGCTTGGCGTCAATTGCGAGGGTTGCTACGGAGAGGCGGTGGATTGGCCGCTCGCGGGGAATGATGTCAGATAACGAGCTTTGGTCGAGCGGCGTATTCCCGTCCCGCTTCATTGAGCGGCTGGCCCGCTCCGGGGCGATCATTGCGCCGCCCTTCGACGCTGATCAGGTGCAACCGGCAAGCCTCGATCTCCGGCTTGGCGATGTGGCCTATCGCATTCGCGCCAGCTTCTTGCCCGGCCCCGACTTCACCGTTGCCGAAAGGATCGAGAGCCTCAAGCTGCACCAGCTGGACCTGACCGATAGCGCCGTGCTCGAGCGCGGCTGTGTCTATCTGGTGCCGCTGCAGGAGAGTCTCGATCTTCCTGATGCCGTCAGCGCCGGGGCCAACCCCAAGAGCTCAACTGGTCGCCTCGATGTATTCACCCGCGTCATTGGCGATATGGCCCGCGGTTTCGACACCTTGCCCGCCGGCTACAAGGGCAAGCTCTATCTCGAAATCAGCCCGCGCACGTTCCCGGTGCGCATCCGGAAGGGATCGCGTCTGAGCCAGATCCGCTTCCGCGTCGGTCAAACACGGCTATCCGCAGCCGAGCACCGGACGTTGCACACGGTCGAGACACTCGTGCTGGATGCCAATGAGGAGGTCGGAGAGGGCGTCGCGCTGTCCATTGACCTGAAGGGGGAGGGCCGCAACGGCCTCATCGGCTTCCGCTCCAAGCGGCACACCCCGGTCATCGACATGGATCTCAAGGATTCCCTCGACGTCCTCGACTACTGGGAGCCGCTGGTCACCCGGGGGACCGAGCAGTTCATTCTCGATCCTGACGAATTTTACATTCTGGTCTCTCGCGAGAGCGTGCAAGTGCCACCTAACTATGCAGCGGAGATGGTGCCTTTCGATCCGCTGGTCGGAGAGTTCCGCGTGCACTACGCAGGCTTTTTCGACCCGGGGTTCGGTCACTCGGCCGCCGGGGGCACCGGCAGCCGGGCGGTGCTCGAAGTCCGCAGTCGCGAAGTGCCATTTCTCCTCGGCCACGGCCAGACCATCGGTCGGCTGATCTATGAGAACCTGGCAGAGCCACCCGATCGGCTTTATGGCGCGGGCTTGGGCTCGAACTATCAGGCCCAGACCCTCAAACTGTCCAAGCACTTTCGTGCTTTCGCTCTCTAGGGCGCGATTGCCAGCATCAGGAAAGTTCTGGGGCGGGTGATTTCCGTCGGCCACATTCGTCACTGTGTTTTGGGGTGCGGCGATGTGATTTATTTAGTTAATACTTAAGAAGTACAGAAACGTAGTCTGTCGGGGCAAAAGTATTCGGGCGCCGTAGCGAGCAGAAGAGCGCCCTGAAGGTCCCAAGATTCCCGTAGTGTATAGCAAATATTCACTTGTCTGACGCAAGCTGACGCTGGTTCTTTGGGAGAGCACCAGTGTTGAAGCGGCTCATTGAGATGTTGCGTGCCGAACGACGGCTCGCTCCGGAAATTCGGCTGCAGTTGGTCGACGGGCTTTTTCACCCGTTCGCCTCGCTCATAGCCGGCGCGCTTGCCGGAATCTGGATCGCGGCAACCGTAACGTTCCTTGCTGAGGATATGCTCGTCGAGGCGATTGCCGATATGGCAGTCGTCGTGGCCGCGTTGCGGATCGCCATTGGCGTCCGCTACCTGTCTCTGGGCCGACCGGCCGACAGATCCGATGCTCGCCTGTGGGAACTTGCCTACGCCATCGGCGGCGGTCTCTTTGCTCTTCTCCTCGGCGTGCTGTGTCTGCTGGCCATCACGCGCATCAACGATCCTGCCCTGCATCTGATGTTGACCACGACCACGGCAGGTTATGGCGCCAGCATAACCGGCCGCAACGCCGGGCGTCCGTTGGTCGCTCTGTCCCAACTCTACCTGTCCGCCGGTCCGATGTGCCTCGGCCTGGTGTTGCACCCCAGCGGGTTCTACCAGGTCATCGGCTGCGTCTTGTTTGTCTTCATGTTCGGCATGACCGACATCACCGTCTCGGTGCGCAATACCATCGTTGCCGCTCTCGAAACCAAGCGTGCCAATGCCAAGCTGGCGGCCTCCTACAAGGCCCAGGCAGCGCTCTTTGATGCCGCGCTCAACAACATGTCGCATGGCCTGGGCATGTTCGATGCCGGCGGGGCCCTGATGGTGTGGAACAGCAAGCTGACATCCATCCTCGGCTGCCCCGACACGGCACTTGAAACCGGCATGTCGCTGGAGAGCTTTCTCGACAAGCTCTCGGCCAACCAGAACAGCGTCGAGGCGCGGGCCCCGCTGATCAATGCCATCCGCCATTGCATCACGTCGGGCAACGCGCCCCAGCGCTTCGTCAAGCTGAGTGACGCGAAAGTCGTCGCCGTCTCGTGTCAGTCCATGGACAACGGTGAGGCCGTTATCGTTTTCGAGGATGTGACCGAGCAGGCCAAGGCGCACGAGCGCATTGAACAACTCGCCTGGACAGACGAACTCACGGGCCTGATGAACCGCGCCTCGTTCAAGGAAGTGCTGGCCAAGTCGCTTGAAGTCTTGCCGGCCAAAGCCACACTGGCTTTGCATCTGATAGATCTGGATCACTTCAAGTCGGTCAACGACACTCTTGGTCATCCGATCGGAGATCTTCTGCTGGTTGCCGTCTCAGAGCGCATCAAGCGGGGGGGCGGTTCTGGCTCACATATTGCCCGTCTTGGGGGCGATGAGTTCGTCGTTATCCAGCGGCTACAGGAGGGCGAACCCAAGCCCGAGCAACTCGCTGCACAACTGATCAGCTCGCTCGGCGAGACTTTCGAGATCGCCGGGCATTTCATCAATATCGGCGCCAGCATCGGCATCGCGCTGGCACCACGCCACGGCAATGTTCCCGACATCCTGCTCAAGCGCGCCGACATGGCCCTCTATGACGCAAAGGCGAAGGGCCGGAACTCGGTTCGCGTCTTTGAAGACGAGATGGACGTCCATGCCCAGCAGCGCCGCATGCTCGAACTCGACATCCGTGCTGCAATAGCGGAGCGGCAGTTCACTTTGGCTTTCCAGCCGATTGTTGATCTGAAGCGGGGGGCCATTGCCTCGTTCGAGACCCTAATCCGGTGGCGCCACACGACGCGGGGCTATGTGTCGCCGGCGGAGTTCATCCCGATCGCCGAGGAAACAGGTCTGATCCTGGAACTCGGGCGCTGGGTTCTCGAGGAGGCCTGCCGCGTGGCCAGCCACTGGCCACAGGATATCTCGGTGGCCGTCAACTTCTCGGCCGCCCAGTTCGCGGATCTGCAGTTCCCCGCCTTCCTGGCCGACGTCCTTGAAGAATACGGCCTTGCCCCGGATCGCATGGAACTCGAGATCACCGAGACGGCGCTTCTCGACAGTTCGTCGGCCACGCTCAACATGCTCCAGCAGTTCCGGGACATGGGTGTCCGGGTTTCCCTCGACGACTTCGGTACCGGCTACTCCTCCCTCAGCCAACTCCGCACCTTCCCGTTCAACAAGATCAAGATCGACGGATCGTTCGTCCGCGATCTGGGGAAGAACGCCAGCTCCATTGCCGTGATCAGGGCTGTCACCAGCATTGGCGGCATCCTGGACATGACGGTTGTGGGCGAATGCGTCGAAACCGAGGAGCAGTTGCAGGCTCTGGCCTCAGCCGGCTGTGACCAGATTCAGGGCTATCTGTTCGGCAGGCCCACCGCACCCGACGAGGTGCTTGCCCTGATCGAGACGTTCACCCCGGCCACGGTGCAGCGCAGCCTCGCCGCCTGAGATCAGGCGGCGGCTTCCAGCCGCGACTGCGCCGACACGAGCCGCTGCATCACCGACAAATCGTGGTTGCTCAGCGTCATGCAGGCGTCGACCCAGAGATCGACGATGTCGTGCAGTTCATCATAGGGAATCGGATTGGCACGCTTGCTGGCCGCCAGCATGCAGAGCTCGGCTGCGTGACGCGGCGCGTGCCGGTGAATGTACTTGTTGACGGCCTCGACGCCACGGCCGGGTTCGGCCAGCACATGCACGACGCCCATCTCGAACAACTCGTCAGCGGTCAGCAGCTTGCCGGACCGGACGAGTTGCTCCGCCTTGGCAAAGCCGAGCTTGCGGCCGAGAAAGGTCAGCGCCCCCATGCCCGGGAAGAGCCCGAACAGTTGCTCGGGGAAGCCGAACTTGACGCCGCGTTCGGCCACGAGGACATCGAACGAGAGCAGCGATTCAAACCCGCCACCCAGCGCATCGCCCTGCGCAAGGCCGATCGAGATGACGCCGCTGCGGCTGACGTTCCAGTTGTCATGCAGGATCTTGATGCACGACTGGCCATAGGCCGTCAGGGCAGCGCGATCACCATTGCGGATATAGCGACTGAAGCAGTCCAAATCCCCGCCAAGGCAGAAGACACCGGGATGCGTCGAGCCGAGCACGACGTACTTGAAGGCGTCACCCATGCGCGACTTCAGCGTCCGGATGTTGCGACCCCAGCCGTGAAAATCGACCAGCAGGTCTGGATTGAAAGAGGGACGGTCGCGGAAGCGCATATGGCTCCAGACCGTTGCGTGGGAGATGTCGAAAGCGCACTCAAGCTGTCCAAGATCTGGCCAGAAACGCTCCGGTGCGGCGATTTCGTACTCGACTTCCTGTCCCTTTGCGGGTGCGGGTTCAGCGTGCGGTCCAAAAGCAAAATCGTTCAGCATCTAGAGCAATCCCAAAGCCCGTTTGCGTCGGAATAGTTAAACTTGAAAGCATTTCATTAAGCAACAATTCACCATCGCGGGGCATCGGCAGCAACCCGCGAGATATCAAGAATATCGCAGTAAAATGAGTGGCTTAATAATCATTAACCATGTCGCCATTTACTGCCGCAGCGGGGCTGCGGGATCAGCGGAGCGCGTCGGTGCGATACGGGGGGAGGGGCCGGGGATGGCTTGACGGTCTGCAGCTTTTGCAGCAAACAGATCGGCGTCGCGGGTGTAGCTCAATGGTAGAGCAGAAGCTTCCCAAGCTTACGACGAGGGTTCGATTCCCTTCACCCGCTCCAGCAACCTTTTCAATGACTTAGGTAGCGGCGGTGGGTCCCCGAAAACCGCCGTTTTTACAGCTTTTTTACAGGGCCTGTTCGCCCTTTGGCCTCATCGAGCACCCGGATCGCTTCGAGAGTCGCGGCCTGGCGGCCGACATAGCGGCGGATAATTCGCTCCACCTGGTCCTCTTCCCACGCCAGAATTTCGGCAATGACGCGGGTCGAGAGGCCGGCGACGTAGAATTTTGTGGCCGCCGTGCCGCGCAGGTCGTGGAAGTGCAGATCCGCGTCCTTCATCTTTGCCGCTTCCTTGGCGTCCTGGATGGATGTGCCGAGCCCATCGGTCGTCCAAGGCCGCTTGCGGGTGCTGGTGAGCACCGTGGTGGCACGCTTGGGGATGCTGGCCAGCAGCTCGCGCAGATCGGAGTAGAGCGGGATGATCGCGACCTTGGCGCGCTTGCCATGACGCCGGCTTTTGTTCGCCGGGATCGAGATGGCGTTCTCGCCGACATGCGACCAGGAGAGGCGCACCAGGTCGGCCTGGCGCAGGCCAGTGTGCGCGGCGAGATCGAAGGCCCAGCCCAGCTCGGTAGTGGCCACGGCCTTGATCCGCTTGAGGTCGTCGTCGGTCCAGATGATCTCCGAGCGATCGCTGGAATAGAGCTGCTTGAAACCCTCGCATGGGTTCGAGGCGATCTTGCCCATGTCGACGGCGTGGGTCAGCACGCGCGACAGCACCTGCATGCCGTAGTCGGCCGTCCTTGGCTGATGCGAGTAGGATCCGCGCCACTTGCGGATGATGGGCCGGATCTTCTCCGGACGGTCGAACTGACGGACGCTCAGATCGCCGAAATGCTCGCCGATCCGGTCGAGCCATCGGCCCCAGTTGCGGCGGGTGGTGTCAGCGAGCCGCTTGAAGTCGTCACTCGCCTTGTAAGAGGCGACCAGCGAGCGGAACTTGCTGCTGTTCGGAAGCCGGTGGGCCTCGACGGTCCGATTGTATTCCTCGATGAACTGGGGAGTGCCGAGAGGTGCATTGATGCGGGGGCCGCCCCGCCAGGCGTAGGCGTATGTCCGCCCGCCGCTCTTGACGATGTGCAGGCCCTTAAGTTCGACCATAACCATGCTTTGCCTCGAACGCTTCCAGCTCACGATCGAGATCATCCTCACCATGGGACACGGGCGAGGTAAAGTGCCAGCGAAAGGTGCCGTCCGGTCATTTCAAGTCCGCCAACGGGTCGGTCGATATCGACATGATCAACGGCGACGTATCGTTCACGGCGGTCTAGATGGGCAACATCGCAGCGCGAGGCTTCGCGACCCCAGGCGTGTTCGCCGTCTTCGAGGAGCCCAACACCACCGGGGCGATGACGGACTATGACGCGCCCCGCAATGCCCCGGCCAAGACTCCGGCAAGCTATCTCGACAAGGTGCAGTTCCACGTCGATTTCGATTACTATCAGGTTGCTGTCGGGCCTACCGATGTCACGATAAATCATGCCAGCGTGGCGGGGGCATCGACGAACATTACGTTGCCCTCCGGCTTTGCAGCAGTCACGCGGGTCGGGCAGATCGTCACGTCACATATCGACCTTGTGACGCATAGTCTCGGCTACATGCCGGGGTATATGGTGATTTCTGGTGATGAAATCATCGCTCCGGGGACGCTGATCCAGACCGCAACGGCGCAAAGCCGCGTGGTGACGCCCTATGCTACGACGAGCAAGATCCGGCTGATGGATGTGGGTATCTCGTCGGCAAGCGCCCTGTCGGCGCTGTCCAAGGATTACACCGTGCTGGTCTTCCGCGCGCCGGTCGAGGACAGCGACCAGTTGTTCAGTTTCAACACCACGACCGGGACCGGGATTCTCGGGCTCGGCAAGTTCGACAGCAGCCGCAAGATGCTGCGGCAGGCGGGGGCAGGCGACAGCCCGTTCGACATCAGCCTCGGGCCGACCGTGCATATCCGTAACGGAGCGGCGCGCACGGTCCTCGCCAACGGCACGACCCTGACCGAAACCGGCTACTCTGGCAGCTTTTCCGGATCTGCGAATATCCAGTGCGCGGTGGAATAGATGGCAGGCAGTTTCGACCTTTCCTCCGGGGTGATGACATTCACCAAGGATGGCCGGATCGCGTTCGACATCAGCCGGCCGCTGATGAACCTGGTCCCCGACGCCGCCATCAACCTCACGTCCTACGACATCACATTCCCCGGCCTTTGGCATGGGACCATCTACCACCGGATGAAGGACACCAGCGGGCCATTCACCTCGTTTGGCTGCGCAACGTTCACTGGGTTCATCGAGCAGGAATGGGGACCGGGAGAGGGTTCGCCCAACACGTTGAGCGACACTGTTCTCGGGACCGTACCCGCTGGAACCGACTACCTTGATGTCAGGGTCAACCTGACGAATACGGATGTGCCGCCAGGTTGGTTCGATCTCTCGATGCGGACGAATTTTCCATCTGGCGAGTGGGTGAAACTTGAGGGCGGGTCATGCCTGATCGAAGGCTTCCCCGGCATGCAGCGGCTGTTCGAGATTGTGCTCGACGGCACCGACGTCGTGCTGCGTCGCTATCAATCGGTGACGGCGAACGGCCCAGTCGGGAGGTTCTACAATGCCACCGATGCGAACGCTTCGGCCCACTATATCGGCTTTGTAGCTGGAACAAACGCCCCTGCCGGCAGTGTGCTCAAGGCAGTTTACGGCGGCACCATTCAGACCAAGGGGTTTACCGGCTCTGGGTCAAACGCCTCGTGGAACCCCGGCGGCGGTGACGCCTGCGCCCTTTCATCAGCCGATTACACGTCCACCTGGACGGGCGACATCATCATCACCCCCGGCCGCATCAGCGCCTAGAGGACATCCATGGCACTCCCGAGCTTCTACAACACCGGCACCGCGTCGGTGACAAATGCCGCCACGACCATCACCTTTGTCGGCGCCCTGATGGGTACGACGCAGTATCCGAACTTCATGCCGGGCGATCTGTTCCTTGACCCCGCACAGCCACTTGTGCCGCCACAGCGCATCGCCTCGGTGGACTATGACGCCGGCACCGCGGAACTGTCGGTCAACTGGCCCGGCACCACGATGTCGGCAGCGGCCTACGAAGTGCGCTTCGTTGGCGATACGGTGCGGTCAACGGCGCAGACGCGGTTGCTGCTCGAGCAACTGTCGGTGGTGCAGGCCAACGGGCGTGGGCTGTTCATGTTGTTCGATGACGACACAACCGATGCCGATCCCGGTGCCGGCAAGCTACGGCTGAACAATGCCACCATCGGCTCCGCAACGGCTGGCTATCTCGACAACCTCGATGCCAACGGCGCGACAATCTCGGCTATCCTCGATAGCTGGGACGATCAGGGCACGGCGAGCGCACGCGGTCAGGTCTGGGTGCGCTCTGTGGCCGACCCCGCCGCGTTCCATGCCTTCAAGGTCACGGACATAGTTGTTGACGGCACCGGCTACCGCAAGCTGACACTGGTCTATGTCGGCGGCTCTGGCGCGTTCGCCAATGGCGACGAGTTGATTGTGATGTTCAGCCCGCAAGGCGCGGACGGGACGAACGCCATTCTCGGCGTCTGGCAAGGGGCCTGGCAGACCGCCACAGCCTACGAGGTTGACGACCTCGTGCAACAGGGCGGCAGCACGTACATCTGCCTTGAGGACCATACCTCCGGCACGTTCTCGACCGATCTGGGCGCTGCCAAATGGGAATTGGCAGTCGAGAAGGGCGCGACCGGCGCGACGGGCGCGACCGGCGCAACAGGCGCGACGGGATCGACCGGCGCTGCTGGCACGGATGGCATCTCCTATGTCTGGCGTGGCGCCTATAGCGGGGCCACGGCCTATTCCACCAATGACACCGTGCAAGACCAAGGCGCGTCGTGGATTGCGCTAGGCGCAACCACTGGCAATGCCCCGCCGACCCTGCCGACGACCTCCAATGCCTATTGGGAGTTGATGGCGAACAAGGGGGCTGACGGGGCGGGTTCTGGCGATGTCGTCGGGCCAGCAAGTTCGGTCAACGGCAACCTTCCTTCATTCAACGGCACGGGCGGCAAGCTCCTGCAAGACAGCGGCATTCCAGCCGCCAGCGTTGCCACGACCGGTAAGGCCATCGCCATGGCCCTCGTTTTCGGCTGATATCAGGAGATACCCGCAATGACCGCCCCCAACATTGTTGGCGTGACCACAATCACGGCCAAAATCACCCGCCTCGCCGTCACGACCTCGGCGCAGGCCATCGTCAATAACTCGGCAGGGAGCAACAAGGCGTTCAAGATTGAATCGCTTTACGTCGCCAACATCGACGGCACGAACCCTGCTGAGGTGACGCTAAACCACTACAGCCAAGATGATCTGGGCGGGACCGCGCTGGCGCTGGCTAACACAGTCGTTGTCCCAGCGAATTCGACGCTCGTCATCATCTCAAAGAACGCCCCGGTGAACCTCGAAGAGGACATGAGCCTCGGCATTCTCGCGAACGCCAGCGGCGACCTAGTGGCATTCGCCTCCTACGTGGAGATTAGTTGATGTTCCTTGATCCAGACTTCTGCGCTGGCGCCTCGCCAGACGCGATGTTGCGCGCCTCTATTGGCAATGGCGGCATCATTGGGCCGCGCAATGTTCCGACGACTTCGGTGGCTTCGGGCGTCTGGACGCTGGAAGAGGCGCAGCAGGCACAGCAAGCGGGCATCTGGCCAACGACTACCTACTCCGGTGACTACCTAGTCGTCGCAGGCGGCGGCGGCGGCGGCTCGACCGGCGCGAGCGATGGATCGGGCGGCGGCGGCGGCGGTGGTGGTGGGGAGGTAAAGGCCGGGGCTGGCATCGCGCTGACAGTGGGTGCGGTTTACACCGTGACTGTGGGTTCGGGCGGCGTGGCTGCGAGCAACACGTCAGGCACGAACGGCAGCAATAGTTCGATCTCCGGGGTCGGACTAACAACTGTCACAAGCCTGGGTGGCGGTGGCGGGGCGGGTGGAAATACGACTCTCGGGACAGCCGTCGCGGGCAACTCTGGGGGGTCAGGCGGCGGTTCAGCGGGATTCGGCTATACGGGAACGACGGCGGGCGGCGCAGCGACGGGTTCAGGTGGTGCTGGCGGCTCGATCACAGGAACTGGAAGTAATCGAGGCGGCGGTGGTGGCGGCGGGGCGGGGCCTAACGCCGGAGGGAACACCGTACTCGGTAGCGCTCTTGGTGCGGGCGGCGCGGGAAAGGCGTCCAGCATCACCGGTGCATCTCAAACATTCGGCGGCGGTGGCGGCGGCAGTGCTGACAGCCCATCCGGCGGTGGTGCGGGGGGCGCGGGAGGCGGAGGCGCAGGTGCGCGCAATGGCGTTGGAACAGCGGGCACTGCCAACACTGGAGGCGGCGGTGGTGGCGTCACCGGCGGCAGCGTGGGGGGCGCGGGTGGCTCTGGGGTGGTAATTCTGGCCGTGCCGACTGCCCGATATAGTGGGGTGACGACTGGATCGCCAACCGTCACCACGTCGGGCAGCAACACGATCCTGAAGTTCACTGCGAGCGGGACGTATACCGCGTAGTTCGCCCATCGCCCCAAGCGGCGGGTACGATGTTGTCGTAGGACTTGGTGCCTCGTGCCCACTGGTTCGGGGCGATGACTTCTCCCGGCCCGCTGAGATAGGCGCCCCACCAACTGAATGTACTGTTGGCAATTATATGGTGGGTGCATCGCGACATCAGCACCATCTCTTCCGGGGCTGACAGCAGCGGCAGATCGTCTGCGAATATCGCGTTTGCCCCAAGGTCGAGATTTGCCCGAACCCAACCGAGATCATCGGAGAAGACGACGGGCACAAATGGCCCGATACGTTCCCTCATGCGCTCCATAGCCTGCCGGTAGTAGGCTGCATCGCATATGTTGAGCGTAGGTGCGTTTTGTGGGCTGACATAGTCCCCGCGTCTAACGTGGACAGAGACGGTCACAGGATGCTTGCGAAGCTCCAGCGTCGCCGCATCAACCCGGCTCTCGTCTTTCAGGCGTAGCCCTGCAATTTCTGGCGCAACGTCGCGGAAGTAGCGTTCGTCCTGAAAGTAACCATCCATATAGCCGAACCGATCCGGCGAAAGAATGCCCGAGTGGTAGCCGATATAGTAGTTGACCACATGCTTGTAGAACCCGGCGCGTGCTTTGTGGTGCAGCCACCCTATTGGTTTGTGGAAGCGCGCAACCTCTTCCGGGGCAGCGGTATCGGCATCAATGGCGAAGTCGAGCAGATCGGGGCTTCGGCTCGATGTTGGACCATAGCCGGTCATGTCGAGTTTGAGTGGAACACCGCGCCGCTTCGCTGCGGCATAGCCAGCCGCATACTGAAACAGCTGGTTCCCAAGACCGCCGACTATTTTGACGTAAAGCATTGCTGAGTATTCGCACTAGAATACACGGCAAGCAATCTCTCACTCACTATCGGAGCTATCCATGACAACCGCACCCTCGGGCGCGGCGCCTCTGCTTGCGCTCATCCGCCAGACGGAAACGGGCGAGAGCGGAGCTGCTGCCTATGAAACCATCATCGACCACCGGCAGAGCAGACTCGCCAAGCCGATCACCTCGATGTCGATCGACGAGCTGCTGACCGAGCAGTTGCGCTGGGTGCGCGAATGGGGCGCGGCCAGCGGCGCTGCCGGCGCTTACCAGATCATCCGCAAGACGCTGCTGCGGCTGAAGAAGGCCATGAAGCTGTCGGGCCGGGAGAAGTTCACGCCCGATCTGCAGGACCAGCTTGGGCTGCAGCTGCTCGTGTGGCGCGGCCTCGACAAGTTCCTGCGCGGCGCCATGAGCCGCAATGCCTTCGGCAACGCCATTGCCAAGGAATGGGCGAGTTTTCCGGTGTTCACCCCGATCATGGGCCAGCACCGGCAGCTCAAGTCCGGCGACGGCTACTATGACGGTGATGGTATCAACAAGCGCCTGGTGAGCGTGCCGGAGGTGGCGAGGGCCATACAGGCGGCCCGGGCGCTGTGGAACGGCGATACCGTGCCGGATGACCCCGACGACGCGCCCGAGCGGCCCGAACCTACCCTTGTGCGGCTGGTGCAGCAGGCGCTGTGGGATCGCGGTTATGTCATGGTCGGCATGATCGACGGCGACTATGGCAAGGATACCCGCGCCGCCATCCGCGCCTTCGAGGAAGAGCACAGCCTGCCCGACACCGGACAACCCAGCGGCGAACTGCTCGAGGCCATTCTGGCTGCCCGGCCGCGCGGTGTCTCCGAAACCCGGCAGGAGGTGACGCCGGCCGAGGTGCGGGCCGAGGTGCCGGAGGTCAAGGCCAACTTCTTCGCCAAGATCTCGGCACTCGTTGCCGGTGTCGCCGGCACGCTGTGGAGTGCCGCTGGCTGGGCGATCGAGAACCTCGACCACGTGCGCGGCACGGTGCAGCCGGCGCTCGACCTGCTCGGCGACGTGCCGGTGTGGGTCTATGGCCTGGTTTTCGCCGCCGGGGCCTTCTGGGTCTGGCAGCAGAGCCGCAAGGGAGAGGCTGCCGGCATCGCTGCCGTCAGGGCAGGGGTGCGGCGATGATCGCGCCACTGGTTGCCGGCCTGATCGCCATCCTGGTGCTCACGGCCACCGTTCTCTTTGTCGCGATACGGGAACGGCGGGACCGCCGCCGTGAGAACGAGAGGGCAGCGCTGGAGCCTTGGGAGAAAGAGCCATGATCCTCACTGGCATCAAACTCTACGCAGCCGTTGGCCTGGCCGGAGCGCTGCTCCTCGCCGGCGCCTACCAGACCGGCGTCAATGCCGAGCGCAGCCGCGGCGCAGCAGCCGCGCTGCGCGTAGAGATCGAAACCATGCGGGCCGACCAGCGGCTGGCCGAGCTGGCGCGCGCCAGTGCCAGCAGCAAGGCCGCTGCCCTCGAGGCCGAAACCCGGAAACAGGAGGAAGAGATCGATGCTCTCCGCGCCCAACTTGACACTTTGCCGGAAGCTCGGCGCCAGCGTGCTTCTGGCGCTGACATTGATCGTTTCCACTGGGGCCCTTAGCACCTGCGGCCGCGGTGGCGCCGATCGCGTCCTCGCCCGGCAGCTGCCAGACCGACCAGACTGGACCGAGCCGGTCGCAGCCCTGCGTCCGCCTGACAATTCCGACTGGGAGCTGGTGGCCAAGGCGCAGGAAACGGCGAACCTGGTCAATGCCGGCCGGCTGCGCCAGTTCGGCGCCTGGTACGATGAGCGGCGGATCGAGTTCACCGGGTCGGGCGATGTGCGCTAGCGCGCCCGCACTGAGAAAGCCAAGGAAGCCGGTGTCACGGCAATCCGCAAGAGGAGGCGGCGCCGTGGCCGACGATCTGCACGAAATCATGCGCGCGCTCGGCCGTCTCGAAGAGGGCATGGAGCGTCAGCGGGCTGATTTCGACGCCGAAAAGGAGGCCAGCCGAGATAGCCGCGGCCGAATGCACACCAAGCTCGAAAAGATTGAGGAGGACGTCTCGATCGTCGGCAAGGTCGCCGCGCAGGCGCGTGACAAGGCCGAGGTTCTGGAGGCAGTGGTGGCGACTGACGTAAAACCGGCCACCGACGATTTCAAGCGCATGCGCACGATCGGTTTTGTCGGTCTGACGTTGCTCGGCTTCGCCTTCACCGCGCTTGGCATCACGCTGGCGACGGTGGGCGAGGGCGTGGTCAACACCATCCGGACCTGGCTCCGGATTAGCTGATGTCGCCGAGCACGACGCAAACGACTTGCAACAGCATGGGGGCTTGCATGGTGCGTTTACGGGTTGTTTACTTTCCGACGGGAGCTGACGCGCAATCTTGCGTCGGCTGGGGCGGACGCAACCCAGTCAAAAAGAGGTAGATACTATGAAGAAAATTGTTGCCGCGACATTGTTCGCAGTCTCGACGTTTGCCGTGCCGGCGGCCCTTATCGCTACGCCGTCTTCTGCCGCGACCTGTGGCGTTGACGCACCGCCAGAGTGGGAGCGCCCTGGTGGCTTTTGTGATGCGCTCAAGTCCACCGGCTCGCTGACGACGCCGGTTGAGGGGACGAAGGAGGTCGAATGCGAGGCCTATGAGTCCGAAATTTTGCTTCTACTTCGCAATCTCAAGATCGGCGAGCGGGTCCACATGGCTGCTGAAGGTCCGTGCTACGTCGAATGATGGCTGGCACCCCTATGAGGTCGCGGGGTTTTGGCCCCACGGCAATCCTGTGTGTAAGCACCTATAGATGTTTACTTTTTGCTGAAGCGGACGCGTTGTGCCGCGTCGGCTGGGGTGGACGCAATACCCAGCCCAAAGGAGACTAATCATGAAGAAAATTGTAGCAGTTGCATTGTTCGCTGTGTCGACATTTGCAGTGCCGGCCGCCCTCGTTGCGACGCCCGCCAACGCCTTGACTTGCGGCGTTGACGCACCGGCGGAATGGGAACGCCCTGGTGGTTTTTGCGACGCGCTCAAGTCTACCGGCTCTTTGACGACGCCGGTCGAGGCAGCGCCCGCAGCGAAGGTTGTGTGCGTCGGCGACGCCACAGAAATAATGATGCTCGTTCGCGATCTCGATATCGGCGAGCGTATCCGGGTTGCCGATATCGATCCTTGCGCTGAATAACCGCAGAGACAAGAAGGAGCGCGGGGCCTTGCCCCGCGTTCGTTCTATTGGGCATCGACGCCAAGCTTGGTGGCAATCACGCCCAGGTGGACCATCGACCGAGCCTCGAGCTTCCTCATGAGGTGGGTGCGGTGAATATCGGCGGTTCGCTTTGAGATACCCAGCTGACTCGCAACGCCGGCGGTAGTTGCGCCGGTCAAGAGACCACGCAGGACCTTCATCTCTGATGGTGTCAGAGCGTCCAGGCCGGTTGTGACAGTGCGCTTCGGGTAGCCCATGCACGTATTCAACGACGCCGCGCGATGCCGCGCAAGTTGATGGATGGATCATTTACGCTGATCATGCATTCTGCGTTTCCATGGCACGAAAACCAACCAAAGCAGCGCACAAGGATCTCGACGTCGGCGATGAGGTATTCGTTCGCGGCGAAGTCACCCGCATGGCTGAAAACGCCTCGGGCGGTTGGGACGTGACGGTGCAGATCGAGGGCTTCGGCCAGAGCCGCATCACGCTCGCCGCGGAGCACGTTCACAAGGTCGAAGAGTAGCTGCGTGGTGGCGGCGCAGTCGACCAGCCACAATCCCTAGCGGCTTGCGTTCCAGTTTTGTTCTCATGCATCATAGCGCCATGCGAAGCCGCGATGACCGAAACGAAATATGGACTGCCGCCAGACCAACCGGCGCCACGACCCCTGACGCCGCCCTGGGACTTCGAGCTGCAGGCGCTTACCGGGTTATGGCTGGAGACGAAGTGCGACTGCGGCCGGCGGCTCTATCCGCTGCGTCTCATGGCTGCCAACCTCGGCTGGCGCCGAACGCTCAGGCAAATCATGCCGCGGTTGCGGTGCAAGGAATGCGGGCAGCGGCCTTGGGTGCCGATGTTGATTGAGGATCCGGCCGCCGGCACGCCCGGGCGCGGCGACACCGGCAGACGCTGGCAGCTCGAGTTGAAGGGCTAGAGAGGTGGCGCGTCGGGTCGCTGTTGGATACCGTGACGGCAATCAGTTTGGAGAACGGCTTTGATACACCGCCATGCCCTGGTCGCATCGCTTGCCTTAATTACTGCAATCTCCCCCGCTGCCGCGTGCGTGGTAGAGCCGACGTAGAGAACTGAGTCGAAGGCGACCCGATGATAGCCGACGGTGGACCTCCAACCAGCGCCCATTTGACCACGATCAAACCGTCGTTATCAGTTGCGGCCATACTGCTTGCGCTACGTTGTGCACCATACGCATAGAACATATTTGGGACCACCTATGGCGCAGCGACGAAAAAGCGACTACGTTTGCAAAGTGCTTCGGACGCGAAGCGCTTCACGACACCGAAGTTGCGCACGTCGCAGACGAGCGTCGGAGACCGTTCACGATCCGAAAGGATTTCGAGCGCATAGTTCGTTTGACTGAAAGAGGACAAAATGGCTGACCGCAAGCAGTTCTGGGACGATACGCCGGTGGATCCAGAGCTGACCGAACTCATCAACAGCACGAAGATGAGGCCGGTAAGTGAGGAGGACCTGCGGGAGCAACGCATCAGCTTTGCCTATGGCAACGCGATGGACGCCGAGGGCATCACCAAAGAGAGTGTTCGACAGACGTCGATGCACATCCGCCTGATGGAATAGAACGAGGGGCCCTTAAGGGCCCCTCCTTTTATGAGGGGGTAAGGAAAATATGTCTGTGAGAGAAGCCGACGATCCGGCGCTCTTCAAGCGCGTCCAAGAGCAGAATCTACTGCGCCAGTACGATCTCTTGACCAACTGCATCGAGATTGGCCTAGCAAAAGGTATCGAGGCCTTCGACAAATACACCCTTTGGTCACTAAATGCAGCTGCAGTAGCCAACATTGCCCAGTTTGGCGGCAGATTTCGGCAGGACCCCATATACGTCGGCAAGCATGTGCCGCCGCACTACAGAACGGTGCCTGATGAGGTGGATCGCTGCTTGGCAACTATCCATGAGAATTGGGAGACCGTGAAAAGCCCGACTCTTATGGCCGCCTATGTACTCTGGCGACTAAATTGGATTCACCCCTTTGTGGAGGGCAATGGCCGCACAGCCCGAGCGGCCTGTTATTACCTTCTATGCATGAAGTACGGTGCCCTCATTCCCGGAAAGAAGATCGTGCCAGAGCGCATCCGCGAAAACCGAGGCCCCTATTACGACGCACTCAAGGCCGCCGATGTTCGCTGGGAAGAGGGGCATTTTGACGTATCGCAGCTCGCAGGCTACCTCCAAGGTCTGTTGAAGGACCAATTGTCAGAGGTTTAGGCGGCCGACGCGCTTGACTTCATTTTCTCGTCCTTCTAGAAGGTAGAAAAAATGAAGTAGGCGGTGTTGATATGAAAACGGTCATTCGCAAGCATGCCTTCGACTCGCGCCGACGGCTCGCGGAACTGGGGGTTTCAACGGAGGCGTTGATGGATGCGATCACCGCCGGTCTTGTGGGGCGCCTAAGCTGCTCACCCAACGATCCGCCGTTCATTCCCGGTACAGAGGCGTGGCGCATGGTTGTCCGGACGCTCCGAGACAAGCTTCTCCCGCTGGGCTGGCGAAAGGCAGATCCCGCAAACTACTCGCTCGTAATCAATGACGAGCGCCGCATTCAAATCGTTGTTGCAAGTGCAGACGATCACACTTGCGAAGCAGAGGGTTCGCCGCGGACAAAATCCCTCAAAGGGCTATACACCGAAGCAGCTATCACTCGGAATCGGTATGACGAGGATCTGTTTCCCGAGACCTTGGAGGAGGACTTGCGCCGGGCCGCTACGGTGTTGGAGTACCCCACGTGGATCTTGATGGTGAACATAACCGACGAGTTTTGTCGGGCTGAACTGTCTTTCCCAGGCCGAATGAAGGATGGTCAGGTTGTGGAGTGGATCGAGCGGATCTTTCTGCCGGAGATCGACAACCGCGATGGAATTCCAGCATCGCCGGAACTGGACGCACCAGACATCGACGTGCCTGTTAAGCGCAAGGCCTGAAAATGTTCAGTAAATCGCGGCTCGTAATAGCTCGTCAGCGCGCTGCCCTGACGAAGAAAGAACTTGCGCTTCGGGTCGGTGTAGAGCCTCGTGCGGTGACCGGATATGAGTCCGGCGAGTACCCTCCGAGCGACGCAACAGCAGAGAAGATTGCTCGCGTCCTGGATTACCCGCTTTCTTTTTTCCACGCCGACGAAGCAGACATACCGATCCCAGAGGGAGTCAGCTTTCGATCCATGAGCAAGATGACAGCCGGCCAGCGTGATGCAGCGGTGGCCGCCGGCGCTATCGCCTTCCTCATGTCAGATTGGCTTGATCGCGGGTTTGACTTGCCAATCGCTGACGTCCCGGACATGCGAGAAGATGATCCGGAGGTGGCGGCGACCGGACTACGGGAGTATTGGGGTCTCGGCATTAGACCAATCAAAAATGTGGTTCACCTCTTGGAGGCGAAGGGGGTGCGCGTATTTTCCTTGGCGGAGCCAGGCGATGAGGTTGACGCCTACTCTGTGTGGCGGTCCGGTCGTCCCTATGTCTTTCTTAACAGCCAAAAGTCCGCCGAAAGAAGCCGCTTTGACGCAGCGCACGAGTTGGGTCATTTGGTGCTGCACAAGCATGCAGCGCCTGTGGGGCTGGATGCTGAGAAGGAAGCGAATGCTTTCGCGGCGGCCTTCTTGATGCCGGAGGCGTCGTTGCGATCGATCTCGAGAGTTTCGGGCCTTCCTCAGGTGCTTGAACTCAAAGGACAGTGGATGGTCTCAGTCGCGGCGATGACTTTTCGCTTGTTTGAGACGGGTATCATCTCCAAGTGGACATACCAGCAACTCTTCCAAGAGATATCTCGAAGAGGATGGCGCAAGGCTGAGCCGAATTCTATGCGGGTCGAGCAATCGCAGGTCTGGCAAAAAGTGCTAGCGGCGCTACGTTCCGAAGGCACGGGTTTTGCAGGAATAGCTCAGGATCTGAGAGTGCCGCCACGGGAGGTCGCTGCCCTCATCTTTGGCTTAGCCACGATCCCCATGACCTCATCAACGGTTCTCGCACCATCTGTAGCTCGAGGGCGACTCCGCGTGGTTAAGTGAGCCTTTAGCTAAGGATCCAGCTCCTAAGAATTTTACAGGGGATACGTAACCAAAAGGAAATTCCTGCTCGGCGAGCGTCAGCTTTTACAGCCATGTCATTGTCGTGTCTCAAGAAGAGCCTGCTTCCCAAGCTTACGACGAGGGTTCGATTCCCTTCACCCGCTCCAGCTCATGTCATGGCTTCGATTTCGGCGCGCTGGCGGTGCAGCGTCAGGTGGATGCGGTAGTCCTTGTCGAACTGCGGGCGGGCGGCCGGGTCGGGGCGGCGGGTGTGGCCGCCGCGGGCCATGGCGGTGGATGCCGAGGCGAGGTCCGCGTGCAGTCCGGCGGCCGTCGCCGCGACCATGGCGACGCCCAGCAGGGTGGCATCCTGGGTCACCGGCTCGATCACCGTGCACCCCGTCGCATCGGCATAAAGCTCCATCAGCAGCGGATTGCGCGTGTGCCCGCCGGTGACATGCAGGGTGTCGATGGCATAGCCCTTGTCGTTGAGTGTTTCGAGAATGTGCCGGACCTGCAGCGCGATGGCGACGCAGGTGCGCCAGTAGAGCCGGCAGAGGCTGTCGAAATCGCTGTCGAGCGATAGCCCGGAGATCACCCCGAGAGCATTCGGATCGGCGAGGGGCGAGCGGTTGCCGTGGAAGTCGGGCAGCACATGCAGGCGCGACGCCAATCCCAGCCCTTCGCTGGCGCGCAACTCCATGATGCGTTCGGCGACGCGACGATGCAGGTCGCGGCCGGGTTCGCCCCCGGCGCCGTGCCAGCGCAGCAGGTGATCGAGCAGTGCCCCGGTTGCCGACTGGCCGGCTTCGTTGAGCCAGACATTGGGCAGCACGGCCCCGGAATAGGGGCCCCAGACACCGGCGGTCGGCCGCGGTTCCGGCGACAGCGCCATGACGCAGCTCGAGGTGCCGGCAATCAGCGCCAGATGCCGGTGGATGGTGCTGGCATCGCCGGCAAAGGCGGCAAGGGTTCCTAGCGTTCCGGCATGCGCATCGATCAGGCCGGCGCCGACATGGCAGCGCGTGGTCAGCCCCAGCCGGGCTGCCGCTTCAGCGGTCAGGTAGCCGAGATCGGTGCCGATCGGGCTGGCCCGCTCGGGCAGGCCGCCGCGCGCCGTCATGTCGCCGATACCGACGGTCTCGAGGAAGTCGCCCTGCCAGCTCGGCGTTTCATGCGCCAGATAGGTCCACTTGCAGGTCAGCGTACACTGCGAGCGCGCGTCGGAACCGGAGGCCTTCCAGGTGAGGAAATCGGCGAGGTCGAAGAAGTGTCCGGCCCTGGCCCAGGTGTCGGGCAGGTGGCGCTTGAGCCACATCAGCTTGGGTACTTCCATTTCGGGCGACATGACGCCACCGATGAAATCGAGCACCCGATGGCCGGTTGCCGTGCACTCTTCGGCTTCGGCAAGGGCGCGATGATCAAGCCAGACAATGGTGTCCCAGCGCGCCTCGCCGGTGACGCTGACCGGCAGCGGCGCACCGGCGGTATCGCGAACGACGAGCGAGCAGGTGGCGTCAAAGCTGATGCCCACCGCCTCCTCCGGGCGCGCCCCGGCCTGCCGCATGGCGCCGCGCACGGCAAAGCCGACAGCCTCCCAGATCTGCTCGGAGGAGTGCTCGGCAAAGTTGGCATCGGTGCGTTGCATGTCGATGCCATGTTCGGCGCGGCCGAGCAGTCGCCCCGTCGGCGTCACCACCCCGGCCCGCGCGCTGCCGGTGCCGACATCGACGGCGACCAGCAGTTCGGCGGCGCCACTCCGGCGCGTTGCCGCCAGCTCGAGCAGGCCGGGCAGGGCGCGCATGTCTTCCATGATGGCGTCGGGCCCGAGTTCCTCGATATCGGCGCGCAGCCCGCTCTCGGCAATATGTCCGCCACCCAGATAGGCAAAGACCCGCATCCCGGCGGTGCGCGCCGCCATGATGCCGGCCGGCGAATCCTCGATGACGAGACAGTTTTCGGGCGCTACGCCCATGCTCCGTGCGGCGTGCAGGAAAAGGTCCGGCGCCGGCTTGCCATTTTCGACCATCGAGGCCGAGAAGATGCTGGGCGCGAAATACCCGGTCAGCCCGGTGAGCTCGAGGCTGAGCCCGATGCGTTCGAGATGGCTGGACGAGGCGACGCAGACCGGCAGCTCGAGCTGGTCGAGCACGTGCTTGAGCCAGGCGGTCGGCTTGAGTTCGCGGCGATAGAGCGCATAGAGCTGGTCGCGCATGTCGACCAGCGAGCTCTCGCTCAGATGCGTGCCGTGGCTCTCGTTGAGACTGTCGGAGATCGACGACAGGCTGCGGCCGAGGAAATTGCGGAACGCGTCCGCGCGCCCGATCTCGATCCCCTGGGCGGCGAGGACCTTGAGCAGAACGCGAATGGCGAGCGGCTCGCTGTCGACCAGCACGCCGTCGCAATCAAAGATGATCAGCTGGATCGGCGGCATCACTGCTCCGCCGCGTTCGCCGGTGGTTTTCGACAACGCCCCTCTCCTCGGAAACTATGCCTAGCGGCATGGGCCGCGCGCTGCAAGCGCAGCCAGCGGGACATGCCGAAACCCCGGCCGGCATTGCCGCCTCCGGTTGTGGTGGTAGTCGCGAACAACGGCGGAGCAGAGCCCGTCGATGGTTCGAATGCCGGACGCGGGTAGGTACGCCCGGCTGGAGCTCGGCTCCGCCGTTGCCACCGGGATTTTCGGCGTTCACCGAAGAGGATCAGGGCATTTACGGATCGCCCCTCCGCCGCAGGGTCGCCGTCTCGACCGGACCACGCTCTTCACGCTTCTCCAGTCCGACCCCTGGGGATGAGCACGACAGACGCCCACCCACGGCAGCAAATTAAGGCGGCAGGTCACCTGGGCCTGCACACCCTCCCCGGCTTGGCCTGATCCGGACCGACATCCGGACCACCCGGCCTCGCTGCCCCCAATCACTCGTCATGATCTCGCGTTTCGGGGCGGCGATGGGGGAAGTGTAGTGTGGTGGGAAGCTGCGGGGATAAGTCTGTCTGCTGTCTGAACGGAATGGCTGCAGGGTGAACGGCAGATGGCAGCGATTTGTTGGCTCTTGGACGCCGCAGATCTCTCCCGGTTTCCTTCTCCCCTTGCGGGAGAAGGTGGCGCGCAGCGCCGGATGAGGGGTGGGCAACAGGTAGTGCCGTCGCGGCTCCAAACGACGTGAGGAGCTGTGGCCTTGCCAGAACCCCTCATCCGCCCTTCGGGCACCTTCTCCCGCAAGGGAAGAAGGGAAGGAGGGGCTCTCCATCGACAGGTGCGATTGCTCTTCCGTGGCGGTGCCAGAGGGCAGGAGGAGGGGGCGGTGGGAGAGGTGGGAGAGGCAATCTGTCTGCCCTCTGAACGGATTTGCTACAGCCTGAACGGCAGATGGCAGGAATTAGCGGGAGATCGGTGGCTCACCCCTCGTGGTTCGACAGGCTCACCATGAGGGTGTTGGGGCGAGAGTCGCAGCATCAGCGTTTCGAAGACCTCATCCTGAGCTTGTCGAAGGACGAGGTCGGGCACGCGGACGCCGCAGCACCTTGGTGACGGTCGCTGAGTGGCGGTTTGCAGTCGTCACCCTCCCCCTTGCGGGGAGGGATCAAGGGTGGGGAAGCAGCAGGATCGGGGCTCTCAAACCCCCTCCCCGACCCTCCCCGCAAGGGGGAGGGTGGCTGACTGAGATGGCCGTGGCCATGGAGATGTAGTGAGACGGAAGCTCACTGCATCATCCTGAGCCTGTCGACTGACGAGGTCGGGCGCGCGTTCGGGACAGGGCGAAGCCTGCGAGGCGGGTTCAGAACGGACGAGAGGCAGGGTCAGTGGGCTCGGGCGAGGGCGAGGTTGATCTGTTCGGCCAGCTGTCGCTGTTCATAGGGTTTGCTGAGGCGGCTGACGTCGAGTTTGGTGTCGCCCGGGAGTTCGGCATATCCGGTGGCAAGAATGACCGGCAGGCCGGGGCGCAGTTCGCGGGCGGCCTGGATCAATTCGGCGCCTGACATCTTGGGCATGGAAAAGTCGGTGATCAGCAGGTCGATCGCCGTTTCGCTGCGCAGGATTTCCAGCGCCGCGGCGCCCGAATTGGCTTCGGTGACGGTATGGCCGAGATCCTCGACCATTTCGACCGTGCTCATGGCGATCAGGACATCGTCATCGACCACGAGGATACGGGAATGTGCGACAGGGCCGGCCGCCGGCGCGGCGGCTTCGGCCGGGAGCGGCAGGGCGTCCTGTTCGCCCGCCACGGCCGGCAGCAGCAGCCGGGCCCGGGTGCCCACACCCGGCGTGCTCGCCAGTTGCAGTGATCCGCCCAGCTGCAATGCGAGGCCATGGATCATCGAGAGGCCCAGGCCGGTACCCTTGCCGACCCCCTTGGTGGAATAGAAGGGTTCCACGGCGCGACGCAGGGTTTCGGCATCCATGCCCTTGCCGGTGTCCGCCACCTCGATGTCGACATAGCGTCCGGGCGGCAGCCCGGCGGTCTCCTCGCCCAGCAGCGTCTCGTCGATGGTGATCGTGACCGTGCCGCCATCGGGCATGGCATCGCGCGCATTGACCACCAGATTGAGCAGCGCCAGCTCGAACTGGTTGACGTCCACCTCCGCCGTCGCTGCCGGTTGCCGGGCGTCGATGACAATCTCCACGCCCGCGCCCGCCGACTGGCGCATCAGGCTTTCCATGCCCTTGACCAGCGACACGAGGTCCTGGTGCTTGACGGCGAGGTCCTGGCGGCGCGCAAAGGCCAGCAGCCGCTGGGTCAGCGCCGCGCCGCGCCGTGCGGCTCAAACACCGTCCTGTGCTCCGCCGACACAAGGCGCGGGAACACCTGGACGCCGCCCGTCGCAATGGTGAAATCGTGGTAGCCGCCACGAAACTTCTGCCCGCGATATTTGGACACCTTCAGCCGGCGGCGTTCGGCCCCATAGTCGGGGGTGATTTCCTCGAGCCGGATCACCCCGTGGGCGATGCTGTGCACAGTCTTGTCCGTGGCTTCCGAGGTGAGGTCATCGAGTAGCAGCACCGTCGCCTTGTTACGGGCGAAATAGTGCTTGAGCGCCAGGATCTGCCGCCGGTAGCGCAGCGAGCTCTGGGCCAGCAGCCGGATTTCGGACAGGCTGTCGAGCACCACGCGGAGCGGCTTGACCTGTTCCACCTGGTCGAGAATGGCCTTTGTCGCCTCACCCAGTTCCAGATCGGACGAGTAGAGCAAGGTCTGCATCTGATCGGTGCCGAGCAGCGTCTCGGGTGGCACGAGCTCGTAGATCTCGATCATCGGGCCCGGCGTCCAGCCGTGCGAGGCGGCGCCCATGCGCAGTTCCTCGGCCGTTTCCGAGAGGGTGATATAGAGCCCTTTTTCCCCGCGGCGTTCGCCTTCGAGGAGAAACTGCAGCGCCACGGTTGTCTTCCCGGTGCCCGGAGAGCCTTCGAGCAGGAAGAGATGCCCCAGGGCGAGCCCGCCGTCGGTTACGTCGTCCAGCCCGGCGATCCCGAACCCGGCTTTTGCCCGCATGGGCACGTTGTCAGCCATCATTGTTCTCTATTTACAGCACGTTGGCGGGCGCGTCAGAACGCGCGCCGGAACCAGTCTCTGGCGACGCTAGTCAAAGCGAGGAGGCGCGTCCAGCGTCGCGCCACGAATGTGTTCGACCCAGACACTTCGGCCGGCCGCGCTGGCGGGCCGTGAACGTGGCCAGAGCTACCCGGCGACGTAGCGGCCGAGGGTGGCGCGGGTGCCGTCCTGCCAGAGGCTGGAGAGGGCTGCGGTGAAGGCGGCGACATAGGTCGGGTCGCTGGCCAGCGGGCCGAAGATGTCGGTCATCGACAGCCAGGCCTTCGGGTCGGCCTTGGCCTCGCGGGCGAGGGCGGTGAGACGATCCCAGCTGGGGTCGTTCGGCGCGATGGACCTGCCGCTGTCGCTTTCGCCATAGCAGTAGCGGGCCCAGAGCGCCGTGACGAGGGCGAGGCCGGTGACCGACTGACTGGTCTTGAGCCGATCGCCGGCGGTGGGCAGGATGAACTTGGGCTGTCGGTTCGAGCCGTCGAGGCAGAGCCGGGTGATGGTGTCGCCGATCTTGGGATTGGAGAAGCGGCGCTCGATCAGCGCGTAATAGTCGCCCAGATCGGTGCCGGGCACCGGCGGCACGGTGGGGATGATCTCGTCCCGCTCCACCTTTTCGAGGAAGCCGCGGATCAGCGGATCGGCCATCGCTTCGTGCACGAAATGGATGTCGAGCAGCCCCGCCGGATAGGCGATGGTGGCGTGGCCGCCATTGAGGATGCGGATCTTCATGAACTCGAACGGCGCGACGTCAGCGACGAACTGCACGCCGACCTTCTCCAGCGCCGGCCGGCCGGCGGTGAAGTGATCCTCCAGCACCCACTGCTTGAACTCCTCGCAGAACACCGGCCACTGGTCGACGATGCCGAAATCGGTGGCGAGGGTGTCGCGCTCGCGCTGCGAGGTGGCGGGGGTGATGCGGTCGACCATGCCGTTGGGAAAGGCCACCTGGTCACGCACCCAGCCGGCAAGATCGGCATCAACCAGCGCGGCGAGGCCGACAATGGCGTTCTGCGTCACATGGCCATTGCCGGGAATATTGTCGCAGCTCATCACCGTGAAGGGCACGGTGCCGTTGTGGCGCCGGCGGCGCAGGCCGGCGAGGATCAGGCCGAAAGCGGTCTTTGGCGCCTCCAGATTGGCGGCATCGGCGACGATGTCGGGATGGCTGGGGTCGAACTGCTGCGAGGCGGGGTCGATATAATAGCCGCCTTCGGTCACCGTCAGCGAGACGATGCGGATGGCGGGATCGGCCAGCCGGGCAATGGTGGCCGCGGCGTCCCCTACCGGCAGGAAGTCGATCATCGCGCCGGTGACCCGGGCCTGCGAGGTGCCGGCTTCCTGCTCGACCACCGTCGTCAGGTAGTCCTGCGCCGCGAGCTTGGCCCGCATGTCGGCATCGGCCGCCCGCACCCCGGCGCCGATCAGCGCCCAGTCGTGGTCGATGCCCAGGTTGAACAGGGCGTCGAGATAGACCGACTGATGCGCGCGGTGAAAATTGCCCACGCCGAAATGCACGATGCCGGCCCGCAGATCCGCCCGCCGGTAGTGTGGCACGGCGGCGGAGCGGGAAATCTCCGGAAGGTCGGCGTCCGAGAGTGGGGTCGGCATGGGCGTGGTCCTTGTGGTCGTCGTCCGGTCAGTCCCCGTCGCGCAGGGACAGACCGCTGGAGTCGAAGCGGTAGATGCGGCTGGGATCGGGCGTCAGCCAGACCGTGTCGCCGTGCCGGAAGTCCCGCTCGCCATCGGTGCGTACGGTCTGGTGCCCGCCGCCCTCGACATGCACGTGCAGGAAGGTGTCCGAGCCCAGGTGCTCGGCCACGCCGACCGTGCCCTTCCAGTCGCCGCTTTCCTTGGAGATGGCAAGGTGTTCGGGGCGGATGCCGATGGTGGCAGCGCGGTATTTTTCTGCCGCTGCCCCTTCGAGGAAGTTCATTTTCGGCGAGCCGATGAAGCCGGCGACGAACTTGTTGGCCGGCGTCTTGTAGAGCTCCATCGGGGTGCCGTATTGCTCGACGCGACCGGCGCTCAGCACCACGATCTTGTCGGCCATGGTCATGGCCTCGACCTGGTCGTGGGTGACGTAGACCATGGTGGTCTTGAGCTGCTGGTGCAGTTCGGTGATCTCGAGGCGCATGTTGACGCGCAGCGCCGCATCGAGATTGCTGAGCGGCTCGTCGAACAGGAACGCCTTGGGCTCGCGCACGATGGCCCGGCCGATGGCGACGCGCTGGCGCTGGCCGCCCGAGAGCTGGCGTGGCTTGCGATCGAGATAGTCGGTCAGGTTGAGCACCCGCGCCGCATCCGCCACCTTCTTGTCGGCGACCGACTTGTCGAGATTGGCCATCTTGAGCGGAAAGTTGATGTTCTGCCGCACGGTCATGTGCGGATAGAGCGCATAGCTTTGGAACACCATGGCGAGGCCACGATGCGCCGGACCCTTGTCGGTGACGTCAACGCCGTCGAGCTTGATCAGCCCCCCCGTCGTGTCCTCGAGGCCGGCAATCAGTCTGAGGAGAGTAGACTTGCCGCACCCCGAGGGCCCGACGAAGACGACGAAGGCGCCGTCTTCGATTTCAAGGGAGACATCGGGGATCACCTGATGGCCGCCGAAGGTCTTGTTGACGTGTTCGAGTGTGATGGAGCCCATCGGAATTTCCCCTATTTCACGGCGCCGAAGGTGAGACCGCGCACCAGTTGCTTCTGGCTGATCCAGCCCAGAACCAGGATTGGTGCGATCGCGAGGGTCGAAGCTGCGCTCAGCTTGGCCCAGAACAGCCCCTCGGGGCTCGAGAACGACGAGATAAAGGCGGTCAAGGGTGCGGCCTTGGACGCGGTGAGGTTGATCGTCCAGAACGCTTCGTTCCAGGCGAGAATGACATTGAGCAGCAGGGTCGAGGCGATGCCCGGCACCGCCATGGGCACGAGGATGTAGACCAGCTCTTTCCAGAGGATGGCGCCATCCATGCGCGCCGCTTCGAGGATGTCGACCGGGATTTCGCGGAAGTAGGTGTAGAGCATCCAGATGACGATGGGCAGGTTGATCAGGGTGAGCACGATGGTCAGCCCCCACACCGTGTCGAGCAGCCCGAAGTCGCGGAACAGCAGGTACATCGGCACCAGCACGCCGACCGCCGGCATCATCTTGGTCGACAGCATCCACATCAGTACGTCCTTGGTCCGCGGCGTCGGCGTGAACGCCATGGCCCAGGCCGAGGGGATGGCGATCAGCAGTGCCAGCAGCGTCGAGCCGATCGAGATCCAGACCGAGTTGAAGAAGTGCCGGAAGTAGTCGGCCCGGTCCTGCACCTCGATGTAGTTCTCGATGGTCCAGGTCGGGATCAGCACCGGCGGCGAGGCAATCGCCTGCGCCTCGGTCTTGAAGCTGGTCAGGATGGTCCAGAGGATCGGAAAGAACAGGATCAGCGCCACGGCCCAGGCGAGGGCGGTGAAGGCGAGCTTGCGTTGGAGTGTTGCTTCGCGTGCCATTCTAGACGCTCCCCTTCAGGTTGGGCGCCAGTCGCGCCCCCCTCCCAACCTCCCCCACGAAGGGGGGAAGTGCCGATTGCGTTTGTGGCGCGGTCCATCCGCAATCACTGACCAGCACCCGCCCCCTTGTGGGGAGGGCCGAGGAGGGGGTGAGCGCCTGTTCAAGTCCGCTGGAGCTACGCATCGAGGTTCTTCCCCACGGCGCGCATCAGGAAGATGGCGACAATGTTGGCGAGGATGACGGCGATAACACCGCCGGCGGATGCGCCGCCCACATCGAACGACAACAGGGCCGTGCGATAGACGAGGAACGCCAGATTGGTCGAGTTGTAGCCGGGGCCGCCATTGGTGGTGACCAGCACTTCGGCAAAGATGCCGAGCAGGAAGATGGTCTGGATCAGGATCACCACGGTGATCGCCCGGGCCATGTGCGGCAGGATGATATAGATGAAGCGGTTGACGAAGCCGGCGCCATCCATTTCGGCAGCTTCCTTCTGCTCCTCGCTGAGCGATTGCAGCGCGGTGAGCAGGATGAGCGTCGCGAACGGCAGCCACTGCCAGGCGACGATGACGACGATGGAAAACATCGGCAGCTGTGCGAACCAATCAATTGGCTGCTGCCCGAAGGCGCGCGCGATGTCGGCGAAGAGCCCGTATTCGGGGTTCATCAGCATGTTCTTCCACACCAGCGCCGCAACCGGCGGCATGACGAAGAACGGCGAGATGACGAGGATGCGCACAATGCCCTGGCCGAACATCGGCTGATCGAGCAGCAGAGCCAGGAAGGTGCCGCCGATGACGGTGATGGCCAGCACCCCGAGCACCAGGATCAGCGTGTTGCCGATCGCCTGCAGGAAGGCCGGGTCCGTCAAGAAGTAATAGTAGTTGGTCCAGCCGGCAAAGCTCTGCACCGGATTGAGCAGGTTGTAGTTCTGGAACGAGAACCACAGGGTCATCCCCAGCGGCACGATCATCCAGACGAGCAGCAGGAGGACCGACGGGGCCATCATGATGCGTGCAAGTCCGCGCGATTGCTGCGTAGCCATGGCGCTCTCTCCCCTTAACGCCGGTGCAGTTTCTAGTCTGTGAGGTAGTGGGGGCCGCCCGTGAGGGTAGGGCGGGCGACCCCCGGGGTCGTCAGGGAGGGATTACTTGAGGTAGCCGCTCTTGGTCATTTCGCGGGTGGCGACATCCTGCGCCTGCTTGAGCGCGTCATCCACCGACGACTGTCCGGCGAGGGCCGCCGAGAACAGCTGACCAACAGTGGTCCCGATGCCCTGGAACTCAGGGATGGCCACGAACTGCACGCCGACATAGGGGACCGGCTTGACGGTCGGCTGGGTCGGATCGGCAGAATTGATCGAGTCCAGAGTCATCTTGGCGAACGGCGCCGCAGCCTGGTACTCGGGATTCTCGTAGAGCGAGGTCCGGGTGCCCGGCGGGACGTTGGCCCAGCCTTCATTGGCGGCGACGAGCTCGAGATAGTCCTTCGAGGTTGCCCAGGCGACGAACTTTTCGGCAGCCTCTGCCTTCTGGGTGCCGGCGGGAATGCCGAGCGACCAGGCCCAGAGCCAGTTGCCGCGCTTGCCCAGCCCCTTGTCGGGCGCCAGTGCAAAGCCGACCTGATCGGCAACGGTCGAGTCGGTGCCGGTCACGAAGGACGCAGCGACCGTGGCATCGATCCACATGCCGCACTTGCCCTGCTGGAACAGCGCCAGGTTCTCGTTGAAGCCGTTCGACGAGGCGCCGGCCGGGCCGGATGCGTTCATCATGTCGACGTAGAACTGCAGCGTCTCTTTCCATTCCGGCTGATCGAACTGGGGTGTCCAGTTCTCATCGAACCAGCGGGCGCCGAACGAATTCGACATCGCCGTCAGGAACGCCATGTTCTCGCCCCAGCCGGCCTTGCCACGCAGGCAGATGCCGTTCACGCCATTGGCGCGGTCGGTCATCTTTTCGGCAGCTTCGCGGATGAAGTCCCAGGTCGGAGCATCGGGCATGGTCAGCCCGGCCTTCTCCATCAGGTCCTTGCGATACATGACCATGGAGCTTTCGCCGTAGAACGGCGCGGCATAGAGCTTGCCATCGAGCGACAGGCCGCCGCGGATGGCGGGCAGCAGGTCGTCGACGTCATAGTCGGCACCCAGATTGTCGAGCGCCACGAGCCAGCCCTGCTTGGCCCAGATCGGCACTTCGTAGGTGCCGATGGTGATCACGTCGTACTGACCGCCCTTGGTGGCGATATCCGTGGTCACTTTCTGGCGGAGCGCGTTCTCTTCCAGCGTCACCCACTCGACTTCGATGCCGGGGTTCTTGGCCGTGAAATCGTCCGTGAGCTTCTGCATGCGGACCATGTCGCCGTTGTTCACGGTCGCAATGGTGATGGTCTCCGCCGAGGCGGAGCTGGCAAACGCAAGCGCAAAGGCGCCCGCCACGAGGGGTAGTAGTCTCATCAAAGTCCTCCCAGTTTCCGAAGCGAGCATTTGCCTCGGTCGTGGGCAATTACCCAATATTTGGTGGTGCAAGTCAAGCGGGAGCTGCAACGATTCTCTGACGCACGTACGTCAGGAAAACCGCAGGAGCAGGCAATAACGAAGGAAAATAAGAGGGTTACTGGAAGGACAGGAGGCCTTCGGCGGTGCGCTCGTCTGTGAGCAAACCATTGACCAGGCGGCGATTGAGCGCCGCATTGATGCCGGGCAATTTCTTCTCTCCGATGGCGATTGCCACAACGGTGGACGATTCTCTCGAGGGCAGCGGCGCGCTGGCAACCCGGTCGTTGGTCAGGCCGTCTATGAGCTTGCCCTGGGCGTCGAACGTCCAGCCGACGATCTCGCCGACCGCGCCGTTCTTCTGCAGGTTCCTGAGTTCGGCCGCCGACAGGAAGCCGTCGACATAGAGCGGCGCATCGGGGCCAAGGTCGCCGATGCCGACAAAGGTGATATTGGCCTGTGCGGCGAGGGCGTGGGTTTCCCGGATCATCGGTTGCCGCAGCAGCATTTCGCGCTCCTCGGGCGAGGAGGCGATGACCGGCAGAGGCATCGGAAAGCTGCGCGTCTTCACGGCTTCCGCGATGTTGAAGATGACGTTGTAGAAGGCCGCCGAGCCATCGGGCGTGATATTGCCGGTCAGCGACACCACCCGGTGCTGCACCGCATCCATCGGCGTCAGCTGTTCGATGGCAGCCTTCAGCGTGCGGCCGGTGCCGATGGCCATGACGATGGGCTCGGCGCGCTTGAGCCAGCGTTCGATCTCGGCGGCCGCGGCGATGGCCACGCCCTGGGTCGAGGCGGGTGCCGCCGGATCGGTCGGCACCACCTCGGCGAAGTCGAGGGCGTAGCGCGTCCGCAGGCCTTCCGCCAGTTCCATGCAGCGGCCGATCGGGTGATCGAGACGGACCTTGATCAGGCCCTCCGAGACCGAGAGCGACACCAGCCGCTGCGCCGTCTGGCGCGACACGCCGAGCTTTTGTGCGATCTCTTCCTGATTGTTTCCAGCCACATAGTAGAGCCAGCCGGCCCGCGCCGCGTCGTCAAGACGATTGATCGAGGTATCCTGCCGCTGCGCCATGTGAAGCCTGCCTCCCTATGATGGAGCAGATACTCGGTCAATGAGCTTTTGCCCGCAAGGGGCAATTTGCAGCAATGCATTGCTGGTGCGCGCGGGTTCGATCTTGCCTTTCCATCGCGGCGTGGCGAAGAGTGGGGACATGAAAGTGCTCATTCTTGGATCCGGCGTCATCGGCACCACCTCGGCTTACTACCTGGCCAGGGCGGGTCATGAGGTCACCGTCATCGACCGGCAGGATGGGGCAGGGCTGGAGACCAGCTTTGCCAATGCCGGCGAACTCTCCTACGGCTACGCGTCGCCCTGGGCTGGCCCCGGCATCCCGCAGAAGGCCATCAAGTGGCTGCTGATGACCGATGGTCCGCTGGTGCTGCGGCCCAAGCTCGATCCGGGCATGTGGATCTGGGGCCTGCGACTGCTGGCCAACTGCACCGACAAGGCCTACGCCACCAACAAGGGCCGCATGGTCCGGCTGGCCGAACACAGCCGCGAGATGATGATCGCGCTGCGGGCCGAGACCGGCATCGCCTATGACGGCCGCGAGCAGGGAACGGTGCAGCTCTTCCGCTCGCAGAAGCAGCTTGATCATATCGGTGGCGACGTCGAGGTGCTCAGGCAATATGGCGTGCCCTACGAGGTGCTCGATCCGGCCGGCTGCATTGCTGCCGAGCCGGGGCTGGCGACCGCCAAGGTCGACTTCGTCGGCGGGCTGCGCCTGCCCAATGACGATACCGGCGACTGCCAGATGTTCACCGAGGCGATGGCCCGGCGCTGCGCCGAAATGGGAGTGACCTTCGAGTTCGGCACCAGCATCGAGCGGCTGCTGACCGAGGACGACCGGATCACCGGCGTCGTCACCGGCGCGGGCCAGCGGACGGCCGATGCCTATGTGGTGGCGCTCGGCAGCTATTCGCCGCAGATGGTGCGCGACATCGGACTGCGCCTGCCGATCTATCCGATCAAGGGCTACTCGCTGACGGTGCCGATCACCAATGCGGCGGTGGCGCCGGTCTCGACGGTGATGGACGAAACCTACAAGGTGGCGACCACCCGGCTCGGGGATCGCATCCGTGTCGGCGGCACTGCCGAGATCGCAGGCTACGATACGACGCTGCACCCATCGCGGCGCGGTCCGCTCGATCGCTCGCTGCGGGACCTGTTTCCCGAAGCGGGCGACGCCAGCAAGGCGAGCTTCTGGTGCGGCCTGCGACCGATGACGCCGGACGGCACGCCGATCCTCGGGCGCGCCAGGTACCAGAACCTCTTTCTCAACACCGGCCACGGCACGCTGGGCTGGACCATGGCGGCGGGTTCGGGACAGGTGCTGGCCGATCTGGTCTCGGGCAAGCCGGCCGACATCGACACCAGCGATCTCGATCTGTCGCGCTACTAGCGGATGACGCGCACCATCTGCGTCTCGCCGTGGCGGGTCTTGCTCCAGAAATAGGGGCGGACGACGAGCTCGACGGCGGCGCGCAGGGCGGCCACGGCATGCAGCAGCCAGTAGACCGGCAGCAGGGCCTGATAGACGGCCAGCTCGCCCTGCCGCTGCCGCGCCAGCCCGGCCAGCGCCAGCCCGAAGGCGCCGCCATAACCCACCAGCAGCACAGCCAGATAGACCACGTCCCAGATGTCGGCGAAGCGCGGCCAGCCGAGGCCGTAGAGGGCGATCTGCAGCGACAGCGACAGTGCAAACACCGTGTGGATCAGCGACGAGACGATCAGGCTGCCGACATAGATCTGGAAGAACAGGAAGTTGCGCCAGCCGATGTCGCGCAGGAAGGCGCGTGGATGGCGGTTGTGGACGATATAGGTCTGCATCCAGCCCTTGATCCAGCGGGTTCGCTGCCGCATCCAGGCCGAGAGCCGGATCGGCGCCTCCTCGGCCGTTGCCGAGCGCAGCGTGCCGGTGCGCAGGCGCAGCCGCGCCAGTCGCACCCCGAGATCGGCATCCTCGGTGACATTGAACGCATCCCAGCCCCCGACCTCGCGCAACGACGCCGTACGAAAGTGATTGCTGGTGCCGCCCAGCGGCAGCGGCAGATCATGCGCGGCGAGATACGGCAAGAGCAGGCTGAAGAGGCCGGCATATTCTCCGGCAAACAGCGCCGTCAGCCAGCTCTCGGCGCCATTGTCGATCAGCAGTTCGGCCTGCAGGCATTCGAGTCCCGGGTCCTGCGCGAAGCGGCCGGCGGCGCGGCGCAGCTGGTCGCGGTCCGGAATGTCCTCGGCGTCGAACACCACGACATACGCGCCACTGACCAGTGGCAGGGCATAGTCGAGCGCCTTGGGCTTGGTCTGCGGCGGGCCGGGCGGGATGACGACCAGTTCGACCCGCGCGTCGCCGGCGACGGCCTCGACGGCCGCGATGGTCTCGGGACTGCCCGATTCCACAAGGAACAGGATTTCGAGCTTTTCCGGCGGGTAGTCGCGGCCTTATGTATCAAACGCACCAAGTTCATAGGCGTTTATAACTGAATCCGATGCTATTGTCACCGCATGGGCGACACTCCACAGGTTATCAACACACTCCGCACCAAGGCAGGTGAGCTAGAGGCTCACATTGCCAAGCTGGAGCGCGCACTAGGGCAGGCCAAGGCCGATCTGGCGCACATCAACGCAAGCATCATGCTCTTTCAGCCGCCAGCATCGGGCGAACAGTTCCCCATGCACTTCAACCTGGGAAGGCTGTTCAAGGGCCGAGAGCTTGGCGTGTTGTATCGTGAGGCGCTTGCAGACGGTCCAAAGGACACCCGAGAGATTGCCGAGTACGTCATAACGGCAAAGGGGCTGGACGCGGGCGACAAGCACTTGCGCGTCAGTATCCAGCTACGGCTGGTGAACTCGCTGCGAATGGCGGAGAAGCGGGGGAAGGTGCAGCGCGTGGGTAAGCGGCGGCAAGCGCTGGTGTGGGAAATCAGCAGTCCGCAAAAACGGGCTCTATTGCCGCCTTCCTGATTTGGTCCATCAACTTCCGCTCACCCAAACCAGTAGCCTTAAGTCTTTGCTGGCACGCTAGGTTGATCGTCCGGCCAATACGCGCGTTCACTACCTCGTTGAGGCCTAAGTGGTCGCACTTGTGGAGCCAACTTGATACAACTACCCAATCCCACAGAGGGCTCTCGGTAGTGATCCTGGCGCAAGGCCTAGGAAAGTTGAGGCCACGTTCTCCGCTGACCCACAAGGAAACAGCCGAGCGAGACAGGTTTGCCCGCTTGGCAATCTCGGACTGGCTAACCAGATAGTCGGGCTCGAAGCGTTCAACTTGCCCGCCCGCCATTGTCGTGTTGTGAAACGCGGAGACCACCGCGTGCACGTAATCCTCTGCCTCACGGTCGAACGATACGACAAGGAAGCCCTTCATCAACGCAAGAGTAGCGTCGTCGCAGCCGGCTTCATAGAAGCGGCTGACGAAGTCGTCGTTCGACGTATCAACGCCGGAAACGATGAATGAAAAGCTGTACTCAGGCATGGTTCTCTTCGTGACATGTGCAGTGGTCCACGTAACGCATGATCTTGCGAGCGTGGTTGGTGTCGTCTCTCGGGGTTCCGTAGACATAGATGGTACACCCTGACGGGTCGGCGTTCGGGCACATCAGCTTGCACCAGCAATGCGCGTGGCTGGAGCACATTTCGACCCGCCAGCCGTGAGCTTCGGCGTACGATATCGCATCCTCGATCTCCTTGCGTGGGTGCCGATTTCTACCGGGCATTCTGAGCCCGAGATGTAACCATCGTGTAAACAACTGTCAACAAGGTTAGTTCCAAGCCCGTACAAATGCCCGTGAGTCGTCGTCCGCAATATCTCAGATCGACCGTTGCCAGTATCCCGCAAAGTTGCGGCTTACCCCATGATTCAAAGAATTGGCGGTGAGCTTCATAGCATTGTCGCCGTTTGAATTGCGACGATGATCTTCAAGCCATGCCGCATGGGCGCTGTACTGGTGCAGGTACTTGGGCGAAACGCCGTGGTGCTGGCCCGTCACCATGCGGCGCAGACGGCTAAAGAAGCTCTCAACCTGATTGGTGTTCGCGCCATCGGCTGAGTAGGCTTCGCGGTGGTTGATGCGGCCAACAATCCAAGCCTGATGCAGACGGTCCCAATGGCCTGCCTCGTCAGCAAACACGACCGACTTGCGCGACACGATTTGAGCGGCAATGTCCACGCCTTCGGCTTCGTTCATCGTGACGAAGGTGCGGGTGCGGCCCTTGCGCTGGCGGAGAGCCACGACAACGCGGCGCTTGCCGGTCTGGTGTTCGGACAAGCGGCGGTCAACACGCTGATCGGCAAAGTTGGCGGGGTGGATATGACCGCCGAAGTAGGCGCCATCAATCTCAACTTCGCCGTCCAGTTCATGGTTGGCGACTTCGGCGGCGAGGGCTTCGCGGAGCTTGTGAGCCAGCACGAACGCAGTCTTGTACTGGCAGTCGAGATCGCGGCTCAACTGCAAGGCAGAGAGCCCCTTCACGGCGTTTACGAAGATGCAGATCGCGGCCAGCAGATCAACGAAGGCCATCTTGCGGCTGGCGAAGATGGTGCCGGAAGTGACCGAGAACTGACGGTAGCAGGCCGAGCACTTGAACTTGCGGCGGGTGGTGATCTCGTAGCACTCGACGCAACCGCAATCGGGGCACACGGCTTCGCCATCCTGCCAACGCAGAGACTTGAACGTCTCGTAGGCAGCTTCTTCACCGGCCTTGTAGATCTGACCCAGAGAAAGGGTGCGGGCGGCGGCTGAAAGGAGGAAATGCTGTGCCATTTGTCATCGTGTCCGTTACGTATGTAACGTATGTAGTACGTTGACGTACTGAACACAAGGGCATACGTATCATTTGCGATACATTTTTTATCACAGGCGATACGATGGCAGATAAGACGGACTGGGAAATGCGAGCGGCGAACCTATTGAAAGCCGAATTGAAGCGCAAAGGCGTGACCTATGCACAGCTAGTGGACAAGTTGGCCGAAATAGGAGTCGACGAGAAAGAGGTAAACGTGCGGAATAAGCTCTCTCGGGGCAAATTCACAGCAGCGTTTCTCTTACAATGTCTCTTCGCGATTGGTTCAGACGTGGTTTCTTTGCGCTACTAGCTGTAGCGGTCATTTCGATCCTTTATCTAGGATTGCAGGATATAGGAGCGGAGTATTTCGAGGGCGAGAAAGACGCAGCCCATAAATCCGCACAACAAGAGCGCGTAACCACAGGCAAGATAGCCATAGATTGCCTTCCCCTTGAGGGAATCGAGCACTCGATCTGTGTTAGCGAGAACCTGTATGCCCAGTACGAGGCAGAGCGTAGCCAATACGATCTCAATGCCCAACGGACGATGGCGCGGGTCTCCATCTGGATGTATGTCGCCGCCCTCGTTCAAGCTGCTGTCGGGATTGCCGGGCTTATCTTCATTTCGGAGTCCATCAGCCAAAGCGCGAAAGCCGTAAAGCTTACGCAACAGGCCTTCATTGCGGATAACCGCCCTTGGCTCAAAGTGACTGCTGAACTCGCTAGCGCCTTTGAGGTAAACGCCGGTGCCGTTTGTTGCCGTGTCGCCGTGAACCTGGACAATGTCGGTAACGCCCCAGCGCTGGACGTGCTGGTGAGATGCACGATCTTTCATGCCAAGGATGAAGACCTTGAGGCCCAGATCAGCGACTGGGTTGGTTTTGGCATCGAAGCTCACAAAAGCGAGACGGTGGGGGAAGCCATCTTCCCACTTGAAGGTATCCCGCGCACCTATCCGGCTTCGATGAAGATCACGAAGTTGGAGGCCGTTCGATCTAGCGGAGACGGGCGGCTCGACCCGCGCATTGCAGTCCTCGTAAACTACCGGTTGCCCAGCGACCCCAATATAGCTCGCCAATCGCTGCGACTGTTTCGATGCACCTTCTCCGGTGACGGTGAAAACAAGACTACGATTAACGCTAGAGGCACGCGGCACATCCCACCTCCCAACGTCGCTCTGCAACCAGATGGACAATACGGCTACGCAACCTAGCCGGATCACCGCCCGCCACACGGCGCGCACCCCTACACCGGACCCTCCTGCCTACTCATGGCCGGATACCCTTGGTGCGTTTGATACATAAGGCCGGGTAGTCGAGCGCAGCCAGCGCATCATGCAGTTGCGGCACCATGCCGGCCTCGTCGCGCAGCGGCACGAGGATGGTGTAGCGCGGCAGCGCTGCGTCCGGCAGATCGATCGGCGTCAGCGGGTCCGGTGGTCTGTGCAATGCCGCCACGAGGCGCAGCAGTGCCGGCGCCACGATGACGACCAGCAGGAACGGCAGCAGCAGCGGCCGCGCCAGCAGCGGCGCGATGGCGGCGAAGGCGACGATGGCGGCAAGGATCGCGACGAAGGCGATGCGCTGGGTCCGCGACAGATCGAGCGAGGCACTGGCATGCGGCCAGCGGCGGACGAGGCGCTGCCGGCTCTCGACCAGCAGCGCCGGACTGTTGGCCTCGGCCAGGGCACGACGGATGGCCCGGTGCGGCGTCAGGACCAGCCCCCGGCGCAATGCCTCCACCCTGCGCTGCCGCAGCGCCAGGAGCGCCACAAAGCCGGGTGCGAAATAGAGGGTGTCGACGCCGTCGGCCGAGGCATGCACGGCGCGGGCATCGGCCAGTGCGTCGAGGCGGAGCAGGGTAGCGCTGCCACGGATGGTCTCCGGCACGGCATCGGCATAAGGCAGGCCCGCCCAGGCCGCGGCGCGGCGCATCACCTGTGCCTCGCCCAACCCGAGGCGTCGCGCGCAATAGTCGAGCGGGTCGACGCCGGCCTCACAAGCAGCCGCAAGAAGGGCAGCCGCGTCGGCACTCGGGTCGAGCAGGACCGCTGCCAGAAGATCGGCATCGTCGGTCGAACTGCCACCCTGTGCCAGGACGTCCATGCTCTACGCAGTCCCCCGGGCAAGCCCGTACGCAAAGTCCCTGAGCGGGGAGCAAAGACCAGACGGCGTTACGCAGGTGTGATGCAGCACCGGCCTCGCCTTTGGCGGCAAATTGCGGCATAAGCCGAACTCCCGTCCATTGCGTCGAACCCATGCGCCTGACAGCTGTCGTTTTCTCGGTGATCCTGCTCGGACTGCAGCCCGCCCTCGGCCAGTCGCTGCCCTATCACGTCGATCCGAGCGCTCGCGACGCGGTGCCCAATCTGGCACCGGTGCCGGCGATCCGCTTCCTGACGACGGCCGATTTCCCGCCGTTCAACTACCGCGACGACACCGGCGAACTGATCGGCTTCAACATCGATCTGGCGCGCGCCCTCTGCAACCAGCTTGAAGTCACCTGTACGGTCCAGGCCTGGCCGTGGGAGCAGGCACCCAGCGCACTCGAGGACCGGCAGGGGGATGCGCTGATCGCCGGGCTGGCACTGACGCCGGAGAACGGCGCGCGCTTCGATTTCTCATCGATATACCTGGCGCTGCCGGGCCGCTTCGTCATGCGGCTGGCCGACGCGCGGGGTTTTGAACCGGCAAGGCTCAGTGGCAAGTTGGTTGCGGTGCGCCGCGGCTCGACCCATGCCGAGTTCGTCCGCCGTTACCTGCCCGACGCCCGGCTGGTCGAGTTCGAAACCGAGGATGCGGCGCTCGATGCGTTGCGGGCGGAACAGGTGGACGGCTATTTCGGCGACGCCATGCGTGCCTCGTTCTGGCTCAATGACCATACCGATTGCTGCGATTTCGCAGGGGCGCCCTATTTCCGGCCCGACCTCTTCGGTGAGGGCCTCGCCGTGGCGCTGCCGGCCGGGCACGATGCGGTGCGCCACGCCATCGACTACGGGCTGGTGCAGCTCAAGGAGTCCGGCATGCTCGACGAGCTCTATCTGCGCTGGTTCCCGGTCAGCTACTACTGACCCGGCGGGTCAGGCGCGACGATGCCGGGCCCGTGCTGCCGTCTCGATGGCAGCGGTGACCAGCCGGTCGATATTCATCCGGTCACGGATCATTTCGAGCAGCCGCAATTCTTCCTGTTCGAGGTGGAGGTCGACGGCCGTGACCTCGACGCAGAGCGCATAGGCGGTGTCGTGCAGGCGCTCGGGCAGGTCGGCGATGGCCATGTCGAGCACGCCCTCGAGGCCGATACCGCCATTGGTGTGATCGACGCACTCATTGGCGACCTTGGTCAGGTTGGCGCGGTCATAGCCTTCGAAGACCGGCAGCCGGCCGACCAGCCCGTCAATGCGATTGAGCTCCTGAGCAGTCATTTGCGCATCCGAGGAGGCCGCAACCACCATCAGATAGATCAGAGCATCCTGTGCCGACAAAGCCATCATCGTCCCCGTTAACTAGGTCCGGCATAACTAGGCAGCCGGGCCCGGCTTGGCAAGGCCACGGCAAGCAGGGCCATTGACGGAGACAGCCGGGGGTGTAACAGAGCCAGTCTTCGAAAATCCGACTGTTAAGGGCCCGTCAATTGACCGTCGCTCCGCTTCCCGAACTCGACCCCGCGCTGTTTGAACCTGCCCAGAACGCCCGTGCCTGGCCGTTCGAGGAGGCCCGCAAGCTGGTCGAGCGGCTGAAAAGGACGGGCCGAACGGAGGCCCTGTTCGAAACCGGCTATGGTCCGTCGGGGCTGCCGCATATCGGCACGTTCGGCGAAGTGGCGCGCACCACCATGGTGCGGACCGCCTTTCGCCTGCTGACGCGCGACGAAATTCCAACCCGGTTGCTGTGCTTTTCCGACGACATGGACGGGATGCGCAAGATCCCCGACAACGTGCCGTCCAAGGCCTTCCTCGAGTCCTATCTGCAGATGCCGCTGACCGCGGTGCCGGACCCCTGGACCAACGAATTTTCCAGCTTCGGCGCCCATAACAACGCCATGCTGCGGCGCTTCCTCGACACGTTCGGCTTCAACTACGAGTTCGCCAGCGCCACCGAATACTACAAGGCCGGCAAGTTCGACGCCGTGCTGCTGCGCGCCGCCGAGCGCTATGACGACATCATGAAAGTCATGCTGCCCACCCTCGGGGCGGAGCGGCAGGCGACCTACTCGCCCTTCCTGCCGATCTCGCCGATCTCGGGCCGCGTACTCTACGTGCCGATGAAGCATGTCGACGCCAAGGCCGGGACCATCACCTTCGAGGACGAGGACGGCAGCGAGACCACCCTGCCGGTGACCGGCGGCAAGGTGAAGCTGCAGTGGAAGCCCGACTTCGGCATGCGCTGGGCCGCGCTGGGCGTCGATTTCGAGATGTTCGGCAAGGACCACCAGACCAACCAGAACATCTACGACCGGATCTGCGAGATCCTTGGCGGCAAGGCGCCCGAGCATTACGTGTACGAGCTGTTCCTCGACGACCAGGGCCAGAAGATCTCCAAGTCCAAGGGCAACGGCCTGACCATGGACGAGTGGCTGACCTATGCCAGCGCCGAGAGCCTGGGGCTCTACATGTTCCAGAAGCCGCGCACAGCCAAGCGGCTCTATTTCGATGTCGTGCCGCGCGCCGTCGACGAATATTACCAGTTCGTCGCCGCCTACCAGAAGCAGACGCCCGAGGAGCGGCTGGAGAACCCGGCGTTCCACGTGCATTTCGGCCATCCGCCGGCCATCGACATGCCGATCACCTTCGGCCTGCTGCTCAACCTCGTCTCGGCCTCGAACGCGCATGATGCGGCGGTGCTCTGGGGCTTCATCTCGCGCTATGTGCCGGGCGCCACACCCAAGTCGCATCCCGAGATCGACAAGCTCGCCGGCTACGCCGTCAGCTACTTCAACGATCGGGTCAAGCCGACCAAGACCTTCCGTGCGCCGACCGACAAGGAACGCGCCGCGCTCGAGGACCTGTCGCGCCAGCTCGAACCGCTGACCGGCTCGACCAATGCAGAGGAACTGCAGAACCTGACTTTCGAGATCGGCAAGGCCCATGCCTTCGAGCCGCTGCGCGAGTGGTTCCAGGCGATCTACCAGGTGCTGCTCGGGGCCGATCAGGGGCCGCGCTTCGGCTCGTTCATCGCGCTTTACGGCGTGGCCGAGACGCGAAAGCTCATCGCCGATGCACTGGCAGGCAAGCTGCTGAAAGCATCCTGATCAGAGCGGTCGCCGGAAAAACACCACGCGCTCGGTTTCGCTGAAGCCGAGCGCTTCGTGCATCCGGTGGCTGGTATGGTTGTCGATTGTGGCGTCCGATGCCAGTTCACGACAGCCCTGTTCCTGCGACCAGGCTGCCACAGCGGCAACCAGCTGCCGCGCCACACCCTGGCGGCGTACGTCCGCCACCACGTAGATCCCTTCGAGAAAGCCGACGGGCGATGTCTCGCAGCCGTTGACATAGTCGCGGCGGATCGAGGCCTCGGCAAAACCGACGGGTCGCCCGCCGCCGTCACGCGCGAGGAACGCCACCTGGTTCGCAGCCGCAAGCAGCGTGGTCATTTCATCCGGGCTGTAGTCTGCCGCATGCGGCCAGAGGCCGTTGCGCAGCGCCAGCCAGTCGGCGAAATCGTCTTGCGAGGCCTGCGCGATCCGGATCACTGGCTGGCCCAGGTGATGCGGGCGACCCACTCGATATCGGCCAGCGGCACGATGCGGGGCGCGTAGGCCGGGTTGACCGAGTGCAGTTCGACGGTCTTGGCGGTTTGCCGGAAGAGGATCTTGATCATCACCTCGCCGCCATGGGTGCGCACGACGACGCGATCGCCGCGGCGCACCGTGTCGCCCGGCGCGACGACAACGCGGTCACCCTCGCGATAGAGCGGCTCCATGGAATCGCCGGAGACTTCGAGCGCATACATGCCCTCGGCCGCAGCGGTGGGCAGCTGGACTTCGTCCCAGCCCTGGCCGGCCGGGTGGCCGGCGCTGTCGAAGAAACCGCCCGAGCCGGCCTGCGCCAGCCCCAGCAGCGGCACCGAGCTGTTGCTGTTCATGGCCGCCGGAAACTGCATGTAGCTGCCGCTGGCGACGAACTGGTCGAACGTCTCGCCGGTGGCTTCCAGCACCTTGGCGATGCTCTCCGTCGACGGCCAGCGCTCGCGGCCATCCTTGCTCACCCGCTTGGACTTGTTGAAGGCGGTCGCATCCAGCCCGGCGATGCGAGCCAGTCCGGAGGGGGTAAGGCCATGACGCTGGGCCAGCGCGTCGATGGAGTCCCAGATGGCACTATGCGTAAGCATGCGTAGTTGGACCCGGGGCGCTGAAGGAAAGTTATCCCAAGCATGGAAGAAAGTCCTAGTTTTAGGGTTGGCCCTCGGATTTGTAAACCCTGAGGTTGAGACTCCACGCGGCTTTGACTAGGGTCCGCCTCGCTTCGAGGAGGCTGCCAGACCATGACCCAGTCCAGTTCCCATCCGGACGTCATCTACAAGATCTCCAGCCCCGAGGCGCTCGCCGAAGCCATGCGGAGCGGCATTTTCACCGGCATGCCGATCGACGAGAAGGACGGTTACATCCATTTCTCGACCGCCGCCCAGCTGGCCGAGACGCTGACCCTGCACTTCAAGGGCCAGAGCGGGCTGGCGCTGTTTTCGGTACGCGCCGCTGAACTGGGCGACAAGCTAGTCTGGGAACCCTCGCGCGGCGGCCAGCTGTTTCCGCATCTCTATGGCAGCCTGCCGGTATCGGCCATCGCCTGGACCGGGACGGTGGACGTGGACGCCGACGGCAGCGTCGAGTTGCCGGAGGCCGTGCGATGATCTTTTCGCGCCTGTCGCCGCTGTTCAGGGTGCCGCTGCTCAAATCGCTGACCCGCGACACTCTCTTGAAGATGGACCCCGAGATTGCCCACGGCGCCACCATCAACGCGCTGCGGCTCGGCCTGTCGCCCGAGCAGGAGGGGCCTGACGCTCCCGAACTCAAGACCAGCCTCGTCGGGCTCGAGCTGAGCAATCCCGTCGGCATGGCCGCCGGCTTCGACAAGAATGCCGAAGTGCCGGTGCCGCTGGCCCGCATGGGTTTCGGCATGGTCGAGATCGGCACCGTGACGCCGCGCCCGCAGGTCGGCAATCCGAAGCCGCGGCTGTTCCGTATCCCGGAAGCCGAAGGCGTCATCAACCGCATGGGCTTTAACAATGACGGCCATGACGAGGTGTTTCGCCGGCTCAAGGGGCTCCATGTGCCGGGGGCGCTCGGCGTCAATATCGGCGCCAACAAGGACAGCGAGGATTTCGTCGCCGACTATGTGAAGGGCGTGCTGCGCTTTGCCGAAGTGGCTGACTACCTGACCGTCAACATCTCCTCGCCCAATACGCCGGGGCTGCGCAACCTGCAGGGTGACGAGGCGCTGCGCCGCCTGCTCGGCGAGGTACTCAAGGCGCGCTCGAAGGCGACGGTCCGCGTGCCGGTGCTGCTCAAGCTGGCGCCTGACCTCGACGAAATCCAACTCGATGGCATCGCCAGGGTGATCGCCGAGACCGACCTCGACGGGCTGATCGTCTCCAACACCACCATTGGTCGCGGCGCCGTGCGTGACATGGAGAACGCCACCCAGACCGGTGGCCTCTCGGGCAAGCCGCTGTTCGCACTCGCGACGCAGAAACTCGCGCAGGTGCGCCAGCGCGTCGGCCGCCTGCCGATCATCGGCGTGGGTGGTATCCATTCGCCCGAGACGGCGCTGCAGAAATTCGAGGCCGGCGCGGACGCCATCCAGCTTTACTCGGCGCTGGTGTATGGCGGACTTGATCTGCTCGACCGCATCAAGCGCGGCCTCACGGCCGCGGTGCGGGCCGAGGGCAAGACCAATATCTCTGAACTGGTCGGCCGCAAGACCGACGAATGGGCTGCGGCCAGGCCGTAGATCAGAAGGCCGCTCCGACAGCGCGCTATTTCTGGCTGGTGAAGGCGAGGTCCATCTCACGGGGACCACCAGCGGCACCAGGAATACCGTTATCGGCATCACCGAGCTTCGCCGCTGCCGGTCTGACCTGCGTCAGCGGCGTGATCAGGCGGCAAACAGCCCGGCCTTGCGGCGGTCGAGCGCCCACCAGTAGAACGCGGCGCGCGCCAGGAACCACATGTTGAGCGCCAGCCACAGGCCGGCATTGCCGAACAGAGGCTGCAGCACGATGGCCGCGACGAGGAAGGCCAGCAGCGAGATCAGCATACCGTTGCGCATCACCGTGTTCAGCGTCACGCCGATCAGGATGCCGTCGTAGAGAAAGCCCGGCATGGCCGTCAGCATGGCGAGCGCGGCAAAGCCCAGGAACTCGCGCGTGTAGATCCGAACCGGTTCGCTGGTGGTCATCAGGTCGGTCAGCAGGCCGCCGCCAAAATAGATCAGCAGCGCCAGGCCCACACCCATCACGATGCCCCAGCGGAACGACAGCGCATAGGCGCGGTCGAAGGCCGGACGCCAGTTGGCGCCGACAGCCTTGCCGCAGAGCTGTTCGGCCGCCTGCGCTACACCATCGAGAAAGAAGGCGCCGATCATCAGGAAATTGAGCAGGATGGCATTGCCGGCCAGTGGCACCGCGCCCATGCGGGCGCCTTGTCCGGCAAACCACGCATAGGCGCTCATCAACGCGATCGAGCGGATCATCAGGTCGCGGCTGAGAGCGAACATCCGGCGGATGCCGGTGGCATCGAGCAGTTCGCTGCGCGACAGCTGCGTCAGCATGGACCGCAGGCCGCCGAAATGTCGCTGCAGCAGGTAGAGGCCGATGAGGCAGCTGGCGGACGAACCGATCACCGTCGCCGCGGCAACGCCGCTGATGCCCCAGCCCAGGCCGTAGACGAAGCCGATCGAAAGCACGATGTTGACGCCATGCATGACCATCTGCAGCAGCATGCCGGTGGTCGCGGCGGCCCGGCCGTAGAACCAGCCGAGCAGGCAGTAGTTGATCAGCGACAGCGGCGCGACCCAGATGCGCACCGCGAAATATTCGGCAAAGGCGGCGGCCACACCCGGGCCGGGTGACATCAGGGCGGTCGAGAGCCAGAGCAGCGGCCCCTGCAGCACGATCATCGCGAGGCCCGCAAGGATTGCCACGCCGATGGCGCGTGCCACATGCAGCAGGCCGTCGAGCGGATCGCGCGCCCCGACCGCCTGCGCCGTCAGCCCGGCCGTGCCGATGCGCAGGAAATAGGCGAGCGAGAAGATGAAGTCGAAGATCAGCGCCCCGATCACCACGCCGCCCAGCAGCGCCGCATCGCCGAGCCGGCCGACGACAGTGATGTCGACCAGCCCGGCCAGCGGTTCGGTGATGAAGGCGATCGAGGCGGGCAGCGCGATGCGCCAGACGTCAGCCGAGCGGACCTCGAAGGGGTAGCTGGGCCGGCTCAATTCTTCCTGACGATATTTGTGCGGGCAGGGATCTGCGCCGTGCACATGACTTCGAGGAAGTTGATGTTGATGTGCGGCGGCTGGTTGGCGATGAACCAGACCATGTTGGCAATGTCCTCGGGCATGATCGGCTCGACGCCTTCATAGAACTTCTCGTTGGCCTCGGCATCGCCATAGGTCCGGACCTGGGTGAACTCCGACTTGGCCATGCCCGGCTCGAGCCCGGTGACGCGGATATCGCCGCCGTTGAGGTCGGTGCGCAGGTTCTCCGAGAAATTGTGCACGAAGGCCTTGGTGGCGCCGTAGACATTGCCGCCCGGATAGGCAAAGCGGCCGGCGATGGAGCCGACATTGACGATCGAGGCGCCCTTGCCGGCGGCCTGCAGCAGCGGCAGCACGGCCATGGTGGCGTAGAGCAGGCCCTTGATATTGGTGTCGATCATCCGCTCCCAGTCCTCGAACCGGGTATTGGGGATGGGCGCCGAGCCGAGCGCCAGCCCGCCATTGTTGAAGAGGCACATCACCGGCTTGAAGTCGTCGGGAATGCCGGCGACGGCATCTTCCACGCTGGCCTTGTCGGTGAGGTCGAGCGGCGCGGGGTGGATGAGGCCGGGGAATTCGGCGGCAAGAGCTTGCAGGCGATCTGCCCGGCGGCCGGTCGCGATGACTTTCCAGCCATTGGTGGCAAACAGCCGCGCCGTGGCGGCGCCGAACCCGGAGGTGGCACCGGTGACAAAAATAACAGGCATGTGAAGCTCCTAGGCGTCGGTGATCAGGTCGATAACGATATCGGCATGGGCGCGAGAACGCTGCACAAGGTCATAGTTCGGCAGGTCGACACGTTCAATATGCTCGCGGTTACGCCCTTCGGAGAAGAGGCCGTGCTCGGCATGCCGTTTCATCAGGCGCTTGCGCACGGTTTCGCGCGGCAGATCGATGAAGACGGCGAGGTCGAGCAGCGGCCGGACCTGATGCCAGGGCGGATCGGCGAGCAGCAGGTAATTGCCTTCGGCCACCAGAATCCGCGCTTTCGCCGCAATGATGAACGCGTCCTGAACGACGTCCTCGATCTTGCGCGAGTAGCCCGGCCCGGAGACCGGCCCGTCCGCCGCCTTGAGCGTGGCAAGGAAGGCGGCGAAGGCTTCGCCCTCGAAAGTGTGCGGCGCGCCCTTGTCTGCGACGGTACCCAGTTGTTCGAGCTTGGCATGCAGCATGTGAAAGCCGTCCATCGGCACATAGCCAGTGCTGCCCGGCTCGACCGCGTTGAGCTGGTCGACCAGCCGCGCCGCCAGTGTGGACTTGCCGGTGCCCGGCCCGCCGGCAAGGCCGACGATGACGCGCCCCTCGGAATGCTTGTGGAGCCGGCGCGCCTCGTGCACGAGGAAATCCAGTGCGTCATCGGGATTGAGTTTGAGCTCTTGCTGGGTGTGATCTGCCAAGACTAGACTCCCCCTCCGACGTCCTCCCGAGTGTATCGAGTTCCCCTTGCCGCTCCACCCCCAAATCGAGAGCTGGTTCGCGGAGCGGGGCTGGGCGCCGCGCGCCCATCAGCTCGACGTGCTGGAGGCGAGCGAGGCCGGTGCCTCGGCGCTGCTGATCGCGCCGACCGGTGCGGGCAAGACGCTCGCCGGCTTCCTGCCGACGCTCGAGGATCTGGCGCATCACCCGCGCCAGGGCCTGCATACCCTCTACATATCGCCGCTCAAGGCTTTGGCTGTCGACGTGCAGCGCAACCTCGTCACCCCGATCGAGCAGATGGGGCTCAAGATCAAGGTCGAGACGCGCACCGGCGATACCCCGTCGAGCCGCCGGCAGCGCCAGCGCATCGATCCGCCCAATATCCTGCTGACGACGCCCGAGCAGCTGGCGCTGCTGCTCAGCCACGCCGATGCCGAGCAGATGTTCCGCCACCTCAAGCGTATCGTGCTCGATGAACTGCATGCCATGGTCACCAGCAAGCGCGGCGAACTCCTGGCGCTCGGACTGGCGCGACTGGCGACCCTGGCCCCGGCGCTGCGCATCACGGCGCTGTCGGCGACGGTCGCCCGACCCGACCTGCTGCGCGACTGGATCGCCGCGCCGCAGCCCGCAGCGGAAACCCGACTGCTGCTTGGGCGTGGCGGCGCCGTGCCCGATGTCGAGATCCTGACTGCCGAGAATGCGCACGTGCCCTGGGCCGGGCACTCCGCTCTCTGGGCCATCCCGGCGCTCTATCGCGCCATCAAGGCGCACCGCACCACGCTGCTCTTCGTCAACACGCGCAGCCAGGCCGAGATGCTGTTCCAGAACCTCTGGGCCATCAACGAGGACGGCATCGCCATCGCCATGCACCATGGCTCGCTGGCGGTGGAGCAGCGGCGACGCGTCGAGGCGGCCATGGCCGAGGGCAAGCTGCAGGCGGTCGTCTGTACCTCGACCCTCGATCTGGGCATCGACTGGGGCGATGTCGATCTCGTGGTGCAGGTGGGTGCGCCCAAGGGTGCCAGCCGCATGCTGCAGCGCATCGGCCGCGCCAACCACCGGCTCGACGAACCTAGCAAGGCGCTGTTCGTCCCCGCCAACCGCTTCGAGGTGCTCGAATGCGAGGCGGCGCTGGAGGCGGTCGAGATCGGCGCCCAGGACTCCGAGGACCCGTCCAGCGGCGGGCTCGACGTGCTGGCCCAGCATGTGCTCGGCATGGCCTGCGCGGCCCCGCTCGATCCGCTGCCGTTCTTTGACGAGATCCGCCGCGCCTGGCCCTATCGCGAGCTGGATTGGGAGACCTTTGAGCGGGTGATCGATTTCGTCGCCACCGGCGGCTACGCGCTGCGCGCCTATGAACGCTACGCCAAGCTGCGCAAGACCCCGGAGGGCCTGTGGCGCATCGCCAACCCGCAGGTGGCCCAGCAATACCGGCTCAATGTCGGCACCATCATCGAGGAGCCGATGGTCAAGGTGCGGCTGGTCAAGAGCCGCAATCGCAGCGCCGACCGAGCCGGTACCACCGGGCCTATTGGTCGCTTCGGCCGCGTGCTCGGCGAGATGGAGGAGTATTTCTTCAACTCCATGAGCAAGGGCGACACCTTCCTCTTCGGTTCGGAAGTGGTGGCCTTCGAGGGCATGTTCGAGACCGAGGCCTATGTCAGCCGCAGCCAGTCCCGGGACCCAAAAATCCCGTCCTACATGGGCGGCAAGTTTCCGCTCTCGACCTATCTCGCCGACGGGGTACGCAAAATCCTGTCGCAGCCCGAGCACTGGGGCGTGCTGCCAGAGCAGGTGAGCGACTGGCTGGCACTGCAGCGCGACGTCTCGACGTTGCCGCCGCCGGACTCCATGCTGGTCGAGACCTTTCCGCGCGGCGACCAGAACTACCTGGTCTGCTACCCCTTCGAAGGGCGGCTGGCGCACCAGACCCTCGGCATGCTGCTTACCCGCCGGCTGGAGCGGGCGCGGGCCCGGCCGCTGGGCTTTGTGGCATCGGACTATTCGCTGGCCATCTGGGGGCTGGGCGATATCTCGGCCATGATCCGCACCGGGCGGCTGTCGCTGGACCAGCTGTTCGACGAGGACATGCTGGGCGACGACCTCGAGGAGTGGCTCTACGAAAGCCAGCTGATGCGCCGCACCTTCCGCAACTGCGCCATCATTGCCGGACTGATCGAGCGCCGCCATCCCGGCAAGGAAAAGACCGGCCGCCAGATCACGGTGTCATCGGACATCATCTACGACGTGCTCTACGAGCACGAACCCGACCACATCCTGATCCAGGCGACGCGTCGCGATGCGGCCCGCGGCCTGCTCGATGTCGAGCGGCTGGGACAGGCGCTGCGCCGCATCCGGAAACATATCGTGCACAAACCACTCGACCGAATCTCGCCATTGGCGGTACCTGTGCTGCTCGACATCGGCAAGACGCCGATCTTCGGCGAGGGCCGCGAAAGCGCCATGGCCGACGCTGCCGCGGAACTGATCAGGGAAGCTTTGGGCCAGACGTGAACTATGCGGGTGCGGCGCTTGCCGCCGATCAGGACGAGGCGACGGTGCTCTTGAACTTCGCCGGCCATGCCTTTGAACCGCTGCCCTCGGGCGGCCTCTACTGGCACGCCGAACGGGCGCTGCTGGTGGCCGACCTGCATCTGGAAAAGCTCTCGTCCTTCGCGCGGCGCGGCACCCTGCTGCCGCCTTACGACACCGGCCTGACGCTGAAGCGGCTGGAAGCCGATATCGCGCGGACCGGCGCCGAGGCGGTCATCGCCCTGGGCGACAGCTTTCACCGCGACGAGGGTAGCTCGACGCTGCTCGATGCCGATCGCCTGCGGCTGATGGCGCTGCTCGGGCGCGCCCGCTGGACCTGGGTCTCGGGCAATCACGATCCCAGCCCGCACGCGCTGGGCGGCACCTGCGTCGACGTCCTTGCGCATCGCGGCCTGACCCTGACGCACGAGCCGCGCCGCGGCACGCCGGGGCTGATCGGCGGCCACCTGCACCCCGCCGCGCACCTGCAGATCGACGGCCGCTCGGTGCGGCGGTCGTGCTTCGTGCACGACGGCTCGGTGCTGGTGCTGCCGGCCTACGGCGCCTCGACGGGCAGCATCAACATCCTCGGCCCGGCGTTTTCGGGCCTCTTCGACCTGCCGGCGCTGGAAGTCACCATGATCGGCCGCGGCCGGGTCTATCCGGTGAGCGTGAAGCGGCTGGTGGGGTGACGGTCGGCGTGTGTCAAACGGCGGCCTGTGGGCGGTGAGACATGGGTCCTCGGGTCAAGCCCGAGGATGACGGTGGATGGGGAGAGGTTGGAGCAAACGCTCTGGCGACGTTGCTGTGCCCCGTGCAGAAGAGTGGGCGCGCTCCGTTCCCTTGCTTGTGCCAACACCATCCCCCGCACCGTCATCCTCGGGCTTGACCCGAGGACCCATCTTTACCGGAGCTCGGACCGGGCAATTGTCGGCCAAAGGTCGTCCCACTCGGGATTGGTCTTTTCGATGAGATCGACCTACCACTGCCGCACCCAGTGCTTGACGGCCTTTTCCCGGCGAATGGCCTCGGAGATGTGGCTGAACTCTTCGAAGTGGACGAGACGTTTCACCTCGTAGCGCTTGGTGAACCCGGTGACGATCCCTTCGCGGTGCTCCCAGCCGCGTCGAACGATATCGTTGGTCACGCCCGCATAGAGCGTGCCGTTGCGCTTGCTCGCCATGAGATAGAAGAAGCCGCCCATCACCCCTCCGAGGAGGAGGAAAGCTTAGCCTGGGTCCTCGGGTCAAGCCCGAGGATGACGGTGGGTGGGGAGAGACGAACGCATCTGCACAGCGCCCTGATCATCGTCGCGCTAGCGCTTGAACACCACCCCGCCGAGCCAGCCGGTGAACAGGGCGAGGATGACGCAGACGAGGCCGTAGAGCAGGGGCTGGCCGGTGGCGGCCTGGCCGAGGAAGCGCTCGAAGCCGATCTTGCGGACCGTGAAGCCTTCCGAGCGTTCGGCGACCAGGACACCGTTCTTGAAGAGGTAGGTCTGCGCGAGGAAGGGACCGGGCGGGATGTCGCTGGGCAGCGTCACCTGCGCGGCGTAGACGGTCCCGGAGCGGAACACGACGCCATTGGTGTTGACCCCGACCCGACCCTGCCGGGTCATGAGCCGGATCAGTTCCTGGCTCATTTTTGCGGTGACGCCAGTCCCCGGCCCGGCCGCGATCCGCGCCTGCGCCTCGGGGAGGATATTGAGCTCATCCAGCGTTTCCTGCGAGGCCATATCGGTCAGCACGCCGCTTGCCAGCACGTGGTAGTAGGACGGGAAGGCCTTGAACAGTACCTGCCGGGTATTCATCCAGACGCCGAGGACCGGCTCGCTGAGCCGCACCACGCGGTCCTGCCACGGGCCGGTCACCACCACGATGATGTGGTAGGGGCCCTCGACGAATTTCTCCGCGGCGCCCGCTTCCGGCTCGACATTGCCGAACAGGGTCAACGTCTCGCCGGTAAAGCTCGAGGTGATGGCCACTTCTTCGCGCGAGACCATCGAGACGAGACGTTCGGCCCGGGCCGGAACGGTGACAGCGAGCAGGACCAGCAGGGCGGCGATCAGTTTCACAGCACGCCTCCGGCACCGATGACGGCAACGGAGTAGGGATCGGCGGGCCCGAGAATGGCCGAGAGGCCGAAACGCACGGCCACGGCCAGCACCAGCAGGGCCAGCAGGGCCCGCAGCTGCTCGCCGCGCAGGTACTTGCCGGCCGAGGCGCCGAACTGGGCCCCGACCGTGCCGCCGACCATCAGCGAGAAGGCGAGCAGGATATCGACGCTCTGGCTGTTGACGGCGTGCAGGATGGTGGTCGCGGCCATCATGGCCACCACCTGCAGCAGCGAGGTGCCGATCACCATGTTGCCGGGCATGCGCAGGATGTAGACAAGGGCCGGCACCAGGATGAAGCCGCCGCCAATGCCCAGCAGCGAACCGATGAAGCCGATGCAAAGTCCGAGGATCAGCACCGGCAGCACGGAGATATAGAGCCGGCTCTTCTTGAAGCGAATGCGCCAGGGCAGGCCGTGGAACCAGTTGTGCTGGTTGGGCAGCTTGTCGCGCACCACGATGCCGGCGCGGCGCTTGAGGATGGAGCGCAGGCTCTCCACCATCATGAGCGTGCCGACCGAGCCGAGCAGCAGCAGGAAGCCGAGGGAGATCACGAGATCGAGCTGACCGATCGAGCGCAGCGCCGCGAAGGCGGCCACGCCGCCGAAGGCCCCCAGAATGCTCGAAAGCACCAGATACATGGCCAGATGCAGGTCGATCTGGCCGCGCCGGAAATAGGAGAGGGCGCCCGAGGTCGAGGCGGCAACCACCTGGCCGGTGACCGAGGCCACCGCCACCGGTGCCGGTACGCCGGAAAAAATCAGCAACGGCGTCAGCAGGAATCCGCCGCCCACGCCGAACAATCCCGATAGAAACCCGACAGCTCCGCCGATACCGACGAGAAAGAACAGGTTCATCGAAATTTCGGCGATCGGCAGGTAGATCTGCACGTGAATGGACCCGATCGGGATGGTTGGGAATTCAGGTCTAGCAGTTAAATGCAAAAGCTAAGTTGACGCAAAAGCAAAGGGCGCCAATCAGGCGCCCTTTTTCGCACTTCGACGTCATACTTTAGACCGGCTGGCTGCCCAGCACCGCCAGCAGCCGCGGATTGATGACGCCGACCTCGCTCATGCCGGTCGCCCGCTCGAAGGCCTTGATGGCTTCGGCAGTCATCGGACCGACCACGCCATCCGGCGTTCCGAGGTCATAGCCGAGCTGGCTGAGGGCGGCCTGCACGTTGAGCACGACTTCCTTCTTGGTGATCGCCTCGCCCGGATCGAACTTGGCGCTCCAGGTGCCGATCGGCGCATAGTTGGCGGCGAGGTCGATGCGCTGCGGGCGCGAGGCGGCAATCTCGTCGTTAAGCCGGCCGGCATCCTCGGCCGACAGCGAGCGGGCGATGTCGTCGCGGGCAACGGCGGCATCCTTGTCGCCACGCTTGGCGGCCAGCGAGAACCACTTGAACGAGGCCTGCATGTCCTGCTTCACGCCCAGTCCGCGGGCATAGAGCATGCCCAGGTTGAACTGGCTGTCCTTCATGCCACGCTCGGCGGCCTGCTCGAACCATTCGGCAGCAGCATCGAATTCCTGCTTGCCCAGTTCGCCGCCGGCATAGAGGGCAGCGAGGTTGTGCATGGCCATGCGGTTGCCCGCTTCGGCGGCACGCTGGTACCAGAGGCGGGCCTGCTGCAGGTCCTTTTCGACGCCACGGCCATTCTCGTAGAGATTGCCGAGGCGATACTGTGCCGGGGCAAAGCCCTGGGCGGCCGAGCGCTCGTACCAGATGGCGGCCTGAGCCGGATCCTCGGTGACGGCGCGACCTTCGGTATAGATGGCAGCGACCTCGAACTGCGCGCGGGCGTCGCCGTCGGCGGCAGCGCGGCGCAGCTCTTCCGGACCGAGGCCCTCGGGCGGCATCTCGACCTTGATCGGGCTGATGACGGCGGTGGCCAGCGGCTCGGGCATGACCAGCGGCGAGGCGGCGTCGGTAGCGGCCTTGGCCGCCGCGGACACCGAGCCGGTCAGGATTTCGGAGCTCGACTTGCCGTCGAGCTTGCCGAAGGTCGCCGAGAGGGCGGGCGTCGCCGTGGCCGGGACGAAGGACATCGGCCTGGCGGCCATAGCCGCGGCATTGCCGGTCTCGATCGAGCCGGTCGACATGGAATCGACCATCTCGATGACGCGGCTGGGCTTGGAGAGGCTCGAGACATTGCCGATCGGCTCGGCGTCGAGCAGTCCGGCGCCGGCGTCGGTCTCGGTCTGGCCGGTGCCCTGAACCGTCTCGGCCGGAGCGGCGTCCCGGAGTTTTTGCATCACCAGATTGCCGGCCAGCACGGTCGCGGCAGCCAGCACGGCGGCCAGCAGGATCGGGCGACGATAGCGGGTGAGGAAGCTGCCGGTGGCCACATCCTCGTCGCTGTCGACGGGATAGAGGGAGCCGTCGGTGGGTTCGACGCGCTTCACATGCGTATCGGCAGTATCGCCATTGTCGTCCGGCGACCAGGCTTCGCCGCGCGGCTTCTTGTCGCCGGCGAGCTTGCGCTCGGGCGTCGGCTTGCGTGGCCGCTTGGGCTCCTTGACCTTGGGTGCAACCGTTTCAGCTGCAGCGGGAATCGCGGGAGCGGCAGCAGGTGCGGCGGCGGCGCCGGCACCCTGCAGCCGGGCCAGCGCCCGACCGATCAGCGACACCGGATTGCCCGACGCATCGGGCTCGGTCTTCATCATCGACTTCGCCGACGCATTCTTGGCGGCCGGCGCGGCGGACGACGCCTGGCGGGCGGCGCGGCGATGCGCCTGGATGAAGGTATTGGCGCTCGGCGTGGCGTCGCTCGAGGCGGGTTCGGCGGGCTTGGCCGGTGCCGGGCTGGCCGGTTCGGCCGGCGCATCGAAGCTGGAGACGGGACGCGGCGGCTTGCCCGCCGCTACCGGATGGTAGCTGGGGATCACCTCGGCGCTGACCTCGGGAGCCGGCGTGGCCGGTGCCGACGTCACGCCGTCGCCCAGCCCCGGATGATGCTTGCGTGGACCGTTCTTGACCTCGAGCGCGGCCCGTACCGGTCCGGCCTCGGCCGCCGGCGGGAAGGGCTTGGCCACCAGCGGCGCGTCCTCGGAGGGATTGGCCGGCATGGCGTCGGAGCGGCGTGGCGCGGCAGCCGGCCGCGGCGGCATGGCCGGCATCGGTTCGGCGGCGCGGATAACCTCGGCAATCGGGTCGTCAGCGCGTTCCGGCTCGCTCTCGGCCAGCGGCTCGGGCGCAATCGGGGCCGGGCGGGCGTTCGGGATGTGGGGCGTGAAGTCGGCGAGCGGCGCCGCCTCGATGCGCTTGGCTTCCTCGGCACGTTCGAGCAGCGATTGCTCAAGCCGCGCCAGCCGCTCGTTGACCTCGCGGATGCCGGTGTGCATGCCGGAAAAGTCTTCGGCCGGCTGCTGCTGGCTGGCAGCGTCGCGCATGACCCGGGCAACGCGCTTTTCGATTTCCTCGTAGTCGGTCTCGACCGGCAGGGCAGGCGCCGGCGGCTCGACGCGGGCCATCGCCTCGGACGTGCGATTGGCGACCAGATCGGCCAAGGCGTCGAAGTCGGGGGCCGGCGCCGGGGCGGCGGGCTTCTGGTAGAGCTTGGCCAGACCGCTGAGCTGTTCGCCGGTCTGGTCCATGCGGGCCACCAGCTGACGCACCTGCGATTCGAGCTGGCCGATATTGATCTCGGCGGGCCGTTCGTTGAGGCGGTCAGAGAGGCCCTCGATCTGCATCTCGAGTGCCGCAAATCGCGGCTCCATGGCCTCGAGGACGGCGCCGCGCAGTTCCTCGACGTCGAGCTTGAGTTCGGCGACGGCAGGGTTGCGCATCTCGATGTCGCTGATCCGCGCATTGAGCACATCGACCAGTTCGACGAGGCCCTGCGGCTGCGACGGACTGGCCATCGCCTCGGTGATGCGACCCAGTTCGCGGGTAATGGGTTCGAGATCGGCCGGCGCCAGGGCACTGTGGCGCTCGATGGCGTCAAGCCGGTCGTAGACGTTGCGGACGCCGTCCTCGATGGCGCGCATGCTCTCGCCCATCGCCGCGGACGTGTCGCTGGACTTGAGCTGGCCGGCATATTGCATCTGCAGGTCGGCAAGCTTGCCCACCGTCGCCGAGACGTCGTCGAGGCGCTGGGTCAAAGCGGAGAGGTCGACCTGCGGTCCCTGCGCGATCATCCGGGCGAGCGAGGCGATCTGGCCTTCGAGGCGCTTGACCTGACCGGTTTCGCCGACGGCGCCGGCCAGCAGTTCGACCACGTGGCTGAGCTGGCCCACCTGCTCGGCGATTTCCTTGACGTTGCCGGTCTGGCTGCGGGCCTGGGTCCGCAGTTCGCCCTCAAGGCGCTCGAGCCGGCCGGAAATGCCGCCGACAGCCTGCGCCAGTTCGGTGAATTGCGGCAGGTCGGCAAAGCTGGTCTGCTGCGGCATGGCGGCGCGCGGCGCCTGCACGCCCTGACGGTCGCGTATCTGCTGGATGGCCGACTGCAGGGTGTCACGCGGATTGGACGGCATGGACCGGCCGGCAAAGCTGTCGTCGCGATCGCTGAAACGATCCACGGCGCGCTTGACCGAGCGCAGGGCCTCGCGGTGACGATTGTCGGGTTCGACGCTGGCGACCTGCATGCGCAGGTCGTGCATGCGTTCGCCGAGGCCCGGATGTCCGCTGTCCTGGCGCGACTGCCGCGCCACCTGGTTTTCGACCTGATCAAGCAGGGCGACCAGCTCGCCCCGCAGGGCGTGCCACTCGCCAGGCGACTGCGCAAACTCCTGCGGTTCACTCTGAGGATATGCGCGGGCCATGTACTCGTTCCCAAGCGGTGTAATGGGGGCAGGGCCCGGAACGGACCCCGACTAGCCTCCTACTCTTGGGAAAGCATGGTAAAGATGACGTTAAGCACCCGTGCATTTTGCAACATCCTGGCTGCGCGCCGGCCCAATTACAGTTCATAAGTGGGATACAAAACGCTGCCGGGGGCTGGTAGGATGACGTCATGAGCAGACGCCGCATCATCATCGTAGACGACCACCCCCTGTTCCGGGCCGCCCTCAAGCAGACCCTGGCCGGCGGCGATCCGTCCGTCGACATCGAGGAGGCGGGGGATCTGGCCGAGCTCAATGCGGCGCTCGAGGCCGACCGCGATTGCGATCTCGTGCTGCTCGATCTCAACATGCCGGGCGTGCGCGGCTTTTCCGGCCTGCTGCTGCTGCGGGCGCAGTATCCCGATGTGCCGGTGGCGATCATTTCCGCCGTCGAGGACAGCGGCGTGATCCGCCGGGCGTTCGAACTGGGCGCCTCGGGCTATCTGCACAAGTCGATCGGTCCGCCGGAAATCCGCCGTGCCATCGAGACGGTGCTGTCGGGCGAGGTGTTCGTTCCCGAGGATATCGACATTGCCAGCGGCGACGATCACTCTGCCCTGATGCGTCGGCTATCCTCGCTGACGCCGCAGCAGGTCCGCGTACTCATGATGCTCAGCGATGGCCTGATGAACAAGCAGATCGCCTACGAGCTCTCGATCTCCGAGGCGACGGTCAAGGCGCATGTCTCGGCCATCCTGCAAAAGCTCGACGTCGACAGCCGCACCCAGGCGGTGATCGCCGCGGCCCGCATCGAGGAAGGTCAGTTCGAAGCGCTGCTGTCGCCGGGACGCGAAGCGGTCTGACGCGGCCGCTGGCCGGCAAGGCCGCTGATCGCGGCGCGCAGGGCGGCGGGCTTGACCGGCTTGGTGACGACGGCGATGTGCCGCTCCTCGGCCAGCGTCCGCACCGCCGGACTGCGGTCGGCGGTGACCAGCGCCGCGGGCAGGTGCCCGCCGACATTGTGCCGCAGCCATTCGATGGCATCCAGACCCGACGTCTGGTCGAGGTGATAGTCCATCAGCACCAGATCGGGCAGCCAGCCGACAAGCAGCTGGTCGCGGTCGATATCCTTGAGCGAGCGGGCCGAGCGCACATCCACCCCCCAGCCGGCCAGCAGGCCCTCCATGGCATCCAGGATCGTCCGCTCGTTGTCGACGCACAGCACCCGCAGCCCGGCGAGGATGGAGACCGGTTCGGCCAGGGGGCCGCCTTCGGTTGCGGCCCGCGGCAGCCGCGTCGCCGGAAGATAGAGCGAAAAGCGCGATCCGCGCCCCTCGGTGCTGTCGAGCTCCAGCGTCAGACCCAGCGCCGCCACCAGGCGCTTGACGATGGAGAGCCCGAGGCCGAGCCCCTGCGCCATGCGGGCGCCGTGCTCGAGTCGCGAGAACTCGGCAAAGATCAGCGCGTGCTGGTCGCGGTTGAAGCCGATGCCGGTATCGACAATGTCGAGGCGGATGCGCTGGCCGCGCAGCCGGCAACCCACCACCACCTGCCCGCCGGGGCGGGTATATTTGACGGCGTTGGAGACAAGGTTTTGCGCCACGCGGGCGACGAGGGCGCGGTCGGCCAGCACGGCGCGCGTGGTGCCGACAAAGCGCAGCTCGATATTGCGGGCGCGCGCCATGGGCTGGAACTCCACATCGACCTTCTTGAACAGGTCGCGCAGGGCAAAGGCCGTCGGCGTCGGTTTCAGGTTGCCGCCGTCGAGGCGCGAAATGTCGAGCAGTGCCGACATGATCTCCTCGACCGCGTTGAGCGAGGCCTCGATGGCATTGGCCAGATCGACAAAAGTGGTGCCACCGGCCCGCTCGATCAGCGTCGCCGTATAAAGACGCGCCGCATTGAGCGGCTGCAACAGGTCGTGGCTGGCGGCCGCCAGAAACCGCGTCTTGTCGCGATTGGCGGCGTCGGCCTTGGCGCGGGCGCTCTCCAGCTCGGAATTGACCCGGGTCAGCGCCGCGGTCCGTTCCTCGACGCGACCTTCGAGCGCGTCATTGATCTTTTCGAGTTCGGCTTCCGCCTCGACCCGCGCCGTGACATCGGCAAAGCTGATGACCAGTCCGCCATCATCGAGCCGGGCGGAATGGAACTCGAGAACCTGTCCGCGCGCGCCCATCCGCTGGCTGACCGAAGACGGGCTCTGCGTCAGGGACTCGACGCGCCGGATCGCCAGCAGCGACGGCTCGCCCTCACCCAGGTCACCGCGCCGGCCCAGAAACAGGGCGATGTCGTAAAGCGCCACCCCGGTCTGCAGCAGACGGTCCGGCAGGTCGAGCAGGTCGCGATAGCGTGCGTTCGATGCCACCAGGTGCAGGTCGGCATCGAACACCGCCAGACCCTGGGGCATGACCTCGACAGCTTTGCGGAGGCTGTTCTCGGCGTCCGCGGTGTTCGCAGTCATGGGCATACGGGTCTCTGAGGGCTCGACGGAGTCTCCATATAGTATCCGGCCTGCGCTGTCGGGCGGCAAGAGAGTCGATAGTCGCGGTCACGCATGCAACGGAGCGGCAATACCTGCGTGGTTAAAGTTGTTTGCGAATTGTAAACCACTTTTGAGTATCCCTACAGAGTCAAGCCGAGACTGCACCCGGCAATCGTGAGGGGTCCATGTTCAAAGAATTCCGTGACTTTGCTCTCAAGGGCAACATGCTCGACCTGGCTATCGGCGTCATTATTGGCGCAGCGTTCGGAGCGATTGTTTCATCGATTGTCGATGATGTGTTTATGCCGCTCCTCGGGCTGGTCCTGAATGGTATCGACTTCTCCAATCTCTTTATCGTGCTGAACAACCCCGGCAATGTTGCTGTGCCCTCAGTAACCGTCGCCCAGGAGAACGGCATCCCGACGCTCAATTACGGCCTGTTCATCAATGCCGTAGTAAAATTCACCATAGTGGCCTTCGTACTCTTCCTTGTTGTGAAGGCAGTCAACCAGATGCGCAGACAAGACGCGGCCGCGCCGGCTGCACCTCCCGCTCCAACAACCGAGGAAAAATTGCTCACTGAAATCCGCGATGCGATCAAAGCCCAGGGTGGCTCCAAGACGATGGCCATGGCCGCCCCGAAAGCCCCCAGCGTAGCCGCCAAGGCTACCCCCGCGAAACCCGCGGCCAAGAAGCCCGCTGCCAAGAAGCCGGCAGCGCGTAAGCCAGTCAGCAAGGCCGCCGCTGCGCCTAAGGCTGCCGCGAAGACCGCTGCGCCCAAGACCGCTGCGCCCAAGGCGGCTGCCAAGCCGGCTGTGGCTCGCAAGCCGGCGGCCAAGTCCGCAGTGGCCAAGACCGCAGCCGTCAAGAAGCCCGCAGTGGCCAAGCCGGCAACTGCCAAAAAGCCTGTTGTTGCCAAGAAGCCTGTTGTGGCCAAGAAGCCTGCTGTGGCCAAGAAGCCTGCTGCTGCCAAGGCTGTTGCGGCCAAGAAGCCGGCCGTGCGCAAGGCGCCGGCAGCGAAGTCCGTTGCAGCCAAGCCTGCCGCCAAGACTACTGTAGCGGCCAAGAAGGCAACTGTGGCCAAGAAGCCCGTGGCGGCCAAGAAGCCGGTTGCAGCCAAGGCGACCACCGCTCGCAAGCCGATTGCCGCGCGCAAGCCGGCCGCCGCAAAGGCGACTGCCGCCAGGAAGCCGGCACCGGTCCGGGTCGCCGCCAAGTCTGCGCCGCGTCCGGCCGCCCGCACCGCTGCGCCCAAGGTTCTCGCTGCCAAGCCTGCTGCCAAGACTGCAGCCAAGACGACAGCCAAGCCGAGTGCCCGCAAGCCTGTCGCCCGCAAGCCGGTTGCCGTGAAGGCGCCAGTTGCCAGGAAGGCGGCACCGGTGCGGACTGCGGCCAAGGCCGCTCCGAAGCCCGCCAGCCGTTCGGCCGCGCCCAAGATCATGCTGCCCGCGACCGGTGCTGCCAAGGCCGTTACCCCCAAGGTCACCGCATCCAAGGCAACTGCTCCAAAGGCCGCTGCCGCAAGGAAGCCGGCCGCAGCCAAGGTCGCCGCAGCCAAGCCCGCCGTCGCCAAGAAGGCTGCCGTCGCCAAGAAGCCTGCGGTTGCCAGGAAGCCCGCTGTGGCCAAGAAGCCTGCGGTTGCCAAGGCGGCTCCCAAGGCTGCCGTGACCCGGAAGCCCGTCGCTGCCAAGAAGCCTGCCGTCGCCAAGAAGCCGGCAGTCGCCAAGGCCTCTCCGAAGCCGGCCGCCAAGACCGCAGCCGCCAAGAAACCTGCTGTGGCCAAGACCGCAGCCGCCAAGAAGCCGGTTGCCGCCAAGAAACCCGCGACGGCAAAGAAGCCGGCGCCGGCAAGCAAGCCACTGGCCGCCAAGGCCGTGACCCGGCCGGCAGCCAGGGTGGCAAAGCCCGCTGCGGCCAAGAAGCCTGCGGTCGCCAAGAAGCCCGCCGTAGCGAAGAAGCCCGCTGTGACCAAGGCTGCTCCGAAGCCGGCGGCCAAGTCCGCTGCTGCCAAAAAGCCTGCGGTAGCCAAGAAGCCTGCCGTAGCCAAGAAGCCGGCAACTGCCAAGAAGCCGGCACCTGTGAAGACGCCCGCTGCAGCCAAGGCGGCGCCGAAGCCGGTCGCCAAGTCCAAGCCGGTGGCTAAGCCGGTCGCCAAGACGGCCGCAGCCAAGAAGCCGGTCGTGGCCAAAAAGCCTGCCGCCAAGCCGGTCGCCGCCAAGAAGCCTGCGGTCGCCAAAAAGCCTGCGGCTGCCAAGAAGCCTGCTGCCAAGAAGCCAGCCAGCAAGGCCGTGGCAGCGCCGCGGGCTGCGAGCCGGACGGCCGCTGTCAAGAAGCCGGCAGCCGCAAGGAAGCCGGTGGCGCGCAAACCCGCTGCCAAGTAAAACGATATCACTTGGGCTCGCAGTAGAGCGGCCCTGATGATTATAAGCCGGCGCCCGATTTCAGGCGCCGGCTTTCGTTTTAGAAGGGATAGGAAATTTTTCCACTTGCTTTTGCTTGCAATAGGCCGGTAGACGTCATATTATACTTGACGTACCCAAACGCTGAGTCTATGAATGGGGACAAGGAGATACCGCCATGTCCGTCTTGACCGCCGCCCACTTCCACGACGAAGCCGCCGCTCTCGCTTTTGTTGAAGCGCGGGTCTGGGCGAATGGCGTTTCGTGCCCGCATTGCGGCAATGCCGACGAAGGCAAGATTGGCGTTCTCAAGGGCAAGAGCACCCGCATGGGCGTGCGCAAGTGCTACGCCTGCCGCAAGCCGTTCACCGTCAAGGTTGGCACCATCTTTGAGAGCAGCCACATTGCCCTGCACCTTTGGTTGCAGGCGATCTTCCTCATGGCCTCATCGAAGAAGGGCATCAGTTCCAACCAGCTTCACCGGACCCTTGGCGTGACCCTCAAGTCCGCGTGGTTCATGTCGCACCGTATCCGCGAAGCCATGCGCACTGGTGGGCTTGGCCCGATGGGTGGCGAGGGCCAAGTTGTGGAAGCTGACGAGACCTATTTCGGCAAGGTGAAAGACCCGCAGCCGTCCGCTCAGCGCAAGGGCCGTCCGTACCTCAAGGGCGGTCGCACCAGCCTCTCCAACAAGAATGCGATCCTCGGTCTGGTGGAGCGTGGCGGTTCGGTTCGCACCTTCCACGTCGCACAGGCTACCAAGGTCAACGTGGCGGCTCTAGTCACTCAGAACATCAAAGCCGAGAGCGTTCTCTACACCGATGAGAGCCGCCTTTACACCGAAGTTGGCAAGACCTTTGCCGACCACCAGAGCACCACCCATAGCGCCAAGGAATACGTGCGCTATGTGGACGGTGCGGTTATTCACTCCAACACCATCGAGAGCTACTTCTCGGTGTTCAAGCGCGGCATGCGCGGGACCTATCAGCACTGCGACGAGAAGCACCTGCACCGCTATCTCGCTGAGTTTGATTTCCGGCACAATTCGCGCGTAGCGTTGGGCATTGGCGACGTGAGCCGTGCCGCTGCGATCCTTGACGGCGTGGTTGGTAAGCGGCTCACCTATCAAACGACTAGTGCAAGGTGAGAAGCCCTATGGCGTCTGGCGCCCCTCGAAATACCGGCCAAAAGGTAAAGCCCGAAAAGGCAAAGCCACTTAGCCAAAAAGAGCAGTCCGCGCGGTTCATCGAGACCGCGCGGCTACTTTCTGCCGAAGAGACGGGAGAGAAATTTCTTGAGGCGGTTGACCAAATGCTCCCGCCTAAACGTACCGGGGTGGACGTAGACAGGAAGGCCTAGGCGCTTCATCTCCCTCTGATGTTGGCGCCATCTACCTTTTTCGGCAAGGATCGCAGCGCCCGGAACCTTGGCGAACCCATCCGCAAAACGCCGCAGGTGTTCTTCTTCCAAGTCCATCGCCATGTGTTCGCCGGTCGCGCTAAGAAAGTCCGGGATCATAAACCTTTCGGGCTCTCCGCTCTCAAAATGCTTCCGTAGGTGCCACGCAAGCATATCGGCTGCTTGAAGCGGCATAACTAGCTTGTCGTCACGGAAGATCGGTTCGACCGACAGGACGTCCATAACGGCCTTCTCTTGCTGCATGCGGATGGCCTTGTAGAGATCCCGAGCTCTCTCTCCCATCCCATCTTGGTTGTCGAAGATGAAATCTATCGGGACTTGCATCAGCTCCTTTTTTCGCCGTGCCTGGTGGATAGCTACCGGGATGACAAGCGCTTCAAACGCGTATGCATAGGCATCCCTAAGCCCATATGGCGCTACGGGATGGATGATCTCGCGCACTTGTCGCTGGCTGACTGAAGAGTGGATGGTTGCGGGCTTAAAGTGACGGATTATCCTTGCCAGATCGTGGACCTTGTTGTCCCGATCGGTGATCGACCACCCGCCGAATTGCCCGCGCAGTCCAGCAGCTTCCACCATCTTGAAATAGTCAATCGCCGGCGATCTACGCAACTCCGCATACCAAGCATCTGAGAACCGTCCCCAGCACTCTGCGGTATTTATATACCCAGCCAGAACAAGCCGCTGCTCACCGTAGTCGCTTCGCGAGTCGTCGACGTAGGCTTGTATCGAGACCATCAACTTCTCCGCCCGGGCGGCCGAAGGGTAGCCGCTGGTCAACGCGCGGATGGGGTCACCACCGCGAAATCCATCCGCGCGCCTCATTCATACCACCGATTCGCACGGCTGGGTACGCGAAGTACAATATGCTGCCGGTAGACCTATCAATAGGTAATTCCGTCTACGTACAGGTTCTCACGCACAGCGAGAACACCTATTGCACACTAAGGTCGGACTGGCTGGCGCTGAACGTCTGCTTGCCGTCCAGTGGAGGCGAGCTTGGCAGACGACATCTACCATCACGCATTTCTCAATCGCGACCGGCTGGTCCACATCGTCGATGCGGACCCCGCGACCTGCGAGGCGCTCAGCGTGCTGTTCCGGCTCGAGGGGTTCCAGACGGCGTTCTCGGTCGACACCCTCGGCTTTTTTTGCCGCCAGCGAGCGGCGCCGTCCCGACGTGGCGATCCTCAACTTCGCCATCGGCCGTGATGACGGGCTCGCCGTGCTGCGACGGATCAAGTCGATGCGCACCGGCGTGCCGGTGTTCATGATCGGCAACGAGCCCGACGTCGACCGCGCCGTCAACGCCATGAAGGCCGGTGCGTCCGACGTGCTGACCAAACCGATCGATAACGAGCACATGGTCGCCGCTGTCAACGAGGCGCTCCGTCTCGATGTGCATCTGGGCGCCGTGCAGGGCGGGAAGCGGCCGCTCGAGATGCGCGGCTTCGACCAGCTGACGCCGCGCGAGCGCGAAGTGCTGCAGCTGATCACCAACGGCCAGTCCAACAAGGAAGCGGGGCGCGAGCTCGGCATCTCGCCGCGCACCATCGAGGTGCACCGCGCCAGGATCATGGAAAAGCTCGGCGCCCGCAACACCGCCGACCTGATGCGGATCGTGCTGACCGGCTGAGCAGGGAACGCGGTGCGGGGCACGCACGTTCAGCGCCCTGCAACCTGCTGGTGAGCTTATGGACTCCGTCGTCCCGTTCGATCTGCAGCGCCTGTTTCTGGGTGATGCGCCGCCGCTGTTCCTGCTGGAAATCGTCGTTCGCACGGTGATCGTCTATGCCTATGCCTATGCCTATGCCTATGCCTATGCCTATGCGCTGGCGCTGCTGCGCTGGCTGGGCAGCCGCACCATCGGGCAACTGTCGACCGTCGAATTCCTGCTGGTGATCGCCCTCGGCTCGGCCGTCGGCGACCCGATGTTCTACCCCGACGTGCCGTTGCTGCATGCACTGCTGGTGGTGACCATCGTGGTATTTGCCAACAAGGGTCTCGATGTGCTGATCGCCCGCTTCACCCGGGCCGAGCGCATCATCGACGGCAAGCCCGAGGAGGTGGTGGCAAATGGCGTCATCTGCCGCAGCTTTCTCGAGACCTCGACCTTGGGCACCAGCGAGCTGTTCCAGCAACTGCGCCAGAACGGCATCGACCAGCTCGGGCAGGTGGCGCATGCCTATATCGAGGCCGACGGCCGCCTGACGGTGTTCCGTCGCCCGGCCGACGACCATCCGGGCCTCGCCATCGTGCCGCCCTGGGAGGTGAGCCGTCCGCCTGAAGTCCACGCCGGACTGCGCGCCTGCCTGCGCTGCGGAACGCTGTCGCAGAGCGGCGGCGCCTGCCCGCATTGCGGCAACGAGACCTGGACGGCGGCCGAAACCACGCAGCGCTTAGCCTCGGTCGCCGATTAGGCCGGCAGGATCAGACCGTCAGCGTCGAGGCCCAGACCGCAGCGCGCTCGCACTCGTCGGGCTTGAGCGGACCTTCGGCACCGCCGACCAGAAATCCCGCATCCGGGGCCATGTCGAGACCCTTTTCGCGCAACCCCTGCGAGATGCGATCGGCCGCATAGCCGCCGGCCTGCACCACCCAGCGCAGTGGCGCCGGGTGGACGTCCTCGGGATCGAGCCTGGTATCGAAGGCGGCGCCCCGCAGGGCGTGCTGCGGCGGGACCAGCCCGGCGACGAATTCGGCGATGGCCGGCGTGGGCCGGAAGCCGCGTGTCGGCGACCCGACCACCAGCAGGTCGACATCGCTCAGATCGAGCGCGCCAGCCTCTTCCACCGGGATCAGGCGGACGGCGCCGCGCGACTCCAGCGGCGGAGCAATCGCCTTGGCGATGGTGGCCGTATTACCGAAGATGCTATCGTAGACGATGACAGAGGTCATGGCAGTCTCCCTTGCAGTCCTTCATGGACGCTAGGAGATCGCGACGGGCCCCATGTTGATATGTATCAAACTCAGCCGCCGCTGGTGGGCAGCAGCAGATCGCCGGAACTGAGCTTGTCCGACGTGATCTTGGCCTCGGGCCGCTCGCGCGGCAGTTCGAGCGAGGCCCAGACACTGACCAGCGCATGACGCAGCTCGATCACCATCTCGTCGCCGTGCAGCGGCGTCGGCGTGATGCGCAGCCGCTCGGTGCCCTTGGGCACGGTGGGGTAGTTGATCGGCTGGATATAGATGTTGTGCTTTTCGAGCAGCATGTCGCTGGCCGCCTTGCAGAGCCGCGCATCGCCCACGATCAGCGGCACGATGTGGGTGCTGGTCGGCATCACCGGCAGGCCGGCATCGGTCAGGATGTCCTTGGTGAGCTGTGCCTGGCGCTGCTGCTGGCGCCGCTCGTCGCTCGAGACCTTGAGATGCTCGATCGAGGCGCGTGCCGCGGCGCAGAGGGCCGGGGGCAGGGCAGTGGTGAAGATGAACTCGGGCGCGTAGGAGCGCACCGCATCGATGACGGCGCGGTTGGCGGCAATATAGCCGCCCATGACGCCAAAACCCTTGGCCAGCGTGCCCTCGATGATGTCGATGCGATCCATCAGGCCTTCGCGCTCGGCCATGCCGCCGCCGCGCGGGCCGTACATGCCGACCGCGTGCACTTCATCGATATAGGTGAGGGCGCCGAATTCCTCGGCGAGGTCGCAGATTTCGGCAATCGGCGCCACGTCGCCGTCCATCGAATAGACCGACTCAAAGCAGATCAGCTTGGGACGCTTGCGGTCGACCGCCGCCAGCAGCTCGCGCAGATGCGCGACGTCGTTGTGGCGGAAGATCTTCTTTTCCATGCGCGACTGCCGCACGCCCTGGATCATTGAGGCGTGGTTGAGCTGGTCGGAAAAGATGACGCAGTTGGGCAGCAGCCGGGCGATGGTGGAGATGCCCGCTTCGTTCGAGACAAAGCCCGAGGTGAACACCAGCGCCGCTTCCTTGCGGTGCAGGTCGGCGAGCGACCGCTCGAGCTCGACCAGCGGGCGGTTGGTGCCCGAGATGTTGCGGGTGCCGCCGGCACCGACGCCGAGCTTGCCGGCCGTTTCCTGCATCGCGGCGATGGTGACCGGATGCTGTCCCATGCCCAGATAGTCATTGGAGCACCAGATGGTGATTTCGCGGGCATTGTCCGAACTGTCGCGGTACAGCGCTCGGGGGAACCGTCCGGCTATGCGCTCCAGGTCGGCAAAGACGCGATAGCGCTTCTCCTGCCGAAGTGCATCCACAGCGTCTTCGAAGATTCCGCGATAATCCATTGGTCTCGTCTCATCTTGCGGCACCGCCGCTGGCCCTTGAGTACGAGGACCGTAACTAATCCCCGCCAGCCGACATTGATATAGGTCAAGATGCCGCGCGCTTCGGCTAAGTGATTGTCCCCACGACAGTCCTGCGCATCAATCTAGAACCATCCTAATCAAGCCGAGGCCGCCTGCCAACCGGGGGAAAGCGCTGATGCCACAAGCGTGACATTTCCACATCGGGGCCGCGTATGTTCATCCTGGCTTCAGGCTGAAGGGCGCTGATGGGTCGCAGTGACTGCTGTGACGGACCGGACACGCGCCGCGGCCGCATTAACGGCGCACAACGGAACCAGTTGACCGGGCAAGAGCGCCCGGTAATGGTGAACAAAAGAACAAGGGAATGGGGGATCTCGTTTGAAAAGCTTCTCGTCGACCAGCTTTGCCAGCGATCATGCCGAGGCATTGGAGCGGGCACTCGCCGCCACCAGCAAGAATCCGCAGGCGCTCTTCACCGACTTTCAGTGGTTTCTCTATGAGGCCCGGGACACGGTGTTCTTCACGGCCTTCAGCCAGACCAGTTTTACCAAGGACTCTATTGGCAACCTCGTTGCCGATATGGTGGCACTTGCACCGCAATTGACCCACGGCTTCGTTGGCGCCCGCCCGGGCCAGCCTTTCCCCAAGCATCTGCTCGATGCCATTACCGATGTCGAGGAAGTCGACGACTTCGAGGGCTATCCCGACAAGTGGCTGTCCAAATCGACCGATATCTTCGATCGCAACGATCTGCCGCTGTTCCGGGTCATGGCCGCCGTGCGCAAGGGCGGTCCGGATGCCGAAGGCCGCGCCTCGATCATTCAGGTCCGCTCCAGCCACGCTTTGCTCGAGGGATCGGACTCTGCCCTGCTGACCCGCTCGCAGTCGGCCAGCCATGGCGTCATGTCCGACAAGCAGAACAAGGTCTCGCTCGGGTCGAAGATCTCCAGCACGCTCAAGGGCTGGGGCATGACCTGGATGTATGTGGTCATGGCCAACCTGTTTGCGCCCAAGGAGCAGCCCTGGGGCTTCAAGACTCTGGCGCTGAAGCGGCATCGCCTGCGCCTGCTCGCCAACAAGCTCGGCGTGCGCCAGCGCTCGCTCTATTTCGCCCTCGTCACCCATGCGCTCAATGGCGAGGGACCGGACAAGTACATGAGCAAGAAGGTGATCGGCGCCGCCTACACCATGCTCGACGGCAAGCGGCTCGAGACCGATGACGACTTCTTCCGCGTCCGGGCGCTGCAGGCCAAGTTCAAGGTGCTCGACGATTTCGTCGAATATGCCCGGATGATCGACGACACGGTCGCCGGCATCGAACAGAAGGACCTCAGCAAGTTCCAGAGCGTCATGCTCGGCATGTTCAGCATGCTGCGGCGACTCAATTCAATGTGGAAGGGACTGCCCGGCAAGCGCTTCTGGCGCTTCAACGGCGGCATGCACATCGTGCTCACGCTGGTCCCGCCGCATCGCACCTATGGTCCGATGACCCACGGCATGGTCGAGCCGATCTATTGCGGTGCCTGGCACCCCGCCGCCAATATCTGCACGTTCTGCCCCGGCCGCGATTACGTGACGCTCAACTTCTCGATGGAGGAGCGGCACATCGCCAATGTCGGCAAGATCGAAAGCCTGCTCGACAAGATCGAGGCCATGGACATTGCGCCGACCGGCCGCAAGATTGTGGACGACGAAGCCGCCTGACAGCGACCCGATCTGACAAGGCCCCGTCCGGCACCGCCGGGCGGGGCCTTGTCTCGCCGCACGGGCGTGACCTTGCCGGAGCCGAACGGCTGCGCTAGGAGCCCTTGCCCGCCTTTCCCGTTTCCGGAGTTTGAAAATGACCACCTCGACCTTTGCCAGCTATCCCAGCCTCGACGGTACGCCGGTGATCATCTCGGGCGGTGCCTCGGGGATCGGTGAGGGCCTGGTCCGCGAGTTTGCCGCGCAGGGCAGCAAGGTCGGCTTTGTCGATATTGCCGCCGAAGCGGGCCACGCGTTGGCCGCCGAGCTGCAGGCCAAGGGCCAGACCGCCATGTTTACCCAGTGCGACGTCACCGACATCGCGGCCTATCGCGCCGCGATTGCCGGGTTCGAGGGTCAGCACGGCCCGGCGCTGGCCCTGGTCAACAACGCCGCCCATGACGAACGGCACCAATGGGACAAGGTCACCCCGGAATTCTGGGACCGGGCGATCTCGGTCAATCTCAAGCATTCCTTCTTCGCCGCCCAGGCGGTGCTGCCCGGCATGATCGCCGCCGGCAAGGGCTCGATCATCAATTTCGGCTCGATCAGCTGGATGATCATGGTCGGCAATCTCGCCGCCTACACGGCGTCAAAGGCGGCCATGCACGGCATGTCGCGCTCGCTGGCGCGCGACGTCGGACCGCATGGCGTGCGGGTCAATACGCTGGTGCCCGGCTGGATCATGACCGAGCGGCAGCTGACCCACTGGGTGGATGACGCCGCCAACAAGCTGATCGACGAGCAGCAGGCACTCAAGGGGCGGCTCTACCCGGTTGATATCGCCCGGATGGCATTGTTTCTCGCCGCCGACGACAGCAAGATGATCTCCGCGCAGGACTTCGTTGTCGACGGTGGTTGGGCACACGGCTAGATTGCCGCACAAGGCCGGCGCTGCAGTCACCGTGCTGCCGCAATCAGCGTTAAGAAACGCGCCAGCAAACCTCATGGGGGACGACTACATGAAATCCAAGGTGATAATGGCCGGTCTGGCAGCGCTGCTGCTCAGCGCCTGCACCTCGACCAATCCCTATACCGGCGCCAGCCAGGTCTCCAACACCACCGGCGGTGCGCTGGTCGGTGCGGGCGGCGGTGCCATTCTGGGTGCCATCGCCGGCGCTGCCACCGGTAACGACCCGCGCGTCGGCGCGCTGATCGGCGCCGGCATCGGTGGCCTGTCGGGCGCTGCCATCGGGTCGTACATGGATCAGCAGGAAGCCGAACTGCGCGCCCAGTTGCAGGGCACCGGCGTTTCGGTGACCCGCGTCGGCCAGCAGATCATCCTCAACATGCCGTCCAACATCACCTTCGCCGTCGACAAGTCGACGGTGCAGCCGCAGTTCAACGAGACGCTGGTGTCGGTTGGCCTGGTGCTCAAGAAGTTCAACAAGACCGTGGTCGACGTCTATGGCCACACCGACTCGTCCGGTTCGGACCAGTACAATCAGGACCTCAGCCAGCGTCGTGCGGTGGCCGTGGCGACCGTGCTGGCCAATCAGGGTGTCGACCAGCGTCGCTTCTTCATCGAAGGCCGTGGCGAGACCGACCCGATTGCCTCGAACGCCACCGAGGCCGGCCGGGCACAGAACCGCCGCGTCGAAATCCAGCTCTCGCCCATTCAGGGCTGAGCCGCTTCGGCATGGAGACAAGACAAAGGCCCGGAGCGATCCGGGCCTTTTGCTTTTGAAAACTATTGGGCGGGTGCCGGGTCCTGCTGCGCCGCGACCGGCGTACCAGGCTGCACGTCCGTGCCGGGGACGCCGTTGAGCATCTGCAGCAGCAGGATGACCAGCGCCACGACCCCCAGAGCAATCAGGCCGATGCGCCACCAGTTGCTCGGCGAGGTTGCGCCGAAGCTGCGCCGCACATTGCCGGTACCCCGGACTGTGGAGTCATCGGCGACGTCGAGTTCGTAGCCGTTCTCGTCGACCAGAAAGTCGACCTTGGCGTCACCCTTGTGACGATCATGTTCAGTCTTGCTGTCGGCGGCCATCAGTTGTCTCCCCAGATGACGGTGCGTGTCTGTTCGCCGCGCTGCGCACGGAGCCGCACCTCGGAAATGGCGTCGTCCACTTCTTCCGGCGCAAAGCCGAGATCGTCGGTATTGGGCGCGGCGCCGGTGACTTCGGCCTTGATTTCATGAAGCAGATCAAGCTTCTCGCGTGCCGTGAAGAGCGTGTGATGCGCAATTTCCATGGGCGTGAAGTGGCTCTGCCCGCCAGCCCGCGCCTTTGTTGAATCGAAGACCAAGACGCTTCTCCTCTGCTGGAAATGTAGGTTTCTATTCCAATGACTCAGTCGGCCAAAAGGTTCCGATCACATCCTGCTCCGAATTAACCCGTTATTGAGGACCGTCATTGCTGAATGAGCCTAAGAAAAACGGGTAGGCGGATGGCGAACTTCATCACATTGTTGATCCGGCAGTCGCATGTACGCCTGCTCGGATTTGTGCTGTGGGTTGCCGTATTTGTTCTGACGCTGCTCGGCGCGACCGGATTTTTCATCTACCAGGTCAATCAGACCATGATGAGCGAGGCCCGCGTCGCCATCGATCCCCACATCCGGCTGCGGCAAGGGGTGATCAATACCATCGGCGAAATGCAGCGGCGGCTGACGGCCGAACCCTGTTCGCCGCAGTTTCATGCGCAGCTGCGCGAGATCGCCTTTCTGCCCGACGGACTCAACGAGTTCCTCTATGCGCCGGGTGGCATCGCCAGGTGTTCGGTCGATCTCGATTTTGCACCCTATGACCTGGGTGAACCCGACAGCCGCCCGGGCGCCACCGGTGCCATGGTGTGGTACGCCCGGTCGCTCGACTTTGTCGGGCGTCCCGGCGTCAGGGGCGACATCGCCCTGTTCGGCGACTTCGCCATCGTTGTCCCGACCCAGACTGCTCCGGCGCTCAAGACCGAATGGCTCGACTACGAAGTGGTCTCGGTCACCTCGACCGGCAGCTACTGGCACCAGAACGGCAAGCTGGGAGTCTATGCAACGGCGCGGCAGGCGGGCGCCTGGTCCGATATCCTGCCGCTGGCCAATGGCGCCTTTGCCTATATCCAGCGGCCCACGGTCGGCGACGTCAGCGTGGCCTTGACCGGCAAGCTTTCGGCCATCCTCGCCGCCAACGTTTCCAACATTGCGCTCGCCATCGCGATCTGCGCCGTCATCGCCCTGGGCATCAGCGACCAGATCCACAATTTCCTGCGTCGCTTCTGGTCGTTCGACGCGCGGTTCCGCCGGCATTTCGACCGCGACAGCATTATCTGCGCCTACCAGCCGATCCTCTCGCTCGCCAGCGGCAATATTTCCGGCTGCGAAGTGCTGGTGCGCTGGCGCGATGTGGATGGCAGTACGGTGTTTCCCGATCAGTTCCTGCCGGCCATCGAGCGCTACGGGCTGGGCCGCGAACTGACGCGCTATGTCGTCGACCGTGCCTACGAGGAACTGTCGGCCCGCCTGCCGCCGCATCTCAAGCTGCAGGTCAATTTCAACATCTTCCCGGCCGATCTCGACGCCAAATGGCTGCGCGATGTCTTCGCGCGGTTCGAGGACCTACCGGATCGCTTCAGCGTGGTGGTCGAGATCGTCGAGAGCGACCACCTCGAGGCCGATCGGGCGCAGCACGAGATCGAGCAGCTCCGCCGCTACGGCATTAAGACCTATCTCGACGATTTCGGCACCGGCTACTCCAATATCCAGAACCTGGCGACGCTGGCGCTCGAGGGGGTCAAGCTGGACCGCTCGTTCGCCATGTCGCCCGATGGCAGCCTGATGAGCCGGATGCTGCTGCACACCATCGAAATGATCCACTCCGCCGGCCACCGCGTCACGGTGGAAGGCGTCGAGAGCGAAGAGCGGCTGCAACTGATCAAGGCCACCGAGCAGGTGGACTTCGTCCAGGGGTATCTCGTCTCGCGGCCGATCGAGATCGACCGCTTTGTCGAGTTCCTGACCCAGAAGGGCTCACCCGCCGCCCGCCGGCCGCGGCTGGTGGCCTGAACGGCTAGACCTGGTGGAAGTAGTTGGCGCGCATCTGGCGTGGCGTGATGCCGTAGGCGTTGCGGAACTGCTCGTAGAACTGGCTGAGGGCTGAAAAGCCGCTCTGGAAGGCCACGTTCTCGATCGACAGGCTGCCTTCGAACAGCAGCGAGCGCGCCCGGATCAGCCGCATGCGCACCACGAACTTGTGGATCGAGACGTTCATGACCGAGGTGAAGAGGTTGAGCGCGTAGTTGGGGTGCAGCCCGACCACTTTGGCGATGTCCTCGGCCCGCAGCGGATCGGCGAGATGCTCGAGGATATGCTTGATCATCGCCACCACATAGCGCAGCGGCGTGGCGCCCTTGGTCGACGGCGTCACCGCCTCGATCCATGGCGGCAGCAACTCATCCCAGCCATCGACTGCGGCGCGGCGCAGCATCAGCGCGATCTCCGACTTGAGGATGTCGGCGCGCTCTGCATCGCCGCGGCGGTAGTCGTCGTACCAGCGTCTGAGCGTGTCGTTGCCGATGGTGTCGAGGGGCAGGGCAATGACGCCGCCGCCCATCATCGTCTCGGTCAGCCGGCCCAGGTTGGGCATGTGCAGGAACGAATCCAGCGGCAGGTAGATATTGCATTGCCGCGCATCATCGCCCGGTCCGCGATCGACACTGATGGTGCGATGCGGGATGCCGGCCCAGAACATCACCAGCCGGTTTGCCGGCACCGTGGCCGGGTGCCCGTCGATCACGTATTCCATGCTGCCGGCCGTCAGCCAGTTCATCTCGATATGGCCGTGGAAATGCTCGGCCGGCATCAGCTGCGGGTCGAACCAGCGCACGCCGAAGCGGCCGAAAGCCGACATCTTGGCGTAGAACTGGCGATCGGGACGCGGCACCGGTCGCGGCGCCGTGCCGGACTTGCCGGAGCTCACGGGACTATTCTTGCCGGGTACGTGCGTCATGGCTTCTGACCTTTAGAAACCGGAATAACTCATCCAGATAACCGCATTGCTGCCGTCTCCGCAAGGACTAGCATCCAGCCTGTTCGGACAGCGGAGAGTGGGCGAGGAGGCCTGTTCCCGGCACGTGTTGTGCTGTCCGGTGACAGGGAGGTATCATGCGCAAACACCTATATGCCCTTGGCGGGGCAGGACTTTTTCTCGGCGTTTCCATGCTGGCGACGCAAGCCCAGATGGTTCAGCCGACGACCCCGCCCGACCCGCCGACATTTGATGCTCAGGGCACGCCGGACTTCGTCGGCGTCAGCGACATTCTCGAGTACAAGGCCCTGCCCGAGTACCACGAGCCCGACTGGGTGACGTCGAAATATGTCGATACCGGCAAGCTGCCGCCGGTGGCCGAGCGCCTGCCGAAAGAGCCCATGGTCTACAAGACCTCCAACATGCCCGACGGCGTCGGTGTCTATGGCGACGTGATGCGTCACGTCATCGGCGGCCGGCCGGAAGGCTGGAACTATTCCGCCGGCCAGTCGCAGGGCTGGGGCGGTATCGACATCGGCATGTCCGAGTGTCTGACCCGCACCGGGCCGCTGTTCCAGATCAAGGCCGAGGAACTGGCGCCGATGCCGAACCTCGCCAAGAGCTGGGAATGGTCGGAAGACGGTCACAAGCTGACCATGCATCTGGTCGAGGGCGCCAAGTGGTCGGACGGTATGCCGTTCACCACCGCGGACGCCATGTTCTACTGGGAGGACAATGTCCTCGATCCCAACGTGTCGCCGCTCAACGGCGCGACGCCCGAGACCTTTGGTGTCGGCACGACGCTTGAAGCGACCGACGACTACACGCTGGTCTGGACCTTCAAGGATGCCTTCCCGGCCCAGTATATCTACCAGATGGCCTATGGCACGTTCTGCCCAGGCCCGGCTCATATCCTCAAGCCCGAGCATCCCAAGTACAAGTCGGGCCAGACCTACGACGAGTACAAGAACGCCTTCCCGCCCGAATACATGAATATTCCGGTGATGGGCGCCTGGGTGCCGGTCGAGTACCGCGCCGATGACATCGTCGTGCTGCGCCGCAATCCCTACTACTGGAAGGTCGACGACCAGGGCAACCAGTTGCCCTACCTCGACGAACTCGAGTATCGCCTCTCCACCTGGGCCGACCGCGACGTGCAGGCGGTTGCCGGTACTGGCGACTTCTCCAATCTCGAGCAGGCCGAAAGCTATGTCGAAGCGCTCAAGCGCTCCGCCGAGGCCTCCGCGCCGGCCCGTCTCGCCTTCGGTGCCCGCACCATCGGCTACACGCTCTATCCCAACCTCTCCGGCAATGGCTGGGGCGAACCGGATGCGCGTGCCCAGGCCGTGCGCGAGCTCAACCGCAACCTCGACTTCCGCCTCGCCGTCACCTCGGCGCTTGACCGTCAGGCCCTGGGCGACAGCCTCGTGAAGGGCCCGTTCACTGCCATCTATCCGGGCGGCCTCTATGCCGGCACGACCTACTACGATCAGGCTTCGACGGTGTACTATCCGTACAATCTCGACGGCGCCAAGGAACTGCTGGCCAAGATCGGCCTCGTCGATACCGACGGCAACGGCATCGTGAACTTCCCCGCCGACACCGCCGGAGTGGGTGGCAAGGACGTGGAGATCACCGTGCTCGCCAATGCCGACTACCAGACCGACAAGTCGCTGGCAGAAGGCGTGGTTGCGCAGATGGAACGGCTCGGTCTCCGGGTCATTCCGAACACGCTTGCCGGTACGCAGCGTGACGCGACCGAACAGTCGGGCCAGTTCGACTGGACGATCCGTCGCAACGGTTCGGAACTGATCTCGGTGGTCCAGGGCACTGTGGCGCTCGCGCCCACCGGCCCGCGCATCTCCGCGCATCACCGCGCTGGTACAGACGACACGCTCGACCTGCTGCCGTGGGAGCAGGAGATGGTGGATGTGGTCAACGCGTTCATCGCCACCAACGATGCCGCGGAGCGCGCCGACCTGATGAAGCAGTACCAGAAGCTCTATACGGAGAACGTGAACGGCATCGGCCTGACGCAGTATCCGGGCGCCCTGATCATCAACAAGCGGTTCGCTAATATCCCCGCCGGTGCTCCGATCTTCATGTTCAACTGGGCCGAAGACAACATCATCCGCGAGCGCGTCTACGTGCCCGAGGACAAGCAGGCAGACTACGAACTGCATCCCGAAACCCTCCCGGGTGCGCCCGGCTCGGCTGGCGTCATGTAGCCACCAGCTGAACCAGCGGCGAGGGGGCACTGCTCCCTCGCCACCCCACCCGCGCGAGATACCCGATGATCCAGATCCTACGCTTTCTTGTGATGCGATTGGCCGCTGCGGTGCCGATCCTGATTGTGCTCAGCGTCGTCACGTTCGCGATCATCCAGGCCCCGCCGGGCGACTATGGTGACTACATCCGCTCGATGCTGATGAACCAGGGCGGCGCCACGGCCGAGGAGGCCGAAGTGCAGGCCGAGGCCTACCGTGTGGCCAACGGCCTCAACGATCCGCTGCCGATCCAGTACCTGAACTGGATGAAGGGCATCGTCACCGAGTTCGATTTCGGACATTCGCTCTACTACAACAAGCCGGTGGGCGATGTGGTCAGCGAACGGCTGCCGCGGACCATCATGCTGGCGCTGACCTGTCACATCCTCGCCTCGATCATCGGCATCTCGCTCGGCATCATCGCCGCCACGCGGCAATACTCCTGGATCGATACCTCGCTCGGCGTGCTGTCGTTCCTCGGCATGACCGTGCCCAGGTTTCTCCTGGCGCTGATCATCATCTATCTGCTCGCCTTCAAGCTCAACGTGCAGGAGATCGGCAGCTTCTTCTCGTCCCGCTACGGCGGTGCGCCCTGGAGCTGGGAGAAGTTCGTCGATCTCGTCCAGCATGTCTGGCCGGTGATCCTGATCGCCACCTTCGGCGGCCTCGCCTACAATATGCGTGTCATGCGCGCCAACCTGCTCGACGTGCTGAACGCCCAGTATGTCGAGACGGCCCGGGCCAAGGGCCTGGGGGAGGGCGCCGTCATCCTCAAGCATGCCGTGCCCAATGCGCTGCATCCGCTGGTTGCCTATCAGGGTGTCGTGCTGCCCTACATGCTGACCGGTGAAATCGAGGTCGCCATCGTCTTCGGCCTGCCCACGGTCGGCCCGGCGATTGTCGGTTCGATGGCAGTGGGCGACGTCTATGTCACCGCCACCTTCATGCTGGTGCTCGCCGTGACGCTGATCATCGGCAACATCATTTCCGATCTGCTGCTGGTCGCCCTCGATCCGCGGGTACGGCTGGGAGGCGGTGACCAATGAGCAAGCTCGACGAACGCTCCGCCATTCCGCTGCCCACCGATGTCGGCGGCGGCCCCATGCCGACGCCGGCCGAAGAGGCGCCGCACGAGCCGCAGCTGCGCCATGCCCATGGCAACGAAACCTATGCCACGCTGGTCTGGCGCCGCTTCCGGCGCTCGGTGATGGGCATGATCGGCCTGGTGCTGGTGGTGACGCTGCTGGTGCTGGCGCTGTTCGGCGATTTTTTCGCGCCGATGGACCCCAAGCGCACCGATATCGGCTTCGCGCCGCCCGACCATATCGAATTCCAGGCGCCCGACGGCAGCTTCAGCCTGCTGCCCTTCGTCTATCCGATCGTCGAGAGCGGCGAGCTCGATCCGATCACCTTCCAGCCGCTCAACGGCCCGGACCGGTCCAACCCGACGACGCTCGGCTTCTTCGTTGCCGGCCATAGCTACAACCTGCTCGGCCTCATTCCGACAAACCTGCATTTCTTCGGTTCGACCGATGGCCGTCCGATCCATTTTCTCGGTACCGACAAGTTCGGCCGCGACATTCTTTCGCGCGGCATCGTCGGCTCGCAGATCTCGCTGACCATTGCCCTCGCCGTGGTGACCATGACCACCGTGATCGGTACGCTCGTCGGCATCGCCTCGGGCTATCTGGGTGGCCGCACCGATATCTGGATCCAGCGCTTCGTCGAGTTCGTCCTCGCCTTTCCGCAATTGCCGCTCTACCTGGCGCTGACGTCGCTGATCCCGGTCACCGCGCCCTCCAACGTCTTCATCGCCTTCGTCATTGGCGTCATGGCGGTGCTCGGCTGGGCGCAACTGAGCCGCGAGGTGCGTTCCAAGACGCTGTCGCTCGCCCGCATCGAATATGTGCGGGCGGCCATCGCCGTCGGCTCGTCGGATGCGCGCATCATTACCCGCCACATCCTGCCCAATGTCTCGAGCCACCTGATCGTCGCCGTCACCATGGCGATCCCGACGGTCGTGCTGCTCGAGAGTTTCCTCGGCTTCCTCGGCTTTGCGGTGAAGCCGCCGCTGATCTCCTGGGGGCTGATGCTGCAGGATACCGGCACCTTCTCGGTGATCGGCTCCTATCCCTGGATCCTGTCTCCGGTGCTGTTCGTCCTGATCACCGTCTTCGCGTTCAATGCGCTCGGCGATGGCCTGCGCGACGCAATCGACCCCTATTGAGAGCGCGATGACCCCCAACACCGAAAACTTCAGTCCACCCGAGCGCCTCGACCTCAACGAGCATGGTCGCGAGCTGATCCTCGACGCGCGCAACATCAAGGTCGATTTCAAGGTCGAGGGTGGCGTGGTCAATGCCGTCAAGGACGTGTCGTTCCAGTTGCACAAGGGCGAGACGATCGCGCTGGTGGGCGAGTCCGGATCGGGCAAGTCGGTGACCGCCCGCACCATCATGCGCCTGCTGACCAAGCGCGCCAGGGTGGGCAAGGAGACGCGTATTTCGCTGGCCGGCCGCGACATCTACAAGCTGTCGCTGTCGGAGATGCGCAAGCTGCGCGGCAACGACGTGTCGATGATCTTCCAGGAGCCGATGAGTTCGCTGAACCCGGTCTACACCATCGGCCAGCAGCTCTGCGAAGTGCTGCATCTGCACAACAATATCTCGCGGCCCGAGGCGATGAAGCGCGCCGAAAAACTGCTCGAGGAAGTGCAGATCCCCGAGCCTTCGGCGCGTCTGCGCTCCTATCCGCACCAGCTCTCGGGCGGCCAGCGGCAGCGCGTGATGATCGCCATGGCGCTCGCCAACCGTCCCGACATCCTGATCGCCGACGAGCCGACAACCGCCCTCGACGTCACCGTGCAGGCGCAGATCCTCAACCTGATCAAGGACCTCAAGGCCAAGTACGGCATGGCCGTGATCCTGATCACGCACGACCTGACGATCGTCCGGCAGTTTTCGGAGTATGTCTATGTGATGCAGCACGGCCGGGTGCAGGAGCACAACACCACCGAGGCGCTGTTCGAGAACCCGCGCCACGCCTATACGCGGCACCTGCTGGCCTCCGAACCCAAGGGCACGGCCAAACCGCTCGGCCCCGGCGAGCCGACCATCCTGCTGGGCGAAGACGTCAAGGTGAGCTTCACGCTCAAGCGTGGCGGCTTTTTCAAGCCCGACTTCTTCGAACTGGTGGCCGTGGACAACCTCTCGCTCAACCTCCGGCGCCACGAAACGCTGGGGCTGGTGGGCGAGTCGGGCTCGGGCAAGACCACCTTCGGGCAGGCGCTGATCCGCCTGATCGGCAATCAGGGCGGCCAGATCTTCTTCGACGGCCAGCCGATCCACAACAAGGATCGCGAGGCCATGCGGCCATTGCGCCAGCGCATGCAGATCGTCTTCCAGGACCCGTTCGCCTCGCTCAACCCGCGCATGTCGGTGCGGCAGATTCTCGAGGAAGGGCTGATCGTCAACAAGATCGGCGACGGCGGGCGCGACCGCCTCGACCGGGTGCGCACGGCGCTGCGCGATTCCGGTCTGCCCGACAACATCCTGAACCGCTTCCCGCATGAGTTTTCGGGCGGGCAGCGCCAGCGCATCGCCATCGCCCGGGCCATCGCGCTGGAGCCCGAATTCATCCTGCTCGACGAGCCGACTTCGGCTCTCGACCTCTCGGTGCAGGCCCAGATCATCGAATTGCTGCGCAAGCTGCAGGACGAGCGCGGGCTGTCGTACCTGTTCATTTCGCACGACCTCAAGGTGGTGCGCGCCCTCTGCCACCGCGTCATGGTCATGCAATATGGCAAGATCGTTGAAGAAGGACCGGTATCCGAGGTTCTCAGCAACCCCAAGACTGAATACACATCCAAGCTCGTCCGGGCTGCGTTCGAAATCGCCGCATAAAGGCCGGCGCTGAATTTTACTGGAGACGTTTTATGGCCAACCCAAAGATTACCTTCATCGGCGCCGGCTCGTCCGTGTTCATGAAGAACATTGTCGGCGACATCCTGCAGCGCAAGGGGCTGGCAGGCGCCGAGGTCCGGCTGATGGATATCAATCCGCAGCGGCTCGAAGAGAGCGCCATCATCGCCGGCAAGCTGGTGACCACGTTCGGCGTGCCGGCGACGGTGAAGACCTACTCGAACCAGCGTGAAGCGCTGGACGGCACGAATTTCGTCGTCGTCTGCTTCCAGATCGGCGGCTACGAGCCCTCGACCGTCGTCGATTTCGAGGTGCCCAAGAAGTACAACCTGCGCCAGACCATTGCCGACACGCTCGGCGTCGGCGGCATCATGCGCGGGCTGCGCACCGTGCCGCATCTGTGGAGCATCTGCGAGGACATGCTGCAGGTCGCGCCCGAGGCGATCATGCTGCAATACGTCAACCCGATGGCCATCAACACCTGGGCCATTGCCGAGAAATACCCCACCATCAAGCAGGTCGGCCTCTGCCACTCGGTGCAGGGCACGGCCATGGAGCTGGCGCACGATCTCGACATTCCCTACGAGGAGATCCGCTATCGCTCGGCCGGCATCAACCACATGGCCTTCTACCTCAAGTTCGAGCATCGCCAGGCGGACGGCTCCTACCGGGATCTCTATCCCGACCTAGTCCGCGCCTATCGCGAGGGTCGTGCCCCCAAGGCCGGCTGGAACCCGCGCTGCCCCAACAAGGTGCGCTACGAGATGCTCACGCGGCTCGGCTATTTCGTCACCGAAAGCTCCGAGCACTTCGCCGAGTACACGCCCTATTTCATCAAGGAAGGCCGCGAGGACCTGATCGAGAAGTTCGGCATCCCGCTCGACGAATATCCCAAGCGCTGCGTCGAGCAGATTGCCAAGTGGAAAACCACCTCCGAGCAGTACCGGACGGCCAACACCATCGAGGTAGCACAGTCCAAGGAATATGCCTCCGAGATCGTCAACGCGGTGTGGACCGGCGAGCCGGGCGTCATCTACGGCAATGTGCGCAACAATGGTGTCATCACCTCGCTCCCCGACAAGGCGGCGGTGGAAGTGCCGTGCCTCGTCGATGCCTCGGGCATCCAGCCGACCTATATCGGCGAGCTGCCGCCGCAACTGACGGCGCTGATGCGCACCAATATCAACGTGCAGGAACTGACCGTGGCGGCACTGATGACCGAGAACCGCGAGCACATATACCACGCTGCCATGATGGACCCGCATACGGCGGCCGAGCTCGACCTCGAGCAGATCTGGAACCTCGTCGACGACCTGCTGGCCGGCCATGGCGACTGGATCCCGGAATGGGCCCGCGTGGCACCCAGGCAGCGCGTCGCCTGAGCTAGAATTCCCCGCCAAGCGCCGACGCCCGGAAAGCACTGGGCGTCGTGCCATGGGCGCGGCGGAAGGCCTTGGCGAAATAGTTCGCATCGCCGAAACCGCAGCCTGCAGCGATGTCGCCGACATTGGAGTCCGTGGCAATCAGCAGCCGCTCGGCGCGCTCCATGCGCTGGCCAAATACATAGGCCGACGGAGAGACGCCCAGTGCCGCAGTGAACACACGCACGAAATGGGCGCGGCTCAGTTGCGCCAAGCCGGCCAGCCGCTCGACATCGAGCCCGCTGCCCAGGTTCTGCTCGATATAGCGCTGCACCCGCAGGATCGCCGCCGGGGCACTGGAGACCTCCGAGGCCTCGCCCAGGGCGCCGTCGTGCACCGCCATGATGCCGGCGTAAGCCATCGCCGAGGCTTCGCCGGTCGGCACCGTACCGCGGATCAGCCCCAGGCAGCTGGCCGCCAGCCGGTTCACCACGTCGCTGCCGGGACGTAGCACCGGACCGCGGGCATCGAGCACGGCGCGGGCGATGCGCAGTGCCTCCCGGCCATTGAGCGTGATCCAGAAATACTCCCAGCTCTGCCCCTGGGCCAGCCAGTAGCGGTTGCGGTGCGGAAAGCTGAGCAGCATCGTATCGCCCGGCAGGAGCGCATGATGCGTGCCCTCGAAATCGAGCTCGCCGCGGCCGGCGATGGTGTGCTGGATCACCGCGAACGGCGCGCCGCCGCGCTTCAGCCCCTCCCACGAATAGGCCTCGTTGAAGCGCCGCTCGAAGCCGGCCCCGGTGGCCATGCAATGCAGCGCCAGCGACCCCTTGGGCAGGCTCAGCAGGCGCAGCCCGTGGCCGTGCCGGATCAGGTCGGAAAGCACAAAATCACCCGTGAGCGCATGACATTTCTCTACTCCTTCCGGCCGCAAACCGATAGGTGAATCTCAAACGCAAGACGAGGGGAACTCATGTCTTTCAAAGTGGCCATCATTGGCGCCGGCTCGGTCGGCTTCACCAAGACGCTGATTTCGGACCTGCTCAAGGTGCCCGAGTTCGCCGATGTCGAGTTCGCGCTGACCGATATCAACCAGCACAATCTCGACATGATCCACGAGATCATCAGCGAGATCGTCAGGGTCAACACGCTGCCGGCCAGGGTGACCGCCACCAGTGACCGCCGCGCGGCGCTGACCGGCGCGCGCTACGTCATGAGCTGCGTGCGGGTCGGCGGACTGGAAGCCTTCGCCACCGATATCTCCATCCCGCTCAAATATGGCGTCGACCAGTGCGTCGGCGACACCATCTGCGCCGGCGGCATTCTCTATGGCCAGCGCAACATTCCGGTGATCCTCGATTTCTGCAAGGACATCCGGGAAGTCGCCGAGCCGGGGGCACTGTTCCTCAACTACGCCAACCCGATGGCCATGAACACCTGGGCGGCGCTCGAATATGGCGGCGTCAACACGGTCGGCCTCTGCCACGGCGTCCAGCATGGCGCGCATCAGATCGCCGAGGTGCTCGGGGTCGAGGACAAGGATCTCGACTATGTCTGCTCGGGCATCAACCACCAGACCTGGTATATCGATATCAAGGCCAAGGGCCGCGCTGTCAGCAAGGAAGAACTGATCGCCTGGTTCGAGGCGCATCCGGTCTACTCCAAGACCGAGAAGGTGCGGATCGACGTGCTCAAGCGCTTCGGCGTCTATTCGACCGAAAGCAACGGCCATCTCAGCGAATACCTGCCCTGGTATCGCAAGCGGCCCGAGGAGATCGGACGCTGGATCGACATGAGCGACTGGATCCACGGCGAGACCGGCGGCTACCTGCGCTATTCGACCGAACGGCGGAACTGGTTCGAGACCGATTTCCCAAAATTCAAGAAGGACGCCACCAAGCCGCTGAGCGAACACAAGCGCACCACCGAGCACGCCAGCTACATCATCGAGGCGCTGGAGACCGGCCGGGTCTATCGTGGCCATTTCAATGTCCGCAACAATGGCATCATCCGCAACCTGCCGGCCGACGCCATCATCGAGAGCCCTGGCTTTGTCGATCGCTTCGGCCTCAACATGGTCGAGGGCATCACCCTGCCGACGGCCTGCGCCGCCACCTGCTCGGTATCGGTGTCGGTGCAGCGGCTCAGTGTCGAGGCGGCGATGACCGGCAATATCGAGACGCTCAAGCTCGCAGTGCTGCACGATCCGCTGGTGGGCGCCATCTGCACCCCCGACGAGGTCTGGCAGATGGTCGACGAGATGGTCATGGCCCAGGCGCAGTGGCTGCCGCAATATGCCGACGCCGTGCCGGCCGCCAAGGCGCGGCTGGAAAAGCCCCTGGTCAAGACCCGCGACTGGGACGGCGCTGCCCGCAAGGTGGTCCGCTCGGTCGAGGAACTGCGCGAGTTGAAGGGCGCCCATCGCTGAGGCGGGCACGGGCCGGATTGCGCCTGCGCCGTGGTGGAGGGATGGATCCTCGGGTCAAGCCAGAGGATGACGGCCGGTAGGAAGATGACCGACCGTTGTTGTCGGGCAGCTCCGGATCAGGTCCACCGCTGCTCGCGCACGCCCTGCAAAAACTCGGCGTGGCCCAAGGCCTTCGTGGCCGCCTGCTTGTATTCCTTGACGAGGCTGTCATGGGTTGCCTTGGCAAAGGCCCGCAGTTTCGGGTCGCGGGCCATTTCGGCCTTGGCGACGGCCGGGTCCAGCAGGCCGAGGCCGTCGAGCACCGGATAGTGCAGCTGGGTTTCCATGTGCGGCAGGCCGAAGAGATATTGCGGGAAGTGCTCGTGCCGCGGCATTTCGGTTTGCCAGCGGGCGAGGCGCTCGCGCGTTTCCGGGTGCATGCGGTTGGCCCGCACGTCGCGCCAGAACGGCGTGTCGTCGCGCTCGGTGGCGTAGTGCAGATTGACGAAGCTGCGGAAGTCGTCGACCTGCCGGCCGACGCGGGCGTTATAGTCGTCGCGCAGGGCCTGCGTCATCGCCTTGGGGTCGCGCAGATATTGGCCCCCGAACATCATCATCTGCACAATGGTGCCGTGGATCGAGGTGGACTCGAGCGGTTCGAGAAAGCTTGACGAGAGGCCCACGGCCACGACATTGCCGATCCAGGCCTGTTCCAGCCGGCCGATCTGGAACTTGATGTCGTCACGGACTTTCACCTTGCGCCCGAGCACGCGCTCGACCTCGGCATGCGCCTGGTCGGGCGTGGCGAACTGGTCCGAATAGACATAGCCACAGCCGAAGCGGGACTGCGTCGGGATCTGCCACATCCAGCCCGCTTCCTGCGCCCATGCCATGGTGTAGTTGGGCAGTTCGGCGCCGTCCTCGACCGGCAGCCAGAAGGGCAGGGCGCGGTTGACCGGCAACTCGTCCTGATAGCTGACCCAGGCGGCCTGCAACTCCTTGACGATGAGCCGTTTGCGAAAGCCGGTGGCGTCGATGAAGAAATCGCCCTGCAGCGTCTCGCCGTCCTCGAACAGCAGTGCTGTTACATCGCCGCTCTCGCCGTCGCGCTCGACCCCGGTCAGCACGTTGTCGACGATCTCGACACCCACCGACCTGGCCTTGAGGAACTTGCCGACCAGCGACTGGTCGAAATGGTAGGCCGGAAGGAACGGCCCGAGCGGCAGCAGCGAGCCATCGGGCCGCAGCGTCCAGGGCGCCTTCTTGCGCTCGAGCAGCGGCCCGAACATGTGCATGTCCTGCACCGGCTTGCCCACCGAGACGGCGTAGACGTTGAGATAGTCCGACGGCGCACCAGGCGGTGGCTGGATCACCTGATGCGGATCGTCGATCGGGCCGTAATAGGTGACGCCCTTGCGCCGCCAGTCCTGGTGCCGGATGCCCAGCTTGTAGCTGGCCTCGCAACTGCGCATGAATTCGAAGATATCGATGCCGAAATGCTTGAGGAAGACGTGGAACGCCGCCGTGGTGGCCTCGCCCACACCGACGGTCGGGATCTTGCTCGATTCCACCACCGTCACCGTGGCGTCGAGCTTCAGCCGTGCGATGCTGTCGCGCATTATGAACGCCGTGATCCAGCCGGCGGTGCCGCCGCCGACAATGACAAACCGCGATTGAGCCAAATGTGGTCCTCCCGGTCCGAACTCTAGCGTGGCCGCCGGCGCCGGCAAGATGGCGCGGCGCGCACCTGTAGGAACCGGAAACAAGGACGGGATTTCTGGAGCTGCGCTTCCCTGCTAGACTGCGCCATGTTTTTGAGTGTCCTCGATATCTTCAAGGTGAGCGTCGGCCCCTCCTCGTCCCACACCATGGGGCCGATGATTGCTGCCAGACGCTTCCGCGACCGGGTCGAGCCGCTGCCCGCCAATGGTGGCGCCATCGAATGCCGGCTCTATGGCTCGCTCGCCTATACCGGCGAAGGCCATGGCACGTTCCGCGCCGTGCTCTGCGGCCTGCTGGGGCTGACGCCCGAAACCTATGACAGCAGCGAGGCCGATCGCCTGCTGGCCGAACTGGACCAGACCAGGTCGGTGACCATCGGCCGCAATCGCGTCACTCTCGATCCGGTGCGGTCGATCATCGCCGAAAAGGGCAAGCGCCTGCCGGGGCATCCCAATGCCATGCAGTTCCGGCTGCTCAAGGGCGATCCGGACCTGCTCTCGGAAGTCTACTATTCGGTGGGCGGCGGCTTCGTGCTGACCGAGGCCGAGTTTGCGGCCGACCAGATCGGCACGCAGCCCGCAGCCGAGGTGCCGTATCCGTTCTCGAGTGCCGCCGAGATGCTGGCCATGGGCGAGGCGTCCGGCCTCTCGATTGCCCAGATGAAGCGTGCCAACGAGCTGGCCCTGCGTCCGGCCGCCGAGCTCGACAGCGGCATCGCCACGGTGTGGGACGTCATGACCCGCTGCATCGATCGCGGCCTCGAGGGTGAGGGCATCCTCCCGGGTGGCCTCAAGGTGCGGCGGCGGGCCCGCGGCTTCCGTGACAGGCTGCTGGCCGACGCCGGCCGCAATGACCAGCCGCTGCATTCGGCCGTCGACTGGCTCTCGGCATATGCCATGGCTGTCAACGAGGAGAACGCTGCCGGCGGGCAGGTGGTGACCGCGCCGACCAACGGCGCCGCCGGCGTCATTCCGGCGGTCATCCGCTACTATCTCGACCTGATCCCGGGGGCGCGGGCCGACAGGGTGCCCGACATGCTGCTGGTGGCGGCGGCAATCGGCGGACTGATCAAGTTCAATGCCTCGATCTCCGGCGCCGAAGTGGGCTGCCAGGGCGAGGTCGGCTCGGCCTCCGCCATGGCAGCAGCGGCGCTCTGCGCGGTGCTCGGCGGCAGCAATGCGCAGATCGAGAACGCCGCCGAAATCGCCCTGGAGCATCACCTGGGGATGACCTGCGACCCGATCCGCGGCCTGGTGCAGGTGCCCTGCATCGAGCGCAACGGCATGGGCGCGGTCAAGGCCGTGGCTGCTGCATCGCTGGCCGCGCTGGGCGACGGACAGCACATCGTGCCGCTCGACGCCTGCATCGAGACCATGCGCCAGACCGGCCGCGACATGGACGAGCGCTACAAGGAAACCTCGCTCGGCGGACTGAGCGTCAGCCTGCCGGAGTGCTGAGCCGGTAACTCAATCGCACGGTGCGTAGGTGGCGAGCAGCCATGCCTTGAGCGCGCCGCGATCCGCCAGCTGGTCGGCCGACGGCGCCGGTTTCTCGGCAAAGCCGTGCCGGCGCAAGGCGGCATCGAGCGTCAGCGGCCGGTTCTGCGGGTTCACCACCTCCATCGTCCGGTCGGCGATCTCGGCGGCCATGGTTTTCGACATGCGTTTGGTCAAATGCACTCTCCAGAAAATACCGCCGGATCATGTCGCCTCGCCCTCGGAAGCGACCTTGGTCGGTGACGTGACCCATTTGGGTGATGTCGCAGATCGATTCGTCTCCCACCATCGCCAGTGAATGTTCGGACCGCACAGGCGGACCGGCGACCGACAATGGAGGCGAAAATGGCAAATCTGGTGGTCAACGCGGGTCAGGCACTCAACGATAGCGCCTATCTCGACGATATTGTGGAGATCCGGGGCGATATCATTGCCGTCGGCGGCGGCGAGGCCCAGTTGCACTTCGTCTGGGTCAATTCGGGCGGCGATAGCGGCGAGGCCGTCCTTGCCCAGTCCTTCGTGCTGCCCGAGCCGCCTTACTCCAACCCGCCGGTCGACGGCAGCGAGGAGACCCAGATCCAGATGACGGGCACGGGTGACTTCACCCTGCTCGACCCGGTGACCGGCGATCCGATCGCGACCCTCACCGGGGCGCCCTACGATTTCACACTCAGCGTTACTGCTACCTATGACTCCGGTACCGGAACCACCAACTGGTCCTACGACACAGTAGTGCCGGCCAACCCCTGGGACGGTTTCCTCGCCGGGGACGACGTGATCACCCCGGCCGACGGCAACGATCTGATCGACGCTGGCGAGGGCAACGACACGGTCCATCTCACCCCGGGGACCGATGAACTGATCGGCGGCAACGGTGTCGATACGGTCGTGCTCTCGGGCACCGAGTTCGACTACGCCGTCTCCACCGACGGGCAGAACCGCCTCGTCGTCAACTGGTCGGGTGGCACTACGGTGCTCTCCGGCTTCGAATGGGCCGACGTGGGCGGCAACATCTATGACTTCAACTGGCTGCTCTCGGGCAACCCGATGATCACCTCGCCCGATACCGTGAACGTGGACGAGAACAACACCTTCGTCACCCAGGTGCTGGCGATCGACCCCAATCTCGCAACCGAGACGCTGACCTATTCGATCATCGGCGGCGATGATGCGCCGCGCTTTTCCATCAACTCTGCAACCGGCGAGCTCAGTTTCATCGTCCCGCCCGATTTCGAGGACCCCGACGACTTCGATGACGACAATGTCTACGAGGTGCGCGTCCTGGTGGACGACGGCAACGGTCACAGCGATGAGCAGGACCTGAGCGTCACCGTCAACGATGTCGGCTATGGCGTAAATATCAACGGCACCAGCGGAAATGACCTGGTCGATGCCACCAACACCGTTCCCGGCCAGTTCCTTCCCACCAACGAGGATGACAACATCGTCGGGCATGCCGGTGACGATGACCTGTCAGGTCTGGAGGGCAATGACCGCTTCGTCGGCGGCTCCGGCAACGACACTTTGCGCGGCGGCAGCGGCGACGCGGACCAGGTCGATTATGGCGACGAAGGCGGCGGGGCTGCCGTCACCGTCAACCTGTCGGACGACGACCTCGACACCGGCAATGGCGACCCGGTCACCATCGCCGCCCACACCGCCATCGACACCTTCGGCGATACCGACACGCTCGACAGCATCGAAGAGGTTATCGGCACCAACGGCAACGACGTCATCATCGGAGGCGATGGTCCTAACTTTTTCGACGGGCGAGGGGGGAATGACCTGCTGATCGGCGGCAATGGTAGCAACCATATGCGCGGCGGCGCCGGCAACGACGTCATCATCGGCGGCAACTATGACGACTTCATCAATCCGGGGGAAGGCGATGACGAGGTCCACGGCGACGGCGCCGAGGCAGGCGGCTGGGACAATATCGAGTACCAGGACGCGGCTGCCGGCATCCATGTCGTCAAGACCGGCTTCGACACCGGTACAGTGACGGGGACGACGGTCGGCACCGACACCTTCGACGGTATCGAGATCATTGTCGGCAGTACGCATGCCGACCTCTTTGACGGCAGCGCGGAAGAGGACAACTTCACCGGCAATGACGGCGCCGACGTCTTCAACGGCAATGGCGGCCGCGATACGGTCGACTATGAGAAGGAGCGCTACGGCGTCAATGGCGACAGTGCCCACGGCGTCATCGTCAATCTCTCCAATGACGCACTGATCGGCGTTTCGGCCGAAGGCATCGCCTCGACCGACGTGGCGGCACACACGGCCGTCGACGCCTTTGGCGACATCGACCAGCTCAATTCGATCGAGGGCATCAGAGGCTCGAGGTTCTCCGATCTGCTGGTCGGCGGCGACGAGGACAACCGGCTGAACGGCTACTGGGGTGACGACATCCTGCAGGGCGGCGACGGGCGTGACGAACTGACCGGCGGGAGAGGTAACGATCTGCTCGATGGCGGTGATGGCCGCGACCTCGCAAACTATCACGCCGAACAGGGCATAGACTACGATTTCGGCGCCCATGGCATCATCGCCAATCTGTCCAGCCAGATGCTGCTCGGCGTTTCGGTAGCCGGGATCGATGCGACTGACGTCCTCGCGCACACGGCGATCGACACATTTGGCGACACCGACACCCTGGCCAAGATCGAGGAGGTCATCGGCACCGACTTCGAGGACATCATGGTCGGTGGCGAGGGCGAGAATTTCCTTGAGGGCAGGGCTGGCGACGACCTGCTGATCGGCGGTGACGAGAACGACTACTCGGCCGACTTCTTCGTCGGCGGGCGCGGCAATGACACCATAATCGGCGGCAGCCACGAGAACGAGTTCAATCGTGTGCTGTACAATGGCGAGACCGACTGGGGGAACGACGATTCCGGCACCCATGGCGTCATCGTCAATCTCTCGACCCAAACGCTCGAGGACGTGAGCGTGGCCGGCATCGCCACCACCGACGTGGCCGCAGGAACGGCCATCGACTCCTATGGCGATACCGACAGCCTGACCAACATCCAGAACGCCGACGGCACGCAATATGACGACCTTCTGGTCGGCGGCGACGAGCACAACGATTTCGACGGCCGCGACGGCGATGACACGCTGATCGGTGGCGATGGGGACAACCAGCTGAACGGCGGCGCCGGCAACGACACCATTGTCGGCGGCAATGACAGTGACTGGATGGTCGGCGGGGCCGGCAACGATACATTTGACGGCAACGCCGGCTGGAACAATATCTCCTATGTCGACGAGCAGGATGGCGGCGGCCAGGGTGTGTTTTTCGACTGGGTCAACGGCACCGCTACGGACTCGTATGGCGACACGGACACGTTCTCCAACATCAACTCCGTGCACGGCACCAATGCGGTCGACACCTTTGTCGGCAATGCCGACGACAACACCTTCCACGGCTATGGCGGCAACGACATCATCATCGGCGGTGCCGGACAGGACTCCGTGCACTATCACGGCGAGCGCAATTTCGGCGGCAACAATGGCGTCACCATCGTGCTCGACGACGGCACCGGCGTGGGCGAGACCCACGGCTACGCCATCGATGGCTACGGTGACACGGACGACCTGACCAGCATCGAGCATGCCGAAGGCACCGACTTCGACGACACCATCACCGGATCGGCCGAAGACAACGAGTTGCGCGGCAACGACGGCAACGACCAGCTCTACGGACTGGATGGCGACGACCGCCTGGATGGCGGCGACGGCAATGACACCCTGGTCGGTGGTGCCGGACACAACCGGCTGCACGGCGGCCGGGGCAACGACACGCTGATTGGCGGGGACGACAACGACGATCTTGATGCCGGCGAGGGCGACGACACAATCGTCGCTGGCGGCGGCGAGTTCGACTACATCAGCGGCAGTTCGGGTACCGATACTGTCGATGGCGGTGACGGCTATGACCTGCTCGGCTTCAAGGGCTACAACGGCGCCGACAATGTCCACGTGACGTTGGGGGCGGGAGACCCCGGCAGCGGCACCGTCACCGGCGAGTTCGATGGACTTGCGGTCAATACCAGCTTCACGGGCCTCGAGCAGGTGACCGGAACCGCCGGCGATGACACGTTCGTCGTCAATGCTGGGTTCGCGGGGACCGGTGACGGCCATAACACCTTTGGCGACGGTCGCGGCCTTGACGGTCAGACTTTCGATGTCGTCGGGGGCAATGGCAATGACACCTTCACGGACAATTCCGGCGTCGACGGGGGCGCGCTGCTCATCGACTACGACGAGGAGAAGTTCTCGACGCCGCAATATGAAGATGGCTATCACGACTGGGGAACACTGCCCGGCGAGCACGGCGTTGTCGTCAACCTCTCAGCCACGCAGCAGACGGCAACCGGCTTTGACCTCAACGACGGCAACGCGCCGGTGGATGTTACGGTACAGGCCGGCGAGGCGCGCGATACGTTTGGTGCCACCGACACCCTTGTCGGCGTCCAGCAGGTGCGCCTCACCGACGCGGACGATGCATTCTTCGGCAGCGATGCCGGCATCTACGTCGAGGGCCGCAGGGGCGACGACACGCTGATTGGCGGCGCCGGCCGTGACCAGATGCAGGGCAATGAGGGCGACGACCATATCGAAGGCGGCGCCGGCGATGACCACCTGCATGGCTGGTTCGGCGATGACACCATTCTTGGCGGCGAGGGCGGCGACTACATCAATGCCGGCTGGGGCAATGACGTTGCCGACGGTGGCGTCAGCGAGGACTGGGATACGCTCGGCTTCGGCTGGGGCCAAGTGCTCAACCCGGGTGACGGCATTGCCGTCGTCATGGATGCGGCAGGCGGCCCGGGCGGCGGCAGCGCCACCGGCAGCTACATGGACGGTACCAATGGCGAAGGCGATCCCAACTACGGATCGGTCAACCTGCAGTTCTCCGAGTTCGAGCACCTCGAAGGCACCAGCGGCGACGATTCCTATTCCATCAGCTCCGGCTGGGTGGCCAGCAGCAACCCTGTCATGATCTGGCCTGACGGGCGCGGCACGGGCCTGATCGATATCAGCGCCGGAGCGGGCAACGACAGCTTCAGCGATCTCGCCGACACCTCGCCTGGGGGCGATAGCGGTGGCGCCATGATCGTCAGCTATGATGGCGACAAGTGGAGCATTCCCGATTTCGATGGCCACCAGTGGGGCACCGAGGCAGGGGAACACGGCGTCGCCGTCAACCTCTCGGGTACGCTGCAGACGGCCACCAGCTTTGACTTCAACGATGGCGGTCCGGCCGCCGATCTCGACGTGGCTGCCGGCACCGGTTTCGACCTCTACGGCGATATCGACAGCTTCGAGGGTGTGCAGGCGGTCTGGCTGACCGACGCCAATGACTGGTTCTGGGCCAATGACGACCGCGATACCTTTGTCGGCGGCGCTGCGGGCGATGACCACCTGTTTGGCGGCAGCGGCGATGATGTGTTCTTTGCCGGCCAGGGTGCGGACGTCGTCGATGGTGGCAATGGCCACGACACCCTCCGCTACGACTGGGAGCAGGGTAGTGAGGGCATCGTCGCCAACCTCTCGGGCGGCGACATCACCTACAACGGCAGCGAGATCCTCGGCGCCGGTCAGATCAAGGACAGCTTCGGCGACGTGGATAGCGTCAGCAATGTCGAGGAACTGATCGGCACGAACCATGATGACATCCTCGTTGCCGGCGACACGGGCGGCTTTGTGCTGCATGGCGAAGATGGCAGTGACACGCTGGTCTCGGGCGCCGGCGGTGACACACTCAACGGCGGAGCCGGGGACGACGATCTCACCGGCGCCGGCGGCGACGACGTCATTGATGGCGGCGACGATGTGGACACGGTCCACTTCAGCGGCAACCGCGCCGACTACGCCGTCGCCCAGAATCTCGAGGGCGACCTGATCGTCACCGACCTGCGCGTCGGCAATGACGACGGCGTGGACACGGTCCGCAATGTCGAGCATTTCGCCTTTGCCGACGTCACGCTGGATGCGGCCGACCTGCTCAATCACGCGCCGGTCATCACCTCCGATGGCGGCGGCGACGTGGCTGCGGTCAGCATTGCCGAGAACGGCCTGGTCGTGACCACTGTGGTCGCGTCGGACACCGATGCGGGCGACGTGCTGAGCTACGCCATCACTGGCGGCGCCGACGCGGCTCTCTTTGCCATTGATGCCAATACCGGTGAGTTGAGCTTTATCGCGGCGCCGGACTACGAGGCTCCGGCCGACAGCGATCTGGACAATGTCTACGAGGTGATCGTGACCGCGTCCGACGGCACGGCGAGCGACGCGCAGGCGATCTCCGTCACCGTCACTGACGCCAGCGGCGTGGTCATCAACGGCACCAACGGCGCCGACCTGGTCGACGCCAGCAATACGCCGGCCGGCGAGCCGCTGCCGACCAACGAGGCCGACACGGTCTACGGCAATGGCGGCAACGATACGATCCATGCGCTGGGCGGCGACGATCTGATCGAGGGTGGCGCCGGCAGCGACACCATGTACGGCGGCGCGGGCGACGACACCTATGAGGTCAATGCCGCCGGCGATGTGGTGGTCGAGGAGGTCGGGGAAGGCAACGACACGGTGCTCGCCTCCCGGACCTATGCGCTGACCGACAATGTCGAGAACCTGACGCTCACCGCCTCGGGCAACTACAACGCCACCGGCAACGGCCTCGACAACGTCATTGTCGGCAATGATGGCAACAACACCATCGATGGCGGCGCCGGCGCCGATACGATGATCGGCGGCCTGGGCAACGACACCTATGTTGTCGACAACGCCGGCGACACCGTGATCGAGGCGGCCAATGGCGGCACCGACCGGGTGGATGCATCGGTCAGCCATGTGCTGGGTGATGAAATCGAGAACCTGACGCTCACCGGCACGGACAACATCGATGGCACCGGCAACGCGCTGGCCAATACCATCCTCGGCAATGACGGCAACAACGTCATCGACGGCGGCGACGGTGTCGACACCATGAAGGGCGGGCTGGGCGATGATACCTACATCGTCGACAGCCAGGCCGAGATCGTCAACGAGTCCAGCAATGCCGGCACCGACACGGTGAACTATATCGGCATCGATACCTACGCGCTGAGCAACAACGTCGAGAACCTCGTGCTGGGCAGCGTGGCGACTGGCGGGACCGGCAATGGCCTCGACAACACGATCACCGGCAATGCGCTCGACAATGCCATTGACGGCGCGTCCGGCGCCGACACGATGATCGGCGGCCTCGGCAACGACACCTACCAGGTCGACAATGCCGGCGACGTGGTCGTTGAAGCCGCCGGCGAAGGCATCGACCTTGTCGAGGCCAAGGTGTCTCACACTCTGGGCGCCAATGTGGAAAACCTCACACTGACCGGTGGCGGCGGCCTGAGCGGCACCGGCAACGAGCTCGACAATGTCATCACCGGCAACAATGGCAGCAACCGTCTCGATGGCGGTCTGGGCGCCGACACGATGATCGGCGGCGGCGGCAATGACACCTATGTCGTCGACAATGCCGGCGATGTGGTGGACGAGGCCTCCAATGGCGGCACCGGCACCGACACCATCGAGTCCTCCATCTCCCTGAGCCTCGCCGATGGCGTGCATGTCCAGGGTGACGTCGAGCGACTGACCCTGACCGGTTCGGCCGATATCAACGGCACCGGCAACGCGCTCAACAACATCATCACCGGCAATACCGGCAACAACGCGCTGGATGGCGGCACGGGTTCGGACCGGCTGGTCGGCGGGCTGGGCGACGACACCTATACGACGGACGGCGGCGATACCATCGTCGAGGCGGCGGACGAGGGCACGGATACGGTGCGCTCCTCGGTCGACCTGACGCTCGGCGCCAATCTCGAAAATCTCGTTCTCATCGGCGCCGCGATTGCCGGCACTGGCAATGCCCTCAACAACATCATCACCGGCAACGACCTTGACAACATTCTGTCCGGGGCCGCGGGGGATGACACGATGGCGGGCGGGCAGGGCAATGACAGCTATGTCGCCGACAGCAGCGGCGATATCATCGTCGAGCTGTCGGGCGAAGGCTACGACACGGTCCAGACCTCGGCCAGCTACACGCTCTCGGACAATGTCGAGGCGCTGGTGCTGACCGGCAGCAGTGCCATCAACGGCACCGGCAATGCTCTCGATAACGTCATCACCGGCAATGCCTCGTCCAACACGCTCTCGGGTGAGGCGGGCAATGACCTGCTCGATGGCGGCAAGGGCGCCGATACGATGATCGGTGGCCTCGGCGACGATACGTTCATTGTCGACAATGTCGGTGACGTCGTCAGCGAGGAAAGCGGCGAGGGCATTGACGTCGTCGAGTCCTCGGTCAGTTATGCGCTGTCCGATCACATCGAGGATCTGGTGCTGACGGGCACGGCCAATCGCAACGCCACCGGCAACGAACTCGACAACGTGCTCACCGGCAATTCGGGCAACAACGTGCTCGATGGCGGGGCGGGCGCCGATACCATGATCGGCGGCGCCGGCAACGACACCTATATCGTCGACAATGCCGGCGATATCGTCGACGAGCTCAGCAACGGCGGTGCCGGGATCGACACCATCCTGTCCTCCATCTCGCTGAGTCTCGCCGACACGGCGCACATCCTTGGCGAGGTCGAGCGGCTGACGCTGACCGGCGTCGCCAGCATCGACGGCACCGGCAATGCGGCCGACAACATCATCACCGGCAATAATGGCTCCAACATCCTCGACGGTGGCCTGGGCATGGATACACTGATCGGCGGCCTGGGCAATGACACCTATATCGTCGACGTCGTCGGCGATGTGGTCAAGGAGCTCAGCAATGCCGGTACCGACACGGTGGTCTTCACCGGCGTCAACGGCAGCTACACGTTGTCGTCCAATGTCGAAAATCTCACCCTTGGGGGCACCGCGGCCATCGACGGATCCGGCAATGGTCTGGATAACGTGCTGACTGGCAACAGCGCCGCCAACACGCTGACCGGCGGCGGCGGCAACGATACGCTGACCGGCGGCGGCGGTGCCGACATGCTGATCGGCGGTGCCGGCAACGACAAGTACATCGTCAACGACGCGGCCGCGCGCATCGACGAAGCCTCCGGTGGCGGCAACGGCACCGATACTGTGGAGGCTTCGGTCAGCTTCAGCCTGATCGATGACGGTTTCCACGTCTCCGGTTCGGTCGAGAACCTGGTCCTGACCGGGACATCCGATGTCAGTGGCACCGGCAATTCCGGCAACAACTCGCTGCTCGGCAATTCTGCCGCCAATCATCTGTTCGGCGGTGCCGGTGACGACCTGATCAGCGGCAATGGTGGTGATGACGTCATCTCCGGCGGCACCGGCCGCGACCTGCTCTTTGGCGGGGCGGGGGCCGATACCTTCGACTTCGATGTCAGCGATTTCGGCGGCGCCGGCGGCAACGTCGCCAGCCATGCCGACGACATCTACGACTACGACGGCAACGAGGGCGACAACCTCGATCTGTCGGGGCTGCTTGACGATGCGCATGGCATTCTCGGTGGCAATACAGACGGGCTGCTCCGGGCCCTGTTCTCGGGCACCGACGTGATCATCCAGGTCAACGAGACGGCAGCGCTCCAGGGTTCGGCCGTAGGCACCAACTGGTCCTCCGCCATCACCCTGCACGATGTCGCCGATCCCGACGCCGTGACGGCGACCTTCGCCGGCCAGACCTGGCATCTGGACGCCGACACCGGCCTCTTCGGCCTTTAGTCCACGCGGCCACTTCCGGCCTCCCGTACGCGGGAGGCCATTCACATTCTCCTCACGACCCACTCACCCCTGCTTCGCGTGCGCTCCCCCATAGTCACCCCGTAGTGCAGGGGAGGGTGATCATGCAGAAGTCGGGACCAGTTCGATCAATTGCCGACGCGGCGGCCGGAACGGTGTCCGTGCTTCCTGCCGCCGGAGCCAATTTGCTGGCCCAGATCGAGCCGCTCTGCCCGGACTGGCGCGGACCGGCAATCGCCGTGGGCGTCCGCAGCCTCGAGCTCCGTCACGCCAACCGCCCGGCGCGCGCGATGCTGAGCCGCGGGCTGCCGGTCCGGCTGCTGGGCAACCGCATTGCCCTCAATTCACTGGCAGCCGCCCGCCGCCTTTCCGCCGCGTTGCGTAGCCTCGACACGCGGGGCGCGCGCGCCGCCATGCTGGTCATTGACGACGCCGAGACGCAGGAGACTTTCGCGCTGCGCCTCCACCTGCCCGGCCTGACGCTGGCCGCCGGAGCCGAGCGGATCGCCATCGTCGAGTTTGCCGACGCGCTGCTCGAACTGCACCCGCCCTTGCTGCGGGCGATCGCCGAGGCCTTCGGACTGACAGCGGCCGAGGGTGTCGTGCTGGGGCTTCTCGCCACCGGCTGCTCGCTGCGGGAGATCGCCGAGCAGCGCGGCGTGCGTCTTGAGACGGTACGTCACCAGTGCAAGACCGTGCTCAGCAAGATGCATTGCCGCCGCCAGTCCGATCTCGTCCGGGTCGTCGCCCTGCTGTCCCAGCACGGCAATACCGCCATGGTGGGCTGAGATGCTCAAGCGCTCGGACGATCCCGCGCCGCCCCCGGCACGCGACCACTCGGCGGCCGCCTGGGTCGCCGGTGCCGGCTTTGCCGTACTCGGAACCGCGTCCAACCTGCTGTTGCTGGTGGGGCCCATCTTCATGCTGCAGGTCTATGACCGCGTCCTGCCCAGCCGATCGGTGCCGACACTTGTCGCGCTCTCGGCGCTGGTGCTTGCCCTCTACGGCTTTTATGCCCTCGTGGAATGGCTGCGGTCGCGGATTGCCAACCGCGTTGGTGCTCTCGTCGAGTGGCTCCTGGCTCCCAGGCTTCTCGGCGCAATCACCCGCAGCTCCGGACAGGGTCGAGTCGATCCCATGCGCGATCTCGACTCGGTCCGGAGTTTTCTGTCTGGTCCAGGGCCGGCCGCGCTGTTCGACCTGCCCTGGATCCCGCTCTATCTGTGGCTGATCTATCTGCTGCATCCGCAACTGGGCCTGGTGACGATCCTGGGTGCCAGCCTGATCGTCATCCTGCTGGTGGTCAGCGAGTTCGCGGCACGCGGTCCGTCGCGCCAGTCCAGCACCGCGCATCTGAAGCGCCAGGTGCTGGCCGACGACATTCGCGGTGGCAGCGAAGTGGTCCGTGCCATGGGCATGGAACCGCACCTCGAACGGCGCTGGGCGACCAACTGTGCCGCGATGGCCGAGGCGACGACACGCGGCGCCGACCGCTCGGCCATGTTTTCGGCACTGACGCGATCGCTGCGCTTTGGACTGCAATCATCCGTACTGGCCACCGGCGCCTGGCTGGTCATCGATGGCCAGGCCTCGGCCGGCCTGATCATCGGCGCCTCGATCATTTCGTCCCGCGCCGTCGCTCCGGTCGAGCAGGCCGTTGGCCAGTGGCGCGGCTTCGTCGCGGCGCGACAGGCCTGGGCCCGCCTCAAGAGCCTGCTGGACGGCGAACCGGCACGGCGTGAGCTGCGCCTGCCGCCGCCGACGCAACGATTGAGCGTGGCGGGGTTGAGCGTTGCCGCTCCCGGTGGCACGAAGCCGGTGATCGCCGGCCTGAACTTCACCCTGCGAGCGGGAGCCGGTGTCGGGGTGATCGGTCTCTCCGGATCGGGGAAATCGAGCCTGGCGCGGGCGCTGGTCGGCGTCTGGGAGCATCTCGAGGGCGAGGTCCGCCTCGATGGACAATTGCTGGCGCACTACGACGCCGGGGCACTGGGCCGCTCGATTGGCTACATGCCCCAGGAGGTCGGGCTGTTTTCCGGCACGGTTGCCGAGAACATCGCACGTTTCCGCGCCGGTGCGACGCCCGACTCCGTGGTGGCGGCAGCGCGCGCTGCCGGCATTCACGAACTGATCGCCAGCCTGCCCGAGGGCTATGACACCCAGGTCGGGGCCTTCGGCATGGCCCTCTCGGGTGGCCAGCGACAGCGCATCGGGCTGGCCCGGGCGCTGTTCGGAAATCCGTTTCTTATCGTACTCGATGAGCCCAACTCCAATCTCGACGCGCAGGGCGACGAGGCCTTGACCGCGGCGCTGCTGGAAGCCCGGGTACAGGGCGCCATTGTCGTCGTCGTCGCGCACCGGCCCAGTGCCATCGCGGCGGTCGACCAGCTGCTGCTGCTCAATGCCGGCCGGCAGGTCGCCTTCGGTCCGAAAGCCGACGTGCTCAAGGCGGTCGCAGCCGGTTCGGCCGGGTGCAGCAGGGAGCACCAGGATGCCTGACACCACCCCCGGGCCGCAGAGCCGCAGCCTCTGGATCCACTCGATTGCCGGCGCGCTGGCCGTTGCCTCGGCCTGCGCGGGCCTCTTCTGGTGGAGCACCGGCACAGAGATTGCCGGTGCCGTGGTGGCCGTCGGTGCCGTGGCCGTCGATGGCGGACCCAAGCGCGTCCAGCACCCCGATGGTGGCATCGTGACCGCTGTCCTCGCCCGCGACGAGGACCGGGTGACCGCCGGCCAGCCGCTGCTCAGGCTCGACGGCACCGCCATCCAGGCCAATTTCGATCTCGTCCTCTCCCAGCAGCGCGATGCCCATGCCCGCGAGCTGCGGCTTGCCGCCGAGGTGGCCGGTGCACCGCTGATCGCCGCGCCGCCAAGCCTGCCGCCCGGCATTGCGACGCCGGAGTTCGACGCGCTGCTGGCCACCCAGGCCGATCTGATGGCCGCCCACGCGGCCTCCATGGCCGGGCAGCGGAGCCGCGTCGCCGACCAGATCGTGCAACTCGAGCAGCAGATCGAAGGGCTGTCGGCCGAGCGCGCGGCGACCCGGATGCAGTTGCAGCTTGTGGCCGCCGAACTCGACGATCAGCAGGAACTGCTGCAGACTCAACTGGTGGGTGTCGCCCGCACCAATGAGCTCCGGCGCGTCGATGCCCAGTTGCAGGGCAGCATCGGCAGCATCACCGCCCGGATTGCCCAGGCACGTGCAACCATCACCGAGCATAGAACCATGCTGGCGCAACTCGATGACGACTGGCGCGCCGGCGTGCTCAAGGAATTGCAGGGCGTCCGCGCCGAACTGGTGCAACTGGCCCAGCAACGCATCGCTCTGGAGGACCGGCTGACCCGCCTGGTCGTGCGCGCGCCCCAGAGCGGCATCATTCATGCCTCGACGGTCGTCACCGTCGGCGGGGTCGTTGGTGGCGGCGAAACCCTGATGCTCGTCGTTCCGGCGATGGAACAGGCCACTGTCGATGTCCGCGTCAGCCCGCTCGATATCGACAAGATACATCCCTCCCAGGAGGTGATGCTGCGCTTCACCAGCCTGGACGCCCGGCGCACGCCCGATATGGTGGCGCACGTCAAGACGGTGGCGCCCGACCTCACCACCGACAGCCGCAGCGGCGCCGAATACTATGTGGCGCGCGTGGCCATCGACGAGGGCGAACTTGCGCGCCTGCCGACCGGCGTCCACCTGGTGCCAGGGATGCCGGCGGAAGCCTTCATCCGCACCGGTGACCGCACCGTGCTCGCCTATCTGGTCAAGCCGATCATGGACCAGATGGAGCGCGCTTTCCGCGAGGATTAGCCAGCCGGTCTTGCCGGCGGCACCGTGAAACTCGCGTGAGAGCCATTTTCACGCTTCACTCACGCTCGCTGCGGGAGGGTCCCGGCAACGATGATGCAGTCAGGGAGCGGTGGACGCATGACAAACATCTTGCAGACTGGACCAGAGGCAGGGTCGGCAGACGCAGGCAAGCTACGTATCTATCTGTTGGGGCCATTCCAGATTGTCGGCCCCGATGGTCGTGATCTCACTCCGCGACGGCACAAAGCCAATGCCTTGCTGGCCATGGTCGCGGTGGCCGAACGGGGGCAGCGCGCTCGCTCCTGGCTCTGCTCCCGCCTCTGGAGCGACCGCTCCCAGGAACAGGCGCTGGGCAGCCTGCGCCAGTCTCTGACCGACATTCGCCGGGCCATCGGTGACGATTGGCAGCGCTATGTCCGTATTGACGGCTTCAATGTCGCCATCGACTTCGAGCATGTCTGGATCGACGCCGTTGCCCTGCGCGAGCGGGGCGGACAGGGCGCCGAAACCGAAGCCGGGGAATTCCTCGAAGGCATCGACGTTCGCGACGATGAATTCGAGGATTGGCTGATGGTCGAGCGGAGCTATTGGCAGAAGCTGCGAGAGGACCGGACGCAGGTGCCGGCCGTCCAGGTGCCTGAGACCATCATCCATTCACTTCCGGCTCATGGCGCCCTGACGCTGAGCATGGGTGGCCACCGGATCGAGATCCGGATTGTCGACCAGATGCAGGTGGATGAAGCGGCGGTGGCCTAACAGGCAGGAGTACGGATCGCGGGGGGCTGCTCGGCAGCCATTACTTTGACCATGATTGCAGCCCGTCGCGGCAGCAAAGCACATCTCAGCGCGGCGGAGATTTTCACAGTCTGATCCGTATTGGTCTCCAGCTCGATATGGGTGAACTGGTTTGAGCCGGGCCACGACTTCAAATCCTCAAAGTTCAGGCTGCCACTCCACTTGTTTGCCAAAGCGTGGCAACCGGCGCAGCTCAGCAGGGTGAAACGGTTGATGACATTGCGGAGTTTGATATCCGGTTTTTCGGAGCCGGCCATCTTGGCCGCGAGCGTCTTGAAGGCATCCATGACGCGCGCGTCCATCTTCGCCATGTAGGGGTTGCTCGGCAGATCGGCGCCCGACAGCGTCGAGGCGGCCTGCTGGTTGGCGTAGGAGCTTGGCGGGGACCGGAAGGTCAGACCGGCGAAGCGATCGCTCACAAGACTGGGTGCTGTTTTCAAGATGGCGTCCCGCATGGCTTCGCGGTCAAGAATGCATGCCGCGTCGTCGAGCTCGCATTGCTGCATCGCCATCGGGTCTGGCGTGTTTGCCAGTGGTACCGGCAGCAGGCGCGCGGCGGCGTCGAACTTGAATTCGCGGAGGACCCAGAGGCCTTTGCCGGTCTTGCTGTTGAGGCGAACCTGGCCGGGCCTACCGTGCGGTCTCGCTGTCATGTTGGATGCGGAGATCACCGGTCCGACCGGGTAGCAGCCGGCGGTGCATGCAGCGCCGTCCACCAGCGAGCCGTCAGCAGCGTAGCTCCCGCCATCGAAGTAGAACCGGTGCAGGGCATCAGCAATTTCGTCTGGCGTCTGCAGCCCGGACAGATTGCCCCAGAACCGCTGGACGAAAGCACACTGTTCCCCCGGCCGGTCCACCGGACTCAGATCCGGAAGGCTGGGCTCCACGTTGATGAGCAGCACCGCAATATCGGGGAACTTGGCCTTGAGCCAATCGGGATCAGCCGAGACGACCAGGCGGAATTCACCGCAGTCCGGAGGACTCGCGGCGCCGACTGGCGTCAGGAGGTCGCCGCGGTTGACGGCGGCAATCACCCTGAAGTGCGGGTCGTCGGCGGGGCCGAACGGGTCATCGAGTGCCGCCAGTTTCGCAAGGTGCGGATCGCACAAGACCTTGAAGGGGTTGCCCATGCCGTACGCGCCCGTGCCAGCCGGGCAAGACGTTCCCGGCTCCGTGGCGATTTCAGTGCCGAAGGCGAGGCTGGACAGGAATTGCCTGAAGAGGGTCTTTGCGTCGCTCTTCGCCTCGGTGGCCAGATGCGCGAAGATCTCCTCGACGGAGAAGCCGCCTAGTTGCCGCGCTCCTGTGGGAGCGCGAACCAGCAGCGACTTGTCGGGGTCCAGCATTGCCAGGGTGAATGCGTCGGACCTGTAGCGGACGAACTGGTCTTTGATCGTCTTGAGCGGCTCCTGCGCAAGCCCCCGCAATTCAGCATTCGGCGCAGCAAAGGTGTTCCGGCTCATCTCTTCGGCGCGAGCGGCCAACGGGATCAGGACACAGAAAATAACAAGCAGTACCCTGATTTTCATGTGTACCTCCCGCGCGGCCCCGCAATTGCGGTGAGGAAACACCCAGAAACATCGATCATCAAGTGTGGGGTCCGCGAATTCACGTCGACATCACGATTGTCTATCGCCTGCACGTGGCCGATGTTGTTGTCTGGGGGTGTCAGTGCTCGTGATCAACCCGACAGCATGATGGAGGAATACATGCCAGATCCGACGAGAAAATATCCGCCTGCCGAATTCGGGCCTGCGGGGGACGAACTCACTTCTGTATCGCCCGAAGATTATATCGAAGTGGGCAAGCTCATCTGCGAGTGGGCGGAAAAGCCGGAAACGCGACCGAAATCTCTCGCCGAATTCAATACCGCCCTGGGCAAGTACTATCGGTTGCCGGACAACGTGAAGGCGGTTCAGTTCGTGCAGAGCAATCCGGATGTCTTCATTGTGCGGCTGCCCGAGAAGAACCAGCTCGCAGAGAGCCGCGACAGGATCGCCAGCGGGGGATACCAGCGGCCGTTCTCAGTGACGTTCATTGCCAGCGAGAATCCCGGCTACTCCGACGAGGATGTATTCTACGCCCGCGTCGCCGACTACACCATGCGGCAATGCCGCTAGGCAGTGTCGTGCAGCAGCAGACCGGCGCCGACAACGCCCTGCTCGAGTCGATCCCGGTCCGCCTGCCGGCGGATCGGGAAGCATTGCATGAACCAGCCCAGAATGCTGGCTGACGTGGCCGGTCCGGCGCCATGCCAGTTGCGGACAATGCTGCGCGCGAACTGGTCGATGGTCTTCTGCGCCCGCTCGGCCTCGCCCAGGTGGTGCAGGGCGGCGGCTTTCCAGCCGGGGACGAAGAAGGCGCTGCCTTCGGCCTGGTCGGCGGCGCGCAGCGCGGCCGCATAGTCACCATCGAGAAAGCGCACGCACATCTGGTAACTCCAGTGCATGGGGGCGCCGCCAACGGCGACTTCGAGTGCATGATCGGCAATGCGCCGGGCGCGCAATTTTTCGTCGCAATAGGACAGGCCCTGGGCGCATGAGGTGAGCGTCCACGGATCGTTGTCGTTGAGCTGCAGGGCCAGATCGAAGCTGAAGATGGCCTGCTCGTAATTGTCGACCATCAGATGCGACCAGGCCAGACAGAGCTGCGTCCTCGAGTCGCGCGGATCGAGCCGCACGGCGGTCTTGGCCAGTTGCAGGGCCTCGGACTCGCCGGCCCGGTCGCGCATGATGCCGGGAAAGATGTGGTGGCGGGTGGTGAGGATCTGCGCCACTCCCACATAGGACAACGGAAAGGTCGGTGCGTCTTCGATCAGCGATCGAAAGATCTGCTCGGCGCGCCGTTCCGAGTGCGGCTGCCAGTGTGCCGCGAGGCTGTTGCCGCGTAGCCAGCGATCATAGATGTCGAGGCTGTGGTCGGCCTCGCCCGCCGTCTGCGACACCCGTTCCGCCGACAGGTGCACTTCCAGCGAGGTGGCGATGCGGCGGATGATGTCAAGCTTGGCGCTGACCCAGCGCTCGAGCCGCACCGAGACCCGCTGGCTCCAGAGGTAGGTGCCGTCGCCGTAGCGGCGCAGCACGATCGAGACGAACGCTTCGCCGTCCTCCTCCGAGGCCAGCGCCGAGATCTCGTAGGTCTTGTGGTGCACAAGCTCGTCTGTATCCAGCGTCCGCCCGGCTTCGCGCACCGACCAGTCGCGGAAGCGGGTCAGGGCGCCGATCAGTTCGTGCCGCAGGCCGTGGATGCGTCTGGCCTGCTCGGCATCGACGCCCTCGTGCTCGAACGCGTTGACCAGGATGAGAATGTGTCCGTCGCGCGGTCCCGCCGGAACCTGGCGCGGCGCCGGCTCTGGCGCGGATTTGATTTCGGCGACGAAGTCCTGCGTCTCGGTCGCTGGCTCCATGTCGAAGTCGCGATCGAGCAGGTCCCACAGGTCGTTGTAGATGCGCAGGGCGCCGCTGACGTCGCCGCGCGCCGCCGCGCTGCGCATCAGCACCCGGCAGGCCTCCTCGTTGGAGGCGTCGAGATTATGCAGCGCCAGCGCCGCCAGTTCTTCGGTCTCGGAGGTCTCCGGTCTGAGCATGAGCGCCCGGAGCTTTTGCAGCAGCGTGTTGCGAAAACTCTCGCGCTGCACGATCAGCCAGTAGTCGAACGCCGGGTCGGCCCCCTCCACATCGGCGAGATAGGTGCCGGCGATATCCGTGCGATCGACCAGCAGACCCGGCACTGTGCCGCTATCAAGTGCGGCGACAGCTTCGGCGGCATCGACAGCCAGGTCGCCATCCAGCCAGACATCCTGCCGATCCGAGTGCAGCAGACGAGCGGCTGGGCCGAGTTCGCGCCGGAGCGTCTGCATCTGCTGGCGCAACGAGACTCTTGCCCCCTGGTCGGTGACTTCGCTCCAGAGCAGTCCAGCCAGCTGCGAACGGCTGGCCCGATGGTGCGGCGCCAGCGCCAGGTAGGCGAGCATGGCGCGTGACTTGCGGCTGCGAACGGCCGCGGCCACGCCATCGACGACCAGGTGAATGGTCTCGACCAGCTCGAGACGGGCGTGCCGATTGGCCGGGCCGACGGAGACCTTTGGATCTGCCATCAGTAGAGCGCCACGCGGCGGGGGTCGGCCGCCTCCCAGGCAGCGGCATCGGGGATGGTGCGCAGACCGGGCGCCACGAGCTTGGCTACCGGCAGGCCAAAATAGTCGCGCGTGAGATCGACCGCAAAGACCGGTTGGCCGAGCCGTGCAATCGCTGCTTCGGTGACTGCCGCAGAAGTCTCGCCGGCAGCCGGATGGACCCGCGGCGGCTCGTCCGAGCAAAGCCGGTCACTGCGGCAATCGAGTTCCGCGGCGCGGCGCAGCATGCGCAATTCATGCGTATTGAGCTGGTGTCCGCGCCCTTGTTTGAACGCCGCCATCCGCAGCCCGACCTCCATCTGCACCAGCTCGCGGACCGCCTTGCAGGCCGCCACTGCCGCATCGGCATGACCTGCAAGACCGGCGACAAAGCCCTTGCCGGAACGATCCGAGGAGAGCGCGGCAACGACGGGCAGGCCGTCCGCCGTGGAAATATCGATGAGACAGGTGGTGCGCGACGCTGCCGCCCCCCGCAGTTGCGCTACATAGGCAAAGGCCTGCCGTTCCACCTCGGGCGGTAGCGCGCGGCCCGGATGGTCGTCATACCACCAGCGCGCCACCGCATCGCGCTCGAGCAGCTCCCACAGCCCCCCCGAGATGGCGTCATCGAGGCTCTGCCCTGCGGCGCATCCCGAGCCGATCCCCGGTGTCGCCGCTTCGGCGGTTCGCAACGCCAGTTCAGCCGGTAGCCCGACCAACCGGCCCGACAGCAGGTCCCGGGCCCTCACCAGCTCGCCGCCGCCGTCGCCCAGCGGCCGGTCCGTCGTCCCGGTGTCGCGACGCAGCGGGTCGTCGGGCGGGCTCAGCTGCGACAGATATTCGATCGCCTCCGCGCTACAGCGCAGCAATGCGACACCGGCGTCGGCATCGCAACCGGCCACGTCCACCGCCTCGAAATCCGCCAGGATCGCCGCTATAGACGCCGGGCGCACGGTCGCGCACACCAGACGGGCCTCTGGCGCGTCCGGTGGGTCCAGCCAGAATGGATCTGACAGGGCTGACTGGCTGCTCGTCGGCGGTATCTGCAATTCTTCGCCATGCTCCCCAAAGGTGAAGTAAATCGAATGATGCCCGTTGTCTGGCCGGTCGCGGATACTCCGTGTAGGCGATGGCGGTGTGGAGACCGTGATAACGCGAATTGTCGATCGCGTCACGTTCAAGTCACGATGCAGCAGCCAATTGCCAAATTTCTCCAGCCGATAGTGCCTGGATTGATCCGGGAAGGCCGAGATGGTTCCGTCTCACGCCGGCGACACCCTCATACGACGATTGTTTGACGCTAACAGCATCCCGATGCTGTCTCGATGACTGCATCGGCTTGGGGGAGACATCCTTGCCGCAAGACAAACCGTTGCTTTACCGGGCAGTCAGTGCCGATGTGCTTGCCGCAGTCCGCATCCTGCTCGACCAGACCGGCCGGCTTCCGGCGGACAGCCACCGGCTCAGCCTGCAGAAGTGCATTCCGGCGGAAACCTGGGGCGAACGCGGCGGCGCCAGTTGGGGCGGCTTCCTCAAGCTGGTGGAAACGCAGCTGCATGGCGAGAACGAGAGCTATCGGCTGCTCCGCATCACGCCCACTGACGGCCACCGGACCTGGCAACTGCCCGTGCAGTTCACGGTTCACCTGATCGCGGAAAAAACCATCTGCACGCATCGCGGCTGGCTTCTGGCACGGCGCACCCGCGGCGATGGGCGCCAGAGTGGCAATCACATCAGCTGACGTTGCTGGCGAAACTTGCTTGGTGGCAGTCCCGACCGGCTCCGAAACCACCGCGAGAAATAGTAGACATCGGAAAAGCCAAGCGTCTCTGCAATCGTGCCGATCGGCTCCGTTGTCTCGAGCAGCAGCGATTGCGCGCGGGCCAGGCGATGTACGTGCCAGTAGGCCTTTGGCGAAAGCCCCAGACTGGCCCGGAATTGCCGGTTGAGCTGACTGACGCTGAGCCCGACGGCGCGCGCCAGCTGGCCGGCGTCAAAACGGGTGTCGGCCGACGTCTCCAGCAGGTGGCGGACATGCCCCGTCAGCGCGTCGTCCACACGCCCGGGTTCGGCAACGCCATGCGCCGCCAGATAGGAACTGAGCAACCCAAGCACGCCGGCCGCCGCACCGGTACGACGGACGCCGTCGCCGCTTGTCCAGGCGTCATGCCAGTCGGCGAGCCCGATGTGCACATCGCCCAGGCCAGCCGGCTTGAACCGCACGGGCAGCAAGGGGCGTTCATGCAGGGGTGTTGAGCCGGCCTCGTAGATGCGGGCATGGAAGTTGATCATCGTCCATGCCTGGGCGTCCGCTTTCTCCCAGTGACAGGCCTTGAACACCGGAACGGCGAGGACAGTATCCGGCGTCGTCTCGAACGTTCCGTCGTCGACGTGCAGAATGCCGCGTCCCGCGATGGTGTGCACCAGATGCAGATCGCTGTTCCACTGCGGCGCCCGCCTGAACCGATCGTCGGCGGCGTGATGGCTCTTCGGAATGGAGAGGAGCTGAAAGCTCCATCCGGCAGTCGGTCCGTGTGGTGGATTGGTCGCCATGCGCGAAAAGTACAAATATCTGCTCGTCCTGTCCATGGGCGAGAGCCGGCTGCTGTCGCACACTCGGCAACGGCTGAAACGGAGCGACGCGCCATGCACACAACGGTAGACAACTGGACGGAATTCTCGGAGCGCTGGAGCGGGCCGCGCAATTTTCGTATGGCGCCTGCGCTGATTGACCTGGAGTTCGAGTTCCCGCCGATAGAGCGCGTCATTGACGAAATCAGGCGGGACGAGGCGGCCTCCATCAAGAGCGGCCGCAAGTCCAGCCGCCTCGAACTGCTGCCTCAGTCACCCGAGGCGTTTCGGCAGTTGAGCATCGAGCAGGTGATGGAGCGACCGTTCGGTCTCGCCCATTTCGATCTGGGTCGCTTCGATGCGCCGGGTCGCTTTCTTGAAGGGTTCGGCGAGAAAGTGCTCGATCGCTGGGAGCAGGCGCTGGCCGCTGCCGGCTTCACCTGGGAGCGCTGCTATCCCATCGTCTTCATCAGCGGCGCCGGTAGCGCCACCAACTATCATATGGATTTCTCGCATGTGCTGGCCTGGCAGGTCTACGGCACCAAGCGCTTCTGCGGACTGGTCGATCCGGACCGCTGGGCGGATTCGGAGGTGCGCCTGAATTACAAGCCCGGCGAGCTGTCCAAGCCCGATGGCATCCGGGAGGAAGACAGCTTCTGCTACGACATGCGGCCCGGTGAAAAACTCTGGAACGTACTGCTGACGCCACATTGGGTGGAGGCTGGCGACGAGCCGGCGATGAGTCTCAACATTTCGCATGGTGGCCTGCGGTACCACGGCACGCTGTCACCGAATGAAGCCGAGCTGGAGGCCTTTCGTGCGGAAAACCCCGATGGGGCGCCGGCCAGGATCGAACGGCGCTACCGCTAGTCAGCGGCCCGGCGCAGCGGTCGTTCCCCGGGCCACCAGGTGCGTATCGAGGGCGACCCTGGCGTCGCCAACTGCCCGGGATTTCAGCAGGTCGATGAGAAGCGACATGGCCGCCTGGCCCGCCTCTTCGGACCGCGTCGACACCGTCGTCAACGACGGATAGGTGGCCGCGCCCAGCACGTCGTCGCAGCCGATGACCGAGAACTGGGCCGGCACGGCGACGCCAACATCGGCCATGCCCGTCATGATGCCGTGAGCGGTGACGTCGTCAAAGGCGATGGCGGCGGTCGCCCCGGTGGCGAGGATATTGGGCACCACGGCGCGGCCGCTCTCGTAGCTGGCGACCCTGGCGGCAACGACGTCGACATGCAGGTGATGCTCGCGCGCGCCCTGCCGCACGGCCGTGCGGCGCTGCTGGTTCGACCACGAAGTTGCCGGGCCGCTGACATAGGCGATGCGCTTGTGTCCAAGGCCGGCGAGATGCGCCATGGCCTCCCCCACGCCTTCGCCGCTGTCGATGAGAACGCGCGGAATGCCCTTCACGTCGCGATTGACCAGCACCAACGGACGCCGGGCGGCATGAGCCCGGATGCGTTCTTCGCTGAGGCGGGAGGCCACCAGCATCAGGCCATCGACCTGGCCGAGAAACCGGTCGACGAGTTTGTCCTCCTGCCGCCAGTTCTCGTCGGAATTGCCGAGAAACACACAAAGGTCCGCCTGATCGGCGGCCATCTGCGCCGCGCGGATGAGTGGCGGAAAGAACGGGTTGGTCACGTCGGGGATCAACAGCGCGACATTGCCGTAACGCCCGGTGCTCAGGGCCCGCGCCGTATGATTGGGCACATAGCCGACTTGCCGGGCGATCTCGAGGATCCGCGCCACCGTCTCGCTGCCCAGCATTTCCGGCTGCGTGAAAGCGCGTGAAACTGTCGACTTCGAGACGCCTGCCGCCTTGGCCACGTCGATCATCGTCGGCAGTCCGTCCCGGCGTTTCCCCTGCGTCATCTGCTCGACCCTGCCGCTTGCATGCTCTCGCGAATGCACGTGATTTCGTCTCTTGGCAAGGCTTCAGGCCTCTGCCGGGAAACTTCTCAAAAGCCCCCTTGACGTGCAACCGGTTGCATTCAATAGTTGCGTCTCGGGGCTGCGGCAGGCGGCCCACACAGCAAGAACTGAGCGAGGTCTGCATGGATACGGTCGATATGACCGGGTCGACGCCGAAGGTGCGGCAAGTTGGTCAACTGGTGGTCAAGAGCTTTGCCACGCGGCGTGACCTGGGCGCGGTTGCGGCCGAGGAAATCGCTGCCGAGCTTCGGGAACGTCTGGCACGGCAGGATCAGGTGCGTATGGTCTTTGCGGCGGCGCCCAGCCAGAGCGACGTGCTGGCAGCGCTGGTCGCCGCCAAGGATGTGGACTGGAGCCGCGTGGTCGCCTTCCATATGGATGACTATATCGGCCTGCCTGCGGAGGCGCCGGAACGCTTCGGCAACTGGCTGGGTCGCTATATCTTCGACCTGCTTCCGTTTGGCCAGGTGCACCGCATGCTGCCCGGGCCCGATCCCTATGCCACGGCCAGGGAGTATGCCGCTTTGCTCGATGCTGCCCCGATCGATGTGATCCAGCTCGGCATCGGCGTGAACGGCCATATCGCCTTCAATGACCCTCCGGTGGCCGATTTCGAGGATCCGCTCGACGTCAAGGTTGTCGACCTCGACGAGGTGTGCCGGCAACAGCAGGTCGATGACGATTGCTTCGCGACCCTTGCGGACGTGCCGCCGCAGGCCATTACGCTGACCATTCCGCGCCTGCTCAGGGCCGGCAAGCTCTTCTGCATGGTGCCAGGTCGGGCCAAACGCAATGCAGTCGATGCTGCGCTCAACGGCCCGGTCACCACGGCGTGCCCGGCATCGATCCTGCGCACCGTGGACAACTGCACCCTCTACCTCGATCCGGACTCCGATCCCGATGTCAGATAAGCCCAAGATTGACGCCGACGCGCTCTGCCAGGGCTATTTCGACGATGTGTCGGCCCTCATGCAGCGCATTCTGACCGAGGAACGCGATCCCATCGATCGCGCTGCAGTGCGCCTGGCCGACCAGATTGCCGCCGATCGACTGGTTCATGTCTATGGCCCAGGCGGGCATTCGAACCTCGGGTCGCAGGAAATCTTCTTCCGCGCCGGCGGACTGATGCATGTCAGCGCCATCCTCGATGAGGGGACGCTGCTCTCCAATGGTGCGCTGCGCTCCATGGCCATCGAGCGCACGCCCGGCTACGGCAAGATCGTCATCGCCGATCAGCGGCTCGGCGCCGATGATGTCCTCATCCTGGTCAATGCCTACGGCATCAATGCCGCGCTGATCGACGCAGCGCTGGAGGCCAGGAAGCGGGGCGTATTCCTGATCGGCGTCAGCAGCCGCGTGCACGCGGACAGTTCGTCCAAGGAGCACCCGGCGCGACATCCCACCAAGCAGAACCTGCACGACATCGTGGACATTGCCATCGACTGCAAGGTCCCGATCGGCGACGCTGTGGTGAGCGTTCCCGGCATGGGCGAACGGATCGGTGCGATCTCGACATTTGCCAATGCCTTTGCGCTGAACAATCTTGTCATCCGTACCGTCGCTAAGCTGGTCGAGCGCGGCGTCGAGCCCCCCGTCTGGCGCAGCGGCAACGCCCCGGGCGGAGATGAGGCAAATGCCCGCTTCATTTCCAACTTTGCAGAGAGGGTGCGCAAGCTTTGAGGATTATCGGCCGCGATCCCGACACCGGAGCAGGACACGCCATCACCGTCGCCGATGGGCGCATCGCCGGCATCGAGCCTGCGGCCTATGATGGCACGCTCTATCTGTCGGCCGGCCTCGTGGACCTTCAGGTCAATGGCTACGCAACCCACGATCTCAATGACGGCGCGCTGACACCCGAGCGGGTGCGGGACCTCACCGACCGGCTGGCGACGCTGGGCACCACCACTTACCTGCCGACGCTGGTCACAGCCTCCGAGACCGATATCACCAACGGCCTGCTGGCCATCCGCGAGGCGCGTGACCGCTACCCTCGCGTGGCCAGGGCCGTGCCTTTCGTCCATGTCGAAGGGCCTTTCATTTCGCCTAATGACGGGCCGCGCGGCGCGCATCCTGCTGCCCATGTCAGAGACGCCGATATCGCCGAGTTCGATCGCTGGCAGGCCGCGAGCGGCGGGCTGGTCGGCTTCCTGACCCTGTCGCCGCACAGTGACCGGGCCCTTGAACTGGTTGCTCATGCAGCAGGGCAGGGTGTCCACGTCGCCCTCGGCCATACCGATGCCACATCAGATCAGATCCATGCGGCTGCGGCGGCGGGTGCAACGCTCTCCACGCACCTGGGGAACGGCGCCTCCGCCATGCTGCCTCGGCACCCGAACGTCATCTGGGCGCAACTCGCCGACGAGCGACTGACGGCCACGCTGATCGGCGACAGCCACCATCTGCCTGCCGATACACTGATATCAATGCTGCGGGCCAAGGGGCTCGACAAGGCATTGCTCGTCTCCGATGTCGCCGCGCCCGGCGGCCTCGACCCGGGCATCTACCAGCAGACCATTGGCGGTCGGGTCCAGCTCTGGGCCAATGGCCGTCTGGGCACGCCCGGCACGCCCTATCTTGCCGGCGCCGCATTACCGCTTGCCGATTGCGTTGCCCGGACCATCGGCATGACCGGGTTGAGCCTGGCGCAGGTGCTCGGACTGGCGACCGTCAATCCGGGGCGTTTTGCCGGCGGCCGTGGCCGCCTCGTCATCGGCGCGGAGGCGGACCTGATCGCATTCGACTGGGCACCGGGTGACGAGTGCCTGTCTGTGGCGGCAACCTACCAGCACGGAGACCTCCTATGGTCGCGTTGACGGGAGGTGTAGCCGTTGTCGATATCACGCCTGCGCAGTCGCTGCTGCAATCGGGCTTCGCGGCCCGCACCGAACCGTCGACCGGCGTTCACGACCCGCTGACTGTGCGTGCGGTGGTGCTGGGTGACACGGCGATCGTCGTCGCCGACGTCATCGGGTTTCACGAGGCGATGAGCGCCCGGATCCGGGAAAAGTGCAAACTGCCCGCTGCAAATGTCATTGTGGCGGCCACCCATACCCATGGTGCGCCCGCCTCCATGGCCGCTCGCCTCGGCGCTGCCGATCCGGCATTTCTGCAGGCCCTCGAGGAGGGCTGCGTCGCCGCGCTGGATCAGGCAGCGGCCGGCGCAGAGCCCGTGGTCCTGACCTCGGGGATGGGGTCGGATCCCGATGTTGCGCGCAACCGTCGCCATCCCGGCGGACGAGTTGACCGGACTCTGCCGGTGCTGCGCATGCGCCGGCCCGACGGCAGCCTTCTGGCGACAATCGTTTCCTACGGCTGCCATCCGACCGTGCTGGGCGCTGACAATCGCCTGATCACCGCGGACTTCCCGCACTATGTCCGACGTCGCATCGAGGCGGAACAGCCGGGATCGGTGGCGATCTTCCTCAACGGCTGCACCGGTGACGTCAATATCGGCCATACCGCCCAGGCGTCATGGACGCTGGCCGCCAATGACACGCGCACATTCGAGAATGCCGAGCGCCTCGGCGACAGGATCGCCGTCGCCGCGCTCGCCGCACCCGAACTGCCGACCGGCGTCGCGGCTGCGGCGAAGGAGGCGTGGGTCGACCTCGCGCTGGAGCGCCGCGAGGGCGATCTGGGCGCATGTGCGGCGGCCTGGCGCGAGGAAATACAGACCGCGGAACCGCTGCGCAGGACCCTGCTGCAGCACTGGGTCGAATGGGCAGAACGCAACGCCGGCGCGGACCCGGGCCGCTGGTCCGGTCGCGTCAGTGTGCTGGACTGGGGTGGCGTGGCAGTCGTTGCGCTGCCCGGCGAGATCTTCGCCGAGACGGCACTCGACATTCGCGCTGCCCTCGACGGCCGGCCGGCTATGGTACTGTCCTATGCGGACGGCACTCCCGGATACATCCCGCCGGCCAGTGAATATGTCTTCGGCGGCTATGAGGTCGATGAGGCGCACCGCTTCATCGGTATGCCAGGATCGTTTGCCCCTGGCGCCGCCGAGAATTTGGCGCACGCCGCCAAGGCCTTGCTCAAACAATTGGCAAACTAGGGAAATGCTGAAACCTGAAGCGCGAAAGGCACATCATCGGCTTGACACGCAACCGGTTGCAGACAAGACTTTGCGTACGTGCACTCGCGTGCGTCAAAACAAGGGGAACGACATCATGAAGAAATTGCTGACTGGAAATCCGCCTTCGTCTCTGGCGGCGCTGGGACGCGCCGTCCTGCTCACCTCGTCGCTTGGTTTCGGCCTGCTGGCCGCCACGGCTTCGGCCTCGGCCCAGGAAATCCGCGTCTGGAGCGGCTATCCCGAACTGGCGCCTTTTTACGAGCATGTCGCTGAAGGCATGAAGGCCGACTTCCCGGACATCTCCGTCACGGTCGAGGCGATCGCCCTGCGCGAGCATGAAAAGCGCGTTGCCCTCGGCATCACGTCCGGCGAAGCTGCCCAGGTCATCGAACTGGCGACAACGATCGCCGCGCGCTATCTCGAGGGCGGTCTGCTCAACACCCCGCCCGAGGACGTCCAGGCCTTCGTCAAGGACACCGCAAACTTCAGCACCTTCTTTGCTGACGCTGCCAGCTATGACGGCACGGTTTACGGCATGCCGCTGTTCCGCGGCCAGAGCGCCCTCTACTACAACACGGACATGTTCGCCGCTGCCGGTCTGACTGGGGCGCCGGCAACCATGGCCGATTTCGACACCTATGCCGAAAAGCTAACCCAGCGTGATGCCAGCGGCGCACCTACCGTCTCCGGCTGGAGCCTCCGTCTCTCGGGCGGCGGTTCGGGTATCGCCGAAAAGTTCGCCATTAACATGTGGCAGCATGGCGGTGAGTTGCTGATCCCCGCGGGCGAAGGCCTGTGGAAGTCGAACTTTGCTTCGGACGCCGGCGTCGCCACGCTCAAGCAGTATCTGCACAACCTGTTCGACACCAAGACGGTGACGGTCGAGATGCCGGCCGATGCCGACGCTTTCGAGCGCGGGCAGACCGCCATGTTCATCCGTGAATCCTGGGTCATCGGCGACATTGCCGCCAAGGCTCCGGACCTCAACTATGCCACGGGCCCGCTGCCGCGCGGTTCCATCGTCAGCACCGGCCAGCTCTACGTGGCCGCCGACGGCGACAAGGAAGCGGCGGCATGGGAATTCGTCAAGGCCACCCAGAAGCCGGAAAACCTCCTCTGGCTGCTCGACAATGTCGGCTGGTTGCCGAACCGCTCCGGACTGGACTACTCGGCCATCGTCGCCGCCAAGCCGGGCTTCGAGGCCTATGTGAATTACCCCGAGAGCTATGAGTTCTTCACCGTTCCGGCCATCGGCCCGATCGATGAGATCCAGACGCGTAGCGCTGCCTATCTGGTGGAAGCCTTCGCCAAGCCGGAACTGGCAGGCGACGATGCAGCCATCAAGACCTTCCTTGAAGGTGTGGACGCCGAGATCAACGGCATTCTCGAGCGTGAAGGCCTGCTCGGCCAGTAACCACTCCGAACAACTGGCCTCCGGGGACTGTTCCCCGGAGGCCGAACACGAGGTCATCCATGCGCAGTCGCCGACGTTGGCTCTTTTCTCTTCTTGCCATCCTGCCGGTCCTGGCAATCTTCGCCTATGTGCGCATCCTGCCGATCGGCGAGATCCTGCGTCTCAGCCTGCACAAGTGGGACATTCTCTCCAAGAACAAGCCATTCATCGGCCTGGCGAACTTCCAGGAACTGCTGCGCGACCGGCTTTTTCACGAGGCGCTGCTCAATACCTCGATCATCGCCTTCGGCGTCCTGATCATAACCATTCCGCTCGGCATGCTGCTCGCCGCTCTGATCTATCATCGCACCGAGACGCGCTTCGCGGGGTTTTACGAAACGTCGGTCTTCATTCCGCACGTCGTCTCCCTCGTGCCGGCGGCGATGGCATGGAAATGGATCTTCGATGCGCGACTGGGCCCGCTCAACGCGCTGCTGTCCGTCTTCGGCATCGAGCCGCAGGCTTGGCTGTTCGACCCGGTGCTCTCCATCGTCAGCATCATCGTGCTGTGCTCCTGGCAGGCGCTTGGCTATGCCGTGCTGATCTACCTCGTCGGCTTCAAGAGCCTGCCGCAATCGCTGTTCGAAGCAGCCAAGCTTGATGGTGCGTCCGGTCCGCAATCGTTCTGGCATCTGTCCGTGCCGATGCTCAAGCCGATCACGCTCTACGTTGCCGTGGTGACGCTGGTGTCCGCCTTCAACGTCTATGCGCAGGTCTACGTGCTGGCCTCCGATGCGCAGGGCGCGCCGGGGCGTCAGGTCCGGGTGATGGTCCTCGACATGCTTGAAAACAGTTTCCGCAACTATCGCGTTGGCTACGCTGCCTCGGAGGCCGTGGTGCTTCTGCTGATCGTGCTGGTGCTCACCTTCATCCAGTTCACTCTGCTGCAAGACAGGAAGAGCAAATGAGCGACGCGTCTCTCCCCCGGGCCAGAAGCGATGTCGCCGGCCTGCGCGCCCGGCGCAGCAAGCGGGTGGTCAATTTCGGCATCGACGCCTTCCTGATGCTGTTCGGATTGTTCATGATCCTGCCGCTGGTCCTGCTGGTGGCCAATGCGTTCAAGACACCCGAGGAAATGCTGTCCTGGCCGCCGACCATCATCCCGGTCAACCCGACACTCGACAACATCGTCGCGGTGCTCGGGGACACACCGCTGCTGCTCTGGATCTTCAACAGCTTCGCCTTCGCGCTGCTGTCGGCGATCGCCATTCTCTGCACATCGGCAGTGGCGGGCTATGTCCTCGCCAAATTTCCGTCCAAGACCATGAGCGTGATCTTTGCAGTGATCCTTGCCACGGCCATCGTGCCGTTCGAGGTCTACATGATACCGCTCTACTTCACTGCGCAGAAGCTGGGCATCCTCAACAGTCTCTGGGGCCTGCTGCTCGGCTATGTGGTCATGAGTTTCGGTATCTTCCTCATCCGGCAGAACGTCGCGCATACCATTCCCGATGAACTGCTCGAGGCCGCGCGCATCGACGGCGCGGGCGAGATCTGGATTTTCCTTCGTATTGTCCTGCCGTTGCTGCGAGGCGCGCTTGGCGCCCTGTTCGTGCTGGCGTTCTTCCAGGCCTGGACGGCTTTTGCCTGGCCGCTGATCGTTGCCACCACCAAGACCAGCTACACCATCGAAGTCGGCCTCGCCCTTTTCCAGACCGGCTTCACCGTCGACCTCGGACGGCTCAGCGCCGCCTCTGCCATCGTACTGGTGCCGTCGGTCACCCTGTTTGTGCTGCTGCGCAAGAACTTCGTCCAGGGCGTCGCCAGTACCGGACTCAAGGAATGACCGACGCTTTTCTCGAAGCGGCGCGCGATCGCTATGTCTCGTCCAACGCGGCCACGCTGCGCTGGATGCTGGACCGTGCGCCGCTGCACGACGCCTATCTCAACACCAAAATGAACCCGCTGACGCTGGTGGACTATGCAGCGGCTGATGGCTGGCGCGGTCCCGATCACGTCTATGGCTGGGTACAGGGGAGGGGGCTGGAATCGGTCGTCACCCATGCCGAGGCATTCTCGGGCTTAGACGATGATCTGTCGGCCAGGCTCGATGCTGCCGGTCGACCGCTCTACGGAGCCATCGACAGCCTGCTGATCCGGGATCGGCACGTGAGCTTCTGCTACGACAGCGAGATGCGCCCGGCGCGTTTCCTCGACACGGTCAACCATGTGCCGCAGCAGCAGGCCCCCGACATCTACACCTTCTCGGATACGTTTGCGGCCAAGGGTCTGGTCGCCGGTGCTATGCGGTATGCGCCAGCAGACATGCAGCGGCAGCTGGCGGCGCTGGAGCGGGTGATTGCGGCCATCGAGGATAACCGCTTCCAGATCGACGAGAAGCTGCCAATCAGCGAGGCATCGCTGGCGATCCAGGCCGATGACTTCGGCCCCCGCATGATCATGCTCAGTGCAGCCGCCCTGCTGCCGCGTGCCGGACACGCGGACCGCACGGGTTTCGCCGACCGCTTCATTGCACACGTGGTTTCCAACCACTTCGACAACTCGACCGGGCTGCTGCGCAATGTTCCGGGCGAGGATGCCTGCAATGTCGGCCACGGTATCGAGTTTGTCGGCTTTGCCCTCGACTACCTGCAGCCGGACGCCGACCCGGACCTGATCGAAACGCTCGAGACCATTCTCGTCGCCTCGTTCGAGCGCGGCTTCCATGGGCCGGGTGTGCGCCTCGTCGTATCGGCCGAGAGCAGGGCGCCCGTGAGCCCCTATTGCCCGTGGTGGGCGCTGCCGGAAACCATTCGCAGCGCCGCACTCTGTTTTGAACGGCGGCGCAGCGAACGGGTCATGCAGATCTGGCAAAAAGCGCATGCGGCCTTTTTCGACAACTATTGGCGTGAGGGAACCGGCATCGCCTATCAGTGTCGCACCGATGCGGGACCGATCGATTACGTTCCGGCGACGCCCGATCTCGACCCCGGTTATCACACCGGCCTCAGCCTTCTGGCCGCCATCGAGGTGATCAACCGGCTCGACTGAGCCGAATGGCTAAGGTGATCGGTGCCGTCCGGCGTTGTCGGTTCGACTCCCATGTGCTTGGTTGCCCGAGATAAATCGACGAAAGGATTGCTCAGTGGCAGATGATCCCCACGCGTCCGGCCCGATGGGACCGTTCGCCGACGAAGCGGCCCTCGACGATGCGCTGACGACGCCCAGTCCGGCGCTGATCGAGGATTTGGCGCGGGCGCCGGGCGATATTGCCATCCTCGGTGTCAGCGGCAAGATGGGCCCCACGCTGGCGCGGCTGGCGCGACGCGCCGTGCCCGACCGTCGGATCTTTGCCGTGGCTAGGTTTTCCGAGCCGGGCATACGCGAACAACTGGAGGCCGATGGCATCGAGACGGTGCAGGCCGACCTCCTCGACGCCGCGGCGGTGGCCGCTCTGCCCGATGCGCAGAACGTCGTCTTCATGGCGGGCCGGAAGTTTGGCTCGACAGGCGCCGAACACCTCACCTGGGCGATGAATGCCCTGATGCCCGAGCGCGTCGGCGAGCGCTACCGCTCCTCCCGCATCGTCGCCTTTTCGACCGGCTGCGTGTACCCGTTCTGGCCGGTGGATGCCGCCAGTGGCCCCACCGAGGACGTGCCGCCCAATGCGCCGTCGGGCGAATACGCCTGGTCCTGCGTGGCGCGCGAGCGGGTGTTCGAGCATCTGAGCCATCAGCACCAGACGCCGGGCCGACTGATCCGCCTCAACTATGCGATCGACATGCGCTATGGCGTGCTGCACGACGTCGCCAGCAAGGTGCTGGCCGGCCAGCCGGTCGACGTCACCATGGGGCACGCCAATGTCATCTGGCAGGGCGATGCCAACAGCCAGGCGCTGCGGGCACTGGCTCATGCCACGACGCCCACCAGCCCGCTCAACGTCACCGGTCCGGAGCGGGTGGTGATCCGCGACCTGGCGCATGCCTTTGCCGAGCGCTTCGGCACCCAGGCGACGATTGTCGGGACAGAGGCGCCGACGGCCTGGCTCAATGACGCATCCGAGGCGCAGCGCCTTTTTGGTCCACCGTCCGTCTCGCTCGAGCAACTGATCGACTGGACCGCGGCCTGGCTGCAGCGTGGTGGCCGCAGCCTTGGCAAGCCCACCCACTACGAGACGCGGGACGGTCGCTACTGACCCGCTCTCCATCCTATCGAAGGATCAGCCCATGACCCGCCTCCGTGTCGAGGACGTCCCCGCCGAAGTCCTGCAGGCCATTGCCGCCGGGATCGCCATTCCGGCGCATCCGCTGGCCCTCAATGCTGCCCGTCAGTTCGACGAGCGCCGCCAGCGCGCGCTGACGCGCTATTATCTCGACGCCGGCAGCGGCGGCCTGGCGGTCGGCGTCCATACCACCCAGTTCGCCATTCGCGACGTCGGCCTTTATGAGCCCGTGCTCCGCCTCGCGGCCGAGACTGCGCGCGGCTGGTGCGATCGTCCACTCGCCATGATTGCCGGCGTGGCGGGAAAGACGGCGCAGGCGACCGCCGAGGCAGAGCTCGCCGTCGATCTGGGCTATCACGCAGCGCTCGTCAGCCCGGCGCCCTTCCGCGACGCGTCGGAGGACGACTTGCTCGAGCATTGCAAGGCGCTCTCCCGCATCATCCCGCTGATCGGCTTCTATCTGCAGCCGGCCGTGGGCGGCCGCGTGCTGTCGGTCGATTTCTGGCGGCGCTTCGCCCAGATCGATTCCGTGCTGGCCATCAAGATCGCGCCGTTCAACCGCTATGGCACGCTGGCCGTGGTGCGCGGCATTGTCGAGGCCGGCGCGGAAAACCGCGTTACCCTCTACACCGGCAATGACGACCATATTGTCGGTGATCTGCTGACGCCCTTCGTGGTGCGACGCGGCAACGAGGATGTTGCCGTGCGGATCGTCGGCGGACTGCTCGGGCACTGGTCCGTATGGACCGCTTCGGCGGTCGCGCTGCACGCCCGCTGTCGTGCCATTGCAGGCGATATCCCGCCGGAAATCCTCGCCCTCGATAGCCAGGTCACCGACATGAACTCGGCGGTCTTTGACGTCGCCAACAATTTCCATGGTGTCATCGCCGGCTGCCACGAAGTGCTGCGCCGCAACGGGCTACTTGAGGGGGTCTGGTGCCTCGATCCGAACGAAGGCCTGTCGCCTGGGCAGGCCGAGGAGATCGCGCGCGTTTCTGCCGCCTATCCGCATCTCACCGACGATGCCTTCATTGCGGAGAACCTGACGCGCTGGATGAACTGAGCGCCGGGCACGCCGAGTGGGACCTAAGGCTAATTCCCCGATTGGTTATTTAGCCTTGTCCAATGCGCCTGCACGCTGCACCATTGCCTCCGCACCTAATGATTATCTTGTCCCGACGCCCCATGGAGGGCCGCGAATGCGGCAGGGGAAGAGAGGACTCCACAGGGAGTATGTTCATGACAACCAAGCTCAAGACTGCAATTCTTGCAGCGGCCGCGCTGGCCGTTGCCGCGACACCTGCATTGGCGCAGGACATGTGGAAGCCCGAAAAGCCCATCACCATCATCGTGCCGTGGGCGGCCGGCGGATCCACCGATCAGGTGACCCGCATCGTGGCCGGTGAACTGGAGACAGCCCTCGGCGCGACGGTTGTCGTTCAGAACCAGCCGGGTGCATCCGGCTCGATCGGCAGCAAGGCGGCCCTCGATGCCCCCCATGACGGCTATACCTTTGCCGCAGGCGCCGCGCAGGACCTGGGCACCTATTCCGTGCTCGGCATGCTCGATACCAAGATCGAGGACTGGCATCTCTACCTCGACGTCGCCAATGTCGCTGTGGTCGGCGTCAGCGCCGATGCGCCGTACAAGGATATGGGCGAATTCCTCCAGGCCATGCAGGACTCTCCCGATGGCCTGACCGTTGCGACGGCCGGTCTCAATTCCGGTGGCCACAACGCCATCGAGGCCATCAAGGCCGTTGCCGGCGGCAACTACAAGCACGTCACCTATGACGGCGGCAATCCGGCCGTGATCGCCACTGTCTCGGGCGAGACACAGGCCACCACGCAGCTGGCGGTTGAACAGGCTGAAATGATCCGGGCCGGCAAGATCCGCCCGCTCGCCGTACTCAACAGCGAGCCGCTGACGCTTGAAGGCTATGGCGAAATCCCGGCCATCACCGACTGGGTCAAGGACTTCAAGGCCGCGCCGAACTACTTCGGCATCTTCGTCCCCAAGGGAACGCCCGACGACGTCATCGCGGCACTCGACAAGGCCTGGGCTGAAGGCATCGCCAATTCCAAGGCACTGCAGGACTATGCCGCCTCGCGCGGCGCCGTGTTTGCGCCCTACTATGGCGAGGATGCCCAGTCCCGCGTGCAGCCGGCGATCCGCACCAATGCCTGGTTGCTGTTCGATGGCGGCAAGGCAACGGTCAGCCCCGACACCGTCGGCATTCCGCGTCCCTGATCCGGGCTGATCGATATGACCGGCATGGCCAAGGCAGATTTCATCACGTCGCTGTTCCTGATGGTTTTCGGGATCGGCATCGTCTTTGAGTCGTGGAACATGCCGCGTTTTACCGAAACGGGCACCAGCGTCTGGTCGGCGCCCGGCGTGACGCCGGGCATCATCGGGCTGGTGCTGGCACTTCTGGGGGTGGCGCTGTTCGTGCGGACGCGCCGCCCCGCTCCCGCCCAGGCGGAGGCGGTCGCCGAGCAGGAACCCGAAAGCTGGTTTCAGGCCGGTGCGGCGCTGCTCCTCTGTTTCGGCTTTGCTGCCGGCCTCGTCGGCCGCGTGCCGTTCGTGCTGGCCGCCTTTCTCTTCATCGTCACCTTCACCTTGTTCTTCGACTATCGCGACAACCGCGAGCTGCTGGGCGACAAGCGGCGCTGGGCCGTGCGGGCGCTGGTTGGCATTGTCGTTGCGGGCGTGGCGTCGTGGGGCATCGCCACCGTCTTCCAGGACGTCTTCTTCGTCCGTCTGCCTTGAGGGTTTCCTGATTTGACGGGACTTGGATATTTTCTGTCTGCGCTTGGCGAGTTTCTCACCAGTCCGACGCTGCTGTTCGACATTGTCTGGGCGACGTTGCTCGGCATCATCGTCGGTGCCCTGCCGGGCCTGACGGCAACGCTCGGTATTGCGCTGCTGACCACCCTGACGTTCCGCATGGACGGCACCGAAGCCATCCTGATCCTCATCTGCATGTATGTGGGTGCCATCTATGGCGGCTCGCGTTCCGCCATCCTGCTCAACATTCCGGGCACGCCGGCCAATGCCGCCACCGCGCTGGACGGTTTCCCGCTGGCGCGGGCTGGGCAGGGCGGCCGCGCCATGGGCATTGCCACTACCGGCTCGTTTCTCGGCGGCATGATCGGCATGGTCGCGCTCGCCGTGGTAGCGCCGGTGCTGGGCGATTTTGCCTTGTCCTTCGGTTCCTATGAATTCTTCTGGCTGGCCTTGTTCGGTGTGCTCATCGCCGGCCAGATCACCACCTCGGGCGACGCCCTCAAGGGCTGGATTGCCGGCTTTATCGGACTTTTCATCGCCATGATCGGGCAGGAGGGCATCCAGTCCTACCAGCGCTTCACCTTCGGCTCGTCCGATCTGGGCGGCGGCATCGGCCTGCTGCCGGCGCTGGTCGGCGCCTTCGGCTTTGCCGAAGTGCTGATCGTCATGAAGTCCCGCGCCTTCGAAGCCGTCCGCGACGCCTCCGATCGCGTGCTGCCGCGTTTTGCCGACATCTGGGGCCACAAGCGCACGATCGCGCGCTCGGGGCTGATCGGCACCTTCATGGGGCTCCTGCCGGGTGTGGGCGAGGACATGGGCTCGTGGATGTCCTATGCCGCCGCCAAGCGCGCCAGCAAGCACAAGGACATGTTCGGCAAGGGCTCGGTCGAGGGCCTGATGGCTGCCGAGGCCGGCAACAATGCCGCGGTGCCGGGCGCCATCATCCCCGTGCTGACGCTGGCCGTTCCCGGCTCGGCACCGGCGGCCGTGCTGCTGGCCGCCATGTTCATCCACGGTATCCGTCCCGGCCCGCTGATCATGATCGAGTCGCCGGCCTTCGTCTTCCAGGTCGTGGCCATGGTGTTCATGGCAACGCTCGCCATGCTGGTGCTCGGGCTGCTGCTGACGCGCCCCTTGCTCAAGGTGCTGTCGGTACCGCGCGCCTTCCTGATGCCGATCATCTTCACGCTTTGCACCATCGGCTCGTTCGCCATCGCGGGGCGCCTGTTCGACGTCTATGTCATGCTCGCCTTCGGCGTCATCGGCATGATCCTGCGCCAGATGAACTATCCCATGGCACCCCTGGTGCTGGGGATCGTGCTGGGCGACCTGCTCGACAAGAGCTTCCGCCGCGGCATGACCCTGTCTGATGGCAGCTTCATTGATTTCCTGACCCGGCCGATTTCGGCCGTCCTGGCCATTGCCTGCTTCTCGATGCTGCTGATGGCACTGCCGCCGGTGCGCCGCCGCATCGGCGCGCTGCTCGCCCGTCTGCCCTGGATGCGGCAGTCTCCGCCGTCAGGCGACGCGTAATGCGCGTCGCGCTCTGCAACGAGGTCGTCCGCAATCTGTCGCTGGACGACCAGGCGGCCTTCGCCGCCGAGCTCGGCTATGACGGGCTCGAGATCGCCCCCTTCACGCTCGATCCCGACCAGCCGCATCGCCTCGCCGATCGCGAGATCACGGCCACCCGGCAGGCGATCGAGGCGGCAGGACTGACGGTGTCGGGCCTCCACTGGCTGCTGGTGGCGCCGGGCGGGCTATCGATCACCAGCGCCGATCCCGAGGTGCGGGACGCCACCGGCAAGGTCATGCGCGGCCTCATCGATCTTTGCGCCGGGTTGGGCGGCACCTACCTCATCCATGGCTCACCGGGGCAGCGCAGCCTGGCAGCCGGGGCTGAGGCCGAGGGCCGCAAGTACGCGCTCGACTATTTCAACGAGGCTGCGCGCTACGCCGAGGCAGCGGGCGTCAGCTATTGCCTCGAGCCGTTGGGGCCCGATCAGACCAACTACGTCACCACGCTTGCCGAGGCAGCCGAGATCGTCGCCACGGTCGGCTCGCCGGCGTTCCGTGCCATGCTCGATTGCTCCGCTGCCGGAGCCAGCGAGGCTGACGGAGTTCCTGAACTGCTGCGGCAGCATCTGCCATCTGGCCTGATCGGGCACGTGCATTTCAACGATCCGAACCGCCGCGGCCCGGGACAGGGGGACCTGGATTTCGCTCCGATCATGCGGACACTGGAAGAGCTCGACTATGACGGATGGATCAGCGTCGAGCCGTTCGACTACGTGCCGGACGGCCCCGCCTGCGCCGCCCGGGCCATCGGCTTCATCTCCGGCCTGCTGGTCCGCTGCCCGATGACGGCGCCGCACCTCACCGTTCTCGACGTCCAGTTGTTCGAGCGCCGCACCCGGCTGCGCATTCCGTTCAAGTTCGGCGCCAATACGCTCACCGAAGCGCCGCAGGTGTTTGTGCGCGCCGAGGTGGAGATCAACGGGAAACGTGCCATCGGCCAGTCGGCCGAACTGCTGGCCCCCAAATGGTTCGACAAGAACCAGGCGCTCGACAATGAGCAGAACTTCGACCAGCTCCGCCGGTCGCTGGCCGGCGCGGCGCGCCTCTACCGTGACCATGACGCGCCAACGACTGCCTTTGGCCTGCACGTCGACCTTGCCGCCGCGCACTATCGCGCCTGCGCCGAGGAGGGGCTCAACGGGTTGATCGCCAGTTATGGCCTGGCGCTGCTCGACCGGGCCGTGCTGGGCGCCCTGTGCCGGTTGCAGGGCGTATCCGTGTTCGAGGCGATGCGGTCCAACCTTCCGGGCCTTACCACGGCGCTGACTCCAGATCTGCAGCAATCCGACCTCGAGGCTTTCCTCGCCAGCCGGACGCCGCCGACATCCATCGCCGCCCGTCACACCGTGGGCATGAGCGATCCGCTGACCGATGCGGATATCGCGTCGCCGCTGCGGGACGGCTACCCCGAGAGCCTTGAGGCCGTGATTGCCACCTATGGCAACCGCTGCTTCAAGCTCAAGGTGGGGGGCGATATCGAAGCCAGCCTCGACCGGCTGACGGCTATTGCCGCCGTGCTGGACCGCAGCGGCGATGACTACCACGTCACCCTCGACGGCAATGAGCAATTCGCCGACAGCAGCGCCGTGCTGACAATGATCGAGGCCATTCGCGCCACGCCGGCGCTCGGCCGGCTGTGGATGTCGACGCTTTTTCTGGAGCAGCCGCTGGCCCGCCAGGACGCGCTCGAGCAGTCGGTCGAGGCAATCGCCGCCCAGCTCCCGGTGGTGCTCGACGAGTCCGATTCGGATCTCACGGTCTTCCTACGTGGCCGGCAGATGGGCTATGCCGGCGTTTCGGCCAAGACCTGCAAGGGCGTCTATCGCGCCATTCTCAACGCCGCGCGGGCCGCCGCCTGGAACCGCGAGGCGGATGGCCGGACATATTTCGTCACCGCCGAGGACCTGACGGTGCAGGCCGGCATTGCCCTGCAGCAGAGCCTCGCCCTCGCCTGCCTCGTCGGCGCCGACCATATCGAACTCAACGGCCACCACTATGTCGGTGGCTTCGGCACGGTGTCCGAAGCCGAGCAACAGCGCTTCGCGAGGGCACACCCGGACATCTACGCACTCACGGACCGCCCCACCCGTCTGCGCATTGCCGGGGGCACCGTGTCCATCGGCTCGCTGGGAGCCCCGGGGTTTGCCGATGGGGCAGAACCCGACTGGCAGAGCATGGAGCCGGTCTAGACAGCTGGCTCGCATCCGGCAGCGGACCGCATCCAGACTCACGAAGTCCATCGTTTGAGAAAAATGGTGCTGCAAGAGAGGATTGAACTCTCGATGAGTCAGCAAAAACAATGACTTATGTCGTGTGTTGTAACAGTGTGGTGGGTGAGAAAATGTGTGCGGATTGGAGGCCTAGTGGGCTCTGCCTCTTGGGCCCTGATACCCCCGAATCCTATTCCATCCACCGATGGCCTTTCACAGTCTGAGTGCGGCAACGATCGTTTGGAACGCCAGCGGAATCTGGCGCCCGCCTAGGTGGTGCCACCCGACGGTAATAGCTACTGCCTGTTCGGTGCCGCGTCATGCCCGCGAATGAAGGCATCGGCATGCGCGGCGTCGAATGCGGCCAGCGACATCGGATAGCAGCCTTTGCCACCTAGTTCGGCTTGATGGAGGCGGGCAATGACCATCGGTGCGAGTAGGGCAATGGCAGCAAAGCGCGTTTCGGTCCGGCGCATCTCACCGCGCTCGACATGCGCGCCGAGTCGGGCCGCGATAGCACCGAGGACGGGCTCGAGGTGATGCCCCAGATAGGCCAATCCGGCGTTGGCGCTGGCGAGGCCTTCGGTCAGTCCCAGCACCTGTAGCGACAGGACGCCCCGGTCAAGACCCTGGCCGAGCATGCTGACCAGCACGGTGACGGACTCGCGAAAAGGTCCGCTAGGCTGTGACGCGGCCACGAGGTAGACATCGCCTTCATGCCTTGCCTGTTCGAGGATGGACTCGATCAGCGTCTGCCGGTCGACGAAATAATGGGCGAGCGTCGAGGGCGACACGCCACAGGCAGCGGCTAGGTCGCGCCAGCTGGCATTGCGGCCTTCGGGCTTGGCAAGGTGCCGGCGCGACAGCGCAATAAGGGCGCGGCGGCGTTCGTCGAACTGCTTGTCCCGGCTGCCGGTGGGACGTGCCATTTGATTCCTCTAGCGAAGGTGCTTCCCTTCTAATACGCGATCCGTTACGTTCTGTATATCGACTGTAATAAGGAATTATCGCGATGGCACAGGCCAAGACCGGAAGACGGCGCCGCAAGTTCGGCTGGGCGGCGCTTCTGCTGGTGCTTGCAGTCGGTGTCGGCGGCTATGCCGCAATCGCTCGGCCCTGGGAAAAGAGACCTCTTGCGGTCAAGGTCGAGACTCTCGCGACCGGCCCACTGTCGCAGGTGCTAGCCGTCAATGGACGCGTTGCCGCCAAGCGCACCGTCGCCATGCGTTCGACGGTCCAGGCTCGCGCCATTTCCGTGCTTGTCGATGTCGGCGATGCCGTTACGGCCGGCCAGCTGCTCGCCCAGCTCGATACTAGCCAGCAGAAGCTGCAGGTCGATCAGGCCTACGCTGCCCTCGAGGCGGGTCAGGTGCGGCGCGATCAGGCGCGGACCGATCTCGAACGCGCCCAGGCGCTGGGCGACAATGTTACCCGCGCTACGCTCGACAATGCCGAGACGGCGTTTCGTGCCGCCGAAAACGAAGTGTCGCGCCTCCAGGCAGTGCTCGACCAGTCCGAGAACCTCCTCGAACAATACTCCTTCCGCGCCCCCTTCGACGGCGTCGTGCTGGAGCGCGGCGCTGAGGAGGGGCAGCTCGTCGATCTCCAGTCGCAGCTCTTTACCATCGCCGATCTCTCTGAACTTCTGGTCGAGACCGATGTCGACGAACTCTACTCCTCGCAGGTCCGCACGGGTCTGGCCGCGTTGCTCAAGCCCGCCGGTGGGACCGCTTCGCAGTCGGGCAAGGTGACCTTTGCCGCGCCCAGCGTCGATCCGCAGACCGGCGGCCGGGCGATCAAGATCAACTTCGACGTTCCGGTGTCCCTCCCCATTGGCCTCACCGTGAACGCTAATGTCATCGTGGCGGAAAATGTCGACGCCCTCTCAGTGCCGCGCGGGGCGCTTGCGACCGAAGGAGCCCGCGCCTTCGTCCTCGTGGTCAAGGATGGCGTCGCCCAGGAGCGCGATGTGCGCTTTGTCGACTGGCCGGCCGACCGGCTCGAGATCACAGAGGGGCTGGCGGCGGGCGAGCAGGTCATCCTCGATCCCTCGACCGTCACCCCCGGCCAGGCTGTCACGCCCTCGGAGTCATGAGATGCCGTTCGTCCTCAAGGTCGCCTTCCGCTACCTGACCGCCAACAAGAGCCAGACGGCGCTGCTGATCACCGGCGTTGCCGTCGGCGTCTTTGTCTTCGTGTTCATGAGCGCGCTGATCGGCGGGCTAGCGGTGTTTCTCGTGCAGCGCACCGTTGGCGACATCTCGCATGTCACCATCGAGGCGCCCGATCGTGTGGCCGACGCCATCACGGCGGGTGGCGATCAGACGCTGCTGCTCGTGCGGCAACGCTCTACCTCGCAGCGCGAAGTGCTACGCACGGCCGATGCCTTCCTCCCCGTCATCGAGGCGATGCCCGAGGTCGAGGCGTTCTCACCCCAGGTGGTGGGCAATGGCTTCATGATCCGCGGTCAGATCCGCGCTGCCGTGTCCGTTACAGGCGTCGAGCCAAACAAGGCCTCGGCCATCGCCGATCTGGCGAGCCGGCTGACCGGCGGCACCGCCGACCTCACCAGCTCGACGGTCCTGCTCGGCAACAAGCTTGCTGCCGATCTGGGAGTGGGCGTCGGGCAGGTCGTGCGGCTGCAGTCGGACCGCGGCATCGATCGATCCTTCGTCGTTGGGGGACTCTTCGAGATCGGTGTGGAGGCGCTAGATAGCCGCGCGGCCTTTGTCAGCCTTTCGGCGGCGCGAACGCTATTCGAGATCCCGCAGGGCCTGTCGCGGATCGAGGTCAAGCTTTGGGACCTCTACGACGCCGAGCGCGTCGCCGACCGGCTTGCCGCCGAAACCGGACTTGAGGCGACGCCATGGACGGCCAACAATGCGCAGCTGCTCGATGGGCTCCGGGCGCAGGGCAGTTCGGGGACGCTGATCAAGGCTTTTGCGCTGATCACCATTATCATTGGCGTCGCTAGTGCGTTGTCGCTCTCGACCTACCGGCGCCGCCCCGAGATCGGGATCATGCGGGCCATGGGTGCGAGCCGGCGTTTCGTCACCACGGTCTTCATCGTCCAGGGTGCGCTGATCGGCATAATCGGCGGGCTCATGGGGGCAGGGCTCGGCTTTGCCGCCCTATCGCCGTTCCCGGTGCCCGAACTGGCGCCGCCGGGCGGCCTGCCGGTCGACGTGCGGCTGGGCGCTTACGACCTCGCCATTGCCCTGACAGCGATCGCCGCCACCCTCGCGTCCATCCTTCCGTCGCGCGCTGCGTCACGTGTCGAGCCGGTCACGGTGATCTCGCAATGACCGAAGAACCGCTGGTGGTCGTCCGCGATCTGGTCAAGACCTTCACCGATGGCGAAGTCGAAACCCAGGTGCTCAAGGGGCTCGATCTTACTCTCGTGCCGGGCGAACTCTGTGCCCTGCTCGGTCCCTCGGGCTCCGGTAAGAGCACGCTGCTCACCATCCTCGGCACTCTGGCCCGCGCCACTTCGGGCGCCCACAGAATGATCGGCCAGGATCTGATGAGTGCCAGTGACGCCGAACTCACCGAGTTCCGCAACGCCCACATCGGCTTTGTCTTCCAGTTCCACCACCTGCTGCCCGATTTCACCGCCGTCGAGAACGTGGCCTTTCCCTCGTCCCTGCGCGATGGCCGTGAGACGGCGGCGGCCCGGGATCGGGCGCGTGAGCTGCTGGTCCGCGTCGGGCTCGAAACACGTGCCAACTACCTCGCGACGCAGCTCTCGGGTGGGCAGAAACAGCGTGTCGCCATTGCACGCGCTCTGATGAACCGGCCCGAACTCGTCCTCGCCGACGAGCCGACCGGCAGCCTCGACAAGGACTCGGCTCAGCAGGTGCTCGACCTGATTGCTGAAATCAGCGAGGCCGAGCGCACCAGCTACCTAATCTCGACGCATGACGACAAGGTCGCCGCCGCCTGCCGCCGCCAGATCCGCATGGTCAATGGCGCGATAGCCTAACGGCGCTGCCCGAAACTCAGGACGATCAGCGCCAAGAAGACGGCCGAAACGATGCATGGCATCTGCGACAAGTATGGCATCGTTACCAAACGGATTGCGCCGGTTGCGGCGTTCGCGATTGATCAGACCGATAACATAACGATCAACGAGTTCACGGTGGGGCCAGCGCACCATCCCCGGTCAGAAAACCTTCTAGCGGGTGTTCGTCTCGGGCCAGTCAACGAGGAATCCCAGACTTTGCAGATGCGCAAGCCTACCTGAGGTGGCCTAAGGGCAGAACACTTCTAGCGCTCCCTTGCGAACCTCCACCTTCCCCGGAGTTTGCGTGACCACCTCGCCATCGGCATTGACCGGCCGTCGCGTCCTCGTCCGGATCTTAAAACTGTCTGAAAGGCGATGAACTAGTCCGACCCGCCTAAGCAAGAAGCACGAGGGAGGGGACTTCCTCAGCTACTTACGGACCCAGTGGAAGCTCCCACCGGCTTCCGCCGCCAATCCTGCCCGGCGTGCCCGCGGTTGGGTCATCGATCAGCTTCAGCGCTGCCGGACGCTGCTCGCAGGTCTTGCATCGGAGGCGCGGGATCACAGTCCGCAGCGTCTGCGTCCAGCCAACGTTGCCCGCCATTTGGCGCAGTGAGTAGATCTGCCTGCCGCAGGCGCAATGCCCCTCCAGCCACAGCCCAACAAGGAGTTGCAGGTGTGCATCCCACGGGGGCTCGATCGGCCGTATGGTGCCGCCATCCGGCGGCAACCCGTATTTTGTCGTGTCTCCGCGCATCCTGACCATGCGAGGAGAATGATGAGAACAAAATAGGAACGCAAGCCACTAGGGATTGTGGGCTCGGAACCGGCTCGGGCAACTATGCCGGTATGTGCAACCTCTACAATGTCACCACCACGACCGAGGCGATGCAGGCGCTCCGCGCCAGCTGGGAGCGCGTCAATCGCAACGTGCCTCCGCTCTATGGCGTCTATCCGGACTACTTTGCCCCGATCTGCACCGCGACTGAGAATCGGCGAGTGATGAAGCTGGCACGCTGGGGCCTGCCATCGCTCAAGCAGCCAGCAGATCCGACCAAGGTTAACAAGGGCACGACGAACATCCGGCACCCCTGGTTCGACGACTGGAAGGGGTATCTGGGCGTCGAGCATCGCTGCCTGGTGCCCTGGAACCGGTTTTCGGAGCCGACCAAGCTGACAGACGGCAAGACCGGTTGGGCCTGGTTTGCTCTTGGCGAAGACGCGCCGGTATCATTCTTTGCCGGCCTCTGGACGCCATGGAACGGCATCCGCCGCAAGGATGAGGGACCATTGGACCATGAGGTCTTTGCCTTCTTCACCACAGCGCCGAACGCGGAGGTCAAACCGATCCACCGCAAGGCGATGCCGGTGATCCTTACTACAGAAGAGGAATGGGACGTCTGGCTACGAGCACCATGGAGCGAGGCGAAGACGCTGCAGCGGCCATTGCCGGATGGGTCTCTCACGGTGGTGGCGGAGAGGCCGCTGAAGTGGCTGCCCGTGCTCGACGGCGAGCCGGAGGGTGGCGATCCGCTGCGCCTGCCGATCCAGCAGAGCTTACTCTAGAGTCCACCAGAGCAAGGTCTGCGGCTTGATACACGGACACCTCTCTTGACAGACGAATGCGCAAGGCTGTTGCTTCCCCGATGGATGCTGGTGTCAGTCTGCAGCAACAATTCTTCGAGATGCTGATGGACAGCCAATGGTGGTCCTCGCGGTCGATCCGTGACTACCAGGCCAGTCAGCTTAGCCAGCTGCTTGCGCACGCTTCCCGAAACGTGCCGTTCTACCTCGACAAGCTCGAACCAGCGCTACGCCGAGACGGAGAGCTCAACTGGGATAGGTGGGCCGAGCTCCCAGTCGTGACGCGTCGTGACCTGCAGCAAAACCGCGCCGCGATGCTTGCAACTGCCGTGCCGCCGGGGCACGGAGAAACGGCTGTGTTCAAGTCCTCAGGATCGAGCGGCATTCCGATCGAGGTCACGGTAAACGGACTCACGACGCTCGCTAATACCGCGCTTCGATGGCGCTTTCAGGAGTGGAACGGGCTCGATTGGCGCCAGGATCAGGTCATCTGGCAACTGGACGCCGGAAAGGTGCCAAAGAACAGTGCAAGAAAGCTTGGCCCATGGGGGCCGCCCTGGAAGGCGGAGTCTACGGGGATTTCGTGGGCTGTCGCCAAGGATCACGACACTGTCGACATGGCGGCGTTCCTGCGAGCCACTGGCAGCCGCTATGTCAATCGCGGGCCTAAGGCGATGCATGTGTTTGCGCTGGAGTGTGAGCGGTTGGGGCTCGAGGTCTCCATCGACGCCGTGCTCACCCAGGGAGAGGCATGCGACACCGTAGATCGAGAGGTGTTCAAGCGGGTGTTCGGCGCGCGTGCCCTCGAACTCTATAGCGCCAAGGAGGGCGGGCATATGGCCCATCCATGCGAACTGGGAACATTGCATGTCGCTGAAGAGGCTGTGCTGTTGGAAATCCTCGATGAGGATGGCAGCGCGTGTCCAACTGGGGTTCCGGGGCGCGTGACGATCACGCCATTCTCCTTCACCGCACAACCACTCATCCGCTACCAGCTCGGCGACATCGCCCAGTTTGGGCCGCCCTGTGCCTGCGGAAGGCATTCACGCACTCTTGGCAGAATCCTGGGAAGGGCCACCGCCGTCTTCACCCACCCCGACGGACGGGCGATCTGCCGCTTCTTTCCGGTTCAGGCAAAGTCTATCCTGCAGTGTGGGCTCTGGCAGTTGGCGCAGGTGGGGCCGCTGGAATTTGAAATACGCTACGTGCCAAACGGGGTGGCTGACGAAACCGCCTTCACCGAGCTGTTTCACAGCATCTTTTTCCCGGATGCTCGTCTGGCGTTTCGACCAATGGAGCACTTGGGTCCGACAAAGGCCGGTAAGTTCATTGAGTATGTCAACGAGCTGACGGACCCTCAATGAACAGGAGCAACCTGCAACAGCATTTTTTCGAAATGCTCGAGGACAGTCAGTGGTGGCCGGTCGAGGAAATTGCTCGCTATCAGCACTCCCAGCTTGTCCAGCTCGTTCGGCACGCCAGGCAAAATACAGACTTTTACGCAACCCGGCTCGATGTCCTCATCGACGGGGTAGGCGACATCGACCTTTCTAGGTGGCTCGAGGTTCCGATCCTAAAACGGCAGGACCTTGTCGATCACATCGCTGCTCTGCATGCCCGCGTGCTGCCCGACGGACATGGGCCCGTGGGTCAGGCCAGTAGCTCCGGATCCAGCGGCATCCCTATCACCGTGACCAACACAGCGTTGCAGGGGTTGGCAGACAACGCGGCACGATGGCGAGGGCACCGTCGCCTGGGGTTCGACTGGCGCCGGAACATCTGTTCGCGGCAGGAGGTTGATGCGGGCAAGGCACCTTGGCCAGACGGCCGTCTGGTCGGGAAGTGGGGGCCGCCATGGCTTTCAAGCTCCACCGGCACGGCCTGGATGATCTACAAAGGAACGCCGGCCGAACAGACACTTGAGTTCATGCAGCGAAACGACTGCGTCTATTTCAACGTCGGCGCCAAGACTGCGCACGCCATTGCTCTGGAGGCGGCCCGACTGGGAGTGAACATTCATCTCGATGCCATTCTTGCGCAAGGCGAGGGATGCGACGAGGAAGACTATGCCGCGTGCAAGCGTGTCTTCGGCGCCAGGATCATGGAGCACTACAGCTCAAAGGAGATGGGGCAGGGTGCGCACCCCTGCGAACTGGGAACGCTGCATGTCAACGAAGAGAACTTGCTGTTCGAAATAATCGACGAGCATGGTCAGCCGTGCGCGCCGGGCGTTCAAGGACGGGTTGTTGTTACGCCATTCTATTCAACCGCACAGCCACTGATCCGCTACGATCAGGGCGATATCGCCCGGTTCGGCCCGGCATGTGCCTGTGGTCGAACCTCGCGGACAATCGAAAAGGTCGTCGGTCGGGTGTCTGCGATCTTCAGGCATCCCGACGGTCGAGCCATCTCTCGGCTGTTGCCTAAAGCAGCACGGTCTGCGCTCAACTGCACGATGATGCAATTGGCGCAGACCGGACCAAATGCCTACGAGGTGCGGTATCTTCCAAAGACACCTGAAAGCCAGCCGGATGAGCAGACCTTCAAAGATATCTTCTTCGCTGAGTATTTTGACGATGCGGAGGTCAAGTTTGTCCGCGTCGCGAGCATTCCGTCAAACGGTGTGTCTGGTAAGATCAGCGACTACGTCAATGAATTCTATTCAGCCTCAGTCTGAAGTTCCAAGCCAGCCTAATTCTATCGATTATTCAACGATTAGGACACAAGCGCCCTCACCATCGGTCACATAGGTTGAGTTGGAATAGGGACCAGGAAGATTGGCCTGGCAATCCAACAACTCAGGATCGGTCGGCGTCGGCGTTGTTGCCGCTGTCGTCTTGTTGATCACGTTTGCCGCCGCGCCGAACAGATCGAGCGCGCGGTTCGGCGGATCGTCCTGACGGTGGCGATCGATGAGCGACTTCTGATCGTCGTTTCCGCCGATATAACCCTTTAGGCCGACCGTGAAGATATAGGCCCCGCTGGCATGCGCGCTCGCATCGGCAGTCAGCGACAATGGCGTGCCGAAGTCACGGAAAAGGTATTCGGTGCCGATATGGGCCGCATTGTCCCCCAAGATGGAGCTGACGCCGAGTTCGAAGCGCCAATCGTCGGTTGCATAATAGGCGATGTCACCAATTCCAAACAGCCCGCTGACGTCCGGCGTCAGTGGATTAACGTAATCGATGGCGGCGTAGCCGGCCCAACCTTCAAGACTGATGCGGTCGAGATAGAGTTCAGCCTCTGGACCGATCGCTGCGAGGCGTGCACCTGGTGCGAATACGATACCGGCCGTGACACCGGCGAGGTAGAGCGAAGGATCGCGGGTGAAGGCATGCAACGCGCCACCATAGTTGATGCCAGCGCTATTGAGGGTTGCCATCACGTCGGCCTGAAGCCCGAAGCGGTCACCCACAGGAAGGCTCAGCGAGCCAGCGGCGCGAAATGCGGCGTTGCCCGGAGACATCGCGCCAGCATCGAACTCCCACTTCCCGTTCACAGCAGACACAGCGCTGAGCGGATAGTTATCTTCAGCAATCGGAATGGGCGAGAGCATCAGGTCCGCAGCATGTGCTGCTGCGCCCCATGCGAGCGCGCTCACCGTGCCCAATAGAACGCTCAAGAATCGACGACTGAACATGTGAACCCCTCACCTACTACGCCCAAACGCATACAGGTCCCATTCGGGCTAGGTAGCAATGCCATCGTGCAATTCATTCCGTCGACGTTGCTATTCTGCATCACGGCCTTAACTAAAAGCTAACCGACTCAAACTGCGGTGCGCCCGGCCAAGGGAGATCATTTCTGACGGGGCTATCAGCCGAGTCGAGTAGGCGGCCTGATGCTCTGCAACAAGAGGGGACCAAGTTTGTTCGCCCAAAGGCAGCGGAAAAATGCCTGACCTGAGCCCCAAGTTCCCTCCGGCTTTGAGGAGAGTCCTTGGTTGATGTTTTGGCCCTATGCGGCCTGCTTTTCCAGTGCCAGTTGCGTGGCGAACTCGTTGGGCGTGAGATTGCCCAGCGAGGAGTGTGGTCGCTGGGTGTTATAGTCCTCCTTCCATGCGCTGATCCGGTCCCGAGCCTCAGCCAGTGACGAGAACAGCGTCTCGTTGAGACATTCATCGCGGAAGCTGCCGTTGAAGCTCTCGATGAGGCCGTTCTGCATGGGCTTGCCGGGAGCGATGTAGTGCCAGTCGATCTGGCGGTCCTGGGTCCAGCGCAGGATCGCCATGCTGGTGAACTCGGTGCCGTTGTCGCTGACCACCGTCAGGGGCCGACCGCGGCGAGCAATGATGGTATCGAGCTCGCGCACCACACGCCTACCCGAGAGCGCGGTATCGGCGACCAGAGCCAGGCACTCGCGCGTATGATTGTCGACGACGGCCAGCACCCGGAAGCGGCGACCATCGGTGAAGGCATCGGAGACGAAGTCGAGGCTCCAGCGCTGGTTCGGCTGGTCCGGCACGATCATCGGGCGCCTCGTGCCCAAGGCCCGTTTGCGACCGCCGCGCTTGCGCACCTGCAGTCTCTCCTCGCCATAGAGCCGCCTGAGCTTCTTGATGTTCATGTCGATGCCCTGCCGCTGCAGCATCACGTGGATGCGGCGGTAGCCGAACCGCCGGCGTTGTGACGCGACTGCCTTCATCGCCTCACGCAGTTCCCGATCGTCCGGCCGCAGGCTGCGATACCTGACACTCGATCGGTCAACTTCGAGAGCTTCACACGCCCGCCGCTGGCTCACGCCATGCACCAGGCAGGCATGGGCCACCGCATCCCGCTTCGCGTCGGGCGTCACCATTTTTTTGCAGCGACATCCTTGAGGATGGCGTTGTCCAGCATTGCCTCGGCCAGAAGCTTCTTGAGCCGAGTGTTCTCGTCCTCGAGTGCCTTCAGCCGACGGGCATCGGACACTTCCAGGCCACCATACTTGGCCTTCCACTTGTAGAAGGTGGCACTGCCGATCCCATGCTTGCGGCACAGGTCGGCCGTCCCCAGCCCGGCCTCCTGTTCCTTCAAGATCGCAATGATCTGCTCTTCGTTGAACCTGCTGCGCTTCATCCGTCCGCCCCCTAATGCGGCGGACTCTACCAAAATCTGGAGGAGATCCAGGGGCTCAGGTCACGCACCCTAACCATCGCTGCCGGATTGTCTGCGATCTTGCGATCCTCGACCGCGTGCCTCAACACTGACCGCAGTGCAGCCAACCAAACGTCTTTGATTGTTTTGGTGCTCAGCCGCCCGGCAATCTCATCGCGCCATGCGATTATCTCCTCTGTTTCAAGCCGCCGGGCATCATCAGCTTGTCGAACCTGGCTTCCGCTCAGGCCTCGCTCCCGGACCAAGAAAGAGATGAGATTCTCAAAAATCCTGGGCCAGGCCTTACGTCCGGCGCGTCCCCTTCCACTGGCCTCAAGGTGCCTCAGGTGGTCATCCAGCAAACCCCTTAGCGAGATCGGGGGCATAAACTCTGTCTCTTCGGCATCGATCCGCAACGGCTGCAGGTGCACCGGGTGCACCTCGGGTGCCGGCGACCCCCCGTCCCGGGCATCCACGATCTCAAGGGCGCTAAGCTCAGCAGCAGCGATCGCTCGGGCGGCCTGCCGCCAGCCAGAAGAAAATTGAGTGGCGTCCAGATTGCCGCGCCTCACAAGACGGTCCAGAACATCACCGAGCGCTTCACGGATCTCCTCGTCATGCATTGTTCCGATCACAATTTGTCGCAGAGCTTCGACATAGCCATCATCGATGGAGATCGAAGCCCAGGTCGGTCCGGCATTGCGCCACTGTTCATCCTGGACCAACCGCAGCTGGTAGTGATTTCGGGCGAGCTCCTCGACGGTCATTGGCATGGCGGCGGTTCGAGCATGATCGCCCTCAGCGTCCATGCGGGCGTGCAGGACCTCCCTAGCGTGATCGATCCGGGCATTGATCTTGACCAGCTCAAATGGGTGCCTATCAAGCGCACGCTTGCGATCAGGCCCCAAAGGTGCCCTGAGTTCGCCAGCGCCCACAATCGCCCGCAAGGCCGTGGGCACCACTCGCCGTGCGTAGTAGCGACCGTCCCGATAGAGCAGAAATTTGGTTTTGCCCGCCACGTTGCTACCGCCTATGTAACATGAATGTGGGTCCAAGAGTGGGTGAAACCCTTGGGAACGCAATACAAATAGTGATTTCAACGGGGTAGGGTGGTGCTGCAAGAGAGGATTGAAACCTAACCGCAGTGCCAAAAGCCGAGGAATTCCGGGCTTCTTGGAAATCAATTTGTAGCTGTTGTTTGTAGCTCCTGCAAGAAGGTCGGAGCCGGTGTCTTCTTGGTAGACCAGGATGTAAGATTGCCAACTAGTCGGTCTCCACTCTGGTAACGCAAGCGCTTGGTAGGGCACGGTTATGGGATGTGTTGTTTGTGGTAGCGAACCGACCGTCAAATCTCACCTAATTCCCCGGGCTATATTTCACGACATGAAGCGGCCTGGACGCCCCTTCGTAGCCGGGCGCAAAGACGACACTGGCTACCGCGCTATTCAGTCGGGCGAGTGGGACGGTACTATCCTCTGCTCAGAACACGAGGCGATGCTTGCGCGGTGCGACAAGTACGGAGTCCATTTCTGTCGGCAGGTTCAGTCCGCAGTTGGCGCGGGGAAGAGGCTCTTCAGTGCTAATAACCCCAATCCCAGATTGCTGCTGGATTTCGCTTTCGCTTGCGTCTGGAGGACCGCCGCATCAAGAAGCAAGGGGCGGCCGAAGGACTGGTTAGGGCCCTACGCTAGCAAACTCGAGGGTACTTTATTTGGAGGCGAGCCCTTCTCCTCGCTTCTGCTGGTTGCTCGGCACTCCTACCGCCTACCAAACGGTGAGGCTGTGAATTTCGGCGCCCTCCCATTCAGGTATCAGGAGGCGAACATCCGCTTCTGGAGATTCATCGTCTGCGGACTCACCTTCGACCTTAAGATGGACAACCGGAGCGCTCCTGCCGCGATGCGCACCCTCGACGTCTCCGCGTCTGAGGATGTCTTCCTTCATGACGAATTCCCCGCCTCCATCATGGCTGATCCTGGGCTGGGGCCGAGCTTCCAACGTATGGCCGTCCCGCCAGGGCTCACTGTGAGGGGATCACGAAAAGAAAAATGACGACACTGGCCAGAACAATGTGGCCCAGCAAGCTTGCCGGTCGGCCGTCGCACGTCTACTTTATACGAGGGGAAGGGTGCCTAGCGCATCCGCTGTGGTCAATAGGGTAATCATGAATCTAGCGGGCGCGGCGGCTCTCACCAAAGACTGGGGCCCATGGGATCGTGTTTCGCTGTATCTCGATCGGTGTCAAGTCGACACGCCGGATGATCTAGTGGAGACAACTTGGCGACTTGTCGGTCAATATCGGACCGCCATTGGGACTGTCGTCGACTTCGGTGCCGGTGACGGCCGCTTCGCTCGTCACGGAAAGTATCGCCGGTACGTCGGTTACGAAATCGATGAGAAGCGTGCGTCGGGCGCTGCGCTGCCCTCGAATGCGGAGCTCCAATACCGTTGCGCCTTTACAGACACAGTCGACACTGCCGATCTTAGCATCGGAAACCCGCCATTCGTGAGAAACCAGGACCTCCCAGAGGGATGGCGGCAGCGGGCCTCAGGGATCCTCGCTCGGAGAACTGGGGTGGCGATCTCAGGCTTGGCAAACGCTTGGCAGTACTTCTTCCTGCTGTCTCTAGCCAGCACTAAGTCGGATGGCCTTTGTGCGTTGGTCATTCCCTATGAATGGGTTTCTCGACCTTCCGCAAAGGAGCTTCGGGAGCTAATTCGAAGCAAGGGATGGGCTGTTCGTGTCTATCGGCTCATGGATCACACTTTCTCAGACGTCCTGACAACATCCTCTATTACAATCGTCGACAAGTCCAAGAAGGATGGATCGTGGTCCTACTTCGAAGAGAACGTCGATGGCGACTTCGACGAACTCAGGTCGCCCAGTGGCAGCGAACTAGGTGTCCTGCCTTACCTAACGAGGGCCGGCGTCAACCGCGAGCTGCCGCATGCCATTCGGGGTCTCAGTCCTGGCACTCAGAAGGTGCTTACCCTAACGGAAGGGCAGCGCGTACGATTTGGCCTCCACCGCACGCGCGACGTTGTCCGGTGTGTTACGACGCTTCGCCCAGTGCCCGCGGGTATGGCGTCGCTGGACGAAGAAGCGTTTGCTCGCCACTACCTCGATGCTGGCGCAAAGTGTTGGCTTATCCGTACTGATCGAGAACCGACTGATCGACTGCAAGCGTATTTAGACGCCGTGCCTGCTTCTGACTATCAGACTGCAACCTGCATGGAACGAAAGGATTGGTGGCGCTTCAAATATCCCGACACCCCTGTGGCACTAATCTCTCAAAGTTTTACCAAGGCGTTTCCCAAGGTGGTGGCGAACGAGATTGGGGCTAAAGCCGTCGGCAGTGTATGCGGCATCTATGGTGCGAGCCCTCAACAGGTAGCTCACATTGTCGGCGGACTTGGAGGCGCAGATCTTGATGATCGCGTTGTGTCACACTCTCACGGCCTCAAGAAGGTAGAGATCAACCAGCTAAATGCGCTGTTTGCGGCGCAGTTCTCGGAGGAGTTATGCCGCCAGAGCTAGGCTTGTTGGACAAAGGCGAGATCACCTTCACCATAGAAAGCCGTGTCCTGCGAGAGTTGGGTGAGCGGCTGGTCAAAGAGCCTGAGGTCGCTCTCGTCGAACTCATCAAGAATGCCTACGACGCCGATGCTACGGAATGCGTCGTACGTTTGGATGGACGCAAATCCATCACCGTGACCGACGACGGCTCTGGGATGACCCTCGATCAGTTTGTCGGGGGTTGGATGAGAGTAGGAACGAGCGCAAAAGAGGGGCTCCGGCTCACCCCACACTTCCATCGCGCCATCACTGGCGAAAAAGGGATTGGCCGTTTCGCCGTTCGATTTCTCGGCCAGAAGCTGGATTTGACGACCGTAGCGTACGACGAGGCTCGAGGTGCAAAGACGCAACTTACTGCATCGTTCGATTGGCCCCGTTTCGACATCACCGAGGACCTCGACAGCGTTAAAGTTCCGTACTCCCTCAAGATCGCGGATGAGGACGCAAAACTCGGGACCACTCTGCAGATCACCGCCATTCGCAAGCCGGCACTGCAACTCGACCTCAAGTCAATACGGACGGCATCTCTCGGAATACTTAGTCCACTTCGCTCTCTGTTCCGCACGGCTACTGGTGGTGACGACTTTGACGCCGGCGATGACATACTCGGCGCTGCAGATCCCGGCTTCATCCTCAATCTTGAAGGTGCGGACCCCGAGGGGAAGGACGTCGCTGCGCAGATTCTGCGAGGATACGTCCTTCGCTCGCGACTGCGTTTCAAAGATGGTCGACTCGATTTGAGGGTTTTCAAGGGCGGCAACAGCCAGCCTTACCTTCAGGTTTTAGACACATATCCCAGCTCTATAGGCGAGGTCTATGCGGACATCCGGTTCTTTCCGAGAAGGACCGGCACCTTCACCAACATGCCAGTCGATGGTCGCCTCGCTCAAACCTGGATTAAGGAGAACAGCGGGATAGCGGTGTTTGATCGACACTTCCGAGTCAAGCCTTATGGCTCACGAGGGGATGACTGGCTCCAATTGGCTGCGGACAATGCCGTAAACACAAGAGACCCGCGCTCATCCATCGCTAAGAAGCATTTCCCGATGGCCGACGCCGTCCGTTCTGATCCATCCGCGAATTGGATGCTCCGGCTGCCGCAGGGTCTTCAGCTAGTCGGACTGGTACAAGTCGAGGGCGTCCGCAACGCCGATCTGCGAGAGGGTAAGGCGGAGGGGCTTATCGCCGCAGCGGATCGAGAAGGTTTTATTGCTAACGATGCATTCGCCCAACTATGGGACCTGGTGCGAGGTAGTGTTGAGGCGCTGGCCGTAGCCGATCGCCGCCTACAAGTTGAGGAAGAAGAGGCGGCACGTCAGGTACTTTTGTCGAGCATTCGCGACAAGACGAAAAGTGCTATATCCGAGGTTCAGGCAAATCCCCACATTCGTGCACCTGACAAGGCCCGTATTGTCGCGGCGCTGGCGGAAACACAGCACCTTGCGGAACGTCAGGACGAGTCGGCTCGAGAGCGAGAGCGTCAACTTGAGGTGATGAGTTTGCTCGGCGTTGTGGCCGGCTTCATGACACACGAGTTTGGCGTAGCGCTGCAAGAGTTGGAGGTCACGCAAACGGATCTCGTTAAACTTGCGGAGCAGGCGCCGCAGTTTGAGCCGATAGCCAAGCGCTTTGACGACCACATTCGTCAATTGAAAGAGTTCGTGACCTATTCGTCAGGCTATGTTCAAGGCGCTAAGACGGCGCCTGATCGCCCATATCCAGCTAAGCCACGGATCCAGCAGGTGAAGCGCATTTTTGGAAAGTATGCTGAAGAGCGCGGTATTGAAGTCGAGATAACTATCGAACCAACAACAATGGCGCCAAGAGTGCCAGTTTCTCTTTACAACGGAATAGCTCTTAATCTCTATACGAATGCCCTAAAGGCCGTTACATCCAGGTTGGGCCGTAAGGGAGGGGCGATTGCGTTTCGGGCATGGAATGAGGGTCGGTGGCACTTCTTGGAGGTGTCCGATACCGGCGTGGGGGTACCGGAAGCCCTCCGTGAGAGAGTGTTCGACCCGCTCTTTACCACGACCCAGTCGCGCAACGATCCTCTAGGCTCTGGGATGGGGTTAGGATTGGCGTTGGTACGACAAGGCGTCGCCGCTTTTGGCGGGCGCATCGACTTCACAGAAGCACCGCCCGGTTTCGCGACCTGCGTATCTGTGCGGTTGCCCGCGGCCGAAGTTGAGGAGGTCTGATGCCTTCGATCCTTCTCATCGACGATAATCAGGCAAATCTTGACAACCTCGCCGGGGCACTCCGGCAGATCATTGGCGCCAATGAGGCGGCGATTGTAGCCTGGCGCCCCACAGCCGGCGACGTGGACCTTCGGGCGGCGCTAGAGGAACGGCTCGAGGATGCAGTGCTGGTCATCACCGACTACGATCTCTCGACGTCTGTGAATGGCCTCTTCGGCCCGACTATTGTGAGTTGGTGCCAAGCTAAGCTCAAACCCGTCGGTGACTTTTCGCGGGGACTGCACAACGCACTTCCCAAGGAACCTAGCCTCTTTGAATTGCGGGTTTCCCCCCAGGACGCGGTGGCAGCTCCATTTATCGTTGCGTGCTACCGTGGCTTCAGAGCTATCACGACTTCCCTCACGGAAAAGCCCGAGGTAGTCGCGGACGGTGCAAGTCTATCGCAGGTTTTGGCCGCGCTCTTCGAGCGCCCCGAGCTTGACGGGGCCCTTGCGCTGTACATGGGCCGATTGGGCTCAGCCAACCCATCTCTAATTCAGAGACTTCAGGAGTTCGCAGGAGACGCTGAACCTGTGAATGAGGACAAGATTCGTCTTCTAACGTACGTGCTGGGCCATGTTCTGGTAAATTCGATCCTGAAGTACCCAGGACCACTTCTTTCTGTTCCCGCTTTGGTAGCTTACCTCGGCACAAGCGAAGCTGACGCTCCCAACCTAACCCCGCTGTTTGATCATGCAAGGTATAGCGGGCCCTTCGCCGAGATCGGTGACTACTTTTGGCGTAGTGGTGTCGACGAAATTCTGGATCAGTCGGCAGCCGACATTGAAGGCAACTTTGACGGTTTTGGCGACTACAATCGAGCCGTCGCGGGTCAGATCGTTGGCAGGCAGCTCGCTACCCACCAGTGCCCTCGATGCGGTGGTACCAAGGGGGGCTTCTGGTGCCCATTCACCCAGAGGGCTGTCTGCGAAAGGGCTGACTGCTCGGTTGCCTCGAGTAGTTGGATCCCGCCCGGGGCACAGCTCACCCGTGTCGAGCGCGATTTCTATGACGAGTGGGCGCCTGTATTGGGCATCTGAGGCAGCGAGTGGACCGAAACTCTATACAGGTGCATAGGCATGTAGTGCAGGCTTGGAACGAGGCCATCGCACAACTTGAAAAGCTGCGTCCGTCCGCGAAGGTGAGACCCAGTTCGCCGCACGACGTATTCCGTCATGCTGATGGCGGGGCCGACACTGTGAAGTTCGAGTTTGGACCGGTAGTCTTCAACCTGCCTGAGAAAGCAAACGCTGCCTCCGACGAACTGTTTGTGGTGCTCATGGGCTGGTTATCCTTCGAGGGGCCTGACTTTGCGTTGCCGCTAAAAACAAAGAACTTCGGGACAGAGGTTGGCTACTTCCGCCGACGCGGGAACTCGCTCGAGCATGTTTTCGGAGCCCACTTCGACATGGACGAACACCGTGCCGGCCATCCCGTTTTTCACGTCCAGATAGGCTCGCAGCAAGCATTGGCTCAAGCTGCAGTACATGAGTACCGAATAGCCTCAAATCCCGCACTGCAGCACGTGGACCACATGGTTCGAATGCTGGGAAACGTCCGTGTTCCATCGGCCCAGATGGACATCTTCGCAGTGGTTGCACAAATTGCCGCGGACCACTTGCTATGGGAGAAGTCAGACGACCTTCAGCTGTCCCGCTTTCGAAATTTGCGTTTGTCCACCGAGTTCATGATCGGCGCAGCTCACCGGATGGCCTTCTTAAATTCGCCTCCGGCGAACGGGTGCTTCCGCTCACCGCACTGGTACAAAGCGGTGCCCGCAATCGCCTAGCGCAGTGGTGGAACTGGTAGACGCGCCGGATTTTTTCTTGCCCTGCGTCAGAGTGTCTCAAAGTGGTGGATTTTGACGAACTTGCAGGCGGAACTCGCACGGATTTAGTTTCTACCACTGCGGCTTGATCAGGCTGTCACCGGATCAGTAATCCGGCACGACTACCAAAACCACCACAAAGCCCTTGTTGACCAAAGGCTTAACCCCCTTCATATGGGTACCCCTCTGCAACATTAAGAGAGAATGCCGGCATGATAACGATCCGGTTGGGCCACTACCATTTTGGCATCGAGCTTTGGTGCGCAATCACCGATTTCAGTAGGTGGGACTTCGGCCACGAGCATCGTGCGAACCTCTTCGACACACACGCATGGTGGATCGGCCCGTTTCACATCCTACGATGCGACACCCGGCCTAGCGTCGAGACGACGACGCCGATCGTGGATAGCGATGGTGTCGACCAGTGAGCGATCAGGCAAAAAAGCTTTGGCGACCGTCGGCCAAGCGCAGGAAGGCCGATTGGTACATGTATGCCCCGTTTGGTCCCGAACTCACCCAATCGCTGAAGAAGATGGGGATGGACGTTTACATCGCGGCCAGAGCCGCCGCACGCCAGCGTGCGACAGCACACCTGCGTCGTTATCCTCCTCCGCCTAAGCCGTCGAAAGGTCCGCCAGGACCCTCGATAGTTGACCTGTATGAGGCGTGGCTCAAGGAACGTGGCGATCGTTAGCCCATGCGTAGCGCTGTGGGTCGGTGCTCAAAATGACTGGGTAGCAGCCAAGTCAGTCGTCAGAACACCCCGGACGGGATTTGGGGTCGCTCGCGCAAGACGTCATATACGTGAAGTGCGACGCGACGTTTCCCCCCTCCGGGGTGCCTTCATTTTTGGAAGACGGCCGCCGATCGCAGTGTCGTCCAACGAGACTGCCCCTACGCGCCAATGGCAGGCGCCCGCTGTAGGGTGATGCCATTTGGGTATACCTCAAACGAACCATCTCGTGGGTAGTGTCATAAGTGGTCTTGACAGACCCTAAACGAACCGATGATTCTGACACCATGCAAAACGTACCGGAGCGTCATCGTGTTCGTTCGTGCTTACCTTCGCGCCTCGACTAAGGAGCAAGATGCCTCGCGGTCTCGAGCCGACCTTGAGGCCTTTGCGAAAGACCGCGGCCTGGCCATTGCCACACGCTATGTCGAGAACGAGAGTGGGGCGTCCCTGAAGCGGCCCGAACTCTTCAAGCTCCTAGAAGATAGTGAGCCAGGCGACATCTTGTTGGTCGAACAAGTGGACCGCTTGAGCCGCCTCAACGCGGCCGATTGGGAGCATCTCCGGGCCGAGATCCGAAGGATTGGACTTAGGGTAGTTGCCCTAGACCTCCCAACCTCCTGGCAGCTCGCTACGGCGGGAAAGGATGAGTTCACGTCCCGGATGGCGGAGGCCATTAACGGGATGTTGTTGGACATGTTGGCGGCAATTGCCCGCAAGGATTACGAGGACCGCCGTCGCAGGCAGTCCCAGGGCATCGCCAAAGCGAAGGCAGACGGGAAGTACGCCGGACGCCCGGAGAACGCGAGGCGCAACGCAGCCATCATCGCCATGTTGGAGGCCGGCCTAAGCTGGAGCACGATCATGGCGGCAAATGATTGCTCACGATCCACGCTTGCCCGGCTGGCCCGACGCCGAAAGGCCGCGACAGAGCCTGCACGAAGTGGCTTGAAATGACGAGCGAATTGGTCAACTTAGCACTCAGCGCCATCACCCTTTGAGCCTTCAAATATGCCCATGGACGTCCTAACGCTGAAGACCGTTGGCATCTACTTTGCCCATCGTCAGACGCCGACAGGTGTGTGGTCGGCCGGCCTGGATTGGACCACCGCGGCTGGGCCACAGCAGAACCTACTCGATGGTGAGTGCGAGGCGCTCGCAACCAACGGCCGCAACATTGGGGCAGACGTACTGGCGGTGTTGGCAGGCTTGAGATTCGCTCGAGGTGTCGGCCTCCCGATTGAGGTCCACACCAGAAATGCGAGTGTACGAGACACGATCCCGAAATTCTACGACGGGTGGGTGCGGAATGGATGGAAGAACTCCAGGGACAAGCGCCCCCACTGCCTCGACGAATGGAAAGAGATCAAGGCCATCTGCGACGAGACCAGTGTGAAGTGGGTCATGCGTAACAGCGGACGGGCGGACAAGATCGCCGACTACGAGCATTGGGAAACATGGCTTTCGGACACGAGGGAGGCCTACCTTCGGGACCGTGCGATGGCTCGAGACCCATGGGGCTGAGTGCACAGGAGAGGTGCGTGCTGCCGGGATGCGCCCGCCCCACTCAGACATCCGCCGGCAATGGCCACTCAGCTCGCTACTGTAAGCAACACGTCGAGTTTCATCGGCGCCACGGCTCCTACTGGTTTCGCAGCCTCACACTGGCGAACCTGCAGGAGCACCGTGCAAGCGCCGCAGCGTGGGTCCGGAAGCACGGGGATGACGTTCGCGTCAGCAAGGCGGTCCAGATGATCGCCGCGCGACTTGCTGGGGCAGGGCCAGAGGTCAACGCGTACAGCCTGAAAGAGAAGTCTGCAAAGGAGCGGGCACAGATCGCGTTCGCACGTCTCCGGGGCGCAGGGACCAAGCCGGAGCTCGTATTGGAGCGCATCCTCGCTGTGTCGGCCTGCTGCGACGCAAAGGGCATAGACGGCAGGCAGAGGGAGTACCGCCAGGTGCAACTCGCAAAGGCCGTCCACAGGCTCGCCAGCGGCACCCACAAGACCTCGTCTGGGTTTGCAATGCCCTCGAAGTATCCGCGGTCGGAAGGCATGGTGCTCCGCTACATGGGGAAGTGGCTTCAGGACGTCGTCGCAGTGGCGCTTGGAGGGCGAGAAATCGGCGAGGTGGTCACTCGCAATATCGGGTCCTCGAGCGAAAACGTATGACATCCCGTGAGTATTTACCTGTCGGGAGGATAACCGTCCCCTATACGTATAGCTCGCCTCTACGTCCTCCTTTGACCGCGACATGACGTCTGAGCTCGAGGTGTTGGGTGAGGATGAGGAGATCGACCATCTCCCCTCATCAGACTTGAAGTACTGCGCAGCGCTGGGTCTCGGGGACGGGCTGCTTGATGATGTCCTGGAGCAACTTGCTTTGGTCGCACTGGCAGATCTCTCCCCACGCGACGTGCCACGACGCGACCTGGCTATGAACGTCCACCGGATCGTACGGGCGCTGCTTGCAAATCTCGTCGAGCTGCAACACTTCAAGTCCGTCGGCGCAAAGCTCTACTTGCCCTTGGCTCGGCGTAGAGCGACGCGTTACCACCCCGCAGGGCAAAAGCATTTGGGCGGCGTCATCAGGGCGCTGGGCCAAGCCGGCCTCCTTGTCGTCTTCCCGCCTGTCTTCAAGCAGAAGCGTACCGCGGTCTGGCCGGCCAGCGAGTTACGCAGCAGGATCCAGGAGGTGGTCGAACCGGGGGCCGCTCTTGTAAAGGTGGAAGTGGAGGAGTCGCTGATACTTAATGCGAGGCCCGATGCCCCCGAGATAGCCGGTGTCGCCCAGCTCCCTGTCCTCATCGACTACGCTGACACCGACGAGACCCATCGCCTCCGCGTCGAAATAAACCGCCTGAACGCCTTCCTGAACTCCCAATCGATAGCGCTGCGTGGAGTTAGACAGCCTCCGATCCACTTGAGGCGGCACTTCAAGCTCCGTCAGGTCGGCGATCCTCACACGTTCGACCTGCACGGCCGTCTCTATGGGGCCTTCTGGCTTCGAATGAAGGCCGTGGAGCGGCACCACCTGACGGTCAATGGCGAGCCTGTTGCAGACCTGGATTTCTCCGGCATGTTCCCGAGGCTGGCGTACCTGCACGTGGGACAGACACCACCCGATGGCGATCCCTACGAAGTGGAGGGTCTCAGCAGGGTAGCCGTGAAGATGGCTTTTGTGATGCTCCTCGCGTCCGCCGCCACGATCGGGAGAGCCTCTTCCGATCTCAAGGAGCTTCTACCTCCGGGCGTCACTTTCAAGGGAGCGAGGGAGTTGATCTCCCGTCACCATCCCCATCTTGAGCCGGTCTTCGAGACCGACCTGTCGCTCCAACTCATGTACACCGAGAGTCGCGTCCTGATGGCTGTCCTCACTGACCTCATGGCGCAGGGCATACCCGCGCTGCCGATGCACGATGGCATCATGGTTCCCGTGTCCGCAGAGGCTCCCGCACGAGCCGCAATGGCAGCGGCCTCAGAGTCAGTCTGTGGTGTCGCACTCCCGGTGGTTCGCAAGACGGACTGGTGAGACCATCCAGCTAGATGCGAGCGAAAATTCGGGACATGTGCGTGTCGTTGCGATTGTAACCCTTGCGTGGAGCGTGGGAGGCCTCGTCCAGGATCGTCGCGCCACGAGCCTCATCCAACCGGAGTAGCTTCCACCCGGTCCGTTCATTGCTTTCACTACCGCCGCGCACTTGGAACACCCGCATCGCGTCGTTACCTGCCGTTGTCTGTCCTACCAGGTGGACTTCTACTACCCGAGAAAAGCCGTCGTAACTAACCTGGAGACACTTGCCTTGGGCGATGGCATCGCATGCGGTCTGGCGCAGCATGTTGACCCTCCGAAACCGACGCCAGCGTACCCTGATTCTATGGGTTGGTAGTCACTGCTAGCTGGCAGCGGCCCGATAAGGCACGTGCCGCAGGTCTGCAGCGGCCAGCAGCGTATCCCGCAGCTCAATGCCCTTCTTGGTGAGGCTCACGGCCTTACAGCGAGCATCCTCTTCCACCGCCCACACTTCCACCAAACCCAGTCCGGGGACACCTGTACGGCGCTTCCGCCCCAGGTAACGCAGGTGCCGGGAAATGGTGCTGGCCGGCAGTTCCACCTTCGAGGCCACATCGGCGATGGTGAGGGGGTCTTGGCTTTCCCTATCCGTGCCCCAAAGGGCGACCGCTAGAAAGGTGTTCATTAGGGCCGCGTTGATCTCGTGTTCGAGGGACATGAAGGTCTTGTTCACTTCAACCAAACCAGCAAGGGCGCGAGACATCCATCACTCCAGAAATGTGTCAGTTGGCACACGAATGTAGACGATCGTCCGTGGGCCGATAGTCCACAATGCGATTTATGGGAGGCGTGGAGAAAATTCAAGAAGTCCTCGCCAAAAACTTGGCGGCCGCCCGTCGCCGCATGAAAGTGTCCCAAGAGACCCTCGCGGATATGGCAGGGGTCGACAGGACGTTCGTGTCCGGAATTGAGCGCCGAGTCAGGAACCCATCCATCACTATCGTCGACAAGCTAGCTAGGGCATTGGGCTGCACCGCCGCGGATCTTCTCCGAGACGACGAGGGGTAGACCGATCGGTCTAAGAGCCGGGTTGCTCGAGCAGCGTTGCATTAAGGGATCACGCGTTCTGATTGGTAGTGTCGACTCAGTCGGATCTTGGATTCACAGGGCCTGGCCATGACGTCCAACGGACAACCTCATCGCCATCACTACATCCCGCGGATGGTGTTACGAAACTTCACGAATGAGCGTGGAGGGCTCTACTTTTGGCGGCGCGGAGCCCCAGTCGCCGAGGTCATTAGCGCTATGCCGGCGGACCTCTTCGTTGAGAAAAACCTCTACACAATGATCGATGAAAACGGCGAACGCGACTTCTCGACCGAGTACTGGTTCGGTCGCCTTGAGTCTCTGGCGGCCCCGTTTATCCGACAGTTTCTCCACATTGTGCGCCATGGTGGCACGCCAATTCTGGATCCCGGCTACTGGGACCTCTGGCACGTCTACAATTACCATGCACAGAAACGCACCGTCGCTTGGCACTCTCGGTTCCTCACCCGAGACGACCTGCTTTCTGTAATGCAGGGCATCGCAACGGAGGCGGAGTGGGCAGAGCATCAACGGGCGTGGCAGGAGGACCCCGAGGACGCCCTAAGGATCATGAATAATGCGCGAATCGCATCGCAAATACACCCTATGCCCGACGAATTGCTCGCCGAGCTCCGCAGTCGAGGGCTAGCGATCTACGTCGCGCCACCGCGGACCTCCTTCATCCTAGGTGACGAAATGAGTACGGGTGCAATGATCAGTGCACGCGGGAAGGGTGCAAGGGCGCGTCGGGTCCAGTTCATGCCAATAGCTCCGGACATAGCGGTCGGCTACTGCAGGACCAAGGGCGTCCATCTGGAACATATCGACCCTCCTGACGTTCGCCGCATGAACGAGGCCATGGTCAGGCAGTCGTGCCTAATAGCTGGAAGGTCGCGAGCGCACATCGTCTCGCTGTCTCGGATGCCATACGATCCACCGCGGATCGCAGAAGGTCTGCTGCGCAAAATGCAGGGTGAACCAGACCAGCCGCACATCGACTGGAAATGAGGCCGGCATACTCTGCCGGCCCCACGGAACGCCTAGGGCTTCCCCGCGGCGGCAAGCTTCTCGGCCAACCAGGCATAAGCTTCCTGCACGTCGTAGTTGCCGCTGTGGGGGCGCATCCAAGTCAGCTTGAAGTTGGCATCCTGGACCGACGGGTCATTGAAGACCGCGTGATAAAGTGCCAACTCCACGGCGAATGAAGTGTCGCGGTCAACCATGCCGTGACGCAGGTACCAATTCGGCGCCGTGTCGGCATCCGTGTTCAGGAACTCGAACGGATTGATCAACCGCAGCTGGGCGCCCAACAGTGACTCGCTATTGGAGGCCGTCGCCCAGTCCATTCCTGTATCGTCTTTGCCCGAACCATCCCCGGCGACCTGATTGTTGGTCCAGCCGTACTCGGTGAAGTTGCTGTAGGGGAGGGCGTTGGAGCCGAACAGCGAGTTTTCACCTCGGAGACCTGAGTGGTCCGTGTTGGCGGTCGTATCGAATGCCGGCACGATCTTCAGCTGCGAAGCGGTGGTTACAAACCGAAGATACTTCTCATAATTGATGCTGACGATCTTGCCGTCGGTGACGTCGAGCCAGTCGTTGATCACATCGGTCGTCTGCCCGCGATTGGTCAGCGAGAAGCTCTCTCCAAGTGCCGGAATCTTTTTGCCCGACGCAATCATGGCCTCGGTCTCTTCGCGGACGGCAGCGACGATTGCTTCCACCATGGCATCGGCGTCGAGGTTTTTGCCGTCTTCGGTCTTGAGCCCAAGACTTTCAATGTAGGCGGGGTAGGCGGCGGCGAGAGTGGACGAAGCATTTCTGGCAACATCCGTGTAGTCACCCTGGGTCGTGTTGGCTTCAGATCGGACCGATGCGAATTGCCACTCGTAGGCAATGTCCGCATTGCCAAGGTCTGTGATCGGGCAATAGGCTATCGTCGCGAAAACATCGTCTGCGAGGCTGCTGGTGCCATCAGCCGCAATCCCAGCCGCGCCGACTTCGGCCAAATACGGGAAGTACGCCGGGCTGTTCCCACTGGCCGCAACAGCGGCAGAGAGCGCTCCACCGCCGCTGGTACCGGTAATGACTATCCGCTCAGCACTACCTGGGATCACGTCGTCGTTCAGACGAAGATAGCGAATGATGGCTTTTGCATCGACAACGGCGGCGGGCGCCTTACCCGCGAAGGTCCCGTCCGCTGCCAAGGCGCCGCGACTACGGGTGCCGGCACTCACGATGACATATCCGGCCTCGAGGGCCTTGCCGATAGGATCGTCGTTGCTGGTGCTGGAGTAGGCACCCCCCGCTTCGACTTTGTCGGTCACCTGGCTGGCGAACCATCCGCTGTTAGACACATGGAGGATGATCGCAGTCTGCTGATTGTCGTACGCACTTTGGGGAACGTAGATGATCACTTTGTGATACGAGAGGGGATCAGCGAGTGGCGTGCCCTGGCCGTTGTCAGGAGCCCCGTTTGGAGGCACACCCTTCGACGGCTGGACGGGCGCCATCTGGATCGGCTTGCCTACGTAGACCGTCTCATAACGCCGAACCTCAAGCGGTCTGCCGTCGACGTTGACGTTCAACGTTTCAAACGAATTCGGATTGAGGCGTAGCGCATCATCGAACGCACCGGCGGCAAGTGTCTGCATGGGGCTCACTGTCATTAGCGTAGCGCCCCAGAGGGCGCACATCTTCACCAGACCCCTCATGGGTCGCTTGGTTGTGTCACTCACTTTGATCCTCCCCGAAACGGCCGCCACCGGAAAGTCGAGGCGGATGAGGAAGGCTATCGACGTCGATATGCCCGGGATAATTCGGTTTCGGCCCGGCCCATAAGCACGCGCTATTCGCCAGCCCCGATCTCGAAATGCCCTGTTAGTTGGCCACTCCCGCTTCGAAGGCGGCCGCTGATATCGACAGGAGCAGCTTACGCGGAGGCATGAGGCACAGCCACATCCAATAGCTCGAACTTATACCCTCGCTGCAAGATTGAAATGGCCGCACGGGGGGCTGTCTGCGAGCTTCCCTAAGCCCTCATGGAGGAGGGCGGGGGAGAATAGAGCGTGTTTCGACCATTTGAATCTGTCGCCAAGTGCGCCGTTGCTTATCGCGGGCAACTACGGTCGGAGCTTCTGCCGTGACGGAGGCTACGACAAATCCCCCGAGCGATCTTCTGCTGCTGACAGTCGTGTTGCGCCATGACCAGACCCGCATCGTCAGCGAGCTTCAGGAACAGATGGCGGAGCAGGACTACTTCGGGAAGTTTCCTCCTGAGGGCGTGGAGGTGGTCAGCTGGTACGTGATGATGGGCCTCGGTCAGGTCGTCACCTTGAAGTTCCCCGCGCACCGGCTTCGTGAAGTGAACCGCTCCATCGAGGGCACGGCATGGGGCGCGTTCAGGACCGAAATCTACGCGACCTATGACTTCAGGCCGGTTGCTCGTGATCAGCGACAGGGAAAGTTGACGATCGCTGATACCGCTTTGCCTAAGGAGACGAGCAAATGACCTCGTCCCCACGTGCATTCGTAATGGGCCACCCCATCGCCCATTCTCGCTCGCCAATGATGCATCGGTACTGGCTCGACAAGCTGGGCATCGATGGAACCTACGATCGGCTTGACGTTCCGCCCGACGGTATCCCCGATTTCTTCGCCGCGTTCAGAGCTGAGGGCTGGGTAGGTGGCAATGTTACCGTACCGCATAAGTCAGCGGTCGTGCCGTTTCTCTCGCGTATTGACGATGCGGCGAGGGCGATGGGCGCGGTCAACACACTGTGGCGGGAAGGCGATGATCTGGTTGGTGGCAACACTGATGGGATAGGCTTCATCCACAACTTGGACGACCGCGCTCCGGGTTGGGATAGCGGCGCTAGCCATGCGGTAATTCTCGGTGCGGGAGGGGCCGCTCGCGCCGCGACTTATGCTCTGCTCGAGCGTGGTTTACGCGTCACTCTCTGCAATCGGACGAGAGACAAGGCTGACAGGCTTGCTGCGCACTTTGGCGCTGGGGTCGCCGTCGCCGAGATCGATAAGCTGACTGCTACCCTGGAGAGTACTGATCTCCTCGTCCACGCCACCAGTCAGGGGATGGTAGGGCAGCCACCGATCGACATCGATTTGGCACCGCTGCGCCAGTCGGCCGTGGTTTGTGACGTTGTCTACGTGCCCCTCGATACCGCCTTGCTGAAGGCCGCCAGGGCAAAGGGGCATCGAACCGTCGATGGTTTGGGCATGCTCATGCATCAGGCCGTCGCAGGCTTCACTCGCTGGTTTGGCCAGATTCCCGTGGTTACCGAGGAACTGCGTACCATCCTGTCCGATGACATCCGCGCCAAGACGCCCGGCGCATGACGACAACAACGTCAATATGGTGGGACTGTCACACGCATGCGTTCGGGCCTGCCGACGAGTACCCATCCGTTCCAGATGCCGCGTATGCTACGCCTGTCGTGAAACCGGCAGCCCACGAGGCCGAGGCGGCTGAGGCCGGCTGCCGTGGCGTGGTGTGGGTCCAGCCGTCGATCTACGGGTACGACAACTCCTGCCAGATCGCCCAGGTCAAGCGGAGCGGGCATACATCGCGGGCGGTGATTGCTCCGCCTGCCTCTGCAAGCAACCACGAGTTGCGGGTTCTGAGTGACGCCGGAGTGCGGGGTCTGCGCCTCAACCTTGTAAGTCGCGGTGGCAACGGTCTGGATACGCTCGAGCCATTCCGGAATGACCTCAAAGATCTTGGCTGGCACGTTGCGGCGTTTCTCAACGGCACACAAGGTGAGGTGCTTGATGAGGTTATGGCGAAGGTCGAAGTGCCCGTGGTGCTCGACCACTTTGGCTATGTCGGGCGCTCGCCTGCGCCGGAGATCGCTGACTTCTCTAACCTCTATCGCCATATCGACAGTGGTCGATTGTGGGTCAAGATATCGGCGCCCTACCAACTGAGCAGCCGTCCGGGTTGGCCGGAGGCCGAGCGCCTTGCTCTGGAACTGCTGCGCCGCAACCCAGGGCGGGTGCTGTTCGGAAGCAATTGGCCACATGTCGGCCAGGCCTCACCTCATCACATCTCCGATCTTCGACAGCTCACCGAGGGGTGGCTGTCCTCTGCCGGTGTCGAGCCCACGCAGGTCTTCAGCACCAACCCATCCCAACTCTACGCATGATGCAAAACCAATCCCGGCACGAGCCGGTGACTAAGGGAGGACGAATATGAATAAGCGTAAGTTCCTTTTTGCGGCTGTGTTGTCCGCCGCTGCGCTCACCATGTCTGCTGGGCAGGTAGCCGCGCAGGACAAGATCCAGTTGCCATGTCTCTGCGAACTGTCAGGACCCGGCGCTGTGTCGGGCAGCAACTACCGTGATGGCGCCCACCTTGCCATCGACGAAATCAACGCGGCCGGCGGCATCCTCGGCAGCCAAATTGAGATGACCGACTACGACACGCAGTCGGATCCTCAGGTATCCCGTGCGCTCGCACAGAAGGCGATCGACGGCGGTGCCTACGCGATCATCGGCACCGTGTTCTCAGGGTCTACGGTCGTCAACATGTTGGTCGCGCAGCAGGCCGGCGTGCCTCAGCTCACTGGCTCGGAAGCGCCCAACATCACTGCTCAGGGCAACCCCTACATCTTCCGGACTTCGTCGAGTGCCGCCAAAGGCGTGCCCGGCCTGACGGTCTACTTCAAAGACACCCTCAAGGTGACGAAGATCGGTGTCGCTTGGGTCAACAATGAGTTCGGCAAGGGCGGCCACGATGTCTTCATCAAGGAGATGGAGACGGCAGGCATCGAAGTGGTCTCCGACGTGCCAAGTGAGCAGGGCCAGGCCGACTTCGCGGCCGACGTTTCCAAGCTCAAGGAGTCGGGCGCCGAAGCCGTCTTCGTCTATCTCAACGAAGAAGAGTCGGCTCGCTTCCTCAAGGAGGCCAAGAAGCAGGGCCTCTCTGCCCCGCTGGTCGGCGAAGTAACATTGACCGGGCAGAAGGTGATTGACCTCGCCGGCGATGCAGCCAACGGCGCCTTCGCTCACGTGGGTCTCACCACCGGCGCCGACGTGCCCTCGATCAAGGAGTTCGCCGCGAAGTTCCAGGCCAAGTATGGCCGTGATACCGACCACAACGGCATCAAAGGCTATGTTGCGGTTTACGCGGTGAAGTATGCGACCGAACTTGCCGGGTCGATCGACCGACAGGCGCTTGCAGACAAGCTCCACAACCTCACCCTCGACGTCGCAACCTATCCGGGAATGCTGCTCACGACCACTTGGGACGACAAAGGCGAAATGTCCCGCGAGAGCTTCATGACCGAAGTGAAGGACGGCAAGCAGGTCGTCATCGGCACCGTGCCGGCGAACTGACAATGTCGGCGCCTCTTCGGAGGCGTCGACCACTCATCTGACGGAGGGCAGCCAGTTGTCCCAATTCATCCAAGTGCTGCTCTCGGGGCTCGCCACAGGTTCCATATATGCCTTGGCCGCCATCGGCTTCACACTTCTGTGGCAAGCCGCCCAAACGGTGAACTTCGCACAAGGCGAGTTCGTCATGCTGCCGGCCTTCTTCGTTCTCATAGCCATTCACGTCTTCGGCTTCCCACTCTGGCTCGCGCTCGCGTTCGGGTTGCTGGTGGCCGTGCTGATCCTCGGTCTGCTCTTCAAAAAAGTGGTCGTCGAGCCGATGGGCGCCCACCTTGGTCTGCCCCTTGTCATCGCCACAATGGCACTGAGCATTCTGCTCAAGGAGGGCACCAAGAAGTTTTACGGAGCCGAGGCCCAGCCCTTTCCGGAGATATTCCCCCAGAACACGATGAACGTGCTGGGCGCGATCATCTCTGTTCAGGACATCCTCAACCTTGTGACCTCTCTCCTGGTGGTCGTGGGCCTGACGTTGTTCCTCAATCGCACTCGTACAGGACGCTGCATGCAGGCCACGGCGCAGAACCCGGCGGTTGCACAGATCCTTGGCGTCAATGTGAAGCGGATGGTCCTTTATACGTTCCTAATCAACGCCGCACTGGCAGCGCTTGCCTCATTCCTCATATCGCCGCTCTACCTCGCTAAATTCTCCAATGGTGAGACCCTAGGCATCGTCGCATTCATCGCTGCCATCGTTGGGGGCTTCAATCAGATCCGCGGCGCCTTGGTGGGCGGCCTCCTAATCGGTGTGCTGGACAACCTTACGGCGACCTACGTGACGGCCGAATACCGCGCGGCACTCCCGCTTGTGCTTCTGATCGCGGTGATCCTTTGGCGGCCGCAAGGACTGCTTGGAACGTCAGAAGGAAGGAAGGTCTGATGCCCCGCTTTGTCAAACCGGCGGCGCTGCTTGTCGGACTAGTGTTCCTGCTTTTGGCTCCGGTCGGGCAGGGCAACTACATCACCTACATCCTCTGTTCGTGGCTCATCTTTGCCATCGCCGCGATGGGGCTCAACCTGACGCTTGGATATGCAGGGCAGATCTCGCTCGCTCAAGCTTCGTTCATGGCCATCGGTGCCTACACGACTGCGTTGATCACACTTGCCGGGCTGCCTTGGATATTGGGGTTGGCCGCGTCGATCCTAATCTGCCTGGCTGTGGGTCTTGCGCTGGGGTTCCCGGCACTCCGGGTACAGGGGCACTTCCTCGCGTTCGTCACTCTTGCCTTCAACACGCTGGTGTTTCTCGTAGCCCGCAACGAAGACTGGCTAACGGGTGGTACTTATGGGTTGAGCGGTATGCCTCGCCCCAGCTTCTTCGGCTTTGAAACCGGCCGCCAGTTGCCATTCTACTACTTCACGTTGGCCGTCTTCCTACTGGCTGCGATCGTGATGTGGGGTATCGTCAGGTCCCCGTGGGGCAGGGCATTCAAGGCCCTTCGAGAGAATCCCATTCGCGCTGAAAGTCTGGGGCTGGACACGCGCACGATTACACTGCTCGCCTTTGCGATCGGATCTGCTTACGGCGGCATCGCGGGTGCTCTCATCACGCCGCTCGTTCAGTTCATCGAGCCCGGTTCATTCGCCGTCGGGCACTCATTACGCATCCTGCTGATGGTGGTTGTGGGTGGCGCAGGGTTCTTCTTCGGGCCGCTATTGGGAGCCGCTGTGGTCATCATACTGCCCGAGCTGATGCGCTTCACAGAGGGCTACTACCTCATGATCTATGCAGCAGCCGTCATCGTCCTGATGGTCTTCTGTCCCTCGGGTCTCATTGGTCTGGGCCGCAGCATCGTCAACCGCTTTCGCCCCCGAACCGAGGTACGAGCCGACTTCAAGCAGGGAGCACAGCTATGAGCGCCGAGTGTTTGCTTTCGGTCTCCGACATCACGAAGCGCTTCGGAGCGATCCAGGCTGTAAACGGCGTGAGCTTCGAGGTGAAGCGCGGCGAGATCCTTGGCCTAATCGGTCCAAATGGCTCGGGCAAATCCACCCTGTTCAACTGCATCCTGGGGCAGCTTCTGCCCAACAGCGGCACCGTCCAGGTGAAGGGGAAGCCCGTTCTCGGCAGGCGGGCCAATCAACTCAGTCGTCTGGGTGTGGGTCGGACGTTTCAGCAGCTCTCGGTCTTCCCCCAGATGTCCGTCCTCGACAACATCATCCTAGCCGGCCAGGAACACAGGGGCTCGTTGCTTGGGCGCCTTTTTGGCAAACCCGATGCCGGGCTCACCGCAGATGCGGATCGAATGATCGAATTTTTCCGCCTCACCCATCTGCGCGATCAGATGGCGGGCTCGCTCTCATACGGCCAGCAGAAACTAGTCGACGCTGCGATGGCCTTCATGGCCGAGCCTGACTTGGTATTGCTCGACGAACCTGCGGGCGGCGTGAACCTCACCATGCTTGGGGCACTGAAGGATCGCTTAGTCGCCTACAACAAAGAGCATGGGACCACCTTCGTCGTGATTGAACACAACATGGAATTTGTCATGGCCCTGTGCTCGCGGATCATCGTCCTAGCCGAAGGGACAATCATTGCCGAAGGCACGCCCGACGAAGTCCGAAACAATCAAAAGGTGATCGACGCCTACCTTGGAGGCGGACATGCTTGAACTCAAGAACCTCTACGGCGGTTACGGGAAGATCACCATCCTGAACGGAGTCAGCTGTGAAATTCCGCGGGGTTCGATCACCACTGTGATCGGTCCCAACGGCGCGGGTAAATCCACCGTGTTCAAGGCCATCTTCGGCTTGCTCTCGATCCAGTCCGGGCAAATCCTGCTGGAGGGGACCGATGTCACAAGGCAGAGCCCGGCGCAGATGATTGCACGAAGGGTGACCTACGTTCCGCAGGGACGCAATGTGATCCCACAGCTGTCGGTTTGGCACAATCTCGAGTTGGGTGGGGTAACCTCGCCAGACCAGGCGCTCGTCCGCCGCCGCATTGACCAGGTGATGGAGCAGTTCCCGATGTTGCGCGAACGGCGCAATCAGAAGGCCATCGAACTCTCTGGTGGTCAACAGAAGCAGCTCGAGGTCGCGAGGGCCCTTCTGCTGGACCCCAAGCTCATTCTCATCGACGAACCATCGATTGGATTGTCACCCAACCTCGTCCAGGAAGTCTTCGTCACCCTGCAGCGACTTCGCGATCAAGGTGTCACGGTTCTAATGGTGGAGCAGAATGCCAAGGCAGCCCTCGCTATTTCCGATTTTGGTCTGGTGCTTGAACTCGGCCAGACCAGGATGCACGACAGGGCATCCACGCTGCTCACTGATCCCCGTGTAGGTCGTCTATTCCTAGGCGGCTCGGTGGAAACGACCGCGGCATGACCTCGAACGTCAGTCGCGTTCGACTCGGGCTGGTGGGAGACAACATCAGGCTGTCCCAGTCGCCGGCATTCCACGCTGCCGCGGGCAGACAAGCTGGGCTTGACGTCTCCTATGAATTGATTGTTCCAGCTGAGCGTGGCGAGTCATTCGAGCAGGTTATCGAGCGGTGCCGACTCGAGGGGTTCACTGGGTTGAACATCACCTACCCGTACAAGGAACGTGTCCTCCCGTTCCTTGAAAGCATCGACCCAGACGTGGCCCGCATCGGCTCGTGCAATACGGTTCTGTTCCGGCCGAGGGGCCCGAGTGGGTTCAACACCGACTATAGTGGTTTCATGACCGCCTTTCGCCAGGGCTTCTGCGACCGGTCTCCGGGCCGTGCGTTGGTCGTCGGTGCCGGCGGCGTAGGACGGGCGGTGGCGTTCGGTCTGGCTCGCCTTGGAGCAACGCAGATACTACTCGCTGATAATGACCAATCGCGAGCGAAGTCAGTGGCGGCCGCGCTCCGCGAACAAGCTCATGTCGATGCAACTTTCGTCGCCGTTGAGCACGGCGGGCGAATTGCCGATGGGGTTGTAAACTGTACTCCGATCGGGATGACCGGCTATCCGGGATCGCCGGTGCCCGACGAGTGCCTTGCGGAAAAGGCGTGGGCGTTTGACGTGGTCTACACTCCGCTCCAGACGACATTTGCAGAGCAGGCGAGAAGAGGGGGAACACCTTTCGTAGGCGGGTATGAGCTCTTCTTCAACCAGGCGGTTGACGTCTTCCGGCTTTTCACGGATCGGATAGTACTGGCTCCCGAGGACCTTCGCATCGAGCTTGGTGGTCCGGAGCCCATTCGCCACCCTGCAGCTGTCCGACGTAACTGAGCGACCCTTCCTAATCCCCCTCCGAAGAATGCCAAGAATTTCTGGGAAGTCGGCGTCCTGAGGGTGCGCCAATGGACGCACCACCGTTAGGCGAAGACTCGCCCTTCAAACAGCTTGCGTGCTGTCCGCAGCATCCCTGCCGCCACAACGGATCCTTCGGCATCGCGTTCGACAAGAACCTCGGTTGAGCCGGTGGGGTGCTCGATTAGGAATCGGCGGCCATCCGAGGGGAGGTCGGCAAGGTCAGCGGCCGGCGATCCGTCGATGACACATGCTGTCGCAACACTTACAGCCGCGAAAACCCCGATAGATGCGTGGCAGCGGTGAGGAATAAAACTCCGGGTCGAGATCGCGCCGCCGCCGGCCGGGACCGACACCAAGGTCATCTTTGGGACTGACTTTTCCCGCACGTCGCCCAGGTTCATGAGTGGTCCGGCCTTAAGGCGAATGCTCTCCAGCTTGGCCTTGAGCTCAACATTGGCGTCGAGATCGTCACGGCTTTCCTTGCCGGTAACGCCAAGATCGGCCGCCCTCAGGATCACGCATGGCATTCCGTTGTCGATCAGGGTCGCATCCACACCGTCAATGACGTCCACCGCATTTCCGGTCGGAAGAAGAGAGCCGCTCATCGAACCGGCAATGTTCTGAAAGAGCAGTGGGATCGGCGCATGAGTGCCAGGGACACCGTCTATGCCGGCATCACCGGCATAGTTTACCACGCCTTCGGGCGTAGAAATCCGAGCAGTCGCGACCTCGCCTGTATTGACCATATGGATTCGAACAGGGGTCGCCCCCTTTGATGGCGGTACGAGCCCTTGCTCGATTGCGAATGGGCCAACGCCCGCCAGGATGTTGCCGCAACCCTGAGCATCCGACACGAGTGCCTGATCGACGAATACCTGTAGAAACAGGTAGTCGACGTCGGCGTCGTGTCGTGAACTTGGGCCAACAATCGCAACCTTTGATGTCAGCGGGTCCGCTCCGCCAATACCATCAATCTGGCTTGCATCGGGGGAGCCCATCACGCGTAGGAGGATGGCATCCCGGAGCTTGGTATCGCCCGGGAGGTCCTTCGACAGAAAGTATGCACCCTTCGACGTTCCGCCACGCATCCACGTGCAGGCGATGCCCGCGCTAGACATATTTCAGACCCTTGTCAGCCAGTTTGCCTCGCATATCGTAAATGTCGAGCCCGAGTTCTCCGGCGGCGAGCTTCGTTCGTTTGGCCGCCTCGGCCTCCAGCCGCTTGTTTGCGGCCGTCAGGATTCTGTCGGCGTCCGAGCGACGGACAACACAAACGCCGTCGTCATCGGCAATAACCACGTCGCCCGCATTGATCAGGGCGCCGGCACAGACGATCGGCACATTGACCGAGCCCAACGTTTCCTTGACGGTTCCTTGGGCGCTAATGGCCTTCGACCAAACTGGAAAGCCCATGCCGGTGAGGTCTCGCACATCTCGCACACCAGCCTCGATCACCAGGCCTCGACAGCCACGTGCCATGGCCGAGGTCGCGAGAAGATCGCCGAAGTAGCCGTTGTCACAGGGGGAGGTTGGGGCAAGCACCAGGATGTCCCCCTCGCGGAGTTGCTCGATGGCGACATGCAGCATCCAGTTGTCTCCGGGTGGTGCGGAAATGGTGACTGCGCTACCGGCGATCTGAGCGCCAGGATAGATCGGCCGCATGAAGCTACCTAGCATTCCGATCCGACCCTGCAACTCGTGAACAGTCGCAACACCGGCCTTTGCCAGGCCTTCGATCGTGGCGGCGGCTGCACGTTCAATGTTTTGAACGACGACGCTCATTAGCTGCTCTTCTTGGGGTTGGGCGGTGTGCCGTGGGTGTGGAACGTTTCGATGGTCTTCAGGCCCCAGGCCTGCCCCTTCTTGCGTTCTGCTTCGGTCCAGACGATCGGTTCCCAATCGGGTGCAAGGATGAGCCGAGCTCCTGCATTGGCGAGCTCCACACGATTGCCGGCAGGCTCCCACACGTAGAGGAAGAACGTTCCTTGGATCGCGTGTTTGTGCGGACCCTGCTCGATGTGGATGCCGTTCTCGAGGAAGATGTCGGCCGCGCGAAGAATGTCTTCGCGGCTATCCGTTGCGTAGGTGACGTGATGGAGTCGTCCTCGCATCCCGCCATGCTCCTCGGTGCAGGCGAGGTCGTATCCCTTGTTGTTTACGGTGAACCAGCATCCGCCGACCCGGCCGTTGTCCAGCTGGATCATCTCAGTCACACGCGACCCCAGACACGTCTCCATGAAGTCACGAAACTCGCTGACGTCGTCGGCAAGTAGGTTCAGATGGTCGATGCGGCGTGGGGCGGCGCCCCGGCCGTGGTACCGCTGCGACAGGTTTTTGAGGGCAGGGCGCTCAGCATCTGGCGGGGCATAGCGCTTGGTATCCCAGTAGATTTCGAACGTATGGCCAAACGGATCTTCGAAACGAAACGCCTTTCCGTGGCCAAGGTCACCATCGACCCAGCCCAATGATTTGAACCGGCTCGCCTGGATGGCCGCGACCCGTCGGAGGAGCGCCTCTTCCGAACTGGCTCTGTAGGCGATGTGACCGACACCGGTAGTGTGATGCCGCGTAAGCTTGAGCGTATGAAACTCGTAGTCGTCCCAGGCCCGCAGGTAGGCAGAGTTCTCGTCCTGGGCCGACAAAGTGAGGCCGTAGACTCGAATGAAGAAGTCGAGACTTCTCATCGAACCTGTCGGAGTACATCTCGACATGGGCCAGGTGAGCGATATCGAAGCTAAGAGGCATTAGAGCTCGTCCACTGTGCGCGGGAAGACCGACTGGAAGCCTTCCGCATATTTGGCAGCACGTCCACCGGATTGGCCGCCGGAGTTGCGCTGAAAGTGGTTTGCCCGGTTCTGCGCGACCCGGGTGTAGAACTCCCAGAGATGTTCCTGGCCTTCCATACACTCAATGGCGGCCCTCTTCTTGTCCCAGACCGAGGTGATGTCCAGGAAGACATCCGGCTTCCAGTTCATTTGCTCGGTCTGATGGGGCTCGAACAGGTAAAGCTGCGGTGCGCCGAGGACCTTCTGGCCGGGATTGTGGCCCCAGGCCTGCGCAATGCTCCGCGTCTCAAGCGCTACCTGCGTGGCATACATGTGGTCGGTATTGTAAGGGTCGTAGTGCGAGTGGCTCAGCATGAATGCGGGCTGTACGTCGCGAATGACATCGACGAGCCGGAACTTGTCCTCCTCGCTCATGCGCAGGGGATAGTCGCCCAAGTCGAAGCTGATGAGGTTGTGAACCCCAAGCTTTTCGGCTGCTCGTTCGGATTCGGCGCGTCGCACGGATTTGACCTTTTCGATGGTCATGTCGGGTAGCTTCCAGAGCTTGGCAGACTCTCCCCGCTCGCCAAACGACAAGCAAACAACTGTCACCTGGTAGCCAAGCTCAGCATGGTGCGCGATGGCGCCGCCGCAGCGCCAAACGAAATCGGCCGCATGGGCGCTAATCACAAGAGCAGTCTTCGCGTCCGACATGGGACCTCCCGGTGTTTGCAGGCGATCTGGCCGGACAGAGGTGTCGAAGCCAATTTGAAAGCAGGACACCGGCGATAAGTTTGAGCTATAGCCACTGGCAAGCGGGGCCATTCCCAGCAGATGTTGCTCTGGTTGCGGAGGAGCACATGAGCAAAATTGATCGCATTGGCATAGTCGGGTTCGGCGAAGCAGGGCGGGCCGTCGCAGCGGGCTGGCAGTCGGAGGGACTTGGGCTTGATCTTTTGTCCTACGACATAAAGGTTGATAACGCTGACACCCGCTCCTCCATATGGGAGGCGTGGAACGATGCGGGTATCAAAGGTAGCCTCTACCTGGCCGAGACACTCGCTTCTAGCCAGGCAGTCTTCTGCCTCGTGACGGCCGACCAGGCTGTAGCCGCGTCAGAAGCCGCAGCGCCTCACCTGAGGCCGGGCACTCTGTGGTTTGACGGCAATTCGTGTTCGCCGGGATCCAAGCGGTCGGCGGCGTCGTATATCGAGGCGGTCGGTGGACGGTATGTTGACCTCGCAATTATGGCGCCGATTTATCCGAAACGGCACAAGACACCGATGCTCGTTGCCGGGCCGCACGCACAGGCCGCGGAGGCGCTTATGGCTCACCTAGGGATGGCACCAGCAGTAGTAGGGGCCAATGTAGGCGATGCCTCCTCAATCAAAATGCTGCGGTCCGTGATGATCAAAGGTCTTGAGGCGCTAACTGCCGAGTGCCTACTTGGCGCCCGTCGTGCCGGCGTTGAGCAGGCCGTATTGGCGTCGCTCCAACGGTCGGATCCCGGCATCGATTGGGTAGCCCGTAGCAGCTACAATCTGGAGCGCATGCGGAACCATGGTGTTCGCCGTGCTGCTGAGATGCGCGAGGTCGCCGCTACCCTCCGAGAGCTCGACATACCGGATCGGATTTCCAGCGCTACTGCGGAGTGGCAGTTGCAAATCGGTGAGTTGCAGACAGAAGGTGCAGACCTGCCGAGCCAGCTTGATAGCCTACTGGAGGCATTGAGGTGATTGCCAATCTCCGCCATCTGCGGGTTTTTGCAGCTGTGGGTCAGACGAGCTCGGTCACCCGAGCGGCGGAACTGTGCCATGTCTCGCAGCCGGCGGTCACACAAGCAATCAACAAGCTCGAGCACGAGGCGGGAAGCCCATTGTTCCAGCGTACGGCGCAGGGGCTATTCGCCACGGCCGCAGGCGCGGTGCTGATCGCTCGAGTAAATCGTGCCTTTGGCTACCTGGACCCTGTTCTTACGGACTTGGCACCAAGGCTTCGTGTTACCGCGACGGCTGCACAGCTCCAGGCTTTGGTTGCTATGTGCGAGACCGAGAATTTTACGCTCGCTGCCCGTCGAATGGGACTGGCGCAGCCCACGGTACATCGGGCGGTCACCCAACTGGAGCAGGAGGCAGCACGTCCTCTCTTTGAGCGGACTGCGTATGGGATGATCGCGACTAGACCTGCTCTGGCATTAGCGCAGGCCGCTCAGTTGGCCTTTGCCGAACTCGCGCAAGGAGAGGCCGACCTTGCAGAGCTGAATGGCCGTGAGGTGGGTCGCATTGTCGTCGGTGCAATGCCCTTGTCGCGATCCTATCTGCTCGCGCGGACGATAGCTCGCTTCAGAGCCAGACGACCCACGCTCCAAGTGAAGGCCCTAGACGGTCCGTACGACGACCTCATGGTCGGACTGCGCCGTGGCGAGGTGGACTTCCTGATCGGTGCACTTCGCGATCCGGCGCCGATCGGCGATATCGAGCAGCAGGTACTTTTCGACGACAACCTCGCGATCGTTGCTCGTCCCGACCATCCTCTGATGCGATTGAAGACCATCAGCTTCGAGGCACTAGCCGAGTACCCGTGGGTGGTTGCTACGGAATCCACCCCGACACGACGCTACTTCGACAAGCTCTTCGCTGACGGGAAGCCGCCAAAGAGTTTGGTCGAGACGGGATCGATGATCCTCATGAGGGAGCTGCTTCGAGTTTCGGACCACCTCGGATGCATTTCGCGGCTACAGGTGGCCGCAGAGGTCGACCTGGGGTCTATCCGCGAAGTCCCGTATGAGCTGACAGGCTCCGGGCGACCGATAGGCCTGACGGTGCGCTCTGGCTGGTTGCCGACAAAGGCGCAGGCCGAATTCATCGACGATCTCAAGGCGGTAGTAGCCGGCTAGCGCTGAGATCACGATCGCTGATCATCAGCGGCCTCGACCCAGCATGCCTCGGGCCTGCCTATAGCTAGAACTTATGACGGCGACGCAGGATCGGAATGGTCCCGCGCCCAAGCACTTGCGAGGAATAGCTCACGAAAGGTGACCAGGCACGGACATGCCCCATCGGCTCACCACTAGACGTGGTCACCGGGAGGTCACACTTGACGACAGATGCAGCCACCGAGGGCAAAAAGCCGTCCGATCTCGCGGCGCCCGCACCATGGTCGATCCGTCGACTGGTAACTGCGGACTGGTCAAGTGCGGTGCTTGCACTGCTTTTCGTTGTTGGGATCGTGGGCGTTTTTCATCCCAATTTCCTCGCTCCGACCCAGTTGATCAACGTTGTGCAGAGCTCCGTCTACGCTGCTCTGATTGCCGCTGGCTTGGTGTTCCTAATTCCACAGAATGAAATCGACCTCTCGGTGGGTGGCAATTATGTGCTCACGGGGATTGTCGCCGCCCTGCTGATGCGGGCTGGTCTAGCGCCGATCCTGTCGATCATACTGGCCTTGGGCATGTCGATGGGCGTGGGTCTGCTTAACGCTTTCACCAGCCAGGTAATCGGTATCCCCTCGCTGATCGGCACCCTTGCCATGAGTTGGATGCTCCGCGGGTTGGCGCTAGCACTCGCAGGCGGCACTCAGGTGACGGGTGTTCCGATGTCGGACCCGATTATCTCGATCCTTGGTGGGGGGCGACTCTTCGGCATACCTGCCTCGATCATTCTGATGGTAGCTGCTGGGGTCGTCCTCGCTGTCGTGATGCGGAACACGCCCTTTGGTTACCGGGTACGCGAGATTGGCTCCAACCCGGATGCCGCACAGTTCTCGGGTATCCCTGTCCGCCGCACCCGCACGATTGGCTTCGTGCTTGCAGGTTTCATGTCGGGAGTTGCGGGCATCGTCGCACTCGCATTCTTCACGGTCGGCGATCCGCAGAGTGGCGGTGGCATTGAGCTATTTGCGGTTGCTGGGGCTGTGATCGGCGGTACGCCACTCGCTGGCGGTAAAGCCACTGTGTTTGGGGCCATAGTCGGCGCGGTCCTGCTGAACGCCGTCGCCGTCGGTCTCGTCTACTTCCAGATACCGGCCACGTGGGCGCAGTTCGCGACGGGCGCGGTCATCCTTGGAGCGGTCTCGGTGGACGGGCTTGTTCAGCGCCAGCGTCGCCTCGCGGCAAAGCAGAACTAACCCACTCGGAACGATCCATCGCCTGGCGGTGGGCAACACGTACAATCAACAGGAGGACGCATTGATGCGACACGAGAATAGAAGCTTCGTCAGCCGCTTGTCCGTAGCTGCGGCAGCACTGGCTGTGGGTCTGGCGGGCTCGAGCATGGCGTTTGCGCAGGACGCTACAGTTGAGCTTGGCTTCGTCTACTGGGAAACCAAGACCGACGCCTTTGTTCAGATGGCCAACGGCGGGAAGGCCGTGGCCGAACTGGACCCGAAGGTGCATGTGCTTACTGCGGCGCCGGACACTGGTGACCCGCAACGACAGGTCGCCCTCTTCGGTCCCATCGCGCAGACCCAGAAAGACGGCATCGTTCTTCAAAGCCTCGCCTCGGGCCCGATGTCGCGTCCAGCAGCCGATGCCACCGGTTCGGGCATCCCGATGGTGGCGATCGACGCCCCGCCGCCCGAAGGATCTGGCATTGGCCTGTTCATCACGGCTGACAACGAAGGCATCGGGGCCCAGCTCGCCGAGAAGGTGCTCTCACTTGTGCCGGCAGATGCCAAGGGTTCGGTTATTATCGGTGACACCGGTGTGGGTGTCCCGCCGCTCGACATGCGTGTCGCTGGCATGATCAAGAAGATCACGGAGCTGCGTCCCGACCTCAAGATCGTCGGGCCAGTAGCGACTAACGGCGTCAGTGCCTCGTCGGCTGAGGTCTTTGCCGCGTGGCAGGGTCTGCTGGCGTCCAATCCGGATGCGGTGGCCGTACTGGCTCCCAGTGCCCAGGACGCCACTGCTTGGGGTCTGCTGGCCCAGCGCACTGGCTTCAACCTTCCTTCGGGCGGCTTCGACCTCGAGGCGGGCAACTTGCAGGCCGTCAAGTATGGCTCCGTGGACTTCGTCATGTCGCCGGGCCACTGGCTCAGCGGATACCTCGCAACCAAAGCGCTAGCCAATGCAAAGGCGAACGGCACCGACCTCATCCAGGGTCTACTTCTGGTGCCGGGCGAGATCGTCAGCGCCGAGAACATCGATGCGGTGATTGCACGGCAGCAAAACGCTCAAACTGTCGCCGCAGCGCTTGCGCCAGTCGGTGACGACATCCTTGCCAACGCCGACAAGTACATCGTCGGTCCCTGGCCGCCGCAATAAGCCGGGAAGGCTAGTTCGATGATCGCACTCGAGGCGAAGGGCGTTCGGAAAGCCTACGGTGGAGTTGTGGCGCTAAAAGGCGCGGACTTTGCCGTACGGCCGGGCAGTGTACACGCACTGCTCGGGGAGAACGGCGCTGGGAAGTCGACGTTGGTCAAGATCATGACCGGCGCCGTGCGACCGGACGCTGGAAAGCTGGAACTGGACGGCTCGGAGGTTCGCTTCCGCAGTACCGCCGATGCCGTCTCCTACGGCGTTGCTGTGGTCGCCCAAGAGCTCAGTCTCTTCCCTCACCTCGATATTCTCGACAACCTCTTTCCGATGCGGGAGCCGCGCTTAGGCCCCTTTGTCAATCGTCGGCAGATGCGTGCCCTTGCTCTTCCCGTGCTTGAAGAGCTGGGCATAGCGCATCCCCTCACGAAACCGGTCGCTGAGCTCTCGCTCGCAGATCGCCAGCTCGTGGAAATTGCCAAGGCTTTGGTCTCCAAGCCTAAGGTACTCCTCCTCGACGAGCCGACCTCTGCTCTTGAGACGGGAGCCAGCGACCGGCTCCTCAAAATCCTAAGAGTGCTGAGGGAGCGAAATGTCGGCGTAGTCTTCGTTTCGCACATCCTCGAGGAAGTGATGAGCCTCTGCGACGAAGTCACCATCCTGCGCGATGGGCATGTCGTGGTAAGCGGGGCCAAGATAGCCAACCTTAGTATGCGTCAGATCGTGGACGAGATGCTCGGAAAGCATGATGGGCCAACCTCGCTATCTTCGACGCCCGTCTCGTCCGCAAGGGCGTCCACCGCCATCAAGAGTGGTTCGCCGGAAGCACTCGTCGTTGCTGACGTCCACACCAAATCGGGCCTGAAGGGGGTCAGCTTCAGAGCACAGGCGGGGGAGGTCGTTGGTCTCGCGGGTTTGGCCGGTTCCGGTCCGGAAGCCATGCTTGCGGCCATCGCGGGCATCTCTGACATCTCCGGCGGTACGATCGAGCTCCCTGGGCGAAAGCCGCGTCCTCGGTCCCTGCGCCAGGCAATCGACAGGGGTGTCGCCTACGTCTCCGGAGATCGTCGGAAGCTAGGCCTGATGCTCGACAAGCCCATTTGGGAGAACGTGGTTCAAGTTCGATCCGTTGGCATGGCGCGGGACGGCTTCTGGTTGAGCATGCCTGCCCTTCGCGACCGCGCTGCCAGGCTCGCTGCTCGAGTTGGTGTCCGAGCCAAATCGGTCTTGCAACCGGCAGGCTCGCTGTCCGGTGGCAACCAGCAGAAAGTCGTTCTGGCGAAGTGGCTCGACTGTCAGCCCTCCACTATCCTGCTCGACGATCCAACTCGTGGCGTCGATATCGGCGCTCGCGAAGAGATCAACGGCCTTCTCCGGCAAGCCGCGGCAGATGGTGCCACCGTGGTGTACCTGTCTACGGATCCGGAGGAATTGGCGAGGGGGTGTGACCGTGTGCTCGTCTTCTATCGTGGCACCATCTGCGGGGAACTGAAGGGGTCGGAGCTAACGTCTGCAGCACTTCTACAGCTCATGAACAGTGGCGCGGCTGGGGGCCCGTCGCACTCCACGACCTTGCCCAATTAACTCATCTGTTTGACCTTGAGCGACGTTACCTTGCAGCAACTTAATCCAGCTCTCCAAACGTTAAGTCGCAACGGTCAGCGAAGCTGACTACCTCAGCGTCAGAACAGATGGAGAAGAAAATGCAGAGCCGAAGAGATGTCTTGAAGTTGGGTTTGGCCGCAACGTCGATGCTGGGCGTTGCGAGTCTTGCTGGGCGATCATTCGCGCAAACGAGTGCCGGCGTCTCGCTTGAGTTCGATCCGAGCAATTTCACCGAGCTGACGACGACTGTGCTCACCGATGGCAGCGAGAAATCGGTCACCTACCGCTTCTACAAGGGCCTGACCTATGTCGGTAAGCCGATAGACCCGACGTATCAAAGTCTCAACGTGAGCGTGCCCACTGCAGTCGACGGCGTGGCAATTGATGCGACGAACGCCCCGATCCTGTTCGCCAACGCCGTTGGCGGCTACATGCCATCGTCTGTTTCGGAGGCCACTGGCATCGACAGTGCACCAATGATGGGTATGCCTCCCGGAGGTATGCCCGGGAATGCTCCCGGCGGCGCTTTGCCTGAAGGATTTGAAGTCCCGTCGGGTGGCAACGCCATGATCGCTGGAGGCCAGCGCGTTTCCAACGCAAAGCTCGCTTTGGCGGCTGGGTATGTCGTGGTGGAGCCCGGTGCTCGAGGCCGAACGCTCGTTGACGGCGAGGGCACCTACTATGGGGTTGCGCCGGCCGCCATAGTCGATCTCAAGGCAGCGGTACGATATGTGCGCTTCAACAAGGGGCGTTTGCCGGGAAACGTAGACCATATCGTGTCGTCAGGAACGAGCGCTGGTGGGGCGCTCTCTGCGCTACTCGGCGCTTCGGGGGACAGCTCGCTGTTCGCCCCCTATCTGGCCGAACTGGGTGCGGCGGACGCGAGCGACGCGATCTTCGCCAGCGGCGATTGGTGCCCGATTACCGATCTAGAGCACGCCGACATGGCCTACGAGTGGAACTGGGGGAGCAATCCGGTTGCCTCAGGCGCGTCGCTTGATCAGGACGTATCCAACGACCTGGCCACCGCGTTCGCCGACTATCAAAGTGAACTCGGTCTCGAGGGGAGAGGCGATTTCGGTCCACTCACGGCCGATCGTTACGATGAGTACCTTCTCGAGACATACCTGCAGCCGGCGGCCACCAAGTATCTTGCGGCGCTGGCGGATGCTGATCGGGCCAACTATCTCGAGGCCAATCCCTTCATCGGTTGGACCGGCGACACTGCGACATTCTCGTGGCCTGACTTCTTGACACACGTTGGTGCTCGGAAGAAGTCGGCCCCCGCGTTTGATGCTTTCGACCCAAGTACGGGCGAGAACAACCTCTTTGGCCTTGGCAAGACAAAGGCGAGGCATTTCACGCTGTACAGCCTTCGTGCCGCCGGCAACGATCCCACCGCGAAGCTCGATGAGGAACTGCTGGCCAAGCTCGAGCTCATGAACCCGATGCCCTTCATTGCAGCTGGGAACCCCGGCCGCGCGAGGCACTGGTGGATACGTGTAGGTACCAAGGACAGCGATACATCGTTGACCGTCGTTGGCAACCTGGCCGCCGCTCTGGAAAACCAGGGCGACGACGTTAATGCCGCGATGTACTGGGACGCCGGACATGGCGCGAACGAAGATGCGGCCGATTTCATCACGTGGATCGGCGACATCACCAGCCAGCAGAGCTGATAGGGAAGGGGTAGCATGACGGCTGACCAGAAGACCGCAACACCCACCGCGTTTCCAAGTCCCGGAGCGTTCGGTGTCTCGCAGAGAGTGACGTTGCTATGCGATACCCCTGACGCCATCATTCGCTATACCATCGATGGCAGTGATCCCGTCGACGATAGCCCTGTCTTCGACCCCTTCCGGCTCCCGCCGCTGGAAGCCCTCGATGATGGCGAGAAGGGTCTCACAACGACCTACGTGGTGAAGGCGCTGGCGTTTGCGGATCGTTTGGTTCCAAGCGACGTGGCGACCTTCGACTACACCATCCAGAGGCGCTCCCAGGATGTGTTCCTTCGCAAGGAGGTCCACCCCGGTGTTCATCAGATCATCGACTACGACGACACCAAGATGATGCTGGTCGTGGGCAATGAGCGGGCGGTCCTCATTGACACTGGTCTCGGGCGAGGCGACCTAAGGGCGTTTGTTGAACCGCTAGTGGGCGACCGCCCGCTGGACGTCGTGATCAGCCACGGTCACCCCGACCACATCGTCAACACGGCACAGTTCCAGCGCAACCAGAGCAAGGTGTTCATGAACCGCCTGGATCGACCCATGGTTGAGCGGTTCTCGGATGATATGAAGCTCGACATCGAGATGGAGCGGATCGAAGACCTCCACGAAGGCATGAGCTTTGATCTTGGAGGTCGGAGACTCGACGTCTATGAGGTGCCAGGCCATAGCCCAGGGCATGTGATCCTCTTCGACGAGGCGAACGGACTACTTTTCGCGAGTGACGCCGTCGGCAGCAACCGGCCAACAATCACCGACTCCCTGTGGATGCAGTTTCCAGGGATGTGGCCCATCGATCACTACCTCTCGTCACTTCAGGTCTTCCGCTCAAAGGTGCGAGGGAAGATCAAGGAGAGCTATGGCGGCCACAATGACGAGACGATCTACGGCGAGACTTACCTAGACAATCTAGAGCGTGCTTGCCAGCTCTTGGTCGACAACGGCGAAGCGGTGCTCACTCCCTCCCTGCGGCCGATCGATGCTGATGTGTGGCATGTAGTGGTCGGCGACCGACTCACGGATCCCAACTGGGCTGCACTGAATATCCGCAAGGAGACCTGTCTGTCGGTGCCGCCCGAACAGATCGCGACGTTGAGCAACCTCGCTGCCAATGGCGCCACGCTGAAGCCCGGATTTCGTCCGGACCAGCAACGGTACACTGCAGTTCTGCCAAAGGGGGTGTTCACCGCGGAGGTGAAAGCTACCACCACGTCGACTCGTGCATCGATGACGATCAATGGGAGCCCTTCGGCCTCTGGCGCAGTCTTTACCCTTGATACGACCAACGACCACGTCATCGAGGTCCTTGCGCCTGACGGCACGACGAGAACCACCTATAGGCTGACCATCGTAGCCGGGCGCTAACACCAGGACACTCATATGCCCGCTCGTCGCGTTGCCTTGATCGTCGCGTTTGTCCTGTTCCTGCAGATGCTGGATGGCGCGATCATCGCAACGTCGCTCCCGCAAATGGCGCGGGACTTTGGCATTGAGCCGCTGCAGATGAGTGTTGGTGTCACCACCTATTTGCTGACGAGCGCGATTTTCATTCCGATCGCCGGATGGTTGGCCGATCGCTTCGGTGCGGTCCGTGTCTTTCTGTTCGCCATCATCCTATTCACGGCGTCGTCCGCCGCATGCGGGTTAGCTGGCAATCTCGAGCAGTTTGTAGCCGCGAGGGCGGTGCAGGGGATCGGCGGTGCCTTCATGATCCCTGTCGGCCGCTTAATCGCAATCCGAAGTGCCGACAAGGCGCAGATGCTTGAGGTGATGGCGCTGATCACTTGGCCGGCGCTACTCGCGCCCGTAATTGGCCCCACATTGGGAGGCGCCATCACCAGCTTCTTTTCGTGGCGGTGGAACTTCCTGATGAACCTGCCACTGGGCGTTGCGGTCCTCTTCGCGGTCGTGGCATTTGTTCGCGACACTGGTGAGCGCCGGCCTCGCCGCCTGGACTGGTTGGGTTTCGTACTCTGCGGACTGGCACTTGCCAGCTTGTTGCTTGGCCTTGAGAGTTTCGTCCACTTCAAGGATGCGGCCTTGCAATCGTCGCTCCTGGTGGTCCTTGGTCTTGGCGCCGGGATACAAGCTGTTCTCCACTTGCGCCGTATGCAGCATCCTCTGCTCGATCTAGCGGCCTTCAAGCAGCATACGTTCGCTATGTCGAACCTGTTTGCCGGCAGCTATGCGCGGATCGCCATCAACGCGATGCCGTTCCTGTTGCCCCTATTCTTCCAAGTGGTGTACGGACTGGGCCCCTTGGAGGCAGGTAGCCTCACGATGGGGTACTTCATCGGCAACCTCGTCATGAAGTCAGTGACGACCCCCATTCTGCGCCGCTTCGGGTTTCGCACTGTGCTAGTCTTCAACGGAGTGTTGGCTGCCGTCTGCATCGCTCTGTGTGCTGCTCTGGCACCGGGCACTCCGCTTCCGATAATTCTCGCTGTCCTCGTCCCCGCAGGACTTACGCGATCGATGCAGTTTACCGCGTTGAGCAGCTTGTCGTTCGCCGATATCGATGCAGAGGGGCGCAGTTCTGCGACGACCCTTTCGAGTATGCTTCAGCAGCTGGCTATGGTGTTGGGCGTCGCTTTCGCGGCCCTGACCCTTGAAGTGTCCAGCTCGCTGCAGAGTCGTTCAACTCTCGTGTTTTCCGACTTCCAAATCACCTTCCTGGTCGTAGCCACGGTCGCACTGTTGTCCGCTACTCTGATGCGTAAGCTCGATCAAAATGCCGGTTCCGAAATATCCGGGCGCCATATCCCGGTCCCCATCCTCAGCTCAAAGGCTTGACGACATGAGCCCATCCGATGCGACCCCGTCGCGCATAAAGCGTGTTCGGCACGAGACACGACGACGGACACTCACAGTCAAACGGCGCGTGCAACTATCTTCCGGCCTTCTTCGGTTGACGTTGAGCGGCCCCGATCTCGTAGGTTTCACGTCGCTAGGCTTCGACGATCACATCAAGCTCTTCTTTAGTAGCGTCGATGGCTCTGCTGCGCGGGACTATACGCCCCGTAGGTTCGATCCAGCTACCTTGGAGTTGGACATCGAGTTCGCAATTCACCACGACGCAGGGCCGGCCACGGCTTGGGCAAAGTTGGCGGACGTAGGCAGCACCCTGGAGATAGGTGGACCACGCGGGTCCTTTGTTATCGAGGATAGCTTCGATTGGTATGTGCTGATCGGCGACGACACCGCCCTGCCGGCTATTGCGCGGCGGCTGGAAGAGTTGCGGCCCTCCGTGCCGGTCATCGTTATTGCGCAAGTTGATGGCAAGGAGGGCGAGATACCGCTTACGACGTCGACAGCCCTAACGATCCACTGGCTTCATGGGGCCGAGAGGGTGCATGCAACTGATCTAGCGCGTGAAGTCGCATTACCGGACGGTGAGGGGTTTGTCTGGATTGCCGGTGAGTCAACATGGGCGAAATCTCTGCGGGCAGTTTTCGTAGAGGAGCGAGGGCAACCGACCAGTCATATCCGGGCAGCAGCCTACTGGCGGCACGGGGACATGGGCGTGCACGAAGTCCTCTACGCAAACTAGACGGGGCAAGCATGAGCGCAAACGTTGCACGGACCGGAACGGCACCAAGCGGCTATGAGGTTACGTTCCGATGGTGGAACCCCACAGCGCGAAGCGTGCACATCAAGGGCGAGTGGTCCTTTTCTCGTCCCAGCGCCATGCAACATAGCGTTGGAACCGCGGTGCTGCCTGTGGTCGAGAGTCAAGGAATCTCGCCAAAGCAATGGCTTCCTGGCGATATCCCCATGGCACATCCCAACGGCACTGGCCCAAATTGGCCGGTGATGCCCATGGAACGCGACGCCGAGGGCTACTGGACATTCACTACGCCGCTACCTGGTGGCGTCTTCACATACAGTTTCCTGGTGGACAGCTCAGTCGTGGATGGAACGGACGTGACGCCAATGTCCGACCCTGACAATCCACCATGGAACGAAGTCAATGGCGAGAAGCTCGGATCCTTGGCGCCCAATAGCCAGGTGTTTGTTCCTGCAGATCCGCAATTCAAGTCGGTCAACTTCGCATGGCAGGGACCCGCCTCAGAGCACGGTAGGCTGACGCACCATACGTACCCGTCACCGGGCCACGTGACGCCAATCGATGAGAACTATGCCGTAGTTTATACGCCGTTTGGCTACGATCCTGACCGGGCGGAACCATATCCGACGCTATACCTCAGTCACGGCGGCGGCGAGAACGAGATGGGTTGGACTACACAGGGCGCGGCCCAGCACATCGTCGACAATCTTGTTGCCTTTGGTGAGATCGAGCCGCTGGTTATCGTGATGCCCAACGCTATGGGCCGGCCAGATGCGCCATTCGGTGAGTCCTATGACCGTGACGTCATCGACAACCTGATCCCCTACATCGAGCAGCGCTACAACGTGGTGCGGTCGGCTAGCGGGCGTGCCTTCTCTGGGCTCTCGATGGGCGGCATGTTGACCAACTCGTTCCTCATCAAATACCCGGAAATCTTCGACTACTATGGCGTCATGAGCGCAGGTCTACCCGCAGCGCACGAGACGTTGACCGAAGGGCAGATCGCTGCCCTGCGCGACAAGTCCATCTTTGTGGGCTCTGGGTGGCAGGATGTCGGCCACGCCGTGGGCTATCGCGACATCTCTACGGGCACAGCGCGGGAGGTGAGTACCTTGGTTAAGGCGGGGCTGCCGGTCACCCTATGCTTTATCCATGGCGGCCATGACTGGCACGTATGGCGCATCCTGCTCAGAGACTTTCTGACGCGGGTGGCTTTCCTCCCTGCGTCGCATGCCACGTGGAAATGATCTTATCTCGAGGAGTCATTCAGTGAAGGCAATGCGCATCCACGCCTACGGCGGTGTTGATCAGGTCAGGGCGGACGATGTTCCAACGCCGCAGCCAGGCAGTGGCGAGGTGCTCATCAGGCTGATGGCGTCCGCCGTGAACCACTTCGACATCATGCTCCGCGACGGCCGCATGGCGCAGATGGTCCCGCTTGAATTACCCGCCACACTGGGTGGCGACGGCGCCGGTATCATCGAGTCGGTGGGGTCCGATGTCCAAGGTTTCGTGGTCGGTGACAGAGTCATTGCGGACTTTGCTACGAACGGGCGGGGGTCGCATGCCGAGTATGGTGTCGCTCCAATCACCGCGATTGCGAGACTGCCCGACAATCTGGGTTTCCACACCGGCGTGACACTACCCAAGGCCGGTCTCACGGCTCGTGGCTCGCTCGATCGGATTGGCGTCAAGACCGGAGACCGCGTACTGATTTCAGGTGCGCTTGGCATGGTAGGGCGGGCGGCCGTTCAGTACCTTCAGGAGATCGGAGCGACGCCGGTAGCCGGCGTGCGGTCAGAACGGCTCGCAGAGGCGAGGGCGCTTGGTTGCGAAGCGATCGACATAACCCTCCCGACCGAAAGTCCGTCTTTCTCGTATGCCCTCAGCGCTGCAGCACCCGTGGTAGGCAACGCCATCGATCACGTCCTTGACGGTGGTCGGATATTCACCATCGTTCGGGTGCCCGACGGCCTTAATGACGACAATCGAGTCACCATCGAAACGGGGAGACATCGTACCGACGCAAAGGTGCTGCTCGATGTTGCCAAAGCCGCTTCCCGTGGTGACTTGCAGATTCCGATCGCCGCCACATTGCCATTGGAGGACCTCGGAGCCGCCCACACCGCCTTTGCCAAGGGCGTTCGCGGCAAGATCGTCCTTTCACATTGAGCTGAGATTGAGTGGAACCACAATGAGCAAGCGCCGCCTGGGTCGTTCCGACCTCTTCATCGAACCGTTGATCCTTGGCACCAATGTCTTCGGTCGTACCATCGACGAGCCGCAGTCGTTCAAGGTCCTCGACGCATTTATGGCTGAGGGGTTCACTGCGCTCGACACGGCCGACGTCTACGGCAAGGGAGCCTCCGAGATCGTCATCGGCAACTGGCTAGTTGCCCGCGGCAATCGCGACAAGGTGCTCGTGTTCACCAAGGTAGGGTCGGACATGGGGCAGGGGCATCCTGACCTCAGCGCCAAATGGATCATCGAGGAGGTCGAGAACTCCCTGCGCCGGTTGAGGACAGACTATGTCGACCTCTACCAGAGCCATCGTCCCGATCCGAATACGCCAGAGGAGGAAACTCTTCGCGCCTATGATGCGCTGATCAAGGCCGGGAAGGTCAGGGTTATCGGCACCAGCAACTACGACACCAAGCTGCTCGGCACGGCTCTAGAGCTTTCCCAATCCAAAAAGCTGCCCCGCTACGAGACGATCCAGAACGAGTACAACCTCTACGATCGGTTCGGCTTTGAAGAGGTGCAGGCTCTCGCAGTACGCGAGGACGTGTCCGGCATTCACTACTTCTCGCTGGCCAAAGGGTTCGTCAGCGGCAAGTACCGCACGGCTGCCGATGCGGGAAAGAGCCCGCGTGGTCCTGGCGTCGTCGAGAAATACCTCAACGACAAAGGCTTCAGGATCCTCGCCACGCTCGACGAGATTTCTGCGAGGACCGATGCTGCGCTTTCCGAGATCGCATTGGCATGGCTTAACGCACAGCCGGGAACAGCTGCGCCCATCGCCTCCGCCACTACCGTGGAGCAAGTCGGTGAACTCGCCAGAGGTGCACGGCTTGCTCTAAGTTCGGAGGACGTCGAGGCGCTGACTACTGCCGGGCGGTGATACCTGCGAGCGTGCGCCTGCTACGGAGGACCGTAGAGCCAGACGACACTACGGCCGCCACCCCGTGTCCTCAACGTCGAGCCGCGGCTGCCTGTTGATTTCGCGGTCGAGCACCAAGGGAGGCCACTCGCCGTAGCCCTCGCGAGCGTCTGTCTGTGATCGGCTGCCCATCATGAAGTCGCGGGCCTCCTTGTCCATCCGGCACACTCGGCTCACTGACGTGAATCGATGACGCCATGCGTGGTTAGGACGTCCAAGTGGCGCCATGATGCCCAACTCGTCAGTAATCCAGTCGCCGACCCTCTTATAGGATTCCATCACTCTTGAGCGCCGCTCTTCGTCCGTCAGCACCGCCCCGTGGCCAGCGGGTTCGTAGAAGAGGGGGCCATCGCCGACCTCCCGAACGAACTCAAGAAAGCCAAGATCGATTAGGTGCTGATGGATGCCGACGGCCCAAGCTTTACCGCTCTTGGTGCTGCCATCGAACGGGGTGAGGAGAAGGTGCGGCACGCCCCCGCTGTTGAGGAGGTTCCTACCGTTGAGCTGCGTTACCTCGCCGGCCCGTGCGCCGGTGTATGCCAGTAGCCATGGAACCCAAAATAGCGCCCGCCGATGCGGCGCAGAAAGCGCCCTTTTAGAGCCCTTGAAGGTTGCAGTGAGGATTTGAGCCGCCTCTCCGTCGGTCCACTCCTTTCGCCCCTTGTTCTCGGACTCCCGACGATCAGTGACTCCCTCAGCGGCGTTGAACTGGAGGTCGAACTCCGCGACGCCGTGGGAGAGGGCGGACTTCAGAGCCGAGATGTATTTGTCGCGGATGGTCTTCGGGGCGAGCACAGGGTCAGTTTGTGCAGCAAGCGTGTCCCGCCAGTGCCGTACGTGCCTCTTCTCGACCCGACGGGCATCATCGAAGCCGACATGCTCGATGAACTTCCGAAGGTACGATTTGTTGTCGCTTACCGTTTTCGGGCTGATGCTTCTGGTGCGTGCCTTGTGGTCGACCAGATCAAGCAGGGAAAGAGTGTCCGACGGCTCCTTCGTCAATCCGGGCGCGACAACGGATGAGGTGAAGGTTGGCGCAGCCTGAAGCTCCGGCACGGGCCCATAGTCGCCACCCTGTCGTGCGTCCAGACCTCGGCGAGCCGCACCCATCAGGCTGGCCATTCCGAGGTTCACAAGTCGCCGCGACACAGAGTCGGTGAAAAGCCGCTCCTCCGAAAGTGCCGCCTCGGTGTCAGCCCCGTGCATCTTCTCCAGGGATGTCGCCAAGTCAGCGCCAATCAGCGCCCGATATGCCGGGAACCGGTCGAGGATGCCGGGGACTAGTCTCCTCCTCTGCACAGCATCGGCCTTAAGGTAGGACAGCAGTGCCGCCCGTAGGCCTTCCAGTTCCATCGCGGGCATCGAGGCAACGAGGTGAGATACCTCCTTATCATCGTTCGGCACTTGAATGGCGGTACTCGGAGGGACGTCGAATGGATCGTCCTCATGTTTTGCCAGGAAGGCGCGGGAATAGTCGGCGGCGATACCGGTCGCCTCTCGATGCGAAAGCTGTCGTGGACCATCGCGAAGCAGATCCCGCCAGCGCTGCCACTCGGCTTCCTGGTCGGCCGCAATCTGCAGGTGTCGTAGCTCGGCCGGACGTTGATCCTTCGTGCCAAGCGATCGGTGGACCTCGCGTTTCACCTCAACGCCGAGTGCTGCCAGCCGAGTCCGTGCACGCAGAATGTCGGGGGGTGTGGCCTTCCGGTAATAGAAGATGCCGGTTTTTGGGTGAGGCCACGGGCCTGCCATCAGCCATCGTTTCCGTGATGTGAGTCGTGACATCCTTTGTAGCTCCGTTCGAGACGGAAGCCACGGAAAACGCTAAGTTATTGAGGCTTTTGGCGTTCTTCGCTTGGAAGAATGGTGCTGCAAGAGAGGATTGAACTCTCGACCTCTCCCTTACCAAGGGAGTGCTCTACCACTGAGCTACTGCAGCGTACCGAAGTCAGGGAACGCGCGGGGCGCCCTGCAATCGCCGCGTCTACTGCCATAGGGTCATCCTCGACGCAAGGCTAAAAAGCGCCTACCAAGGGGGATGCTGTCCGACGTCTATTGGTTAACGCTTTCATGTCAAAATCCGACGAAGCCAGGTTGCGCGAGCAAAGATTGGCCGCAAAGCTCCGTGAGAACCTGAAGCGCCGCAAGGCTCAGGTGCGGGCACGGACGCACAGTGAAGTGCGCGCGCCGGGCGCTGCCGGCAAGCCGCCGCAGGGCGGTCCGGCCGAGTAGGTGCCCGCGCGCTTGAATGCCGCTTGCCGATCGGCTAGGTGCCGGTCGGAGACTTGACGTTCACCCCGGAGTGCCCCTGCGGCGCCCAGTTCCCAGGACTTTCTCATGGATCGCATTCGACTGATCGGCGGCAATGAATTGCGCGGCGAGATTCCCATTTCCGGGGCCAAGAACGCTGCCCTGCCGCTGATGATCGCCTCGCTGCTGACCAAGGAACCGCTGGTGCTGGAGAATGTGCCGCGCCTCGCCGACGTCAAGCAGCTCGAGCGTATCCTCGAGAACCATGGCGTCGATATCGCCGCCCATGGCCGCAAGCCCGGCCCGGACATGTCGGGCCAGCGCATGACCCTGACGGCGGGGGAAATCGTCGACACCACGGCGCCCTACGAACTGGTTTCGACCATGCGCGCCAGCTTCTGGGTCATCGGGCCGCTGCTAGCCCGGGCGCATGAGGCGCGGGTATCGCTGCCCGGCGGCTGCGCCATCGGCACCCGTCCGGTGGATCTGTTCCTCTATGGCCTCAAGGAACTGGGCGCCGAGATCGATATCGACGAGGGCTACGTCGTGGCCCGGGCCCCCAAGGGCGGTCTGCGCGGCGCGCGCATCAGCTTCCCCAAGGTCACCGTCGGCGCCACCCACGTGATCATGATGGCCGCGACCCTCGCCAAGGGTACCACGGTGATCGAGAACGCCGCCAGGGAGCCCGAGGTGACCGATCTGGCCGAATGCCTGGTCAAGATGGGCGCCCGCATCACCGGCATCGGCACGCGCACGCTGACCATCGAAGGCGTCGATGAACTGCACGGCGCGACCCATGAAGTGGTGCCGGACCGTATCGAGACCGGCACCTATGCCATGGCCGCCGCCATGGCCGGTGGCGACGTGCTGCTGCGCAACGCCCGCGGCCAGCACCTGCAGAGCGCCCTCGACATTCTGGGCGAGGCCGGCGTGCAGGTTTCGAACGAGGCCGGCGGCGTTCGCGTCCGCCGCAATGGCAATGGCATCCAGGCCGTCGATATCGACACCGAGCCGTTCCCCGGGTTCCCGACCGATCTGCAGGCCCAGTTCATGGCCCTGATGACCATGTCGAACGGCGTGTCGCGCATTCGCGAGACGATTTTCGAGAACCGCTACATGCACGTGGCCGAACTGGCCCGTTTCGGCGCCGACATCAAGGTGGATGGCCAGGTGGCGACGGTGACCGGGGTCGAGGAGCTCAAGGGTGCCCAGGTCATGGCGACCGATCTGCGGGCCTCGGTGTCGCTGGTGATTGCGGGTCTCGCGGCCCGCGGCGAGACCATGGTCAACCGCATCTATCACCTCGATCGCGGTTTCGAGCGGCTCGAGGACAAGCTCTCGGGCTGCGGTGCCGAGATCGAACGCGTAATGGGCTGACGGGGCGGCAGGACAGGGGCGCGCCGCCAATCGGCTTGCTCCACACCTCCTGAGCTTGTAGATCGGCCTGGCAAGGCCCATCTCCGGTGACAACGCACCAACACTGTCTGGAACCGCATCAATGACCGATCTCAAGCTGCTGGCGCTTGATACCGAGGATCTCGACGTGATCTCCGCCACCACGCAGGACGCCATCGTTCGCGTCGGCGATATGGGCTTTGCCCGGCGCGACAAGCGCTTTGCCATGCTGATGAACCGCTATGCCTGGGAAGCCGACGGCAAGCAGGGCCAGCGCAAGCGCACCGCCCTGCATTTCGATCGCGTCGAGGCCGTCAAGACTGCCGGCTTCAATCTCGAGGCAGTCGATGGCGTTCTCGAGCTGCTGTCGATCCGTTTCACACCCGAGGGCGACGAGCCGGCCGGCTGCGTCGAACTGACGTTTGCCGGCGGCGGCAGCGTCCGCCTCTCGGTCGAGTGCCTCGAGGCGCGCATGCAGGACCTCGGCGCCGCCTGGGCCGCCAAGCTCAAGCCGGCGCACGCCGACTGATGCCGCAACGCCTCGACAGCAGCGAACCCGGCTTTGCCGCCGACTTTGAAGCGCTTCTCGGCTCCAAGCGCGAGGCGTCCGAGGAGGTCGGAACGGCCGTGGCCGCCATTCTTGCCGATGTGCGCGAGAATGGTGACGCCGCTGTCCTCGCCTATACCGAAAAATTCGACCGGTTGCCGCTGACGGCTGCTGGCATGGCCTTCACGCCGGACGAGATCGACGAGGCCGAGGCCAGGATCCCGGCCGACGTGCGCTCGGCGCTGACGGTGGCGCATGACCGCATCCGGTCGCACCACGAAAAGCAGCGGCCGCTCGACCATGTCTATCAGGATCACCTAGGGGTGACGCTCGGCACGCTCTGGACCCCGGTCGACGCCGTCGGCATCTACGTTCCGGGCGGGCTCGCCGCCTATCCCAGCTCCGTGCTGATGAACGCCGTGCCGGCCAAGGTTGCCGGCTGCGAGCGCGTCGCCATGGTGGTGCCGACGCCGCGCGGCGAGGTCAACGACGCCGTGCTGGCGGCCGCCAAGATCGCCGGCATCACCGAGATCTATCGCATCGGCGGTGCGCAGGCTGTGGGCGCGCTGGCCTATGGCACGACGACCATAGCACCGGTGTCCAAGGTTGTCGGGCCGGGCAATGCCTATGTCGCGGCGGCCAAGCGGCAGGTGTTCGGGACGGTCGGGATCGACATGATCGCCGGCCCGTCCGAAGTGCTGATCATTGCCGACAAGTCCGCCAACCCGTCCTGGGTGGCCGCCGACCTCCTGGCGCAGGCCGAGCACGGTGGCGGGGCGCAATCGATCCTCGTCACCGACGATGCGGCGCTGGCCGATAGCGTCGCTATCGAAGTCGAGCGCCAGCTCGCCCTGCTGCCCCGCGAGGAGATCGCCCGCGACGGCTGGGAGGAATTCGGCGCCATCATCCTCGTTGCCTCCATGGGCGAAGCGGTCGAACTGGCCAACCGCATTGCCTCCGAACACGTGGAACTGGCGCTGGACGAACCACGGGCCCTGCTGGGCAAGATCCGCAATGCCGGCGCCATTTTCCTCGGACACCACACGCCCGAAGCGATCGGCGACTATGTCGGCGGCTCCAATCACGTGCTGCCGACCGCCCGGTCGGCCCGCTATGCCTCCGGCCTCGGCGTCCTCGACTTCATGAAACGCACCAGCCTCCTGGGCTGCGATCCATCGTCACTGGCCGAACTGTCGGAAGCGGCGATTACCCTGGCGCGGACCGAAGGCCTTGATGCGCATGGACGCTCGGTGTCGATCCGGCTAAACAGGTAGCAGCATTGCTTGTGCGGGAAACGGCGCAACGCCGCGCGCAACGGTCAACCAAGTCGGGATAGATGGCGCTAACCCCTCGCGATTTCGACCCGGAGACCGACAGGATCGTCGCGGTCACCCTTGATCCCAACACCATCACCTCGATCAACCCAGACGAAGTGCACGAGTGGCGCATCGCCATCTACGATCTGGTCGAGAGCAACAAGTTTCATCCCGCGCGGGTCAAGGCCAGGGGGCCCTATGCGCTGCACGTCTCGATTGTCGCCAACTACATCGTGCTCGACGTGCGCCATCCGCAGACCTACGAGCCGATTGCCGCCCACTACCTGTCGCTGACGCCGTTCCGGCGCCTGATCCGCGACTACTTCCGTATTCGCGACAGCTATTACGAGGCGATCAAGACCTCCTCGCCGTTCCAGATCGAGGCGGTCGACATGGCCCGTCGCGGGCTGCACGACGAGGCCGCAGAGCTGCTGCGCACCCGGCTCGACAACAAGCTCGAAATGGACCTGAACACCGCCCGGCGGCTGTTCACGCTGATCTGCGCGGTGCAGCCCTTTGCCCGGCGCATCGACGAGCGCGAAAGCGACCTGCCGACGGTGCTGTTCGTCTGCTCGATGAACTCGGTCCGCTCGCCGATTGCCGCGGCGCTCGCCCGCAAGTTCTTCCCCGGCCGGTTGATCGTGCGCTCGGCCGGCGTCCGCTCGGGCAAGGCCGACGGCTTTGTGCACGAGGTGATGGAAGAGGTCGGCATCGACATGTCGGTGCATACGCCGCACACCATGGACGAACTGGCCGCCAACCATTTCGATCTGGTGGTGACGCTGTCGGCGGATGCCAAGACGGCGGTGGCGCAGCGCGGCTTCGAGATGGGGGCGCTGGAGCACTGGCCCTTGCCCGATCCGACGCTGGTCGAGGGCAACCGCGAGGCGGTGCTATCGGCTTATAGGACGCTGCGCGACAGCCTGCAGCAAAAGGTGCGCACACGCCTCGAACCCCTTGTGGCCTCGGCCGGGTCGGGTGGTTCACAAAGTCGCGCAACTCCAGTATAGCTTCGCGCCAATTCGGCCCCCGGCGACTTGGGTGCGGGCCGTATCACGTACTGATTCGAACAGGGACTGGCATGGCCGCGCGTCCGGAACTGATTCTGGCTTCGGCCTCGCCGCGGCGCCTGGCGCTGCTCAACCAGATCGGCATCGAGCCCGAACATCTGGTGCCGGCCCATATCGACGAGACCCCGGAAAAGGGCGAATTGCCGCGCAAGCTGGCGCAGCGCCTCGCCGATGAAAAGGCCATTGCCGCCCAGCACAAGGCCAAGACCTCCGGCATTGCCGACAATGCGCTGGTGCTGTCGGCCGATACGGTCGTGGCCGTCGGCCGTCGCATCCTGCCCAAGGCCGAGATGATGGAGGAGGCCAGCATGTGCCTCCGCCTGCTCTCGGGCCGTTCGCACCGCGTCTATACGGCGGTGACCATGCTGACCGTCAACGGCGCCGCCCGCCGGCGCATTGTCGAGACCCGCATTCGCTTCAAGCGCCTCTCGGCCCGCGAGATCGAGAGCTACCTCGCCAGCGCCGAATGGCGCGACAAGGCGGGCGGCTATGCCATCCAGGGTATTGCCGGGGCCTTCGTGGTCAAGCTGCAGGGCTCCTATACCGCGGTTGTCGGCCTGCCGCTCAACGAGACGGTGTCGCTGCTGGCCGGCGAAGGCTACCCGGTGCATTTCAACTGGCTCAACCAATCGACCCTCTCGGGCGTTTGACCGCCCATGGCTGATAATGTCGTCAAGCTCAAGCCCTCGCGCCCCTGTCCGGTCTGCGGCAAGCCCTCAAGCCAGGCCCATCACCCGTTCTGCTCGGGCCGATGCGCCGATATCGACCTCAATCGCTGGCTGTCAGGCGCCTATGTGATCCCCGCCGAGCCGGCTCCCGAAGACGATGACGACGCTCTGCCCACCCTGGATTCGGGCGAGGACGAGGACTAGGGCACAAGGCGGAATTCCTGCTTGCGCCAGCAAAATCTTCCCCCTATAAACCGCCAACCTTTCTACGCACCTGCGGGCTGCGTGCGATGCCCGGGTAGCTCAGTTGGTAGAGCAGCGGATTGAAAATCCGCGTGTCACTGGTTCGATTCCGGTCCCGGGCACCACTTTTCCCTCGAAGGGCCTGAATGCTCCTTCTCGGCCTTGTTCTGACCCTGCTGTCCGCCTTGCTGTCGCTTGCCGTGGCCTTCTTCGTCATGCGCAACGCCGAATATCTGCAGGTCATGGCCAGTCCCAATGCCCGGTCGTCGCATGTCCGGCCGACACCCAGCGGTGGCGGGCTCGGCATTGTGGCCGGCGGAGCACTGGCCGCGCTTTCGACGGCACTCTCCACCCCTTGGCCGACGCTGCTCGTCCTTGCTGCCGGTCTGGTGATGGCCGCCGTCGGTTTTCTCGATGACCGCCGGCCCGTACCGGCCGCCTATCGGCTGGCGGCGCAGACGGTGCTGGCCGGTATCCTGGCGGCGCTCTGCGTCCCGATCGCCCAGCTGACGGCCGGAATAGGCCTGCCGCTGCCTGGACTTGTGATCCTGATCCTCGCCGTCGCGGGGATTGTGTGCTGGGTCAACTTCTTCAATTTCATGGACGGCATCGACGGGATCGCAGCCTCGGAGGCGGCGTTCATGCTCGGCGGCGCGGCGCTTCTCGCCGTCTGGGGCCAGCCGATGCTGCTGGCCCAGCCGGTTTTCTGGTGGCTGGCCGCCACGGCCGCATCGGCCGCCGTTTTTCTGGTGCTCAACTGGGCGCCGGCCAAGATATTCATGGGCGATGCCGGCAGCACGTTTCTGGGCTTCATCATCGCCTTTTTCGCCCTGGCCACCGTGGCGCTCGGCTGGCTGACGCTCTGGCAGTGGCTGATCCTTGGGGCGCTGTTCGTCGCCGACGCCACGGTCACCCTGGCGCGGCGGCTGCGACTGGGCGAACGGCTGTTCGAAGCGCACAGGCGCCACGCCTATCAGCGCCTGTCGCGGCGCTGGTCCTCGCATGCCCGCGCCACCGGGCTCTATATCGCGGTCAATGTCGTGTGGTTGTTGCCGCTGGCGGCACTGGCCGGTGACCGGACGCTGGGCCTGCTGGTTGCCGTACTGGCCTATGCGCCGGTGGTGGCGTTCATGATCCGGACTGGGGCAGGGCGGCCGGAGGAGGCCGTCTAGACCCAGAGCGACATGAAGAGCGCCGCCACAGCGACGATGCTCATCGAGGCCACGACGCTGGCCACGAACATGTGCTTGGTGCGGCTGACCTGCAACGCGATCTCGCCATGCGTGACGGATCTGATGTTGAGATGGTCGCTGTCGACATCGATGCTGGTCATGAAACTCAAGCCCCTCAGCTTCTCATGACCGGAGGCTGCGCCGAACGGCCCGTCTTCGCCAGCGAAGTCCGTGAACAGGCTTAATTTTCTTCAAATGCGACGGATCAGGCCCGGAGGGCCACGAGCACGGCGCCGACGCCGATAAAGCCCACGCCAACCCAGTTCGGGAGCGACAGTTTTTCGCCGAGGAACGTGGTGGCGAAGATGGCGACCAGCACCACGCTCAGCTTGTCGATCGGCGCCACCTGGGCTGCATTGCCCAGTTGCAGGGCCCGGTAGTAGCTGATCCAGGAGAGGCCGGTGGCGAGACCCGAAAGGATCAGAAAGAACCAGGTCTTGCCCGAGATCTCGGCGAGAGGCTGGAACTGGCGCGTTGCCGTGACGATGCCGAACAGCACCACGAGGATCACGACGGTGCGGATCAGCGTGCCAAAATCGGCATTGATCCCCTCGATGCCGACCTTGCCGAAGATCGCCGTCAGCGCGGCAAAGATGGCGGCAAGCAGGGCCCAGAAAAGCCAGGACTCGAACAGACTCATCATTGCCTCTCCGTACGACCCAGCGAACCACGGCCGCGTCCCGAGCGCAATCGCGTGAGTTGTTCGCGTCGAACTCTGTTCCGCCTCAGAATCCTGCGCTAAGTATGGGATCACTCTGCGAGACTGATCCATGACGACCCTGACCAGACGCCTGTTTTGTACGCTTGGAGCGGCTGCCCTCCTTGCCGGTTGTACCGCCGCAATGCCTCCCCGCGCTTCCACCTCCACCCCACCCGGCAAGCTCAGCCAGGGAGCCATCCTCGCAGCGATCAACGGCACGCGCGCCCGCAACGGCCGGCCGCCGTTGCAGTACAGCAGCAAGCTGGAAGCCGCGGCGCGGTCACAGGCGAACCTGATGGCGCGCAAGGACAAGCTCTCGCACAATCTCGGCGTGACCCTGCGGCAGCGCGTGACCGATGCCGGCTATCAGGGCGCCGTCGGCGAGAACGTGGCGGGCGGCCAGAAGACGCTGGAGCAAGCGATCCAAGGCTGGCTGGATTCGCCAGCCCATCGCAATACGCTGCTGTCCACCCGCTTCACCGAGTTCGGCCTCGCCGAGGCGTCGGTCGCGCCGGGCCGCAAGAGCCGCTATGGCACCTACTGGGCGTTCATCGCCGGTGGCAGCTTCGAAGCCTGGAAGAACTAGGCGGCAAGCTACCGCACGGTTGCCGTCAGGGTGCGTTTCACGGCGTTGCGCCAGCCCTTGAGCTTGGCCTTGCGCGTCGCCTCGTCCATGCGCGGGCTGAACTGGCGATCGAGCGCCCAGCGCTTTGAGAAGCCCTCCATGTCCGGCCAGACGCCGGCCTTCCAGCCGGCGAGCCAGGCTGCGCCGAGCGCCGTTGTCTCCAGAATGGTTGGGCGGTCGACTGGAGAGTTGAGGATGTCGGCGAGGAACTGCATCGTGTAGTCCGACGCCACCATGCCGCCATCGACGCGCAGCACCGTATCGCGGGCGCCCTTCCAGTCCTTGCGCATGGCGTCGAGCAGGTCGCTGGTCTGGTAGCTCACCGACTCCAGCGCTGCCCGCGCCAGTTCCGACCGGCCGGTATTGCGGCTCAGCCCGTAAATGGCGCCGCGCGCCTCGGCGTCCCACCACGGCGCGCCCAGGCCGACAAAGGCCGGCACCAGGTAGACCTCCTGATCGGGGTCGGCTGCCTGCGCCAGCTTGCCGGTTTCCGACGAGTCCTTGATGATCCGCAGGCCGTCGCGCAGCCACTGCACCGAGGCGCCGGCCATGAAGATGGCGCCCTCCAGTGCGTAGGTGGTCTGGCCGTCGATCCGGTAGGCGATCGTGGTCAGCAGCCGGTTCCTGGAGCGCACCAGGTCCTTGCCAGTATTGAGCAGCGCGAAGCAGCCGGTGCCGTAGGTGGACTTGAGCATGCCCGGCTCGAAGCAGGCCTGTCCGATGGTGGCGGCCTGCTGGTCGCCAGCCACGCCGCGGATCGGGATCGGGGCGCCGAACAGCTCGGCGTCTGCGGTGCCGAAATCGGCGGCATTGTCCATGACTTCGGGCAGCATGGCTGCCGGAATGTCCAGCATCTCCAGCAGCTCGTCGTCCCACTGGTTGGTCTCGATGTTGAACAGCAGCGTGCGGCACGCATTGGTGGCATCGGTGGCATGCACCTTGCCGCCGGTCAGCCGCCAGATCAGAAAACTGTCCACGGTGCCGAAGGCCAGTTCGCCCTTCTTGGCGCGGGCCCGTGACCCGGGGACCTTGTCGAGTATCCACTTGATCTTGGGTCCCGAGAAATACGGATCGAGCAGCAACCCGGTCTTGCGGGCGACCATCTTCTCGTACCCCTGCTTGATCAGCTTTTCGCAGATCGGGGCACAGCGGCGGTCCTGCCAGACAATGGCATTATGGATCGGCTTGCCGGTCGCCTTGTCCCAGACAATGGTGGTTTCGCGCTGATTGGTGATGCCGATGGCAGCCACATCGGCAGCGGTGATCCCGGCCTTGCGCAGCGCCGTCTTGACCGACCACAGGCACGTCGCCCAGATTTCCTCGGGGACATGTTCGACCCAGCCTGACGCGGGAAAGTGCTGGGTGAATTCCATCTTCCCAAGGCCGGCAATCTGCTGGTTCTGGTCGAAGACGATCGCCCGGCTCGACGTCGTGCCCTGATCGATGGCCAGTACATATCCGCTCATGATATTCCCCTCACTTATGTCTCGAGGCCATGTAGGCATCGAGACGCGCGCTATCCTGCGGGGAGACCCGCAGTCCCAGCTTTGTCCGGCGCCACAACACGTCGTCGGCCGTGTGCGCCCATTCCTCGTCCATCAGATAGTCGACTTCGCGAGCATACAGGTTCGAGCCGAAGTTGGCGCCCAGGTCCGCTTCCGAGCTGGCCGCGCCAATCAGTTGCGCGGAGCGGGTGCCATAGAGGCGCAGGAGCCGGCGCGCATGCCCTGCATCGAGCCATGGATGCGCCTGCTGAAAACGGGCCAGTTCGGCTTCGAACCCGGTGGTCTCGAACTCGCCGCCCGGCAGCTTGGCACCCTTGGTCCACCGCGGCCCCATGCGGCCGATCAGCTTGCCGAAGCCATCCACCACTTCCTCGCTGAGGTGTCGCGACGTGGTGAGCTTGCCGCCGAAGACGTTGACCAGTGCGCCGCCGTCTTCGGCTTCGGTGCGGATGACGTAGTCGCGCGTCGCCTCCTGGGCAGCGCTGGCGCCATCGTCGAATAGCGGACGCACGCCGGCAAAGGTCCAGACGATGTCGTCGCGCACGACCGGCCGGGCAAAATACTCGCTGGCCGCCGACAGCAGGTAGTCGGTTTCTTCCGCACTGATTTCGACCGGGCCCGGTTCGGCATCGTAATCCTGGTCGGTGGTGCCGATCAGGGTGAATTCGCCTTCATAGGGAATGGCAAAGATGATCCGGTTGTCGGCGTTCTGAAAGATGTAGCAGCGGTCGTGATCGAAGAGCTTCTTGACCACGATGTGGCTGCCCTTGACCAGCCGGACATGCTTGACGTCATTGCGCCCGAGGGCATGGTTGATCACGTCGTCGACCCATGGACCACCGGCATTGACCAGCAGGCTGGCCGACACGGTTTCCAGGCCCCTTGGTGTCTGCACCTTGATGGTCCAGCCATCCTCGCCTCGTTGCGCCGAGATGACCTTGGTTCTTGTTGCGATCCGCGCCCCGCGATTTTCCGCATCCTTGGCGTAGAGCGTCACCAGTCGCGCGTCGTCGACCCAGCAGTCCGAATACTCGAAGGCCGTGGCATAGCCTGGCTTGAGGGGCTTGCCCGTCACATCGGTGCGCAGGTCCAGCGTCCTGGTCGGCGGTAGCAGCTTGCGTCCGCCCAGCGTGTCATAGGCCAGCAGGCCAAGGCGCAGAAACCAGGCAGGCCGCAGTCCCTTGTAATGCGGCAGCACGAAGCGCAGGGGCCAGATGATATGCGGCGCCGAGGCCCACAGCACTTCACGCTCCGCCAGCGATTCCGCCACCAGCTTGAACTTGTAGTGTTCGAGATAGCGCAGTCCACCGTGCACGAGCTTGGTGGCGGCCGACGAAGTGCCGGACGCCAGGTCGTTCATCTCGGCCAGCATGACCGAGTAGCCGCGGCCCGCAGCGTCGCGGGCGATGGCCGTGCCGTTCACACCTCCGCCAATCACGAAGACGTCGTAGCTTTGCAGCGGGGCGTTGGTCACTGGGTTACTCTCACTTCTGCGCTTGGCGAGGCGATTTCGATGCGCACGGCAGATGCGGTGCAGATCTCGACAATATGGGGGGGAGGTGGCGCGTCGGTGACGAGCACATCGATCTGTTCGAGGTGACCGATGCGCACCGGCGCGGTGCGTGTGAATTTCATGGCGTCGGCAACGAGAATGGTCTTGCGCGCCGTCGCAATGATGGCCTGCGCCACTTTGACTTCGCGAAAATCATAGTCGAGCAGCGTTCCGTCAGCGTCGATCGCCGAGGCGCCGATCACCGCGTAGTCCACGCGGAACTGCCGGATGAAATCGACCGCCGCCTCGCCCACGACTCCGCCGTCGGCGTGGCGGACGACCCCGCCGGCGATTACGACTTCGGCGTCGGGGACCGTCCGCAGGATATTGGCGACGTTGATATTGTTGGTGAGCACCAGAATGCCCTGGTGCCGGCGCAGGGCCAGCGCCACTTGTTCGGTGGTGGTGCCGATGTTGAGGACGATCGACGCCTGATCGGGAATCTGTGCGGCCGCGGCAATGCCAATCAGGCGCTTGCCTTCGGCGGCCTGCTGCCGGCGTGCCTCGTAGGCGAAGTTGACCACGCCGGACGGGATGGTGGCGCCGCCATGCAGCCGCTCCAGCAGGCCGCGATCGCACAGCACATTGATGTCCTTGCGGATCGTCTGCGGCGCGACGCCGAACTGTGCTGCAAGCGTGTCGACCTCAACGCGACCATGCTGGCGCGCCAATGTCATGATTTCAGCTTGCCGCGCAGTCAGGGCGTTCATCGATGTCCCTCTCCATCGCTTCTTAGGGCGTCAGCCGGCATCACTTCAAGCGAAATAAGTGCGATTGAGGTTCGTTTAAGTTCATTTTATCTGATGAGGAAGGTAGCATTGACCAGCGCGGCTGCAGGGTGCACTAGGAAACCTCCTCCCGCCGCGGCTCCCCATGCTTTCCATCCTTTACGTCGTCCTGCCGGTCTTTGCCCTCATCACGCTGGGCAATCTCGCGGTGCGTTTCCGGCTGTTTCCGTCCGAGGGGGTTCGCGGGCTGGTGCAGTTCGTCAACAACTTCGCCACCCCGTGCCTGCTGTTCAACGCCATGGCGACAGCCGACTTTGCCACCACCTTCAACTGGGGCGTCATCCTGCCGTTCTACGCGGGAGCCTTCGCCTCCTTCGTGCTGGGCATCTTCATCGCCATCCGCTTCTTCAAGAACCGTCCGGGCGAGGGGGTGTCCTCCGGCTTTTCGGCGATGTTCACCAATACCGTGCTGATCGGCATCCCGATCCTGCAGCGCGCCTATGGGCCCACGGCGCTGGCCACCGCTTTCACCATCATTGCCTTTCACGCCTCGGTGCTGATCACCGTGGCCATGCTGGTGATGGAACTTGTGCGCCGCGATGGTGCGCCGCTGCACAAGGCACTTGGCGTGGCCTTCATCCGCATCATCTCCAACCCCTTACTCTGGGGCATCGTCCTCGGCGTCGGCGCAAACCTGGCCGGCATACAGTTGTTTGAGCCGGCCCAGGCCTTCGTCTCGATGATGGCAGCAGCGGTGACGCCGGTGGCGTTGTTTGGCCTCGGCGGGGCCCTCAACGAATACAAGCTCTCGGACAACTGGGGGCAATCCCTCAGCATGTCCCTGCTCAAGCTGGTGCTGCAGCCCCTGATCGCCTGGACGCTGATGGTGCCGATCCTGCATGTGGACCATGAGATTGCACGCTACGGCGTGCTGCTGGCCGCGATGCCCTCCGGCATCAATGCCTACGTCTTCGCCACCTACTACAATCGCGGCGTCAACGTGGCGACCAACACGGTGCTGATCTCGACAGTGCTCAGTATCCTCACCGTCTCGTTCTGGCTCTTCGTGCTGGGTATCTGACCCTACTGGTTGATGTCGATGCTCAGGCCGACCACCTTGGGTTCGCCCAGCACCGGCACGGAACGCACCGGAATGGCCGAGACCGCGTCGAGCGCGGCAGCAACCCGGACGTGTCGTTCCTCCGGGCAGATGTTGAGCATCGCGTCGAAACCGATCCAGCCCAGACCGTCGTCCCAGGCCTCGGCCCAGGCGTGAAAACCCTCACTGTCACCATCGTCAGATGCCAGATAGCCACTGACGTAGCGTGCCGGAATGCCGAGCGAACGCACCGCACCAACGAAGGCGTGGGTAAAGTCCGCGGCCGTCGGTGGTTCGGGAGCGTCCTGCGCCTGCGCCTGGCTCTGGCTCTGGCTTTGGCCGCCCTGGCTCTGGCTTTGACCCTGGATTTCTGACGGCGCCTCGGGAGCCAGAACCTCGCCGACGCGGGCCATCAGGTCGTGCAGGAGCGGAATGCGATCCTTGCCGGCAATCGAGGCCGTCCGAAATCTCGAGGTCACGGCGCCGATCGCCCTCGCCGCCGGAGTCATGCGACGAAACAGGGCAGGGACGGGTTCGCCCGCGATCCGGCCGACCACGCCACTGCGATCATGGGTTTCGACGATGCCTTGCACCGAGATGAACAGCTCCGCGTCCGGATTGGTCTGGCTTGCCAGATGCGCCCGGTTACCGAAGGCGTCAACAAAACCGGAGGGGTCATCGAGCCCTTCGACCTCGACCTGCCACTCGCGCACCGTCTGCACACTGCTCGTCTGCGGCGTCAGCAGCAGGTGCTGGATCGCCCGCGCGGCGCCTTCCCCAAGCTCAATGCGGATCTGGTGTGAAATCGCTATCTTCATCAGTAGAAATTATAGCTTTCGCTCAGCGTTTCGGTGACGCGGCTATTTCGCGCGATGAACTCGGTTAGATACTCGTGCAGGCCATGTGAGAAAATCCGGTCCATGTCGTTGCCCTTCAGCATGGCCTCGACCTCCGCCGCAGCTTCATGACAGGCCAGACGCTTGCCGTAAATGTTCTCCAGCATCTCGAGAGTGCGGGTGATGTGCGAGAAGCAGAACGCCAGCGATCTCGGCATTTCCGGGCGCAGGATCAGGTAGTCGGAAATGTTCTTGGCGCGGAAGCGATCATGGTAGATGTGCCGGTAGCTGCGATAGGCTGACGCTGCGCGCAGGATGAGCGTCCACTGCTGGATGTCGATATCGCCACCGACCTGCGTCGCCCGGGGCAGCAGCACATAGTATTTCATGTCGAGGATACGGGCCGTGTTGTCGGCGCGTTCGACGTAGCCGCCAATGGTCGAGAACGCGTAACCCGCGTCCCGCAGGATGGTCGAGAGCATGGCGCCGCGGAACTGCTGGCTGACGTTCTTGACCCAAACCACCAGTTCCTGCAGGCGACTGCCATGAATATCGCGGGGGCGGATCTGCGAGAACTCGAGCCAGGCCGAATTGATGGTCTCCCAGACTTCGCTGGTCAGAGCTGTCCGCACCGAGCGCGCGTTGGTACGGGCCGCCAGCAGGCAGGAGCGAACCGACGACGGATTGGCTTCGTCGAACAGCATGAAGTGGCTGACGGAGGCGACATCGGCGACCTCGTGGATCGTCTCGAACTGTTCGTCGACCTCGGCTGCCTGCATCATCGACACGAGGTGTTCACTCGCCCCGCCTTCACGGCGCGATGTCAGGCTCATGCGGTAGCCGACCTCGAAAAGCCGGGCGATGTTGTCCGCGCGCTCTACATAGCGCGACAGCCAGAACAGGTTTTGTGCGGTACGTCCAAGCATCTCAGTCTTCCAGCACCCAGGTGTCCTTGGTCCCGCCGCCTTGCGAGGAGTTCACCACCAGCGATCCCTTCTTGAGCGCGACCCGCGTCAACCCGCCGGGGGTGATGCGGATTTCATCGCCGACCAGGACATAGGGGCGCAGATCGACATGCCGCGGCGCGATGCCCTTCTTGACGAAGGTCGGGCATGTCGAGAGCGCCAGCGTCGGCTGCACGATGTAATTGTCCGGCCGGGCAATGATGCGCTTCTTGAATTCTTCCCGCATGGCCTTGGTGGAGGTGGGACCGACAAGCATGCCGTAGCCGCCCGATCCGTGCACTTCCTTGACCACCAGTTCCTCGATGTGGTCGAGCACATAGGCGCGCTCGTCATCATTGGTGCAGTTGTAGGTGGGAACGTTGTTGAGCAGCGCCTTCTCGCCCAGATAGAACTCGATGATCTCCGGAACGTAGGTGTAGACGGCCTTGTCGTCGGCAATGCCCGTACCGGGGGCGTTCATCAGGGTGACGTTGCCGGCCCGGTAGGCGTCGAACAGCCCGGGAACACCCAGCATGGAGTCCGGCAGGAAGGTCAGAGGGTCGAGATAGTCGTCATCGATGCGGCGATAGATGACGTCCACCCGCTGCGGGCCGGTTGTGGTCCGCATGAACACCTTGCCGCCCTCGACGAACAGATCGTGGCCTTCGCAGAGCTCTGCGCCCATCTGGTCGGCGAGGAAGGAGTGCTCGAAATAGGCGGAGTTGTAGATGCCCGGCGTCAGCACCACGAGGTTGGGCGACGATCCGGCACCGGTCGGTGCCACGCTTTCCATCGTCCGACGCAGGTTCTCGGGGTAGTTCTCGACCGGCGCGATGTTGAGGCGCTGGAACAGTTCCGGCGCCAGCTGCAGCATCGCCTCGCGATCTTCCAGCATGTACGAGACGCCCGACGGCGTCCGCAGATTGTCTTCCAGCACGTAGAAATCATTTGGTCCGGTGCGCACGATATCCACGCCGATAATGTGCGAGTAGATGCCGCGGGCCGGATCGAGCCCCATCATTTCCGGTGCGAAGGCGGAATTCTGCAGGATCAGCTTCTCCGGCACCCGTCCCGCCTTCAGGATTTCCTGGCGGTGATAGATGTCGTGGAGGAAGGCGTTGAGCGCGCGGACCCGCTGCTCGATCCCTTTGGACAGCCTGCGCCACTCAATTGCCGAGATGATCCGGGGGATGACGTCGAACGGGATCAGCTTCTCGCTGCCCTCGTTGCTGCCGTAGACCGCGAATGTGATGCCCAGGCGGCGGAAGATGGCTTCGGCATCAGCGGCCATCAGCGTCAGTGCTTGTGCGGGCTGTTCCTGCAACCACTGATCGAGAACCTGATAGGGCTCGCGGACAGAGCCGTCCGCGTTGTGCATTTCGTCAAATGGTGACCCTGAGATCTCACACCCCTGCTAGGCTTGCTACGGACGCACTCCATTGCCAATGCTACACATTTGCGGCGGTCCGTCCAGCGCCATAAGTAGGCGGAATGTCTGGGTTGCATCTGATGCCACCCCTGTCCTAGATCACGTCCGGCCCAGGGAGGAGCCATCATGCCCATCGATATCATTCAGACCCACACGCTCCTCGACACCTGCGAGAAGGCCCTGGCCGAGCGCTACACCGTGCACAAGCTGCACGAGGCTGCCGACCGGGAGGCACTGATCGCCAGGGTCGCGCCCAATGTGCGCGCCATTGCCGGCGGTCAGGTCAGCGCCGAACTGATGGACAAGCTGCCCAAGCTTGAGATCATCGCCAACTTTGGCGTCGGCTACGACACGATCGACACCAAGGCCGCCAGGAGCCGCAATATCCGGGTGACCAACACCCCCAATGTGCTCAATGACGCGATGGCCGAGATCACCATCGGCCTGATGGTGGCGCTGGCGCGGCGCATCCCGCAGACGGATCAGTTCGTCCGCCAGGGCAAATGGCTCGCCGGCAGTTTCCCGCTTCTGGGCGAGCTCAACGGCAAGACCGTCGGCATTCTCGGGCTCGGCCGCATCGGCAAGGAAATCGCGATCCGCTGCCAGGCCATGAAGATGCGTGTCGTCTATCACGGCCGCAGCCGGCAGAGCGACGAACCCTATGTCTATTACAGTGACCTCACCGACATGGCGCGCGACAGCGACTGGCTGGTGATCATTGCGCCCGGCGGCAAATCCACCGAAGGCATCGTCTCGCGTCAGGTGCTCGATGCTCTCGGTCCGGATGGGTACCTCGTCAATATGGCGCGCGGCAGTCTCGTGGATGAACCTGCCATGCTGGAGATGCTGCAAACCGGCAAGCTTGCCGGCGCGGCACTCGACGTTTTCGACAAGGAACCGCAGGTTCCAGAGGGTTTCTTCGCCCTCGACAACGTCGTGCTCTCGCCCCATCAGGGCAGCGCCACTCACCAGACCCGCAACAAGATGGGCGCTCTCGTGGTGCAGAATCTGGAAGCGCATTTTGCCGGTGAACCGCTGCTGAGCGCCGTCGTCTGACGCCACCCGTTCATCGGGTTCGCTGCCTAAGCCAGCGACCCCTATTTTTTTCCAGCCCCATTTTGAGGTCTGCCTGATGCTTATCGATCTTTCCGGCCGTGTGGCCATCGTCACCGGTGCCGGTCGCGGTATCGGACTTGAAATCGCCCGCACGCTGGCACGCGAGGGCGTTTCAGTGGTCATCACCGACATTCGCCAGGAGCTGCTCGACAGCGTCGGCGCCGAATGGCAGGCCAATGGCTGGCAGGGCCTGCAGCTCAAGTGCGACGTGCGCAGCGCTGCTGACAACAAGGCCATCGTCGACGTCGTCGACAAGACTTTCGGTCGCATCGATATCTTGGTGAACAATGCCGGCGTTGCCAGCGGTACCCGCGTCGAAGACATGCCCGAGGACACCTGGGACATGAACTTCGACGTCAATCTGAAGGGCACCATGCTGATGTGCCAGGCGGTGATCCCCGTCATGAAGCGCCAGCGCTCTGGCCGTATCCTCAACGCCGCGTCTTTTGCGGCCATCGTTCCCAGCATCGGCGGGGCCGCCTATGCGGCCTCCAAGGCGGGCGTCGAGAGCTTCACGCGCGTGATTGCGGGCGAACTCGGTCCTTGGGAGATCACTGCCAACGCCTACGCGCCGGGCATGATTCCCACCGACATGAATGGTTTTGCCAATCGCTCGCCGGAAGATCAGGAAAGGCTGCTCGACACCCTGACCCTGCGCCGTTGGGGCAAGACCAGCGATGTGGCCAATCTTCTGTGCTTCCTCGCGTCGGACCAGGCCAGTTACATCACCGGTACGCTGATCGACGTGTCGGGGGGCAAGCTGGCGACGCAGATGCCGTGGCTAGCGCATCGCGACGCCAAGCAGGGCTGATCCGCAGGTTGACGACACACATGCCAGCGGTGCGGGACGGGGTGCTGTCCTGCGTCCCGCCGTTGACGGTCAGCCGATCCGCAGGCTTGTCGCCGGATCGAAGTAACTGATGTCCTCCGGGGCGACGGAGAGGCCGATAGTCTGACCGGCGGCGACTTTCATCTTGCCAGGCAGCCGCGTGGTAATCTGCTTCCCGCCCAGTTCCACGGTCGCAAAGGTGTCCGATCCGGAATGCTCCACGGTCACCGGTGTCAGCGACAGATCGCCGTCCGTGCCGCCGGGCATGAAGTGCTCGGGCCGGATGCCGACGATGACATCGCCGTCGGGCAGGCCGGGGCGGGCCGCCAGCCGACTGCCGCCGGTGAAGATCAACATGCCGTCCTGCACGATGGCCGGGACCAGGTTCATCGGCGGTGACCCCATGAAGTCGGCGACAAAGACGTTGGCCGGCTGCTCGTAGATTTCCGCCGGCGTGCCGATCTGCTGGATGACTCCCTGGTTCAGCACGACAATGCGCGTGCCCAGCGTCATCGCCTCGATCTGATCGTGCGTCACATAGACGATCGACGCCGACAGCCGCTCATGCAGGCGCTTGATTTCGCCGCGCAGTTCCACGCGCAGTTTGGCGTCGAGATTGGAGAGGGGTTCGTCAAAGAGGAACAGCACCGGTTCGCGGACCAGCGCCCGTCCCATGGCGACGCGCTGCCGCTGGCCACCGGACAGGGCGCCCGGCTTGCGATCGAGCAGGTGCTCGATCTGCAGCAGCGTGGCGACTTCGCCGATCTTCTTGTCCTGGTCTGCCTTGGGGACGCGCCGCACCTTCATGCCGAAGCCGATGTTTTCCGCGACCGTCATCGTCGGGTAGAGCGCGTAGCTCTGAAAGACCATGGCGATATCGCGATCACGTGGCGGCACCTGCGTCACGTCGCGGCCATTGATCACGATTTGCCCGCCCGAGGTTTCCTCAAGCCCGGCAATGCAGTTGAGCAGCGTGGACTTGCCGCAACCCGATGGCCCGACAAGCACCAGGAAGTCGCCATCGGCCATGTCGATGCTGATGCTCTTGAGCACTTCGACCAGGCCGAAGCGCTTCTCGAGATTGCGGATTTCCAGCACCGGCTGCGCCGGATCCGCCATGTGGTTCACTGCGGCCATGCTTCCCCTCCCCATTTCGGCACCGACCCGGTCGACGCCCGGACGATCAGATCGACCTTGTCGATCCGCTGCAAGCGTTCTGCCGGGACCTTGTTCATGCGCGCCATGATCATCCTGGCGAGCACCGGGCCGGCGTTGCGGATCGGCGCGCGCGTCACCGTCAGGCCCGGCGCAAAATTCTCGCTGCGCAGATGCGGCAGCACGTCGTCATGCGAGATGATGGAAATGTCGGAGCCGATAACGAGCCCCGATTCCGCTGCTGCCCGCATCACTCCGAGCGCCTGCAGGGTCGACGAGCAGACGAAGGCCGATGGCCGCGATGCCTCGTCTTCGCCGAGCATCACCGAGGCCCGGGCATAGGCCGTTTCTTCGCTCATTTCATCATGGCTGCGGAACCGGCCGGGCGTGACCAGCCCGCGTTCGGCCAGGACGCGTTCGAAGGCCACGCTTCGCTGCATGGAAAAGCCGAGCTTTTCCGGGCCGTTGATCAGGGCGACCCGGCGATGCCCGAGCTCCACCAGCAGCCTGGTCGCGGCAGCGAAGGCGCCGTCATTGTCGATGTCGTAGTAGGCGTAGGTGGCATCGTCGACGCCGCGCCCGTGCACCACAAAGGCGACGTCGTGGCTCTGCATGAGGGCGATGCGCGCATCGTCAGGCTCGGGGGCGCTGATGATCATGCCGTCGACTAGTCCATCATTGATGAAACGGCGATAGTGGCTGAGCTGGTCGACTGGCGAGGAAATATGCACCACCAGATCGATACTGCTATCGGCCAGCGCTTCCGACAGCGAGGCAAGAAAATCGACGAAATGCGGGTCCATGCCGTGTCCCGGAGCAGACCGGAAGACAATGCCGACCATGCCGCTCTTGCCAGTCGCCAGACGTTTGGCCGTCTGGTTTGGCGCATAGTTGAACTGCTTGGACGCGGCAATGACGCGGGCGCGCGTCGAGTCACCGACCTCTGGATAACCGTTCAGGGCCCGGCTGACGGTGGCCGGCGACAGGCCGAGATGGCGCGCGAGTTCGCGAAGGGTCGTCAATCCACGCCTCCCCGCAGGATCGATTTAAACCGGTTTGAAGATGACACGCCAACCATGCACTGGCAAGCTGCGGGATAGGGGCTTGGTGGACTTAAACCGGTTTGACAACTTCCGTCTCGGCGCTATGGTGATCGGGCACCGGCGCGCTTTTTGGGAGGAAATGCATGCGGGAATGGTGGCGTGGCGGTGTGATCTATCAGGTCTATCCGCGCTCCTTTCAGGACAGCAATGGCGACGGGATTGGCGATCTGCCCGGTATCCTGCGCCGGCTCGATCACGTTGCCTCGCTTGGGGTGGATGCCATCTGGCTTTCGCCGATCTTCCAGTCGCCGCAGGCCGACATGGGCTATGACGTTTCCGACTACAAGGAAGTCGACAGGCTGTTCGGCAGCCTGGAGGATTTCGACGATCTCATCGCCCGGGCCCATGCGCTTGGACTGAAGGTCATCATCGATCAGGTGCTCTCGCACACGTCAGACAAGCATCCATGGTTCCAGGAAAGCCGCATCTCGCGCACCAATGCCCGGGCCGACTGGTATGTCTGGGCCGATCCCAAGGCGGATGGTTCGCCGCCCAACAACTGGCCTGCCATCTTCGGCGGCCGGGCCTGGGAATGGAACCCGACGCGCGGGCAGTACTACTTCCACAATTTCCTCGCCGAACAGCCAGACCTGAATTTCCACAACCCGGCGGTGCAGGATGCCGTGCTCGATGTCATGCGCTTCTGGCTCGAACGTGGTGTCGACGGCTTCCGCCTCGACACGGTGAACTACTATTTCCACGACGCCAGACTGCGCGACAACCCGCCGTCCAGGACGCCCAAGGACCGGCCGTTCTGGGTCAATCCCTATGACATGCAGGTGCACAAATTCGGCAAGAGCCAGCCGGAGAACATCGCCTTTCTCAAACGCATCCGGTCACTGCTGGACGAGTTCCCCGGCGCCACCACCGTTGGCGAGATCGGCGACAGCGATATCGGGCTGCAACTGATGGAGGAATATACCTCCGGCTCGGACAAGCTGCACATGGCCTACACGTTCGACATGCTGGAGAAGCATTTCTCGGCCGAGCACTTCCGATCGAAGATCTCAGATTTCTTCGAGGGTGCGCCGAACGGCTGGCCGTGCTGGGCCTTCTCCAATCATGACGTCATCCGGCACATGACCAGATGGACGCCGCATTCCAAGTCGGCTCCAGCGCTGGCGCGTCAGGCGGCAGCGATGCTGCTGTCGTTCCGGGGGTCGGTCTGCCTTTACCAGGGCGAGGAACTTGGCCTGCCGGAGGCGGAGATCAACTTCGAGGAACTGACCGATCCGCCCGGCATCCGCTTCTGGCCCGAGTACAAGGGGCGCGATGGCTGCCGCACGCCCATGCCCTGGGAGCGGGGCGATGGGCCGAACGGATTCTCCACAGGCAAGCCATGGCTGCCGGTGAAGGCAACGCATTCGGCGTTGAACGTTGCGTCGCAGGAGGCCGATGCGAACTCGACGCTGCACTTCTACCGGAAGATGATCGCCTTTCGGAAGCAGCACCCGGCGTTTGTGGCCGGCGGCATTGAGTTCTTCAAGGTCGATGAACCGCTGCTGGCCTTCCGGCGGACCGGAACGGGCACGACCTACGTGTGCCTCTTCAACCTGTCTGCCGATCCGCTACAGATCGCCCTCAGAGGGGAGGCGGCGTTGCTGCCGATCTCCGAAGGCGCCGAACGCAGCGCAGACAGCGTTCGTCTCGCGGCCAACGGCTTCGCGTTTTTCGAGGAGACCGCGGGGAGCGGTGCTCTCGACGTCAAGTTCAGTCACCACCCGGCAAACGAGAAGGTGGTCTGAAACCCTGCCCGCCGATATCCGGCGCGGTTACATCAAGATTGTCTGGGAGGACAAGTGATGAAGACAACGATCAAGATCCTGGCGCTGGGCATGGCTGTTCTGCTCGGTTCCACCTCGCTCAGCTGGGCCATCGACAAGGACCAGCTGACCATCTGGGTTGGCCCCAATCGCGAGGAAGACTCGCTCAAGAAGGTGACGCAGAAGTTCGCCGACGAGCTGGGTATCCCCGTCACCGTTGAGGTGGTCGACCCGCTGACCGACAAGTTCCAGCAGGCAGCTGCCACCGGCGATGGTCCTGATATCGTCCTCTGGGCTCATGACCGCTTCGGCGAGTGGGCCGCCGGTGGTCTGATCACCCCGGTCGAGCCAGGGGCTGATTTCAAGGCCGGTGTGCTCGACACCGCCTGGGATGCGGTGAGCTTTGGCGGCAAGACCTGGGGCTACCCGGTCGGTGTGGAGGCGATCGCCCTGATCTACAACAAGGACCTGGTGGATGCCCCGCCGGCGACCTTCGAGGAAATCGCCGACATGCCCGTCAAGAAGGACGGCGTCGCCAAGATCATGTGGGACTACAACAACACCTACTTCACCTTCCCCATGATGATGGCCAATGGCGGCTACGCCTTCCAGAAGAAGGACGGCACTTTCGACGGCAAGGACACCGGCGTGAACAATGCCGGCTCGATCCAGGGCGGCGAAGTGCTCAAGTCCATGATCGATGGCGGCGTGATGCCGGCCGGCGTCGACTACGGCGTCATGGATGGCGCCATGAACAAGGGCGAGGTCGCCATGGTCATCAACGGGCCGTGGGCCTGGGCCAACTTCAAGAGCTCGGGCATCAATTTTGGCGTTGCCCCGCTTCCCAGCGTCGCCGGTGCGGCCTCCAAGCCCTTCGTCGGCGTGACGTCGTTCGCCATCAATGCCGCCTCGCCCAACAAGGATCTCGCGATCGAACTGATCGAGAACTACATCCTGACCGACGAAGGCCTGAACGAGTGGAACGCCGGCGGCAACCTCGGCGCCCTGGCCGATCTCTCGGTGGGTGAGGCCCAGTCTTCCGATCCCAACGTGGCGACCACGCTTGCCAATGCCGCGATCGGCATCCCGATGCCGTCCAACCCCGAAATGGGCGCCTTCTGGTCGGCCATGGGCCCGGCGCTGGGCAATATCACTACCGGTGCGCAGGATGTGAAGTCGGCACTCGACGATGCTGCCAAGCGTATCCTCGGCGAGTAATCTCGCAAGCTGATGACGGTCGGGGCAAAGACGCCCCGACCGTCATCGTCGCAGAGCAGAGGGGGAATGACCATGGTCGACATGGTTGCCGACGCACCGTCGAAAATGCCGCGCAGCAGTCTCGCCTGGATCGGCAGCGCTGTCGTCGCCGCGCTGACCGTTCTGGCGCTCTACGCCGTGTGGATCCTCTACATAACCGGTCAGCCGCTGCTCGCCGCCCTGGTCTTTGCCTCTGCGGTCGGGTTCGCGCTGGTTTTTTCCCTCAAGCACTTCTATGCGACGCGGTTCATCTTTCCCGGCATCGTCGCGATCCTGCTCTTTGTCGCGTTCCCGGTCGTCTATACGATCTATCTCGGGTTCACGAACTACTCGTCATTCAACCTGCTGTCGCTTGAGCGGGCCCAGGCCGTGCATCTCGCCGCGCGCATTGTCGATGCCGATACCGAACGCCCGTTTGCCCTCGTCCCCGACGAAGCGGGCTATCGCGTCTTCCTGCCCGAAGGGGAGGGCGGTCTGCTCAGCGCTCCGGTGGCACTGGACGGGACGTCTTCGATCGTCGATGTGGCACCAGTCGCAGCGACCCCCGAACCCCTCCTTGCCATGCGCGAGGTTGTGCCGCTGCGCGATGCGCTCAGCCAGATCGAGGTCACGTTGCCGGACGGCACGGTGCTCAAGCAGTCCGGCCTGCGCACCTTTGCCAAGACGCAGCCTGAATACGAACTGCAGTCCGACGGCCGCCTGGTCTCGACTGTCGACGGTTCGGTGCTGACGCCTGACGGCAGCCGCGGCTTCTACGTCAACGAGGCCGGGCAGACCGTGCCGCCAGGTTGGCGCGTCGAAATCGGCTGGCAGAATTTCGAGCGCATCTTCACCTCCGAAGGCATCCGTGCGCCGATGCTCTCGATCTTTGTCTGGACGATGGTGTTTGCCACCCTGTCGGTGGTCTTCGGCTTCGCCCTCGGGCTGCTGCTGGCGACAGTGCTGCAATGGCCGCATCTGCGCTTCAAGCCGCTCTACCGGCTGCTACTGATCCTGCCCTATTCGGTGCCGGGCTTCATTTCGATCCTGGTCTTCAAGGGGCTGTTCAACCAGAATTTCGGCGAGATCAACCTCATCCTCGACTTCGTCTTCGGTATCGCCCCCACCTGGAACACCGATCCCCTGCTCGCCAAAGTCATGATTCTCATAGTCAATGTCTGGCTTGGCTATCCGTACATGATGCTGCTCTCGATGGGGTTCCTGCAGTCGGTGCCCGAGGACCACAAGAAGGCGGCTGCCCTCGAAGGCGCCGGTCCGCTGCGGGTGTTCTTCACCATCACCCTGCCGCAGATCCTGCCGCCCTTCCTTCCGCTGCTGATCGCGTCCTTTGCGTTCAACTTCAACAATATCGTCCTGATCCTGCTGCTGACCCGCGGCCTGCCTGACATGCCCGGCACGGTGATCCCGGCGGGGCAGACCGATATCCTCGGGTCGTTCACCTATCGCATCAGCTTCATGGATTCCGGCCAGCAGTTCGGACTCGCCGGCGCCATCACGCTGATCATTTTCCTCGTGGTGACCGTCATCGCCTACGCCAATTTCGTCGCCATGCGACGGGCCACCAGCAAGGGAGCCGCATGATGATTGTCGAGCGTCCACGCGACCTGCTGATCAAGAAGATCCTGGCCCACGGCTTCCTGATCCTCTTCATCGGCCTGATCATGTTCCCGTTCCTCGTGGTGGTGTCGATCTCCTTCCGCGAGGGCAATTTCACCACCGGCTCGCTGCTGCCCGACAATCCCACGCTCGAGCATTGGTCGCTGGCACTGGGCATGCCGTTTACCCGCGCCGACGGCACGGTCGTACAGCCGCCCTACAACGTGCTGCTGTGGATGTTCAATTCGATCAAGATCGGCGCCATAGCCGCGATCGGCGTCGTCGTCATCTCGACCATCTCCGCCTACGCTTTCTCCCGCGTGAAATTTGCCGGCCGCGGCTGGCTGCTCGACGTGATGTTCATCATCCAGATGTTTCCGACCACTCTGGCGCTGGTGGCCCTGTTCGCCATCTTCGACGGCCTCGGCGCGGTGTCGCCGATCCTTGGCATCGACAGCCACTGGGCCCTGATCCTCGTCTACATGTATGGCGTGACGCTGCACATCTGGACCATCAAGGGCTATTTCGACTCGGTCGATCCCGCCCTCGACAAGGCCGCCCAGATCGATGGCGCCACGCCGTGGCAAACCTTTCGGTTCATCTTCCTGCCGCTCGCCGTTCCGATGGTCGCGGTCGTCTTTGTTCTCGCCTTTATCGGCATCATCAACGACTACCCGATTGCCTCGGTGCTGTTGCGGTCCGAGGACAACCTCACCCTGGCAGTGGGCTCGCGTCTCTACCTCAACGAGTTCAAGTATCTTTGGGGCGATTTCGCCGCGGCGGCCATTCTCTCCGGCCTGCCGATCACCGTCGTCTTCCTGCTCGCCCAGCGCTACCTGGTGAGCGGCCTGTCCGAGGGCGGGGTGAAGGGTTAGTCGAGTTTCAGCTCGAACGTATCCTCGTCGAAATACTGCGTATCGAAGCCGCCGCTGCCATCGGGCACCCAGGCTTCGATACAGCCGTCCTCGGTTCGCGTCGCAGTACGGGCGTTGATGCCGCGCTTGCGCAGTTCCATCTTGTCGAAGATTTCCTGCTCCTGCGCGTCGTACTTGCCGCCGATGCTGAACCCGTAGGTGATGGTCAGCCCAGGCTTGGGCACGTCGCAGCGTTCGCGCGCCAGCGTAGGAGATGTGGCGACGAGAATGCCAAAGACGATGAGGAACAGCTGTTTCATGTCCGCATCAAGGCTCATCATTCGGGCGGCATCAGGGCACCGTCTTCTCGCGGACCAGCATGGTGACCAGCGGAATGAGCAGCGTCAGCAGCAGCAGGCGCGATACGTGGTGGGCGGCGATGAAGGCGGTATCGAGACCCAGCGCCACGCCCAGTGCCCCCATGGCCTCGAGGCCGCCTGGGGAGAGGCCCAGCCAGATCTGCGCATAGGGCATGTCGACCAGCATGCTGGCGCCGAAGGCGATCACGGTGACGATCCCCACCGTCATGCCGGTAGCAATCAGCCCGCCTACGGCGGCCCGGATGATCTCGCCACGCGAGATGCCTTCGAAGCGGGCGCCGATGAGCGCGCCGACGAGGACGAAGGTCACGATCACCAGCGGCGCCGGGATGGCGCCCTCGAATACGCCGAGGAGTTTTGCCGTGGTCGCAGCGGCCATGGCGCCCAGCGAATAGGCGGCGGGGACCTTGAGTTTGGTGAAGATGAACCCGACCACGCCGCAGAGCACGATCATGCCTAGCAGCATCAGTGGTGTCGTGTCGTCGACGGACACCGACGCGAAATCGCCGGCGGGCAGGAACAACGCGCCGATCGGTACGCAGATGGTCAGCATCAGCACCCGGATGACCTGAATGATGACGATCTGGCGTGGATCGCCGACGCCCGCCGCTGCAATCCCCATGACAAAGGAGAGATGCCCGGGGAATGACGACAGATAGGCCGTGCCGCGATCCACCTTGAACACCACGCGCAGCATGTAGCCGGTTGCCGAAATGATCAGGATCAGCTCAAGGACCAGGGCGACCATCGTCACCGGCCACTGCGCGATCAGGTTGAGGCTGTCGCGGGCCACGGTGGCGCCCATGGTCAGACCGGTGAGCAGAAAGCCGATATCGCGCAGCCATGCCGGCATCATCACCCGCACGCCCATCACGGCAGCGACCGCCACGGCCAGGGCGCCGCCCATCAGCCAGGCGCCCGGAATGTCGAAGAGCTGCGCGGCGAAGCCGCCGGCAGCCGAGATGGCGATGGTTGTCAGGGTCCGGAGCACCATGGTCCGGACGGGCAGGGCGGGGGCGGTCAATTGCTGCGCGACGCGCCTTCCACCAGCCGGACCCAGTAGCTCACCCCGACCGGAATAATCTCGTCGTTGAAATCATAGGTGTCGGTATGGAGATCGCTGGTGTCTCCATTTCCGAGGAAAATGTAGGCGCCGGGCCGCGCCTGCAGCATGTAGGAAAAGTCCTCGCCGCCCATGCTGGCGTCGGTATTGGCATCGACACGATCCGGACCGGCAATCTCGGTGGCAATGCCGGCGGCGAAGTCGGTCTGGTCCGCGGCATTGACCGTCACCGGATAACCGCGCCGGTAGTGGATCGAAGCGGTGCAGCCGAAGGCGGTGGAGATGTGGTTCACCACGTCCCGGAACCGCTCTTCCATGAAGTCGCGGATTTCCTCGTTGTGGGTCCGGATGGTGCCGGTGAACTTGACCTGGCGCGGAATGACGTTGAACGCGTCGCCCGCCTCCAGCATCGTCACCGACAGCACGGCCGAGCGCATCGGGTCGATATTGCGCGACACGATCGACTGCAGCGCCACGATGATATTGGCCGTGGTTAGTACGGGATCCGTGGCGACATGCGGCTTGGCGGCGTGGCCTCCAACACCATCAATGGTGACGTTGAACTCGTCGGTCGCCGCCATGATGCCGCCGACACGGATACCGAACGTTCCAGTGGCCATCCCCGGCATGTTGTGCAGGCCATAGACTTCCTCGATGCCGAAGCGATCCATCAGTCCGTCCTCAAGCATCGCCTTGCCACCGGCGCCACCCTCTTCGGCGGGCTGGAAGATGACGACGGCATCGCCATCGAAATTGCGCGTCTCGGCCAGGTACTTGGCCGCCCCGAGCAGCATTGCCGTATGGCCGTCATGGCCACAGGCATGCATCTTGCCGGTATTGGTACTGACATAGTCGGTCTGGTTGCGCTCGGTGATCGGCAGAGCGTCCATGTCGGCCCGCAGGCCGATCGTCCTGCCCGGGCCGCGCCCCTTGATCACGCCGACCACGCCGGTGCGCCCGATCCCCGTCACCACTTCGTCGACCCCGAACGATTTCAGCAGTTCGGCAACCCTGGCCGCTGTCCGGTGGACGTCATACTGGAGTTCGGGATGGGCGTGAAAGTCCCGCCGCCAGGCGGCAATTTCGTCGGAGAACTCGGCTACTCGGTTGATGACCGGCATTATCTGTCCTGAAAATCACGTACCGTGCACATTGCCCACCCCCCGCTGGGGGCGTCAACCCGAACGGTCTTCAGCCATTGGTACCACAGGGATGTTTTTCTCTTTCTTGGCCTAGGCTTGGTCCCGTTTTCCCGCCCGCCAACTTGCCCCGGAGCGGTGGATTTGCGATGGGAACAGCGAACTCTTTGAGGAGCCGGCATGAAGATCCTTGTCGCGGTCAAGCGCGTCGTCGACCACAATGTCCGTATTCGCGTCCGCGCCGATGGCACGGGCGTGGAGACCGAGAACGTGCGCATGTCGATGAACCCGTTCGACAAGCACGCCGTCGAAGCGGCCGTGCGGCTGGTCGAAGCCGGCGCAGCGGACGAGATCGTTGTTGTCTCCATCGGGCCCAAGCAGTCCACCGATGTCATTCTGACCGCACTCGCCATGGGCGCGCAGCGTGGTCTGCTGATCGAAACCGACCAGCGGGTCGAGACCCTGGCCGTGGCCAAGCTGCTCCGGGCCGTTGTTGCCGAGGAGCAGCCCGATCTGGTGCTGCTCGGCAAGCAGGCCGTCGATGATGATTCCAACCAGGTGGGCCAGATGCTGGCCGGCCTGCTCGACTGGGCGCAGGCGACCTTCGCCTCCGAGATCAAGCTGGAAGGCACGGCTCTGGAAGTCACCCGTGAGGTGGATTTCGGCCGCACGACGGTATCGATGTCGCTGCCGGCCATCGTCACGGCCGATCTGCGGCTAAACGAGCCACGCAACGCCGGCCTGCCGATGGTCATGAAAGCGCGGCAGAAACCCTTGGCCGTGCGCCCCGCCGGCGAATACGACGTTGACACAACCCCGCGGCTGACGGTGGAGAAGGTTTCTCCGCCCGCCGAACGGGCTGCCGGACGCACGGTTGGCTCGGTCAGCGAACTGGCACAGGTGATTGCCGACGAAGTGTCCGAACTGGAGGCCCTCTGATGGCTGTCCTCGTTCTCGCCGAGCATGATCTCGGCCGGCTCGCGGCTTCGACGGCGCGTGTCATTGCCGCCGCCAGTACTCTTGGTCCGGTTGACGTGCTGGTGGCTGCCGGCGATGCGGGTGGTATCGCGGCCGAGGCCGCGGCGATATCCGGTGTCCAGAAGGTCCTTGCCGCCTCCGGTATCGAGCACGTGCCCTCCGACACGCTGGCTGATCTCCTGGCCGGCCTCGCCGAGGGCTACACCCATATCGTTGCAGCCTCCGCCGCCGCTGGTCGCGACGTCATCCCGCGTCTCGCCGCCAGGCTGGACCTGATGCCGGTGACCGACGTCGTCGCCATTCATGGCCCCAACCGCTTTGACCGGCCGATCTATGCCGGCAATGCCGTGGAGACGGTCTCGTCGGCGCAGTCGAAAAATCTCCTGACCGTGCGCGCTTCTGCCTTCCGTCCCGCGGCGGGCGGAAATGCCGCGCCGATCGAGGTTCTCAATGTCGATGGCGGTACGCGGCAGGTCTTTGTAGCCGACGCCCGGACCACCAGCGCGCTGCCGGAACTGTCCACCGCCCAGATCGTGGTCGGTGGCGGGGTGTCGTTCGGCTCGGCCGAGAAGTTCCAGCTCGTCGAGGGGCTTGCGGAAACCCTTGGTGCTGCAGTGGGCGCGACGCGCGCCGCTGTCGATGCCGGCTATGCCCCCAACGACTGGCAGGTCGGCCAGACGGGCAAGATCATCGCCCCCGACATCTACATTGCCGTCGGCATTTCGGGTGCCCTGCAGCATCTCGCGGGCATCCAGGGCGCCAAGAAGATCATCGCCATCAACACCGATCCGGAAGCGCCGATCGTCAAGATCGCCGACGTGGCCCTGATCGGCGACCTGTTCGAGATCGTCCCGGCCCTGACGGCGGAGCTGGAGAAACGCGGCCTCAAACGCTGATCGGGTTGCATTTCCCCCGGCGCCTCCTCTAAATGCGGCCGACCCCGTTTCCCCTAGAGTTTTCCGATGTTCGAAACCCTCAAGAAGGCTACCCTCGACAAGATTTTCGTGCTGATGGCCGAATATGCCGCCGACCCGCGTCCCGGCAAGATCGACCTCGGCGTGGGCGTCTACAAGGATGACAAGAATATCACGCCGGTGATGCGCGCCGTCAAAAAGGCCGAGCAGCGCATCCTCGATACGGCAACGACCAAGACCTACAAGGGTGTTGTCGGCAATAAGGAATTCTCTTCGGCCATCGTCGATCTGACGCTGGGCGACGTCGTCGACAAGTCGCGCGTGCGCACCGTCAACGGTGCCGGCGGGACGGGCGCGCTGATGATCCTGATGCACGTCCTCGGTCGCGCCCGTCCGCAGGGACGGATCTTCATTTCCGACCCGACCTGGCCGAACCACATCCCGCTGGCCGAGAACGCCGACCTCGACGTGCACTACTATCCGTATTTCGACCCGGCGACGCGCAGCGTCGATTTCCCGGCCATGATGGACGTCATCGACGGCCTGACCGGCGACGATATCGTGCTGCTGCACGGTTGCTGCCATAACCCGACCGGCGCCAACCTGACGCGCGACCAGTGGGACGCGGTGGCCCAGAGCCTGCAGCGCACCGGCGCCTTCCCGCTGCTCGACCTGGCCTATCTCGGCTTCGGCGACGGGCTCGAGGAAGATGCCTATGGCGTGCGCAAGATCGTGTCCTCCGTGCCCGAGTCGATGATCGCTTTCTCCGCTTCGAAGAATTTCGGCCTCTATCGCGAGCGGGCCGGCGTGGCGATTGCCATTGCGGCCGACGCCGAGGCCGCCGACGTGGTCTCCAGCCAGATGCAGAATATCATTCGCGGCACCATCTCGCAGACGCCTGACCACGGCGCCGAGATCGTCCGGGTCATCCTTGAGGACAAGGACCTGCGGGCCGAGTGGGAAGCTGAACTCACCGAGATGCGCGAGCGCATGAACCGCCTGCGTGCCAAGCTCTCCGCGGCGATCCGGCAGAAGTCCAACTCCAAGGACTTCGACTTCATCGCCGAGCACTCGGGCATGTTCTCCCTGCTCGGCCTCCCCGGGGACGTGGTCCAGCGCCTCAAGACCGAGGACGCGGTTTATATGATCAACGACAGTCGCATCAATGTCGCCGGAATCCCCGAGGATCGCGTCGACGAACTGGCCGACATGTTGCTGGCCGCCATTGGCTAACTCTTGCGGCCTGCCCTTGCGGTGGGCCACAATCTGCATACCTGAGTGCATGACCATCATGTTTCCTGGAGGGGAACGAAAATGAAGTTTTTCGTCGATACGGCCGAAATCGCTGACATCAAGAAGCTTTACGAAACCGGGCTGCTCGACGGCGTGACCACCAATCCGTCGCTGGTTGCCAAGTCCGGTCGCAACTTTCTCGAGGTGATCGCCGAGATCTGCGCCGCTGTGCCGGGGCCGGTGTCGGCCGAAGTGGCATCCACCGAATACGAGGGCATGCTGGCCGAAGGCCGCAAGCTCGCCAAGATCGCCAAGAACGTCGTGGTCAAGGTGCCGCTGACCGTCGATGGTCTGCGCGCCACCAAGACCTTCACCGATGAAGGCATCAAGACCAACGTGACGCTGTGCTTCTCGCCCAACCAGGCGCTGCTCGCCGCCAAGGTAGGTGCCAGCTACATCTCGCCGTTCATCGGCCGCCTGGATGACATCAATCTCGAGGGCATGGAACTGATCGAGCAGATCCGGACCATCTACGACAATTACGGTTTCAAGACCGAAATCCTTGCTGCCTCGATCCGCTCGCCGAACCACGTGACGCAGGCAGCGATTGCCGGTGCCGATGTTGCCACCATCCCGCCGGCGGTCATCTACAAGCTTGCCGATCATCCGCTGACCAAGTCGGGCCTCGAGCAGTTCGTCAAGGACTGGAAGGCAACGGGCCAGTCGATCCTGTGATCCATGGCTGATCCGCGTATCGCCGAGGCCGTCAAGGCGGCCTTGGCCAATGTCGAGATCCCCGGTGGCGGGCCACTCGCCGGCTATGGCGGTCTCTCCGAGATCATCGTGACGTCGGGCGCGGTTGCGTTCGCCATCTCGGTCGCGCCCGGCATGGAGGCCGCCTTCGGCCCGGCCCGTGTTGCTGCGCAGGCGGCGGCCGAGCAGGTGGCCGAGGGCCGCAAGGTCATGGTGTCGGTGACATCGGACCGCAATCAGGCGGCGACCGGGCAGGCCAAGGCGCAGGGGCGCCCCGGTCCCCCGGCCAAGGAGCCGGTCCCCGGCATCCGCCATATCATTGCCGTCGGCTCGGGCAAGGGCGGCGTGGGCAAGTCGACAGTCGCCGTCAATCTGGCGCTCGGCCTCGCTGCGGAGGGCCTCCGCGTCGGTATTCTCGACGCCGACCTCTACGGTCCGTCCATCCCGAAGCTGCTTGGGCTCGAGGGCAAGCCGGCTGTGCGCGAGGACGGCATCTTCGCGCCGCACGAGGCCTATGGTCTCAAGGCCATGTCGATCGGCTCCATGCTGACGGCTGACCAGGCGGTGGTCTGGCGCGGGCCGATGGCGACCTCGGCGCTGCGGCAATTGCTGCGCGAAAGCGACTGGGGCGACCTGGACGTGCTGGTTGTCGACCTGCCGCCGGGCACCGGTGACATCCAGATCTCGCTGATCCAGCAGGTGCCGCTCGCCGGCGCCGTCATCGTCTCGACGCCCCAGGACCTGGCATTGATCGACGCCAAGAAGGCCATCGACATGCTCAGGCGCACCAGCATCCCGCTGCTCGGGCTGGTCGAGAACATGAGCTACTTTGTGGCGCCCGATACCGGCACCCGCTACGACATCTTCGGTCATGGCGGCGCCCGGGCTGCGGCCGCGCCGCTTGGCCTGCCGTTCCTCGGCGAGGTGCCGCTGCATATGGCGATCCGCGAGACCTCCGATGCCGGCCGGCCGGTCGTCGCGACCGTTCCGGACAGCGCCGAGGCCCAAGCCTTCCGTGCCCTTGCCACCCGTATCCTTTCGGCCCATCCAGAATTGCGGGCATGATTACAATCCGGTCCGCCGGACGCGGCGACATACCAGCACTGGTCACCATCGACCCCCTGTCGCTGACCGACATCGACCGCCGGCAGTCGATTGCCCGCTGGGCCGCCGCGGGGCAGTGCTTCGTCGCCATCCGGGACGACAAGCCGGTCGGCTATGCGGCGCTGACCAACGGGTTTTTTCATCAGCCCTTCATCGAGATGCTGATTGTAGCCGAGGGCAGCCGCCGCTCCGGAGTGGGTCTGGCGCTGGTCCGGCATTGCATCGAACTGACGTCTAGGGAACTCAAGCTCTGGAGCTCCACCAATGCCTCCAACAGCCCGATGCGGGCGCTGCTGGGCAAGGCAGGGTTCGTCCAGAGCGGCAGCATCGAGGGTCTCGACGAAGGCGATCCCGAACTGGTGTTTCTGCTCCGGCGCTAAGCCCGAAGATACGCTCGAGACACCTCCTCCCGGCCCGGTGACAAGTCGGAATCCGGCTGCTATGTAATCGATTGCATAGGCGGGCTTACCGTCAGGATTGAGCGGCCGGCGCAAGTCCGGGCCGCCGGGGAGGGAAGATGTTTTCTGTCGATCGCAAGGATTTCGGACCCAATTTCGTGTTTGGCGCCGCGACCGCTGCCTACCAGATCGAGGGTGGCCAGACCGATGGCCGCGGTTCGTCCATCTGGGACACGTTTGCGGCGACCCCCGGCAACGTCAAGAACGCCGACGATGGCAGCATGGCCTGCGACCACTACAACCGCTGGCCCGAAGACCTCGACCTGATCCGTGATGCCGGCTTTGACGCCTACCGCTTCTCGCTGGCCTGGCCACGCCTGATGCCGGAGGGGGCAGGGGGGGTGAACCAGGCCGGGCTCGACTTCTACGACCGGCTGATCGACGGCATGCTCGAACGCGGCCTCAAGCCCTACGCCACCCTCTACCACTGGGATCTGCCCAGCGCGCTGCAGGACAAGGGCGGCTGGATGAACCGCGACATTGCCGGCTGGTTCGGCGACTACGCTGCCCTTGTGGCGCGGAACTTCGGCGACCGCCTGCACGCCACCGCGACCATCAACGAGCCGTGGTGCGTCGCCTTTCTCAGCCATTTCCTCGGCATCCACGCCCCCGGCTATCGCGACATGCGCGCCGCCGCCCGCGCGATGCACCATGTGCTCTTCGCCCACGGCACGGCCATCGACGCGTTGCGCTCGGAGGGTGCCAAGAACCTCGGCATCGTCCTCAACCTCGAAAAATCCGAGCCCGCCAGCGACTCCGAGCAGGATCAGATGGCCTTCGACTACGGCGATGCGCTCTTCAACCGCTGGTACCTGGGCGGGGTCTTCAAGGGCCAGTATCCGGACATCCTGACCAAGGCGCTCGAGAGCGTGATGCCCGCCGACTGGCAGCGGGACATGGAAGTGGTGAGCCGGCCGCTCGACTGGGTGGGCATCAACTACTACACCCGCGGCCTCTACAAATATGACGCCACCCGGCCGGTCTTCCCGGTGGGGCAGGTGAAGGGCGACCTGCCCAAGAACGACCTCGGCTGGGAAATCTATCCGCAAGGGCTCACCGATCTCCTGGTCCGCGTGGCGCGCGAATACACAAAGCTGCCGATCTACGTAACCGAGAACGGCATGTCCGAGGATAATGACGAGCGGCGCGTCGACTTCTACGATCAGCACCTTCAGGCGGTGAAGGCCGCCCAGCAGCAGGGCGCTGACGTGCGCGGCTACTTTGCCTGGTCGCTGCTCGACAACTACGAATGGGCGGAGGGTTACTCCTCCCGTTTCGGCATCGTGCATGTCGACTACGAGACCCAGAAGCGGACACCCAAGGGCAGCTATCGGGCCTTCCAGGGCATGCTCCACAACAGCCGCTGAAACCGGTCGATTGTGTCCCAGCATTGCCAGGCCGCTGGCCGCAATGCTCGGTTACCAGTTGCCTGGCGCGGTCCCGGAATATTAAGGCCCGGTTAACTGCGCGGGCCGCCTTGCTCGGATGCCGATGAACGGCTCCGCAGGCAAGGAGGTCTTTGACATGTCGATCAGTGGAGTGGGCAGCAGCGCAACGATGGTGCGCAGCTTTCAGCCGCCCACATTCAAGTCTCTCGATAGTAACTCGAGCGGTGACATCACCCTCGACGAGTTGAAATCGGGTGCGCCAGGTGGCGCATCCGACAGCAAGAGTGCGGCGCGCGCCGAAAAGCTCTTCAACGCAATGGATGCAGACGGGTCCGGCTCCGTCTCCAGCGACGAAAAGGACGCTTTCGACGCCAAGGTCCAGCAGCGTCAGCAGGCCATGAGCTTCATGGCCCAGCAGATGTCGGGCGGCATGCGGCCGCTCAGCAATGAAGACATCTTTGCGGCGACCGATGCAGACGCGTCCGGCTCGATCAGCCTCGAGGAATTCTCCGCCAGCGATGCGGCCGAAGAACTCAGCAGCGAGCAGTTGTCCGAGCTCTTTTCGACCATCGACGGTGACGGCGACGGTACGATCAGCGAGAGGGAATCGTCGGCGTTTCTGGAGAGTTCTGAGGGAGGCGGCCGGTGGGCCGCAGGGTGGGCCGCCCCCGGGTGGCCCGCGTGGCGCCGGTGGTCCCCCGCCCGGCGGTCCGCCGCCGGGCAATGATAGTGCCGAGAGCGATGACGAGGATAGCACCGCCATCGATCTGCTCACGGCGGCAACGACCGCCTACGCGTCGACCCAGAAGAGCAGCGATCTGCTCTCGGTGCTGACGAGCATCTTCGACGAAGCGGCCTGATCCGGATGCGGGGCCGCGACGCCCCGCATCACCATCTTCACGTCGCCAGCCGGAGCGTCATCAGCTGTTCGAGGCCGCCTTCGGGGCGATTGCGGATGCTGATCGTGCCGCCGAACCGCTCGACGATCTCGCGGGCGATGGCCAGCCCCAGCCCGGCCCCCTTGACGGTCTGGGTGCGGCCCGGATTGGCCCGGAAGAATGGCTCGAACACCTGGTCGAGCAGCTCCACCGGAATACCCGGGCCGTTGTCCTCGATAGCGAGGCGCGCCGTCTCCGGACCGACGGTGAGATGCACCCGGCCGCCGCCGCCATGGGTGGCGGCATTGGTGAGCAGATTGCGCAGCGCGCGCTTGAGCGCCAATGGTCCGGCGATTACCCTGGCCGCGGGCAGGTCGGCGGCCTCGATACTGAGGCCAGCGTCGCGCAGTTCAGCAACGCATTCCCGCACCAGCTCGTCCAGAGCCACAGCGACACGGTCCTCGCCCGCTCCCTCCTCGCGCACGAGGCGGATGGCGCTGTCGGCAATGGCTTCCAGTTCGTCGAGATCACTGAGCCAGCTGCTGCGTTCCTCGTCGTCGAGAAACTCGGCCCGCAGCCGCATCCGGGTCATCGGTGTGCGCAGGTCGTGGCCGGCCGCTGCCACAAGGCGCATGCGGCTTTCCATGGCGGCCTTGACCCGGTCGGACAGTCGATTGAGCGAGGCGGCGGTCTGCCGCGCCTCGCCCGAACCGACCTCGGGGGTGTGCGGCAGCACCCCGTCAGGACCGACCGAGGCGATGGCATTCTCGAGAATGACAAACGGCCGGGTGACTCGCCGCGCCATGATCAGGGCGACGGCGACCACGCCGATCACCACCAGCGTCAGCCAGGCGCCGAGCGCTGCCAGCAGCGTGGGCGGTGGCGGCGGCGGCTCGGGAAAGTCGAACAGCATCCAGCGTCCGTCCTCGAGCTGCAGGGCGGCGACGGGCTCGGCGCCGTCGGCCTGCGTCACCTGCACCTTGCCCGGTACATCCGCAGCGGCGAGCGTGCTGGCCAATGCGGTCGTCAGGTCGTTGCGCAGCCCGTTGGCGGGCGGGGCGACAACCACTTCATTGCGCGGCTTGCGCCGCGGCGGCGGCCGCGTGCCGCCCTGGGTGGCTGCATAGAATTCCTGCGAGACGGCAATGTGCCGGGCCATCGGGCTGACCATGCGACTGGCCTCGTCGGCGCTGAGCACGACGGCGGTCACGGCCGTCGCCACCAGCACCACAGCCACGATCGAGGCGATGAGGATGAGGGCGATCTTGAGCTGCAGGCTGCGCATCAGGCGGCGTCATCCCGCTCGACGCGCACCGCCAGCTGGTAGCCGCCATTGCGAACCGTCTTGAACAGCGGCTCCTCGGTGGCCTGGCCCAGCTTCTTGCGCAGCCGGCTCATCAGCACGTCGATGGAGCGATCGAAGGGGCCGGCCTCGCGGCCCTGCGTCAGATCCAGCAGCTGGTCGCGCGACAGCACACGCCCCGGCCGGTCGAGAAAGACGCGCAGCAGGTCGAACTCGGCGCCGGTCAGTTCGATGCCCTGGCCGCCACCGTCGGTCACGCTGCGGGTGGTGATATCGGCACTCAGCCCGGCAAAGCGGAAGACGGCCCGCAACTCGGCAGGGGTCGTCGTCGGCGCGCCTGCCCGCCGCAGTACGGCCCGTACCCGGGCCAGCAACTCGCGCGGATTGAACGGCTTGCCGATATAGTCATCGGCGCCGATCTCCAGCCCGATGATGCGATCGACGTCTTCCTTGAGGGCGGTAGCGAGGATCACCGGCAGATGCGGCTGACGCTGGCGCAGGTGACGGCAGAGGTCCAGTCCGGAGCCGTCCGGCAGCAGCACGTCGAGAATGACCAGATCGAGCTTCTCGGTGGCGATGCGCTCGTTGAACTCGCGCTTGCTACCGGCGACGGACACCCGGAAGCCCTGCTCGCCCAGATAGCGCGCCAGAAGCTTGCGGATTTCATAATCGTCATCGACGACGAGAAGGTGAGGTGCTGCACTCATGCGCTCGATATCCATACCCTTGCCGACGATCACAAGCCGTCCGCCACGCCAATTTGCTGCTCAATGTAACTTGCATGGGCTGTCGAAACACTGAGCAATATTCGACCGACAGCAGAACGCCCCGGCCGGCGCCACTGCCTCCGGTTGTGATGCAGTCGCGAACAACGGCGGAGCAGAGCCCGTCGATGGTTCGAATGCCGGACGCGGGTAGGTTGCGCCCGGCTGCAGCTCGGCTCCGCCGTTGCCACCGGGATTTTGGGCGTTCACCGGAAAGGATCAGGGCATTTGCGGATCGCCCCTCCGCCGCAGGGTCGCCGTCTCGACCGGACCACGCTCTTCGCGTTTCTCCAGTCCGCCCCCCTGGGAATGAGCACGACAGACGCCCATCCACGGCAGCAAATTAAGGCGGCAGGTCACCTGGGCCTGCACACCCTCCCCGGCTTGGCCTGAGGGCAACCGACGCTACCCCCACCCGGCCTCGCTGCCCCAATCACTCGTCATGATCTCGCGTTTCGGGGCGGCGATGAGGGAAGTGTAACGCGGTGGGAGAGCGCGGGGATAAGTCTGTCAGCCGTCTGAACGGGTTTGCTGCAGGGTGAACGGCGGATGGCAGGGATTTGGGTACCACTGGGCGCCCTGGATGCCTCCCGGTTTCCTTCTCCCCTTGCGGGAGAAGGTGGCGCGCAGCGCCGGATGAGGGGTGTTGCCTCCACAACGTCCGGCTTGCAGCGGAGTGATGAGCTGTTGCCCTGCCATGACCCCTCATCCGCCCTTCGGGCACCTTCTCCCGCAAGGGGAGAAGGGATGGGGGCTCCCGGTCGATAGATGCAACTTCACCCGCGGCGGGCAGAGGACGAGCGGGAGGAGCATGGAGTGGCAGCCTGCACGCTGTCTGAACGGATTGGCTGTAGGGTGAACGGAAGATGGCAGGGATTTGGGGAGGTTTGGCCGCCGCAGATCTCTCCCGGTTTCCTTCTCCCCTTGCGGGAGAAGGTGGCGCGCAGCGCCGGATGAGGGGTGTTGCACCCACAACTTTCCGCGCTTGCAGCGGAGTGACGAGCGACAATGGCCAAGACCCCTCATCCGCCCTTCGGGCACCTTCTCCCGCAAGGGGAGAAGTGAGGGAGGGGTCTCGATCCTCATATGTATTTGCCGACACAGAAGGGAGAGGACGAACGGAAGGAGCATGAATAGGAAGTCTGCATGCTGTCTGAACGGAACGGCCGCAGCCTGAACGGCAGATGGCAGCGATTTGGAGAAGTTTGGTGGCTCACCCCTCGTGGTTCGACAAGCTCACCATGAAGGTATCGGGGCGAGAGCCGCAGCATCAGCGTTTCGAAGAACTCATCCTGAGCTTGTCGAAGGACGAGGTCGGGCAAGCAGCAGGCCGGTGCAGCGTGAGGAATTGTTGAATGGCGTCTGCAGTCGTCCCCCTCCCCGACCCTCCCCGCAAGGGGGAGGGTGGACCGACTGAGATAGCTGGGGGCAGGAGGCATCGATCTCCCGGTTTCCTTCTCCCCTTGCGGCAGAAGGTGGCGCGCAGCGCCGGATGAGGGGTAGGCGACATGTGGTGGTGTCACTGTTCCGGGCGACGCGAGAGCGGAGGCGTGGCCAGGGACCCCTCATCCGTCTCGGCGCTGATGCGCCGATCCACCTTCTCCCGCAAGGGGAGAAGGGAAGGGAAGGAGGGAAGGAGGGAAGGGGAGAACGGCAATGTCAGCGCAGGGCAGGGAGAGCCTCTTCCGGCCTCTCGAAGTGCGCGAAGATGGCGGAGGTCAGCGTTGGGTCGCGGCGGCGGGCTTTGACTCTTTCATTGGCGCCGACAGGGCTGGTGCGTTCGGCTTCTGGCTGGAGAGCGCCAGGCGCAGCAGGGCGGCGGGGAGGTCGGCGGCGGGCATTGGCTTGCCGTAGAGGTAGCCCTGCAACTGGTCGCAGGCGAGGCCGGCAAGTAGCTCGGCCTGTTCGGGTGTTTCCACGCCTTCGGCGGTGACCACCATGTTCAGGCGGTGGCCGAGCGCGATGATCGTATCGAGGATCTCCATCGCGCGCGCATCGCCGCTTTCAAGGCCCGAGACAAAGGAACGGTCGATCTTGAGCTTGTCGAATCCGAACTTCCACAGCGTCCCCAGGCTGGAGTAGCCCGTCCCGAAGTCATCCATGGCCACAGAGACGCCCAGAGCGCGAAGTGCCTGAAGCTGCGCACCGATGATCTCGGTGTTCTGCATCAGCAGGCTCTCGGTGACTTCCAGTTCCAGCCGGGAGGCCTCGAGCCCGGTCTCGGCGAGGACGCCTTCGACAACGCCGGTGAGATCGCCATTGTCGAACTGCCTCACCGAAAGGTTGACGGCAACAAACAGCGGCGCCGGCCAGGTCGCCGCAGTCTCGGCGGCCCTTGCCAGTACCCAGGCGCCGAGCTTGTTGATTGCACCGATGGTTTCCGCAATCGGGATGAATTCGGCAGGCGAGACGTTTTCCCCGGCCGCCGTGGTCAGGCGAAGCAGCGCCTCGAAGCCGAGGCACGCCTTGGTCTTTTCATCGAGCAGCGGCTGAAAGTGCACCGCAAACAGGCCCGTTTCGATGCCGGTGAGGACGCAACTCTCGATGTCGCGCCGCCGCGCAATCTGACGCTGGAGTTCCGGCGTGAACAGTCGATGCGTGTTCCGGCCGTCCAGCTTGGCCTGATAGAGGGCGAGGTCGGCGCGATGCAGGCGGTCGGTGATGGACGACTGTGTCCTGCGGCAGAGGTCGATCCCGATGCTCAGGGTTGCGTTGATCAGCAGTCCATCTGCCCGCAGGGGTTGCGAGACGAGGGACTGCAGTTGCATTGCGCGGCGCTCCACCTCGGCTGCCTGGCTGCACTTGAGGACGACAGCGAACTCGTCGCCGCCAAGCCGTCCGGCCACATCGCCGGGTTCGCAGCAACTGTTGAGGACCGTGCCGACATGGCGCAGAAAGGCATCCCCTGCCTTGTGACCCAGCGTGTCGTTGATCTGCTTGAAGTGATCGATATCGATATAGAGGACCGCATAATGCGCTCCGTCGGCCGGCTTGCTGTTCAACACGGCTGTCGCCCGTTGGGTGAAACCGCTCCGGTTCAGCACACCTGACAGCTGGTCATACTTGGCCAGATAATCCACCTGCCGGCGCGAACGACTTTCTTTGCGGCGGGCACGGACGAAGGCCATGTAGAGGAGCGACAAGGCGGTGGCAAATACGACAGACAGCGTCACCGACAGGATGAATGCTGCGGCATGAAGGGCGCCCAGGACGTCGGTTCGGTCAAAGCTCGTCTCGACCACGCCGACGACGCTGCCGTCGATATCCTTGATCGGAGCATAGGCCGTTGCGAAGGTGCGCGTGTCACCGGAGAGACTGGTCACCGCCTGGAGGGACACCGAGCTCCGGACGGTGGCTGCAACATCGGCGGCAATGCCGTTGACGGTGCGCCCTGCGGCGCCGGCTGTGTCGACACCGGCCAGTTCCCGGCCCTTCAGATCGAACAGCCTGACCCTGGCGAGCGAGGTCTCGCCGGCATCAAGCGGAACAAACCGGGGGTCTGCCTGGCGGCCCAAGCTGATTTGCTCGGCCAGTTGCGGCGCGCGCGCCGTGACCCAGGCCTGGGCCTTGCGGTCCACCACGTCGAGAATGGATCGGTCGATCATGTAGCCGAGCGCGAAACTGGCCCCCAGCACGAGCAGCAGAATTGTGGTTGGCGCGGCGACGAGGAGAGCTAGTTTTTTGCGCATGCAGGACCAGTTCGGAGAGAACAGCGATCATCGGACATTAGCTAATTCTCTCTGTTAAGAAGTTAAAATGTGGTCGAGCCGCGCGGCCTGGTGATGGCGTGGCGGCCTGCGATAGCCCCCGTTTCGGGGGCGGATCAAGGGTGGGGAGCAGTACAATCGGGGCTCTCGCCCCCCTCCCCGACCCTCCCCGCAAGGGAGGGTGGCCGAGACGGCGGGGGAAGGGGCGATCAACGCCTCAGCCGGTGGAGGAGAAGCGGTTTTCGACGCGGGCGCTCCAGCCCATGACGCGGTCGCGGCCGGCGCCCTTGGCGACGTAAAGCGCTTCGTCGGCGCGCGAGATCAGTTCCTCGGCTGTGCTGGCCTTGCCGTCATGCACCAGCGAGGCGACGCCCAGGCTGATGGTGACCACGGATTTGTCGCTGCGGTCATGCTCGAGCTGGAGTTCGCGCACGGCGAGGCGCAGCTGCTCGGCGAGGACAAACGCGCCGGCTTCATCGGTCTCCGGCAGCACGACGCAGAACTCCTCGCCGCCAAAACGGGCAACGATGTCGCCGGGGCGCTTGGCGCAGTTCTCGAGCGTGGCGGCAACGCGCTGCAGGCACTTGTCGCCGGCCAGATGACCATAGCGGTCGTTGAAGGTCTTGAAGTGATCGATGTCGATCATGATCAGGCTGATCGGCAGACGGTTGCGGCGGCACCTGGCGATTTCCTTGTCCAGCCGGTCGTCGAGAGCCCGGCGGTTGGGGAGGCTGGTGAGGCCATCGGTGGCGGCGAGCACCGCGAGCTGGGCGCCGGCGGCGCGCAATTCGGTTTCGGTGCGCTTGGCGCTGGTGATGTTCGAGACAAGCACCGTGGCACCACCAAGCGCATTGACCGACGTCCGCATGTGCAGCCAGGTGCCGTTGAACAGTCGCACCTCATGCTCGCTGCTCGTTTTCAGGCTGCGCATGATGTCGGCAGGACCGACCTGGGTCTGCTCGCCGCTCTCTTGTGCGGCCGCCAGCACGGTGGGCAGGTAGGCGCCGGGGACCCGCAGGTCGCCGGTGAGCGGAAACAGCTGCTGGTAGCGCTCGTTGCAGTAGACGATATAGCCGTCGGGACTGACAACCATCAGCCCGTCCGACATCTCGCGCATGATCAGCGCCATCTGGTTGCGGCTTTCAATCAGCTCGGCTTCGAGCTTCTTGCGCGCCGTGATGTCGCGGGTCATGCCGGCCAGGCCGATGGTGCGGCCGGTCAGGCTCTTCAGAGCGACTTTCGAGGTCTCGAACCAGCGTTCGGTCTCGTCGGCGTCGACGAGGCGCTCCTCGCGGGCCTGCATGGGCGAGCCGCCCACCATCACCTCGTATTCCTCGCGCATCAGCATCTCGGCGCGCTCCGGCGGGACCAGATCGCGGTCGGTCTTGCCGATGAGCTGCGAGGGGTGCTCGAAGCCGGCCACCTCGGCAACCCGCTGGTTGACCGAGACGAACTCGCTCTTGAGGTTCTTGATGTAATAGAAGTCCGGCGCCTGGGCGAGGGCAGCGCTGAGCAGGTTGCGCTCGCCCAGCAGGCAGGCGACGGCGATGGCGGTCAACGCGGCAGTGGCGGTGAACAGTTGCAGGGCGTGGATCTGCATGCGCAGGTCTGCGTCCATCAGGCTGATCGGGCCGACATTATGCAGCGTGGCAACCAGCGCCACCACTGCGGTCAGCAGCACGGCCAGCGAGGCGCCCACAAAGCCCAGCGAAAACGTCGCCGCGACGACGGCCGGAATGGCCAGAAACAGCAGCGGCATCGAGCTTTGCAGAAAGATCGCGGCAAGCGCGACGGCCACGATGCCCAGAACGAAAGCCAGCCGCGGCAGGATCACCGGATGCAGCAGGTCGAGGAGGTCACGGCGCCCGATCACCAGCAGCACCGGCGTGATCGTGACGAGGCCAAGGGCGTCGGCGGCGTACCAGTTGATGAAGATCTCGACGAAGTCGGTGCCGGCAAGTCGGGATAACATGTAAGAGGCGGCCCCGGCCGCGGCCACGGATGCCGGGCCCAGCGCTGACAGCACCAGCACGAACATCGGCTTGGGCCGGCGGAAGTCACGCTGACTGGTCAGCGTGGTGACGAAGAAGGCGCAGACCAGCACTTCGAGCGAGTTGCAGGCCGACAGCATCGCCGCGATCGCCAGTTCGTCCCCGGTCTGGAGATTGGCAAGGATATTGGCAGCGTAGGCCAGCACGATGAACAGCGGCCAGTCGCGGCGCTCATGCTTGAGCACGGCTGCAAGCAGCACCCCGTTGGCGATCCAGATAGCCGCGATCCGTCCAGTACCGCGGGTCAGTTCGATGCCGAACCACGCCGAGGCGAAGACGGCGATGGCAACCAGAATAGCGATGACAATCTTGTCGAGATCGCGCGGTCCCCAAGACGCGCGATCACCAGTTATTGGGGTGTATGGCATTGGAAGTGCTCCTGCTTCAGCCCGGCAGGATGGGCCGAAGCGTATGAAGCCGAACTTAATTCGGCGCGATACTGTCCTCGACCGCTCTTTAGGATGAATAAACGGTTAAGCCGAAGATACGGCCGGCCCGAGAACCGCGAAACGCGGCAGATCAGGTCAATTCGCTCGCGCAGGGAACCGTCGCGTTCGACTGCCGTTGTTCATCCACACCATCGAACAAGGAGAGTCGAAATGGACTGGAACCGTGTTGAAGGTAGCTGGAAACAGGTGACCGGTAGCGTCAAGGAACAGTGGGGCAAGCTCACTGACGACGATCTGGCCGAAATCGCCGGCAAGCGCGAACAGCTCGAAGGCAAGCTGCAGGAGCGCTACGGCAAGACCAAGGACGACGTCCGCAAGGAAGTCGACGACTGGTACGCCCGCCAGACCTGGCACTGACGCCAGGGCACCTGGATTACTGATGATGGCCTCGTTCCGCACGGAACGGGGCCTTGTCGTTTTGCTGCAGGCGCGCCGCGTCATTCCGAACGCATTTACAGATGCCGGGTCGCGGTCCCTCGCCGTCGGGTACGTACCTCGCGCCGCATCACGCCGGACAAACGGCCTCCCCTTGCTCGTCGGCCTCGTTTCATGCCACATTGCCGCACCGCCAACTGCCCAGACACCCTTGTTTTTCGGGCTGCCAAAACGTTTTGGGACCAAAACGTTTTGGGAATCGGGCAGAAGGTGGGCGCCGTTGATGCCGGGTAGACTGTGGCGGGTTCCGCGGGACCCGCGACCGGTATGGCATCGGCGCCAAAAAGACGGCCGCTCCGGCCAATTGACCGGTGCGGACAACACATCTGTGCGATGGGAGGACTACATGCACAAATACCTCTTGGCGGGCGTTTCCGCCGTGGCTCTGACCTTCTCGGCCGTGCAGGCCCAGGAGTTCAAGTTTCCCAAGGGCGAAGGCGCCTTCAGCTGGGATGCGCTGCAGAGCTTTGCCGATGCCCACACCGACCTGGCCGGCGAGAAGCTGACCATCTGGGGTCCGTGGCGCGAAGGCGGCGATCAGGAACAGTTCCTGACCGTACTGGCCTATTTCGAGGATGCCACCGGCGTCACCGTGGAATACGGTTCGTCCGAAAACTACGAGCAGCAGGCGCAGATCGACGCCGCAGCCGGCTCGTCGGCCAATATCACCCTGCTGCCGCAGCCGGGTCTGCTCGCCGACATGGCCTCCAAGGGTTACCTGGTTCCGCTTGGCGACGACATGAAGGCCCGCGTCGAGACCGAATTCGCCGCCGGTTCCTCGTTCGTGTCGCTGGGCACCTACAAGGATGCTTCGGGTACGCCGACCTTCTACGCCGTGCCCTACAAGTCCGACCTCAAGTCACTGGTCTGGTACTCGCCGGACAATTTCGCCGACGCCGGCTATGAAGTTCCGGAGACGTTTGAAGACCTGATGGCGCTCACCGACCAGATGGTCGCTGACGGCAAGACGCCGTGGTGTATCGGCCTGGGTTCGGGCGGTGCGACCGGCTGGCCGGCGACCGACTGGATCGAAGATCTGATGCTCCGTACCCAGACGCCGGAAGACTATGATGCCTGGGTCAGCAATGACCTCAAGTTCAACGACCCCAAGGTCATCGAAGTGCTCGAGCTGTTCGGCTCGATCGCCAAGGACGACAAGAAGGTCGCCGGCGGCGCTGCCGCTGTGGGCACCACCGACTTCCGCGAGAGCCCGCTCGGCCTCTTCGCGGTGCCGCCCGCCTGCTACATGCACCACCAGGCCTCGTTCATTCCGTCGTTCTTCCCCGAAGGCACGGAACTGGGCGTTGACGCCGACTTCTTCTACTTCCCGGCCTATGCCGGCAAGGATCTCGGCAAGCCGGTGCTCGGCGCTGGCGTGGAAGCCACCATCACCAAGGACTCGCCGGCCGCTCGCGCGTTCATCGACTTCCTGATGAACCCGATCTCCAACGAGATCTGGATGGCCCAGTCCGGCTTCCTCTCGGCCATGAAGGCGGCCAATGTCGATACTTACGGCAATGACACGCTCAAGGGCGAAGGCCAGATCCTGCTGAACGCCACGACCTTCCGCTTCGACGGTTCCGACCTGATGCCGGGTGCCGTGGGTGCAGGCTCGTTCTGGACCGGCATGGTCGACTTCGTCGGCGGCAAGTCCGCCCAGGAAGTTGCCGACGCCATCCAGGCCAGCTGGGATGCCATCAAATAAGCTGACGCAAGTTCAGCTCGCGACCCGGCGCCTCTGGCGCCGGGTCCATCAACGAGACTAAGCTGCCGGTGATCGACCGGTTATCCAGGGGAGGGGCGGCCTCGTGTCCGATATCATCCAGCAAGTTGTTGGCGCGCTGATCGCCATTGCCATCGCGCTTGGCGGGACGGTGGCCTATTTCTGGGGCACCAACTGGCTGCTCGACAAGCTGCTCACCAGTCCTGAAAGCGCTGGCGGCGATGCCATGACGCGCAGCGACAACCTGCGCAGCCAGATCCGGCCCTGGCTCTTTCTGGCGCCAGCGCTGCTGTTCCTGTCGGTCTATCTGGTCTACCCGGTGATCGAGACGTTCCGCCTGTCGTTCTTCGACAGCAGCGGTCGCACCTTCATCGGTTTTTCCAATTACCTCTGGCTGATGGGCGACGGGAGTTTCCATCAGGCCGTGTTCAACAACATCCTGTGGCTGATCATCGTGCCGTCGCTGGCCACCGCCTTCGGGCTGGTGATCGCCGTGCTCGCCGACCGGCTGTGGTGGGGCAATATCGCCAAGTCGCTGGTCTTCATGCCCATGGCGATCAGCTTTGTCGGCGCCTCGGTGATCTGGAAGTTCGTCTATGACTATCGCGGCGATGCCGACCAGCAGATCGGCGTGCTCAACGCCCTGATCACCTTCATCGGACTGCCGCAGCAGGCCTGGATCACCATTCCGTTCTGGAACTCGATCCTGCTGATGATCATCCTTGTCTGGATCCAGACCGGCTTTGCCATGGTCATCCTCTCGGCCGCCCTGCGCGGCGTGCCCGAGGAAACGCTGGAAGCGGCGCGCATCGACGGCGCCAACGGCTTCCGCATCTTCTTCGACATCATGATCCCGCAGATCTGGGGCACCATCGTCGTCGTCTGGACCACCATCACCATCGTGGTGCTGAAGGTCTTCGACATCATCTTTGCCATGACCAACGGCCAGTGGGACACAGAGGTGCTGGCGAACTTCATGTTCAAGTGGATGTTCGTGAACTTCGACTACGGGCGCGGCTCGTCCGTCGCCGTCATCATCATGCTGGCCGTGCTGCCGATCATGATCTGGAACATCCGCCGCGCCAATGCCGAAGAGGGGACCCGCTGATGACCGCCGCCGTTGATCGCGCCACCGAGGTTCCTCGCCCCACCACCACGACGCCGCGCACCGGCGCCAGGATCGATGTGGGCAAGCTGTTCACGCATCTGGCGCTGCTGTTCCTGGTCATTCTCTGGACCTTCCCGACCGCCGGCCTGCTGATCTCGTCGCTGCGCGACAAGGATCAGCTCGCCGTCTCGGGCTGGTGGACGGCGCTCTCGACCTCCACCTCGCTGGGCGTCAGCCGTATCGGCACCGCCGCCGACCAGGTCGAGGAGAACGGCGCGTTCGTCATCCGCGGCAATCTCTTCGGCACCGATACCAACAAGCATCTCGAAAGCTTCGGGCTGTCCAATGCGGAACCCGGCGCCACGCCGGCCGGCGGCAGCATGGAAATGAAGGAAGGCGGCACGATTTCCGTCGCCGCCGACGGGGCGTTCGAATGGACCAATGCCACGCAGTTCGAGCATACCCGCGGACCGCGCGTCTTTTACGTCGCCGGCATCTCGCCGCGCTTCACCATCGACAACTATATCGAGGTGCTGACCGCCAATGGCGTCGGCCGGAGTTTCATCAACTCCTTCACCGTCACCGTGCCGGCGACCATCATCCCCATCCTGATGGCGGCCTTTGCGGCTTATGCGCTGGCCTGGATGCGGTTTCCGTTCCGAGGACTGATCGTTGCCGTGGTCGTCGGCCTGCTGGTCGTGCCGCTGCAGATGTCGCTGATTCCGCTGCTGTCGCTCTACAACGGCATTGCCCAGACCTTTGGTGCGGCGGACGGCAAGACCTATCTCGGCGTCTGGCTGGCGCATACGGCCTTCGGCCTGCCGCTCGCCATCTACCTGCTGCGCAACTACATGGCCGGCCTGCCCAAGGAGATCATGGAATCCGCCCGCATCGACGGCGCCAGCCATTTCAAGATCTTTACCGGCATGGTGCTGCCGCTGAGCTTCCCGGCGCTCGCCTCGTTCTCGATCTTCCAGTTTCTCTGGGTGTGGAACGATCTGCTCGTCGCCATGGTGTTCCTCGGTGCCCAGGACAGCAAGCTGGTGCTGACCGGCAAGCTGGTGTCGCTGCTCGGCTCGCGCGGCAACAACTGGGAGATCCTGACGGCCGGCGCCTTCATCACCATCGTGGTGCCGCTGATCGTCTTCTTTTCGCTGCAGCGCTATTTCGTCCGCGGCCTGCTCGCCGGCAGCGTCAAATAGTGCCCTGAACCCTATCCTCCAGAGCAACTGCAGGGCCGGCGCAAGCCGGCCTTTTTGTATCCATAACGCACGAGGCTTGCAGGTCGGACATTTTTGTCCGATATTGCAGCATGAAACGAGAGCAGTTCATCAGGGTTCTGCGCAAGGAATGCAAAGCCAGGGGCTGGACGCTCGCTGTCGACACCCGCCTTGGAAAGGGATCGCATTACCGGCTGGAAGTGAACGGCAAGCGATCGACGTTGAAGTCTGGAGACCTGAGCGAGCTCTACATGGAGCTTGTACGCAAGCAGATCGGTTTGAAGTAAAGCCCAGGGGGTTGCCTGGGAGAAAGGGGAATGAGTGATCATGTCGTATCTGTACCGGACCGTGCCGAACGGATCCGGTGGCTGGATAGTCAATTTTCCGGATGTCCCAGAGGCCCTGTCAGAGGGCAAATCAGCAGACGAATTGTCGGCAAATGCCGCAGATGCACTGGAGACGGCGCTGCTTGGCTATATGAAGGACGGCAAGGATATTCCCGCCGCCTCGAAGCCACAGCGGGGCGACGCTGTTGCGGCGCTGCCAGTGCAGACTGCGGCCAAGCTGGCATTGTATGAAGCATTTCGCGGCTCGGGCCTGTCCAAAGTGTCACTGGCGCAGCTTTTGGGAAAGGACGAGGCAGAGGTGCGGCGCATGCTCGATCCATATCATGCCACCAAGCTGCCTGCCCTTGAGGGCGCCCTGAAAGCGCTGGGCAAGCGAATGACCCTGCTGATCGAACCGGTGTGACGCGACCTACCGCCCCGCCGGCAGCGGTTCGTTGAGGACACGGCCGTCAATGCCTTCGGCGAGGGCGAAGGTGGAGGCGATCAGGTGGCCGGCGGGGCCGCGATGCTGGTCGCATTGCGCGATCAGTTCGGTGATGAGGCTGACCCCGGCATCGCGCAGCGACGAACGCACGGTGCTGAAGTGGTCGGCAAAGGACGACAGATCGATATAGTGCAGTTCGTCATCCATCGAGGCGACATCGATATTGCGACCCGACCTCACGATGGCGGCGTGGCCCTCTACGGCCATCAGCGTCGAGGAATAGAGGATGGCCGTCACCTTCGGGTCGGCGAGTGCCGTTTCCGTCAGCTTGAAACCGGCGTCGCCCATCGGATGCAGCGAGTTCAGGATCAACGCGTCTGAAGGGCTGAAGCCGCCATCGGTCAGCGCGTCGACAACGCCGCGCCGGCGATAGAGCGCATAGGTGTAGTGCTCGTCGCCATTGACGAAGGCGATGCGGCGGTGGCCGTTGGCCAGCATCAGCCGGGTCAGGTTGTAGAAATTGCCGTAATTGTCGACGTCGACCCAGCCATAGCCGGCCGACCGCGCCTCGCGGCCATGCACCACAAACGGGCGGCCCGCTTCGAGCAGATAGGTGATGCGCGGATCGTCCTCGCTGGGCAGGTCGACGATGAAGCCGTCGACCGAATTGTCGTTGACGTACCGGTCATAGGCGGCGAGCCTGTCATCGGGCGTGTCGCTGGTCAGCAGCACATCGTAGCCGCCTGTCCGCGCCCCTCGCAGCACGCCCGCCATCACCTCGACGAAGTGCGGGTCGACGAATTTGCGGTCATTGTCCGATTGCACCCAGGCCACATTGTGGGTCCGGCTGGTGACCAGCCGCTGGGCATTGCGATTGGGCCGGTAGCCCATTTTGCGGGCGGCCTCGACGACGCGCTTGCGGGTCTTCTCTCCGACATCGGAATAGCCGTTGAGGGCCCGCGAGATCGTCGTAATGGAGAGCCCCAGTTCGGCGCCCATATCCTTAATCGTCACACTGCGCCCGGAGCGGGAATGTGCGGCCCCGCGCCTCTTGTCATTGCTCGCCATAAGCTATTGAAATTCAGTCATTTTATAGCAGCGCCAAGTTGGCGCCGCGGTTCCCCCCGGAGTTGACGGCCTGCCCCCTCCTTGGGTAAGGATAGCCTACTAAAACGTTTTGGCAAATGCGCCGTTAGGATGGGTATTCCGTGAGTGTTCCGCCCCATATGTCGCCTGTTCCACCCATGACGGAGCAGCGGCACGACCAGCCTTTCGAAGTCGACAAGGACTGGTGGCGCGGCGCGGTCATCTACCAGATCTATCCGAGGTCGTTTCAGGACCATAACGGCGACGGCGTCGGCGATCTCGTGGGCATCACCGAGCGCCTCGATTATGTCGCCGACCTCGGCGTCGATGCCATCTGGCTCTCGCCGTTCTTCACCTCGCCGATGAAGGATTTCGGCTACGACGTCTCCAACTATCGCGACGTCGACCCGATCTTCGGTTCGCTCGGCGATTTCGACCGGCTGGTCGAGAAGGCCCATTCGCTTGGCCTCAAGGTGATCATCGACCAGGTGATCTCGCATTGCTCGGACAAGCATCCCTGGTTCCAGGAGAGCCGTCTCAGCCGCACCAATGATCGCGCCGACTGGTTTGTCTGGGCCGATCCCAAGCCGGACGGCACGCCGCCCAACAACTGGCTCTCCATCTTCGGCGGTTCCGCCTGGACCTGGGACAGCCGCCGCATGCAATATTACATGCACAACTTCCTGACCTCGCAGCCGGACCTCAACTTCCACAATCCCGCCGTGCAGGATGCCATGCTCGATACGCTCCGCTTCTGGCTGGAGCGCGGCGTGGACGGTTTCCGCCTCGATACGGTGAACTTCTATTTCCACAGCCTGGGGCTGGAATCCAACCCGGTGGTCAAGCCGGAGGAGTTCAACGCCTCGACTGCACCGGCGGTGAACCCCTACAATTTCCAGGAGCATCTCTACGACAAGAGCCGCCCGGAAAACCTCGACTTCCTCAAGCGGCTGCGCGCCCTGATGGACCTCTATCCGGGCAAGACCACGGTGGGCGAGATCGGCGACAGCCAGCACCAGCTCGAGATCATGTCGGCCTATACCTCCGGCTCGGAGCGGCTGCACATGGCCTACACCTTCGACTACCTGGGGGGTGCGTTCGACGCCGGCCACTTCCGCCGCGCCATTGATGCGACCGAAGGCATGGCCACCAGCGGCTGGGTTTGTCTCGCCTTTTCCAACCACGACGTGGTCCGCCATGCCAGCCGCTGGTCGATGCACGGCCAGCAGGACGCCTTCGTTCGCCTGGCAGCGACGCTGCTGCTCTCGATGAAGGGTTCGGTCTGCCTCTACCAGGGCGAGGAACTCGGACTGACCGAGGCCGAACTGGCTTTCGAGGATCTGGTCGATCCCTACGGCATCGAGTTCTGGCCGCAGTTCAAGGGCCGGGACGGCTGCCGCACACCCATGGTGTGGCAGAGTTCGGCGCATCTGGCCGGTTTCTCGACGGCGCAGAAATCCTGGCTGCCTGTGCCCTTCGATCACATGAACCGCGCGGCCGACCTGCAGCTGCGCGACAATGACTCGGTGCTGCACCACTACCGGGCGACGCTTGAATTCCGCAAGCGCCACAATGCCCTGCTCAAGGGCGGTGTCCGGACCATCGACGCGCCCGAGGGGGTGTTGGCATTCCTCCGCACCGCGGACGACGAGGAAATGCTCTGCGTGTTCAACATGACCGACGCGCCGCTGGTCTATGATCTGCCCGAGGGCATGGTGGTCAAGGCCAGCCAGGCACCGGGCGTGACGGCGACGCCGGTCGGAGGGTCATTGAGCCTGGCCGCGTTCGCGGCCTACATTGGAATTGTGGACGGGCAATAAGTCCGCCGAGGAGGAGAAGCCATGTCGGATCTCAAGATTAGCAACCTCTACAAGCGCTATGGCAGCGTGGAGATTTTGAAGGACGTCAATCTCGACATCAAGTCGGGCGAGTTCATTGTCTTCGTCGGTCCGTCCGGTTGCGGCAAGTCCACGCTGCTGCGCTGCATCTCCGGGCTCGAGAACATCTCGTCGGGGACCCTGGAGATCGACGGCCGGGTGGTCAACGACGTGGCGCCCTCCAAGCGCGGCATCGCCATGGTGTTCCAGAGCTACGCGCTCTACCCGCACATGACCGTCTACGACAACATGGCCTACGCGCTCAGGCTGATGAACACGCCCAAGGCCGAGCTCGACCAGAAGGTTCGCGCCGCGGCCGACAAGCTGCAGCTGACCAGCTATCTCGAGCGCCTGCCCAAGGCCCTGTCCGGCGGCCAGCGCCAGCGCGTCGCCATCGGCCGTGCCATCGTGCGCGATCCCAAGGTGTTCCTGTTCGACGAGCCGCTGTCCAACCTGGATGCGGCGCTGCGCGTGCAGATGCGCATGGAGATCGGCCAGCTCAAGGAGCAGCTGTCCAACACCACCATGGTCTACGTCACCCACGACCAGGTCGAGGCCATGACCATGGCGGACCGCATCGTCGTGCTCAAGGACGGCATCGTGCAGCAGGTGGGCACGCCCATGGAGCTCTACGAGAGCCCGCAGTCGCTGTTCGTGGCGCAGTTCATCGGTTCGCCCAAGATGAACTTCTTCACCGGCGCCGACGCCGCCAAGTACAAGGCCACCACAGTCGGTGTCCGCCCCGAGCATCTCGACATCACTGCGGATGGCGCCTGGACCGGCAAGGTGGTCTATTCGGAGAACCTCGGCTCGGACAGCTACGTCTATGTCGACATCGGCGCCGAGGATCCGATCATCGTGCGCCAGCCCGGCAAGGCCACCTACCATGCCGGCGACAGCCTCAGCCTCGCGCCGCGCGGCGATGCCTTCCTGCGCTTCGACGAGGCCGGCAAGCCCATGACGCACTAGGCGTGGTCAGCGCCCGACGGGCGCCACCACGCCGATTCCGACTTCCGGCAGCCGGGCCTCGGCCATGGCCCGGGTTGCCGCATGCCCGGGCGTTTCCAGCAGTTCGCCCGGCCGCCCGGCCTCGACAATCCTGCCGGCGTCGAGGATCAGTGCCCGATCGGCTATGTGCCGCATCAGATCGAGATTGGACGAGGTGATCAGCGCGGTGAAGCCGAAATCGGCGCGCACCCGGTTGATCAGCGTCAGCATGTCGCCGCGCTGTCGCGCGTTGAGCAGCCGCACCGGCTCGTCGAGCACGACCAGCCTGGGCCGCGAGATCAGCGCCCGCGCCAGAGCCAGCAACTGCAGCTCATAGATGCCGAGGTCGCCCGGCCGCAGATCGAGCACATGCGCCCCGAGGCCGACGCCGCCCAGCACATCCATCAGCCGGTCCGACTGTTCCTCGATGGTGTGATGCTGGTCGAGCAGCAGCGGCTCGGTGACGGACTCGCCCAGCGTCAGCCGCGGGCTGAAGGCGCGGCGCGGATCGGAAAACACGAGACTGATATCCGCCCTGACGATCCGCGGCAGGTCGCGTCCATGATAGGGCTGGCGGTCGAACTCGAGCACGCCCTTGCTGGCGCGACCCAGCCCGGCGACGATGCGGGCCAGTGTGCTCTTGCCGGCGCCATCCGATCCGACCACGGCGAGGGCCTCTCCTCGCCGCAGCGAGAAGCTGACATCGTCGAGTGCCTGCACGGGTTTGTGGCGCCGCAGGAGACGCTGGCGGTCCCTGTAGACCACGCTCAGCCCGTGCACCTCGAGCAGTTCGGTCCCGATGGGCGAGCGCATCAGGGTGCGCGCCCGGATGCGGCTGCCGGCGATCAGATGCTTCGACATGTCCTCGAGCGGCCGGGAGAGGATCTGCGCGGTGGGGCCACCTTCGACGAACCTGCCCTGGTCGAGGATGACCATATTGCCGGTAAGGGCGCCGATGGCGGCGAGGTCATGGCCGATGACCAGCATTGCCATGCTCTGGCCCGTCAGCAGGTCCACCAGCCGCTTCTGCGTCGGTGCGTCGAGCAGCGTGAAGGGTTCATCGAGGATCAGCAGATCGGGCCGCCGCGACAGGGCCTCGGAGATCAGCAGCACCTGCCGTTCGGCGGCCGAGAGCTGCGAGACGAACCGCGCCGGATCGAGCCCGATGCCGCCCAGCAGCTTGACGTCGGCAACCACCTGGCCGACCCGGGCGGTCGGCAGCAAGGCTGCCGCATCGCCCTGACGCACCAGCGCGATGCGCTGGCGGCGCAGTTTGGCCCGGGCGGCGGGCGCGGCGGGAAGCGGCGCGCCGTCGAACACCAGTTCGCCCTCGATGGCCATGCCCGCGGGCAGCAGGCCGGCGATGGCCAGCGCCACCGCGCTCTTGCCGCTGCCGCTGTCGCCGACCAGCCCCAGCCGCTCGCCGCGATCAATGGCAAAGCTGAGCTCCTCGATGATATTGCCGCTGCCGATGCGGAGTTTCCTGACCTCAAGCAGCATCGGGTGGCTCCCGCAGAAGCTGGCGCAGGCCACCGGCGATCAGGTTAAGCGACAGGGTGATGAGCAGCAGCGCGACGCCGGGGACCAGCACCGGCAGCGGCCCGAACAGCAGGCCGCCCTGCGCGTCGCGCAGCATCAGCCCCAGGCTCGAGCCCGGCGGTTGCGAGGCGAGGCCGACAAAGCTCAGCGCCGCTTCCAGCCCGACGCTGAGGGCAAGCTGGGTGACCGCCAGGGCGGCAAGCGCCGGCAGCAGATCGGGCAGCACGTGCTTGCGCGCCAGGTCCCAGCCGCCGAGGCCGGCCAGCCGCGATGCCGCGATATAATCCTGGCCGCGGAACGGCGCGAACGCATCGCGTGTCGCCCGAGCGAGGACTGCCGCGTTGAAAAGACCGATGGCCAGCATGGCGTTGAGGGTCGAGCCACCGGCCAGCGCCGTCAGGATCACCGCTAGGGCGAGCGCCGAGACGCTGATCAGGAAGCCGTCGCCACCGACCAGCAGGCGATCAGCGACGACCCCCCAGCTCGCTGCCGCGACGCCGAGCGGCACGCCGACAAAGAGCCCGATGGCCACGGCGACGAAACCGACGACGAAACTGGTGAGGATCCCCTTCATGGCCAGGGACAGCAGGTCGCGTCCCTGCGCATCGGTACCCAGCAGATGGGCCGCGCTGGCAGGTTGCAGCTGCGCCGTCAGGTCGGTCTGCTCGACGGGAAGAGGTGTCCAGACAATAGAGACAAAGCCGATCAACAGCAGCAGCAGCGCCAGAATGGTGCCGATGCGCAGCCGCAGGCCGGGGAGTGCGCTGGCCGCAAGGCCCGGCGCCGCGACGGGGGGCATCTGGCTCATGCGCGTGCCGCCAGTCGCGGATCGGCAGCCGCCCGCAGCATTTCGACGAGAAAGCGGCAAAGGGCAACCAGCCCGACCAGAGCCAGCAAGGCCAGTTGCAGGCCGGCGAAATCGCGCTCGGCCAGGGCGCCGAACAGCATCCGCCCCAGTCCGGGGAGGTAGAAGACGTTTTCGATGACGAGACTGGCCGGCGCCAGCAGGGCGAGGGGCAGCGCCAGGTCAGCGACGGTGGCGATCCACGCTGGAGCCAAGGCATGCGTGCGGATCGCCTCACGATGCGTGGCGCCGCGCACCTCGGCGGCAGCGATACGCGGATCGGCGACGGCCCGCTGTAGTGCCGCCCGCAGGATGAGCGCCAGTTGCGCAGCCAGCGGCAGGCCGAGCGCCAGTGCCGGCAGGACCAGCGACTGCAGCGACCCCAGCGGGCTCTGCGCCCAGGGCACGAAGCCGGCGGGCGGCATCCAGCCGAGCACGCCGGCCAGCAGCATGATCAGCAGCATGGCCAGCCAGATCGGCGACAGGCTCTCGCCCGCCATGGCGAGGGCACGGAACGGCATGTCGAGCCAGGCCGGGCCGCGACCCGTGAGATACCCCAGCGGCAGGCCGACGAGCCCGGCAACGACGAGCGACATGCCGATCAGCGGCCCGGTGACCGCCAGGCGCTCCAGCAGGACGACCATGTCGATGCTGCCCTCGCTCGGCAGGAGCAGCCTCAGGAGCAGCGCCGCGACGCCCACCGTGACCACAAGTTCGAGGAGGCGCCACGCGGTAAATTCGAGCAGGCCGGACGGCTGGCGGCGCGTTGCGACGGGTCGCGGCCGGACGCTGGGCGCCGTCGGTTGCGACGGCGCGGAAGCGGGCTCTGCAGCAGGTGCGGCAGCCGGCGGGGCAACGACCTCGGCAATGACTGCAGCGGGCAGGGCGGGGAGCACGATTTCGGCAGGGTCTGCGACGGCCTGGTCAGGTGGCTCCGGCTTTTCGACCGGCCCGTCTGCCGTTGCGACCTGCGCTGGGAATTCCGGTTCGTCCCGGGCAGAGGAGCTTGTCTCGACATCTGCTTCCGGGGCGGCTGCAGCGGCAACCGGGTCTATTTGCGGCTCTGCCTCAGGCACGGCATCAGGAGCCACCACTGCTTCCCTCTCCGCGTCAGAGGCAGGCTCCGGATCGGGAGCAGCCGCCGAAGTCTCGGCCGCAGGGGCAGGGGCAGGGGCAGGGGCAGGGGCAGGGGGGCTTGCGCCCTCGACGGCACTTGCCGCCACCGCGTCCGTGGGGAGACCAGAGGTTGAAGCTTCGGCGGGCGGAACAGTGGACGCCATTGCGGGCGGCACGTCCGTTTTCGGGGGCTCGGCGGGCGGAGCAACGATAACGGCACTCGGGGCGGTCTCGGCCTTCCGCTGCTCAGCCGGAATAGCGGCCGGGGCGGCAGGCGCGGCCACGGGCGCCGATTCGTCCCCCGACGCTTCGGTGGCGGGCGGTTGCTTTGCGCCGTCCTCGTGCATTGGCTCTCTGTGGTTCCCCAAAACCTGGAACCTTTATAGCCGAACCCGACACCGGCTCTCGGAAAAAACGCACCGGTTGCACAGAGACTTACGTACGGCGCCGGCTGAAATGGGTGCTCAGGATCACCGGGATCAGGCCGACGGCGACAATGCCCAGCGCCGGCAGTGAGGCTTCCGAGAAGAGGCTGACATTGGCGCGGGCATAAACCAGCGTGGCGAGGGTCTCGACGCCCAGCGGACGCAGCAGCAGCGTGGCCGGCAATTCCTTGACGATCTCGACAAAGACCAGCGTGCCGGCAGCCAGTAGCGCCGGCGACAGCGTCGGCAGATCGATGCGCCAGAGCAGGGCAAGGCCCTTTACCCCCAGCACCCGGCCGGCATCGAGCATGGTATCGCCGCGCTTGCGCATGGCGGCATCCAGCGTTGAATGGCTGAGGGCCAGAAAGCGGATCGAATAGACATAAAGCAGCGCGAACACCGAGCCCGACAGAACGAGCCCCGGACGCCAGTCGGCGAGGGTCATGGTCAGGCGGTTGAACCAGAGGTCGGCCTGTCCGAGCGGCTGCAGCAACCCCAGCGCCAGCACCGTGCCGGGAATGGCATAGCCCAGCGTCGCCAGGCGAATGAAGCTCTTGGCCGACCGGCGCGAGCGCGGGGCGCTGAGCTTGGCAGCGAGCAGCCCGATGCCTACCGCGATGGCGGCGCCCGCGACCGCCAGTTCCAGAGTGGTCAGCGCCGCCGAGGCGGTCATGGCCAGCGTCGCCGGCGAGATGGTGCGCGAAGCCAGCCAGGTCAATTCGCCCACCGGCAGCCCGAAGCCGAGCAGCACCAGCGCCGTGCAGAACGCCGTTGCCAGCCAGGCCGGCAGGCCGGAGAGCTGCAGATGTGCCGCCGGCACCTTGCTGTCGCGGTGCGCGGCATAGACCCGGTTCTGCCGGGCCCGCTGCTCGGCGAGGATCAGCAGCGCAATGACCAGCACGATGGTCACCGCCAGCTGCGCCGCGCCGCCGAAATTGGAGCGGTTGAGCCAGGTGGTGTAGATCACCGCCGTCAGGCTGTTGACGCCGAAATACTGCACCGCGCCCAGATCGTTGACGACCTCCATCATGGCGAGCGTCACGCCGACGACAATAGCCGGACGGCTGAGCGGCAGCGTGACGGTGAAAAAGGTGCGCCAGCCATTGGCGCCCAGGGTGCGGGCCGCGCTGTCGATCGAAGCCGACTGCATCAGGAAGAAGGTGCGGCAGGCGGCATAGACATAGGGATAGAGCACCATTGAGAGCACGAAGGCGGCCCCCGTCGGGCTCTTGATGGTCGGAAACCAGTAATCCCGCAGCGTCTCCGCGCCGGTCATCCAGCGCACCGCCTGCTGGATCGGCCCGGTGAAATCGAGAAACTCGACATAGCAGTAGGCCGCCAGATAGGTCGGCACCGCCAGCGGCAGGATGAGCGCCCATTCGAGCAGGCGGCGACCGGGGAACTCGAAATGCGTCACCAGCCAGGCCGACATCAGTCCCAGCACGCCGGTAATGGCGCCCACCCAGAGCATCAGCACGGTGGTTTCGCGCAGGGCGGTGGGCAGCATGGAGGCCGACAGGCCGTTGCCACCGCTCAGCGCCGCGGCCACGGCGGCCCAGGTCAGCCAGAGGATCGGCAGGCCCATGATCAGGACCAGGACAAACGCAGCGACCGGCAGGGGGCGTCCCCTGCCGGTCAAGCGTTTCGTCTCGATCGCGGTATGGACGATCGCGTCTCTCCTAGTTCTGCGGCCCTTCGTTGAACTTGAGTTCATCGACGAGGGCGGCCGCTTCGGCCCGATGTGCCGCAACCTCGACCAGCGGGGTCTTGTCGGCATTCAGCTTGCCCCAGCTGAGCACCAGTTCGCTCGGCTGCACTTCGGCCACCACGGGGTATTCGTAGTTCCCGTTGGCATATAGCTGCTGGGCTTCGTCCGAAAGCAGGAATTCGATCAGCTTCTCGCCATTCTCGGCGTTCGGCGCGTGCTTGGCGAGGATGGCACCCGAGACATTGGCCTGCGTTCCGCTGCCCTCGGCGTCGGGGTAGATGATCCGGGCAGCGGCGGCCCAGGTCTTCTGCTCGGGCTCGGCCTCGTTGTTGAGCATCAGGCCCATATAGTAGGTATTGCCGATGGCAAGGTCGCAGGTGCCGTCGAGGATCGACTTGACCTGCGCCCGGTCATTGCCGTTGGGCGGGAAAGCGAGGTTGTCGCGCACCTTCGACAGCCAGTCGCGGGTGGCATCGAGCCCCCAGACGGCGATGCGGTTGGCAATCAGGCCGATATTGTAGACATGGTCGCCCGGACGGGTGCAGAGGCGGCCCTTCCACTCGGGACCGGCAATGTCGGCATAGGTCAGGGCAGTTTCAGTCACCCGGTCCTTGGAGGCATAGAACACGCGGGCCCGCAGGCTGAGCGCCACCCAGGCGCCGTCGGGATCCTGGAAGGCGGCGGGAACGCGCTCGAGGGCCGGCGTGCCGATCGGCTGGCTGACGCCCTTTTCCTTGGCATTGACGAGGTTGCCGATATCGACGGTGATGATCACGTCGGCCGGCGACAGTTCGCCTTCGGCCTCGACGCGCTCGATCAGACCGTCGCCGGCAAACAGCACATTGGCCTTGATACCGGTTTCTTCGGCGAACCGGTCGAGCAGCGGCTGGATCAGGCCCGGCTCGCGATAGGAGTAGACGTTGACCTCGGTGCTCTGCGCCCAGGCGGTGCCGGACATGCCGGCCAGCAGGGCGGCAACGGCGGTGATCGTGCGTATCGGGTGCGTCATCAGAACTCTCTCCATCGGGGCGCGTTCGCGCTCATGTCGGCGCCTTTTCCGAATTCTGAGTAGCAATGTCAACAATTGCGGGCCGGCGGGGACGGCGCCGCTGCACCAGCAGATTGGAACCGTTCAAAGTGTCAGAAAATAACGCTGTCGGTTCAGGTCACTATGGGATGATAGCGGGATGCCCGCCTGCGACATTCTGGTTGCCGGATCAGGCAGTCGTTGCCACCAGATCGGCGGGAATGACCAGCGAGAAGCGGGTGCCGATGCGGCCGCTGGGATCCACCGACAGCGAGCAGGTATTGACCGCCAGCAATGACCGCGTCAGCGCCAGGCCGACGCTGGAGCGCACCGGGGCCAGCGCCTCGCCGTCCTTGCCGACGCCATCGCGGAACACCACGAAGCGCTCGCCGAGGTCGACATTGCGTTCGCCGCTGTCGCGGACATTGACGGAAATGCTGCCATCGTCCTCGACCTGTGCCGAGAGGATGACGGAGGCCCCGGCCGGGGTCTGGTCGATGGCGCTGGCGAGCAGGTTCAGCACGGCCTGGCCCAGCGAGGCCCGGTCGGCGCGGATTTTCGGCAGCCGCTCGGAGATGGCGCTGCGCACCAGCACGCGCGCCGCACCGGCCTGGCCGCGGACCCGCACGACGCAGCTTTCCAGCAGCGCGCCGAGGTCGAGCTCGGCCGGGCGCGCCGCATAGCGGCCTTCCTTGAGGCGGGTGTAGTCGTCGAGCTCGTCGACCAGCGTCGCGATCTCGTTGCCGGCCGTCTTGATGTCGCGCGCATAATCGAGGTAGCGCGCATTCTCGATGGTGCCGAAGGCCGACGAGCGGATCAGTTCGGAGAATCCGATGATGGTATTGAGCGGCCGCCGGATGCCGCGGCTCAGCCGGCCGAGCATCGACGGCTCGAGCTCGTCCGTATGCTCGTCGACCTTTGCCTGGTGCGCTTCGCCGGCCGACACGACGGTCGGCGCGGGACGCAGCCGGACAAAGCCGAAATAGCCGGTGACCAGGCCGGCCTGGCCTTCGGCAAAGAGCGCCACATCAGCATCGCCCGTGTTGCTGCGCACCACCAGACTAGGGCGGGCCGTTTCGGCAAAGCGGGCGGGCCGTTCGAGGAAGGCCTGCAGTGCCGGACCTTCGCTTCCCTCGAGCAGCGCCGAGAGCGGCAGCCCGACCAGATCGGCCTCGGTCTTGCCGAAGACGACGCGGGCATGCAGCGACACTTCGGTCACCACGCCGGAGCGGTCGGCGCGCACAAACCCTTCTTCGCGCGCTTCGGCTGCGATTTCGGCGAAGGCGCGCACGGCACCCTCGTGGCCGCGGCTCTCGTCGCCGGCCATCGCCGACAGCATCAGCGCCGGCCGGCCCTGCCATGGAATCGACTGCAGCCGGGCGCGCACGCCGATGGGGTTGCCGTCGCGGCGGACCAGATGCGTCACCGGCCCGGCGGCCGCGGCGTCGTCGCCGGGGAAGATGGCAGCCAGTCCCGCCTGGCGCAGCATATCGATGGTGTCGTAGCCGGTGAGCTCGGTCAGTGCCCGGTTGGCAAACAGCACCTGCTGGTCGCGGAACACCATGATGCCGATGGGCAGCCGGTTGAGGATGAAGGTTTCGGCGGCGAGGTTGATCAGGGCACCCTCGGGCTGGCGGCGGCGCTCCGGCAACAGATCGGTCAGCGCCGTCTCGACCGCGTCGACGCCGACGCGGTCGGTGAGGATGCGGCTCAGTTCGTCGAAATTGTAGCGCGACACCAGCTCGACGGTTGCCGAATCCGGGACGTCCTGAACGGCGGGCGGTTCCTCGGGCAGTTCCGGCGGGGCGGCTTCTCCGGCGTCCTCGGTGTCGTCGGACACTCCGGGCCCAACGGGCGTTGCCGGCTCGTCCGGGGCCTCGGCCGCGTCCTCGACCGGCAGCGGCGTGAAGCCGCGGCCGGTGACCTTCCAGACCATCGGCGTCTCGGCGGTCGCGGGGAGGTCGTCCTCGTCATCGGCAAAGGCGATGACAGCAGCGATGACATCGGGTTCGGCCGGCGTTTCTTCCGGCGTTTCGGCTGTTGCGGGGGCGTCCGGTTCGTCCGGGGTCTCGGCCTCACCCACAGCGGTTTCGGCGTCTTCCGGCTCGTCGCTGGATGCCGGGACGTAGCCGACATTTTCGTGCAGCGGGCCGGCATAGGCCTCGTCGCTTTCGGTCAGCGGCGCATAGAGCCCCTCGTCATCGGCCAGCCGGTCGAAGAGATTGGCCAGACCCGGCACATCCGGTCGCGGTTCGAACGGCTCGACCCAGTGGTCTTCCAGGACCTTTGCCTCTTCCGCCGGCACTTCGGCCTCGGCGGGCGGCAGGCCGATGGGCAGCAGCGGTTCGTCGGCGGGTGGCGTGATGTCGGCTTCGGCGAGGCCCTCGGCTGCCCGGACATCATCGATCCGGTGCTCGCCGCTTTCAAACAGCAGCAGCACCGCATCGCCCGGGCTGGCCTTGAAGCGCGTGACCAGCAGGTTGGTCCCGGCAATCTCGGCCATGCCGCTGCCCTCCTCGTGCAGGTCGGGAAGGCCTTCGCTTTCGATCTCGCGGGCGTAGAGTTCGATCGCCTTGTCCGAGCCGCCCGAGATCTGGCCGTCCTCGTCGATCAGCAGGTAGTCGCTGCCCGGTGGCAGGAAACGCTCGGCCACGCCGTTGAGGCGCGGCGTTTCGAGCAGTTCCGGTTCGATCGGATCGACGCCGACGATCAACAGGCCGATATCGCCGCCTTCGAGCTCGAGCGGGGTCACGGTGCAGGTGGTCGAGATCGGCCGGTCGCCGGCCATGAACTGGATGCGGGACAGGCTGGAGCGATCGAGCGAGCCCAGACGGATGAGTCTGGCGATCTGGCCCTTGATCGGCGCGGCCTCCGGCGCCAGCTTCACGCCATGCTTCTTGATCCGGCCGTGGAAAAATCGCGCACTGCTGTTGCGCCAGAGCAGAGTCTCGCCGTTTCCTGACCATAGCCACGCCGGTCTGGAATTGGCCCAGTGCTGCAGCACACGGCGGGCCTTGGGAGATTTGATCCACTCAGAAGTCACGCACTTACACCGTCTTCCGTGCCAAACTGGCACATCCGGGACACAAAACTTAACACTTCTCTAATATATGGCGTGTTTCCGGCGGTCCATATCGGCTGGCCCCCGTCGCGCCACCATTCGCTGGCATGGTTAAGTACCAAGGGGTAAAATCCCCCTTTCGAAAGAGGCAAATTCTGCGCTTGTCAGGGCCGCCAAGTCTAACTATGGTCCGCCGCGTTTCGTGCCGCCTTAGCTCAGTTGGTTAGAGCACTAGATTGTGGATCTAGGGGTCCCCCGTTCAAACCGGGGAGGCGGTACCAAACTCTCTCATTAAATCAGTGGTTTGAAGCGCGGTTCCGGCGTGGCACGGGCTGTTGCTGTCGATCTCGCCTTCGGCCCGCCAGCGCGCCGCGGCCGGACGAGCAGATCTGCCGCCGCCAGTCGTCTTGGCGCAGCGATGGGCGCTCGAATTCGCCCCTGTTGGAAGTGCATCGAGGCTGCCGCATCGGCCTGCAGCCTTAAGCCTAACATTTGAAATCGCTGAACCCTTGCCGTTCTGCGCGTTATTGAGGCGCGGCGAGTGGAGTTATGAGTATGGCGACGTCGATATTTATCGTGATCTATGCCCGCGACAACTGGTGGATCGATCTGAATGGCGAGTCACAGGGCCCGTTTGCATCGCTCGAGTCGGCGATGGCCGAGGCCGTGGCCAACGCCGCGGCAACATCGCGCCAGGGTGGCCGCAGCGAAGTCCGGGTCACCGGGCCTGGCTACCACAACAAGCTGATCTACCAGTCGACCGAGCGCTCCAGCCTCGGGCGGGCTGTAGCCGAAGCCCGGCACTAGTCGCTCTGGCGCTCCCGCCGCCGGCGCCGCGCCGTGACGATCCAGGCGATCCACGCACCGATCCAGGCAACCATCAGGAAGCCGATGCCGACATAGCCGAGGGCGTAGTAGGGCAGGCCGAGGACGCCGAGGGTTTCGGCGTCGTCCTGGGTCACGACGATCCAGCTGACGAGCAGGCCGAAGGCGATCAGGTTGAAGGCGATGAACCCCAGACGGCGGGGGTGGCGGAAGATCGCGTCGGCTAGATTATCCCGCATATTCAAAGAGTTACCCTTCAGTGACGAGCGGAGGGCATCGCCCTGTTGCGGCAACGCTACTCCCGTTCGCCGGGCACTGCAACGCGCGCTCCGCCACGTTTGGGCCACATCGATGAACCGCAGATGAACGCGCCATTGCGACCGTGTTCACGGCCGCCGCGGCAAGTTCACGCCGTTGTGCGGAAACTGATGGCCGGGGGCCCGCGTTAATTCTCGCAACACGAGAAGTGGAGTCAGACGATGAACCGGCAGAAGCCCGCTATCGACCTCAAGCCCCGCCCCCTTTGGCTCGCCGCTGCGCATGGCCGCCGGCTGACGCGCACCGAGGAGATGATATCGCCGCTCGACGAGCCTGAGAGCGTTCTCGAGATCGAGTTCGAGGGCCTGACCGAAGCCGAGCAGCGGGCGGCGCTCGAAGCCTTCCCGGGCGGCCGCCGGTTCCGGCTGGCCACCCCGCGCCACTGACTACTGCGCCAGCCGCAGTTCGGAAAGCTGCTCGGCGATGTCCTGGAACACCGTGGTCAGCTCGCTCGAGTTGTTCGGGAAGTACCAGTAATTGGTGGTCACCCCGTTCTCGGTCTTGCTCGGCGTGGCGCAGTCCTTGAGCATCTGCGTTGTGGTATTGTTGGGTGAGGACAGTCCGATCGTATAGACGATGACGCCTTTCGCCTTGGCGCTCCCGCAGGCCAGGACCGTGCGACGGTTCACTTCAGCGATCACCTGCGAGGAGCTTGCCGTAGAATCCTTGGGTGTGGTCGACTCCGTCAGCAGCCGCTTGTTGATGCGGTACCCCCAGGCGGTCCAGCTCGAGTTTCCGTACACACTGCTGCTGTAGGTCGAATAGTTCGGGTTGTTCTCGCCATCGGTCATGACGATCATGATCTTGGACGTCGCTTCGTCATACTCCCGGCCTTCGGTGAAGGGCTCGGTGGGCGACAGGGTGCGGAAGCCCCAGATCGAGCCCTGTTCGATATTGGTCGATCCCGAGGCGACCATGGCGTCGATCCGGTTCTTGACCGTCTGCCGCACGTTGACCAGCGGCAGGATGGCGGTCGCCGGGCAGTCCGAGTTGGCGCTGTTGCCGGACTTGCCGGTGTATTTGCAGAGCCGCTCCTGGTATTCCTGGGTCGAAAAATCGTAGGTGCAGACGGTTTTCCGGGTGTTGGTGTAGTTGTTCTTTGACGAGCCCGAACCCGTATAGCTGACCACGCACGCGCCTTGATTATAATACGAGTAGACCGAGTTATCGGCCGGCTGCGTGGATGGCGGCGAGGCGACCGTAGCGCCGTTCACGTCGGTTCCGGCATAGGATGAGACGGCCGTGCTGCTGCAGCTGTCGTAGTTGCTGGAATTGTTGCCGCTGACCTTCGAGGCGCACTTGGTCTTGGTCTCGGTCTTGGTCCAGGTGGGCGGCACGCGGGTGCAGGAGCCGCCCGTATCGGAGAGGTAGTTGTCGGCCGAACTGTCCGGCGCGAACACCGGCTGGAACATGGTGTCGGGCAGGGCGTTGTTGGGCACCGTGTCATCGGTGTCGTAGGGCGCCACGCGGGCCTCCACGCATCCGCTCCACGAGCCGCTACCGAACTCGTCATAGAGCTTCCAGCGGTTGACGGTGGTGGTGAAGCTGTTCGAATCCCGGTCGTCGTCATCGAAATTGAGATGCGAGATGCTGGATGCGCCGCTCTGGCTCATCCAGCTGGCAGTCCGGTTGGCCGTGCCGACATTCACGAACTGGGTGAAGGGAACGATCGACACGAAGACGTTGGGCTGCGTGTCCTGGTTGTCGAACAGGATGTCGGTGGCGTTCTTGGCCGCCTTCTTGAGCTCGGTCATGCGGCTGTAGCTCGACATCGAGCCGGAATTGTCGAGCACCATGGCGACTTCGAGGTTGAGCCGCTTGCGCGTCGCCTCGGACACGACCCTGGCCCGCACCTTGGGCACGCCGACCAGCGCCACGAACGAGGTCGGCACGTCGATAAAGCCATTGAGGATCAGCTGGCCATTGCGTGAATTGATCGTCGCGCCGGTGACGCCCGAGGCGACCGATGCGTCGCCCAGCCGCTCCTTGAGCAGCGAACTGGCGGCAGACATGAACTTGGCTTCGTTCCAGGTGCCGGTGGTATCGAACACATGCGGCTGCAGGCCGAGGGCGGCAGCATCGAGCGCGCTCTGGGCTCGCGTCCGGGTCTGCTCGATGCTGGTGTAATCGACCACGGCGCCCGAGGTGGCAATCAGCACCAGGGCCAGAATGCCGAAAATGACCATGAAGACGCCGCGCTCATCGCGATGAAAGCGCGTCAGCAGAGATTTGAACTGAGTGAACACAGCGGACTACCCGAGCCTCTATTGGCCCGGATAGTGCCGCAAATCAGTTACTAAAGAACGATGACCTTCGCGCCAATTTTCACGCGCGTGTAAAGGTCGATCACATCATCGTTGATCATGCGGATGCAGCCCGACGAGACGTTGGTGCCGATGCTCCAGGGCTCATTGGTGCCGTGGATGCGATAGAGCGTCGAGCCGATATAGAGCGCCCGGGCGCCCAGCGGGTTGCGCACCCCGCCTTCCATGAAGGCCGGCAGGCCCGGCTGGCGCTTGCGCATTTCGGCCGGCGGCGTCCAGCTCGGCCACTCGCGCTTGTTGGTGACCTTGTGCGTGCCGCTCCACTCGAAGCCGGAGCGGGCGGTGCCGATGCCGTAGCGCATGGCCTTGCCGTTGCCGAGCACCAGATAGAGGAATTTCTTGCCGGTATTGACGATGACCGTGCCGACGCGCTCGTTGCCGGCATAGCCGACGACCTGGCGCATGTATTGCGGATCGAGCCGCACGGTGCCGGTGCGCAGTTGCAGGGCGTTGGACGGCTTGCCCGTCGTCAGCGTGATGCCGGACGGCTGCCGGATGAACGAGAGATTATTGGCTGCCAGTGCCGGCGCCAGGGATGAAAAGGACAGAACAAGACCAAGGCCGACCGTAGCGGCGCGATTCCAGAGCGACATTTGCTTTACTCACCAACTGACAAAAATGTCCGGTGTCCCGGATGGTGAGGGAAGTGTTGCGCGAAATGACCAAATTGCCGTGAACCGGCATGGTTAAGGTCACGCCAAGCCGCGTGGTTGAGACCAGGTTAATCCGGCGCTCAGAGCAGGATCGCACCCGGACCGGCCGGCTCGTCGTCGGGAAGCTCCCAGCCGCCAAGGATGCGCTGCAGCACGCTCGACACCTGGGCGGTGGTGAAGGGCTTGGCCAGCACATCGGAAATGCCCAGTTCCTTGGCCCGGGTGATGACCTCGCGACTGGGATAGGCCGTCATCATCACCGTGCCCAGTCGCCCGTTCGCACCAAAACGCGGATCGCGGATGATCTGCAGCAGCGCCGCGCCGTTCATCTCGGGCATGTACCAGTCCATGAACAGCAGGTCGAACGGCGTTGCCAGCATGGCCAGCAGCGCCTCCGGCGCGGTGCTGGTTTCGACGATCTGGGTGAGGCCGAGCTTGCGCAGGGTTGCAGCCGTGGCACTGCGCGCATAGGCATTGTCATCAACGATCAACGCCTTCACCCGATCAGGCACCAGCATCTGCAAAGTCTCCTGATGTCGAGGTGTCTGGATAGTCAGCGGAGCCCCCCGATGTCAACAATCGCCGACCCCGACACCAAGCAGCGCTGCAGCTGGGCCGGTTCCGACCCGCTCTACGTCGTCTACCACGACAGCGAGTGGGGTCGTCCGGTGACCTCGGATACGCGGCTCTTCGAAAAGATCTGCCTCGAGGGGTTCCAGTCGGGGCTCTCCTGGCTGACCATCCTGCGCAAGCGCGAGAATTTTCGCGCCGCCTTCGCCGGCTTCGATATCGACGCGGTGGCGGCCATGGGCGAGGCCGATATCGAGCGCCTGCTTGGCGACGCCGGCATTGTCCGGCATCGCGGCAAGATCACCTCGACCATCAACAATGCCCGCCGCGCCCAGGAGCTGCAGCGCGAGTTCGGCTCGCTCGCTGCCTATTTCTGGGGCTTCGAACCCGAACCGGTCGAGACCCCCGCCGGACACGGCGATATCCCGGCCCATACCGACACCTCCAAGGCGCTGAGCAAGGATCTGCGCAAGCGCGGCTGGAGCTTTGTCGGCCCGACCACGGTCTATGCCTTCATGCAGGCCATGGGCCTGGTCAACGACCACGTCGCCGGCTGCTTCTGCCGCAGCGAGGTGGAACTGGCGCGCAAGGGGCTGACACGACCGAAATAGGGGCTGCGGCACGGTTGCCTCAGAGACCTCATCCTGAGCCTGTCGAAGGACGAGGTCGGGCGCGTGTGGGCCGGTGCGAGAGGCTGAGAGCCTTGAGTGGAGTTTTCAGTCGTCTCCCTCCCCCTTGAGGGGAGGGACCAAGGGTGGGGGTGGTGCAGTGCGCCGCCGATGGACCCCCACCCCCGACCCCTCCCCTCAAGGGGGAGGGGGACGACTGAGGGCGCGGCTGACTCTCTGCCGCAGTGGGCGCGTAACGGCTGACGCGACCGAAATAAGGGCTGCGGCACGGTTGCTTCAG